>NZ_MPNT01000004.1 GCF_001907675.1 Mycobacterium paraffinicum
ATCGCGTTGATTCCTTTGCTCGAGTGACTTTGGTCGGTCCCTCGAAGAATCACGCGATGACCTTCATTCATCCGGCTACGACACGCCGGTCATCACCGGCTCGTACACCACTCTGCTGGACGCAACTTCATCCGCTCGATGGCGCGGTGTTCGTCCGGTCGGCCGGTTTCGGGGAGCTGGTCGCGTCGTTGGTGGCGTTTCATACCGGCGCGCACCTGGAGGCATCCGAGCGTGGCGTCTCCGGTTTAGGGGCTTTCGTCCAACCGCCGCGCGATGTGATGGATGCGTTGACGTTTTGCGATTTGACGACCGGACCTGACGGCACGCCGGTATCAGCTGAGGACCGCCTGCGTGAGGTGTTGGCGCGTTATGGACCGCAGGATCCGGTGCACCGGGCGGTCGATGCTGGCCGCGAGGAGTTGCTGGCGGCGGTGGGTCGGGTGCGCGGCTGGCTGTAACCCCTGCATGGGGTTAGCAGAGGTAGGGGCTGTCGCGGTGTTGCAGGTAGTGCTCGATCCGCAGACGCATCGAGGGATGCATGTCCAGGTCGGCGATGTCGTCGGGATCAGTCCAGGCGATGTCGGTGCTTTCGTGGTCGATGGCCAGCTCACCACCGAGCACCCTGGTGGTGAACAACAAGGAGAATTGTTGGCGGACTTCGCCATCGGTGAATGCCACGACGTGCCGCGGGTTGGTGTAGACACCGACCAGGCCGGTGATTTCGACGTCGAGCCCGGTTTCCTCTTTGACTTCGCGCACAGCGGTTTGTTCGATGGTCTCGCCGATGTCGTGTCCGCCGCCGGGTAGCGCCCACAGGGTGTTGTCGCGGCGTTTGATCAGCAAAATTCGACCGCGTTCGTCAGCGACGATCGCCGAAGCCGAGGGGACGACACTGTTAGGCCGTGGGGCGTTGGGGTCGTTGTAGTAGTCGGTGCGCATCGGCGGGTCAGCCTTTCGTCGTTAGGGGTGTGGCGTGGTCCCACACCTGGGTGAAGGCCTCTTCGAGGGTGGCCCAGAGCCGGGGTTCGTGGTGACGGGACAGTACGAGTACGGGGTTGTTGCGTCCGGGTGAGCCGTAGATGTGGAAGTTGACGATCATGGCGTCATCGACCCGAAAGATGGATGTGTAGAGCGTGGTGTCGTGGGTGCGGATGTCCAGTCCCGGGGTGCCGGCGTGTGGGGCGAGCAGCTCGACTGAGGTGCGGCAGCGGGCGATGACGGCTTCACCGATCCCTTCCTCCACGCCGCGCAGGATCATGGTGGCGGTGTCGGGGTCGCCGACGAGGAATCGCACCGCCACGCCGCGGGCGGCGGCGTCGAGCAGGGTGTCGAGGAATCCGTCGAGGGTGTCGAACAGGAACGTGGCGGCCAGCACGAGGATGTCGATGCTGGTGGTGGCGTCGGCGAAATGCTGCTGCCACGCGCTGATCGGTAGCTGGGTGCGGCTGGCATACAGGGTCGCGGTGAACGGGCCACTTGGTGACATGGTCGCCAATGCGCTCGCCATAGTAGGCGAGTACTGATTGGGCCACAGATCGTGCGGCGTGCAGCCCAGCAGCGTGGCTGCGCGCCGCGCGTTGTCCTCGCGGATGTTGTAGTTGGTGTTGGACAGCCAGCGGCGCACCGTCTTGACATCCACGCTCATCGCGGTGGCAAAGCGCTGCGGGGACAGTCCCTTGGCCTGCAGCCGCTGCATGAGGCGATTGTTGGGGATCGCGGCCGCCTTGCCGTCGTGATCGTCCATCGTCTCAGCGCACATCTTTCCGTGTCGTCTCCGTGTATCGCCAGCGCGTGGCGTCTAGTTTGCCATGCGCGTGGTGCCACCCCGCGGCGGTGATGCCCACGTGATGTCCACGGGTATGTCCCGGTGGTGTCCGGAATGTCGCCGGCGATGTCGGCAATGCCGCTAGATGTCCCTGGCTACGTCGGTGGTGTCCACGTGAACTGAGTTCAGCGCCGCAAGGGCGCATACGGTTCACGAAAGGAACTACAGGACAATGCGTTTGAGAATCGATACGTCAGGGACACGGTTCATCGTCACCCGTGCGGCTGAGCCGCGGCTGAACTTTGAGACCGGCAGCCCCAAAATCGACACTGCCACCGGGCTGCCGCAGCATTCGGTGCAGTTGCTGGCGTTGGATGACACTGGCGGCGAAGTGCTCAATGTGACGGTGGCCGGTGACCCGAACGTCGGGGTCACCCAACCGGTCTCGGTGACCAGCCTGGTGGCCATCCCGTGGGCGCAAGGCGATCGCAGTGGTGTGGCCTTCCGCGCTGATGCCATCACCGGCGCCACAGCCGGCGCCCCGGCGGGTGAGCCGGGGTCGCGCACCCAGAAATAGCACCCGCTGCCGAGGCGCGACACCAGCACGTGCCGCGCCTCGGCCCGGGTCCGCCGTCGACCACTGGCTCGTCCACGCACACACGGAGAACACACCGTCATGGCATCAAACAATAAGAACACCAACAACACTCAATCGGACAATGACGACTGGTTCGGCGATCTGGTCATATCACTGTTGACCGCCGCGGGATATCTGCTGTGGTGGGCCGTGCTGTTCCCAGCGATCAGTGTCCCGATCATCGCCAGCCTCACTCTCGGCATCACCCACGGACCCCGCGCCGGGATCGTCGGTGCCATCGCGTTCGGCGCCGGATATATGGGGTGGGCTTGGCTAGACCCAGGCTCGTTTTGCTCGTGGGTGACCGAACCTGTACGGCGCCGCTGGTTGACCTGGTCGCGCTACACCCGCACCTGGGAATCGACGTGCACCCTGCACGGCCTGACCGCCAAACTTGGTGAGCGCACCCTGACTCCGACCCTGCGCACCGTCACGATCGGTAGAACCACCGATGTGTTGGCGGTGCGGATCGTCACCGGCCAATCCCTAACTAACTGGCACCAACAATCCGAGGCGCTGGCCGCGGCCTGGCGCGCCGACCGGATCACCATCACCGCCACCACACCCGGGGAACTACGCATCGCGCTGATGCGCGGGGACGTGCTGGCCGAACCGATCGCGCTGCCCATGCCTACATCGTCGACTCCGGTGGATCTGGGATCGGTGCGGGTCGGGATCACCGAAACCCGCCACCACTGGCAGATGCCGCTGCTCGGGCATCACCTCCTGGTCGCCGGGGCCACCGGCGCGGGCAAAGGCAGCGTGCTGTGGTCCCTGATCGCCGGGATCGCCCCCGCGATCAAGACCGGGCTGGTCCGGCTGTGTGTCATCGACCCCAAAGGCGGCATGGAACTGGGCGCCGGCGCACCCATGTTCACCGTGTTCAGCCACGACGCCACCGACACCACCCTCCAACTCCTGCGCCAGCTCGTGAACGTGATGCACGCCCGCGCAAATCGTCTGCGCGGCCACACCCGCCTGCACACCCCGACACCGGCCGACCCGCTGTTTGTGGTCCTGATCGATGAGATCGCCGCGCTCACCGCGTATGTGACCGACCGCAAGATCCGCACCGAAATCGAACAACTGCTCGGGCTACTGCTCTCCCAAGGCCGCGCGGTGGGGATCTCGGTGGTGGCCGCAGTGCAAGACCCCGCCAAAGACACCCTGCCGGTCCGGCAACTGTTCACCGTGCGGATCGGGTTGCGGCTGACCGAAGCCACCCAAACCACCATGGTGCTGGGACAAGGAGCACGTGATGCCGGGGCGGAATGCGACCGCATCCCCGATGCCACCCCCGGTGTGGGCTACATGCTCATCGACGGCAGCACCCAATCCGTGCGGGTACGCGCCTTCCACGTCACCGACCACGACATCACCACCCTCGCGGCCCGATTCCGCCGCCCCGCGCGCCGGCCCAGTGGCGACCAGGCCTCAACGACGGGCGACAGTGACACCAACAGAGGTGCCAGCGGTGAATAGCTCCACACCACCGGCCCAGCTCGCCCTGCCAGGCATTCCGGACACGGTCGACACCACCCGGGTGGTCGATGAGATGGTGCGCCGCGCCTCCTCGATGGGATACGAATCCTGGTGGCGACGCGCGGAATCCGTCGGGTTCTGTGCCCATCCCATCCAACTCACGGGCACCGAAGACTACGGACGCCAGCAGGTGGTGTGGACCCGGTGCAACAACCGCCGCGCCCACATCTGCCCCTCCTGCTCAGACCTCTACGCCCGCGACACGTGGCAACTCGTGCACGCCGGCGCCGCGGGCGGCCACCACGACATGCCCGCCGCCGTCGCTGATCGTCCGCAAGTGTTTCTCACGCTGACCGCCCCCAGCTTCGGGGCCGTCCACACCACCACACCCACAGACCCCAGCGGATCCCGACACGGTGTGTGCCGCGATCATGACCGCATCGGTGGCTACCGGCGCTGTTCACATAGAAATCCATTGTGGTGCAGCACTATCCACGACCACACCGATCCACAGGTTGGCCAGCCGCTCTGCCGGGAATGCTACGACTATTTCGGGCATGTGCTGTTCACCTGGCATCTGCCTGAGCTGTGGCGACGATTCACCATCACCCTGCGGCGAGCACTCCGCAGGCATCTGAAAGCCGCCGGGGCCGATCCGGATGACGTGCGGGTCAGCTTTCTCAAAGTCGTCGAAATGCAAGCCCGCGCCATCCCGCACATCCACGCCCTGATCCGCCTCGACCCCTACGAGGATCCCGATCAGACCGGTTGGGAATCACCAATCAGTGCAACCGAACTCGCGATGATCATCCAGCACGCCGCCCGTACCGTCACCCTCACCGTCCACGACCCCACCACCGAGGGCGGCGTGCGGGTGATCGCCTTCGGTCCCCAAATCGATACCCAACCCATCACCGCACCCACTAACTCGACGAATGCGCTGACAGCAGAACATTGTTCACCGGATAGCCGGGCACTGTCGGGCCGGCGGGTTGCTCGCTATCTGGCCAAATACGTGACTAAATCTTTGGCCGATCTCGGGATCAGCGTCCGCCGGCTGTCCACCGAATCGATACCCGACCTGGATGTATCCGAGCATGTGCGGGCCATCCTGACCACCATCAGCGACCTCGCTGACAACGGAGTGTCGGGTATTCGGCGGTGGCTGCACACCCTCGGGTTCCGCGGGCACATCACCAGCAAGTCCCGCCGCTACTCGACCACCATGACCGCACTACGGCAACGCCGTGCCACTTGGACCCGCGAACGCTACGCGAAATCTACTGAACACAAGCATAATCCGGATCGTCGACACGGCGATGATGGCAATGATCTGGTGGCGTGGGAGTTCGACCGCGCCGGTCACGCCAGCCTCGGTGAGCGCACCCTCATCGTCAGCGCGGCGCTACGTCGGATCGACCGGCGCCGCACTGCCCGCGAAGCACTATTGCACCAGCGTGGTGATCTTCCTGTCGAGGTACCCGATGGCTAGCCGGGAGGTGCGATCCGCGGATAGGCAGACTGGAAAGTCTTACAGTCGTCAAGAATTCACCGCCTGGCTTGTCGAATCCTGTGAACGCCAGCACGTCGCGGTCACCATCACCAACCCGGCTGTCCTCGCTGACATCGCCACCCTGCTGCGGTAAGGCGCGGCACAGCGTCAGCTCAGTGCGACCAGGCCGTCACATTCTGACGCTGTTTCCTCGCCTGGTCACAGCGGTCCAATGCTGTTGGCTGGCAATTGATGTCAGGGCCGGCGCCGCAGGCGGGCGAACCCCCGGTTCGAGCCTTGACATCAACTGCCAGTCAACGAATAGTCGAAGGTGACCAGTGAAAATTGCACAACCGTGCACGCAGACGGCGTTCTCTGGAAGTAGGATGCGGATCCCGCGAATACTCCTGCACCAGGAGATTGCTCGGTCAGTCCGTTGAGCCCTTCGTCGATACCCAAAGGGATCGTCGACCGTTCCTATCAGGGTTCGCAAGTGAACATTGCTAGATTTGGTAATGCGCGGAATACAGCGGCATAAAAGCTTGGCTAGGTTTGGATTTCGACGGTTGTGCTGATCTGTTGGGCGACGGGAGCCCATAGGTCAACGTCGACGTGTGGGGATTCGATGCTGACGATGAGTGAGTAGTCAACGCCGTGGTTGCTTTGGTCGTATTTGCGTTGGTTTTTCCACCATCCCGCGACCGGGTACACGGCGATGGCTCCCTTGCTGGCGAGGTTGGCGGCTGGACCTGTCCAGATGTCGGTGTGTAGTGAGCCGGGGGCCTGCTGCAGGTTGCTGCCGAAGAACCAGCCTTTCTCGGTGTCGAGTGCAGGTGGGCGTTGCCCGTCGATACGTGCGCGGGTGTTGATGCGCTGGCGGAACGATTCGATGTTGTCCTCCGGGCGTCGGGTGGCGAACCGTAGGCCATGGGAGGGATAGATATAGCGGCCCGTCCAGCCGCGGCTGGAAGGGTTGGGTTCAACGAAGTAGGACAGGGTCACGCGCATGCGTACTTCGGTTTCGCCTAGCCCTTCGAGTATTTCGGTCGGCCATGGCAGTTGGTGGAGATTCATCTCCCGCACTTTGCCTGAGTTGCTGTCGCGGTCGCGCTCGTAGGGATGGATTCGGGCCTCTGCGATGAGGGTGAGCGCATCGGTGGCGCTACGCAGTGCGCGGGCCGCGTCGGGTACACCCATCCCGTAGCGGCGCAGCAGGCTGGCGAGGCGAGTCTTGTTCGATTCGGTGTTGAAGCGGTTGCGCATGGCGTCGGTCCACTGAGCCGAGTGCACGATCAACCCGCGGATGGTCTCGGGGCGCAGCTGCGGGTAGGCCTGGGAGAGATTGCCGGCGATGGCTGCGACCTGAGCGGTGGCGGCCGAGGTGTCTCGCGTCGCGGTGAAGAAACCGTGTCCCGGGCGTTGGAGGCGGGTTGTGAGCAGAGCGAGATTGGGCGGCGTATCAACGTCTGTGCGGTCCGGTGATACTGCGACGTTGCCGCCATCAGCGACCACATCGGGTTTGAACGGCCATTTCGTGCGGTCAAAGACTACCGACGTGCGGCTGACCGGGGATAGTTCACCCCTCTTGGCTACCGGCACGTAGCCGGCGAAATCAGCTGGTGCGCCGGACATGTCGTCACGATTGGAGTAAGCGCCAACCGTGAGCGCGTTCCACGACTGGGCGGGGTCTTCGACCGGCTCGACATCACTTCGAGCGAGGTGATCATCGGTGCCACGAAGGTCGCGGATGTTGCCGGCCGAGACGAGGAACAGGCGCGGGCGCCGCGGCTCGTCACGGTCGAGGTAGGTGAGCTTGGGATCGCTGTCATCGATGGCCCGGCCGAAGGCCAGAGCGTCGATCGCCGCCGACCACGACGTGGGTCTGCCGGTGTCGATTCGTGTGGTCGGTTCGGTGTCAGTTCCGTCGACGGAGGGGCGGCGCGCAGTGACCGCGAGCATGAACACGCGGCGCCGGGCGGCGGCTTGGATCTCTGGGCGGTCGACCGCGCGAGCAGTGATAGCACCGTAGAGATCACGATCGTTGTGGGCGTTATCGGGCAAGAACTTCACCGACTCCAGGCGGTGAGTCAATTGGACCGGCTGGGTGTCGACGAGTGCGGCGTGCAGGTCTCCGTAGAGGGCCAGGCCTGCCATCTCAGTTCCGTGCGATTGGACGGGCGTGGTCTGCCAGCGCGGGTCTGCGACGTGCAGGTCCGCGGCTCCAATCGAGTCGGTGAGCAGAGGGTGCGTGTCCTGCACGCCAGTGTCGAGGATGCACACCACCGCAGCATCCTTGTCGGCCATCCGTAGACGCGCGCGCAGATCGTCCACCCACTCGGTCTGCTCGGCGGCGGGCAGTTCTGTCAACAAAGTGGCAACGTCGTGCGGTCGGCGCAACTCGGCGATGTCGTCAACTGATTGAAACGTCTGCGCCAGTTGGTCTGCCGAAGCGTATAGCAACACTACGGTGCGGTCACCGAAACCCAGATAGTGCTCACTGGTGCGCAGTTCGTGTTGGACAACAAAGTCGCTGAATCTTGCTTGTTCGCGGCGGTCACGGTTAAGCAGCCACACCTCCCACCAACGGACTTCGGTGGGGTCGTCGGGAAACAATTCATCGGGATCGGTCCATAGTTCGCGGATCGTCGCTCGACGGATCGACTGGATACTCTCAATTAGTGCGGCATTGTCAGCCTTGGTCCGGTCTGCAGACGACACGTAGGCGTCCAACCGTTTGAGGAAGTACTCTTTCTTGCCCCGCGGGATGTACACGGTCGCCATCTGAACGATCCCGTCGGTGGTCTGCGTCTCCCGGACGGCGACCAACTCGGGCTGCTCACCAGAGCGCTGCGGGTCCAGACTTTGCAACGCCAGTTCCAAATCTGGAAACGACACAAACGTGACGTAGGTTCCTGCAGGCTCGATCTCATCGTCGGCTGTAGGCGCGACTGCGGCGTTGAATTCGTCAGTGAGGCGTCGGCCATGCCCCTTGCGATCGCCGGTGAACTCGTGCTTGTCGCCACCGCCACCAGCGCTGGCGAGCGTAAAGGACTCCGATACTGGCGCTACCGACACGACAAGGTGAGGACGATCTCGCTCTGCCATGACGTCTAGATCGCCGACTCGCCGTGGTGATTGGCACGCGGCCGTTCGTGCAGGGCGGCCACCAGGTCGTCGGTGCGCACCCGGGCCCGGCCAGCCAGAACTGTTCGCTTCGCCGCATTCTCTGCTGCAGTCGCGATCTCTCCGTGACTGAGCCCGCGCGCGGCAGCGACGACCCTCGGCCAACTCAGGTTGCCGATTTGGAACCGAGCGAGTCGGTTGCGGATGACGGCCTCGGTGGCCGCGTCGTCGGGCAGTGCGAAGTCCATCACTGTGTCAAATCGGCGATAGAGGGCGTTGTCGAGCAACTTGGGGTGATTGGTGGCCGCGATGATGATGCTGTCCGAGGAATCCTCTTCGAGGAATTGAAGAAAGGAGTTGAGGACTCGGCGGATCTCGCCGACGTCGTTGGGTGCGGCCCGATCTCCGGCAAGCGCATCGACCTCGTCGAACAAGTAGACCCCCCGCGTGTCGATGAGCGCATCGAAAATCAAGCGCAGTTTCGCTGCCGTCTCACCCATGTATTTGGTGATGATTGTGTCCAGCCGCACCGAAAACAGTGGAAGCCCCAACTCGCCGGCAATAACTCGCGCGGTTGAAGTCTTGCCGGTCCCTGGCGGGCCGGTGAGCAGCAACCGGCCCGCGGCCCGAAGACCGTGGCGGGCAAGCATGTCTCGTTGACGCTGCTCAAGCAATACATGCCGCAGGTGCTCGGCAAGACCCGGGGATAACACGAGGTCTGCCAGTCGAGACTCCGGATAGCTGACAGCGAGCAGAGAGCCCAGTTCACCCCGGGGCTGCGCCACCGGCACCACCGAGGCCACCCGCGACTTCACTGCACCACGCTTACGCAACTCGTCAACCAGGTCGCGCAGTTCTTGGGCGAACTTTGCGTGCCCAGCTCGTGCAGCTTTTGCAGCCACCTGCATCGCCACGGCGTAGAACTGGGGGTCGTCGCCCTCGGCGTGGCTCATGACGAGAGCCTTCAACTGGTCATTTGTCGCCACCGCTGACCTCCCTTCGGGTCAAACAACCGTCCTGACCAGCACGGCAGGCCCCGTGAGCTGAGTCTAACGGGCGTGATGACTGCTTCCCGACACCACGCCTGACGCAAGTACACCAACCTGGCCCGACGAGGAATGCCCGAATGCAGCGAATGCCGGGCGCCACACGCAAAGTCGTACGTGTTCTAAAGGCAAAGTTTCGGCATGTACCGACGGACGAGACGTTTACCCAACGGACGAGACGTTCTAAATCCGCCAATGCGGCTGTACCCGGTTGATATCCAACTTGCGCGACCCGGGCGTGCCGGGTGCGATGACGGCGTGATCGAGCACTGATTTGATGATGGCTTGTTGGCGGTCGATGTCAAGGTCATCCCACTGACCGCGCAGCACCTCGCCGCAGCCCACCAGATCCATCACCGCACTGGTGTCGGTGGCCTTGGCGATGTCGCGGCGGGCGCGGGCGATGCGGTCGGTGATGGGGTCGCGGGCAGCGATCCATTCCCGCGCCGACACCGCCCCCTCTGCATACAGCCCGGCCAATTCATCCAAGCGGGCCTGGTCGGCCTCCAACTGGGCGGCCAACGCGGCGACGTCGGCGTCCACACTGGACCTACCTGCTAATGCTCCTGCCAGCTGGGGTGAGTCCAGTCGGGTCAGCACCGCATCGGTGAGCAATTCCTCGACCGGCAGCGCCACCACGGTCAGTCGCCCGCAGCCACCGTGATCGGGACCTTTCAAACACACGTAGCGCCGCACCCGGTTAGTCGGATTGTTATGGCGGGCTTGGGAAAACAACCGATTCCCACACCGCCCGCACCGCAACATCCCCGACAGCAGGTAGGTGCGCGGGGCGCGAGTTTTCGTGACGCTGCGAGCAGTCATCCGGGCAAGGATGCGGTCGCGCTCGCCCGCGGTGATGATCGCCGGCCACGCCGCGGCGCCGATCACCTCACCATGATGCTCCCGGAGCCCGGCGATCCGTCCGGAGGCCAAAATGTTGCGCACCGTGGTGGTCTGCCACGACTTCGACGCGGGCGGGGCCACACCGGTGTCGCTGAGCCAGATGGTCAACGACCGGATCGACGCACCCGCGAGATACCGGTCGACCATCTCCCGCACGATCTTGGCTTCCTCAGGGCGCAGGGTAATTTTGTCGGGCTCGTATCCGAAAGGGCGCGCCGGGCCGTGCGGCAGGCCTTTTTCGGCGTTCTGCAACATCTTGCGGCGGATACGCGCGGATTTGCGGCCAGATTCTTTGGCGGCGAACGCGGCGAAAATCCGGGCCATGAACAACCCGTCATCGTTACCCAAATCGATGTCGGCGGTCACGGTAGCGACATCACGCACCCCGACCGACTCACACAGCGTCACGAAGTCTTCCAACTCGACCGGACGGCGATGTAGCCGGTCGAGGTTGTAGACGATCACCGCATCCCGCGCACCGGATTTCAGGTCATCCAGCATGCGGGCGTACTCGCGGCGCGGCTTTCCCGAATACGCTGAGACATCATTGTCGACGTACTCGTCACCGATCGGCCAGCCTCGCTCCGCGGCGAGCTTGCGGCAGTCTTCGAGTTGACGGGCGACCCCCAGGCCGGTGCCCTCCACATCGGCTGAGATGCGGGCGTAGATCGCCGCGGACCGCGCCCCGACACGCTGAGCTGGAGTTTTCGCTTTCCCCATGAGGGTAGTTTAGCGATATTTCAGCTTGGCCAACTCGGTGGGCCCGCCGTCCTCCCAATGCCGGAGGTGGTGGGCATGCAGACCCCGGGTCACGCCACAGCCGGGCACCGCGCAGCTGCGGTGGCGATGCTCGAGCGCGCGGCGTAGCCGCCGGTTGACGGTGCGGGTCGCCCGGCCCGCCCCGATGGGCTGGCCCTCACGCTCGAACCACACCTCACAGGTGGCATCACAGGTCAGGTATCGGCGCTCGGCGTCGGACAGCAACGGACCCAGATGCAACGCCGCCGCGCGCCGCTCGACGTCGACGTGCACCACCACGGTGGTGTGCTGCCCGTGCGGGCGGCGCGCCGCCTCAGCATCCCAGCCCGCCTCGACCAGCCGCAGAAACGCCTCCACAGTGCCCGGCAACGGCGGCGCGGCATCGGACACCCCATCGGCGCGGTCGTGCTTCCACTCGGCGATCAGCGCGTCCCGATGAGACGCCAACGCCGCGTCGAACCTCGCCGCCTCGTCGCGGGGCAGTTTGATCCGCCAACAGCTGCCCTCCTCGGTGGCGGTCTTGGTGATCGAGCGTTCCGCCTCGCGGCGGGCATCGGGCTGGGGCCGCGGTTCCAGCTTGACCGCCGTGCGCAACTGATTCACCGTGGCCACCGCGGCCAACCCCGCGTAATGCGCATCAGACCCCTCACCCGCCCGCGCGGCGATCACCCCGACCTGATCCAGCGACAACCGCCCCTCCCGCATGCCCTGGGCACAGCGCGGGAACTCCTCGACCCGGCCCGCCACCGTGGCGATCGTGTGCGCAGTCGTCGACGACAAACCCAACTTCCAACCCACCAACGCCGCCACCGACCGCGCGCCGGTCATGCCACACAGCCCATCACGCTCGATCTCGGCGACCAGGTCCACAATGCGCCCATCAATCGCATTGCGCTGACCCGCCAACTCCGCCAACTCCTCAAACAACACATCAAGACGCGTGGGCTCATTCACCACCCAAGCGCCAACAGATGCAGTCAACGACATCACCCCATCCTCGCAGCCGGGTACGACAAGTCTCGGCCACCGACTCCGGGGAGGGCGACACCGTCGTCATTGGTCGAGCGCAACTGCATAATCGCCCGCCAGGGCACCGCCGCCTATCGCGCCCCGGCGAGCCCCGCAATGGTGTTGACCCGCCGGACGGCCGTGGCGATCTCGTCGGCGAACTCGCGGCGCCGCTGGGCGACGTCGACGTCCTCGAAGCCGTCCACCAGCTCCCGATGCCGGGCCAGCCGCAGCGCCGTCTTGAACAACTCCATCGACCTCGATTCGGCGCTGGCGATCCTGCGTTGCAGCTCCCACTGCTTGCCCACCTCGAGGCACTCGGCGAGAAATGCCTTCTCGTCGAATGATTCGTCGTCGAAGGCGGCCAGCCGGTCGGCGACGATGTGGTAGGCGTCCAGAAACGGCCGCAGCACCAGGTGCGCCAGCAGCAGGTCGGCCTTCTCCAACAGGCCGCGCACGTCGGCCGCGTTGGCCGCCTTGCTGGTGTCCTCCACCCGCCCGATCAGGCGCACCTCGTCGGCGAGTTCCTTCTCGAATTGCGCGCGCGCCGAGAACAAAAACTCGAATTTCAGCAGCTCGCGCAGGCGCAGCGCCTCGTCGCGCACCGTCGCCGGTTCCACCAAACCGTCCACCGAACCCTCGGCGTCCTCGATGGCGGCCAGCAGCGCGGTTTCGGCGATGGCGCGGTCGACGACGATGTGGATCGCGGTGTTGCGGTAGAACGCGGCCACCAGGTGCTGCTCGGCACCGATGCCCCAGACCGGTTCGGTGCCGGCGTCATACACGTTGACGACGCCGGAGGCGACCATCTGATGCAGGGTCCAGCGGATGGTCGAGCGGTTCGTCAGGTCGGCGGCGCCCGCCACGCACCAGTTCCGCGCCGCGATGTAGCTCGCCAGCGGTCGCACCGTGGCCAGCACCTCGCTGATGGACAGCGAGCGGTCGGCGCCCAGCAGGGCGAGGCTCACGACCGCGGTCGGGGTGACCGGGGTGGCGCGATTGATCCGGTGCTCGACGTCCAGCGCGATGCGTTCGATCTCGGTGCCCGTCCCGGACTCCTCGGCGCGCAGCTCCTCGAGGCGCTTGCGCAGCGGCAGCGGCTCGCCGAAGTCGAGGTAGGCACGGCCGAGCCGCTCACCCTGCTGGCGCGCCAGCCGGACCAGGAAACGAAAGTCCTCGGGCCGCTTCGTCGCGCCGTAGGCCTCGGTGGTCATCGCCTCCACCTCGTGGAGCTGGTCGTAGACGATCGAGGTGGGCACCAAATAGACTTCCGGGCCGTCGATTTCGTCGACCGCGTCGCTGATGTAGCGCAGGATGCCGTACACCGGGGGCCGCAGCTTGCCGGTCCGGGTGCGGCCGCCTTCGATGGACCAGGTGAGGTTGGCGTGGTTCTGCACCAGCTGCGCGGCGTAGGCGCGTAACACGAAGCGGTACACCGGAATATCTTTGGTCTGGCGCCGGATGAAGATCGTGCCCGTCCGCTTGGCCCACGCCCCCATCGGGAAAAAGTTCAGGTTCGCCCCGCCGAAGGTGAGCGCCGGCGAAAGCCGGTTGGCCTGAATCTCCTCCGGCAGCAGCAACCCATCCAGATAGGAGCGATGCGAAAAGGCAAACGCGAGAGTCGCTTTGCGATCCAGCTTGCGCAGCTGCGCGATCTGGTCCTCGTCGACCAGGACGTCGTAGGCGCGCATCAGCCAGCAGCTGAAGCTGCGCCACGCTCGAACCGCCCGCTCGTCCAGCGAGGGCGCCATCTCCCGCAGATAGCCGGCGGCCTCGGCGCGCACGCCGGGCAGGTCGCGCCCCAGCTCGTCGGCCAGCCCGGCCAGCCGCTCGTTGTACCACGGGGCGGCGAGCAGCTGGACGACCTCCGCCGGGTCGGTTGTCAGCGGCGTCGCCGATTCCTCGACGATCCCGGTGCGCTGCAGTAGCTTTCGCATCCCGACCCGACCGAACTCGCGGGCACTCGCCCCCGGGCCGCCGCTCATGCCGGCTGCACCGTGGCCGCCGCCGAGGGCTCGTGCACGTCCGGGTGAAGGTCGGGCGCGTAGAGTTCCTCGATCTGGCTCGCGTACTTCGCCATGATCGGCTTGCGCTTGAGCTTCATCGTCAGCGTGATCTCGTCTCCCCCGGGCTCCCACAGTGTCGGCAGTATCCGGAAGCGCTTGATCTGTTCCACCCGTGACAGCTTGGCGTTGCCGTCGGCCACGCCTGCGGCGATGCGGGCGATGACCTCCGGATGGGCCGCCAGGGCCGCGGGCGAGGCGTCGCCCAGGCCGTGCTGCGCCGCGTAGGGACCGACGGATTCGGCGTCGAAGACCATGAGCGCGGCGTTGTAGGGCCGCCCGTCGCCGATCGTGATCATCACGCCGACCATCGGGCACGCGGCCAGCACGGTGTTCTCAATGTTGGCCGGCGACATGTTCTTTCCGGCGGCGTTGATGATCAGTTCCTTCTTGCGGTCGACGATCCTCAGGTAGCCCTCCTCGTCGACCTCGATGATGTCACCGGTGTGCAGCCAGCCGTCGGCGTCGATGGCCTCGGCGGTCTTGGCGGGTTCCTTGCGGTACCCCTTCATCACCAGCGGGCCACGCACCAGGAACTCGCCGTCGTCGGCGACCTTGCCCTCAAGCCCGGGCAGCAGCCTGCCCACGGTGCCCAACCGCGCTTCGCCGGGATGGCTGACGCTGGCGACGCAACTGAGCTCCGACATTCCCCAGACCTCCGCGATCGGAATGCCGATGCCGAGGAAGAACGCCAGGGTCTCCCGGGGAATCGGGGCCGCACCGGATACCGCCCAACGCAGTTCACCGAAGCCGAGCCGCTCGCGCAGCTTGGACAGCACCAGCTCGTCGGCCTGCGCCCACTCGGCCGCCAGCTCGTCCGACATCGGCTCGCCGGCCACCAGGGCGGCGGCCCGTTTGCCGGCCACCGACATCGCCCACTGCAACGCCTGACGCTTGACCTCGTCGGCCTCGCTGGCGACGGCGAATTCGATTCCGGCCTTGAGCTTTTCCCACACCCGCGGCACCCCAGCCCACACCGTGGGCCGCACGTCGGGCAGCGCGGCGGCGATGGCACGGACATCCGAGACGACCGTGACCTGGGCGCCGAAGACCTCCAGGCCGTACAGGCCCATCATCCGGTCGGCGATGTGTGCGGTCGGCAGGTACGACGTGACGCGGTCACCGAACCGGGATGGGAGGACGGCGTTGAGCGCATACCCCTCGAAAAGCAGGTTGGCGTGGGTCATCTCGACGCCCTTGGGGTTTCCGGTGGTTCCGGAAGTGTAGATCAGCGTGACGACGTCGTCGGGCCGCACGGCCCGCCAGGTCGCCTCGAAGTCGAAGCCCCCCTGGGCGGCGGCGTACAGGTCTTCGACCGACATGGTGCCGGGCGGCGAGCCGTCGATGCAGACGATGTGGTCGATGGGCGCGCCGCTGGCCCGGATGCGGTCCACGTACTGCTCCTCGCAGATCGCGACCCGGGTTCCCGCGTTCTCGAACAGGTAGGTCAGCTGTTCGGCGGGCAGCGTGTTGTAGACGGAAAACGAAGTGGCGCCCAGGTGTTGGGCGCCGATCTCGAACGGGTAGAACTCGATGCGGTTGGCCATCATCAGCGACACCGTGTCGCCCCGTCCGACGCCCAGGCCGGCCAGGCCGGCGGCCACCTTGCGCACCCGCTCCGCGAGCTCGCGCCAGGTAAGGGTCTGGGTGTTGCCCGGGGTGCGCAGCGCGACGGCGTCCGGATCGATCGACGCGTTGCGCTGAAACGCTTCGCACAGGGTGACGGGACGCTCGGCGGTGGTCATGGGTGTCCTCTCAGCTCTGCCTTCGTGAGCGTACGTCCGTGATCGCGGACGCGGAACGGATCACGCCGGATCCGGACGCCAGAGCTGCAGCGTGCTCGATATGCCGGCCGGCAGCTCCAGCAGTTCGATGGGTGCGTCATCGGGGTCGTAGATGAAGAACATCCGCACCCCGCCCATGTCGACGGGCGGCTCGGCCCGGACGCCGGGATGCTCGCGCCGCACCGCCGCGTAGGTGGCGTCCAGGTCGTCGACGCGGAACGAGACGTTGGTGTAGCCCAGGTGCGGCCCGCTCGGGCACTCGGGGACGGCGCCCAGCGAGAGCAGTTCGACCATCGCCGAACCGATCAGCGATGGGTTGGGTCATGGAGCTCCTTTGCTCAGGCGGGCAACGCGGTGTGAATCCCGCACGTGCAGGCGTCGATTGACGGACACGTGCAGCGCATCCCCCATTCGATCACGGCGCGCGCCCGGGCCAGCGCCTCCATCTGGGCGTCGATTTCGGCGAGTTTGGACTCGGCCAGCGCGCGGCTGGCCGGCCGCCCCGGTGCGTCGTCGGCGAACAGCAGCTGGATCTCCTCCAGCGCGAAGCCGGCCGATTTGCAGAGCCGGATCACCTCGAGCCGGGCCAGCACCGAATCGTCGTACCGACGCTGCCCGCCCACCCGCCGCGGCGGGGGCACGAGCCCGATCTGTTCGTAGTAGCGCAGCGTGGTCGCCGCGACCCCGGCCTGGCGCGCCACCTCGCCGATCGTCAGCCGAGCACTCATCGGGCCTCCCTCGACGCTTGACTTAGAGCCAACTCTAAGTCGTTGACTGGGGCCATGCACACACATTCACTCGACGGGCTGAGCGCGGAACGCTACGCGCTGCTCCGCTCGTTCCGCCGCGACGGCACGCCCGTCGACACCCCGATCTGGTTCGGGCTGGACGGCGACGCGCTGTTGTTCCGCACCAAGCGAGGGCCGAAGACCAAGCGGTTGGCCGCGCGCCGCGACGTCGAACTGACCGCGTGCGACTACCGCGGCCGGGTTCGGCCGGGCGCGACGACGGTCGCGGGCCGCGCCACCATCCTCTCGGGGGACGACGCCGAGCGGGCGAACCGCCTGTTGCACCGCCGCTACGGCTGGCAGTGGAACATCGTGCCGCTGATCAAAATCCCCGGCGTCACGAACGTCCACCAAGACCTGTGCGTGCGCGAGAAGCTGCGCCGCGCGCGCGACCGCGGCGTGTGGGCCGACAGCGCGATCGTCCGGGTGGAGGTGCCATGACGCACGACCCCGTCCGCTCGCCCACCCTGCGCCAATGCTGCGCCGCAGCAACGGGATTGGTGTGGGGCGCGCTGCGTCCGAAGCGGCCCGACGACCGGTTTCTCCGCGGCCTCACCGACGCGGGCCTGCCCGACCCTCGGCGCACCGTCACGGTGACCGCGCTGCCCCAGGTGCCGCGCTCGGTGCCCACCGCGGCGATCGTCGAGGGCACGTTCGCACCCGCCCGCGTCGACAACTCGATGACGTCGTTCGTCATCACCCACCCGGACGCCACCTTCATCGTCGACCCGGCCGTGTGCCGCGACGTCGAGCGCCGCGCGATCGCCCAACTACCCGCGGTGCTGCGGGTCGCGGTCCGTCCCCCGGCCGACACGGTTCCCACGATCACCGCGCTGCACCGCCTGCCCGGGACGCCGGCGTTGGACTTCGCCCTGCCGACTCACGCGCACTGGGACCACGTGTCGGGTCTGCTGGACCTGCCGGATCTCCCGGTTCGCCTGCACCGCACCGAACGGGACTGGGTCGAGTCCGGTCCCGTGGCGCCGGTCGGCGGCGTTCGCGATTCGCTGCGCGGCCGGCCCGTCGTCGACTACGAGCTGGACGGGCCGCCGGTGCTGACCTTCACCCGCAGCCACGACCTATTCCGGGACGGCTCCGTCGTCTTGGTCGACCTCGCCGGTCACACCCCGGGCAGCGTCGGGGTGCTCGCCCACACGCCGCGCGGCTGGGTCTTGATCGCCGGCGACGCGGCGTGGCATTGGTTGCAGATCGAGAAGGTCCGCCAAAAGTCAAGCTATCCCGGTGTTTTGGTGGACGAGGATCGCGAGGAGGCCTTCCGCACGCTGCAGCGGCTGCACCTGGCGCGGCACACCGCGACGATCATCCCCACCCACGACCATCAGGCGGCGCTGGGACTGGCCGCCTAGCGCGCCGCGAGTGTGCGGCTAGCTTGACGCTCGGCCGCGAGTGTGCGGCTAGCCGCACGTTGGGCGCCTGTCTCGGCGGCCGCCCGGCCCCTACCCGCCCAGGCATCCCGGGCCGAGCAGCTCCTTGAGGTCACCCATCAGCGCGGGCGAGGGCGTCACCCGTAGCGACGGGTCCAGCTCGAGCGTGGTGATCCGGTCCCCGCTGATGAGCCGCAGATGCACCTGGGCGGTTCCGGGGTGACGCGCCAGCACCTGCTTGAGGGCGCTGACCTTGTCGATCGTGCACTGCCGGGTCGGCAGGCTGACCGCGATGGGCCGGTTGGGCTGGGCGTTGGAAAAGTCCGGCACCACAAGCTCGTTGGCGATCAAACTGATGCGATCGTCGCGGATCGCGACCTTCGCGTTGATCAGCACCACCGCGTCGTCGGCGATGTCGGCGCCGTAGGTGGAGTACGCGTGCGGGAAGAACATCACCTCGATGCCGCCGGTGAGGTCCTCCAATTGTGCCGACGCCCAGGGCATTCCGTTCTTGTTGACCCGCCGGTTGACCGACGCCAGGATGCCACCCACCCGCACCTGGGTCTCGTTGGGGACGTCCCCGTCGAGGATGGCCGGGATCTGGGTGTCGACCTGGCCGGCGAGCAGGTGCGCCACGCCGTTGAGCGGATGCCCCGACACGTACAGGCCGAGCATTTCCCGTTCCAGGGCCAGCTTGTGTTTGTCTTCCCACTCGTCTTCGGGCACCTTGATGGTGAACACCGAGTCGGTGAGGCTGCCGTCACCGCCGCCGAACAGGTCGAACTGCCCGATGGCCTCGGCCTTTTTGGTGCCCAGCACCGAATCGACGGCGTCGGTGTGCACCAGGAACAGGCCCTTGCGGGCATGGCTGAGCGAGTCGAAGGCGCCGGCCTTGATCAGCGACTCGGTGACCTTCTTGTTGCACGCCGAGATGTCGATCTTGTTGAGGTAGTCCGAGAAGTCGGTGAACTTCCCCTTCTCGTTGCGGGTCTTGATCAGCGAGCCGACGACGTTGGCACCGACGTTGCGGACCGCGCCCAGGCCGAAGCGGATGTCCTGGCCGACCGACGCGAAGTTGACCAGAGACTCGTTGACGTCCGGCGGCAGCACGGTGATGCCGAGTTTGCGGCAGTCGGCCAGATAGACCGCGGCCTTGTCCTTGTCGTCGCCCACCGAGGTCAGCAGGCCGGCCATGTACTCGGCCGGGTAGTTGGCCTTCAGGTAGGCGGTCCAGTACGAGACCAGGCCGTAGCCGGCGGCGTGCGACTTGTTGAACGCATACCCGGCGAACGGAAGGATGGTGTCCCACAGCGCCTTCACCGCTTTTTCGGAGAACCCGTTGGCGGTCATGCCCTCGTAGAAGCCCTTGTACTCGGCCTCGAGCACCTCGAGCTTCTTCTTGCCCATCGCCTTGCGCAGCGCGTCGGCCTTGCCCATCGTGTAGGACGCGACCTTCTGGGCGATGAACATGATCTGCTCTTGGTAGACGATCAGACCGTAAGTCTCCGAGAGGATCTCGCGCAGCGGCTCCTCGAGCTCCGGGTGAATCGGTTTGATCGCCTGCCGGTTGTTCTTGCGGTCGGCGTAGTCGTTGTGGGCGTTCATGCCCATCGGACCGGGCCGGTACAGCGCCAGCACCGCGACGATGTCGTTGAACTCGGTGGGCTGCATGCGCCGCAGCAGGTCGCGCATCGGGCCGCCGTCGAGCTGGAACACCCCGAGCGTGTCGCCGCGGCCCAGCAGTTCGTAGGTGGGCTTGTCGTCCAGCGGCACCGATTCCAAATCGAGGTCGATGCCCCGGTTGGCCTTGATGTTGTCCAGTGCGTCGCCGATGATCGTCAGGTTGCGCAGGCCCAGGAAGTCCATCTTCAGCAGGCCGATGGCCTCACACGACGGGTAGTCCCAGCCGGTGATGATGGCGCCGTCCTGCGGCCGCTTCCACAGCGGGATGGCCTCGGTGAGCGGCTCGCTGCTCATGATCACCGCGCAGGCGTGCACGCCCGCGTTGCGGATCAGGCCTTCCAGGCCGCGCGCGGTCTGGTAGATCGTGCGGACGTCGGGGTCGGTCTCGATCAGGCCGCGGACCTCGGCGGCCTCCTTGTACCGCTCGTGGTTCGGGTCGGTGATGCCCGACAGCGGGATGTCCTTGGCCATGATCGGCGGCGGCAGCGCCTTGGTGATCCGGTCGGCGATGGCGAAGCCCGGCTGGCCGTAGTGGATTCGCGCCGAATCCTTCAGTGCCGCCTTGGTTTTAATGGTGCCGAAGGTGATGACCTGGGCGACCCGGTCGTGGCCCCACTTGTCGGCGGCGTAGCGCACCATCTCGCCGCGCCGGCGGTCGTCGAAGTCGATGTCGATGTCGGGCGCCGACGGGCGTTCGGGGTTGAGGAACCGCTCGAACAGCAGGCCGTGCGGGATCGGGTCGATGTTGGTGATCCCCAGCGCGTAGGCCACCAGCGAGCCGGCCGCCGAACCGCGGCCCGGCCCCACCCGGATGTCGACCGAGCGCGCGTAGTTGATCAGGTCGGCGACGATCAGGAAGTACGACGGGAAGCCCTTGTCGCAGATGACCTTGATCTCGTACTCGGCGCGGTCGATGTAGTCCTGGCCGACACCGGATCCGAAACGTCGCCGCAGCCCGGCCATCACCTCGTGACGCAGCCAGGACGCCTGGTCGTGCCCCTCGGGCACGGGGAAGATCGGCATCCGGTCGCGTGCTTCCCATACGTCGGCATAGGACTGGACGCGCTCGGCGATCAGCAGCGTCGAGTCGCACGCGCCGGGCACCGCGTCGTCCCAGATCGCGCGCATGTCGGCGGCCGACTTCAGGTAGTAGCCGTCGCCGTCGAACTTGAACCGGTTCGGATCCGACAGCGTCTTGCCGGTCTGCACGCACAGCAGCGCCTCGTGGTTGTGGGCGGCGTCGCGGGTGACGTAGTGGCAGTCGTTGGTGGCCAACGGCGGGATGCCGAGTTTACGGCCGATCTCCAGCAGGCCCTCGCGGACCCGCTGCTCGATGGACAGCCCGTGGTCCATCAGTTCCAGGAAGTAGTTGTCGGCGCCGAAGATCTCCCGCCACTTGGCGGCCGACTCCAGCGCCTCACGGTCGTGCCCCAGCCGCAACCGGGTCTGCACCTCCCCCGACGGGCACCCGGTGGTGGCGATGATGCCCTCGGCGTGCTCGGCGATGAGCTCGGCGTCCATCCGCGACCACTTGCCGAGCTGGCCCTCGAAGGACGCCAACGAGGACAGCTTGAACAGGTTGCGCAGGCCGGTGGCGTTCTCGGCCACCATCGTCATGTGCGTGTAGGAACCGCTGCCGGAGACGTCGTCGGACTTCTGGCCGGGGTCGCCCCACGTGATCCGGCGGGTGTCGAAGCGCGAGCCCGGCGCGATGTAGGCCTCGACCCCGATGATCGGCTTGATCCCGGCCTTGGTCGCCACGTTGTAGAACTCGCTGGCGCCGAACATGTTTCCGTGGTCGGTCATCCCGACCGCGGGCATTCCCAGCCGCTCCACCTCGGCCAGCATCGGCGTGATCTTCGCGGCGCCGTCCAGCATCGAGTACTCGGTGTGGTTATGCAGGTGCACGAACGACGACTGACTCATAGGGAGGCCAGTCTATGACCGGTTGCCGACACGAGTTGGGCGTGTCGCAAAGCGTGTCTTGAACGGTTATCCGTACAACTCCACGAAGTTCTTCAACGACTTCTGCACGTCCCCCTTGACGGCGCGCGCCGCCGCCGAACCGACCGGCCCGAACAACGCGCGCCCGCCCAGCTCCAGGCGCAGACCCAGCGTCGACCCCTGGTCGGCGGCCCGCACGGTGAGCGTGACGGCGTACTTGGCGCCGCCCTTGCCCGACCCGGAGAGCGCCACCTCATGCGGCGGATCCCACGTAGTCACCGTCCACGTCACCCGGTTGCGGAAGCCCTTCGCCCGGGCCACGCCCACCACCTGGACGCCCTCGCCGAGTTCCTCGGGCAGATCACTGCGCCACCCCTCATGCATCACCAGCCAGTCGCCCAGGTCCGACAGGTCGGAGACGTGATCCCACATCTCCTGCGGGCTCATCGGCATATCGGCGGTCAGGTCAACGGCGGCCATGACCCGGAGCCTAGCCCCGACCGCGACGCCGGCTCAGCGGTTGGGGCCCCCACGGAAGCGGTTACCGATCCGGATCCCGGGCAGCAGCAGGCTGCGCGGCGCGAACCGGCCGCCGGTGCTGACCACCTTCGGCACGACGCCCGGCACCACCGTCCGCCGGCCGGTCAACATGCCGCCGATCGCCGCCTCGGCGACGTCGCGGGGCGAGACCTGCGCGATGGGGATGCTGAACCGCTCGGCGTTGGCGATCTCGGCCCACTCGGTCGGCACGGGCCCGGGGCACAGGCACGTGACCGACACGCCCGTTCCGTGCAGCTCCTCGTGCACGGCCTCGGAGAACGTCTGCACGAACGCCTTCGTCGCCGAATAGACCGCCATGTAGGGCACTGGCTGGAAGCCGGCGATCGACGCGATGTTCATCACCGCGCCGGCCCCACGCTCGACCATCCCGGGCAGGGCCGCGTGGGTCAGTTCCATCAGCGCCAGCGCGTTGAGGGTCACCTCCTCGCTTTCGCGGTCGACGGGCAGCTCGTGGAAGACGCCGCTGGTGCCGAACCCGGCGCTGTTGCACAGCCCGGCGATGGGCTCCGCGCGCAGCCGGTCGGCCAGCTTCCCCCGGCCCTCGGCATCGCCGAGGTCCAGCGGCAGCACCTCGACCCCCACCGAGTATTTCTGGCCCACCTCGTTGGCGAGCTCGTCGAGGCGCTCCCGGCGCCTCGCGACCAGCAACAGCGGGAAGCCCCGCCGGGCCAGCCCGCGAGCCAGTTCGGAGCCGATGCCGGACGAGGCGCCGGTGATGACGACGGTGGTCTGAATGTCGGGTTTCGGAAGGCTCATGATGTCACCAATGTATCCCGCGGGTCGCGCGCACAAACGTCTCGCTGCGTTTGTCGAATTGCGGTGAATCGCTTGACGATTCGTCACCCTTCGCGGCATGGGAGTCGCCGAACATGGCGAAGGCGCGGTTGCGCACCCGGTCCATCACCGCCGGGTTCACCGCGTCGGCGACGGCGGCGAATTGGCCGAACGGCGAGCTGGCCCGCCGGGGCCGGTGCACGATCGCGTCCGCGATCACCCCGGCCGCCTGATCCGGCGTCAGCGCCGGGAACTTGTCGTAGAGCGTGGTCGGGCTGATCATCGGGGTACGCACCAGGGCCATGTGCACGGTGGTGAACTTCACGCCGTCGTTGACGGTTTCGGCCTGCAGCGAATCACACAGGCTGTCCAGCGCGGACTTGCTGGCGATGTAGGCGCCGAAGCGCGGCGCGCGGGTCTGCACCCCGACCGAGGAGACGTTGACGATGTGCCCGAAGCCGCGCTCCCGCATCCCCGGGATGAACTTGAGAATGAGCTGGACGGCGCCCAGATAGTTCAGCTGCATGGTGCGCTGATAGTCGTGGATCCGGTCGTAGGACAGCTCGAGCGAGCGCCGGATGGACCGCCCCGCGTTGTTGATCAGGATGTCGACGCCCCCCAGGTCGCTGAGCACCTGGTCGGCCATCGCGGCGATCGCGTCCATGTCGGACAGGTCGCACGGGTAGACGTGGGCGGTCCCGCCGCGGATCGCTTCGATATCAGAGGCCACCTTCTCGAGGTTCTCCCGGGTGCGCGCGACCAGCACCACCACGCCGCCCGCTTCCGCGATCCGCTTCGCGGCGGCCTCGCCGATGCCCGACGATCCCCCGGTGATCAGAACGGTCTTGCCGTCAACCGCCTCGTCGAGCGTGCGGCCCTGCACGGCGTCGAGCAGATTCCTCAGATAGAACGGCCGGTAGCGGCCCGCGGAGTTGGGGGTGTTGACGATGTGGGACACCGCCGCCAGCGGCTTCTCCACCAAGCTCGCGAGCGGCTTTTCGACCAAGTTGGTGATGTCGCCGAGATTCATTGGCTTTCGCTCCTGATGATGTCGGCCCCCCGACCGCGACTGGCCTGCCCGTTGACCACGACCGCCTTGCGGGGCTGTGTGAATGTTGTGACGTGAGTCATAAAGCCAACCTAGGACATCAGCACCCCCACTCGATGCAGATTTCCACCATGTAAAGCGTGCCGCACATCTCACGCCGCGGCCGCCCCGGACGTCATTTGTGGGCAATGCGGTTGTTACGCAATGACATCCGAGCGTGATTGTGCACTAACTGGTGGGCAACGCCGAAATGTTCCAATCGTTGTTATGAAAATTCTGGCACGCTTCCGCAAGCCACAGCCGGTCACCGTCTACGACCGGATCGGCGGGCACGAGGCGCTCGAAGTCGTGGTCGAGGACTTCTACGTTCGTGTGCTTGCCGATGACCAACTCGCGCGCTTTTTCACCGGGACCAACATGAACCGCCTCAAAGGCAAGCAGGTCGAGTTCTTCGCCGCCGCGCTCGGCGGCCCCGAGCCCTACACCGGCGCGCCGATGAAGCAGGTGCACCAGGGGCGTGGGATCACCATGTACCACTTCAACCTGGTGGCCGGGCACCTGTCGGACGCGCTGGCAGCGGCCGGGGTGCCGCCCGAGACCGTCACCGACATCATCGGCGCGATCGCGCCGCTGGCTCCCGAGATCGCGACGGGCGAGGCCAACACGGCCACGGTCTGACGGTCCCCCCGCCGGGACGACCGCGGCGGTTGCGGTCGTGGGCGCCACCACGACCGTGGCGGCAACCTCGGCGTGTCGCGCCGGCCGCGCGCCCGGCAGGCGGTAGTCAGCACGTATGCGACTGCTCGCCGTCATCGTCGCGGCCCTGCTGTTGAGCGCCTGCGGCGCGAAATCGACGCCGCCGCCGGCCACCACCACGCCGGCGACCACCACCGCCCCGCCGACCGCGGCACCCCTCGACTGCGCCGCCCCGGCCAACGCGGCCCAGCGGCAGGTGTGCGCCGATCCCCACCTGACCGACCTCGACCACCGGGTGCAGGCCGCATACTCGGAGGCGCTCGCCCGGCCCGGCGCGGACCAAGCCGCGCTGAGCACCGCACAGCAGCGCTGGGCGACCGACCGCGACGGCTGCGCCCACAACCCCGAGCTGCGCACCTGCCTGACCGAGGCGTATCAGACGCGGCTGGTCCAGCTGGCCATCGCCGACCCCGGAACCCTGAGCCCGCCCGTGGTCACCTACCAGTGCCCCGCGGACGCCGGGCCGTTGACCGCGCAGTTCTACAACGAGTTCGATCCGCCCGCGGCGGTGCTCGACTGGAAGGGCAACCAGCAGATCCTGTTCCAGGAGCCGTCCGGCAGCGGCGCCCGATACGGCCGGCAGGGCTCGGAATACTGGGAGCACCAGGGCGAGGTCACGCTCGACCTCAACGGCACGAAATTCGTCTGCCACGCGCCGTGATTCGTGCCTAGCATGCTCGACATGGGCCGCACCTTCGACGACCTGGTGGCCGAGGCCGACGGGCCGTTCGTCGCGCACTCCACGCGGCTGCTCGTCGAGGCCCGCAAGCCGGGCTGATCCCGGTGATCCGTCGCCGATATTGCCGAGCCGGTAAATCTGCAGAAGATGTGCGAGAGACGGCCTGCAAAATTACAGGGTCGACGAATTGCGTAAGCGTTGACCGTGGATCAGCCCTCGGCGCGCAGCACGTCCAGCGCGTGCTGCAGATCGGCCGGGTAGGGGCTGACGATCTCCATCCGCCTGCCGTCCGCCGGGTGGGCGAACGACAGCGACCGGGCATGCAGCCATTGCCGTTCCAGCCCAAGCCTTTTCGCGAGTTTCGGATCGGCACCGTAGACGAGGTCGCCGCAGCAGGGGTGGTGCAGCGCGGAGAAGTGCACCCGGATCTGGTGCGTGCGACCGGTTTCCAGGTGCACGTCGAGCAGGCTGGCCGCGACGAAGGCCTCGATGGTGTCGTAGTGGGTCAGGCTGTGCCGGCCGTTCGTCGTGACCGCGAACTTCCACTCGCCGCCGCGGTGCCGCCCGATCGGTGCGTCGATCGTGCCGCTCGACGGGTCCGGATGCCCCTGCACCAGCGCGTGATAGCGCTTGTCGACCGTGCGCTGTTTGAACGCGCGCTTGAGCACGGTGTAGGCGCGCTCGGAGAGCGCCACCACCATCACCCCGGAGGTGCCGACGTCGAGGCGATGCACGATGCCCTGCCGCTCCGGCACCCCGGACGTGGTGATCCGGTAACCGGCCGCGGCCAGCCCGCCGAGCACCGTCGGCCCGGTCCAGCCGACCGACGCGTGCGCGGCCACCGCGGCGGGCTTGTCGACCGCGACGATGTCGTCGTCGGAATACAGGATCGTCATGCCCTCGATCTCGACGGGCGTGTTCACCACCGGTGGCGGCGCCTCGGGCAACCGGACCTGAAGCCACGCGCCGCCGGTCAACCGGTCGGACTTGCCCGCCTGCACGCCGTCCAGTTCGACGCCGCCGCCTTCGGCCAGGGCCGCGGCGGCGCTGCGGGACAGGCCCAGCAGGCGTGCCAGTCCGGCGTCCACGCGCATGCCCGCCAGCCCCTCGGGGACCGGCATCGAACGGTCGGTCAACTCGGGTCGGCCTTGCTGCGTCGGCCTACGGTGTCGAAGTCGTAGCCGAACACCGACAGCACCACCAAGAGGATCGCGCCGCCCACCACCGAGGGATCGGCGACGTTGAACACCGGCCACCAGCCGACCGACAAGAAGTCCACGACGTGGCCGCGCAGCGGCCCGGGCGCGCGGAAGAAGCGGTCGACCAGGTTGCCCATCGCGCCGCCGAGGATCATCCCCAGCCCGACCGCCCACCAGGGCGACACCAGCCGCCGCCCCATCCAGAAGATGCCGGCCACCACGCCGGTCGCGATCAGCGTCAGCACCCAGGTGTAGCCGGTCGCCATCGAGAACGCGGCGCCGGAGTTGCGCACCAGCGTCCAGGTCACCGTGTCGCCGATGATGGGCACCGGCTGACCGGGGGGCAGCAGCTTGACGGCGAGCACCTTGGTGACGATGTCCAGGGCCAGGACGATCGCCGCCACCGACAGCAGCAGGCGCAGCCGCCTCGGCGGCCGCTGCGGCTCGCCGGCCGCGGCGTCGCCGGCTTGGTCGGTTGAGGTCACTGGCTCAGTCGATGGTTCCTCGGGCACTCTCACATCATCCCCCAATGCCGACGCGGGCTGGCCCGGTGTTCGCGGTTGGCGTGCGCGATGATTTCCCCATGGGCCGGCTCACCGTCATCGCCACCGGAGGCACGATATCGACGGGCACCGGCCCGGACGGCGTGCACCGGCCCGCTTACGGCGCGGCGGACCTGGCCGCCGGCCTCGACGTCGACGTCGTCGACGTGCTGGCGTTGGACAGCTCGCAGCTGGTGCCGGCCGATTGGGATCGGATCCGCGGCGCCGTGCGGGCGGCGATCGACGGCGGCGCCGAGGGTGTGGTGGTCACCCACGGCACCGACACCATGGAGGAGAGCGCGTTGTGGCTCGAACTCACCCACGCGGGCGACGTTCCGGTGGTGTTGACCGGCGCGATGCGCAGCGCCGACGCCCCCGACGCCGACGGCCCGGCCAACCTGCGTGCGGCCCTCGGGGTGGCGGGCAGCCCCGCCGCGCGCGGCCTCGGCGTGCTGGTGTGCTTCGCCGGCCGGGTGTTGCAGCCGCTGGGGCTGACCAAGGTGGCGACCAACGACCTGACCGGTTTCGCCGGTGAGCTGATCGGCACGGTGAACGGCGGTGTCACGCTGGCCGGCACCAAGACGCGGCCCCAGCTCGGCGACCTGACCGCGGCGGAGGCGCCGCGCGTGGACATCGTCGCCGCCTACCTGGGCAGTGACGGGGTGGCCCTGGACGCCTGCGTGGCCGCCGGGGCGAGGGGCGTGGTGCTCGAGGCGCTGGGTTCGGGCAATGCCGGCGACGCGGTGGTCGACGCGGTGGCCCGGCACTGCCGCGCCGGCGTGGCCGTCGCGGTGTCCACCCGCGTCCCCGGCGGGCGCGTGGGTGCCAGCTACGGGCCCGGCCACCAGATGGCGGCGGCCGGAGCGGTGATGGTGCCCCGGTTGCGCCCCCCGCAGGCGCGGGTGCTTTTGATGGCCGCGCTGGCCGCGCAGCTACCGGTCGCCGACGTCATCACCCGCTGGGGCTGAAGGGTGGTCGGCTTCCCGGGCCTGCAACGCGCCCACGTAGTCCGGCCAGTCCAGGGAATCCACCGGGTTGGCCTTGGTCAGCTCGGCGGTGTCCGCGGCGAACGTGCGGGCCGGGCCCGGACCGGAACTGCGGGTCTCGAACCGCGCGGTGACCACGCCGTGGCCCGCGCCCTGCACCCAGCCGTGCCCGAGCTCTGGGTGCGTGACGTCGTCTCCGACCCGCCAGCCCTCGTCGGGCACCGGGGCGAACATCGCCTCGGCGGCGGTCGCCACGGTTTCGGCCGGGTGATCCTCCCCCGCCAGGTCCAGGTCCGGGAACAGCGACTCCTGCCGCACGTCGCTCAATCCCGAAAACCCCACGCCCAGTAGGCGAATCGGTCCGATCTCGCGGGGGTCGAGCAGCAGCCGGCGGGCCAGGGCGACCAGCGCGCCGGCCTCGGTTGTGGCGTATGGCAGCGTCGCCGAGCGGGTCAGCGTGCTCATGTCGGACTTCTTGAGCTTCACGGTGACGGTGCGGGCGCCGCGGCCGTCGCGCAGCAGGCGCTGATGCGCGTGCTCGGCGATCGGGTCGATCGCCTCACGCAGCTGCTCGACGCTGGTCAGGTCGACGGCGAACGTGGATTCGGAGCTGATCTGCTTGGCCTCGGCGCGCTCGGCGACCGGCCGGTCGTCGATGCCGCGGGCCAGGCGGTGCAGCGCCGGGCCGACCGTCGCGCCCAGGATGTTGGCGGCCTCGGCGTCCGTCAGCGCGGCCAGCTGGCCGATCGTCTCGATGCCGAGCCGGTTGAGCTTCTCCTCGGCGACCGGACCGATGCCCCACAGCCGCCGCACCGGCAAACCGCCGAGCAGCGACCGCTCTTCGGCGCGCCGGACCACCCGGATGCCGTCGGGTTTGGCCAGCCCGGAGGCGATCTTGGCGATCTGCTTGCCCGAGCCGGCGCCCACCGACGCGATCAGGCCGGTCTCCTCGCGCACCCGGTGCCGCAGGCCTTCGCAGAACGCCTCGACGTCCTCGGCCGAGGCGCCCGCGAGGCCGGACGGTTCGCCGAAGCCCTCGTCGAAGGACAGCTGCTCGACGACCGGCACCACGGCGCGCACAGTGTCGAAGACGCGCCGGCTGGCCACCCCGTACACGACGCCGCGCGGCGGCAACACCACCGCGGTCACCCCGATCAGGCGGCGGGCCTGGTGCATCGGCATCGCCGAGCGGGCGCCGAACACCCTGGCCTCGTAGCTGGCCCCGGCCACCACGCCGCGCCCGCCCAGGCCGCCGACCAACACCGGCCGCCCCCGCAGCGTCGGCCGGGTGAGCTGTTCGACCGAGGCGAAGAACGCATCCATGTCCAGGTGCAGCACCCAACGGGACTCCACACTTCGGAATGCTATTGGTCTGAACTCCCGGCGCGGTCGCCGTGGCGCGGTCCGGCTCAGTTCTTGCCGGGCTGTTGTTGCACCGGCAGCGGGTGGACCGGCAGTGGGTGGACCGGCGGCTGCGGGGGGTGGCAGGCGTAACACTGGATCGGCCCGTGGCCGCTCGGCGCCGGCGGATTGCCGTCGTGCTGGGGCGGCACCGGTATCGGAACGGGCACGGGCACGATCACCGGCGGGACGTTGACGGTCACGTTGGGCGGGGGCGGCGGGCTGCCCGGGTCGGCCGGGGCGGCCGCGGGCGCCGGCGCCGGCGCGATCACGACGGGTGCCTCGGCACCACCGGCTGGTCCGGGCGATACGTGCCCGGCGTCGGGAGGGGTGGTCGGCGCAGCCGGCGCCACGGGCGGCGGCGCCACCGCGCTGGGGGCCTGCGGCGTCACCGACCCGACACTGGAATTGGGAACCACCACAGGCTTGTGCTCCTTGGGGCCCGACCCGTCGATGAGGAGGAGCCCGAGCCCGGCGACCGCCCCGAGCGCCGCTACCACGGCGCCCGCCGCCAGGGCATTCGTTCCCCTCGAGCGCGGCCTCGCCGTCACGGTCGCGGCCGGACACACCTCGAATTTCGCGGGCTCGGAGAGGGATCCGTCCTCGACCCTGGGGTCGCCCAGCGGGCTCGATGCCCACGCCTCGGCGACGGTGAGGTCCTCATGCGGGGTGGCGGCAACCGTCAGGTCGTCGTGCGGAAGGGCGGCGAAGGTTGTCGACTGCGAGTCTTCGATGATGCTCATGGCGTGTTCCTTGACTGTGGTCGCGGCCCCCGTTGAGCCGCCGTCACAGGTAAGAGCGGCCAACCCGGGTGGCGCGGACACATTTTTGGGAACTTTTTTCGCGAGAGTGCAAACACCGACGCCCTTACTCGCGCGATGCGTCGCCAACCGCACTTTGGCGCTCAGCAGGGGCAGCCGGCGGCACGCAGAGCATCGCGGATCCGGGCTAGGACGATGTCAGGTCGATTCCGCAACAGGTCGGCGCTCACCCGAATGATGCGCCAGCCCCGTCGCTCCAGTTCGGCCGCGCGATCGATGTCCTGCGCGCGAATGCGCGCGTCGGTCCAGTGCTGAGCGCCGTCGTACTCGACACCGACACGCCACTGCTCCCACCCCATGTCTATGCGCGCGGTCACGGCGCCCCACTGGTTACGCACCGCGATTTGGGTCAGCGGCCTGGGTAAGCCGGCGAAGACGATCGCGAGCCTGGTCCGGGTCTCCTGCGGCGATTCTGCTCCGGCATCGACCAGATCCAATACCTGGCGCAGCTGCCGCACGCCGCGAGCGCCGCGGCGGGCCGCAACCAGCGGATGCACCTCGTCGACCGCAAGTCCGGTAGCCCTCGCCAACGAATCGACAGCTACGACGGCGGGAACCAGCCCGGGACGGCGCCCCAGGTCGAACGCAGTCCGCGCAGGCGACGTGATCGCCACACCGCTGACCGCCGTGAATTCCCCGGCCAACAGCGACTCGTTCCGGGTGATGATCAGGCGCGGCGGGCGTTTGCGATCGCTGATGAGCTCGGCCGGCGCTTGCGGATCGACCCACTGGACGCCGAGCAGTGCGGCCACCGAATTCCCCGCGACGACAGCCTTCTTGCCAGACCAGAGCCAGGCGGCGACGGCCCGATCTCTCGCGGTCAGCGCGCTCCCGCGCCGTTGGTAGACATTGCGATAGATCCGCGTACACGACCCCCGCAGCTCGCGCTCCGTGAACATGCCCGCCTCAATCGCGTGCGTACCGACGAACGGTGTCCCCTGCGCCATGGCCGAAGAATGCCAGGACGGTCTGACACTGGCCCGAAAGTGCAATTACCGACGTATCCACTCGGAAAACGTGTCGCTGGTTGCACTTTCGCGGTCAGGCTTTAGTGATCGCCACGCGAACGCCGTCGCCGATGTCGACGGCGTCCGGTGTTGGCTCGGCGAACTGGAAACTAGTCGCGAGTATCTCCCTCGCAATGAGTTCGGCGTGGGTGCGCGCCCAGTCGGCCCGCTCGGCCGGCACCGACATGACGACCGAGATCCGGTCGGACACGTCCAGCCCGGTCGACTTGCGCAGCTCCTGCAGTTCGCGGATGCGGTCCTTGGCCCAGCCCTCGGCCTCCAGCTCCGGGGTCACGGTGCCGTCCAGCACCACCAGGCCGGCCCCGTCGGGCAGCGCGGCGGTGAATTCCGGGTCGGCGGCGACCAGCCGGGAGCTGTACTCCTCGGGCATGAGCACCGCGGGCCCGGCGGTCAGGGTGCCGTCGGGGTTGACGACGCCCTCCCCCGCCTTGACGGCCTTGATGGCGGCCTGCACGTCCTTGCCCAGTCGCGGTCCCGCCACGCGGGCGTTGACGGTGAGCTCGAACCGGCCGTAGGTGTCGATCGCGTCGGTCAGCTCGACCCTCTTGACGTTCAGCTCGTCGGCGATCAGGTCGGTGAACGGCTCCAAGCTTCGCGGGTTCTCCACGGCCACAGTCAGTTTCGGCAGCGGCAGCCGCACCCGCAGCTTCTTGGCCTTGCGCAGGGACGACGCGGCCGAGCACACCTCGCGCACCTGGTCCATCGCGGCGACCAGGTCGGGGTCGGCGGGTAGCGCCTCATCCGGCCAGTCGGTGAGATGCACCGAGCGCCCCTCGGTGAGGCCGCGCCAGATGATCTCGGTGACCGACGGGAGCAGCGGCGCGGCCAGCCTGGCCGTCACCTCGAGCACGGTGTGCAGGGTGTCGATCGCGTCGGTGTCCTCCTCCCAGAACCGCGAACGCGACCGTCGCACATACCAGTTCGTGAGCGCCTCGGTGAACTGGCGCAGGTGCTCGCAGGCCCGGGAGATGTCGCAGGTGTCCATTTCGCGGGTGAGGTTGTCGCGCAGTTCGGCGAGTTTGGCCAGGATGTAGCGGTCCAGCACCTGCCGCGAATCGGTGCGCCAGGTACCGACTTTGGGCGCGTAGAGGGCCAGGAAACTGTAGGCGTTCCACAGCGGCAGCAGGACCTGGCGCACGCCCTCGCGGATGCCCTGCTCGGTGACGATCAGGTTGCCGCCCCGCAGGATCGGCGACGCCATCAGGAACCACCGCATGGCGTCGGAGCCGTCGCGGTCGAACACCTCGGACACGTCGGGGTAGTTGCGCAGCGACTTGCTCATCTTCTGGCCGTCAGAGCCCAGCACGATCCCGTGCGCCACACAGGTTTTGAACGACGGCCGGTCGAACAGCGCGGTGGCCAGCACGTGCAGCGTGTAGAACCAGCCGCGGGTCTGCCCGATGTACTCGACGATGAAGTCGCCGGGATAGTGGCTGTCGAACCAGTCGCGATTCTCGAACGGGTAGTGCACCTGGGCGTACGGCATGGACCCGGAGTCGAACCACACGTCGAGCACGTCGGGGATGCGCCGCATGGTGCTGCGGCCGGTCGGGTCGTCGGGATTGGGCCGGGTCAGCTCGTCGATGTAGGGCCGGTGCAGGTTGGTGGGCCGCACCCCGAAGTCGCGCTCCAGCTCGTCGAGGCTGCCGTATACATCGATGCGCGGGTAGGCCGGGTCGTCGGACTTCCACACCGGAATCGGGCTGCCCCAGTAGCGGTTTCGCGAGATCGACCAGTCGCGGGCGCCCTGCAGCCATTTGCCGAACTGGCCGTCCTTGACGTGTTCGGGATACCAGGTGATCTGCTGGTTGAGCTCCACCATGCGGTCACGGAACGCGGTGACCGCGACGAACCACGACGACACCGCCCGGTAGATCAGCGGGTTGCGGCAGCGCCAGCAGTGCGGGTAGGGGTGCTCGTAGGTCTCGTGGCGCAGCAGCACCGCGCCGTTCGCCGCGGCCGGGCCGCTGCCGTTCTTGAGGTCGCGGATGATGTGCGGGTTGGCGTCAAAGACGTGCTGCCCCTGGTAGTCCGGCACCGTGGCGTCGAACCGGCCCTTGGAGTCGACGGGCGTCACCGGCACGATGCCCACCTTGTCGGTGGTGGCCATGTCGTCCTCGCCGTAGGCCGGCGCCATGTGCACGATGCCGGTGCCGTCTTCGGTGGTGACGAACTCCCCGGGCAGCACCTGAAAAGCCTTGGGGCTGTCCAGGAAATACGGGAAGGGCGGCAGGTAGCGGGTGCCCAGCAGGTCGGTGCCGCTGTAGGTGCCCAGCACTACGGGTTCTTCACCCAGCTCGCGGGCATAGGCCGCCAGCCGCGGCTGGGCCAGCACGTAGCGCCGATCTTCTACCCGCACTTGCACATACGTCACTTCGGGGTTGACGGCGACCGCCAGGTTCGACGGCAGCGTCCACGGTGTCGTCGTCCACACCAGCAGGTGCGCGCCGTCCAGCGCACCGCCGACCACCTTGAATCCGACCGTCAGCGCGGGGTCTTGCCGGCTTTGGTAGACGTCGTCGTCCATGCGCAATTCGTGGTTGGACAACGGGGTCTCGTCGCGCCAGCAGTACGGCAGGACGCGGTAACCCTCGTAGGCCAGGCCCTTGTCCCAGAGCTGCTTGAACGCCCAGATGACCGATTCCATGTAGGGCAGGTCGAGCGTCTTGTAGTCGTTGTCGAAGTCGACCCAGCGGGCCTGGCGGGTGACATACGCCCGCCACTCGTCGGTGTACCGCAACACCGACGCGCGGCACGCGTCGTTGAACGCGGCGATCCCCATGTCGTCGATCTGCGACTTGTCGTTGATGCCGAGTTGGCGCTCGACCTCGAGTTCCGCGGGCAATCCGTGCGTGTCCCAGCCGAACCGCCGCTCCACCTTGTAGCCGCGCATGGTGCGGTACCGCGGGACGATGTCCTTGACGTAGCCGGTGAGCAGGTGCCCGTAGTGCGGCAGCCCGTTGGCGAACGGCGGGCCGTCGTAGAAGACGTACTCGTCGGCGCCGTCGCGGCGGGCGATGCTGGCGCGGAAGGTGTCGTCTCGGGCCCAGTAGTCGAGGACTTCCAGTTCCAGCGCCGGGAAATCGGGTGCGCCGCTCGCCAGCTTGGGATAGGCCCTGGCTTCAGCGTTTTCTGTCACGGTGGCGTCGTCTCCTGCGTGCCTATGGTCAGGCCGGGGACGACGACGCGCTGTCTGCGCGAGCGCCGCGGTACCACCCCGCTTGCCACGCCGTCGCGTGGCCGCTCGTTCAAGGCTGTGACGGGCCCACCCGTTCGGTTCTACTGAGCCGGCCGGCTGTTCTTCCGAAGGCTCCCCGGTGATGCCGGATCGACGCCGATGGCCCGATTCTACTCAGGCGGAGCACCCCAAGGGGCTACCTGGCCTCAGGAAACACCTGCGGCCGGGTAGCCCCTCGGAGCCTTCGTTGGTCGCCGTCCATCGGATCAGGCCTGGATTTCGAGCACACCGGCCCGCAGCAGCGCCGCGTAGAGGTGGCGCAGCGGGATGCTCAACAGGCGGGTGGCGCCCTCCACCAACGGGTCACCCACGACAACGTGCTGCGGGTTGGCCCGGCGGGTGGCCTTCTTGGGCGCGGGGGCCTGAGCCGTCTCAACGTCGCGCACCACCTTCAACTTGCGGGCGGGCGCTGCGGTTACCACTTCGTCGGACAGGGCTGCGGTCATGGTCGTCTCCTGACGGGTTCGAACGGGGGACTGATTGGATGGACGTGCCCCGTCCCGTAGCGGTTCCGATCCCAGAACGCTTGGCGGTAAGCCAGTTAGCGTTTACGACGCCTCAGCTGAAAACGCCGTGCCGGAGACCGGATCGGGACGAGACGGAGCTCGGACTTCGATCCGGACTATCGCTGGAACTCATGTGTCCCTCACCTCCTCGCGGTCACGACGCGTGCGGTTTTCCGCGCACGATTTGCGCGCAGCATGAGGAGCAGAAACCCGACGACCGTCGGTGATCCGCACCCCTCTCGTCAGAGCTTTGGCACCACACGACGTGTCCGGTTGTCCGGAAGCCACCTGGGCTCAACCCTTAAGCCGGGAGGAGCTGTCCTGACCCGGGGCGTCTTTCGACGTTCGGGGTCAGTGGCCTGTATTCGTGTAGACGCCTCACCTAACGAGGTGCTTACCCGGTCGATAATGCACGACGGGTCCGACGGGGTCAAACTTATCGGCGCGAGGTTTCGCAATCTTTACGGTTCTGTGTGGCGGTCCCGCAGGATTCTGCCAGGACGAGTCCCCTGACCTGCGGGTATGACTCGGTAGCTGGACACCTTCTGTTCATCTCGAGTTTGCCGGTCCGGTCGCGGCGGCCGGCTGAACCCGTGGGTGCAGGCGCGCGTGCGTCCGGGGCGCGGGTCGTCGGCGCGTCGCCGCCGCGGGCGCAGCGAAAGCCGTGGGCGCACAAGCGAATTGGCGCCCCCGCGGCTACTCGACCAGGCCGTCGAGGCGCCCGATGGTGTCGATGAACTCTTCGACCATGTCGAGCACCACCGTTCGCGCGGGGCGAACCCGGTCGAGCGAACCGACCACCTGGCCGACGAAGTAGGTGGCCAGCTCGCGCGCCTTGGCGCCGGGGTGCGCGGCCGCGGAGTTGATGCGCACCTGCGGCTCGGTGACCAGCGCGGTCTGCAGCGGCATGCCGAGCGGGTCGGGCTTCTCCGGCCGCTCCCATTCGTCGGTCCAGGCCGTGCGCAGCATGCGCGCCGGCTTGCCCGTCATCGATCGCGACCGCACCGTGTCCGATGAGCTGGCCGCCAGGAACTTGTCCTTGACCACCGGCGGCGTCTCGGCCTCTTCGGTGGTCAGCCACACCGATCCGCACCAGACCCCCTCGGCGCCGAGGGCCAGGGCCGCCGCGATCTGGCGGCCGCGGGCGATCCCGCCCGCGGCGAGGACGGGGACCGGCGCCACGGCGTCCACCACCTCGGGCACCAGGACCATGGTGGCGACCTCGCCGGTGTGTCCCCCGGCCTCGGTGCCCTGCGCCACGATCAGGTCGACCCCGGCGGCCGCGTGCCGTTGCGCGTGGCGCGTGGTGCCGGCCAGCGCGGCCACCAGCACGTCGCGATCGTGGGCGCGTTCGACCAGGTCCGCGGGCGGCGGCCCGAGCGCGCTGGCGATCAGCCGGATGCGGTGGGCGAACGCCACCTCGAGCAGCGGCTCGTAGCCTTTCGGCGAGATGTTGAGGCCGCCGCCGGAACCGCGCGCCTCCTGGGGCGGCGCGGTGATCCCGTAGCGGGCGAGGATGTCGTCGACGAACGCGCGGTGCTCCTCGGGCAGCCGCGCCCGCACCTGAGCGGCGTCGATGCCACCCTCGTCCGCGCCGACGTACTTCGGCGGCAACAGCAGGTCCACCCCGAAGGGCTTGCCGCCGGTCTGCTCGGAGATCCAGGTCAGTTCGCTCTCCAGCCGCTGGGGGCTGTGCGCCACCGCGCCGAGGACGCCGAACCCGCCGGCGTTGGTCACCGCGGCCACCACATCGCGGCAGTGGCTGAACGCGCAAATGGGGAACTCGACGCCGAGCATTTCGGCGACTCTGGTACGCATTGCCCGACGCTAAGGAGCCACCGATCGATATGTCAATCGACGACCGCTCCCGCGGGCGCCCGGCCGTCCGGCGGCCAGCTGGACACGCCCTCTTCGAGCGGAACCTGAAGGCTCCGCAGGATCGACGAGACCATCCGCCATGCGCCGATCGCCGTGACGAGCTCGATGAGAACCGTTGTGTCGCCGGCTAATTCACGCTCACAGGCCGCCCAGCTCGCGGCGCTCACCGCTCCGTCGCGCACCACGTCGTCGGTGGCGGCCAGCACGGCGCGCTCGGCGGGCCCGAACCCGTCGTGCGCCTGCCAGTCGCGCACGCCGAGCAGGTCGTCGGGGGCCACGCCCAGCCTGGACGCGACCCGCCAGTGCTGTGTCCATTCGTAGTCGCACGCGGTGAGCCAGCCGATCCGCATGATCGCCAATTCGCGCAACCGCGGGTCGAGCGCACCGTGCCAGAGCATGGTGGCGAGCAGATCGTTGATCGCGCGCGCCAGCGGCGGGTGGTTCAGCAGCACCTGGAAGATGCTCAGTTCGGCCATGTAGTTGGGCACGGCCGCTTCGTCGGCTGCGGCCGTGGCTTCGTCGAGCGGCAGTTTGGGCACGCGAGCTGTTGTCATGGTCAACACTTTCGTGTACTGGCGGGACACCGTCACGATCATCGGCCATGTTAGTCACCAACCGCCGCCCCGTTGCCCGAAAACCGCGATGGCGCGGACACGCCGCGAAATCCGTTGGCGCGCTGCGGCTTACATTGGGCTAGAGCAGCCCGAGCAGTTGGAGGTCGGTCACGTACTTGACGATGACGGGCGCGGACACGCTTGGGATGTCCGGGCCGATCTTGGCCTCTCGCACCGCGGCGCGGAACCGGTCGGTCGGGGCGAGCGCACCGCGGCCCGGCTCCCCGGGTTCGACCTGCTGGCCGCTCGGCATGTGCAGCAGCGGCAGCACCGAGTATTGGCGTTGCCGCTGCGGCAACTCGCGCAGCGCGGCCTCGAACCGTCGCAGCCACTCGCCGAAGTCGTCGATGCGTTCGATACGGTAGCCGGCCTCGATCAGCCAGTCGACGTACTCGTCGATCCCGATCCCGTCGTCGTGCGGGTTCATCACGTGATACGTCTCGAACCCTTCGACCACCTGGGAGCCGAGCGTGGTGACCGCCTCGGCGACGAACTCCACCGGCAGCGCATCGAAGTGTGAACGCTGCCGGTTGCCCTCGGCGTCCAACTGGTAGAACGACCGCGGAGCGATGCCGGTCGCAACCAAGCTCAGCACCATCCGCGTGAACATGTCCGACAGGTTGAACTGGCCGGCGTAGCTGGTGTCGGACAGGATCATGTCGGAGCGGAACACCGAGACGGGCAGCCCGCACAGGTCGTTGGCCTCGCGCAGCAACACCTCGCCGGCCCACTTGCTGTTCCCGTAGCCGTTGGCGTAGCTGCCGTCGATCTTGCGGATCGGGCTGATGACCCGGATGTCGGCGTCTTCGGTGAACGCCGCCGGATCGATCTGGCGGCCCACATCCGAGGTCGACACGTACGCGTACGGCTTCAGCCTGGTGGTCAGCGCCACCCGGATCAGCTCGGCGGTGCCCGCGACGTTGGGGCCGAACAGCTCGCTGTAGGGCAGCACGCCGTTGACCAGGGCGGCCGAGTCGACGATCAGGTCGACGGTGTCGGCCAGCCGCTGCCACGTCTGCTCGTCGAGGCCCAATCCGGGCTGACCCTTGTCACCGGCGATCACCTCGAGGTGGTCGGCCGCGAGCTCCTGGAAGTAACGCAGCAGCTTCGGGTCACCGCTGTCGAACGTCTTCTCCAGCCGCTGGCGCGCCTCCTCGTCGGAGCCGCCCCGCACCAAGCAGATCAACGTGCCGCCCACCAGCTCGAGCTGCTCGAGCCACTGCAGCGCCAGGTAACGGCCCAGGAAGCCGGTCGCCCCGGTCAGTAGAACCGTCCGCACCTCCGAGCTCGGGCCCGGCAACGCGGGCGCGGCGCTCAGCGTCGCATCGTCGATGAACTTATCCAGGGTGAGATCGCCGGCGTAGACCTGGGTGGCCTCGGGACCGTGGACGGACGCAAAGCTGGGGCCGCCGGCCTCGGCTTGGCCCGCATCGCCGGCATCGCGTTCGGCCCGGTCGGCCAGGCCCCGCACCGACGGCGCCTCGAACAAGGTGCGCACCGAGAGGTTGGCGTCGAGGGCCGTGTTGATCTCGGCGATCACCCGCATCGCGGAAAGCGAATCGCCGCCGAGGTCGAAGAACGAGTCTTCGACCGACACCCGCTGCAACCCGAGCACGCGGCCGTAGATGTCGGCCAGGGTCTCCTCCACCGGAGTGGCCGGGGCCCGGTACTCGCCACCGGTCTTCTGGTACTCGGGGGCGGGCAGGGCGCGCTTGTCGAGCTTGCCGTTGACCGTCAGCGGCAGCGCGTCGAGCACGACCACCGCGACCGGCACCATGTAGCCGGGCAGCCGCTCGCCCAGCTGGGCCCGCAACCGGGCGGGGTCGGCGGTGCCGGTGATGTAGCCGACCAGCCGCTTGTCGCCGGGACGGTCCTCGCGGGCGATGACCGCCGCCTGCTCGACCCCGTCCAGACCGGCCAGGGCGGCCTGGATCTCGCCGAGCTCGATGCGGTAGCCGCGGATCTTGACCTGCTCGTCGACACGGCCGAGGTACTGCAGCTGACCATCGGCGCCCCAACGCACCAGGTCCCCGGTGCGATACATCCGTGCGCCCGGTGCCCCGAACGGGCAGGCCACGAACCGCGAGGCCGTCAGGCCCGAGCGCCGCGCATAGCCCGACGCGACGCCCCGACCGGCGATGTAGAGCTCGCCGACGACGCCCGCTGGCGCCGGCCGCAGCCACTTGTCCAGGACGAACAGGGCCGCCCCGGGAACCGGTGCGCCGATCGGCGCTCCCCCGTCCGCGCTCAGCGGCGCGCTCATCGCCGCGTACACCGTGCCCTCGGTCGGGCCGTAGGCGTTGATCATCACCCGGCCCGGCGCCCAGCGCTCCACCACCTCGGGCGGGCAAGCCTCGCCGGCGACTACCAGGGCCATCGAGTCCAGCCCCTCCGGGGAGAGCATTCCCACCGCCGACGGGGTCTGGCTGAGCACGGTCACCTGCTCGGCGACCAGCAGCGCGTGCAGGTCTTTCGGGGAACCGGCCACCGACTCGGGCACCACGACCAGCCGCCCGCCGTGCAACAGGGCACCGAAGATCTCGTGGACCGAGACGTCGAAGACCAGCGAATGCCACTGCGCCCAGACGCCCGGGTCGGGCAGGTCGGCGTGCAGCTTCTCGAGCAACTGGGTGGCGTTGAGGTGCGTGACCGCCACGCCCTTCGGGACACCCGTGGTGCCGGACGTGTAGATCAGGTACGCGATGTCCTCGGGCGCCGGGCCGGGCAACGCCGTGGCGGGCCGGTCGTCCACCGACGGGTCGTTGACGTCGATCACCAGCAGGTCGGAGCCCTCCAGCCGCGACCGCAACTCGGCGGTCGTGACGACGGCGACCGGCGTGGCGTCGGCGAGCACGAACTCGATCCGCGCCGCCGGGACCGCCGGGTCGATCGGCAGATACGCCGCGCCGGTCTTGAGCACAGCCATGATCGACACGATCGCCTCGGCCGACCGGGGCAGCAGCAGCGCCACGCTTTCGCCCGGCCGTGCGCCGTGCTCGGCCAGGAGGTGGGCCATCCGGTTCGAGGCCTCGTCGAGTTCCCGATAGGTCATCGAGTGGCCGGCGAATGTCAGCGCCAGCGCGTCCGGCGTCCGGGCCACCTGCCTGGCGAACAGCGACGGGATCGACGCCTTGCCGCGCACGGGCGCGGTCAACACCGATCGGTTGCCCCACTCGTCGAGGCGGGCGCGCTCGCCGCCGTCCAGGACGTCCATCGAGGACAGCCGCTGGCTGGAGTCGGCGGTCATGCCGGCCAACACCCGCTGGAACCGCTCGATCAGCGACTCGATCCCCGCGGCGTCGAACACGCTCGTGTCGAACTCGACGCGCAGGCCCAGCTCACGGCCAGGAAGCGCCATCACCGACAGCGGGTAGTGGTTGTACTCGCGGTTGGTGACGTCGGTGATCGCCAGCTCGTGGAAGCCCAACGGCACGCTGGTGTCGATCGGGTAGTTCTCGTACAGGAACAGCGTGTCGAACAGAGCGTCGTGCCCGGTGACGCGGTGAATCTCGTTCAGCGCCAGGTGCTCGTGCTCGATTGTGTTGTTGTGGGCGGTCTGCAGCTGCTGCAGCAGTTCGACGACGGTGGTGGCCGCGGTGATGTTGGCGCGCACCGGCACGGTGTTGATCAACAAACCCACCATCGACTCGGCGCCGGCCAGGTCGGCCGGCCGCCCGGACACCGCGGTGCCGAAGGCGACGTCGTGCTGGCCGGTCAGCCACATCAGCAGCTGCGCCCAGGCGCCCTGCAACACGGTGTTGATGGTGGTGTGGCAGGAGCGGGCGAGCTCGCCCAGCGCGCGCGTGGTCTCGGCGGGCAGCCGGTACGACTCGACGCCCCGCCGGCCGAGGCCGAGCCGGGCCGGCGGGCCGACCAAGGTGGGGGCGTCGAATCCGGCCATCACCTCGGCCCAGGCCGCGCGGGCCGCCGTGCGGTCCTGGGCCGCCAGCCACGTCAGGTAGCTGCGGTAGGACGCGGGCGCGGGCAACCGCTCGCCGTAGTAGCTGGTGAGGATCTCCCGCAGCATGATCGGCAGCGACCAGCCGTCCATCACGATGTGGTGGTTGGTCAGCACGAACCGGTGCCGGTTGTCGGCGGTGCGGATCAGCGCGGCGCGGAAGGCCGGCCGGTTGGCGAGGTCGCTGACCGCCGCGCGCTCGGCGGCGCAGAGCTGTTCGATCTTCTCGTCGGGATCCAGGTCGTCCGCGCCGAGCTGGATGTACCGCCACGCCATCACCGGGTCGGCCGGGAGGACCTGCACCGGCTCACCGAACTGGGGGCAGAATCGGGCCGCCAGGTTGGGATGCCGGTCGACGACGGCGTGCACGGCCTCGCGTAGCCGGTGCGCGTCGAGGGCGCCGGTGACGGTGATGCCGAGCTGCACCGCGTACACGTCGTCGCCGAGGTCGTGCGCGAAGCTGGCGTGGAACAGCAGCCCCTGCTGCAGCGGGGTCAACGGCAACACGTCGGCGACCGCGTACTGCTGGCAGAGGTCGTCGAGCTGCTGCTGGGTCAGCCGAGCGGGCGCGATGTCCGACGGGGTGAGCCCGCCGCCGCCGCTGCGCACGTGCGCGCAGATGCCGGCCAGGGCCTCGAACCACAACTGGCTCAACCGGCTGACCTGCTCGTGGTCCAGCGCCGAGGGCGCCCACGTCCAGTTGGCCTGCAGGTGCGGGCCCGCCTCGGTGTCCATGGTCCCGGCGTTGAGGTCGACGGTGTGCATCAACGGCATGGGCAACGCCGCGCTGGCGGCGCCGGTGAACGACAGGCTGTCTTGGCTGATCCGCCACATCTCGCCGGGGAGATCCGCCGCCGCCCCCAGCCGTCCCAGGTAGTTGAACCCGATGACCGGGTCCGAGCCGTCCAGGTCGACGTCGGTGTTCAGGTAGCGCAGCAGCCCGTAAGTCAGCGGGTCGGGCAGGGCACGCAGTTGTTCCTTGGCCTTCTTGACCAGCGCTCCCAGTGCCCGGTCGCCGGCCATCACCTGCGCCCAGTCCAGTTCGCCGACGATCAGCGCGACGGGGTACTTGGTGGTGAACCATCCGACGGTCCGGGACAGGTCGACGTGCGGGCCGAGCTCCTCGTGGCGGCCGTGGCCCTCGACGTCGATGCCGATCGGTGCGCCGGTGCCGACGAACCGCGCCCACGCCAGCCCGAACGCGATCAGCAGGATGTCCTGCACGCCCGCGTGGAACGCCGCGGGCACCTCACCCAGCAGCGACCGGGTGGTCTCCACGTCCAGCGACACCGAGAGCTGCTTGGCGGTCTCGTAGGTGTCGACGTCGGGACGCACCGCCGGCAGCAACGCCGGGGTCGCCGCGACCTGCCGCCACGCCTCGGCCGTCTCGACGACCTCGGGCCGCTGGGCGTGCTCAGCCAGCATCGCCGACCAGCGGGCGAACGAGGTTCCGCCCGTCGGCAACGCCACAGGCTGCCCGCTGTGGTGCTGGGCCCAGGCGATGTTCAAGTCTTCCAACAGGATTCGCCACGACACGCCGTCAACGGCCAGGTGGTGAATCATCAACGCCAACTGGGCCGTGGATTCCGCCCACACCGCGCGGAACATGATGCCCGCGGCGGGGTTGAGCTGCGAGCGCGCCGCCACCAGCGCGGCGTCGGAGAGCGCGTCGACGGTGTCCATGCAGGTGCCGGCATCGACCGAGCCGACGTCGGGCACGTGCATCGACCAGCCGCCGGCGCCGTCGTCGTCGACCCGCAGCCGCAGCGTGGCGTGCCGGTCCAGCAGCGACTGCAGCACCACCTGGACGTCGTCGCGGGTGACACCCGCGGGGGCTTGCACCACCATGGTCTGGTTGAACTGGTCGGTCGGGCCATCGACCTGCTGCAGCCAGCGCATGATCGGGGTCGCGGCCACCGGGCCGATGCCCTCGTCGACTTCCTCGTCGTCGGTGGCCACGCGGGCCACCCGGGCCAGCTTGGCGACCGTCTGCTCGACGAAAACGTCGCGCGGCCGGCAGACCACGCCGGCGGCCCGGGCGCGGGCCACCACCTGCATGGATAGGATGCTGTCGCCGCCGAGGTCGAAGAACGAGTCGTCCACACCCACCCGCTCGAGCCCGAGGACCTGCGCGTAGATGGCGGTCAGCGTCTCTTCGACGGCCGTGGTCGGCGCGCGGTACTCGCCGCTGGTCTTGTGGTATTCGGGGGCGGGCAGGGCGCGCTTGTCGAGCTTGCCGTTGACGGTCAGCGGCAGCGCATCCAGCACGACGACGGCCGCGGGCACCATGTAGCTGGGCAGCCGCTCGCCCAGCTGGGTGCGGAGCTCGGCCGGGTCGGCGGTCCCCGTCACGTAGCCGACGAGGCGCTTGTCGCCGGGCCGGTCCTCGCGGGCGATCACCGCCGCCTGCTCCACGCCGTCCAGCGCCGCGAGCGCCGATTGGATTTCGCCGAGCTCGATGCGGTAGCCGCGGATCTTGACCTGTTCGTCGGCGCGGCCCAGGTACTGCAGCTGCCCGTCGGCGCCCCAGCGCACCAGGTCGCCGGTGCGATACATCCGGGCGCCGGGCGCCCCGAACGGGCACGCGATGAAGCGCGAGGCCGTCAGGCCCGGCCGGCGCACGTATCCGGAGGCCACGCCGCGACCGGCGATGTACAGCTCGCCGACGACACCCTCGGGCGCGGGGCGCAACCACTTGTCGAGCACGAACAGCGCCGCCCCGGGCACGGGCGAACCGATCGGCGGCGCCCCGGACTCGGCCTTCAGCGGCGCGCTCATCGACGCGTACACCGTGCCCTCGGTCGGGCCGTAGGCGTTGATCATCACCCGGCGCGGGGCCCAGCGATCCACCACCTCGGATGGGCACGCCTCGCCGGCCACGATCAGCGCGGTCGAATCCAGCCCGTCGGGCGACAGCATGCCCACCGCCGACGGCGTCTGGCACAACACGGTGACCTTCTCCGCCACCAGCAGCGCGTGCAGCTCGTCGGGCGATCCGGCCACCGACTCGGGCACCACGACCAGCCGGCCGCCGTGCAACAGCGGGCCCCAGATCTCCCAGACCGACACGTCGAAGACCAACGAATGCCACTGCGACCAGACACCGGCCTTCGGCAGATCGGCCGGCAGCTTGTTCAGCAACTGGGTGACGTTCTGGTGCGTGACCGCCACACCCTTGGGGGTACCGGTCGTGCCCGAGGTGTAGATCATGTACGCGATGTCCTCGGGAGCCGGCCCGGGCAGTCCCGAGCTCGGCTGGTCTTCGACGGCCGGGTCGGCGACGTCGACGACCGGCAGGTCGAAGCCGTCCAGCCGTGAGCGCAGTTCGCCCGTGGTGACCGCGGCGACCGGTGTCGCGTCGCCGAGCATGAATTCCATGCGGGCCGCCGGGACCGCCGGGTCGATCGGCAGGTACGCCGCACCGGTCTTGAGCACCGCCAGGATGGACACGATCGCCTCGGCCGACCGCGGCAGCAGCAGCGCCACGCACGCGCCGGGGCGCGCACCGTGATCGGCCAGCAGCTGCGCGAGCCGGTTCGCGGCCTCGTCGAGTTCCTGGTACGTCAGCGAGCGGCCCTCGAACGTCAGCGCCGGGGCCTCGGGCACGCGCGCGACCTGCTTGGCGAACAGCGCCGGAATCGACACCGCCCCCGTGATCGGAGCGGTCAGCACCTCCCGGTTGCCCCACTCATCGAGGCGGTCGTGCTCGCCGCCATCAAGCAAGTCGATCGACAACAATCGCCGCCCCGCGCCGACGGTCATGACTGCTCCTCCACATCTGCGGTCATAGCTTCCAGCACGCGCCTGAACCGCTCGACCAACCTCTCGATTCTGCCCGTGTCGAAGACTTCTGTATCGAATTCGACGCGAAGACCTAATTCGTGACCCGGCACAGCCTGGACCGACAGCGGGTAATGGTTGTATTCCCGATTCGTGAAACCGCTAATAGCCAGCTCATCGACGGCAGACAACGCTGCGGTGTCGATCGGATAGTTCTCGTACACGAACATGGTGTCGAACAATTGGTCGTGTCCCGTTACACGATGGATCTCGTTGAGCGCCAGATGCTGGTGCTCGAGCGTGTCGTTGTAGGCGCTTTGTAGCTGGTCGAGCAGGTCGGCGATGGTGGTTTCGGCGCCGATCGTCGCCCGCACCGGCACGGTGTTGATCAGCAGCCCGACCATTTGTTCGGCGCCGGCGAGATCGGTCGGCCGGCCCGACACAGCTGTGCCGAATGTCACATCGTGCTGACCGGTCAGCCACATCAGCAGCTGCGCCCACGCGGCCTGCAGCACGGTGCTCACGGTGGTGTGGCACGACCGCGCCAGTTCACCCAGCGCACGCGTGGTCTCCGCGGACACCTGGAAGGAGGACACACCCCGCGGACCCAGGCTGACGCGGCCGGGCGGACCCACCAGGGTCGGCGTGTCGAAGCCCGCCAGCACCCGCCGCCACGCCGCCTGGGCCGCGCCGCGGTCCTGCGCCGCCAGCCAGGCGACGAACTTGCGGTAGGGCACCGGGCCGGGCAACTGCACCCCGTAGTAGGCGGCGAAGATCTCCTGCAGCAGGATCGGCTTCGACCAGCCATCGAGCACGATGTGGTGGTTGGTCAGCACGAACCGGTGCCGGTTGTCCGCGGTGCGGATCAGCGCGGCCCGGAACGGCGGGCGCTCCGCCAGGTCGCAGACCGCGGCGCGTTCGGCGGCGCAGAGCTGTTGGATCTGCGCTTCCGGTTCGACGTCTTCGGTGTCGAGTTCGACGTAGTGCCACGACAGACCCGGCTCGGCCGAGAGGACCTGCACGGGCTCGCCGAAATCCTCGATGAAGTGCGCCACCACGTTGGGGTGGCGCTTGATCATCGTGTGCACGGCGTCGCGCAGCCGGTGCGGGTCGAGGGCGCCACTCACGCTGATGTCGAGCTGCACCGCGTACAGGTCGTCGCTGCCGTGCTCGCTGCCGGTGTGGAAGAGCAGGCCCTGCTGCAGCGGGGTCAACGGCAACACGTCGGCGACCGGATAGCGCTGGCACAGCTCGTCGATGTCCCGCTGGGTCAACCGCGCGGGGGCCAGATCCGACGGCGTCAGGCCACCGCCACCGCTGCGGACGTGGCTGCAGATGCCGCTCAGGGCGTCGAACCACAATTCGCTCAGCCGGGCCACCTGGGCCTCGTCGAGCGCCGAGCGCGCCCAGGTCCAGTTGGCCTGCAGGAGCGGACCGCCGGCGGTGTCCAGGGTGCCGGCGTTGAGCTCGACGGTGTGTGGCAGCGGCATCGGCACCGCGGTCGCCGCGCCGGCCGACGCCAGGCTGTCCTGGTCGAGCCGCCACAGCTCGCTGGACAGGTCGCCGGCACCGCCCAGCCGCCCGAGGTAGTTGAACCCGATCACCGGGTCCGACACGTCCAGTTCGACGTCGGGGTTCAGGTAGCGCAGCAGCCCGTAGGTCAGGCCGTCGGGCAGGCCGCGCAGCTGTTCCTTGGCGTCCTTGACCAGCGCGCCCAGCCCGGACTCGCCGGCGATGACCTGCCCCCAGGACAGCCCACCGACCTGCAACGCGACCGGGTACTTGGTGGTGAACCAGCCCACCGTGCGGGACAGGTCCACGTGCGGACCCAACTCCTCTTGGCGCCCGTGGCCCTCGACGTCGATCCCGATCGGGGCGCCGGTCCCCAGGAACTGCGCCCAGGCCAACCCGAACGCGACCAACAGGATGTCTTGCACGCCGGCGTGGAAGGCCGCGGGCACCTCGCCCAGCAACAACCGGGTGGTGTCGGCATCGAGCGACACCGACAGCTGTCCCGCGCTGACGTAGGTGTCGATGTCGGGCCGCACCGACGGCAGCGGGGCCGGCGTCGACGAGATCTGCCGCCACGCCTCGGCGGTGTCGACGACCTCCGGTCGGCGCGCGTGCTCAGCCAGCAGCGAGGACCACCGTGCGAACGACATGCCGCCCGCGGGCAGCGCCACCGGCTGCCCACTGTGGTGCTGGGCCCAGGCAATATTCAAGTCTTCCAACAGGATTCGCCACGAGACGCCGTCGACGGCCAGGTGGTGAATGATCAGGGCGAGCTGGCCGGTGCCGGGCACCCACACCGCGCGCAGCATTGTGCCGCTGGCCGGGTTGAGCTGCGAGACGGCCGTCGACAACGCCGCGTCGGACAACGCCTCCGCGGTGTGCACGCAGCCGGCGGCGTCCACCTCGCCGACCTCGGGCACCCGTAGCGACCACCCTCCGGCGCCGTCGTCGTCGACCCGCAACCGCAGCATCGCGTGCCGGTCCAGCAAAGCCTGCAGGGCCAGCACGACGTCGGCTTCGCTCACCCCGGCCGGGGCCTGCACCACCATCGTCTGGTTGAACTGCTCGATCGGACCGTCGACGCTGTGCAGCCAGCGCATGATCGGGGTCGCGACCACCGGTCCGACGCCCTCGTCGACCACGTCGTCGTCGGTGGCCAGCGCGGCCACCCGCGCCAGCCGGGCCACGGTCTGCTCGACGAAGATGTCGCGCGGCCGGCAGACGACGCCGGCCGCCCGGGCGCGGGCGACGACCTGCATCGACAGGATGCTGTCGCCACCGAGGTCGAAGAACGAGTCGTCGACGCCGACGCGTTCCACACCCAGGACCTGGGCGTAGATGCCGGCCAGGATCTCCTCGATGGCCGTGCTCGGGGCGCGGTAGTGATCGGCGTCGGAGTATTCCGGCGCCGGCAGCGCGCGGGTGTCGAGCTTGCCGTTGACGGTCAGCGGCAGCGCCTCGAGCACCACCACCGCGGTGGGCACCATGTAGGTCGGCAGCCGCTCGCCCAGCCGGTTGCGGATCTCGGCCGGGTCGGCGGTTCCGGTCACGTAGCCCACCAGCCGCTTGTCGCCCGGCCGGTCCTCGCGGGCGATCACCGCCGCTTCGTTGACGCCGTCCAGCGCGGCCAGGGCGGCGTGCACCTCGCCGAGCTCGATGCGATAGCCGCGGATCTTGACCTGCTCGTCGGCGCGGCCCATGTACTGCAGCTGCCCGTCGGCCCCCCAGCGCACCAGGTCGCCGGTGCGGTACATGCGCGCACCGGACCCGCCGAACGGGCACGCCACAAACCGCGTGGCGGACAGCCCGGACCGTCCCACGTACCCGTACGCCAGGCCCCGGCCGGCCACGTACAACTCGCCGACCACGCCTTCGGGCACCGGCCGCAGCCATCCGTCCAGCACGAAGAAACCCAGGTGCGCCAGCGGCACGCCGATCGGGCTGGCGTTGCTGTCGACGTCCCCGTCGACGATCTCCCGGAATGAGGCGTGCACCGTGGTCTCGGTGATGCCATACATATTGATCAGGCGCGGCAACCCGGGGTGGTTGTGCAGCCACTTGCCCAGCCGATGCGGTTCGAGCGCCTCGCCGCCGAACACCACCGTCTGCAGCTTCAGTTGCTGTCCCAGCTCGGGCGCCAGCGAATCGGCGGTCTGCAGCGCGTAGAACGCCGATGGCGTCTGGCTGAGCACGCTGACCTGTTCCCGGACCAGCATGGCGTGCAGCTCTTCGGGCGAGCGGACCACCGCGTCCGGCACGATCACGAGCCGGCCGCCGTACAGCAGCGATCCGAAGATCTCCCACACCGAGAAGTCGAAGGCCAGCGAGTGGCACTGCGTCCACACCTGCCCCAGCGCCAGCTGCGCGTCCAAGGACTCCAGCAGCTGGGTGACGTTGCGGTGCGGCACGGCGACACCCTTGGGCGTGCCGGTGGTTCCGGACGTGTAGATGATGTAGGCGATGTTGTCCGCCGACGGCGCGGGCAGCCCCGCGCCGGACTGGGCGGCGACGGCGGGATCGTCGAAATCGATGACGTCCAGGTGCTGTCCGTCGAGCCGCGACCGCACCTCCGCGGTGGTCACGGCGGCGATCGGGGCGGCGTCGCCGAGCACGAACTCGATGCGGGCCGGCGGCACCGTCGGGTCGACGGGCAGGTAGGCCGCCCCGGTCTTGAGCACCGCCAGGATCGCCACGACGGCCTCGGCCGTCCTCGGGAACAGCACGGCGACGCGCTCCCCCGGGCCGGCGCCCCGGCTCACCAGCAGGTGAGCCAGGCGGTTCGCGTGTTCCTCGACCTCGCCGTAGGTCCAGGACCGGTCGCCGTGCGTGATCGCCACCGCTTCCGGGGCGCGGGCCGCCTGCGCGGCGAACAGCTCCGGAATCGACGCCAGTTTGGGCGCCGACTCCGCCAGCACCGGCCGGTTGCCCCAGTCGTCGAGCCGGTCGTGCTCGGCGGCGTCAAGCAGGTCGATCGAGGACAGGCGCCGGGCGGGATCGGCCGTCATGGCGACCATCACCTGCTGCAACCGCTCGATGAGCGTCTTGATGGCCGCGGCGGTGAACACCTCGGTGTCGAATTCGACGCGCAGGCTCAGCTCGTGCCCCGGCGAGGCCACCACGGACAGCGGGTAGTGGTTGTATTCGCGGCTGCTGAAGTCGGTGATGGCCAGCTCGTGGACGCCCAACAGGGCACCCGCGTCGATGGGGTAGTTCTCGTAGAGGAACAAGGTGTCGAACAACTGGTCGTGACCGGTGACGCGGTGGATCTCGGGCAGCGCCAGGTGCTCGTAGTCGACGGTGTCGTTGTGTAGCCGTTGCAGCTGCTCGAGCAGGTCCGCGACGGTGGTGGTCGCGGTGATGGTCGCCCGCACGGGCACCGTGTTGATCAGCAGGCCGACCATCGCGTCCGCGCCGGGCAGCTCGGTGGGCCGTCCCGAGACCGCCGTACCGAAGGCGATGTCATGCTGGCCGGTCAGCCACGTGAGCAGCTGCGTCCACGCGCCCTGCAGCACGGTGCTGATGGTGGTGCGGCAGGAGCGCGCCAGCTCGCCCAGCGCGTGCGTGGTTTCGGCGGGCACGTGGAAGGCGGCGACGCCGCGCTTCCCGATCTGCCCGAGGGGGCCGACCAGGGTGGGCGTCTCGAAGCCGGCCAGCGCCTGGGCCCACGCCGCTTGCGCGGCGGCGCGGTCCTGGTTGGTCAGCCAGGTGACGAAGCTGCGGTACGACGGCGCGGCGGGCAGCCGCTCGCCGTAGTAGCTGGCGAACACTTCCTGCAGCAGAACCGGCAGCGACCAGCCGTCGACAACGATGTGGTGGATGGTCAGCACAAATCGGTGCCGGTCGGCCGCCGTGCGGATCAGCGCGCCGCGGAACGACGGCTTGTCCGCAAGGTCGCACACCGCGGCGCGCTCGTCGGCGCACAGCTGCTCGACCTGTTCGTCGACGTTGTCGCCGTCCAGCTCGACGTACCGCCACGCCATCTGAGGGTCGGCCGGGATGACCTGCACGGGCTCGCCGAAGTCTTCGGAGAACCGGGCGACCAGGTTAGGGTGCCGCTTGACGGCGGTGTGGACCGCCTCGCGCAGGCGCGCCGCGTCGAGCGCACCGCTGACGGTGATGCCGAGCTGCACCGCGTACAGGTCGTCCATGTCCGGCGCGAACGCGGTGTGGAACAGCAGTCCCTGTTGCACCGGGGTCAGCGGGAGCACGTCGGCGACGTCGCCTTGCCGGCACAAGCTGTCGATTTGCTGCTGGCTGAGCTGAGCGGGGGCGATGTCCGACGGGGTCAGTCCTCCGCCGCCGGCCCGAACGTGCGCGCAGATCCCGGCCAGGGCCTCAAACCACAACCGGCTCAACCGGTTTACCCGCTCCTCGTCCAGCGCCGACGGGGCCCACGTCCAGTTGGCCTGCAGGTGCGGACCGGCCTCGGTGTCCATGGTGCCGGCGTTGAGCTCGACCGTGTGCGCGAGCGGCATGGGTACCGCCGTGGCCACCGCCGCCACCGCCAGGCTGTCGTGGCTGACCCGCCACAACTCGTCGGAGAGATCGGCGCCCGCGCCGAGCCGTCCCAGATAGTTGAACCCGATCACCGGGTCCGCCCCGTCCAGGTCGACGTCGTCGTTCAGGTAGCGCAGCAGGCCGTAGGTCAGGCCGTCGGGCAGGGCGCGCAGCTGTTCCTTGGCGGCCTTGATCACCGGCCCCAGCGCGGGCTCGCCGGCGGCCACCTGCGACCAGTTGAGCCTGCCGCCGTTCAACGCCACCGGGTATTTGGTGGTGAACCAGCCGACCGTGCGCGACAAGTCCACCCGGGGAAACAGTTCTTCCTGACGGCCGTGGCCCTCCACGTCGACGCCGATCGGCGCCGCACCGGTGCCGAGGAACTCCGCGAAGGCCAGCCCGAAGGCGATCAACAGGATGTCGCCGACGCCGGCGTGGAAGGCGGCCGGCACCTCGCCGAGCAGGAGCCGGGTCGTCTCGACGTCCAGCGAGACGGACAGCTGACCGGCATTCACGTAGGTGTCCGTGTCTGGTTGCACCGCCGGCAAGGCGGCCGGGGTGGCCGCGACCTGCCGCCACTCGTCGGCCCGGGCCACCACGTCGGGCCGGTACGCGTGCTCCTGCAGCAGCGACGACCACCGGGCGAACGACGTCCCGGGTGCCAGCAGGGCGATGGGCTGTCCGTTGTGATGCTGGGCCCACGCGATGTTGAAGTCTTCCAACAGGATTCGCCACGACACCCCGTCGACGGCCAGGTGGTGGATGATCAGCGCCAGCTGGCCCGTGGACGGCGCCCACGCCGCGCTGACCATGACCCCGGCGGCCGGGTTCAGCCGCGACCGGGCCTCCGCCAACGCCTCTTCGGACAGCGACTCGACGGCGTGCACGCAGCCGCGCGCGTCCACGGCGCCGACCTCGGGCACGTGCAACGACCACCCGCCGGTGCCGTCGTCGTCGGCGCGCAGCCGCAGGGCGGCGTGGCGATCCAGCAGCGCCTGCAGCACCGCCACCACGTCGTCCTCGCCCGCCCCCGCCGGGGCCCGCACCACCATCGTCTGGTTGAACTGCTCGATCGGCCCGTCGATGCTGTGCAGCCACCGCATGATCGGGGTGGCCACCACCGGCCCGACGCCGTCGTCGCCGGCCCCGGCCGCACCGTCGGGCGCCACCTCGGCCACCCGGGCCAACCGGGCCACCGACTGCTCGACGAACACGTCACGCGGCCGGAACAGGATGCCGGCCGCCCGGGCCCGGGCCACGACCTGCATCGACAGGATGCTGTCGCCACCCAGATCGAAGAACGAGGCGTCGACGCCGACCCGCTCGAGCCCGAGCACCTGGGCGTAGATGTCGGCCAGGATCTCCTCGACCGCGTCACCCGGGGCGCGGTATTCGGCGGTGGCGTATTCGGGTGCGGGCAGGGCGCGCTTGTCCAGCTTGCCGTTGCCGGTCAGCGGCAGCGTCTCCAACACCACCACCGCGGCCGGCACCATGTACGGCGGGAGTCGGTCGGCCAGCGCCGCCCGGATCGCCGCCGGGTCGGCGGTGCCGGTGATGTATCCGACCAGGCGCTTGTCGCCGGGGCGGTCCTCGCGGGCGATCACGGCCGCCTGGTCGACCCCGTCGAGGCCTGTCAGCACCGACTGGATCTCGCCGAGCTCGATGCGGTAGCCGCGGATCTTGACCTGCTCGTCCGAGCGGCCGAAGTACTGCAGCTGCCCGTCCTCGCCCCAGCAGACAAGGTCGCCGGTGCGGTACATCCGCGCGCCGGGACCGCCAAAGGGGTTGGCCACGAACCGGGAAGCCGTCAGGCCGGCGCGGCGGATGTAGCCGATTCCCACGCCGCGGCCCGCCAGGTACAGCTCACCGACCACACCGGCCGGCACCGGCTGCAGCCACTTGTCGAGGACGAACATCGCCGCGCCGGATATCGGTGAACCGATCGGCACCACACCGGTTCCGGGGGTCAGCGGCTTGCTGATCGACGCGCAGACCGTGGTCTCCGTCGGGCCGTAGGCGTCGAGCATCACCCGGCCGGGCGCCGCCCACCGGTCGACCACGTCGGCCGGGCAGGCCTCGCCGGCCACGACGAGGGCGGTGGACTCCAGCCCGTCTGCCGGCAGCATCGCCACCGAGGATGGGGTCTGGGTGAGCACGCTGACCTTCTCGGCGACCAGCAGGTCATGGAGCTCCTCCGGGGAGCTCGCCACCGACTCGGGGACGACCAGCAGCCGGCGACCGCGCAGCAACGCACCGAAGATCTCCCACACGGAGAAGTCGAAGGCCGCGGAATGGCATTGGGTCCACACCTGCCCCTTGGGCAGGCCCTCGTCGAGCGACTCGATCAGCCACGTGACGTTGAGATGAGGAATGGCAACGCCTTTGGGCGTTCCGGTGGTGCCCGACGTGTAGATCATGTAGGCGATGTTCTCCGGCGCCGGGTCGGGCAGCGCCGTGCTGGGCTGGGTTTCGACGGCGGGGTCGTGAACGTCGACGACCAACAGGTCGTCGCGCCCGTTCAGCCGCGAACGCAGGTCCGCGGTGGTGATCACCGCGCTGGGTGCCGCATCGGACAGCACGAACTCCATGCGCGCCGCGGAGTGCGCCGGATCGATCGGTACGTAGGCCGCACCCGTCTTGAGGACGGCAAGCATCGCCACGATCGCGTCGGCGCAGCGGGGGAACATCACCGCCACACACTCGCCGGGTCCCGCGCCGTGTCCGGCCAGCAGGTGCGCCAGCCGGTTGGAGGCCTCGTCGAGCTCGGCGTACGTCAACGACGTGGCGGCACACGTGACCGCGAAGGCGTCGGGCGCCTGCTGCACGTGTTCGGTGAATGCCGCCGGGATCGACACCGGCTCGGGTACCGGCTGGGTCAGGGCCGCCCGATTGCTCCACTCGTCGAGCTGGGCCGGTTCGTCGGCGGCCAGCAGGTCGATCGAGCACAGCCACCGCTCCGGGTCGGCCGTCATCTCCTCCAGCACCTGCTGCATCCGCGCCGCCAGGTCGGCCACGCCGAAGTCCGCGAACGGTTGGCCCGGCCCCGCGGTGCTGAGGAAAAGCTGGTCACCGGCGCCGAGGAAAAACAGGCTGAAATGCCCGACGGGCCCGTGGTTGGTGTAACTCGCCGTCGCCGGCGAACCGGCGAGGTCGAGGGTGAGCCGCATGGGCAGGAAGTTGATGCCGACCCGATTCGCCGCCTGCCGCAGGCCGTCAGTCTCGAGGGTGTGCACGGGGAATCGCTGGTGGTGCAACAGCTCCCGAATTCGGGTGTCGACGTGTTTGCAGAAGTCGGCAACCGTGGCGGTGGGCGACGTGTCCAAGACCAGCGGCACCACCCCGGCGAACATCCCGGGAAGCGTCTTCGACTCTTGGCTCACCCGCCGGCTCACCGGAAAGTCAAGCGCCACCTGCGAACCGCTGCCCGACCACGCCCGCACCAAGAGCGCGCAGGCCGCGGTGGTGACGGAAAACCGTCGGATGCCCAGCTTCTTGGACAGCTGTTTGATCCGGGTGGTGACGGACGGGTCCAGCTGGACGGACGCGGACGGCGAGTAGTGGTCTTTGCCGCCCGCGGCCTCGGCCGGGCGATCGACCCAGGCGCTCTCGGGCGGAAGGTTGTTGCTCCAATACGCCTGGTCTTCTTGATAATCGGCCGACGCTTCATATTCGGATTCGATGTCGACCAAATCTTGCGCCGAGCCGAAATAGGCATCGGGAATGGGTTTCCCGGCCATCATCGCCGAATATATCGTCGACACTCGACGGCATACCAGCGCCATACCCAATCCATCGATTGCGATGTGGTGGCAGCAACCGAACAAATAGAATTCGGTGGCCCCCGTTTTGAATAACACGAACTGGAACAGCTGACCGTTCAACGCCATCGGGGTGCGCTGGATCGACGACGCCATCGCCCGCGCTTCTGCGACAGGGTCGGGCAGCGACGTCAAGTCGTGGAACGTCAGCTCTACGTTGGGGTAATCGATCGGCTTCTGGACGACGTGACCGTCGACCTCGAAGAACGAAACCCGGCCCGGTTCGGCCTCCGCGACCGCTTGGGTGATCGCTCGCTGGAGGGCGTCACGATCGAGCGAACCCTCGATCTTGATCAGCAGGCCGAGCTGCCACTCCGTGCCGACATAGCCCGTTTCTTGCGACAGCCAGATGTCAAGCTGGCCCCGCGTCAGCGGAAGTGTGTGATCACCAACTTCCATCGACTCCCCCAAAGCTTCACCCGCCCCATACCCCGACTCGTTACTGGTCAAAACCCCGGCCCGTTGCGAGTCTGTCTCGCAGGCTCTTTGGCCTAATGTCGGGCCAATTTTGTTCGATGTACTCCAAACATGCGGCGCGATCCGCCTCGCCGTAGACCACTTTCCAGCCGGCTGGAACGTCGGCGAAGGCAGGCCAGAGGCTGTGTTGTTCCTCGTCGTTCACCAAGACGAAAAAACTGCCGTTGTCGTCGTCGAACGGATTGATGCTCACAGTTCTCCAAGCTGCTAGTTGACATGAGTGGAACGGTTCCAAACCATACTGGAGCCACTAGCGCGCGTCCGAGGTTTGGACAAAGTTCCCGGGGTGACCCGCCAGGCTCTTAACGTGCCCTAAAGATTCGGCTGGTACAGGGCTGCGCAGCGGCCGCCGTTGGCTGCTGTGACCTGCGGTAATGGCTCACCGGTGCGGCTCGCAATTGGGCAAGGTCGGCCTTCAAGGACGATGGATTTTTGGGTGCTTGTCGTTAGTCAGGATACCGGGGCTGGAGCCCCCGGGAAAATCACCACGAGGCGAGCCCCTTTCGGTGGGCAACTGGGCCACGAAAACGGGCGCAAAAGCCACCCCCGCGCAAGCGCCCGGCCGCCACGGCCCGCCACCGAAGCGCGGCGGCGAAACCGATTGACTACCGGCGCCGATCGTCGTTAGCTGGCTGGGTCTGCCGATCCAGAGCAGGCCTTGGCCGCCGGGCGGACCGAGGGTGGGGGCGCGCCGTTCCGAGCCCAACTGGGCAAGCGGGCGCCGGCCCGCTGAACCGGCCGGGGCGACAACCGAAAAGTGCCGTTACGCATGCGGTATGCATTACGATCCCGTATCTCCTTGTCGAAGGGCTGATACGGAGACCGCTGGCGTGGTTTACTCATGAAGACCTGGTCGCGCTCCCCGGGGGGCGGGGCTCGTAAGAGGTGCCGGAGCACGACTAGTCTGCGACGTACACCGCGATCGATGTGCTGCAGTCTGGGCTCGCAATCCGCATGTAACAGATTGTTCGTTCCGGCGGATATGGCAAGAGACGTCAGAAACGGGTAAAAGGGGGTGCGGTGGTCGAACCCGACGTGCGGGCCCGGCCCGATATCGCCATCACGAAAGGCCGCGACATCAGCCAACAGTCTGACCGCCGACGCCGTTTTATGCCCTTTTCGCGTCGATCGTCCGAAGAGGTCGGCGCGGTCCGCGCGCCTCGGGAAAACCGGCGGACTCGGCGAGCCGGATTGTTCAGAGCTCTCAAGCACTTATGGATCCCGCTGGTCATAATTGCCGTCGTCGCCGCTGGAGGCCTGACCGTTTCCCGCTTGCACGGGATATTCGGATCCGAAAAACGCCCTTCTTACGCCGACACTCGGCAGCAGGACACTAAGCCCTTCAACCCCAAGCACGTCAAATACGAGGTCTTCGGACCGCCCGGGGCGACGGCCGACATCAGTTACTTCGACGCGAACGGCGAGCCGAATCACATCAACGGCATCCATCTTCCTTGGTCGTTCGACATCGCGACTACCCTGCCTTCGATCGTGGGAAATGTTGTCGCGCAAGGTGATAGCGACACCCTCGGGTGCCGCATCGTGGTGGATGGTGTGGTCAAAGCCGAGAGGATCTCACACGAGTTGAACGCGTTCACCTACTGTGTGTTGACGGCCACATGAGCAATCAAGAGTTGGCGACGGACCGCGCCTCGCAGCCATTCTTCGCGCGGATGATCCACCGATTCTCGGTGCCGATCATCTTGGCTTGGTTGGGTCTCGCGGTGCTGATCAGCATCGGCGTTCCATCGCTGGAACAAGTTGAGGCAGAGCATGCGGTGTCGCTGAGCCCGATAGGCGCGCCCTCATTCAAAGCGATGGAGCGCCTCGGTCAGGACTTCAAGGAAACCAACTCCGGCGCGTTGGCAATGATCCTGCTGGAAAGTCAGCAGCCACTGGGCGACGATGCACACCATTACTACGACCGTCTCGTTCGCCTTCTCGAAGACGACCACAAGCATGTGCAGCACGTCCAAAACTTCTGGGGCGACCCGATAACCCGGGGTGCGGCGCAAAGCCAAGACGGCAAGGCCGCCTATGTGCAGGTCAATCTCAATGGCACCCAGGGTGGCAGCCAGGGTGACGAATCCGTCGCGGCCGTCCGCAAGATCGTGCAGCGCGCCGACCCCCCGCAGGGTCTCAAGGTCTACGTCACGGGCCCTGCGCCGATCGTCGCCGATATGAACATTGCCGGCCAGAAGACGGTCATGTTGGTCACCGTGGCGAGCCTCGCGGTCATCTTTATTACCCTGCTCCTCGTCTATCGGTCAGTCGTGACGGTAATTCTGCTGCTATTGATCGTCGGGCTCGAATTGCAGATCGCCCGGGGAATGGTCGCGTTGCTCGGTCATTTAGGGATCGTTGGCCTCACCACTTTTGCCGTCAATCTATTGGTCGCAGCGGTAATTGCGACGGGAACCGACTACGGGATATTTTTCGTCGGCCGGTACCAAGAAGCGCGGTCGGTTGGCGAGAGCCGGGAGATGGCTTTCTATACGACCTTCGGCAGCGTCGCCAAGGTCGTGTTGGCGTCGGGTCTGACCATTGCCGGGGCCGTTCTGTGCCTCAGCTTCACCCGGCTCCCGTACTTCCAGCCACTCGGCATCCCCTGCGCCGTCGGCATCGCGATAGCGGTGCTCGTCGCGCTGACGCTGGGGCCCGCGCTGCTTGCCGCCGGCGGTCGCTTCGGTCTGTTCGAGGCGAAGCGGCCTATCTCGACGCACCGATGGCGACGGTTCGGCACGGCGATTGTGCGGTGGCCGGCGCCGATCCTGATCGCATCGTTGGCCATCGCGCTGATCGGGCTGTTGACCCTGCCGAATTACAAACCTAGCTACGACGATCAGAAATTCATACCGCCGAACATTCCGGCCAATGTGGGATACGCGGCTGCCGAACGACACTTCCCGGGCTCGCGAATGATGATGCCGGAAATTCTGCTGGTCGAGACGGATCATGATTTGCGCAACCCAACGGACATGTTGGTCATCAACAAACTGGCGAAGGGAGTTCTTGCGGTCCCGGGGATTTCGACAGTGCAGACCGTAACCCGGCCAGAAGGGGTCCCGCTTCAGCACACGACCATTCCGTGGATCATGAGCATGTCCCAGGCGAGCCAACTGCAGAACATGGCATTCCAGAAAGACCGGATGGATGACATGCTCAAGCAGGCCGAAGAGATGGGCAAAATGATCGCCATCATGGAGCACATGGTGGGTCTCATGCGCGAGCTGGTGAACACGACTCATCAGATGGTCGGCACGACGCATGAAATGCAGGACATCACTTCCGAATTGCGCGACCACATCTCGGATTTCGAGGATTTCTGGCGGCCGATTCGCAGCTACTTCTACTGGGAACGGCACTGCTACGACATCCCCATCTGCTTTTCGCTGAGGTCCATTTTCGACGCGCTTGACGGTGTCGACGAGGTCAACGACAAGTTGAAAGCCTTGGTCGGCAACCTCGATCAGCTGGATCTTGTGCTGCCGCAAATGGTCATGGAAATCCCTCCGATGATCGAGATCATGAAGGGCATGCGCAGCATGATGCTGACGATGCACAGCACCATGTCCGGCGTCATGGGTCAGATGGATTCGAGCGTCAAAGATCCGAGCGCAATGGGGCAGGCTTTCGACGCTTCCCGAAACGACGACTCCTTCTATCTGCCGCCCGGAATCATCGACGGCTCGGACGCCTTCAAGCGGGTCGAGAAGGTGTTCATGTCGCCGGACGGCAAGGACTTCCGGCTGCTGATTTCGCAGCGGGGCGACCCGGCGACGCCCGAGGGTCTTTCGCGGGTGGAGGCCATCAAGACGGCAGCCGAAGAGTCGCTGAAGGGCACGCCGTTGGAAAACGCCAAAATCTATCTCACCGGCACCGCAGCGATCACCAAAGACCTGGTGGACGGCTCCAAGTTCGACCTGTTGATCGCCGGTGTCTCCGCGCTCTGCCTCATTTTCATCATCATGCTGATCATGACGCGCAGTTTCATTGCCGCCATGGTGATCGTGGGAACGGTCTTGCTCTCCTTGGGGGCGTCATTCGGCTTGTCCATATTGGTCTGGCAGAACTTGCTGCACGCACCGCTGCACTGGACCGTGCTATCGACTTCGGTGATCGTCCTCTTGGCGGTGGGGTCTGACTACAACCTGTTGTTGGTGTCCCGCATGAAAGAGGAACTGGCCGCCGGCATCAACACCGGCATCATCCGCGCCATGGGCGGCACCGGCAAGGTCGTCACCAACGCGGGCCTGGTGTTTGCGTTCACCATGGGTTCGATGGTGGTCAGCGACCTGCGCAGCATCGGGCAAGTGGGCACGACCATCGGCATGGGCCTGCTGTTCGACACGTTGGTCGTCCGGGCATTCATGACGCCGTCGGTTGCCGCTTTGCTGGGACGCTGGTTCTGGTGGCCGCAGCGTGTGCGGCCACGCCCGGCGAGCGCCCTGCTCCGGCCCACGGGACCGCGCCCGTTGGTGCGTTCCTTGCTGCTGAAAGATTCGCGATAAGTGGCGGGCTTCCACGTGTGGTCGGGGACGGGTCCGCATGAGTAGCCCGCGCGCGCACGCCTTCTCCGCACCGCGAATGATTCGCCGGCTCGCGCTGCTCATCATCCTGGGCTGGGTGGCGTTCACACTGCTGGTTTCCTTCGGTGTTCCGTGGCTGGAGACGGTCGGACGCGAGCACTCCGTCCCGATGGCTCCGCAGGATGCGCCGGCGGTGCAGGCGATGCAGCGCATGGGCAGGGACTTCAAGGAGTCCGACTCGGACAGTTTCGCGATGCTCGTGCTGGAGGGCCAGCAGCCACTCGGCGACGATGCGCACGCGTACTACGACCGACTGGTCCGCGAGTTGCGGGCGGACACCAAGCACGTCGAGCACGTGCAGGACCTGTGGGGCGATCGGCTCACCGCGGCGGGCGCGCAAAGCCCGGACAGTAAAGCCGTCTACGTCCAGATGAATCTGGCCGGTAACCAGGGCACCACCTTGGGCCAGGACTCGATTGCATCCGTCCGCCATATCATCGCGCGGACGCCTCCGCCCCCGGGGCTGCACGCCTATGTCACCGGGCCCGCGGCGCTTGTTTCGGACATGCAACACGCCGGTGATAGTTCCATCCTGAAGATGACCCTGATCGGCGCGGTGATCATCTTCACGGTGTTGATGTTCGTCTACCGGTCGGTCTTCACCGTGATTTTGCTACTGCTCACGGTGGGCATTGAAGTATTTGCGGCACGGGGGGTTATCGCATTCCTCGGCGACAACGGCGTCGTCGCGCTCTCCACGTTCGCCATCAACCTGCTGGTAGCCCTCGCCATGGCGGCCGGCACCGACTACGGCATCTTCTTCTTCGGCCGGTATCAGGAGGCGCGCCAGGCGGGCGAGGACCGAGAAACGGCCTATTACACCACCTATCGCGGCGTAGCGCCCGTCGTCCTGGGTTCCGGTCTGACAATCTCCGGGGCGATGCTCTGCCTGAGCTTCACCAGGATGCCCATCTTCCAGACCATCGGCGTGCCGTGTGCCGTAGGCATGCTTGTTTCGGTCCTGATCGCTCTGACCTTGGTTCCCGCGGTCATCACCGTCGGCGGCGGAGTCGGTCTATTCGACCCCAGGCATTACATCGGCTTCGGCCGGTGGCGCCGGGTCGGGACAGCGATCGTCCGCTGGCCGGTGCCGATCCTGGTCGCGACCATCGCGGTCGCCCTGGTGGGCCTGGTGACCCTCCCCGGTTATAAGACGAGCTACAACGACCGGGCCTACATCCCCAAGGACATCCCGGCGAATGTCGGTTATGCCGCAGCCGACCGTCACTTCTCGCAAGCGCGAATGATGCCGGAAATCTTGATGATCGAAGCCGATCACGACATGCGCAACCCCGCGGATTTCCTCGTGTTGCACCGGCTGGCCAAGGGAATCTTCCAGGTTCGCGGCATCTCACGCGTGCAGGGCGTAACCCGGCCCGAGGGCACGCCGATTCAACACACCTCGATCCCCTTCCTGCTCAGCATGCAACAGGCGATCATTCACCAAGACGTGAAATACATGCAGGCCCGGATGGACGACCTGGTGGTCCAGGCCGACATGTTGGCCGAGCAGATCAAGCACATGAAGCGGATGTACGAGCTGCAAAAGCAGATGACCGCCCTGACTCATGACTCGATTGCCAAGACGCACGAGATGTTTGAGGTAATTAGTGACCTTCGGGACGACCTGTCGAATTTCGAGGATTTCTTCCGCCCGATCAGGAGCTACTTCTACTGGGAACGGCATTGCTACGACATTCCCATCTGCTTCTCGCTCCGCAGCATCTTCGACACGCTCGACGGTGTCGACACGCTGAGCGACAAGATGAAAGAGCTGCTCGTCCATCTCGACCACATGGACGCGATCATGCCGCAGCTGCTCGAGCAGTTTCCGCCGATGATCGCGATGTCCGAGGACATGCGGCAGATGATGCTGACGAATCACAGCACCATGTCCGGAATCATCGGCCAGATGGACAGCGAGGATAAGGACACCGTCGCGATGGGCGAGGCGTTCGACGCCTCCAAGAATGACGACTCCTTCTACCTGCCCCAGGACATTTTCGAGAACGCGGATTTCAAGAAGGCGATGAGCCAGTTCCTGTCTCCGGACGGAAAAGCGGCTCGGTTCATCATCTCCCACCTGGGCGACCCCGCGACGCCCGAGGGGGTGGCGCGTATCGACAAGATCAGGACGGCCGCGGAGGAAGCGCTCAAGAACACGCCGCTGGAGAATTCCAAGATATTCATCGCCGGGACCGCGTCGACGTACAAAGACTTCCGAGACGGATCCACTTATGACCTCTTCATCGCAGGCGTCGGAGCGCTCTGCTTGATTTTCATCATCATGCTCATCCTGACGCGAAGCTTTGTGGCGGCACTGGTGATTGTGGGCACCGTCGCCCTTTCATTGGGCGCCTCGTTCGGGCTTTCGGTGCTGATCTGGCAGTACATCCTTGGGATCAAATTGCACTGGATGGTGCTGCCGATGTCCGTGATCGTGCTCTTGGCGGTCGGGTCCGACTACAACCTGTTGCTGGTGTCCCGGATGAAAGAGGAACTGGCGGGCGGCATAAAGACGGGCATCATCCGCGCCATGGGCGGTACCGGCAAAGTCGTCACCAACGCCGGGCTGGTGTTCGCCTTCACCATGGCCTCCATGGTGGTCAGCGATCTGCGGATCATCGGGCAGGTCGGTACCACGATCGGCCTCGGTCTCTTGTTCGACACCTTGATCGTGCGTTCCTTCATGACGCCCACAATCGCCACGATCCTCGGACGGTGGTTCTGGTGGCCGCAGGTGGTTCGGCCTCGGCCGGCCAGCCTGATGCTTCGCTCCGAGGGGCCGCGTCCGCTGGTGCGTTCCCTCCTGCTGCATCGAGAGTTCGGCGAGGATGCGCCAACGGCGGAAATCCCGAGGACTACCGTCTAGATGGCGCTTCATTCACCCATTCCGCCGCGGCGGCCATGCGCTATTTGTTGCTTGCCGAAGATTTCACGGAGGAGCATGGACGACCAATATGGCCAACGTGATGACAGCACCATGAAATACTTTCTACCGTGAGCCAACTGGCAATCGAGGTTGTCGACCTAGCAAAGACTTTCGGGCGCGACACACATGCCCTGCGCGGCGTGAACTTCTCCGTTCCGGCCGGAACGGTCTGTGGTCTGCTCGGCCATAACGGTGCCGGCAAGACCACCACCATCAACATCCTGTCGACACTGATTCGCCCTACCTCGGGTCGTGCCACCGTCGCCGGCTACGACATCACCCGCCAGCCGGCGCAAGTGCGGGCCAGCATCTCAACGACCGGGCAGAAGAGTGCGATGGATACCTTGCTCACTGGCAGGGAGAATCTCATCTTGTTCGGCAGGCTGCGAGGCCTACGTCGCCGACAGGCCAAGGCTCGCGCCGACGAGCTGATCGAGCAGTTCGACCTGGGCGCGGTCGCCGATCGGCTGATCTCCACCTATTCCGGAGGCATGTGGCGGCGCACTGACGTCGCGTGCGCGCTGATGGTACGGCCGAAAGTGCTCTTTCTCGACGAACCGACCACCGGGCTCGACCCACGCAGCCGGCGTGACGTGTGGTCCCTCGTGAGCTCGTTGGCCGGCCAAGGAGTGACCGTACTGCTGACCACTCAGTACCTGGAAGAAGCCGACCAGCTGAGCGACTCGATCGTCGTCATCGACCACGGACAGGTGATCGCGAGCGGCACCGCCGAGGACCTCAAGCGCCGGGTAGGTTCCAGCTATTGCCAGGTGAGCCCGGCCGATCCCGCCGACCTGCCGCGCGTCGCGACGACGTTGGCCGGGTTCGAAGGGTTGGACGTCGACAGCGACACCAACTCGGTTTCGGTGTTCGCCCCCGACGGGGTGGCGACACTGGCCGATGTGTTCCGGCGGGTCGATGCGCTGGGTATCGAACTCGCCGACATCTCGCTGCGCAAGCCCTCACTGGATGAGGCTTTCCTGCATCTCACCGAACGGACCGTGGCTCGGCCATGAGCGGCCTCGCTGCCCTCACCGAGCGTTCGCTGATGTCCTCAGCACGCGACGGCGGCCTGATCTTCGAACTGGTGTCACCGGTCGTGTACTTGGCCGGCTTCACTGTGGCGCTGCACGGCCTGGTCGACACCGGCCACGTCAGCTACGCGCAATACCTGCTGCCCGCCGTGGTCGTCCAGTCGATGATCTTCGTCGCGCTGATGACCGCCGACCGCGCCGCACGTGACCACTTGTCGTCATTCGGCGAGCGGTTGCGGACGCTGCCGATCGCCGCGGCAACGCCCGTGAGCGCCCGCGTGGCAGCCACCATGATGCGCGGCATCCTGGCCCTCTCGGTGTCGATGGCGGCCGGCTACGCGTTCGGATTCCGGATGACGGGCGGGATCAGCTCCGCCGTCGCCTTCATGCTCATCGCATTGCTGCTTTGCCTGGCAGTCGCGTTGGGCGCCGACGCACTGGGTTCGCGCTCTAAGAGCCTGCAGGGCGCAAGCTATCTGCTCTTCGTCCCCCAGCTGCTGTTGTTCATGCTGTCCACCGGAATTGCCCCCGAGAAGGCATTTCCCGGCTACTTGCGGCCCTACGTCCGCAATCAACCGGTGTCACAGGTCGCCGAGACGCTGCGCGGGCTGGGCGCCGGGCACCTGTCAGCCAGCAACTTGGCGGCCAGCCTTGCCTGGTGTATCGGCATGATCGTTATCTTCGGAGGCATCGCACTACGAATGCAACGGCGAGCCGGATGACAGCGGGAACAGGGGTGCAGGGCTCGCTGGTGGCCCAGAGCTGGGTACAAGCCGGTCGGCTGCTTACCAGGTGGCGGCGGGACCGAGCCGTGCTGATGGGGTCGCTGCTCTTGCCTATCGGGCTTCTGCTGCTCTATCAAGCGGTGTTGGGCGACCAGGTGCGTCGGATTACCGGCGTCGAGAGTATCTACGGGCTGGTTCCGACATGTGCGGTGCTGTCTGCGCTGTTCGGCGGCTTGGCCAATTCCGTTGGGATTACAGATGACCGCCAGACGGGGTTGATCAGCAGAATGTGGATGCTGCCGGTACACCGCGCCAGTGCGCTCACCGGGCGGCTCACGGCGGAGGCCACGCGGGTGCTCATCGGCACGATCCTCATCACCGCGCTCGGAATCGCCATGGGGCTGCGCTTCTCACATGGGTGGGTCTCGGCGTTGTTGTACGTACTGATCCCGTCGGTCGTGGTTGTCGAATTCGCAACGCTCGCAATGGCGCTCGTCATTCGCACCAACGGCCGCGCCATGACCACTTGGTTGGCGGGCGGCACCGTCGCGCTCGCCTTTCTGAACCCTGGCACCACCCCGGTCGGTCAGTATCCGAGTTGGCTTCAAGCGTTCGTCCGTCTACAACCCATCTCCCCTCCCATCGAGGCGATGAGATCACTAGCCCACGGCGGCCCGATCCTGTGGCCCGTTGCCATGACTCTGATGTGGGCGGTCGCATTCCTCGCCGTCTTCTTTCCTCTGGCCGTCCGCGGGTACCGGATCGCTGCGGAGTCCAACGCGTAAGACGCTGCCGCTCTCCGAGATGCTGGGCAGGGCGAGTGGCCCGGCTGTACTCATGGGATCGCGGACGTCCCGCCTCCGCCTTTGGGGCGGAGGCATCGAAGTGCAACTACACCGCTGGTTCCGGACTCGCCGAGGGCGGTTCCGGGGCGTCCTCGTCGGTTGGGAGATTGCTTGTGCGCGTTCCGGTCTCGCCGCGAGCCGAATAGCGGCTCGGGTCTGACTCCAGTTCGACAAGCTGATCGGATGCCGGCCCTTGGCGAGCGGCGCGCCCCCTCAGCCGGCGCTTCAGGGACAACGCGGGTTTCTCGATCAGGAACCAGCTCATCGCTGCGGTTGGCACAGTCACTGCAATGGATATGAAGCAGAACAAGATTGAATTGAGGCGAAGAAGTCCTCCGAGCACCAGCGACTGTTGGATCGCAAACGCGTAAATGTACACGCCGTAGGACAGGTCGGTGGGAAACCTCATCCGCCTGTTTTTGATGAGGGAACCCGAGACGATGATGGCGTAGGCCATGGGAAGCGCGGCGATCAGTCGATAGTTGGGCAATACAGCCGATGACGCGAGGACGACGACGGAGCACACCGCGACGAGCGACCACTTAGCGGGAATTGCGTTTCTTAGCTGATGCAAAAGAGCCCCGGCCAAGAACATGAGGGCGAATCGCGCTGCGTTGGAGGCGATCGCGTGCACCCCACCCCACCCCGGCAGCACCACCGACCAGGCCAGAGCCACCGTCAACGCCAAAGGGATGGCCCATTTTCGGCCAAGTAACCCGGTGACGCCGAATACCGCAACACCGATGTAGCACAGCACCTCCCAGCCCAAAGTCCAGAGGGAACCGTTCCACATTCCCGAAACCGGAATACCGCTAGGCGTGCCGCCGATATCGAACTGGAACATCCACACCGCGCTGTTCTTCAACACATATTCGACCGGCGCTCGGGACAGCAATAGCTTTGCCGCCGAACCACCCTGAAGTGCCACGCCGACCGGAGCGATGACGAAGGCGGTGACGGCAAGGCACACCCATAACCCAGGCAGGATGCGCAGCGATCGAGCGATGAAGTACTGGCCAAGCTGCGGATTCCGGAGCCAGCTCGAGACGATGAGGTAACCGGAGATCGCGAAAAAGCCGTCAACACATCCAAGGCCGAGAAGCTGGACGAAAGGCGCGAACGGCATGCGTCCCGTGAGCGGGAAGGAATGCCACAGGATCACACCGGTCGCCAACGCCAAGCGCCACGCATTGAGGGCATTCTTGCGTGGGTCGAAGACTTCCCCGAGCGTCATACGCGCCATCTCCCCCTCCCGACGAGCAAGGTTTGTCCCGACTCACTCACCGGTGACTCCAGATGCTTGTCGAGCATTGGATGCCGCCCGGTACCTGATCAGGCGCGAGCGGACCGCCAGTTTGCGATTTTCCTTGTCCTTCAAGAAAGCCAGCATTCTGCTGCAGGTCTCCCACGCCGCCACCCAGAAGTACATGGGGAGCCGTTTTCTGAACTCCCTGTCGACCCCCTCCCGCATGCTGAGGCCCGTCAAATCGTTGTAGCGTGCGACGACGATATCCATGTACCGGGTGACCAGCGCGGGATTGGAGAAGCATCGGATGTTGAAGTCCCAGTCGGCCCACACCGGGTAGCGCAGGTTGTACGGGCCGATCCCGTCGAAAAGCTTGCGGCGGTAAAAGATCGATTGATGGCACAGATTGGTTTCGAACAGCAGGCGGTCGAGGTCGAAGGCGCCGGCGTGGCGCGTCTCGGTCGAGCGCATGATGACGTCGCCATACACGAGATCACTGGGTTCGTGGCCGCGAATGAAGGCTGCCACGCGGGCCAGGGTGTCCGACTCGTAAAGAGTGTCGTCGGCCCCCAGGAAAAGTAGCCACTCTCCCCTGGCGATCTCGACACCTCGGTTCATGGCGTCATAAGGGCCGTCGTCGGGGCCACTGTGAATGACCAGACGGGCGCCGAGTTCCGGGCCGAAGCCGCGCGCGACGTCAAGAGTTTGGTCCGTCGATCCGCCGTCGACGAGAACCAGTTCGAATTCGTCGCAGCTCTGGTGGACGACACTGTCCAGACAGGCTCGAACTGTCGCCGCTGCGTTGAAGGTGGGCACGATGATCGAGAACAGTGGCGCGGTCATGGCCCCTGTCACGTTAGCAGCGGACCGCCTGGTGTTCGCCTTCTTCCGAACAATCTCCGCCCCGGGGATCCGCCCGCCTGGTCACGCGTGCCATTGCGTCACGGAGTGACGGTCGCGCGGCGCGGTCAATCGTCGCCACGGAAGAAAATGCCGTCGGCCTGCAGCATCCGCCCGTTGCGCGGATCGGTGAATCCCGGCAGCAAGCCCGTGAGTATGAAGCCCAACGAATACACACGTTCGAGCGATTCGTGAATGAGCATGTCTCCCTGGTACAACGGCAGGAAGGACAGCTCGAGTTGCATGCCGACGCAGCGGTCGTTCACCGTTTGTTTCGCGCCCGCGAGCACCTGCTTCTCGAACCCCTGGACGTCGATCTTGAGAAACATCACGTCGTCGGGTTTCAAAAATTCTGGCGCCAGGGAGTCCAGCCTATGTATCGGCACTTCTTCCGTGCCGATGTAATTCGCAGGTGGAAAAGCATCCTGGTGACTCTTGAGCATGGGCAAGACGGAACTGCTTGCGCCTGCGTTCCCCGCGACGTTGATCGTAATTGTCTGTTCGGCGTCACCCAGCGCGCATTGCCTGCACTCCCATAATGGATCGTTAGCGGCCTTGCGTTGCAATTGAGAAAAGGGCTCCGGCAGAGGCTCGAACGAGACAATGCGACCCTTGTATCCCGCCCGCCGCAATGACGTACCGAATTGCCCCGAGTTGGCGCCGACGTCAATAACAACATTTACCTTGAGCGCCTCGAGTTGATTGATTAGCAGGCGTTTGCGATCGAAGTGACGCAGCGTCTCCATACTGACGTTGCGAGCGATCAAGCGAACATTGCGAAAGAATTCCACCGCGCCACATTAGCACGCGAATATGCGCCGAGGAGACGCTTGGCCGTGGTGAATCTGCGTGCGATGCGGGATGTGGATGTGCCAGCCGCTCGCAGTCGGAGCGATGCGTCAAGGCGCAGGACGTTGCGCGTTCACTGCCTCACCGCATCCGCGTTCGCGCGGTACCAGGACACCGTTGCCTCGATTCCGCTCTGCAGCCTGATGCTAGGCAGCCATCCCATCCCCCGCAAGAGTGAGACATCAAGCAGCTTGCGCGGGGTGCCATCCGGTTTCGTTGTATCCCAGCGGGTTTCGCCGGTATACCCCACCGCCGCGGCGACCATCTCGGCTATCTCGTTGATGGAATGGTCGATGCCGGTGCCCACGTTGACGTGGCTGGGACCATCAAAGTGTTCCAAGAGGTATAGGCACGCGCTGGCCAGATCGTCAACGTGCAGCAGTTCACGCCGCGGCGTACCAGTCCCCCAGTTCGTCACCTCGGGCGCGCCACTGGCTTTAGCCTCTTCATACCTGCGGATGAGCGCCGGGAGTAGATGAGAGCCGGCGGGAGAGAAGTTGTCGCCCGGCCCGTAAAGGTTTGTCGGCATCGCCGAAATCCACGCCAGGCCGTATTGGCGTCTGACCGCCTGGACCTGAAGAATGCCGGCAATCTTGGCGATCGCGTACGCGTCGTTGGTGGGTTCCAGAGGGCCGGTCAACAACGCATTTTCGGGAATAGGCTGCGGAGCGTACTTCGGATAGATGCACGATGACCCCAGAAATAGCAGCCGGGGTACCCGAGCGGCGACGGCGGCATCGAGCAGATTGACCTGAATCTGCAGGTTCTCGGAAAGAAAATCGGCCGGGTAGGTGTTATTGGCCATAATGCCGCCGACCCGGGCCGCGGCATCGACGATGAGCTGCGGCCTCGATTCCAGAACGAACTCAAAGGTTGCGGAGCGATCTGTGAGGTCAAGTTCGGAGTGTGACCGGGTGAGAAGATTCGTGAATCCCTCGGCTCGAAACCTTCGTATTAGTGCGGACCCGACCAGTCCACGGTGCCCGGCGATATATACAGGCGATGCGCGGTCGGGCAGCCCGATCGGTGTGTTCATCGCCGTCAGATCCAGCCGGGCAGGGTTGGCTTGTCGATCCACGGCCTGCCGTCGCACTCCAGCGCGGCGATATCGGCATCGACCATGATCCGTGCCAGTTCGCCGGTGTGCACCGACGCCTTCCACCCGAGTGACTGAGCGGCCTTGGTCGAGTCGCCGATCAGCGAATCCACTTCGGTGGGCCGCAGATAGCGGTCGTCGAACTTCACGTACTTCTGCCAGTCGAGTCCGGCATGATCGAATGCGGTCTGCACGAACTCGCGCACGGTGTAGCCGCGTCCCGTCGCCAGAACGAAGTCGTCTGCCTCAGGCGACTGCAGCATGCGCCACATCCCTTCGACGTATTCTGGCGCGTATCCCCAATCGCGCACCGCGTCGAGATTGCCGAGGTAGAGGTCCGACTGGACACCGGCCTTTATCGGCGCCACGGCTCTCGTGATCTTTCGAGTAACGAAAGTCTCACCACGCCTTGGTGATTCGTGATTGAACAAGATGCCGTTCACCGCGAATAGGCCGTAGGCCTCTCGATAGTTCCGCGTCGCCCAATAGGAGTAAACCTTCGCCGCGCCGTACGGAGACCGCGGATAGAATGGCGTCTCCTCGTTCTGCGGTGGTGGCGAAGCGCCAAACATCTCCGACGAAGACGCTTGGTAAAAACGACAATTCACGCGCGAAAGGCGGACGGCTTCAAGCAGTCGGATCGACCCCATGCCCGTGGTGTCGCCGGTGTGCACCGGCTCGTCGAAGCTGACGCGCACATGTGACTGCGCCGCAAGGTTATAGACCTCATCGGGGTCAATGGTGCTGAGCAAGGTGACCAGGCGGGTGCCGTCCGTCAGGTCGCCGTAGTGCAGGAACAGCCGTGCGCCCGGTTGGTGTGGATCTACGTAGAGATGATCGATCCGCGAAGTGTTGAACGTCGAGGCTCGACGGATCAGCCCATGGACCTCGTACCCTTTGCTCAGCAAAAGTTCGGTGAGATATGACCCGTCCTGTCCGGTGATTCCGGTTATGACTGCTCTCTTCACCGGATCCCGGCTCTCGTCGGTGCGTGCTGATCACCGCAGGTCCGGCATCGCATCATCTGGCGGTTCACTCCTCGTGGTACTGCAGGGCGGGGTGTAGTCGCAAGAGCCACGCTGCGCGTGGCGCAAAAACCGCCTCGCTGCCGCGTATCAAGGTACAGGACACGCTCGCCCGACGAGGTCATCTCGCCGACTTCCCGTCGCGATTGCACGTCGTGACGAGCGGGCGCAAAAGGCGGCTACTTCCTGGCCAGTGAACCAGCCCTGGCCAGAGCACCGACATGCCATTCACCCGGCTTGGACGACACTCGTCTCACTCTGCGTGGAGGTCGCCCCCGCCCGCCTCCGGTTGGCCAACTTCCCGCGCAGCGCCTTCACGGCGTTGAACGCGGCAAGATCCGCCCTAATCGCATATTCCTTCACGCGTAGGTAAGCCCACGATCTGCGCCGTCCCCCCAGAGGGTAGTAGCCGTACATGTCCCACATGCGGCGAAGAGTTCGGTAGTGCTCGCGGATGGGTTGCGTCGAACCCGGTCCTGTCATGTCGAAATCGCAGACCACCCGGTCGATCGTAACCGGGGCTCGCAGCATCGCGGCTCGGTAGATGAACAATTGGTCGGCCTCGAGTCCAAAGTCGAGGTCGTAGCCACCCAACTTTTCCACCAGCGCCGCCCCGAAAAACGTCGCCTGGTGCGCAACGGTCGCTCCCAGCAGGAATTTCCGAATTTTGAAGGGCATATAGCCATATGGGCGCGGGAAGAGAACGCTGCCGTCGGGGCCAACCAGGTTGTTTTTGCCGTAGCCCCACACGTCGCGCACCGATCCTTGGCCCGAGATCGCCTCGATGACCGAGGCCACCGCGTCCGGATCGGAAAAGCAGTCGGTGGAATGCATGAACCACAACAAGTCGCCAGAGGCGTGGGCGATGCCCTGGTTCATAGCGTCATATCTGCCCTTGTCGGGCTGAGACTGCCAGTATGCAAACCCAGGCTCACACCCGGACAGATATTCGACCACCGCGTCGCCGGACCCACCGTCGATAATGATGTGCTCGATCTGTCCCCGGTAGCGCTGTGACCGCACACTTTCCACAGTGCGTTTCAGCCCGTCGAGGTCGTTGAACGAAATAGTTATCACCGAAACGGTCGGAGCAGATGCCACCGTTGTCGTCCTTCCGCTAGTGACCGCTCTCGCTGATGTGTGGTCATCGTCGCACGGAACCTGTGGTCGACCAACGCTACAACGCCCCTGGCTCGGGCGGAGGGCGATCGATTAAGGCTGGCCGGCTCCCCCGCTCCCCATTCCCGCCCATCGCGCGATAACGGGCCCAGCCGGCACCACCTCAGAACGAGCTCCACGCTCGCGGTCGGCAGACGCGACATACGAATCGGTGCATGAACCGGCCGCGCGTGAGGCAATATGGGCGGCGATCAGTCAGGCGGTAAAGGGGTTGCCTTGAAAATTTCGGTTATCGGATCCGGCTACGTCGGCCTGGTCACCGGCGCCTGCCTGGCGGACAGCGGCAACGACGTCGTCTGCGTGGACATCGACCGAGCGAAGATAGACCGGCTGCTGGCCGGGGAGGTTCCCATCTTCGAGCCGGGCCTGGCGGAGCTGCTCGCGAGGAGCCGGGAGAGCGGACTGATCGACTTCACGACCGACGCCCGACGTGGGATCGAGCACGGGGACGTCATCTTCATCGCCGTGCCGACACCGATGGGCGAGAGCGGGGCGGCCGATCTCACTCATGTCTACTCCGCCGCCGAAGCCATCGGCTCGCACATCAACGGGTACAAAGTCATCGTCGACAAGTCCACCGTTCCCATCGGCACCGCTGACGAGGTTCGAGAGATCATCCGCAAGAAGACCGATCATGATTTCGACGTTGTCTCGAATCCCGAATTCCTGAAGCAGGGCAAGGCAATTGCGGATTTCATGCAGCCCGACCGCGTGGTGATCGGCACCGATTCGGAGCGCGCCCTCAACATCATGCGCGAGCTTTACGAGCCGTTCCTGCGCACCTTCCACCCCCTGCTTGCCATCGACGTCAGGAGCGCGGAGATGGCTAAGTATGCGGCGAACTGCTTCCTGGCCACCAAGATTTCGTTCATCAACGAAATGTCCAACTTATGCGAAAAGGCCGGCGCCGACATTTCGGCGGTCCGGGAGGCTATCGGAGCGGACAAGCGCATCGGCTATGAATTCCTGTTTCCTGGAATAGGATACGGTGGTTCGTGCTTGCCGAAAGACGTTCGGGCACTGCTGCACACGGCCGACTGCGTCGGCTCTGATATGCACCTGTTGCGCGCCGTCGAGCATGTCAACGATGAGCAGAAGGCCGCCCTCGTGGCAAAAATCTTCGCCCGCTTCGGCGGCGAGTCACCGCAGAGGAACTTGCAAGGCTTGCGCATCGGGCTCTGGGGGCTCAGTTTCAAGCCGCAGACGGACGATGTACGCGCCGCCCCTTCGCTGGTCATCGCGAAAAAGCTGGTGGAGTCCGGAGCGGCAGTACGGGTCTTCGACCCCGAGGCCACAGCGCAGGCGAAAGAGACACTGGGAGATTCGGTCGAGTACGCCGGAAATATGTACGAGGCTGTCGAGGGGGCCGACGCGTTGCTCTTGCTCACCGAATGGAAACAGTTTCAGCGGCCGTCGTGGCAACGCGTCAAGTCGGCTATGCGGGGCAATGTCGTTTTCGATGGCCGCAACATCTACGAACCTGAAAGCATGCGAGCCGAGGGGTTCGAGTATTACGGCATGGGCCGGCATTAGCGGAAAGGGGGCGGAACGCGGCTTGACGGCTCCGCAACGATTTCTATAGGGTCAGAACGCATTTCGTGGGCGAAGTCTTCTCGGACAGACCATACGATCCGCCTCACCTCCGAGTGGTCGCAAGGATGGAACTGTGACAACGACACCACCGGTGATTCTCATGATTTTCAACCGGCCGGACACCACCCGACAGGTTTTCGAGACCATCCGCGCCGCGAAGCCGGGGAAGCTGCTGGTGATCGCTGACGGCCCCCGCCCGAACAAGCCTGGCGAAGCTGAGAAGTGCGCGGCGGCGCGCGCGATCATCGACGAAGTCGACTGGGACTGTGACGTCCAGAAGAATTTCTCGGAAACCAACATGGGCACCTGCCCGCGTGTCTCCTCGGGCATTAGCTGGGCGTTCGAACTGGTCGAGAAAGCGATAATATTAGAGGACGACTGCGTCGCCTCTCCTTCGTTTTACCAATATTGCGAAGAACTTCTTGACCGCTATGAGAACGACGAGCGCGTCATGATGATTTCCGGCGGGAACCACTTGTTCGGCCACGCCGAGACGACTGACAGCTATTACTTCTCCAGGTATCCCCATATTTGGGGATGGGCCACGTGGAGGCGAGCCTGGGCGCATTACGACGTCGAAATGACGCGCTGGCCGGAAATCAGAGACAGGAGATTGTTCGACCAGTACTTCCCGAAGGTGACCGAGCGCTACCACTGGGAGGGCATCTTCGAATACATCGTGTACCGGGGCAGGGTCGATACCTGGGCATGGCGGTGGTTCTACAGCATATGGGCCAACGCGGGCCTTTGCGCCACCCCGGCTCGCAACTTGGTGCGAAATGTCGGCTTCGACGCTGACGCGACGCATACGCACGCGAAATGGGACAGGATTTATGCGGCACTGGCGGCAGAAGAACTGGACCTGCCGCTAATTCACCCTGCGGCCGTCATCGCGAGCTCGGACCTGGACGAGCTCGAGGCAAGACTCAGGGCCACCTATCATTCGAAAGGCCTACTGTGGGTGACCAACAAATTGCTGGAGTTGAGGGTGCTGGGCGCGCGGACGATCAGGTCCGTCAAGAACCGCTAGCAATCACGGGCGGCGGTTAACCACTTTCGGGGGTTTCGACGACGATCGAGTCGAGGCCAGCCCGAATGATCGCGTCGGGGAAAGCCGTTCGCGCGGCTGAGGTGATTGCGTCAAGCTGCGGAAAACCCGAAAGCCCAGAACCGAAGAGTCGCAGATCGTCGATCACGATCGTCGTGCCCGCAGGTGTCACGTCCGCGAGCCGGGAAAGCGTGGATTCCGCGGGCTCCATCTCCTGACCTTCGGCAGTGCCCTCGCCGGAGAAGTGTCCGTCGAGAAACACCAGGGGCGGAGACGAACAATTCGCGACGATCTTAGGTATCTCGATGAGCGAGTCGCCGTGAACGAGAGTGACTTTGGGCTCGCGCGCGAACCGTCGCTCGGCCGCAGCGAAAAGACCATCGTGCAGCTCGACCGAGATCACTTGGTCCACATAGGGCACGAAGAAAGCGGTCGTTTCCCCCTTGTACGTGCCGGCCTCGACAAAGATGCGGTGCTTACGCGACTGCAACGTGTGAAGCAGGTGCCGCTGTTTTGAGATCGCGGGCGGCGAGACGAGATGTTCGCCGTTGAACCAGCCGTATGCGGCGGCTAGGCGCGAAGGCTCTAGGGACTTCCTGTTACGAACTGAGTTCAGCGCAATGCCGACCAGGCCGCGCGTGATCCTCGACATACCGCAGAACCCTAACGGGTCGCTCGTTGTGATTCCAGCAGAACGGCACAGTTTCATTCCGGGCCGCCCGATGCATCTGGCCGGATCACCAGCCATCGCGACAGGAGGGCGGCGCGACGCGAGCGCCTCCGACCGAGTGCTGCGTACCGTAGACGTCGGAGAAGATAGGTTGAATCAGAACCAACACCCCACGGCGCCAACGCGAAACGGCAGCCCGCAGTCGAAGAACCAGGGACAATGACCGAGACCCCGCAAGTCGGTGAAGCACCGCAACACGGCGAGGATTCGCGATGAGATTTGCCCTGGCCAGCTACGGAACTCGCGGCGACGTCGAGCCCTCCGTCGCTGTCGGGCGGGAACTGCTGCGCCGGGGCCACGAGATCCAGATGGCCGTGCCACCCGAGCTCGTGAGCTTCGCCGAGTCGGCCGGGCTGGCGGCGGTGCCCTATGGGCCGCAGGTGCAGGACTTCCTGAACGAGGAATTTCTTCGCAACATGTGGCGAGATTTCTTTCGCAGCGCCTGGACGATCCGCGGCCCGGTCAAGGTGGTCCGCAGGGTGTGGGAGCCGATCATCCGCTACTGGAACGACGTGAGCAAGACGCTCAGGTCGGTGGCCGATGGAGCGGACCTGCTGTCCACCGGCTTGAATTTCGAGCAAGCCGCCGCCAACGTGGCGGAGTATTACGACATTCCGCTGGCCACGCTGCATCATTTTCCGATGCGGGCCAACGGCCAGCTCGTCCCGAGCGCCCCCGCCCCGGTCGTCCGCACGACGATGACGGCCGTCGAGTGGCTGTTCTGGCGCTCGACGAAGAAGACGGAGAACGCGCAGCGCCGGGAACTGCAGCTGCCCAAGGCCAAGCGTCGATCGCCGCGGCGGATCGGCCAGCGCGGTTCGCTGGAAATCCAGGCGTACGACGAGGCGTGCTTTCCCGGCCTGGCGGCCGAGTGGGCGAAATGGGGTGATAGGCGGCCCTTTGTCGGTGCGTTGACGATGGAGCTGACGACCGACGCCGATGAGGATGTCGCCTCGTGGATCGCGGCGGGTCCACCGCCGATCTGCTTCGGCTCGGGCAGCATACCGGTCGAGTCGCCGACCGAGACGGTCGAAATGATCGCGAAGGCATGCGCACAACTGGGCGAGCGGGCATTAATCTGTTTCGGCGGAACCGATTTCAGCGATGTCCCCCAGTTCGACCACGTCAAGGTGGTGGGCGTCGTCAACTACGCTTCGGTCTTCCCTGCCTGTCGCGCCGTCGTCCACCACGGTGGCTCGGGAACCACAGCGGCAAGCATGCGCGCCGGCGTCCCGACGTTGATCTTGTGGAGCTCGGCCGACCAGCCGTACTGGGGGAACCAAGTGAAACAACTCAAAGTCGGTACCGCTCGCCAATTTTCACTCACCACCCCGGAGTCGCTGGTAGCGGACTTACGCCAGATCCTTGCCCCCGAATACGCGGTTCGGGCCCGCGAGCTCGCCGCGCGGATGACCGAACCCGCCGCCAGCGTCGCCAAAGCCGCCGACCTGCTGGAAGGTGCCGCTCGCCGGGAAGTCAATCGATCCGGCGCTTAATTGCGCCTCGAATGGCGACACGGGCGGTTTTATGCGAGTTGCGGGCCCAACCCAGGCTCTCGCCGCCAGCGCATCGGCGTCCTGATGCATTCATTGGCGGCCATAACTGATTGCACATTCCGCCTGCTGACCTCAATTTGAATCCATATCCCGCGGTCATCGGGTCGTTCTAATGAAGGCCACGCCGGTGCTATCAATTGCAGCCATTCCATCGTGACCATTTCTTGTAGTGGTGGCGCGACGCCGCAGGGATGCCGCTGGCCAAGACGTCGCCGACCCGCGGCGCCGCAATGACCAGCCCGGAGCGGCCGGACCTGCGCAGACGCATCGGATGGGCTTGCCTGCTGCTGAAAGCCGCCTACGACGGGACTCCGCCGAATTAATGTTCGAGAAACTCAGGAGCCTATTGACGGCGTCCGTTCCGGTCTATGCTCATCACACGGTGGTCGCGATGTGAGATAGATGTGAGATAGGGGGCGGTATTGTCCGAGCGCAGTTGCCGTGTGTGCGGCGGTGATCTTCGGCAGGTCCTTGACCTCGGGCGTCAGCCCGTCTCAAATGCCTTCGTCAAGCCCGAAGAGAGCGGCAAAGTGCCCTTTTTCCAACTCGCGGTCGGACTCTGCACGTCTTGCACAATGGTGCAACAGCTCGACGAGGTGCCACCGAACGAAATGTATCGCGCCGACTACCCCTACCGCGCGTCCGGATCCGCGCTCATCCGCAGACACGGCGAGGAAGTGGCCCGGCACATCATGCGAGCCTGTCCCGGTCATGGGGACAGGTTTGTCGTCGAGATCGGCAGTAACGACGGGGTGATGCTGAAGACCCTGAGCCAGGCGGGAATACGGCACTTGGGGGTGGATCCGGCCGCCGGGGCCGGCGAGGTGGCCCGGCAACAAGGCATCAACGTGCGCACCGATTTCTTCAACGCGCCGACGGCCGGCGAGATTCGCGAAGAGCACGGACCCGCCCACCTGATCTATTCGGCGAACACGATCAGCCACATCTCCTATCTGGACTCGATCTTCCAAGGTGCCGACACCCTGCTTTCGCCGGACGGCCTATTCGTATTCGAGGACCGGTATCTCGGCGACATACTGAAGCAGGTCTACTTCGACCAGATCTACGACGAGCACATCTATCTTTTCTCGGTCCGCTCGGTGCAGGCGACGGCCGCCCGGTTCGGCTTTGAACTGGTCGACGTCGAACACCTCCCGCTGCACGGTGGTTCGATCCGTTACACCGTCGCTCGGCCGGGCACTTCGGCGCCGACCGCGACCGTCGCGGAGTTCCTGGCGCGTGAGGAAGCCGAAGGGGTCGCCGAGGAAGAGACTTTCGTTCGGTTCGCCGCCAACATCGATCGCATCCGGGCGGACCTGGTCAAACTCCTGCGCGACTTGCGTTCCGACGGCCGACGTGTCGTCGGGTACGGGGCCACCTCGCGGAGCGCGACGGTGATGAACTATTGCGATATCGGCCCGGATCTGCTTCCTATGGTGTGTGATTCGACCCCCGAGAAGCAGGGGCGTCTCACGCCGGGCTCCCAGATTCCGGTGTACCCGCCGGAGGTCTTCTCCCACCCCTATCCCGACTACGCGCTGCTGTTCGCGTGGAACCACGCCGACGAGATCATGGCCAAAGAACGTGCCTTCCAAGAGCACGGTGGGCGGTGGATCCTCTACGCGCCGGACGTCCACCTCGTTTGACGGGTCCCGGCGACGGGTCGTCGAGCTATCTCCTTCAACTGGGCCGACGGTAGGTCGTTCACCGATATGATCAACCGCGGGCCGCACCCGCAAAGGCGTCTCGGTTAGATTTTCTGCGCTCGAACGGGAGGGATCGGCTCTTGTCAACATCCGTGCTCATCACCGGTGGAGCAGGATTCATTGGGTGCCGGCTGTCACGCCGACTCATCGAAGCCGGGCACGACGTGGCTGTCATGGATGTACTGCTGCCTCAGGTCCACGGTCAACGCGCAACGGTTGACCTGCCGCCAGCCGTGCGGTTCTTCACCGGTGACGTCACCCACTCCCCCGACTGGGACGCTGTGCTCCGGCTGTTTCGCCCTACTCAGGTCGTTCATCTGGCGGCCGAGACGGGAACAGCGCAGTCGCTGTCCGAGGCGACGCGACATGGCGCCGTGAACGTGGTGGGCACCACCCAGCTTCTCGACGCCCTGACGCGCGCGGGCATCGTTCCCGAGCAGCTGGTGGTGGCGTCGTCCAGGGCCGTCTACGGCGAGGGCCCTTGGCGCGCTGGCACACAAATCTTCTACCCGGGGCCCCGCAGCCACGCGCAGCTGGCCGCGGGTAACTGGGATCCGCAAGGGCCCAACGGCGAACGCGCCGTGCCGCTTCCCAGCCGCGCGGGGCTCACAGAGCCCCGCCCCACCAACATCTACGGCGCGACGAAGCTCGCCCAGGAACATTTGTTGGCCGCCTGGGCGGCCGCGCACGACACCAACCTCAGCGTGCTGCGTTTGCAGAACGCCTATGGGCCAGGTCAGTCGCTGACCAATCCATACACCGGAGTGGTTCCTTTCTTCGCACGCCTGTCGCGCGAACAGCAACCGTCCGAGGTCTACGAGGATGGGCGGATCCTCCGCGATCTCGTCTACATCGATGACGTCATTGATGCGGTGTTCGCGACGGTGCAGCAACCCGCCGACGGATCACGCTGCCTCGACATCGGGTCGGGCGTCGCGACCAGCATTCATGAGCTTGCCCAAAAGATCGCCGCCGTCTTCGACGCCCCCGAACCGATCGTCGTACCGAAATTTCGCGACGGTGACATCCGCGCGGCCAGCTGCGATATTGAGCCCGCGAAAAAGGACCTCGACTGGCAACCCAAATGGGCGCTCGACGAGGGACTGCATGCGCTACTGCAATGGATTGACGAGCAATCCGAGGAGCCCCGCCAGCAAAGCGACCGCGCCGGCGCGTCGGGGCATCACGCGGAACACGCTGGGCGCAACTAACGGGCGCGTGGGCACTCGAACCTCAAGCGGCCGAAACTCATTCATGCCTAATCCGGGCAATCCCCGAAGACTCAGGGAGTGCGTGCGATCCGCCTCCTCATCGCCATCGGATAGCGAGGGTGGATAATCTACCCCTGGCAACCAGATTCTAGAAAAATCCAAACGCGCAATGAGGCGCCGATTGGGCGTCTAGGCTCACCACCGGCAGTACTGGCATCCGAGACACAGGGGGACGGTTTTGACCGTGACCGAAAGCGACGTCCGATCACTCTATCTGGACCAGATCCGGCGTGATCTCACCAGGTATGGCATGGACCAGCTAGTGCCTGTGGGCTGGCCGCTGCAAATGCGGGCCAGCGTCGGGTGGTTGACGTGGCTTCCCCTCCTCAAGAACCGCAACTTGATGCTGGTCCGCAAACGCCCGTTCGACAAGCACGCCCGCGACTTCGGCATGGACTGGCCGGCCGACGCGGAGACGATGATCGGGATGCAGCGACTTACGAGTCTGCAGCACTGCGTCGAGACGGTGCTGCAGGAGGACATCCCGGGTGATCTGGTCGAATGCGGCGTGTGGCGCGGCGGGGCCTCCATCCTGATGCGCGCGGTCCTGGCCGCATACGGCGACAAGACTCGAAACGTGTGGCTGGCCGACTCGTTCGAGGGCGTCCCGCCCCCGGACACCGCGAACTACAAAGAGGACAAGCTGCCCCGGTTCACGCTGGGTTTGCATCATGCTGCGCCGGTCCTGGCGGTGTCGCAAGAAGAGGTCAAAGCGAACTTCGAGCGCTACGGGCTGTTGGACGACCAGGTTCGCTTCCTTCCAGGCTGGTTCAAGGACACGCTGCACAAGGCTCCCATCGATCAGATCTCGGTATTGAGGCTCGATGGCGACCTCTACGAATCGACGATCCAAGCGCTCGACGGGCTGTACCCGAAATTGTCACCGGGCGGCTTCTGCATCATCGACGACTACAACCTCGAGGGATGCCGCAAAGCCGTCGCCGACTACCGGGCCAAGCACAACATATCCGCGGAGATCGTCACGATCGACCAATGCGGTGTCCTGTGGCGAAAGTAGTGACGGCCTGCACGACGTTCGTCATCGCCCGCGCCTTGGCTATCATCGGCGCCGGTATTCCAACACGGTGGACGTGACGTCGGCACAAGTCCTCTGCACACGATCACCGCGCCATTACGCCCCACTCGAAGGCTAGAACCCTAGATGAAGTTTGTGCTGGCAAGCTATGGAACGCGAGGCGATATCGAGCCTTCGCTCGTAGTCGGCCGTGAACTGATGCACCGGGGGCACGAGGTGCACATGGCGGTCCCGCCCGACCTGGTCGGCTTCACCGAGGCTGCGGGCCTCCCGACGGCCGCCTTCGGGTTGAACACGCAGACCTGGCTCGACGTGTACCGCAACTTCTGGACGTCGTTCTTCGGGGGCTTCTGGAAGCTGCGCGAGATGCGGGAGCTCTGGCGCGAGATGTGGGACCTCAGCGACCAGTGCTGGACTCAGATGAGCAAGACCTTGACATCGCTGGCCGAGGGGGCAGACCTGCTGCTCACGGGCCAGAGTTACCAAGAGGCCGTGGTCAACGTCGCCGAATATCTGAACGTCCCATTGGCCACGTTGCACCATGTTCCGGTGCGGGCCAACGGCCACCTCGTTCCGCTGCTGCCGCCTCCCCTGGCGCGCGCGTCGATGACCGCGTTCGATTGGTTCGGCTGGCGCCTCAACAAGAAGGTGGAGGACGCGCAGCGTCGGGAATTGGGGCTGCCGAAGGTCCGGGGCGCATCGGCGCGGCGCATCGCCGAAAGTGGATCACTGGAAATCCAGGCCTACGACGAGGTCTGCTTCCCCGGCCTGGCGGCGGAATGGCGGAAGTGGGACGGTCAGCGGCCCTTCGTCGGTGCACTGACGATGGCATTGACCACCGAGGCCGATGACGACGTGGCGTCGTGGATCGCGGCCGGAACTCCGCCGATTTGTTTCGGCTTCGGCAGTATGCCGGTGGAATCGCCGGTCGACGCCATCGAGATGATCAGCGCCGCCTGCGCCGAGTTGGGCGAGCGCGCGTTGATTTGCGCCGGTTGGAGCGACTTCAGCGAGGTCTCCCCCGCCGACCACGTCAAGGTGGTGGGTGGTGTGAATTATGCGGCCGTCTTCCCCGCATGCCGGGCCGTCGTCCACCACGGCGGTTCGGGCACCACAGCCGCAAGCATGCGTGCCGGGGTTCCCACCCTGATCCTCTCGATGGATGTGAATCAGACGCTGTGGGGGGCCCGGGTGAAACGACTGAAGGTGGGCACCACCCGCCGCTTCTCGAAGACCACCCGCCAATCTCTGGTCAAGGACCTGCGGCGAATCCTCGACCCCGAATATGCCGCCAGAGCCCGCGAGCTGGCCACCAGGATGACAACGCCTGCTGAAAGCGTCAAGAAAGCCGCAGATTTGGTGGAGAGCTTCGCCCGGTCAAGGCAGTCAGCTTGACGGCGGTGCGCGTGACCAGTGTTTTGCCAGGTGCGCGGGACGGCGCCTGCGTCGGTGAGGGCTAATGGGCCGGGCCAAACCGCCCCGCCCCCTGAGCGGCTGCTGTTAGTATCCAACGACCGCGCTCTACGAGCTCGCCGAACCTTCCGGGGGGTTAGCTGCTCGTTTCGAGCCCTGAAACAAGCCTGCATCGGCCTTTCCAGCAACAAGACCAAGGGAAACATGACCAGCCAGACGACCGAACCGAAGTTTCGTTGGACCGCCCGAACCCTCACATTTCTGTTTTTCTGGTGGATCGGGGGAATGCGTCCGGGTGTGGTCTGGCACTACCTGACAGACGCCATTCACTACCGCCTGGTAAACCTGGGCGTTCTATCCGGCACGGCAAAACACCTGGCCGAAGTTCGCGCGGCTTTCGAAGAGCAGGCGGCGAAGGGCCAATTCCAAGAGCGATGGTTCGACATGAACATCGTGCCGTGGTCGGTCACCTTCCCGAAAGTCTTCAAGCGTGCCGACCCGATACGCATTCTTGAAATCGGATCCTGGGAGGGGCGCTCGACGCTCTTTTTCCTGACGTACTTCACGCAAGGGCACATGACCGCCGTGGATACCTGGGCGGGCAGCGACGAATGGCACTACCACGCCACGTCGGACTTGCGAGACCTCGAGGCACGCTTCGATCACAACGTGTCCTCGGCCGCCGGTCGGGTAATAAAGCGGAAGGGCTCATCACTGTCCGTTTTGCCGCAGCTCATCGATGAAAAGCAGGAATTCGATCTGATTTACGTCGACGGGTCACACTTCGCCGATGACGCGATAGTTGATTCACTCCACTCGTGGCGCCTGTTGAAGCAGGGCGGAATGATGATTTTCGACGATGTTATGTGGCCGGCCTACCCGCGGCCACGGGCAAACACCGCATGGGCGGTCCACCAATTCCTGAAATACCACGCCGGAGAATACAAAGTTCTGCACGCCCAGTATCAGATCATTCTGCAGAAGAAAGCGGCATTCGACGATAGCCTCGCAGACTGGACCAACCACCCCGCCGCCGCTGTGGCGGTCACGCAATCGGCAACTAATTCCCACGAGCCGGAGCAGACGCATCAGCACTCGGTTGGCTAGGTGAGGCGCGCCTCGTGCAACCACAACCATCGGGTGTGCTTGCGTTCGAATGACATTGGGCCATCGATGGGTCGCCGGCGCGGCTCGCCCTCATCGTGCTCGCACGGTGGGCGTGCGTCGCGGCCCGATGGGGCGAACGGCCCTCTGTCCGCCACAGGGATGATACTGTCGTGATTCGCCCACACGGGGGCAAAATTTGGGCAATTACGCACTGAGGACTCAATTTTGGCCGACGGCGAGCTAGACGCGCGCGAGGCGGAACGCGTCGAGTGGGACGCGATCATCGTTGGGACCGGCATGGGCGGCGGTACCCTGGGCTACTCGCTCGCCCGTGCGGGTCGGAAGGTGCTATTCGTCGAGAAGGGGCGCTCGACCCTTCCGGGGGCATCCGGGACGGTCCGCTCATCGATGCCCGAAGTGTCCCATCCGCAGGAGTGCCGCTCCGCGGAAACCTACTTTGACGTGTTGACCAGATCCGGACGCTCAACCGACGAGATCGAGGACATCAGCGGGCGCTCCCCACAACGATTCGTCCCCTTTCTGGGCGCCGGCACGGGTGGCTCGTCGGCCCTCTACGGCATGGTGTGTGAGCGGTTTTTCGCTCAGGATTTCACCCCTAGACAGCACTTCCGAAGCCCTGGCGATTCGACCGTGCCCGAAGCCTGGCCGATCACATACGACGAGATGCGTCCGTGGTACTCGGCGGCCGAGCGGTTGTTCGGTGTTCGGGGCCAGCCCGATCCCCTGCGGCCGGGTGCCGCCGACCCTGATCTGCCTGCGGCGCCGCCATTTTCGGCGGACAACCAGCCGCTTGTCGACTACCTCACGAGCCGTGGCCTGCACCCGTATCACCTGCCGATGGCCTGTGACTACACCTCCGATTGCGCGACGTGCCAAAGCTATCTGTGTAACCAGTCATGCAAGAACGACAGCGCACGCAATTGCGTCTTGCCGGCCGTCTCCGAGCACGGAGCGAAGCTCCTACCGGAATGTCGGGTGTTGCGTCTCGACGCGGACCGCACGCAAGTCCGGCGAGTGATCTGCGAGCATCGCTCCGGCACGGTGTCCCTGAAGGCCAAACTGGTGGTGCTCGCCGCCGGCGCCCTGGTTACCCCGGTGCTGTTACTCAATTCCCGTTCTGCCGATTGGCCGCGCGGCCTGGCCAACGGCTCGGACTGGGTGGGCCGCAACCTGATGCGTCACCTCGTTGACTTGGTCGAGATCTGGCCGCAGCGCGGTTCCAGGACCACAGCCGCGAACAAGGAAATCGGGCTGAACGACTTCTACTTCTGGGAGGGGCAAAAGTACGGCACCGTGCAATCTTTCGGTTCCATGGCGCCCATGGAGGTTTTGACCAATGTTCCCGGATGGCGGCCGGCGGCACTTCGGCTCATGAAACCGGCAGTGCGTCAAGTCTACGAGCGGTTTTTCAATGGCGGGCTGGTCCTCGCAACGATCATGGAGGACCTCCCGTATCTGGACAACCGTGTCGTGCCCCACGACGGACCCACCGCCGACGGGCGTCAGCGACTGAAACTCCAGTACCGCCTTCACGAGAACGAACTCGAGCGCCGCGCCATCTTTTTGGAACAGTTGAAAGGCGTGTTGGAACCCTTCCGCAAGATCACGTTGCGAGGCGCCGAGGACAACAAAGCCGTGGCCCACGTTTGCGGCACGTGCCGCTTCGGTGCCGATCCCAAGACGAGCGTGCTGGATCCGTACAACCGGGCGCACGAAGTCGAAAACCTATACGTGGTCGATAGCTCGTTTTTCCCCAGCAGCGCCGGTCTGAATCCCAGCTTGACCATCGCCGCCAACGCCCTGCGGGTGGCCGAACACCTGAATCAGGCGCACTTCGCCAGCTGAGTGCAGAGGTGTTTCTTGCCCGGCTCCACCGGATGGGCGGTTGAGCTCAGGCGGGCTCGCGGAGCGGGAGGCCGGCGGCGCGATAGATCGCGTCGATGACGCTCATGTTCTCGACCGCGCCTTGCGGTGTCGTCTTGATGGGCTCCCCGCGCAGCGCCGCCGCGGCAAACGCGTCGAGTTGATACGCATATGAGGGACGGCGCGAGAAGCGTTCCACTCGTTTGCCATCCGCCGATTTGACCGAGAGCCGATGGAAAGCCTGCGGCATTACGGGATTGAGCACGCGCACTTCCCCGCGATCGCCAACGACCTTGGCGCTCAACTGAAACAGATCCCACGACCACATCGAGCAACGGATTCGCCCCTCGATCCCGTTTGGAAAGCGAAGCCGGGCGGTCATGGCGCGGTCCACCCGGGGGTCGCGCAGTTTCGCCTGTGCCGAAACAACTTCCGGTGTCGCACCACCGAACGTGCGGATGATGTCGACCGCATAGCATCCGGCGTCCATCGTCGCGCCACCGGCAAGGGAGTAGTTGTAGCGGATATCGGAAAACTTCGGCAACGGGAAGCATATGGCCGCCTCTACCCGCCTCAGCTGTCCCAGTTCCCCGGAAGCGATTATCTCCTCAACGCGCAGCGTCAAAGGATGGTAGCGATAGTGAAAGGCCTCCATCACGACTCGGTCTGACTGAGCGGCCAGTTCGGCGACTTCGCGTGCCTCAGCGGCGTTGGCGCTGAACGGTTTCTCGCACAGCACATGCTTGCCCGCGGCAATCGCGGCTCGGGTCCACCTGCCGTGCAACCCATTTGGGAGTGGGTTGTAGACGGCGTCCAGATCCGGGTCGGCGACCAGCGCTTCATAGCTGTCGTGCACTCGGGAAATGCCGTGTTCGGCGGCAAAGTCTTGGGCGCGAGATGTCTCGCGAGCGGCCACCGCCGCGACCACGACCTCGTCGTTTTCCCGTGCCGGATTGATAAGCGCCAGTGGCGCGATGCGGGCTGCACCGAGGACACCGATTCGCAGCCGTGCACCATCTTCAGACACGACCGGGATGCTAGCACCTCCGTTCTCGACCCGGAGCGTCGAACGCCGCCGCGCCCGCCCCGTTGCGAGCGGCCCGGTCAAGCCCTAGTTCGCCAGTCAAGCGAGCATGCCCGCTGCCGTGTCGCATCTTCGCCCGACCGACTCGCCAAGAGCGCTCAAAGCAGCGGTGATCAACACCGTCGCGATATACGATGGCGCCGACAACGCGCACGGGGACGATGGACGGAGTCACATGAAGCTGGGGGAAGTGTTCAGCCCGCGAAATAACGCGCTGAACGCGTTCCGGCTAGCCCTGGCAACCGAAGTGATGTTGTTCCACTCATGGCCTATCACCGGCCACATGCCGCCGGCGGCGGCCAATAAGCTGCTTTTCGCGGTGGGTGTTGACGGGTTCTTCGCAATCTCAGGATTCCTCATCTCCCGAAGCTGGCTGAACGACCCTCAACTTCGTGACTACCTCTTGGCCCGGGCTCTGCGTATCCTTCCCGGTTTCTACGTCTGCCTGATCGTCACGGCATACCTGTTCGCACCACTGAGCCTGGCGATCCAGGGCGGTTCGGCCGGGAGGCTGCTGGCCTCCCGCGATCCGATCGATTACGTCGTGCAAAACGCCGCGTTGGCATACCTGCACCCGAACGTCGGCCCGACGCCGCACGGAACGCCGGGCGGAGCAAATTGGAACGCCTCGCTGTGGTCCCTCATCTGGGAAGTGATGTGCTACCTGGCGGTTGCGTTCATCGGCGTCATCGGCCTCGCCAATCGCAGGTGGGTTTCCCCGGTTCTGCTGGCACTTGCCGTGGTCGGGGCGGTGTTGTTGCCACCTTTGACCTTCCCCGGCGTGTGGACCATCCCGCAGCTGCTTTGCCGCTCGGCCATCATGTTCGCCTCCGGAGCGCTCCTTTACCAGTGGCGAGACGTGATCCCCGCTCGCTGATCACTCGTCGCGGTCTGCGTGGTCATCGTCCTCGCGTCCAGCCAGCTGCCCGACTATCGGGTGGTGGCCGGCCTTCCGCTGGCCTACGCCGTCGTCGTCTCTGGGGCGCTGCTTCAGCACAAGCGACTCCAACTACGCACGGACCTGTCCTATGGCATGTACATCTATGCGTTCCCGATGCAGCAGTTGCTGGCGGTATGCGGCCTCGCGCGGCTGCATCCGATGGTCTTTTTCGTGGTCGCGATGGCCGCCACCCTGCCGGTGGCCGCGCTGAGTTGGTTCCTGGTGGAAAAGCGCGCGCTATCGCTCAAATCCCGCTTCAAGCGGCAGAACACCCCTGCCACGACGGACTCGACCACCCAGGTCGAGGTCAGCTCGGACGACGGCAGAGACGCGTCCGGCCGATAGCCTTCCCATCCGGAACGCTGCGGCGCCGAGCATCCGAGCACGCCGCAAAAGGTCAGACCAACCGCCTTGCGCTGGCGAACTTTTCGAGCACATCGACGGCTTTGGCAACGCTTTCCGCTGGGTCTGTCATCCGGGCCGCGAGGTCGCGGGCTCGCACCGCATAGTCGGGTTCCAGGATCTGACGCAGGTCGGTGACCAACGTTTCGGTGGTCGTGGTCGAAAAGCGCCGGGTGGTGCCGGTTTTCAACCGTTTGAGCTGGGCCCCCCAATGCGGTTGGTCGCCGGCCGTCCAAAGGATCATCGACGGAACGCCCGCGCGCAGAGCCGCAGCCGTGGTGCCCGAACCGCCGTGGTGGACCACCGCGCGGCACTTAGGGAAGGTTGCTGCGTAATTCACCGCGCTGACCACCTTCACGTGCTCGAAATCGGGCACGTCACTGAAATCGGCCCACCCGGCGCAAACCAATGCCCGCTCGCCCAATTCCGCGCAGGCGGCGCCGATCATTTTCACGGTGTCGGCCGGGGACGCGGCCACCGGCATACTGCCAAAACCAAAGCAAATCGGTGGTGTTCCCGCGGCAATCCACGAGGCCACCTCTTCGTCGGCATCGGTCGTCAATCCCATTGTGAGCGCCCCGACGAAAGGTCGTCGGTCACCCCATTTTTGCCATTCGTCGGCCAGGCCGGGGAAGCACGCTTCGTCGTACGCCTGAATCTCCAACGCGGTGCGTTCGATTCGACGTGGCGAGGGAGACGTCGCGGGGGGCAGACCCAGTTCACGGCGTTGCGCGTCCTCCGCGTTCTTGCTCATGCGCCAGCACAACCAGTCGTAGACGGTCATCCCGGTACGGACTAAAGGCGCCGGCGCAACGGGATAAAGCTGGCCGTTGGGGCGTATCGGGAAATAATGCAGCGTCCCGAACGGGATGTCGTACGCCTCGGCGATGCTTGCGGCGAGTTCCTGGTAAACCAGTCCGCTGAACAGCACGTCGGCGCCGGCGGCCAGCGATGCCAGCGTGCGGCTCATTTCCGCCCAGTGCGTGAGGCATGGCTGCCACAGCTCACGCAACAACCTGATCGGCTCTTTGATCGTCCAGAAGCTGCGGCGGAAGTTCGTCCAGAAGTCACGGAGGAAGTCATCGCTCAGGAAGTCGTGCATGTCCGGCCCGTAGGCGGCCGCCGGAAGCCCCGCCGCCTCGGCGAAGGCCGTCAGGTTGCATGGGACGGCCATGAGCACGTCGTGTCCTCTGCGCTGCAGTTCTCGACCCATAGCCACGGTCGGCTCGACATCGCCCCGAGTTCCATAGCTCGCCAGCACAAATTTCACGACGGATCATAGCCTTTCAGTTCTGTTGGGCTAGGTGATGTCTGGGGCATCGGTTATTGTCTCCGATTCCTCGACTCGGCGGCAACTTCTGCGGCAATCAGACGATTCGGGAATATCCCCCTAACTGTCTATTCGAAGGGCCCGCATGGATTGCTCGTGACGCAATGGCACGGACCGCGCGCCAAGCAATTGAGTTGTGGATCTGTGAAACTCACCGGCGAGCCTCATGAGGACGATGAAATCATCGGGAGTAGTCTGCCGCGGGCCAAGGCCAACTCCCCCTCTCCCGCGTGTCAGTACCGCCGGAAGTGAGTCTAGACGGCTGTCGTTGCCCTCACCCCCTTTTTGCGTTTCTCGAGCCAGATCGTTACGACCACCGGTCATACACGAAGGTGGTTTGGCTCTTCGACCCAACCGGGCGACCCCCTAGTGCCGCTACTACCCAGCCGGCCGGGCCAATCAAACGCTGAAGTGTGAAGTTTTTGTGATGCGCCTCACTTCCCGGGAAGTCGTGTAGCTTTCGCTGACGTATCGCTGCGGCAACGCCCGGCGTTACACGCCGAAGCCCTTACGCCCGCGGCGCAACCGGATTTTGGTCCCGGTCCGGGGTCTCGCGCGGGTACCGTTCGGTGAAATGGCCTGCCTGAGCGAATCCGGTTGGCGTTTGTCCGCATCGCAGACCGCTCGAAACGGCTGTCACCCCGAGCGCGTCGACGATCGACACCGGCGTGAAGATTGCGTCTTCGCGGCCGTAGGGATGGCTGCGTTGATGTCGATTAAAACGGGCCCAGCTTGCGCGGGTTTCATTACCGGATTAACGGCTCTGCACTTTGCGCATCGGTCCGTTGACCAACACGGGATCACCATTAGATGACGGCGCGTTTCGCGAGGCGATGCCGACCGGCGAATTCCGGCGTCCAAACGAAGGAGCGCTTTACGGCAAAGCGCCCGCAGGAAATCGCTTCGACATATCGGTCGTCAGCTTGCTGGCAATTGTTTCGCGCGTCTTTTCCTCAGCCCGCGACGGCTCCGGGCTCGAAGAATGGTGCGCCGTATTCGGTCACCGGCGTGAATCCGCGTTTGCGGGCCTTCTCGGCGGCCTTGCGAATCAGCGCATAAATGCCGACGAACGCGGCGTGGTCGGTCGCCACGAACGGGGTCAGCAGCCGGTTGTGCACCAGCGAGAAGGCCACGCCGCTCGACGGGTCGGTCCAGCCGAGCGAGCCGCCCAGTCCGACGTGGCCGAAGCCGGGCATCACGTTCCCGATGGGCAGGCTGTGGTAGCCCAGGTGGAAGGCCAGCGGCACGAACAGGTTTCGGTCCGGGCGCAGGCTCCGCCGACCGGTCAGGCCGGCGACCATCTCGCGGGACAGGAACCGGATGCCGTCGACCTCGCCGCCGTTGGCGATGGCGCCGTACATCCGTGCCAGCCCGCGGGCCGTCGCCACGCCGTTGGCCGCGGGGATCTCCGCGTCCAGCAAGGGGGTATCGCCCTGGACCGCGGCGACCATACCCGGGAAGTACATGGACCGGAACCCGCCGGACAGCTCGTTGGCGACCTTGCGCGTCACAAAGCTGAGGACCGGGTTCCTCACCATGTTCTGCGGCGCGATGATCTCGGCCACTCGCGTCGGCGCCCCGGCCGGCGGGCGACCGAGGTACAGCCCGTCGGTGCCCAGCGGCTCGGCGAGCTCCTCGCGGATCAACGCGCGCATGCCTTTTCCGGTCACACCGCGGGCGAGGCCGGACATCAGCCAGCCGAAGGTCAGCGCGTGGTACGCCGACTTGCCCAGCAGCCGGCCCGGCGACGCCGCGGCCAGCCGCTCTTCCATCACGACGTGGTCCAGCAAGTCTTCGCTGCTGGCGCCGCGCAGACCCGACAGGCCGGCGGCGTGCCTCATCACGTCGCGCACGGTGAGGTCGGCCTTGCCGTTGGCCCCGAACTCGGGCCAGTACTCGGCAACGGGCGCCTCGTAGTCGATCAGCCGGCGGTCGGCGAGCCGGTGAATGACCGTGGCGGCCATGCCTTTGGTCGCCGAGAACACCATCGGTGCGCTGTCGGCCGACCATGGCCGGTGGCCGGCGCGGTCGGACCAGCCCGACCACACGTCGACGACCGGTTGGCCGTCGAGATACACGGCCAGCGCACCGCCGCCGAACCGGCGGGCGGGAAACATCGTGGAAAAGCTGCGAACGACGCATCCGAAGTGTGAGTCCGCCGCGCCGGACACACGGTGACCTGCGTCAAGGTCATCGTGGACAGGGACCGCGCGGCGATCGACTCGGGTTTCCACCGTCACAGTCTCAAATTTACTTGGATTTCACACCTTCCCGGAGCGAAATCTAGATTGTTTACCTATCCGTTAGTCTGACGCAGCCGTCAATATTTGCTGAGCGGCCAGCGCGGGGGTCAGCTCCCCCGCCTTGACCTGGCGCTCGACGTCGGCGCGCATCTTGCGCACTTTGGGGTTGGCCAGCACCCGGTCCAAGACGGCGTCGCGCACCATCTGCCACGTCCAATCGACTTGCTGGGCCCGCCGGCGCGCCTCGAACTCGCCGGCCTCGGTGAGCACCTGCCGATGGCGTTCGATGGTCTCCCGCAACTCCTTCAGACCGGTCCCCTCCATCGCGCTCATGGTGAGAACGGGCGGCCGCCACAGCGTTTCACGCGGGTGTATCAGCCTGATGGCCGAGGACAGTTCTCGGGCGGCCACCCGTGCCTCGGCGAGGTGTTCGCCGTCGGCCTTGTTCACCACCACGATGTCGGCCAGCTCCAGGACGCCCTTCTTGATGCCTTGCAACTGATCGCCACCGCGCGCCAGCGTCAGCAGGACGAACGTGTCGACCATGTTGGCCACCGTCACCTCGGACTGACCGACGCCGACGGTCTCGATGATGATGACGTCGAAACCGGCGGCCTCCAACAGCACCACCGTCTCGCGCGTGGCCTTTGCTACGCCGCCCAATGTGCCCGAGGTCGGCGACGGGCGGATGTACGCATCCGGGTGCACCGCCAGGCGCGCCATCCGGGTCTTGTCGCCGAGGATCGATCCGCCGCTGCGAGTCGACGACGGGTCGACGGCCAACACCGCCACCCGGTGGCCGTCTTCGATCAGGTGCATCCCGAGGGCCTCGATGGTGGTCGACTTCCCCACCCCGGGCGTCCCGGTGATGCCGACGCGATGGGCGCTGCCCGCGTCGGGCGTCAGCTCGAGCAGCAGCCGCTGCGCCTTCTCGTGATGGTCGGCGCGGGTCGACTCCAGCAGCGTGATCGCCCGCGGCAGCGCCGCCCGGTCGCCGCGGCGAACGGCGTCGGCCAACTCCTCGACGGAATCGCTCTTCGGGCCGGCCATCTAGTCGAGCGTGTAACCCAGCCGCTCGGCCAGCTTGTGCAGCAAGCCGATCGCGGCGTCGGCGATCACCGTCCCGGGCGGGAAGATGGCGGCGGCCCCGGCCCCGTACAGCTCGTCGAAGTCGCCGGGCGGGATGACCCCGCCGACCACGATCATGATGTCGGGCCGTCCCACCTCGGCGAGCGCGTCCCGCAACGCCGGCACCAGCGTCAGGTGGCCGGCGGCCAGCGAGGAGACGCCGACGACGTGCACATCGTTGTCGGCGGCCTGCCGGGCCACTTCGTCGGGCGTGGAGAACAGCGAGCCGACGTCGACGTCGAAGCCCAGGTCGGCGAAGGCGGTTGCGATCACCTTCTGGCCCCGGTCGTGACCGTCCTGACCCATCTTCGCCACCAGAATTCTCGGCCGTCGGCCGTCGGCCTCGGCGAACTTCTCGACCAGTTCCGTGGCGGTTGCGATGTTGGCGGCCTTTCCGGCTTCGTCGCGGTACACGCCGGCGATCGTGCGGATCTCCGCCTGGTGCCGGCCGTATACCTTTTCCAGCGCGTCGGAGATCTCGCCGACCGTCGCCTTGGCCCGGGCGGCGTTGATCGCCAGCGCCAGCAGATTATTACCCAGCCCGTCCTCGCCGGCGCGGCCGTGTGCCGCCGCCGCTCGGGACAGGTCAGCCAGGGCGGCCTCGACGGCGGACTGGTCGCGGCTGGCCCGCAGCTCTTTGAGTTTGGCCAGCTGTTCGGCGCGCACGCGGCTGTTCTCGACCTTGAGGACCTCGACCTCTTGATCCTCCTCGACCTGATACTTGTTGACGCCGATCACCGGCTGCATCCCGGAGTCGATGCGGGCCTGGGTGCGCGCGGCCGCCTCCTCGATGCGCAGCTTGGGAATGCCGTCGCTGATGGCCTGAGCCATGCCGCCGTGTTCGGCGACCTCGGCGATGTGGGCGCGGGCCTTCTGCGCGAGCTGATGGGTCAGCCACTCCACGTAATACGAACCGCCCCAGGGGTCGATGGGCCGCGTGGTGCCCGACTCCTGCTGTAGCAGCAGCTGGGTGTTACGCGCGATCCGCGCCGAGAAGTCGGTGGGCAGCGCCAGCGCCTCGTCGAGGGCGTTGGTGTGCAGGGACTGGGTGTGTCCCTGGGTGGCGGCCATCGCCTCGATGCAGGTGCGCGCCACGTTGTTGAACGCGTCCTGCGCGGTCAGCGACCAACCCGAGGTCTGCGAATGGGTACGCAGCGAAAGCGATTTCGAGCTTTTCGGGTTGAACTGTGCAACCAGCTCGCTCCACAGCAACCGGCCCGCGCGCAGCTTGGCGATCTCCATGAAGAAGTTCATGCCGATGCCCCAGAAGAACGACAGGCGCGGTGCGAACTTGTCGATGTCCAGGTCGGCGTCCAGGCCCGCCTTGATGTAGTCGACGCCGTCGGCCAGGGTGTACGCGAGTTCCAAATCGGCTGTGGCGCCGGCCTCTTGGATGTGATAGCCGGAGATCGAGATGGAGTTGAACTTCGGCATCTTGGCGCTGGTGTAACCGAAGATGTCGGAGATGATGCGCATCGACGGCTTGGGCGGGTAGATGTAGGTGTTGCGCACCATGAATTCTTTGAGAATATCGTTCTGAATGGTGCCGGCCAGCTTCTCCGGGGGCACGCCCTGCTCCTCGGCGGCCACCACATACAGCGCCAGAATCGGCAGCACGGCACCGTTCATCGTCATCGACACCGAGACCGTCGACAGGTCGATGCCGTCGAACAGCTGCCGCATGTCGAGAATGGAATCGATTGCCACGCCTGCCATTCCGACGTCGCCCTGGACGCGGGGGTGGTCGGAGTCGTATCCGCGGTGGGTGGCCAGATCGAACGCCACCGACAGGCCCTTCTGACCGGCCGCCAGGTTGCGACGGTAGAACGCGTTCGACTCCGCCGCGGTGGAGAACCCCGCGTACTGGCGGATGGTCCACGGCTGGTTGACGTACATCGTGGGGTACGGGCCGCGCAGGAACGGCGGTTCGCCCGGGAAGCTGTTCAGCGGGTAACCGGCCGCGACGGCGGCGGCCCGGTCGGCGCCGATGTACACCGGTTTGACGGCGATGTCCTCGGGCGTATGCCATTCGAGCTGATCGGGCGTGTACCAGTGCGCCGCCGCCGCGGCGGCGACGTGCTTTTGCACGGCTGCCTCGGTGGGCGGCGGCAGCGGCCGGTCGCCGTCCAGCGGGACCTCGGCGAAGTTACCGATCACAGGTGCGGTTGTGGTCATTGCGGCTACGCTCCCAGTCGAGTGAGCAGGTTCGAAAGGGCTTCGACCGCATTGATTTTCGCGGTCAGGAACTCGTCGGGCCGATGCTCGGCGTCGCCCAGGGCCTTCTCCGGCCCGGCCAGGTATACCCGCGCCACCCCGGCGGCCCGGGCCGCCTCGACGATCGCCGCGGCCTCCTCCCCGTAGCGCTTGTCGGTGCCGCAGATGACCGCCGCGCCGGGCGACCCGGCGTCGGCGACGGCCCTCGCGACGCCCGCGGCGTCGACGGTGCCGGGGTTGACGGCTTCGATGCCCCCAGACGCCAGCAGGTTGGCGGCGAAGGTGGCCCGGATGTTGTGCTCGGCCAGCGGTCCCAGCGGTAGCAGCAGCGCTTGGGGTCGCGCACCGGTTTTGACCAGGAAAGCGTCGGAGCGATCGCGTAGCGCCTCGAACGCCGCGGCATAGCGCTGCAGGTGGCCCGCGGGCAGCGGCGAACCTGACGAATCATCCTGCGGCAGAGCCGGTTCCGTCAGGTTCGGGAACTCGTTGACACCGGTGATCGCGGTGCGCCGATGCGCGATGTCGTCGGCGCGTCGCGCGGCCACTTCGGCGATCTGGCCGGCGACGTAGTCGCGCGCCTCGCTGAAACCGCCGCGGGCCTCGATGGCCTGGAAGTGTGCCCAGGCCTGCTCGGCGAGCCGCGTGGTGAGGTCCTCGACGAACCATGACCCGCCGGCCGGGTCCAGCACCCGGCCGACGTGCGACTCCTCCAGGAGCAGCAACTGGGTGTTGCGGGCGATCCGGCGCGCGAAGCTTCTGGCGGTGCCCGGGAAGCCGCCCGGGATCGCCACGTCGAACGGCAGCACCAGCACGGTGTCGGCGCCGCCGACGCCCGCACCGAACGCGGCCAGGGTGCAGCGCAGCATGTTCACCCATGGGTCGCGTTGGGTCATCATCGGCAGCGACGTCTCGGCGTGCACGGTGACGGCGCCGCCGTCCGGGTCGCCGACGACCTCGGCGACCCGCGCCCACAGGCGGCGCACGGCCCGCATCTTGGCGAGGGTCACGAATTGGTCGTCGTCGGCGGCGAGCCGGAAACTGATCTGCCGCAACGCCTTCCCGACCGGCACATCCGATGCGGTGAGACGCCGCAGATAATCCACTCCGGCGGCCACCGTGCCGGCCAGCTCCCAAGTCGCGTTGGCGCCCAGGTTGTGGAACGCCGGCCCGTCGACGGTGATCGCACGCACGCCGCGTTCACGGGCCGCGCGCTTGGCGACCGTGACCACCTCGTCGAGCGCCGGCGCGGGACGGCCACTGAGCGCCGCGGTGAGCGGGTCACCGCCCAGGTCGATCGACAGGAGTTCGCGCTGATCCGCCTCCACACCCGCCGCCATCGCCAGCATCACGTCGGCGGCCGTGGAGTAGTCGGCACCCGCATCGATGATGACCGGCGCCATGCTCAGGTACACCCCGGCCAGGCTTTCCTCGAGCTGATCGGCGGTCACGCCGGACTGGCCGACCCGCAGTAGCAGCGCGTTCGCCCCGTTGCCGAGCGCCTCGAGGACCGCCGCGTTCACGTCCTTGGCCGTCACCCCGGCGACGCGGTCGGCCGGGAACGCTTCGGCCACCTTCCAGCCGGACTTGACGTCGCGCAGCGCGTCGGCGCCCCGCACGTACGGCCAGTCGCCCGGCAGCGGCGGTTCCGGCAGCTCGTCCAGCGCGGTGTACAGCGCCCGGATGGCGATGCCGTCATAGGTAGGGGTCTCCAGCAGCCGCTCGGGCTGGTCCCCGAGTTCCTCGGGGTCTTTCCGGGTGCTTTTCGACAGCACGCCGGCGACCGCACTGCGCCAACGCCCGCGAACCTGTTCCAGTTCGGCGAGCTCGGGTACATCAATGGACACCGATTGCTCCCTTTTCCCAGCAAATGGGGCCTGCGACTTACTAATGAGGCTAATTGATCGGGCCTGTCGGCAGAAAACCGCGAGGCGCGGCGAGCGCGGCGGCACGGCGATGAAACGCCAGCCTGGGGATACGAGTTATTCACCTGCGCCCCGTAACCTTTACAGGCGTGACGGCTTCCGCCACCTGCAGAATCGACCGGGCGCTGCGCGAGCTCGGCGGCGCGCTGGGCGCGACCGCGCGTCTGCTGTCGCGGCCCCGGGCGATCGCCACAGTGGTCGGGATCACACTCCTGATCGCCGCCGCGTCGTGGCTTCCCCTGCCCACGCCCGTGCAGATGCGGGACTGGGCCGAGTCGGTTGGCCCCTGGTTCCCGCTGGCGTTCCTGGCCGCGCACATCGTGGCGACCGTGGTCCCGGTCCCGCGCACGGCGTTCACCCTGGCCGCCGGCCTGCTGTTCGGCCCGCTGCTCGGCGTGGCGCTCGCCGTCGGTGCCAGCACCGCGAGCGCGGTGATCGCGATGCTGCTGGTGCGGGCGGCCGGGTGGCGACTGAAGCGTCTGGTGCGCCACCGGTCGATCGACACGGTCGACGAGCGCCTGCGCCAGCGGGGCTGGCTGGCCATCCTGTCGCTGCGGCTGATTCCCGCCGTGCCGTTCTCGGCGATCAACTACGCCGCCGGTGCGTCGACGGTGCGTCTGCTGCCGTACACGCTGGCGACGCTGGGCGGCCTGCTGCCCGGCACCGCCGCCGTGGTGATCCTCGGCGACGCCCTCGCCGGTCACCCTAACTCGCTGCTCTACCTGGTGTCGCTGTGCACGGCCGCGGTGGGTTTGACGGGCTTGGTCATCGAGATCCGCCACTTCCGCCGGCACCACCGCCTCGCACATAGCCCCGTCGACGACGAGCCCTCCCCGGAGCCGGCCACCATCCGCTAGAAAATCTCGCCAATCACGACGGCTGGCAGGGCGAAAGCTGGCAAGCTGGCGCTAAGAGATCTACCGGCATCGCGCGCTCAAGGGGGGGTGTTGGCCGGAACCCACGTGCAGTACCCGCTGCCACAACGCTCCAGGATGCATTCCGCGTTGCTGGCGATCGCGGCGTTGTTGTGCGCCATGGCCTTCGTCGCCGCGGTCTCCCAGCTGTCGAGGAACGATTCGGCCCGCGAACTCACCCCACCGCCGGCTCTGGCGCCGATCGACCTGCCCGCATCGAGCGCCATCGGCCCCGGCGCCGGCATCTTCGTCGAGTACGCCGACGGCTCGGGCGGAATGGGTTGCACCGCAGGCTTTTTGGTGCACACCGCCACGGGCGAGCCCGGAGTCCTCACCGCCGGCCACTGCAACCGCCCGGGTGGGCCCGGCAAGGTGACGATGAACCTGGGCGGCGTCCTCCCCTACGCGACGGTCGGCACGTTCAGCCAGACGGTCAGCGAGGGTGTCCACAACGAACAGCACGACATCGGCCTAATCGTGCTGGGCGGCGACGACATCCCGCGGAGTGCGGCGGTCGGGGCCTCCCTGCCGGTCTCGGGCGTCGCCACCAACCTGCAGATCGGCCAGGAACTCTGCAAATTCGGCATGGGCTCCGGCGAGGCCACCTGCGGCACGATCACGGAAATCACCAAGAGCAAGGTCGTGTTCTTGGCGCCCGGCCAGTGCGGCGACTCCGGCGGCCCGGTGTATCTCAATGAAGGCGACGGCACCGTTCGCGCCGTCGGCATCCTCATCCGCGGGGGTATCCCCAACACCCCCAAGCCGGGATGCTCGGCCCCGGCGAGATTCTCGGTGGCCGAGCTCATCCAACCCTGGCTGGACAAGTGGCGGCTGACCACCGTGACCGCGGGGTCCCCGGTCGGCTGAACCTTCTTGCCTCACAAGCTTCTTCAGGTCGGCTTCAGGCTCACTTCCTACTGTCGCTGCCGTTGCGGTGCGTCGCGTGGCACACCCAACGGGTGATTGATTGCCGACTGAGAGGAGAGCTGGGCCGAGTGAAGATCAAACAACTCATCGCCGGTTCGTTGCTTGCGGGTGCCCTTGGGGCGGCCGTGGCCGGCTTCGGTGCCGCGGCGGCCAGTGCCGATCCGCCCCCGCCCCAACCGCCGGGACAACCCTGGGGGCCGGGTCCGGGTGGGCCCGGTGGACCGGGTGGACCGCCGCCACCGCCGGGGGGACCGGGTGGACCGCCGCCGCCTGGGGCCCCGGGGGGTCCGTTCCGCCCGCCGCCGCCGGGGTTCTGACGCCGGCTGTGCGCTAGCCCTACCGAGCGGTGGCCGCCTCAGCTGGGGCGGTCACCGCTCACCCTCGGCGACCGGCAGGGTGAGCCGGAACGCGGCACCGCCGTCGTGCGGCACACACACCAGCTCCCCGCCGTGGGCCCGCGCCAGCGCCCGGGCGATCGGCAGGCCCAAACCGGCGCCGCCGTGGTCGCGGCCGCGCCCCGCGTCGAGGCGCACCAGGCGCTCGAAGATCCGCTCACGCTCGTCGTCGGGAATCCCGGGGCCGCTGTCGGTGACGGTCACCTCGGCGGCACCATCGTGCCGCCGGACGTCGATCCCGATGGTGCCTCCGGTCGGCGTGTAGCGGCGGGCGTTGTCGAGGAGATTGGACAGGACCTGCGCGAGCCGTGTGGGGTCCGCGTTGACCTTGAGATCTGCCGCGCCCGTGCGACTGACGGTGAGTTGCGGCGCGAGCATGGCGGCCCGGTCGGCTTCGACGTCCGCGACCGCGGCCAGGTCGACGTCGCGGGTCTCCAACGGCAGCCCGGCATCGATGCGACTCAGATCCAGCATGTCCGAGACGAGCCGCCCGGCGCGGCGGGCGTCGGACAACAACAGGTTGGCCCGGCGATATTGGCCCTGCGCCACGTCATCGCCCCGATCCGGGGTGGCGTTGTTGGCGAGCTGCTCGGCGGCGACCTGAATCCCGGCGATCGGGGTGCGCAGCTCGTGGGCGGCGTCGACGAGGAAGCGCCGGGTGGCGGTCTCGGCGCGCTGGGCGGCATCCGCCGCCCGCTGGGCCCGTCGCTCGGACGCCTCCAACGCGTCCAACATCCCGTCGAAAGCGCTTGCGGCACGGCCAAGCTCGGTGTTGGCCCGGTCCGGGCGCAGCCGTCGACCGCGATCGCCCGTCCGGATGTCGTTGGCCAGCGCCGTCAGCCGGTCCAACGGGCGCAACGCCACCCGGCTGACTGCCACCAACAACAGGGCGGCGGTGAGGAGGGTCACCGCGCCGGCCCCGAGCATCAGCAGGCGCAGCTGGTGCGTCACCTGCGTGGTTTGCGTCGTGTCGGCGACCAGGATCACCCGGGAGCCATCCGGCAGCGGACGCACCACGGCCGTCGCGGTGGCGTCCGGCGGCGGGGGCGGCCAGGGCGGAATGCCGGGCGGCGGGGGCGGCGGCGGCCAGGGCGGAACGCCGGGCGGCGCAAAGTTCGGGTCGGGCGCCCACGGTGGCGGCGGCGCGAAGGGCGGCGGGGGCGGCAAGGGCGGAAAGGGCGGCGGGGCAACGGGACCGGCAACGGTGTCGGGACTGATGCCGCGGTCGCCGTACGTTGCGCCGTCGGCGGTGACCAGCAGTGCCCGCACACCGCCGCCGTTGAGTTCGGCGGCCAGCAGATCGGGCGAGGTGTGTGCCGCGTCCAGCGCCTCGGCCCGCGACGCGGCCGCGAGCAGCCGGTCGTGCAGGTTTCGGCGAGCCAGAACGCCCAGGCTGACGTCGACGGTGACGCCGAGCACCACCAACAGCAGGGCGAGCAACGCCACCACCACCAGCGTCACCCGGCGCTGCAGGGACGGGGTTCGAGTCGTGGGCGCGGCCGTCATGATCGCCGGGGCTGCAGCCGGTAGCCGATGCCGCGGACGGTGTGCAGTATCCGCGGCCCGTGGGCTTCGAGCTTGCGCCGCAAGCCGCTGATGTGCACCTGGACCAGGTTGGGGTCGTAGGCGTCGTACCCCCACACCGCGTTCAGGATCTGGCCGGCGCTGACGATGCGGCCGCGCTGCTCCACCAGAAAGGCCAGCAGCCGCAGCTCGGTTGCCGTCAGATCGAGGCGACTACCGCCGCGCGCGGCCACGCCGGCGTCGGCGTCCAGCATCAGGTCGCCGACCTGGACCACCTGCGGCAGCCGTCCGCGTCGGCGCAACACCGCCCCGACCCGCGACACCAATTCGGCCAGCTCGAACGGCTTGATCACGTAGTCGTCCGCGCCACCGTCCAAGCCCCGCAGCCGATCCTGCAGGCCGTCGCGCGCCGTAATCAAGACGATCCCGACGTCGCCCCAGTCGCGGATGACATCGATGAGGTCGAAGCCGTCGCGTCCCGGCAGCATGACGTCGAGCACCACCAGGTCTGGGCGCAGCCCGTCGAGCACTTCCTCCAACCCGTCGCCGTCACAACGGCCGACGGTGTGATAGCCGACGTCGGTGAGCGCCTCGCCCACCATTTCGCGAATCGTCTCGGAGTCTTCGACCACCAGAACCCGCGGCGTGCCGACGCTGAAGCGGCCGGCCGCCACACGCGGGCAGTTCGTCATGACTCCATTGTCGCGCCGGTCCTGAAACGAACCTGAAGCCCGCATCTTCAGGTCCACCTCAGTTCCGGCTCCTACCGTCCGGTGCCATGACCACAAACGACGAAATCGACACCAGTTCCCCGCCACCGGCGGGCCATCAACCACCTCAGCCCCGCCGCCACTCCACCGGCGTCGTGGTCGGCGCCGGGGTGGCGGGCGCGCTCATCGGCGCCGTCGGCACCATCGCGGCGATCGCCTTCGCCTGGATCATCAGCGCGGGCTCGCCCGGTCTGCCGCCGCTGCCGGGTCCGCCGCCGATGATGGCACTGCATCCGGGCCCACCGCCCCCGCCGATGGGTGGTCCCATGCCCGGAGGCTTCGGGTTCGCGCCGCCGCCCGGGCCGCCGCGGGGCTACGTCCCGCCGCCGCCCGGCGAGGCATTGCAGCCGCCGCCCTCCCCCGCGCCGCACAGCTGACCGGCCCGCCGCCGTCACGATCCGCCGAATCGTGACGGCGGCGGGCCGTCTCGCCAGTAGCGTCTGAAGTCAACGACATCCGACCACCGGGAGAGCCGCATGACCTCGGACAACATCGGAACCCGCCGCTTCCCCACCGGCGTCGCCATCGTCGCCGGTCTGGCCGGCCTGATACTCGGCGCGTTGGCCACCTTCGCGATCACGGGGCTGGTGTGGACGGTCCGCGTTCAACTCCCCCCGCCGCCATACCCGCCGCCGCTGTCCTCGCAGCCGGTGGGCGGGGGCGGCTGCATTTACACCGCGCCGCCCGCACCGACGTCCGCGCCGGGCGTCGTGCCCGCGCCACCGTTGCCGCCGGCGCCGCACGCGTAACGGTGTCGTCTCTCCCCGAGCTCGCCGGACGATTGCTCCGGTCGCGCCGACTCATGCGCGCGCCGATCTGGCTCTTCAAGGCCCGCGCGGGCGCGCTGTTCGGATCGCGCATGCTGATGCTCGAGCACACCGGTCGCAACTCGGGCGCGCGGCGCCATGCCGTCCTCGAGGTGGTCGACCACCCCGACCCGGCCACCTACGTCGTGGCCTCCGGCTTCGGCCGCAAAGCCCAGTGGTTCCGCAACATTGAGGCCGACCCGCGGGTGCGCGTCGACGCGGGCAGCCGTGCGCCCCGACGAGCCACGGCGCGGGTGATGACACAAGATGAGGCGGATCGCGTCCTGGCCGCCTATCGCAGCCGTCACCCGAAGGCGTGGGAGCGGATGCGGCCCGTGTTGGAGGGCACGCTCGGCGCTTCGATCACCGCCACCGGCGCCCCGCTGCCGTTGGTCGAGCTGCGCCTCGACTAGGTGCGGTCGGGACCCTTGGCCGTCATAACGGCGAAGGTCGCCAGGAACATGGCCGCCGGGAGGGCGTTGGCGACCTTGTCCCGCACCCGGATGTGCGCACCGAGCGCCAAGACGAAATAGAGCGTCAGCATCGCCGTCGTCAGCCTCGCCAGGGCGGGGAAGCGGGTCACCGACAGCAAGCCCACCGCCGCGGCCGCCTTCACCACCGGCAGCACGGGCCGGACGTTTTCCGGCAGGCCGACGTCATCCAGAACCTTCTTGATGGGAGCCACCTGCACGCCGCACAGCACCGCGTCCACGGCATGGAACGCGCCGAGCGCGACGTAGGTCTTCGGCGAAGTGAAAACGCTCATGGAGCAATCCTATTGAGCCAACTGCGGCGGCGCCCCGGGCGGCGTGCCATCCAGCGGCTGGCGGGCGCTCGCCTCGGCCTTGGCCACCGCCTGCGCGATCGCGGGATCGGTCTCGGTGGAGAACCAGTCGGCGATCTCCGCGTCGTCGTCGGCGCTGTGCTTGGGTGCGTCCTCGACCGGTGACGGTTGGAACCTGAACACGCCGTCCTCGCCGGGAGTGCCCAGCAGTTTGGTGAATCCCTGCAACGCCGCGCCGAAGTCGCTGGGCACCACCCAGACCTTGTTGGCGTCACCGCGGGCCATTTCGGGCAGCGTCTGCAGGTACTGGTAGGCCAGCATCTCCGGGGTGGGCCTGCCGGCCTTGATCGCGGCGAAGGTCTTCTCGATGGCCTTGGCCTGCCCCTGCGCCCGCAGGTAGGCGGCGGCGCGCTCACCCTGGGCGCGCAGCATCCGGGACTGCCGGTCGGCCTCGGCGGCCAGGATGGCGGCCTGCTTGGCGCCCTCGGCGGCCAGGATCTGCGCCTGCTTGGCGCCCTCGGCCTGTGTGATCGCGGCCTGCCGGTTCCCTTCGGCGGTCAGGATCATCGCCCGCTTCTCACGGTCGGCCTTCATCTGCTTTTCCATCGAGGCCTGAATCGACGGCGGCGGGTCGATGCTGCGCAGCTCGACCCGCGCGACCCGTAGGCCCCAGCGGCCGGTCGCCTCGTCGAGGACGCCGCGCAGCTGCCCGTTGATCATGTCGCGGGAGGTCAGGGTTTGCTCGAGCGTCATTCCGCCGACCACGTTGCGCAGGGTGGTGGTGGTGAGCTGCTCGACGCCGACGATGTAGTTGCTGATCTCGTAGACGGCGGCCTGCGGGACGGTGACCTGGAAGTAGACCACGGTGTCGATGTTCAGCGTCAGGTTGTCCTCGGTGATCACCGGCTGCGGCGGGAACGACACCACCCGCTCACGCAGGTCCACCCGGGCGCGCACCCGGTCGATGAACGGCACCAACAACGTCAGCTGACCACTGACCGTCCGGCTATACCGCCCCAGCCGCTCGATCACCGCGGCCTCGGCCTGCGGTATCAGGGCGACCGACTTGGCCACCACGACTATGGCGAATATCACCAGGACGGCCAACAACACCAAACCAGCAACCGCACCTTGCACGGGAGTTCCTCTCTCTCACAGCGTCTCTCGCATCCGTTATGGACTGCTCTTGAAGACCACCGCCGTGGCGCCGTCGATCTGCAAGACGGTGACCGACTCCCCCGGTTCGTAGACATCGCCCTCGTTGAGCGGACGCGCCGTCCACACCTCGCCGTCGAGCTTCACCTGGCCCTCGTCGCGGCCAATCCGCTCGAGCACCAGCGCCTTCTTGCCTTCCAACGCCTCGATACCCAGTCGCGGCGCGTGCGCGGGCGTCAGTCGCCGCCGCAGCGCCGGGCGAACCAGCACCAAGAGCAGCACGGAGACGATGAGGAACACCGTCCCGTCCGCCCAGCCTGGCCAGTCCGTCAGCCAGCTGGTGATTGCCGCCGCCAGCGCCCCGCCGCCGAGCATCACCAAAAACAGATGGCCGGTGAGCGCCTCCGCACCGGCAAGCACCAGCGCGAATATTAGCCAAAGCACCGCAGCGTGCATGCGGTCAGAATACGCGTGATCGGCCTTTGCCGGGCAAAACAACTACACTGCGGAATCGTGTGGTGTCCCAGTGTCTCGCTGTCCCTGTGGGCCAATGCCTGGCTCGCGGGCAAGGCCGCGCCCGACGACGTCTTGGACGCGTTATCGGTATGGGCTGCAAAGCAATCGGTCACCGCGTATGATGCGGTCGCCGCAGGCCACACCGGGCTGCCGTGGCCGGATGTGAACGACGCCGGGACCGTGACGCTGCTGCAGACGCTGCGCGCCGCGGTCGGCCGGTCGGCGCCCACCGCGAACGGTCCGGGGCCGCTGCTCGGAACCATCAATGTGCTTTTGCCCGTGCCCGGGGATGTGCGCGGGCTGGCCCCGGGGACGCAGTTCGAGCACGACGCCCTGGCCGCGGGCGAGGCGATCATCATCGCCAACCCGAACGATCCAAGCGCCGCCGTCGGCCTGGTCCCCGAGTTCTCCTACGACGAAGAGGCGGCGGACTTCCCGGAATTGTGCGCGCTGTCCTGGACGGTGTACTCCCTGCCGGGCGCGCCGGTGCTCGACCACTACGAGCTCGGGGACGCCGAATACACGCTGCGGTCCGCGGTCCGGTCGGCCGCCGACGCGCTCGGCGCCGTGGGCCTGGGATCGGCCGCGGCCGACGTCGAGGATCCGCGCGGACTCGTCGAGCAGTTACTGGAATCCGCACGGCAGCACAGGATTCCGGATCATGCGCCGTCCCGCGCGCTGCGCGTGCTGGAGAACGCCGCGCACGTCGACGCGATCATCGCGGTCAGCGCCGGACTCAGCCGCTCCCCCGACTCGCCGGATCGCTTCACCGCGCCCGTCGTTGCCGTTCCGGAACCGTTCGGCACGCAATCTTCTTCGGAGGCACGCATCGCCAGCGACGCGTTGCGGCCGCTGACCGCCGTCGTGCGTTCGGCGCGGATGGCCGCCGTCACCGCGATCCTGCACTCGGCGTGGGCTGACTAACGCTTTTCGGCCGCAACACAGTGCGGCGGGCGGCACGGCTCGCCGTCGACGCTCGCGAGACAACCGGGCACCGGATCCGGGCCGGCCACCCGCTGGGCCGGGTAGCCGTACCGCAGTTCGTCGATCAGGTCCGCCGCCATTTGCGCGAAACGCGGGTGAGCGTTGGGCGTGGCGGCGCGCACCAGCGCCACGCCTGCCGACTCCGCCAGTGATCGGAGTTCTTCGTCGAGATCCCAGACCACCTCGATGTGGTCGGCCACGAATCCGATGGGGCAGACGATCACGGCCTTGGTGCCGGCCGCCGCCAGGGCCGCCAGCCGGTCGGCGATGTCGGGCTCCAGCCACGCAACCTGGGGCGGCCCGGACCGCGACTGCCACGCCAGGTCGTATTCGGCGTATCCGGCTGCTGCCGCGACCAGGCTTGCAGCGTAGGCGACTTGGCGGCTGTACAGCCGCGGGCCCAACCGCTCGTCGGCGGCGACGGGAATCGAATGCGCGGTGAACACCAGCCTGGCGTCGGCCTGCTGCTCGGCGGTCAAGGCACCCGCGGCCGCTCCGATCGTGTCGGCGAAAATCTGCACGAATCGCGGATGGTCGAAATAAGGCCTGATCTTTACCAATTGGGGCGCCTCGGGGCCGGCTGCCCGACGGGCGCGGGCGATGTCTTCGACGTATTGCGTGCAGCTGGAGTAGCCACTCCATGCCGACGTAGTGAATACCGCGGCGCGGCGAACCCCGTTGTCCCGCATGGTCGAAACGATGTTTTCGACGTAAGGTTCCCAGTTGCGGTTGCCGAAATACACCGGCAGGTTCAGTCCGCGATTATGCAACTCGGCTTCCAGCTGCGCGACCAGGGCGCGGTTGATCCTGTTGATCGGTGACACCCCGCCGAAATGCAGGTAGTGCTCGGCGACGTCGTCCAGGCGTTCGGGCGGCACGTTGCGCCCCCGGGTGACGTTCTCCAGGAACGGCCGCACCTGCTCGGGCCCCTCCGGGCCGCCGAAGGACAGCAGCAGGACGGCGTCGAATTCCATTATGGGCTGGAGCAATTCCGCTTTTAGAGCAATTGGGTGCTGGCGCCGCCGTCGGCGAAGATGATGGTCCCCGTCGTGGCCGGCAGCCAGTCCGAGAGCACGGCGCACACCGTCTTTGCCACGGGTGTGGGATCCTTCATGTTCCAGCCGATCGGCGCCCGCTGGTCCCAGCCCTCTTCCAGTAGCTGCATCTGGGCGCCGGCCTCCTCGCCGAGCGCACCGCCGACGATGGCGGACATCGCCAGCGTCCGGATCGGCCCCGCCGCAACCAAATTGGAGCGCACACCGAACTTGCCGGCCTCGCGGGCGACGAACCGGTTGACCGATTCGAGCGCGCTCTTGGCCACCGTCATCCAGTTGTAGGCCGGCATGGCCCGGCTGGGGTCGAAGTCCATGCCGACGATGGACCCGCCCGGGTTCATGATCGGCAGCAGCGCCTTGGCCAGCGACGCATACGAATACGCGGAGATATGGATGCCCTTGGACACGTCCTCGTAGGGCGCATCGAAGAACGGGTTGATGCCCATCCCGGTCTGCGGCATGAAGCCGATCGAGTGCACCACACCGTCGAGCTTGTTGCCCTCACCGATCTCGGCCGTCACCCGCTCGGCCAGGGTGTCGAGGTGCTTTTCGTTCTGCACGTCGAGCTCGATCAGCGGGGCCTTCTCCGGCAGCCGGTCGGCGATGCGCTGGATCAGCCGCAGCCGGTCGAACCCGGTGAGCACCAGCTGCGCCCCGGCCTCCTGGGCCACCTTGGCGATATGAAACGCGATCGACGAGTCGGTGATGATGCCGCTGACCAGAACCCGTTTGCCCTCGAGCAGTCCTGCCATGTCCGTCCTTAATGTCTTCGTGAATGAATTCAGTGGCCCATGCCCATGCCGCCGTCGACGGGGATCACCGCGCCGGCGATGTAACCCGCGTCCTCGGAGGCCAGGAAGCTGACCGCCCCCGCGACGTCCTCGGCGGTGCCGACCCGCTTTGCCGGGATGAATTCCAGTGCGCCCGCCTGGATCCGCTCATCCAACGCGCGAGTCATCTCGGTGTCGATGTAGCCGGGGGCGACCACGTTGGCGGTCACCCCGGCCTTGGACAGCTCGCGGGAGATCGAGCGTGCCATGCCGATCAGGCCGGCCTTGGCGGCCGCGTAGTTGGCCTGGTTGCCGATGCCCCACATGCCCGAGACCGACCCGATGAAGATGATGCGGCCGAACCGCTTGCGCTGCATGCTGCGTGACGCCCGCTGGGCCACCCGGAACGCCCCGGTGAGGTTGGCGTTGATGACCTCGGTGAACCGTTCCTCGGTCATCCGGATCAGAAAGGCGTCTTTGGAGATGCCGGCATTGGATACCAGCACCTCGACCGGCCCCTGGTGCTCCTCGACCTCTTTGAAGGCGCGGTCGACGGCCTCGTTGTCGGTGACGTCGCACACCACGCCGAACAGCCCCTCGGGCGCCCCGGATCCGCGGTGGGTGACGGCCACCTTGTGGCCGTCGGCGGCCAGCCGCTGCGCGATCGCCAGTCCGATGCCCCGGTTTCCGCCCGTCACCAGGACCGAGCGGGATACGAATGCGGGTTTGCCGCCGGTGGCAGCACTTTCGGTGGTGTTCTCAGTGGCCGTATCAGTCACCCCGTCAACCTAGCGCCTCGGTTTGGTCGCCCCGAAATCGCCCCGGGCCGCGCCGAGTGTGGGCCCTAAGTACGAGATCGGGCCGCAAAACGTCCGTATCCCCCACGCTCGACGGAGCGGGCCAAGACCCAAGCTACGTCGGCAGGCGGCGGTTGATGAGCAGCGCCGCGAGCGCGGCGAGCGCCAACACCAACGCCCCGAGCCGAACCCAGCCCACGCTGGCGTCGCCCTTGATGGTCTCGTAGCCGATCTGCTGCTGCAGCGTCGCGTAGACCGCCTTCAGCTCGGCGAGGCTCGCGGCGTTGTACCAACTCCCGCCGGAGAGCTCGGCGACCTTCTTCATCGTCGTGTCGTCGACGGGCACCGGCTGGCGCTGGTCGTTGATCTCGACGAAGCCGTACGGGGTGCCGAACGAGATGGTCGAGATGGGCACGCCCTGGTCCTTGGCGGTGCGCGCGGCGGTGAAGGCGCCCTTCGGATTGTCCGGATTGGTCGGCATCGTCTCCTTGCCGTCGGAGAACAGCACGATGCGCGCCGGCGGCGGCTTGTCCCCGCCGCCGATCACCGCGCCGACCGTCGCGATCGCCTGCAGCGCGGTGAAGATGCCCTCTCCGGTGGCGGTCCGGTCGGCGAACTGCAGCCTGTCCAGCGCGTTCTTGGTCGCGTCGCGGTTCGTCGTCGGCGACACCAGCACCGTGGCCGTGCCCGCATACTCGATCAGCCCCAGGTTGATGCCCGGGGTCAGCTCGTCGGCGAACTGCTTGGCCGCCTCCTGCGCGGCCGCCATCCGGTTCGGCTGCACGTCGGTGGCGCGCATCGACTGCGACACGTCGATCACCAGCATCACCACCGCCCGGTTGCGGGGAATGCGGACGTCGTTGGTCGGCCCGGCCATCGCGATGGTGAACAGCACCAGCGACGCGACCAGCAGGATCGCCGGCACGTGGCGCCAACGCGAAGGCCGTTGGGGCGCAACGCTTTCCAGCAGCTCCATGTTGGCGAAGCGCAGCATCCGCCGCTGCCGGGCCAGCTGCATGAGGATGTACATCGCGGCCAGCGCGAACACGACCAGGAGGAAAAGGAAGAACCAGGAGTGTTCGAACCCGGACAGCGAGATCGCGCCGAGCAATGGCAATGTCATAACGAAACCGTCTTGGTGTGTCTGTGCGCCTCGGTCAAAATGGCCGTCACTGCCGTCCCGCCATTGCCCCGCGCCGGCGGGACTCGACGAAACGGACGATGTCGGCGATCCAATCGCGGTCGGTGCGCAGCGTCAGTATCGGCGCCCCGCAGCTGCGCACGGTGCGCGCCACCTCGGCGCGGTGCGCGGCGGCCGCCTTGGCGAAATCGTCGCGCAGCTGGGCGTCGATGGTGAACTCGCGGGTCACCCCGGATTCGGCGTCCTGCAGCACGACGTCGCCGATGTCGGGCAGCTCGACGTCGCGGGGGTCGAGCACCTCGACGGCCAGCACCTCATGGCGGGCCGCGATGGCCCGCAGCGGACGCATCCAGTTGATCGGACCCAGGAAGTCGCTGATGATCACCGCCATCCCGCGGCGGCGTTCCGGCCGGCGCAGAGCGTCGATGGTCGTCGCCAGATCCCCCCGGACCCCGAGCGGCGCCCTCGGGGTGGTGGCGATGGTGCGCAGCAGCGTCTGCTCGTGCTGCCGCCCGGAGCGCGCCGGAACCCGGATCGTCGTCTGGCCGTTGGAGATCAGGGCGCCGAGCCGGTTACCGCCGCCGCTGTTGAGGAACGTGATCGCGGCCGCGGCCGCCACCGCCAGGTCCCGCTTCTCGCACCCCACGGTGCCGAAATCCAGGCTGGCCGACATGTCGACCACCAGCCACGTCTCGAGCTCGCGGTCGGCGATCATCTGCCGGACGTGGGGGTGTGTGGTGCGCGCGGTAACCGCCCAGTCCATCCGCCGGACGTCGTCACCGGGCTGGTACTCGCGCGATTCGCCCGGCTCGGAGCCCGGTCCCGGGATCAGCCCGAGATGGTCGCCGTGCAGGACCCCGTCGAGCTTGCGCTTGACCGTCAGCTCGAGTTGCCGCAGCGCCGCCGCCAGCTTCGGGTCGACGATCTGCCCGCGCTGCATCGAGGGCGGGTGTGGCACCGCCGGCTGCTTGGGGTCGGTCACCGACCGCTAGCCGCGCCGGCGGGCTGCATCACCGGGGGCACCGACTGCCCCTGCTGCGGAACGGCGTTGACCTGCGGCAGGGCGACCGTCTGCAGGATCCGGTTGATGACGATCTCCGACGAGATCTCGTCGGCGAGCGCGTCGTAGGTGAGCACCAGGCGGTGCCGCAGCACGTCGGGAATGACGTCGACGACATCCTGCGGAATCACGTAGTCGCGGCCCCGCACCAGCGCCAGCGAGCGGGACGCGGCGATGATGCCCAGCGAGGCGCGCGGGGACGCGCCGAACGAGATCCACGTCTTGACGTCGTTCATGCCGAGCTGCTCGGGATGGCGGGTGGCGGTCACGACGCGCACCACGTAGTCGACCAGCGCGTGGTGCACGAAGCCGTTGGCCGCGATGTCCTGCAGCCGCAACAGGTCGCCGGTGTTGAGGATCTGCTTGGGCTCGGGCGGCCGCACACCCATCCGGTAGATGATCTCCCGCTCTTCTTCGGGCGACGGGTAGCCGACGTTGATCTTGAACAGGAAGCGGTCCCGCTGGGCCTCGGGGAGCGGGTACACACCCTCGTGCTCGATCGGGTTCTGGGTGGCCATCACCAGGAACGGGTTGGGCAGCGGGAACCGCTTGCCGCCGATCGACACTTGGCGTTCCTGCATGACTTCCAGCAACGCCGACTGCACCTTGGCAGGTGCACGGTTGATCTCGTCGGCGAGCAGGAAGTTCACCACCACGGGACCGAGCTCGGTGTCGAACTCTTCCTTGCCCTGCCGGTAGATGCGGGTACCGATGATGTCGGTGGGTACCAGGTCGGGCGTGAACTGGATGCGGGCGAACGTTCCGCCCACCACCTTGGCGAAGGTCTCGACGGCCAGCGTCTTGGCCACGCCGGGGACACCTTCGAGCAACACGTGGCCCTTGGAGAGCAGGCCGACCAGCATCCGCTCCACGAGCTGGTCCTGGCCGACGATGATCCGCTTAACCTCGAAGATGGCCCGCTCCAGGGTGTGCACCTCGGCGGCCAGGCCATTACCGCCGCCGGACGGCGCCTCGTGGGCCGGCGAGCCGGAAGGACCACCCGGGCCGGAGTAACCGCTGGCGCCCTGGGGCGGCCCACCTGCTGCTGTCATCAATTACCCTCCACAGCTCATTCGGACACGACTGCTTGCACCACCACTGTCGTGGGGCCGCGACGTGCCCGCGTCCAACTATTCCAGGCCCGCCGGATTCCGTCGACGCTGGTGGTTCGCCCCCGGCATCCGGCCGAACGACCCGCCCAGCAACGAACCTGGATCAGTACTCGATGATCCTAGTCAGGAACGGCGTCATGCCGGGCGTGCGAACCGGGCTGACGGTCACGTGACCGGCGAGGCTGGACGCCTCCAGCATCTGGCCGTTGCCCAGATACATCGTCACGTGCTGGCCGCCGTTCGGACCGTAGAAAATCAGGTCGCCGCGCCGGGCCTGGTCCGGCGGGATGTGCCGGCCGGCGTTGTACTGGTCACCGGAGAACCGCGGAATCAGGACGCCGACGCCGGCGAAGCCGTACCGCATCAGGCCCGAGCAGTCGAAGCCGGTGATGTTCGCGCCGTCGCCGACGCCCTTGCTGGGGCCGTCCAGCGAGCCACCGCCCCACGAGTAGGGCACGCCCATCTGCGACCCCATCCGCTTGATCACGTACTCGATGGCCTGCCGGCCGTAGACCCGCGGGATCTTGCCGCCCGGGTTCGTTGGGCTGGCAGCGGTGGGAGCGGGATCCCCCAGGATGTTGATTCCGAGGCCGCCCAGGAACTGCCTGCCCAGGTCCATCGTCGTCTGGGTGGCCTGCGCGGTGGCCTGCAGCGATGCGTTGGCGACGGCAAGCGGATCACCCGGGGCGCCGGCGCTGATCGTCGCCGGCAGGGTGGGGTCCCACCCGCCGGGGTCGGCCACGGCGACGGGCGTCGGGGCGGCCACAGACAACAACAGCCCGGCCACCACGGTGGTGATCCAGGCGAAGTTGATCAGGCGAATCCGCTTGCGGCGCATGGTTCCCCGTTCGATTCTCATTCGTTCACCACTCGATGTAGCGGACCACGTAGGGCGTCATACCGCTGGTGCGCACCGGCGCCACCCGGACCTTCAGCCCGATGTCGGGGGCCTCGAGCATCTGCCCGTCACCGAGGTAGATCGTCACGTGCTGGCTGCCGCCGGGGCCGTAGAAGATGACGTCGCCGCGGCGCATCTGCGAGGACGGGATCTTGCGGCCCAGGTTGTACTGCGAGCCCGAGTAGTGCGGCAGCTTGATGCCGACCCCGGCGAACGAGTACAGGACCAGGCCCGAGCAGTCGAAGCCGGTGATGCCGGCGCCGGAGTCGATGCCCTTGCTGGGCCCGGCGGCGTTGCCTCCGCCCCAGGAGTACGGCACCCCGATCTGCGACATGCCGCGCCGGATCACGTATTCGGTGGCCTGCCGGCCGTACACCCGCGGGATCCGCCCGGAAGTCCCGCCGGGGCTCGCGTTGGTGATGCCGGTGTCATCGGGCTTGAGGATGCCGAGCTGCTGCAGGAAGTTGCGGCCCAGCCCGGCGGTGACCTGCGTCGAGGTCGCCGAGATGCCCAGCACCTGGTTGATGACCGCGATCGGGTCACCGGGGACGTTGGCGCTCGGGATCATCGGCAGGGTGGGGTCCCAGGCGCCGTCCCAGCGGCGGGCCCCGGCCTGCGGCGCCGGCGCGCCCGGCGAGCCGGTCTCCCACCGGTCGCCCGATGCCGGGGCGGCGGGCCCGCCCGGGCCGGCCGACCACTGCCGTTGGGCGGCTTCGAGCTTCGCCTGCGCCTCGTCGCGTTCGGCGGCCAGCCGGGTGACCTGTTCGCGCTGTTCGTCGAACTTGCGCTTGGAATCGGTCAGCGCCGCCACCGCGGCGTCCTGGCTGCCCTTGGCGTCGGCGGCGGCCTTGTCGGCCTTCTGCTTGGCCAGCCGCGCCGCCGACTCCTTGTTCACCTGTTCGGTCCGCGCCCGCTGCAGCTTGGCCATCACCGTTTGCGAGCTCGCGGACAGGGTCTTGGCGGCGGCCTCGGTGGCGATGATGTCCTCGGGGCTGCTGGCGGTCAGGTAACTGCTCGACGGGCCGTTCATATAGGTGGCCGCGGCGAACGTGTCGAACCGTTGTTGCGCCGCGGCGATCGCGGCGTTGGCGTCCTTGACCGCCTGCTGGCTGGCCTCAAGGTCGTGTTCGGCCGCGACGGCGTTGTCGCGGCTGGTCTCGACGTCGACCAGGGCCTTGTTGACGCTCTCCTGTTCCGTCTGGATTTCGGCGCTCAGATTCTCCAGGCGCTGGTTGGCCTTGGCGACGTTGGCGATCAGACCGGCCAGGCTGTCGGCGGAGGGGTCACCCTGCGCAAGCCCCGGCGTACAAAGCAGCAGCGCGATGCTCACGACTGATGGCACGAGCGGCCGGACCAGCCTCGCGACCGGCTGCGCAGCGGAGCCCCGGCGTGTGCGTCTCATTCGACTCAGGTCTCCTACGGCTCAACGCGACGGGCGGCGCCGGCCACGGGGCTCTCAAGAGGCGCCAAAGACAACACCAGCATCATTTGCACCGTACGTCACACTCTTGGGCGCGCAAACGCTCCACAGAAATCGCACTCTCTACGTGCGTTTAATGTGACCGAACGGTGACCTGCCGGGTTTGCCGGGACGGCCGATGTGCGAACGCCGGGCGGGATACGCCGCGCCGGAAAGCGTGGCTAGGCCGTATTCGTCGGCGTCACTTCCTGAGCCCCGGCCGAATCGGACGGAGTTGCTGACCGTCTGGCCCGCAGCTGCAGGAGGCGGGTACCGACGGCGGCCGCGAGGACCGCGATCAGCAGGAAAATGGTGAGCCCCGTCCACGGGAATTCGTGGCCCTCCAGCTCGCCCACGAAATGCTGCGCCGAGACCACCGGGTTGCCGGTCTTGGCGATGTCCTCGCCGGCCTCCAGCGTGACGCGCGGGAATTGCGTGCTGTAGCTGCCGACGTAGCTCGGGCTGAGCGTCAGGACGGTCGAGTCGTGGTAGTCGGCGCCGACCACGGTGGAGATGTCGCGCAGCGGGGTGTCGTTGGGGGGGTTGTGATCGAGGAGCACGATCTTGAGGTTGATGCCGTGCGCGCGCGCCTGGTTCACCACGTCGAGCAGCTCGGGCAGGGCCGCGGGCGGCGCGCTGACGCCGTCGGCGGCGACCTGCGCCTTGATCGCGGCCATGTCCACGTCTTGGGGTATGTAGAGCGGCAGGACGAAGGAGTCGTGCCCGGTCATTTCGCCTCCCTGACTAGTGCTACAGGCACCGTACGCGAGGCGGGCTCGCGATGGGCCGCGCGGCGGGCGAGCCGCGAGCCGCCCGGCGGGCTCGCGATGGGCTTTGCCCTTGCCCTCACGACACGTAAACCTCGCACACGACACGCCGACGCGGGTATGCGAGGTTTATGGCTCGAGAGCGTGCCCCCGGCGCCACGCCCGAGCACCCGGACGATGCGCTCCCGAGAGAGTGCACTCCGGGGGGTTTAAACCACCGCGGAACGCGACAAGACTGGACAGTACGAGTGCCCCGCCAGAATGCAGGACAAGCGTACTGTTAAAGTGGCACCGCCGCCGACACGGCCCGTCGGCGGGAGAACTTAATTCAGGGAGCTGATGTGACTAGCAAGGATTCGGTGAACTCGTTCGGAGCACGCGACACCCTCAAGGTCGGCGACAACAGTTACCAGATCTATCGTCTCGACGCCGTACCCAACACCGAGAAACTCCCCTACAGCCTCAAGGTCCTCGCCGAGAATCTGCTGCGCAACGAGGACGGCGCCAACATCACCAAAGACCACATCGAGGCCATCGCGAACTGGGATCCCAAGGCCGACCCCAGCATTGAGATCCAGTACACGCCCGCCCGCGTCGTGATGCAGGACTTCACCGGCGTGCCCTGCATCGTCGACCTGGCCACCATGCGCGAGGCGATCGGCGACCTCGGCGGCAAGGCGGAGAAGGTAAACCCGCTGGCCCCGGCCGACCTGGTGATCGACCACTCGGTGATCGCCGACCTGTTCGGCACCGCCGACGCGTTCGAGCGCAACGTCGAGATCGAGTATCAGCGCAACGGGGAGCGGTACCAGTTCTTGCGTTGGGGCCAGGGCGCTTTCCGCGACTTCAAGGTGGTGCCGCCGGGCACCGGCATCGTGCACCAGGTCAACATCGAGTACCTGGCCAGCGTGGTGATGGAACGCGACGGGGTCGCCTACCCCGACACCTGCGTGGGCACCGACTCGCACACCACGATGGTCAACGGCCTCGGCGTGCTCGGCTGGGGCGTGGGCGGCATCGAGGCCGAGGCCGCGATGCTCGGTCAGCCGGTGTCGATGCTGATCCCGCGGGTCGTCGGCTTCAAGCTGACCGGCGAGATCCAGGCCGGCGTCACCGCCACCGACGTGGTGCTGACCGTCACCGAGATGCTGCGCAAGCACGGCGTCGTCGGCAAGTTCGTCGAGTTCTACGGCGAGGGCGTGGCCGAGGTGCCGCTGGCCAACCGCGCCACGCTGGGCAACATGAGCCCCGAATTCGGTTCCACCGCAGCGATTTTCCCGATCGACGAGGAGACCATCTCCTACCTGCGGTTCACTGGGCGCTCCGACGAACAGCTCGCGCTGGTCGAGGCGTACGCCAAAGAGCAAGGCATGTGGCACGACCCCAAGCACGAACCGGCCTTCTCGGAATACCTCGAACTCAACCTGTCGGACGTGGTGCCGTCGATCGCCGGGCCGAAGCGCCCACAGGACCGAATCGCGTTGTCCGACGCGAAGTCAACGTTCCGCGCTCAGATCGGGGACTACGTCGGCGACGACCCCGACAAGAAGGAGTACTCCAAGCTCGACGAGGCGGTGGACGAGTCCTTCCCGGCCAGCGACCCCGGGGCGCTGGAGAACGGCCACGCCGACGACGCCCCGAAGTTCGAATCCGCCGCGGCACATGCCAAAGGCCGGGTGAGCAACCCGGTGCGGGTGCGCTCTGAGGACCGTGGCGAGTTCGAGCTCGACCACGGCGCGGTGGTGATCGCGGCCATCACGTCGTGCACCAACACCTCGAATCCTGAGGTGATGCTGGGCGCGGCGCTGCTCGCGCGCAACGCCGTCGAGAAGGGGCTGACGTCCAAGCCGTGGGTGAAAACTACGATGGCGCCGGGCTCGCAGGTGGTCCACGACTACTACGACAAGGCCGGCCTCTGGCCGTATTTGGAGAAGCTCGGCTTCTACCTGGTCGGCTACGGCTGCACGACCTGTATCGGGAACTCCGGCCCGCTGCCCGACGAGATCTCCAAGGCGATCAACGACAACGACCTTTCGGTGTCCGCGGTGCTGTCCGGCAACCGCAACTTCGAGGGCCGCATCAACCCCGACGTGAAGATGAACTACCTGGCCTCCCCGCCGTTGGTGGTCGCCTACGCGTTGGCCGGGACCATGGACTTCGACTTCGACAACGAGCCGCTCGGTCAGGACAACGACGGCAACGACGTCTTCCTCAAAGACATCTGGCCGTCGCAGAAGGACGTCTCGGACACCATCGCCTCGGCGATCAGCCAGGAGATGTTCACCAAGAACTACGCCGACGTGTTCAAGGGCGACGAGCGGTGGCGCAACCTGCCCACCCCGAGCGGCAATACCTTTGAGTGGAACCAGGATTCGACCTATGTGCGCAAGCCCCCGTACTTCGAGGGGATGGCGGCGGAGCCCGAGCCGGTCGGTGACATCACGGGCGCGCGGGTGCTGGCGCTGCTGGGCGACTCGGTGACCACCGACCACATCTCCCCCGCGGGCGCGATCAAACCGGGCACCCCGGCCGCACAGTACCTCGACGAGCACGGCGTCGAACGCAAGGACTACAACTCCTTCGGGTCCCGGCGCGGTAACCACGAGGTGATGATCCGCGGCACCTTCGCCAACATCCGGCTGCGCAACCAGTTGCTCGACGACGTCTCGGGTGGCTACACCCGCGACTTCACCCAGGATGGCGGTCCGCAGGCGTTCATCTACGACGCTGCGCAAAACTATGCGGCGCAGAACATTCCGCTGGTGGTGCTGGGCGGCAAGGAGTACGGCTCCGGTTCGTCGCGCGACTGGGCCGCCAAGGGCACGCTGCTGCTGGGCGTGCGGGCGGTGATCACCGAGTCGTTCGAGCGCATCCACCGCTCCAACCTGATCGGCATGGGCGTGATTCCGCTGCAGTTCCCCGAAGGCAAGTCCGCCAAGGAATTGGGGCTGGACGGCACCGAGGTCTTCGACATCACCGGCATCGAGGCGCTCAACGACGGTAAGACGCCAAAGACGGTGCACGTCAAGGCCACCAAGGACGGTGGGGACGCCGTCGAGTTCGACGCGGTGGTGCGCATCGACACCCCCGGGGAGGCGGACTACTACCGCAACGGCGGCATCCTGCAGTACGTGCTACGCAACATGCTGAAGTCATAGCCGTCGCCTGTGCCCAAAGTCAGCGAGGACCATCTGGCGGCTCGCCGCCGCCAGATCCTCGACGGTGCCCGCCACTGCTTCGCCGAATACGGCTACGACAAGGCCACGGTGCGGCGGCTGGAGACGGCCATCGGGATGTCGCGTGGCGCGATCTTCCACCACTTCCGCGACAAGGACGCGCTGTTCTTCGCGCTCGCGCACGAGGATGCCGAGCGGATGGCCGACGTGGCGTCGCGCGAGGGGCTCATCCAGGTGATGCGCGACATGCTCGCCGCGCCCGACCAGTTCGACTGGCTGGCCACCCGATTGGAGATCGCACGCAAGCTGCGCAACGACCCCGAGTTCAGCCGCGGCTGGGCGGAGCGGTCCGCGGAACTGGCGGCGGCGACGACCGATCGGTTGCGCAGGCAGAAGGAGGCGCACCGGGTGCGCGACGACGTTCCCGGCGACGTGTTGCAGTGCTATCTGGAGTTGGTGCTCGACGGCCTGGTGGCGCGGCTGGCGTCAGGAGAAGATCCGCGGCGGTTGTCCGCGGTGCTCGACCTAGTGGAAAAGTCCGTGCGCCGCAACGACTCTGGGCCACAGGAGTAGCCGCGCGGCTACACCCGCGCGGATCGCGCGGTGCGGTTCGGGCCGCCGCGGCTGCGCATCGTGGCGCCCGCTTGCAGCAGCAGGCTGTGTATCGATCCGTACGACCTGCCGGTGGAGGCGACCAGCGTGCGGATGCTGGCCCCGCCCTCGTAGGCGTGACGCAGCTCGGACAACAACTCCTCGCGGGTCTTCTTCGACCTTTGCAGTGCCCTTTTCATGGATGTCCTCCGCGGCTGAACACGATCGCAAGCACCTAGAGTAGGAACCCGCCGTCGGCCGCGGGCCGATTTGGACGAAAAGCATCCAGAAGTCAGGCGAGTTCGATGAGGTCCCGATATTCGTCGGACCAGAAGTCCTCGGTGCCGTCGGGCAGCAGCACGACCCGCTGCGGGTCGAGCGCCTCGGCCGCGCCGGGATCGTGCGTCACCAGCACCACCGCGCCCTGATAACTGCGCAGCGCGTCGAGCACCTGTTCGCGCGAGGCGGGATCGAGGTTGTTCGTCGGTTCGTCGAGCAGCAGGACGTTCGCCGTCGACGCCACCAGCCCGGCCAGCGCGAGCCGCGTCTTCTCCCCACCCGACAGGGTGCCCGCCGGTTGGTCGAGTTGGGGTCCGCTGAACATGAACGCGCCCAGCAGGCCCCGCAGATCCTGCTCGCCGGTGTCGGGCGCGGCGTGCCGGATGTTCTCCCACACGCTGGCGTCGTTGTCGAGGGTGTCGTGCTCCTGCGCGAAATAGCCCATGCGCAAGCCGTGTCCGGGTTCCAGGCCGCCGGTGTCCGGCTCCTCGGTGCCGGCCAGCAGCCGCAGCAGCGTGGTCTTGCCGGCGCCGTTCAGCCCCAGGACCACCACCCGCGAGCCGCGGTCGATGGCCAGGTCCACGCCGGTGAACACCTCCAGCGACCCGTATGACTTGCTCAGTCCCTTGGCCACCAGCGGGGTGCGCCCGCACGGGGCCGGGGTGGGGAACTTGATGCGGGCGACTTTGTCGGCGACCCGTTCGTCGTCGAGCGCGGCCATCATCCGGTCGGCGCGGCGCAACATATTCTGGGCGGCAACGGCTTTCGTGGCTTTGGCGCCCAGCTTCGCGGCCTGCGTGCGCAGCGCGGCGGCCTTGCGTTCGGCGTTGGCGCGCTCACGGCGACGCCGTTGCTCGTCGGTGGCCCGGGCATCCAGGTACTTCTGCCAGCCCATGTTGTAGACGTCGACCTCGCCGCGCACGGCGTCGAGAAACCACACCCGGTTGACGACGTCGGCCAGCAACTCGACGTTGTGGCTGATGATCACCAGCCCGCCGGTGTGGGCGCGCAAGAAATCGCGCAGCCAGCCAACCGAATCCGCGTCCAGGTGGTTGGTGGGCTCGTCGAGCAGCAGGGTGGTTGACGAGCCGGCACCGGTGTCGGACGCGGCGAACAGGATCCGCGCCAACTCCACTCGGCGGCGTTGTCCCCCGGACAGCGTGCGCAGCTTCTGCGTCAGCACCCGGTCCGGCAATCCGAGGCTCGCGCAGATGCGGCTGGCCTCGCTCTCGGCGCCGTAGCCACCCAACGCGACGAACCGCTCCTCCAGCTGCCCGTACCGGCGAATGGCGCGGTCGCGGGCATCGTCGTCGGCGACCTCCGCCATCAGCGCCTGCTGCTTCTCCAGATCGGTGAGCAGAACGTCCAGGCCGCGCGCGGACAACACCCGGTCGCGGGCCAGCACGTCGAGGTCACCCTCTTTGGGATCCTGTGGCAGATAACCGATTTCGCCCGCGCGGATCACAGCCCCGGCGTACGGTTCGGTCTCCCCCGCCAAGATGCGCAGGGTGGTCGTCTTGCCGGCACCGTTGCGCCCGACCAGCCCGATGCGATCGCCGGGCTGCACGCGCAGGTCCGGCCCATCGGGTGAGAGCAGGATGCGCGCACCAGCGCGGACCTCGAGGTCCGTGGCCGTGATCACATCTACTCCCTTATGTCGTGGCTACTTGTCGTCGGTGAAAACCGCGGGGCGTCGCTCCGCGCGCGCGGCAACCGCTTCTTCGAAGTTGGCGGTGAGCAGACGGACGAACAGCTGACCCAAGCCTTCGGCTTGCATGTGCCCCTCCAGGCTACCGGCGTCCAGTCCACTCCACAGTGTGCGCTTGGTCAATTCGACTCCCGGCCGCGAGAACGCCGCTATCCGGGCGGCGATGGCGTAGCAGGTGTCCAGCAGCTGCTCGTCGGGCACCTGGCAGGACACCAGCCCGATCCGCTCGGCCTCCTCGGCGGTCACATCGCGGCCGGTCAACATGATGTCGAACGCCCGCGACGATCCGATGGCCCTGGGCAGCAGGTAACTCAGTCCCAGCTCGCTGGCGGTCAGGCCGTTGTTGATGCCGGCCGCGCGAAAATATGCGCCGGTCGCGGCGACCCGGATGTCGGCGGCCAGCGCCAGACACAGCCCCCCGCCGATGGCCGGGCCGTTGACCGCGGCGATGACGGGCTGATGCAGGCGGCGCAGCCCCAGGATGACCTCGTCGAGGACCTCCATGGAGCGCAGCGCGTACGTGGGGCGGGTCAGGCCCTCGACGTGGGGCACCGAGCCCGCGGACTTGTGGTCCGCACCCGAGGAGAATCCCCGGCCCGCCCCGGTCAGCACGACCACGCGCACGGAATTGTCGTACCTGACCCGTTCCAGGGCCTCTTTCAGCGGGACCATGACGTCGAACGCCATGGAATTCATTCGCTCGGGCCGATTGAGGGTTATCAGCGCGACGCCGGGGCGCGGTTGCTCTACCAGTACCAGACTCACCCAAGCAACCTAGCGCGTAGCGGGGTTCAATCCCGTGTGCGCCGCGATGTAGCGGTTATTCGGCCTGGCCGGCCTGGGCCGCGTCCACGTCGAAGGCCTTGATCTGCTGAACGAGGTCTTCCAGCGCCGCCGGCGGCAGCGCACCGGGCTGGTTGAACAGCAGTTTGCCCTTCTTGAACGCCATCAGGGTCGGGATGGACCGGATCTGGGCGGCCGCGGCCAGTTGCTGTTCGGCCTCGGTGTCCACCTTGGCGTGCACGATGTCGGGGTGCTTCTCCGCGGACGCCTGGAAAGTGGGCCCGAACTGGCGGCATGGCCCGCACCAGGACGCCCAGAAATCGACGAGCACGATGTCGTTGCCCTCGATGGTTTCGTTGAACTTGTCAGCGGTGAGGTCGAGTGTTGTCACATTTGCCGTAACGCGGGGGCCAGACGTGGTGTTCCCGGGGTGAGGAAGCCGGCCGAGTTTGCCCCGCGCGCCGCGGCCGCCGTTTCCCCAATGCAACCGGCGCGTAACCCGTCGGGGGCCGGTCGTAGGTTACGGTTGCGTACGTTTTCCCACGTCGGAGACACTGGGCGGACGATCCGCCGCGTCAAGGGACCAGTGAGGGAATCGCGTTGGGCCACTACATCGCTAACGTCCGTGATCTCGAGTTCAACCTGTTCGAAGTGCTCGACCTCGGCGCCGTGCTAGGCACTGGACGCTACAGCGACCTCGATGCCGAGACGGTGCGGACGATCCTCGAGGAAGCCGCCCGCCTTGCCGAAGGCCCGGTGGCCGAGTCCTTCGCCTTCGCCGACCGCAACCCGCCGGTCTTCGACCCGGCCACCCACACGATCAGCGTGGCGCCCGAACTGGCCAAAACGGTGCAGGCGATCAAAGAGGCCGGTTGGTGGCGACTGATGCTGGACGAAGAGATCGGCGGCATGGCCGCGCCGCCGCCGCTGGCGTGGGGCGTCAACGAAATGATCATCTGCGCCAACCCGTCCGCGAACTTTTTCAGCCTCGGACCGCTGATGGCCCAAGCCCTCTACGTCGAGGGCAACGAAGAGCAGCGGCGCTGGGCGGCGGAGGGCGTGGAGCGGGGCTGGGCCGCCACCATGGTCCTCACCGAGCCCGACGCGGGCTCCGATGTCGGCGCCGGCCGCGCCAAGGCCATCGCACAACCCGACGGCACCTGGCACATCGAGGGCGTCAAGCGGTTCATCTCGGGCGGCGACGTGGGCAACACCGCCGACAACATCTTCCACCTCGTGCTCGCCCGCCCCGAGGGCGCCGGCCCGGGCACCAAGGGCCTGAGCCTGTTCTACGTGCCGGAGTACCTTTTCGACCCCGAAACGTTCGAACTCGGGCCCCGCAACGGGGTTTTCGTCACCGGCGTGGAGCACAAGATGGGAATCAAATCCTCCCCCACGTGCGAATTGACTTTCGGCGCAACCGACCTGCCGGCGGTCGGCTACCTCGTCGGCGACGTGCACAACGGCATCGCGCAGATGTTCACCGTGATCGAGCACGCGCGCATGACGATCGGCGTCAAGGCGGCCGGCACGTTGTCCACGGGCTACCTGAACGCGCTGGCGTTCGCCAAAGAGCGGGTGCAGGGCGCCGACCTCACGCAGATGTCCGACAAGACGGCCCCGCGGGTCACGATCATCCACCACCCCGACGTGCGTCGCAGCCTGATGACGCAGAAGGCCTACGCCGAGGGGCTACGGGCGTTGTACATGTACGCCGCCGCTCATCAGGATGACGCTGTGGCCCAACACGTTTCGGGTGCCGACCACGAGATGGCGCACCGGGTCGACGACCTGCTGCTGCCGATCGTGAAAGGCGTGAGCTCGGAGCGGGCCTACGAGATCTTGACTGAGTCTCTGCAGACGCTGGGCGGTTCGGGCTTCCTGCAGGACTACCCGCTGGAGCAGTACATCCGGGATTCCAAGATCGATTCCCTCTACGAGGGCACCACCGCCATCCAGGCGCTGGACTTCTTCTTCCGCAAGATCGTCCGCGACCGCGGCCAGGCCCTGCAGTTCGTGACCGCGCAGATCACCGCGACGATCGATGCGTGCGACGACGCGCTCAAACCGCAGGCCGAGCTGCTGCAGTCCGCGCTCGACGAGGTCACGGCGATGACGGGCGCCTTGACCGCATACCTGATGTCCGCCGCGCAACATCCGACCGAAATCTACAAGGTGGGGCTCGGATCGGTGCGGTACCTGCTCGCGGTCGGCGACCTGCTCATCGGCTGGAGGCTGCTGGTGCAGGCCGGGGTCGCGAACGCCGCGCTGGCGAACGCGGACGGGAACGACACGGCCTTCTATCGGGGCAAGGTGGCCACATCGGCGTTCTTCGCCAAGAACATGCTGCCCAAGCTCACGTCCCTGCGCAAAGTCATCGAGTCGATCGACGACGAGGTCATGCGCGTCCCCGAACAGGCGTTCTGACCCAACCGCATTACACACAGGTTAGCTACAGCTCCAACTGGTAATACCCATTGGTGTTGGGTCCCACCATGATTGGAGAAACCTCGATGCCTGCTAGCTGTCCAACGCCACGGTCCACCCGGTGGGCGGTCCTCACCGTCGCAGGGGTCACCGCGCTGTCCGTCGCCGCGTGCGGTTCGTCCAACAAGGCAAGCCCGACGACGTCGACATCGACGTCCACCTCGGTGGTGACCTCCACGACCACGTCGCCCGCTCCAGCCAAGGGTGAAGCCCGGCTCAGCGGCCTGATCGCGTCGGTGGCGGGCAACTCCATCCAGGTCACCAAGGAAGACAACTCCACCGCCGCGGTGAACTTCACCTCGACCACCAAGGTCACCGAGACCACCCCGGCCTCGCTTCCCGATGTCACCTCCGGCAGCTGCGTCACCGTGCGGCCCGCCAAGGAGGCCCGGGGCGGCCAGCCCGTCACGGCGGCGTCGGTGAAGGTCAGTCCTTCCGTCAACGGCGCCTGCCCGGCCAAGCCGGCGGGTCAGGGCCCCGGCCAGGGTTCCTCCACCCCGCCGCCCCCGGGGTCGCCGGCCCCGGCACCGGTGCGCGGCTCGGTGGCGTCCGTGTCGGGTAACACCATCAACATCACCGGCACCGACCCCAGCGGCAACACCACCCAAACCGCGGTGACGGTCGACGAGAGGACCAAATACAGCAAGCAGGCCTCCGCGACCACCGACGCGATTGCGCAGGGTAAGTGCCTGTGGGCCCGCGGAACCATGGACAACGGCACGCTGCAGGCGACCAGCATCAACGTGCGGCAGGCCAACGACGGCAAGTGCGGCAAACCCAAGCAGTCCGGGCAGGGCGGCTGACGGAGTCCATGAGATAACTGTCACAACGGGCGGGTGCGGTTGTGATAACCGCGCCCCGAGTTGGGCATGCACACGTGACGGCTGTGCGCGCGGTCGGAGATGTGTCGATGGCGCTTCGATTCGTAGGTCGGGCCAAGCACCCACCGGCGCGGCTGAATGCCTAGTGCTCGAGGAGTCAGCCCGTGACCCGCAGGTGTTTTCTCGCCGCGAGCTCCGCTTCGGTGACCCATTCGCGCATCGGTCGTCCGGGCGCGCACAGCAGCGTGAGAACGAAGCTACAAGGAATGTCGGTGCGGTTGTTGGCGTCCCGATAGTGGATCAGGTCGTCGCCGGGCCCCCAGAAGGCGTCTCCTGCGCGGAGGACGCGTGGCGCTTCACCCTCGAGCTCGAACAACATCTCACCGTCGATCATGTAACCGAATCCCGGGCCCCCGGGAAGACGGTGTGGCGGGTACCCGGGGGCGCCCGGCGGATGGTTGATGAGAACGGTCAGCACATGGGCATCGTCAGGAATGGACGGTGATCGCACTTCCTGAAGCACCTGGACTGTTGACTCGTGTTCGGAGTCGCTCGTTTCGAACGACATTCGTCATCCGATCCTGGTGGAGCGTGCCTCGATCCAGTCGGAGTATCGAGTGGTAAAGATGGTGGCGTTCTCGTCGGGCGCGAGGCTGTGATCGTCGATCACCGCACCGAAATATGGAGCCTCGGGGTCGGTCACGACTCGGCGGCGATCACCGTTTGCGGCAAGGCCCGCGCGGACGAAGTCGTCCATTCCCATTGCTTCGGGCCCCGCGATCTCCATGACGCCGTTGATGGGAGCTCCCACCGCCGCGCGAGCCACGGCGGTGGCGACATCGTCGGCGGCGATGGGGCGGAACGATGCATGTGGCAATCTGACAATCTCGCCGTCTGTCGCGGAATCGGCCAAGCCAATCGCGAACTCGTAGAACGGCGTTGCGCGCACAATCGAATACTGCCGGCCCGAAACCTTGATCAGCTCCTCCTGAGCTGCTTTCGCGGTGTTGTAGCCGCTGTCTGGCATGCTTTGCGAACCCACGACGGACAACGCGACATGGTGTTCGACTCCCGCTTCCCGCTCGGCAGAGAGAAGATTCTTGGTCGTGGTCGTGAAGAAGTGCATCACAGGTTCATCGTCGAACACTGGTGAATCAGCGACGTCGACGAGGACATCCGCGCCGGTGACGGCGTCTGCTAGGCCTTCGCCGGTAAGCGAATCGACACCGGATCGGCGTGAAGCGGCGATCACGTCGTGTCCCTGCGCGCCAAGCTTGGCCACTACTTTCGAGCCAATGAGGCCACGACCGCCAATGACTACGATCTTCATGATGAACCTTTCAGCGTTGTAGTCCGACCGGTGACCGGGACCCGCCAAGCCGATGGGAAGGCTTGCCCGCACCGGAGACGTGGCTCCTGCGAAGACAATCCGCCGGAGAAGTTCGTTCGCCCTGGCGTCCTGCAAGCAGACCGGCCATCGCCCGTATCCGTGGTATTGAGCCTGCGGCCGGTCGAGGTGATCCGTCATCACCCCGACCACCTATTCACCCGGGTGAGGACCGGGGGTGCCCAGTCAGTCGGCGTCCTCATCAAACTCTTCGCGCGCCACCGTGTAGAACGAAGGGCCGTCGTTTGGGCTGCCACTGATCTGACCGTGGTGCCGCCCGGCCCGCGGCGGCGGGCCCTCGGTGTAGCCAAGTTCCGGCTCCTCGGCGGCCAGACGCTCATCCAGCGTCAGGTGCCCGTCAGGAGATATCCAACGCAATGGCGCATCGACCACGATGTCACCATCGTCATTGCGTACTTCGTCAGAGTCCAAAGATTCGCTGGGTCCTAACGTTCCGTCGGGCCTAGCGTCGTCGTAATCGCCGTCGACGAGCATGTTTCTCACCTCCACATTGCCCTCGGCACGGCTGCTTAACGCAGCAAGCCAACAACATCAGGAATTTTCGAACTCATCGTTCACTCTCAGAGAGGTTCACCGGGGAATTTCAAGCCGAAGCGTTTGCATAGTTCGGGCACGCTGTCGACATCCATCTCCAGTTCGTAGCGCGCGCAGAGCTCATCCAGGACTTCGGGCGATATCGTGGCTATACCCCCGAGATCAGCAAGCTCGTCGAAGAACTGCTCGAATCCTGCGGGGGAAATGATCTCGAGTATGCGGGCCGGCTCGTCGCCCGCGTTCCAGAACGTGTGCCATTGGCCTCGTGGCTTGAAAATGAAGTCGCCAGGGCCCCCCTCGAGCACCTCATCGCCAAGCAAGGCGCCCACGCGTCCCTCAATGATCCAGCTGTACTCATCTTCGTTGCGGTGGCGATGCAGCGGTGCGGCCAGCGCCCGAGGGGACATGGGATGCTCGAGCACGGACAAGCGGCCGTCCGCCTGAGCCTGGTCGAGGATGTGGCGTACACCGACCGTTCCGTTGAACAAGGACCTGCCTTCGCCGCGGCCGACGGACTTGGCCCGCGGGCCGCCCGGCCTCAAAATACCGATTGCCATTGCATCTTCCTTTCAGCTTCCTGTCGCTTCGAACGTCCGCAACCACCTGCACCGGGCTAATTGCGACCCGCCATCACGCCGCCGTCGACGTTGAGGATCGCGCCGGTCACCCAACTTGCCTCATCAGAGAGCAGATACGTCACCGCGTTGGCCACGTCGGCCGGCGTACCGACTCGTCCCAACGGATGAAACGGCGCGAAAGTGTCAAGCGTGGCGTCGATCTCGTCCTTGCGGACCCACTTCTCAAGCGCTGGCGTCCTGACCGCGGCTGGTGCCACCGCGTTGACGCGGATGTTGTGTCCGGCAAGCTCGATGGCCAGGTTGCGGGTGAGCGCATGCAGCCCTGCTTTTTGCATCGAGTGCCCGCACGAAGGCGTGACACCGACCGCCTGGTGTGCCCACATGCTGCCGATGTTGACGATGGCCCCACCCTCACCGCGGGCGACCATGCCCTCGACGACGGTCTGCGTCAGGAAAAACAGGGCATAGTTGAGCTCCATGTACGAGTCGTAGTCCTGCGCGTTGTACTCCAGAAACGGCTTGGGGATGAAGAACCCGGCCGCGTTGACCAACAGTGTCGCCTTGCCGTGTTGCTCAGAAAGCGCCCGCTGTACATCCGCGACCGCGGCGCGGTCGGTCAGCTCGGCGGCGATACCCCACGCATGGCCGCGCCGGCTCAGCTCAGTGACGGTGTCATCGACGCGGTCTTTCGACAGGCCAACGATCACCGCGCTCCCGCCGTGATCGACGATGTCGATCGCGACCTGCCGGCCCATGCCGGCACTGCCGCCGATAACGATGACTTTCTTGCCCTCAAAATGCACGTGCGGGTTGCCTTCCTGGTTTGGAGCGGGTTATGCGCCCGGGGCGATCGCGCAGGCCGCGACACAGACCCAGGTGCCATCACGCTTTTGATAGGTGTCCGTGTACAGAGCTTCCTGGTCCGCTTCGTCGTCGAGCATGGTGTAGGTGGCGCGGGCATGGATCAGAGCAACGTCACTGAGGATCCGAATGTTCACGTCGTGCACAGCCAGATCCTTGAAGGGACGCGGCTTGGCGATGTAGTCGAGGAACTCTTCGCGGTTCCGGGTTACACCGGGAGTCTGCACGATGAAGTCTTCGGCGAGGAACTCGCTGAAGCGCTTGACATCGTTGAACTGGTCGGAGTGGACATAGTCGTTGTTGAGCTGCTCGAGGATGGCCAGATCTTCGGCCGACTGCTCAGCGTGGTGCATCTTCGGTTCCTTCTCTGTGCGGTGTGAGCTCGACGACAAGGTCGTCGAGACGGGCTTGGTCTCACATGCATCCTCCGGAGTGTGTCGTGGACCTGTCATCACCCGAACCGTGCATTCACCCGGGTGAACAGACCTGCCATCAAAACGAATGCGCGCCAAACCGTCTGGCGACTATCTCGATCTCGCGGCGAGCGAACCAATTCGGTTGCAGCGTCGTTCGCCGTCTCGTTCGCCGGCGGTGCACGGTTGCGATGCTCGTCGGTCTGGCTGGCCGCCTCGACTTTGATCTCGCCGACGTCACCGGTATCGAGGGATCCGCTGGAACCCTGGGTGTTGGCACGACTTTGACCGCCGTAATCGCCTTCCATGTTGTCCTCCTTGTAGCTTCGCTTCCGCACGGGCGGTTGTCCCGCACCCCGGTTCCGGTGGTGTGCTCACCACCGGTCGAAATGCAGCACATCGTCGAGCGGTATCCGTTTGCCACGCCGGAACGTGGTGCCGGTGTAGTACGCGGTCGGGACGGTCGTGGCGTGATAGACGTTGTCGGGCAACCCGAGAATGGCCCGCATGTCGTCGTCGGCCATGATGGTCACCCCGGTCCACGTCGTTCCCAAGCCCCGCGACCGCGCGGCGAGCATGTAGCTCCAGGTGGCGGGCATGATCGAACTCCAATACTGGTTGGCGTTCTCGGCCGTCAGTGCGCCGTCACCATCGATGACCTCGACGCACGGGATCGTCAGGACGGGGACCTCGCCGATGTGCTCGGCGAGATACGCCGCGCTGTCGGACACCTTGCGCTGCTCGCGGTTGCGGACGGGGTCGTCCTTGAATCGATCGGCGACCGCGAACGGCGAAGCGACGATCAGCTCCCATGTGCGCCGATACACATCGGCGATCGCGCGTCGCTGTTGTTCGTCGGTGACGACGATGAAACTCCAGTTCTGCACATTGGCCGACGTCGGTGCCTGCACCGCGATCTCCAGGCATTCCCGGATCAGCCCCATGGGAACGGGTTTGGTCAGATCGAGGCGTCTGCGCACCGAGCGGGTCGTGGTCAACAGCTCGTCGGTGGACAACTCGACGACGGGGTAATCGGTCATGCCGGCAGGATGGCGGTGACTTCGACTTCCACGCGGATGTTGGGCCACACCAGCCCGTCGATGATGCTGAACATGGCGGCGGGTTGATGGCGGATTATCTCTTTGCTGACCGCCAGGTATGCGGACGCATAGCCACGGCTGGTGATCCATTGGCGCATGTAGACGATGTCGGTGAGCTTGGCACCAGCCTTACCGAGCGCATTTTCGACATTGATCCAACACTGCCGGGCCTCGTCAGTGAAGTCCTCAGGAAGTGTGCCGTCTTCACGCACCCCGGGTGTTCCGGAGACGAAGACCTGTGTGCCGCCTCCGGATACCGCGACGGCGTCGGCGTAGTGTCCGATGTGTGCCGCCACTCCGGTGAGGATCGGGGAAATAGTTGTCATTTCGAGACTCCTTGTTGCTGTGCGATTTTCGGTTAGCTTCCCGGGTTGTCTGTCGTGAGGACGACTCCGCTGGGCTCGTGGCCCGCCACAACATGCGCCAAGGCAGCGGCGGCCTGATCGAGGCCGCAGGACCGCGGGGTGGGCATGGTCAACCTGCCCGACGCGAGAAGCGCGGTGAGGCGGTCGAGTTGGGGCCCATCCGAGCGGACGTAAACTGCCGTCACGCCGATCCCGCGGGTCGATGCGGGTAGGTCGGGGGTGATGGTCGCCAGCCGGCCGCCACCGGCAAGCGCGGCCATCGCCGCAGCAGCACCGCCAGGGGCCGCGTTGGCGACGGCGTCGATCGAGTCCTTCGCCAACGCCTTCGCGTGCTCTGGCCACAGCGGATCGCGGTAATCGAGCACTTCGCGGGCGCCATGCCGGCGGACTCGGTCGGCGCTGCCCGGGCCGGCGGTGGCGAGCACGTCGACCCCGCGCGTGGCCGCCAGCTGGACGATGAGGCCGCCGGTGATTCCACCCGCGCCATGAACGAGCAACGTCTCTCCGCGGTGCAGGCCCAATGCCTCGCCGACCACCTGCTCGGCGGTCAACGCCGGCACCGGAAAGATCGCTGCGGTCCCCCACGGAATTTCGCGCGGTTTGCGGGCGAGCGAGCCCACCGGCGCGATCAGAAGCGGCGCCCAAGTGCCTTGATCGCGCAGCGGCACGGGGTGACACAGCACCGCATCGCCCACGCTGAATCCGCTCTGGCGATTGTCACCGACGGCCTCGATGACGCCGGCGGCCTCGACGCCGAGCGCGAGCGGGACGGTCCTGCCGACGTCCCAACCGCCGTAGCGAATGATGTTGTCCCAGTTCCCAACCCCGGCGCCACGAGTTGCGATCAGAACCTCGTCGGACGCCAAAGACCGCGGGTCGTCCACTTCGAACGTCTCCACGTTGCCGCCGGGCGTGCGGACCCCCGCTACCAGCATGGTCACGGTCAGACGACCGGCCAGTCGTAGGTCATCGTGGCTCCTCTCGAACACCGAGATTGACGGGTTTGATCGCCTAAGCGGTTCTCTGCGCGTTCTGCGCCGCGGTGCTCAGCAACGCCGCAAGTTCCGACTCTTCCGCGAGTAGCGGATCCCAAACCTGATTGACCGTCGGATGCGGCGCGACCGCATGGCGCAGGAGAGTGACCGGGATTTTCGCGACGACGGCCAGCGTGGCCGCTTGAACCAGTTCGGAGAATTGCGGGCCAACAAATGTCGCTCCGAGCAGTGTGTTGGTCTCGTCGTTGATGACCAGTTTCGCCCATCCTTGAAAGCCATCACGGTATAGGGCGAGGAATGACACGGCGCCGGGGTAGCGGGCCGTTCGCGTCCGCACCGCGAACCCTTCTGCTCGGGCTTGACTTTCGGTGCGGCCCACCCAGGCGACCTGAGGGTCAGTGTGGATAACCTGCGCCAGGCTGCCGGCATCACGGGCAGTCAATTCGTTGTCAGACAGTTCCCGCCCCGCGGCCCGCACGGCGATGATTTCGGCCACGATGCGTCCGTGGTAGGTGGAGATATGAGACAACCGCGCACGCCCAGTGGTATCTCCGAGAGCGTATAGCCAGTCGCCCGTGACACCGACCGCCTGGAGATGGTCGTTGACGCAAACGGTTTCGCCTCCCGTCAGGCCAATGGTTTCCAGTCCGATGCCGTCCGTGTTGTTGCGTCGACCGGCGGCCAGCACGACCTCGTCTATGTCGATGGTGCGGCCGTTGAAAGTCGCGGTGACGGGCCCGCCCGCCACGGGCCGGGCCACCGCCGACAACTGTGTCTCCAAATGAATGTTGACGCCATTGCTGCGCAGAGACTGCGCGACCAGATCGCGAGCTTCGGGTTCGCAGTTGCACAGCAGCGTGTTCTCGCGCACCACAAGCGTTACCGATGACCCCAACCCGCTCAGGATGGTCGCGAACTCGACGGCGACGGGGCCGCCACCCACCACCAGAGCGCGTGGTGGCACGCGCGTCATGGTGGTCAAGTCCCGATTAGTCCACGGTCGTGCTTGCGCCAGACCAGGTATCTCCGGCACGTTCGGACGAGTACCGGTGGCCAGCACGACCGCGTGGCGTGCAGTCAAGACGGCTTCGGTCGTATCGCCGAGGGCGTAGGCCACGCGCACCGTTCGTTCACCGCTCAACCGGCCGAACCCGTGAAACACCACTACACCGGCTTGCTGCAACGATGCTGTCCGCTCTAGGTCCGAGAGGTGCTCGATGAGCTCATCTCGTTTTGCGAAGAGAGCCGCGACATCCAGTTGCTTCCCCGAAAGAGCCTCTCGCACACCAGGGACAGCCTTCGCGAGGTTGAGCACCTCGATCGGGCGAAGCAGCGTTTTGCTCGGGTTGCAGCCCCAGTAGTGGCACTCGCCACCGACGAGACGATCCTCAACGAGGGCTACCGAAAGGCCAACCGAAGCAAGCTTCCGCGCGGCGGCCACGCCGCCCACCCCGCCGCCTAGGACGATCACGTCGAATTGCTTGCTAGCCTTCATCTGGCCTCATTCCCGAAGATTGGTATGTCCGCCGCGTTTCGCCGGGTCGCTCGTCGCAACGGGCGGCTGGCTTAGGGTCATTAGGGGCTGGTACCCGCACTCCCGAACCGGCTCAATGGACTAACCGCAGTCACAGTAGTCCGGCGGCGGGTTTCGAGTGTCTGGACCGCGCAATGCGCCGGGGGTGCGTGTCGGCGTCATACCGAGTATCGCGTAGGCCGCTGCCGCGCTCGCCGCGGAGAAGACACTGTAGCTAAGCGGCGCTTCCATACCGAGCGATACGGCCATCGCGATGCCAAATATGTTGAGCACCAAGCAACTCGACGCGCCGACGAGTGTCGGTTGCCAGCCGGTCAGGAGCAATACTCCCAGCGTCGCCTCGGTTACGGTGGTAACCCACACAATGACGGTCAGTAAGCAACCAGAAGCAAATGGAACAAGCTGGTGGGTGTAGTCGGCGAAGGAGCCCATGCTCCCCCAGTTGCCCTGCCCGAACGGCTTCCACCAACCGAATCGATCGGCAACAGCCGACAGGAATGCCGCCGCCAGCGACAAGCGTAGTGCGATCCGGACAACGCGGATCGGATCATGCATGTGCATGGAGTGTTCCCGGCGGATCATTCCGAACGGTGTCATGGCTGTTCCCCGCCGAACCGCCGAGCTCATTCTGCGTTGTCGTCCATCGTGAGCGGCCCGTCTCCGGTGTCTAACAGGAAGACCGCTAGCAATTCGGCAGGTTCGGTGGCGCTGGCGTTTTCACTGATGGTGTGGTGCGCGCCGGGAGCTTCACGCCAGGTCTCACCGGCGTGATAGACGCGAGCGGGTTCACCCTCGACTTGGCTGCGGATCGCTCCGGAGATCACGTAGGCCATGATGAACGCGGATTTCGCGTGGTGGTGCGCTCCGCTTTTGGCTCCGGGCGGGTAACTGACGGTGACTGCTTGAAGTGATTTGCCCGGAACATTGGTTGGCTGGTTGAAGACTGGCCGGACAACCGGTTTTTGACCCGAATTTTCCGGCGCCGGCTCGGCGTGGGCCCCGGGCGCGAGCATCATCGCGACTGTCAGCGTGGCAAGTGCTGCCGCTTTGAGAACCATTTTGGCTGCCTCCCTTAACACTTCAGTTACACGCGGTCGTCTTGGCAGGGACGCTCTTGCCGGGAGCGAACGCGGCGGCGGTTTCGGTAAGGGGCAGGATGGCAAGTCTGCCCGCGACGACGCCGGCATCACGATCTGAACAGTGATGGCTTGCATTACAGGCCCTTCCTCATGCGGGTCGGGGAAGCCGCGGGCTGCGGTTGTACGCTGACGAGCTCGAGGCCTAGATCACGGACCCGGTCGAGTAGTCCGTAAAGCTGTGATTGGTCTCGGATTTCACCTGTGAACACGCTTTCGTTCGCATTGGCCTCGAGGCGCATCCCGTCTAATGCTGACCCGAGCCGCTCCGTCAGGCGGCCTCGAATGCAGATCCGATACATCGTCGACTGCACTTAAGCCTCCACTCGTCAGCTCCTAACTAAGGATTCACGGACACGGGGTGAGTCGTCATCACCCAGCGGGCTAATTCACCCGGGTGAGCGCAGAGGCGTCAGTGGCCGGATTGGTAGCGATCGGGAACGGGCGCGCGCGTCGGTGACCGGCTTCCGACGGCGGAGCCCGAAATGCGCTTCGCCGGAGCAGATTCCGGCACGTTAGACATTAGAGAACGCCGTGCCGGTCAACGAATCTGGTCGAGCCGCAGCGTTGTTTGCGCGTACCTCGGCATGACGGGCATTGCCTCTTGGCGCCGCTCCTGGACTGCTAGTCACGGTGCGGCCAGACGGCCGCGCGTCGCGGCGCGACCGCTCGGCGGCGCCGTTTGTCAGCACGGGCGATCAGCCAGGCTGTGGCCGCGCCTCCCGCACAGCTCACGGCAGTAACACCGAAATCGACCTGCTGACCATCGATCAACATGAGAACCGCGTAGTCACCGGAGACCACAGCTACGAACAGGCAGGCGTTGCGTAGGCGATTCACAACGCCAGCCACTCCGCCCCGATCGGGCGCACGGCGAGGATGCCGCGCAGGTATCCAGCGGGACGCCCGCAGGTGGCACACACCGGACTGGCGCCTCGTCGAGACGCCATCTCGCGTTTGTCGTCCACATAGGTCGCCATGGCCCATCGGACCGTTTCAAGGCAGGCCTGACAAAGCACCTCAACGAGGTCGCCGTCCGGGTTTAACCCCATCTGGTTGCATCCGTCGACAGCGTGTATCTCGGCGACCACCACCGCGGGCGCGCCGCATGTTTCGTCGCTCGATAGCCCCCGGGGCAGTACAGATAGGCCGCAGCGAGATGAGCTGGTGCTCGATGCCGAAGGCGGGGTCCACCGCGACATCCCCATTCCGGTACGCCCACCGCCGGGCTGGGGCGACGGCGTCCCAGATTCGTTGCAGCAGCCGTGATGTCCGGCCGGCGCCGGAGCCGTATTCGGCAGGCGATTGATGGGATGGGCGTCGCTTCATCTGGTCTTCTCCAATCCGTGGCGATGGCGTTCCGCGGCGATCAACACAGCCAGCGCGTCCACCGTCATCGCGACTCGCCGCCCGCTGACGCGGCCGAGGCAGGCCCGGTACATACATGGCCGATCCCACGTGTACCGTCGCGCTCGCGATCTGTCATGCCAGCATTTATCGACCCGGGATAAGTGGTCATCACCCGGCAAGCCAATTCACCCGGGCGATTCGACGAGCGCTGCTCGTATACGACTGCACGCGAACTGGTTGGCCCAAGAGATTAAGGACAAGCCGATTTGTGCTGTAGCGCAACGCGATACAACGACGTCGAGGCCGCTGTTGTGGACGACCCCCGACGCCAATGCCGACGGGATGCTCCCTCGCAAGTGGTGATCAGCGGATGGGCGGACGCCCCCGACTACCTGTGTGCGCAGCGTCCCACTGTGAATCGATGCGCGTGACGCGACGAAGCTCTATCGTGAGCCACAGCGTTGCGGCGACCGTGGCGAGAATGGCGACGAGCAACGAGGTGCAGAGCCATTCGTAACGCCCATACGCGGCTTCTGCTGCCGAGCTGATCAGCCCGCACACGGCTACGACCAGCAGGACCAAGCCTGGCCAGAACAAGTTGTCCTTCACGGCGATACCCGCGTGGGGTTGTGTGGTGCGGCAGTGATCCGTCGGATCATCATGCGTGTCCCCCATCATCACTCCCTTCGTCGTCTCGCCGGTGACCAACAATCCCTCCACGGCGGACCCGCACGAAATGCACGACCTCTATGCGGACCGCCGGGGCGTGCGTGCGCGCGATGGTCAGGTCGAGTCTGCCCCGGCCCGGTTGAGCAGCTCGGGCAGCGTTATCGCCCCAATGGTTGTCACGAGCCACACCACCACCGTCGTCGCCAGCCAGGATGGCGCGCCATCGATGGTGACTCCGTGCGTCAATAGCGACGCGAGGGTCAACGCGACGACCGTCACTGCCAAGCCGGCGCCTCCAAGCAGCAGTGTCGCGTACTCGCGTGGCAACTTCATCAGCGAAGAGGAGAGGCTCCCTTGCATTACGGCGAACGCCAGCACTCCGACGACGAAACCCGGTATCGACACCACGACTCCGGGAACAACCCACGCCGCGACCAGTAGCCCGATCCCCCACGATGTCAGGAACACGCCCGCGAACCGCAGGATTCGCCTCATGGCGAGGTGTAGGTCGCGGAGCCGGGCCCGCCGCCCAATCCGATGTTCTTGCCGTCTGACTCGGCGCACATGGCTCAGTCCCTTCCCGAATCACCTACTACTAGGGCGTGCTGCGCGTTTGGCATTGGCACAATCGGCCATGGCCGCGCGTCCTGTGAAAGTCAAGCTTCAGCGTCTGCCGGGTGAGGTGTCTTCACCCCACCGCGTCAATCACCCGGGTGAGGACAACTGGGCCGCACGGAGCGCGCACCCGGGGCCCTCGCCATTCGCCGCGCTGATTCGCACGGTGTCGGAGTCGTTGGGTGCACAGCGTCGGTGTGGACATGTACGGCCCGATCGGTGTGCCGGCTAGTCGCTTACACTAACTACCAGCGCTAGCGGTTGCGAGAATCTGTGGGCCACACGACTGGGAGACCTTCCGCCCGCCTACTTCACGTCGGGGGGAGCCGGTTCGCGTGAGCACCGCAAGGCCATCGGGGAAGGTCCGCATACCGCCGATTCGGGGGCGGGCGGACGAGTTGAAGGAGATCGGCGCGCTGGTCGCAGCGGTCGCTCAGGGGCGCGGGGGCGTACTTGTCATCGAGGGGCCGCCGGGCATCGGGAAGAGCAGACTGCTGACCGAGGTCTTGGCGCTGGCCGAGAAGGCGGGTGTTCGGACGCTATTCGGTGAGGCCTTCGAGTACCAGCAGACGGTGCCGTTTTTCTCGCTCTTCATGGCGACCCTGCGGGCGGATCCCCCTGTCGGTGATGTCGAGGCGTTGCGTCGCCTGGGCACGTCGGCCGATCTCAGCTACTGGGTGGTGCGCGACCTGCAAGCCGCCATCCACGCGGCCGCGTCCAGAACGCCGCTGGCGATCCTCATCGAGGACATCCACTGGGCCGACAACGCCACCCTGCTGGCGCTGCGGTCGCTCGCCGCTACGCGGCCCTCTGCCCCGGTGCTGTGGGTGCTCACCGCACGGACCGGCGCCGGCGGACCGGCCGCCCGCGAGACGTTGACCGCCCTGGAACGTGAGGACGCGAAATTTCTGGGGTTGACTGCCGTAGCGGCGAGTGCGGTCGCAGACATTGTGCGAGATTCCGTGCGAGCCGACGCCGATGCGTCGCTGCTGAGTCTGGCTGAGAAGGCACACGGCAACCCCTTCCTACTGACGGAGATGCTGCGGGGACTGGACGAGGACGGCCGGCTGAAAATCAGCGGCGGCCGCGCCGTCACTACCGGAGACTCGTTGCCGCGACGGCTCAGTGACACCATGCAGCAACGGCTCCATCAGCTCTCCGACACTGCGAGCCAAGTCGTGCAGGTAGCCGCCATGCTTCCCGACCGGTTCTCGGCCGGGGTGCTCGCCGCCATGCTGGAACGCCGCCCCACTGCGCTGATATCGGCGGTAGAAGAGGCTGTCCGTGCCGACTTGTTCATCGAAGACGGTGATCAACTGAGGTTCCGACACGACTTGCTGCGGGAAGCGACGCGGCAATCTTTAACCCAGTCGCTGCGCCGGGCTATGGAGCGGCAATCGGCAACCGTAATGCTCGACATGGGAGCGGCACCCGAGGAGGTCGCAACCCAGCTTGCCCGCAGCGCCGAGGTGGGCGACCAGGCAGCGATTGCGGCCCTGCGCCAAGCCGCACAGACGGTGGCCAGTAGCGACCCGAACGTTGCGGCCGATTTGAGCAAGCGCGCCCTAGAACTCCAGCCCGCCGAAGACCCGGTACGTGGGGCACTTGTGACGGAAACGATCGTGCTGCTCAATCGGGCCACCCGCTACGGGGAAGCGCAACGGTTGGCCAGCACCAACATGTCTAACGCTCTGCCGCCTGAGGAAGAGGCCAAAATTCGGCTGCGGCTCCGGACGGCCATCACGGATACGACCGCTGGACACATTGAGGAGAACCGTCGGGCGCTTCAGTTGCCCCACCTCAGCGAAGTCACCCGGGCAAGACATCAGGCCTGGCTGGCGTACAACCTAGCCATGTACGGCCTGCGTGGACACGACAGCGCGGTAGCTGATCAAGCGGCGGCCGCTGCGGCGACAACCGGCGACCGCGAGGCAAGCGTTCTGTCCGGCATAGCACTTGCGTACCTCGACTGCGCAAACGGCTACGCCCGCCGGGGTCTCGGGCGCGTTAACGAACTTCAAGACCTGACCGCCGCAGGCGACATGACTACTCACAACCTCGCCGTATGCCACCTTGCCAACCTGCTTGCCGTGGTCGGTCGCGCGCAAGATGCGGCGACGCTGGTCGCAAGCAGCACAGCAACATCCCAGAAAGAACAGGACGGGATGGCGCTTTACATTTGGGCTTTGATGGCGGGAGTCGTGCAGGTGACTGCGGGCCGGCTGCTGGCTGCCCGTGCCACCACCGAAGGGTTGCCGAAGCCGGAACGCCCGGGGTCGACCTTCGTCAACGCGATGCGGATGTTCACCCTGACGGAGGTAGCGGCGCGCACCGACGACCGAACGTTGCTGCTTGAGATGCTGAGTGAGGCACGCGACGCATACTCGAACGGTTCGCCTGCGGTACGTCGAGGGGCGGCGTGCGCACTGGGGCTGGCGGCGTGGCAGCGCGACGACGCTCATGAAGCGCTTCGCTGGCTCGGCGACGATATACCGCTACTCATGACACCGTTCTTGCCAACCGTTTTGGATCAGCTGACTTTGACCGCGCGCGTGGCGTCAGCCGCCGGTGATGCCGGCCTGCGGGCGCGTCTCCTGGATGCCGTTGAAGTGCTCGACCGCGAGCGGCCAACGGTGCCGTTGTTTTCCATAGTCGCCCAACATATTCGGGGGATACTCGACCGCGACGCGCAGGCATTGGTGGCTGCGTCGCAGTCGCTTCGCTCGTCGGCGCGACCGCTTCTCTACGCCGGCGCCGCCGAGGACGCCGGTGCCGAGCTCGGTCGCAGGCAGCGCAACGACGAGGCGCTCGACCAGCTGAACGCCGCTTTCGACACCTACGTCGAATGCCAAGCGATAGCCGATGCCCGCCGGGTCGGCCGCGCACTCCGACGATTAGGCGTTGAACGGCGCATCGTCGCCCAACCGCGGGCAAAAACGGGCTGGGACAGCCTCACCGACTCCGAACTCAAAGTCATCAACCTTATCGCCGACGGCGCGACCAACCGCACCGTCGCCCAGCAACTGCACCTCTCCCCTAACACCGTGAAAACACACCTCCACAACGCCTTCGCCAAACTCGGCATCACGTCACGCGGCCAATTGGCGCAGCTCATCCGCGACGCTGATTGATCGACAGCAAATCGAATGGCTGTCGGCGGCGGGCTAGAATTACGTCCACTTCAGTGGCAGTCGGTAACGCGCGAACAGGACACCCGATGGAGGTTCCAGCTGGCCTTTCCGATGTCGGCGGTCAGCGAATGGTCATTCCGCCGATTCGGGGACGCGAAGACGAGCTGAAACTGATTGGCGCCCTGATCGCGGCGGTCGCTCAGGGGGGCGGGGGCGTGCTGGTCATCGAAGGGCCGCCCGGCATCGGAAAGAGTCGGTTGCTGACCGAGGTGTTGATGCTGGCCGACAAGAGTGAAGTGCGCACCTTGTTCGGGGAGGCGTTCGAGTACCAGCAGACGGTGCCGTTTTTCTCGCTGTTCATGGCCACGCTCAACGCGAACCCGCCGGTAGGTGACGCCCAGGCGCTGCGGCAGCTAGGCGGTTCGGCCGATCTGCGCTACTGGGTTGTGCACGACCTGGCCGACGCGATTCAGACGGCCGCGGCACAAACCCCGCTGGCGATCGTGCTGGAGGACATTCACTGGGCCGACAACGCCACGCTGTTGGCGCTGCGGTCGCTGGCCACCGCGCGACCGGATGCGGCGGTGCTATGGGTCTTGACTGCCCGCACCGGGGCCGGAGGTCCCGCGGCTCAAGAGACCTTGTCGGTGCTGCAACGCGCGAACGCCACAGTCTTGCGATTGCGCGCAATGTCGCCGGAGGCGGTCGCCGACATGGTCCAAGACGTCGTGCGCGCCAAAGCCGATGTGTCGCTGCTGAATCTGGCCGCCAAGGCGCACGGAAATCCGTTTCTGGTCAGCGAGCTGGTCGGAGGGCTGGGCGAGGAGGACCGACTGAGCATCAGCGGCGGGCGGGCGGTGGCTACCGGACAGGGGCTGCCGCGGCGTCTGGCCGTCGGCATCCAGCAGCGACTGGACCTGCTCTCCGATACTGCGTCGGAGGCGGTGCGGGTGGCCGCGGTGCTGCCGGACCGGTTTTCGGTGGAGCTGTTGGCCGCGATGCTGGAACGGTCGCCGGCGTCGTTGCTGTCAACGTTGGAGGAGGCGGTGCGCGCGGATCTTTTCGTCGAAGACGGTGAACGGTTGAGGTTCCGGCACGACTTGCTGCGTGAGGCGACGCGGCAGGCGTTGCCACAGTCGTTGCGGCGGGCGATGGAGCGCCAGTCCGCGTCGGTCATGCTGGGGATGGGCGTGGCGCCGGCCGAGGTGGCCACCCAACTGGCGCGCAGCGCCGAACCCGGCGACCGGGAGGCGATCAACGCACTGCGCCAAGCCGCGCAGTCGGTAGGTCGCGGCGACGCGAGTGCGGCCGCGGACCTGACCAGGCGCGCGTTGGAGCTGTTACCGGCCGACGACGCGGAGCGCGGATCCCTGGTCGGCGAGACGGTGGGGTGGCTCAACCGGGCCAGTCGCTACCGCGAGGCCGAAGAATTGGCCGATGTGGCGCTGTCGGAGGCAGGGTCGCCTGAAATCGAGGCCGAGATTCGTCTCCGGCTGCCGGTGCAGACCAAGCACACCGACCAGCGGCGGGTGGAGGAGAACCGCCGGGCGCTCGAGTTGAGCGGCATCAGCGACGTCACCAGGGCACGGTTGCAGGCGTGGCTGGCGTACAACCTCGTCTTCGACGAAGGCGGGAAACGGCGCGCGGCCGCCGACGAGGCTGCCGCGGCCGCGGCAGCGACTGGCGACCTCGAGGCCCAGATCATGGCCGACGTCACCATAGCTTTGCTCGATGCGGGTGAGGGGTTCACGGCCCGCGCACTGGACCGCTTCCAAGGGCTCTGTCGGCTCGCCTACACGAACGATACGGCGTTAGCCCATGCCTACGCTGGAATGTACAACGCGAACCTGCTGGCGGTGGTCGGCCGGTTGGACGATGCGACCGCCCAGGTGGCCGACGGCATCGAGCAGGCCAGCCGCGAGGGCAACGAGATGGCCCTGGCCAGCTGGGCCGTCTTCAGTGGGCTGGTCCACCTCGCTGCAGGCCGGCTCTCGGCCGCTCGCGACGCGACGGAGTCCCTGCCGCCACCGCAGCCCACCGGCGCGACCGAGCAGGACGTACTTCGCACGGTGGTTCTCGCCGAGGTGGCAGCGCATACCGACGACCGGGACTTGTTGCAGCGGATGGCCAATGATGCCCGCGATGCCCACTCCACTGGCTCCCCTGGCATACGGCGAGGATCAGCGTATGTGCTCACGCGCGCGGCGTGGCAGCGCGATGACGTTCACGACGCGATGCGCTGGCTCGGCGATGTAATCCTTTTGGGGACACCGCTTTTCCCCCACGCATTGATTCGGTTGGTGTTGGGTGCGCGAGTGGCCTCGGCCGCCGGCGATGCCGGCCTGCGCGCTCGGGTCTTGCAGGCAGTCGAAGTGCTCGAGCGTGAGCGGCCGGCAGTTCCGCTGTTCTCAGCGGTGGCCGGGTATGCCCGCGGGATACTCGAACGTGACACGCAGGCTTTAGTGGTTGCCGCGGAGTCGCTTCGCTCGTCGGCGCGGCCGCTTCTTTACGCCAGCGCCGCCGAGGACGCCGGGGCCGAACTGAGTCGCGCGCAGCGCAACGCTGAGGCCCTCGACCAGCTGAACGCGGCATTCGATACCTACATCGCCTGCGAAGCGATAGCCGATGCCCGGCGCGTCGGCCGCGCGCTGCGCCGGTTGGGCGTAGAACGGCGCATCGTCGCGCACCCGCGGGCAAAAACGGGCTGGGATAGCCTCACCGATTCCGAACTCAAAGTCGTCAACCTGATCGCTGACGGCGCGACCAACCGCACCGTCGCACAGGAACTGCACCTATCCCCGCACACGGTGAAAACCCATCTACACAACGCCTTTGCCAAACTCGGCGTCACGTCGCGCGCTCAACTGGCGCAGTTCATGCGCCCCTCGGATTGACCAGCCCGTCAAATATCAGGATCGCTAGGCATACACCGAACCGGCCCTAAAGATCATCCGCTGGCCGATGGTGCCGCGGCGCCCGCGCTGGGAACGTTGTCATTGAGCCCAAATCGTCGCGACCGCCGCCGCGCCAGCCAGGATTTGGCAACCGAGAGCGACGACATGGGGGGATCGAGAGAACGATGATGAGCACATTGTTGGGAATGGTGTTGATGATGCCGGTGGTCTTCGGTGTCAGTGGGTACGTGTTGGTGTCCCGACGACCATGAGCACGAGAAGTCGATCTCATGTCGAGACGTCACCTTCCTGCCCCGGGCGTTGTGATGAGTCGGTGAATCCGATACATCGATGCAGGAGTGGAGGAACGCAGTGAAGGGGCCCAGCGTGAGCGTGGCGCACGAGCAAAGTTTCGTACCGTTGCCGGCTCCTTGGTCCACCAGCCCAAGCGGGCGTGCACCGGAGGTAATCACCGACAACGCCTCTGATTCAATAGGTTCGCCGCGATCGCCACACACAACAAGCCCGCCCGATCCCGCAGGGAAGAACAGAGAATCGGCGAGGCCGACACCCACCCAAAATGGCGTCCGGACGGTCGGCTCAGTTGATTCGCGGAGTGCTGGGAGTTTGCCGATGACCGTCTCAGATGGCCGCAGCGACAACGGCTTTGGTGAAGCAGCTGCGCGGGCAGTCCTGCTCGCCACCAAGCTGAATGTTCCGGCCATCGGGAGCCAGCTCGTTCACCGGGCCGCCCTGCTCGACGCTTTGTCGGCGGGACGTCGCCGCAAGTTGACGCTGCTGAGTGCGCCGGCGGGGTGGGGGAAGACGACATTGCTGGCGCAGTGGGCCCTCGGTGCGGCTGAGGACGAGCGGTTCAGCTGGCTGTCGCTTGATTCCTCCGACAACGACCCGGTGTGGTTTTGGATGTACGTGGTTGCCGCGCTGCAGCAGATCAGTCCCGGGGTGGGAATCCGAGCGGCCGAACTCCTGGCGATGGGGGCCGACCCCGTGCAGGTCGTTCTGCCCACTCTGCTGAACGATCTGGACACGATCGCTCGCCCCATCGTGCTCATTCTTGATGACTACCACCTAGTGCTGAATCGAACGGTTCACGAGCAGCTGACATTCGTCATCAGCCGGATGCCGGCGAATCTCCACCTCGTGCTGGCTAGCCGATCGGATCCGTTGCTGCCGTTGGCTCGGCTGAGGGCCAGCGGTGATCTTGCCGAGGTGCGAACCGACGATTTACGTTTCGGGACCGGTGAAGCGGACCATCTGCTCAACAATGTCCTCGGGCTCGACCTGCCTCAGGCTGATGTTGAGCTTTTGCACCGGCGCACCGAGGGCTGGGCCGCCGGCCTTTACCTTGCCGCGCTCTCGCTTGCCGGGCGTGCCGATGCGTCGGCGTTCATTGCGACGTTTGCAGGCGATAACCGACATATCGTCGACTACTTGATGGCCGAGGTGCTCGACGGTCAGCCACCGCAAATGCGCAGCTTCTTGCTCCGTACCTCGGTATTGGGACGACTCAACGGTGCGCTGTGCGACGCTGTGCTGCAGTCGTCTGGCTCGGCCTCGGTTCTGGAGAGGATCGAGCGCGAAAACCTGTTTGTGGTGCCGCTCGACATGTCGCGTCACTGGTACCGGTATCACCACCTGTTCGGTGAGTTGCTGCGCACCGAATTGCGCCGCACCGAGCCCGATCTCGTCGCCGATCTGCATCGACGAGCCGCGGCCTGGTTCGAGGCCAAAGGCCTTGTCGACGAGGCGGTGCGCCACCTGGTTGCCGGTGGTGACATCGCGCGCAGTGCCGATCTGATCGCCGCCGACTGGGTCGACGAGTTCAACGGGGGCGGCCTGTCGACGGTAACCGGCATGCTTGATCTGCTTCCGGAGGAAACGGTTCGCCAGGATCCGCGGCTGAGCGTGGCACGCGCCTGGATTTCCCTAAGCGTTGGTCGGCTCGATGACGCCGCCTCGTGGATCGAGGCAGCCGAGACCGGATCGACGGCCGACATGACGGGCGGTCGCGCGATCAGCGCTCAAGCCGTCGTCTTGCGCGCGGTTCACTCATTCAAGACGGGTGACGTCACCGCGGCCCTCGAGGCGGCTCGCCGGGCGATCGCCCTCGATCTCGGCGAAACGCCGCTGGGCCGACCAATCGCCTACTGCGTTTATGGCTCCGCACTGTACATGTCGGGCGGCGCTCAAGAGGCGCAAGCCGCCTTCCGCCGGGCCGTGGACCTCGCCGAAAAGGTGGGTGATCGTCGCGCGCGCAGCTACGCGTTGGGCTATCTGGCGCTGATTTCGGCGGAGCGCGGCCAGCTCGCAGACGCCGAACGTCAGATCCGTCGCGCTTCCGGCAGTTCCCGCGGCCTCCAGGATGCGGAACACCTTGTGGACGTGATGGTGTCGCTCGCCACGGCTGAAGTCCTTCGTATGCGCGGCGACGCAGCCGCAGCGGTCGCGCCCGCCGACATGGCCGTCATGTCGGCGCGCCAAGGCGGAGCGATCCTCGAGGTGGCGACGGCGCTGTCGGTCCGGGCGAAGATCTCCTCGCAACTCGGTGACCACCGGGGCGCCAAGGCCATCCTTGAAGAAGCCGACACCCTGGTGCGCGGCAGCGCGGAGGCCGGCCCCGCCGTGTCACTGCGCGCGTCGGCCGAGCACAATGCGGGCGTCGCGGTGACTTCACGGACCGAGGGGTGCGTCGTCGTCGACGGGTTGACCCCCAAGGAACTTGAGGTTCTTCGCCTGCTCGCCACCCGGTTATCGCGGCGCGAAATCGGTGAGCGGCTATACGTCTCGCTCAATACCGTGAAGACCCATCAGCGGGCCGTCTACCGCAAACTCGGCGTCGAGCACCGCAGCGCGGCGGTCAGCCGGGCGCGAGAACTCGGCCTGCTGTAATTCGCCTTCTCGCGCCAAACTGGACCGGCCGGCCGCGAATCATCTCGTCTGAGAACGGCCTTCAGTGATCACCTGGGCGAGCTGCACCCGTGCTCTCGAAGAGGATCTGTGCCGCAGGAGGTTTCCTCGTCGGCGTCTCACCCGGGTGAATTGTGCGCGCGGATGAAGACAGTTCGGCCACTGCGCACAGATAGTGGTCACTGATAACCGCCTGGAAAAACGTCTCGACCAACTGCGCCGCCAACCAAGGCAGTGAGTTCGGCAGCGGCCATGCGGTGAAAACGACACATCCAGGACGGGAGACCGCATGTCACACGATGAGGCCACCACCATGTTGGCTGATCGCCAAGGAAGGCTTCGAACAACTGGCCTCGCGCCCCTGATCGCACGGTACGGTCTGGTGATAGTCCTGGCCTGGTTCGGGGCTATGAAGTTCACTTACTATGAATCCCATGGTATTTCACATTGGGTGGCCAATAGCCCGTTGCTGAGTTGGGTCTACGAAATCATGTCCATCGACGCCTTTGGTCGGTTGAACGGATCAATAGAATTGATTACAGCAGCATTGCTTGCCGTCAAGCCGTGGTTCCCGAAGGCGTCTGTGGTCGGCGGCCTATTCGCCTCACTGTTCTTCGTTATCACGCTGAGCTTCATGATCACCACTCCCGGTGAAGGCGAGGCGTCTGCTGGCGGCTTTCCCGTTTTGTCCGCCGACGGCGAATTCTTGATGAAGGACATTGCGCTCATCGGCTTGGCGCTGTGGCTGCTTGCGGACTCGATCGACGCAACCCGCCGGCAGGCGACGCTAGCCGAAACCCGTTGACACATAGCAGGAGCCATCGCGACCGTCAACTCCACAGACCAAGACATCGGATGCGATCGTCGATACGAGACCAGCGACCGCTGGCGGGCAGGTCCCGATCGGATATGGCTGAGGGCGTTGTGTTGACGGGCGCGTCCGCACTCATCACAACCGCTCCGACGGGGGCGGGTCTGCCCAGCAGGGTATCGATCATGGTCACCGCGAAGGCGCTGGCGGAAATCGACCTGCTGATCGCCAGGTGTTGCATCGACATCCTTCTGGCGGACTCCCCCGCCCACAAGCGACGCAGTTATGAGATGGTCACGATCCCGATCCGGTTGGACACGCTCAGCGGTGATCCGGCGGTGGTGATCCGTGCGACCGAGATCGCCGGCCGCCGCATGGATCTCATGGTCGCCGTGCGGTTTGAGCTCGAAGACCGATTCAACCAGCGCTCCTTGGTGCTTCATCACGATCTCGGCGACGTTCACCTCACCGCAGAATCACCAGTGGCCACGAGGCCGCTGCCGCTGAGTCGACTCCGTTCCGACCAATAGCTCATCTGGGCCCATCACAAATCGTCCCGTCCGAGAACGTCTCGCGTTAATCACCCGGGCGAACAGGCCGTTGGGGTGATGACGATTCACCCCATACAGGGGCAACCTCATCAGGGAGCAGATCTCGCCAAGCTCATGGCCTCGTTGGGGGGCGTGCCTAGGCCAGCGCTACGCGCACCCACGCTTGGGAGCACGAGGAGGAAACCACGACATGCGTACAGGCTTTGAGGCGGAAAAGGTCCTCGGTACCGCCGCCAATGTCGCGATAGGGCGTCAGGTCACTGGCGTGCATCCCAGCACCACAGATGCTCGCGAACCAGAGAGATGGTCGCCAATATGAAACGTGCCATGGTGCGACTTGCGCCGTCGACGAAGTTGAACTTCGCGGGCCGTCGATCGCCGGCGCAACCGCGGGCCGCGGTCCACTCGCCAACCATCTCCGATGAAGATATGGCGTGGTCACTGGTCGATGCGGTGGAGCCGTGTCTGACCGGCGATGAGCGCACGATCGTCTTCGTCGAGTTAGGCTGCGGGGAAGGTTATCTCGTGATCAAGCGCATCCTCACCACGCTCCTGTCAAATCCGACGGCGTTGCCGGTACCGATACTCTCAAAGCTCACCCGCTGGCTGAACAGCTACGCCGGCAACCCGGATGAGCCGCAACTGCGCATGATGCTTGCCGTAATTCGCCTGCAGCTGTTTGAGACGATTTAGGTGGGTGCGGCCGGAGGCATCGACCTAGATAGTTCGAATCCCGGTGCGTTCGAAGAGGGCTGGCGATGAGTGAGGCTTATGTTCTGGGGGGTGTACGAACCCCGTTTACCCGATACGGCGGCACGCTGTCAGGTTTTCGGGCGGATGACCTGCTGGGTATGACGATGAAGGGCGCCTGCGACCTGCCAACTCTTCGCCGTTAAGTGATGGCGCCAGTGCCGTAGTCATCGCTTCCGGGGAACGAGCCAGGGAACTCGGCGTCGACCCTCTAGCCCGAGTGGTATCGAGCGCGGTCTACGGGATCGACCCTCTCATCATGGGCGTGGCCCCTGCGTGGGCGATCCCGGCTGCGATCCGCCGGGCGGGGCTCGTCCCCGAGCAGGTCGACGTGTGGGAGGTGCATGAGGCGTTCAGCGCCCAAGCGCTCGGCGTGCTGCGGGAATTGCCAAACCAGTTGGACGGTTTTGTGGTGCCCGATGACAAGCTGACACCCAACGGCGGCGCGATAGCGATTGGACATCCCTTTGGGGCCACGGGAACTCGTTACTTGTTGACGCTGGCGACGGAATTGGCGGAAAGAGGCGCCCGTTACGGGGTGATTGGGGTCTGCATTGGGTCGGGCCAAGCAGTAGCGGTGGTCTTGGAAAGCGTGCCGCCATAGAATAGCTACGCGCGCACGCCCGAACGACGGCGCCCGCCGGTCGTCCTCACCCGGGTGAATCGCTGTCGAGGGCGACGACATCTCGCCCGGCTCGGCGACAGTCTGGTCGACAAAGAGTTGCGGATGCTTTCCACGCAGGCCGCGGCTCCCGGGCAAGCCGTGTCTCGCCGATGGTTCGCACGGACACCGCGGCCCAACCGCAAGCATGTCGGACGACCAAGAAGGGGCACTAACCGGTGAACCCCAGAACAGCACTGCGATGAGTACACCAGCGCCCCTGAAATATGACCTGGTGGTCCTCGGCGCCGGCTCGGGCGGATATGTCGCTGGCATCCGGGCAGCCCAACTCGGCTTGACAGTCGCCATCATCGAAGAACGCTACTGGGGCGGGGTCTGCCTCAACACCGGCTGCGTTCCGTCAAAAGCCTTGCTACGCAACGCCGAAATCGCGTCCATCCTGAAGCACCAGGCAGACGAGTTCGGCATCCGCGGCGACATCCACCTCGACTACGCCCGTGCCGTGTCACGCAGCCGCGAAGTCGCCGACGCCCGGGTGCGCGGCGTGCACTTCCTCATGCGCAAAAACAAGATCACCGAATTCGACGGGCGCGGCCGCTTCACCGGGGCCCACACACTCGACGTCGAGCTGCGTGACGGCGGCACCAGCACCCTCCGCTTCGACAACGCCATCATCGCCACTGGCTCACGAGTGCGGACACTGCCCGGGATCACCCTGAGCGAGAATATCGTTACCTACGAACAGCAGATCCTCGACGCGACGATACCCGAGTCCATCATCATCATCGGCGCCGGCGGAATCGGCATGGAATTCGCCTACATCCTCGACAGCTACGGCGTCGGCGTCCAAATTCTCGAGTACGCCCACCGCGCACTCCCCAACGAAGACACCGACGTCTCCAAGGAACTGACCCGCCAGTACCGACGCCGCGGCATCCCCATCCATACCAACACCCGGGTGGACTCGGTGATCGACCAAGGCGACCGCGTCACCGTCACCCACACCGACGGCAGCGGCCACACCGCCTCAGTCGACGCCGCCCGCGCGTTCATCTGCATCGGATTCTGCCCCAACGTCGAAAACCTCGGCCTCGACAGGGTCGGCGTGCACCTCACCACGAGCGGGGCAATCGACATCGACGACTACATGCGCACCTCGGCTCCCCACATCTTCGCGATCGGCGACGTCACCGCCAAAGTGCAACTGGCCCATGTCGCTTCGGCCCAGGGCATCGTCGCCGCCGAGACCATCGCCGGCGCGCCGACCATGCCCTTGGACTACCGCATGATGCCACGCGTGACGTTCTGCCAACCCCAAGTTGCCAGCTTCGGTTACACCGAAGGCCAGGCCCGCGCCACCGGCCGCGATATTCGCGTCGCCACGTTCCCCATGCAGGCCAGCGCCAAGGCGCACGGCCTCGGCGAACGGGCCGGCTTCATCAAGCTCATCGCCGACGCCGCGCACGGCGAGCTACTCGGAGCCCACCTCGTCGGTGCCGAAGTCAGCGAGCTTCTGCCCGAGCTCACCGCAGCCCAGCTCTGGGACCTGACCGCCACCGAGCTGGCCCGCAACGTGCACACCCATCCCACGCTGGGCGAGGGACTACAGGAGTGCTTCCACTCGCTCATCGGACACGCCATCAACCTATGACGCCGACACCGAGTGACGCGCCCATGCCGCGCCGACCCCTTGGACGCCGAAGGCCGGTCCGCCCCATCGAGCACCACCGAACGGATCACAACCGGCCACGCCAACCAAGCGATGACCGCGATCGTGACCTTGCTGGCGAGCATGCTGACGCTACTCCGCAACATCCGTTGAGCCCGAGGGCCGTTCACCCCAATGAAGCGAGAAGCTCGCGGCACGCTTTTTCGCAGCGGCGGCACACGTCGGCGCAGACACGGCAGTGCTCATGATGCGTCGAGTGCAGATCACATTCGTCGCCGCAGGCCTTACAGGTAACCGCGCATGCCTCCAGCACCGCGCGGGTGACGTTGGCATCGTATGCCGTACGACGAGACACTACGCGGCTCGTCGTCACGCAAATGTCGGCGCAGTCGAGGTTTGTGCGAATGCATTTCGTGAGATGCGCGACCCGCTCCTCGCTAAGGTCGGAGTCCGCGCACGCCGTGCAGGCCTGAGCGCACTCTTTGCAGGCTTCTATACATCTGATCAGTTTGGCGCTGTCGATACGACCAAGCCCTCCGGGGTTGGTCGCCAGCATTTTGCTCACGGTGCTCATCGGATCCCTCCTCCTATCTGTGCTGAAATGCCATCGTCCGCGGCATCGCCAGCGAAATGCGCTGTAACGAAAAGCGCTTCGATAGATCGTTTGATGTGAAACCGGACGTCGATATGCGGTTCAGCCGGCCGATTTCCCCTTCCCATCCGTCAACAGAATCGAGATTGCGCCCTTGGCTTCGAAGATCGCCAGGTGAATACGATCGGAGCTTTCGTGTCCGTGCTGTCGTAGCACAGCCTCGAGATCGGCGGTGGTCAGTCCGCATCGACGCAGGTTGCGTCGGTCGACGTGTCCATTGCGGATCAGCACTTTGAGAGGCGGATCGATGACACGTCGAATCGCCGGAATAAAGCGCAATCTCGCCAGTACGGCGTGGGCGACGAGAAGACTGATGAGCGCCGAGGTTGCGTTTAGCCAGGAGCTATCGCTGGCGGTTGCGGCCCGACCGACGATGGCTCCGGCCGCCACCGCAGCGATCCAGTCGAACGGCGCGAATTCGGCGAGGGTACGGCGTTCCATGAAACGAAACAGGATCGCAGCCGTGAGAAACAGCGCCGAGGCTTTGACGGCCGCATCGACCGCTCCGGGCGGGTCACCGATCAGGGCATGAAATATTCGGTCCACCCGTGCCTCCGACCTCGCGACCGAGTGCCGTTGTCTACTTCCTGCCCGATTCCACGATCGCCACGACCTCGATCTCGACATGCTGCTCGGGCAATGCGAGCGCCTCGACGCCCAGCGCGGTCCACAGCGGCATAGTCTCGCCGAATCGCTTGCGGAACTGGTCCACCATCAGCGCCATATGTTCAGTCCCAATGGAATCAGGGGCCGTAGGGACGTGGTAGGAGTGGACGTTCACGACGTCGCGCCAGCTGGCGCCGGCCTCAGCGAGGGTCTTTTCGACGTTGTCGCACGCCCGGACTATCTCCTCCTCCAGGGATGTCGCCGACATGGCGAAGTCCGCGTCCCAGCCTCCTTGGCCGGAGATCTCGATACGATCGCCGATGCGTAGAGCTTGGCGGTAGTGGTTGCGGGTACGGGCTATCTCGCCGTACCCGGGGGTGTCGCAGAACTCGAGTTTAGCCATGCTTCGCCTCTTCTCCTCGTCGAATTGTGGTGGGCTAGGCCGTCCGCGATCGATCCGCTTGTCCGAACAGGACGGTCGGTCCGGGGCCCACAACTCAGATCCAATGACCACTATCCCTGCGCGTGGGGTGAGGTGTCCTCATCCGGCTGGGTAATTCACCCGGGTGGAGACCGGCGTATGCCCACGACGCGCTCAGGACTTCGTCGCACCACCCAACGACGCATCGGTGCACCCGCCACAACCATCGCGCGCCCGTCGGCACCGCCTTCGCTGGGGTGTTAGAACAACCTCTTGAGGTTGTAACGCTCAAGCGGGAAAGCGGCCCGGCACGCCGGAAAATTGGAAATGGTCACGCCGGGGCCGAAGATGCGACGACCGGGAGTGGGCTCACCAAGTCGAGGAGATGACACCGATGTCGATGCAGTCGCCCCATCGCATCCACGATGTCGGGGGTACGCACGCGGCGGGCAAGTGCATCGAGGGACTCCATCAAGGTGCCGGGATCGGGACACGCCAAGACTGGGCTCCGCGGAAGTCGAGCCACACTTCACTGGGCGTTCGCACCAGGCGGGCCAGGACGTCTCCGCAGCATGGACAACGCACCACGATGCCGGGTCCGCGGTGATAGACGTGACATTCGGCAAAGGCCCTGGCGCAACGGCATTTCCCGCACGTCAACGTCGCGGTGGTGACATCGAATCCCAGCACTTCTGCGAAGACGCCCGCGGCCGCGTTACCGTCGACGTGCGTTGGTTCGGTCATCGCTCCTCGCTTCCGGGTTGGTTGCTCGCCCCGAACCGCTCGGTCCGGATCGCTGAGGGCGGATACCCTTGCTCGATCAGCTTCGCGGTGACCGACTCCACGAACCCTGTTGGACCGCAAACGTAGGCGCGCGCAGCGTCGGCGGGCGCCCAGTCGGTCGATGCGAGGTCAGCGGCACGGACCCGGCCGGGCGGCCGGGCGGTCTGCGAGGCGGCAACGCGGGTGTAGATCAGCGCGACCTGTAACCAGCCGCATTCGCGCTCGAGCCGGCCCAGCTCTTGGGCGTAGTACACGTCGCCGGGACTGCGCACCGAATAGACCAACCGAAAGTTGGCGCTGCCCGCCACTACCCGCTGTCGAAGCATGGCCATCAACGGCACGATTCCCGATCCGCCGCCGACGAGCAGAACCCGGGCCGCGTCGTCGGGCCGCCAGAAAAACCAGCCTCCGATGGGTCCTCGGAGTTCGACCTCGTCCCCGGCAACAAGCCCGGCGAGGTAGGGCGAGACTTCCCCGCCGGGGATCTGCTGCACGGTGAGCTCGATGCGCTCACCGTCGGGTGGTTTGCTCAGCGAATAGCTGCGTTGCGCGGTGTACCCGTCTGCGGCGGTCAGCTTGAGATCAATGTGCTGCCCCGCCAAGTGGCCGCCCCAGCCCGGCACGGTCAGCCCGATCGTTTGCGCAGAGTTGGTCTCGGGTTCGGAGTTCACCACACGCGCGACCCGCCACTGCAATTTCGGCCTTACGTGGACCTCCATCGCCGTCGTCAATCCCCGGCGTAGCGTTGTTCTTGCCATGGGTCGCCGTAGTTGTGGTAGCCCAACCCCTCCCAGAATCCCGGTATGTCGTTGTCGCGCAGCTCAATGGATCTCACCCACTTCGCGGACTTCCAGAAGTACAGGTGTGGCACCAGCAGCCGTGCCGGGCCGCCGTGCACCGCGCTAAGCGGCGCGCCCTGGTAGGCGTACACGATCCACGCCTTCCCACCGAGAATGTCGCCCAACGGAAGGTTGGTAGTGTACCCGCCGTAGGAGCCGACGAGTGCGAATCCGGCGGTGGTGTCGATCGATTGGAAGAGCGTGTCCAGGGAGACGCCTTCCCATTCCGTATCCAGCTTGGACCATGTCGTAACGCAGTGAATGTCCACGCTTAGTCGCTCGCTGGGCATCAGCTTGAGCTGGGCCCAGGTCCACGAGTGTTCAGCGTCGCGCTCGTCGCGAATGGTGAATTCCCAGTCATCAAGTTCGATCCGCGGAGTCGGTCCCGCTTGCAGCACAGGGAAGTCCGCGGTCAAATGCTGCCCGGGCGGGAGCTCACGCGCCGACTCGCCGCGTCGTCCACGAAAGCCTTTGTTGACGATTGTCATTGGTGTTCACAACACTTGTTGGCGAATATCATTCTGCGCCCGCGGCCTTCGGTAGTTGGACGACTTCGCCGACCGTGAACTCGGCGTGGGTGCGCGGATTGAACCCCATCGACAACACGGTGCGGGGGAAGAAGACGTCGGTGAAGTAGGCCAGTGCGACCGCCCAGCGGTTGACGGCCCGGGGAATCGCGTAGAGGTGGTAGGCGCGGGCGACAAACTTTGCGGTATAGCCCGATAGGTGCACGCCTAGCGGGTTGGCGACGGCGTAGCGCGGACCCAGGTCGACCACCAGGCCCTGATCGCTGTGGCGGTAATTCTTCCGCTGGCCGTAGCCGAGACTTGCGGCGACGTTGCGTGCCAACGCCTTACCTTGCCGACTCGCGTGTTGGGCGGTGGGCGGGGCGATCTTGCCCGGCTGGGTCAGGTCCGGGACCGCGGCGGCGTCGCCCGCGGCATAGACCTCGGGATGACCTGGTACCTGCAAGTCGGTCCGCACCTTCAGGCGGCCCCGTTCCGTTTCCAATCCCAGCGTGGCGATCAGCGGGGACGGAGTCACGCCGGCCACCCACGCCACGGTGTAAGTGTCGATCCGCGAATCATCGGTGAGCACAACATGATCGGCGTGGACCTCCTTGAGGGTCGTGCCCAGCCGCACGTCGACTCCGCGAGAGCGCAGCACACGCATCGCCGCGTCGCCGAGCTTGTGCCCTAGCTCGGGCATGACCCGGTCCGCCAAGTCGAGCAGCACAAACCGCACCGAGACCCGATCGAAGCCCATCTGCTTCGCCGCTGCGTCGGCGAGCGCGCGCAGCTGCGCCGTCAATTCGGAACCCGAATATGACGCCCCGACAACGACAATCGTGCGGCGGGCGGCGGCGCGTGTCTCGTTTTCGTCGACCTGAGCCAGTTCCAACTGCTCGATCACACGATCACGAAGATACAGCGCCTCGGCCGTCGACTTCAGGCCGTGCGCGTATTTGGTCAGACCGGGTGTATCGAAAAGCCGGGTCACCGAGCCCGGTGTCAAGACCAGCCGATCCCATGACAGCGTCCCTGGTCGACCCTCCGGATCGGTGAACGACAGCAGATGCCGATCGAAGTCAACGCTGTCAACCACTCCACGTATCGCCCGCACGCCCTTGAGGGTCCCGGCCAGCGGAACACAGACAAACCGCGGGTCGACCAACCCACCGGCCACATCCGCGAGCAATGGCGTGTACTGCAGGTAATCGACCGGCGAAACGATGGTCACCCTCACATTAGAGGCGCGCGCCTTAACCAGCCGCCGGACCAGTCGGCGCGCGCACTCGAAACCGGCGAACCCGCTGCCGACGATCACAACCGAGGTGGTCGGTTCCTCATCCTGAGGTTGACGGCGAGCCGAGGCCGGTTTCATATCTCTTCTCCTGTTTGGCATCTGGGTGGCGTCGGCGATCGATCGCGCGACGTCGTCGTGGTCCTTAGTGGCCAAGCGTGTTGCCTGCGGCGCGGTGGACAGCTGTGGGTATCCAGCACGAGCATCGCCCGACGCTGACGATCTGTCATCACTCCTCAGGCCGATTCACCCGGGTGATAATGCTCAATCTGGGATCCAGCTACACCGAATCGACTGCCCGTGCGCCCCGAGTGACGCGTGCTTCAAGGGACCGCGAGCGGCGCGCCTGGTGCGCTGGTGAATCCGTGCATCAGTTGAGCTCGTCGCGGACTATGAGCCGGCGGGCCGCCTCGGTGACCGAGCCGGACAGCGACGGATAGACCGCAAGCGTCTGGGCCAAATCGTCTACGGTGATGCCGTTTTGAACAGCGATCGCGATAGGCAGTATCAATTCGGAGGCGATCGGCGCGACCACCACGCCACCTATGATCACCCCGCTGTCCTGTCGGCAAAATAGCTTGACGAATCCCTGATGCAGCTCCGACATTTTCGCCCGCGCATTGGTTTTCAGCGGCAGCGTGACGACGCGGGCCTGAATGCACCCTTGGTCGATCGCGGCCTGCGAGACACCGACCGCCGCGACCTCCGGGTGGGTGAACACCGTCGACGCGACAGTGCGCAATCGAAGCGGAATGACGGCCTCACCGAGCGCGTGATACATCGCGATGCGGCCCTGCATGGCTGCAACGGAGGCCAACGGCAAAAGACCGGTGCAGTCCCCCGCCGCGTAAATGCCCGCGACCGATGTGCGCGATACTCGGTCGACTGCAATGTAGTCGCCGGGCCTGGGTTCGATGCCCACACGCTGTAGGCCTAGCCGGCCGGTGTTGGGCACTGACCCAAGTGTCATCAATGCGTGGCTGCCTTCGACGGTGCGCCCGTCTGCCATCGTCACGAGCACCCCGCCGTCGGTGCGCCTCACGGATTGTGCCCGGGCGTCCTTGATCACTTCGACGCCACGTTGGGCGAACGATTCCTCGAGCACCTGTGCGGCATCGGCGTCCTCGTGCGGCAAAACCCGGTCACGACTGGCTACCAGCGTTACCGTCACACCCAGTTCGGTGTAGGCGTTGGCGAATTCGATGCCGGTAACCCCGGAGCCCACCACGATGAGGTGGTCGGGCAGCGAGTCCAGGTCATAAAGCTGGCGCCAGGTCAAGATCCGCTCGCCGTCGGGGTGTGCCGACGGCAGGGTCCGGGGGCTGGCGCCGGTGGCGATCAATACGACATCGGCATCGCGGACCGTAGTGCTGTCGTCGCGAGCGGTCACCTTGACGCAGTGGTGCGCCAGACCGGGAGCCGCATCCACCAATTCGCCGCGGCCCGCGATTAACTCAACGTCCATGGCCAGCAGTTGGGCCGTGATATCTACCGATTGCTCGGTAGCGAGTGTCTTGATGCGCTGGTGGATTTCTGCCAAACAGACCTTGGCGTCGTCGACGTGGGCGTCGAAACCCAGGCGGGTTGCCCGTCGCAGTTCGGTGCGCAGCCCCGTAGAGGCGATAAAGGTCTTCGACGGCACGCAGTCACACAGCACCGCGGCACCTCCGACCCCGTCGGAGTCGACAACGGTGACGCGCGCTACGGCAGGGCCTCGTGCAGCTGCAACCAACGCTGCCTCATAACCGGCCGGGCCGCCGCCAAGGATCACAATGCGGGTTACCACTGCTCAGAGTTCACGCACTGGCCGCACGGTAGGTCATCGCAGGCGCCATCCCTCACCGGCGCTGGTGTCTTCGTCGACGACGATGTGCATGGCGGCTTCCTCAGCCGAGGCAGCGCCGCCGTCAATGCCGACGTCGTGGGCAAGGTAATCCCCGCCCGGGTCCGTGGGGTCGACGTCGAAGGCGACAAGCCGGCCTGCGCGCATATCGCCTACCTGATCGTCGATTGGCTCACCATCGCTGTCAGCGCTATCACCGATCCCGTCGCCATCCCACTCGTCGGTCACGTCGGGCACCTCGCGGGCCAGTCGGCGCGCAAGACTTTCATGGGTGCGCGCTTCCCTCGCGGTCAGTCCCCAGGCTCGCAGTTCGCGGGGGCGTTCCGGCGGTGAGTAGCCTTCGTCGAGGTCGATGCCCGTCTGTTCTGAATCCAGGCTTTCTTCTGGCTCGAGCAGATGGGCCTGCACATCATCGAATTCAGAAATCCCCATTGGCACCGTCTCCGTTCCGTAGCTGCAAAGGTTCCGAGAACAACGCACAGCTGCGCAGCCATCGCTGTTGTGATCATGGCGCGCAGAGGGGTGAACTGTCGCCATCCACCTCGTCGCTCACCCGGGTGATCTGGCGGTCAACTTGACTCGGCAGCGGCGCGGGCGCTCATCCGGATGAATTGTCTCGGCGGGTGATGACCGCTCACCCCGCGGTGATCGATGCTGGCACCAGGTTGACGAGCGGAGGTGCAGTGGAGGTGAAGAATTACCGTACCCGCGACGATCGTTGTCTGGGACGGCGATCGGCCCTAGAGGCGGCCGAGACGGCGTTAGATGCGATGACAGGCGCACGTGCGGATAGAGGCTCACGCATTTGGTTTGCGCATTCCTTGAGGCGCCGGATCGTCGAGCAGGACAGCCCGTGCCTCTCGCGCGTGGCCTGGCCAGCTCGCCGCCGCGGGAGCGAGCCTCGCTGCATGCCAATGGTTTTCGCGACAGCCGGAGCATAGCGTGGGTCGCGTACGAGCGGAATCGGCGAAGGCGCCAGACGGCGCGCTGAACGCTCAGTTTGAAAGCGCCATCACCCCGCTCATTGAGCCGCTGTATCGGCACGCTCTTCGAATGACCTCCAATCGAGTGGATGCGGAGGATCTGGTGCAAGAAACGCTGCTCAACGCGTATGCCGGTCTCGGGTCATTCGAGCCCGGAACGAACCTTAAGGCATGGCTGCGGCAGATCATGACCAACGCTCATATCACCAGTTATCGGCGGCAAAAGCGCCGTCCCGCCCAGCATCCGGCTGGTGAGATCACCGATCAACAGCTCGTGGTCAATGCCCCACGCACCCATCGGTTCCTACGGTCGGCCGAAGACCAGGCGCTCGAGATGCTGCCAGACCCCCACCTCAAGGCGGCAATGATGCTCTTGCCCGAGCAGTTCCGCATCACGGTGTATTTCGCCGACATTGCCGGATACACGTATAAAGAGATCGCTGCCCTGACGGATACCGGACCAGGAACCGTAAGTTCGAGGCTCAACCGCGGCCGAAGACAGTTGCGCGATTTACTGTCCAACTCGCCAGCCAGTCACGAGGCGCGGGTAGCGAGTTGATGCGCCTCGATCGGTAGGTCAGCTAGCCCGATGAACAAAACGAGCGCTCAGCGCACGGCGGGCGTGTCTAGCGTTGAACTGACCGCGACCAGGACGCCGCGAACTTGGACACCCCGTCGTGTTCCAGCAGAGCGAACGCGTCGTGCAGATCGATACCGACGGCTGTCAGCCGGTCGAAAACCTCCTGGGCCTGCGCCGCCTTGCCGGTCACGGTGTCACCGGAGACGACGCCGTGATCGGCGACCGCTTCCAGCGTGGGCTCCGGAATGGTGCTGACAGTGTTGGGTGCCACCAGTTCGGTGACGTACAACGTGTCAAGGTAGGCGGCGTTTTTCACTCCGGTGGAGGCCCACAGTGGGCGTTGCAGGCGAGCACCCGCGGCGCGCAACGCCGCGTAACGAGGCTCGGCTTCGAAGACCTGCTGATAGGCGGCGTAGGCCAATCGGGCGTTGGCGATGCCCGTCTGTCCCCGCAGGGCGAGCGCCTCATCGGTGCCGATTGCCTCGAGTCGCTTGTCGACTTCGGTGTCCACCCGGGAGACGAATAATGATGCTACCGAATGGATTTGGGATAGGTCAGCGCCCGCGTGCAGGGCGGATTCGATGCCGGCCAGATAAGCATCCATGACCGCCCGGTAGCGTTGGACGGAAAAGATCAGCGTCACGTTGACAGAAACACCCTTGGCCAACGCCGCGGTGATTGCGGGCAGCCCCGCGGCGGTGGCCGGTATTTTGATTAACACGTTGGGCCGGTCGACAATTTTGGCCAACTCGACCACCTGCGTGACTGTCGCATCGGTGTCGTGCGCGAGCGACGGGTCGACTTCAATGGACACTCTTCCGTCGACGCCGCCGGAACCTTCCCATTGCGGGCGCAGCACATCGCAGGCCGCCCGGACGTCATCGGTGATCGCCGTGCGGACCGCGGTGCCGATGTCCGTGCCGCGGGCCGTCAGCTCGGCGATCTGGCCATCGTAGGCGCGGCCGTTCGCAAGTGCATGCTCAAAGGTGGACGGGTTAGTGGTCACGCCGACAACGCTTCTCGTGTCGATAAGCTGTCGCAGCTTGCCAGATTGCAGCAGACTGCGGGACAAGTCGTCCAGCCAAACCGACACTCCCGCCGCCGACAACGCGGCCAGATTCGGATTCTGAGTCATCCCGTCGCCGCCGCTCGCCCATCACTGGGCCGCGGTAGAACCCATCCTGCGGCGCATGCTGCGCCAGAAAGCACCAGCGGCGCGTACACGCTCAACAGCACCTGCCCATGAGGCGGAGCTGTCGCGTCCCTGTCTTGTGTTACCGAGCCCATGTCGTTGCTAAGCCGGCTTGTCGCGTCCAGCCGCCGACGCCTTTGCCCCGTCACCGCGGTTGGGTACCGTCCAATCGGGGCGGACGTAGTGGCACGTGTAGCCCGATGGGTAGCGCTGCAGGTAGTTCTGGTGTTCGGGTTCGGCTTCCCAAAACTCACCGGCCGGGTTCACCTCGGTGACAACTCTGCCGGGCCACCTCCCGGAATCCTCGATGTCGGCGATGGTTCGCATTGCGATTCGCTTTTGCTCGTCGTCCAGATAGAAAATTGCCGACCGGTAACTGGTTCCGACATCATTGCCCTGACGGTTCTTGGTGGTCGGGTCATGGATCTTGAAAAAGAATTCCAACAGCGCCCGGTAATCGGTCTGGTCTGGGTCGTAGGTGATTTCGAGTGCCTCGGCGTGACCGGGGTGATTGTGATAGGTGGGGTGAGTGTTGCTGCCGCCGGTGTAGCCGACACGGGTGGATACCACACCGGGCCGCCCGCGGAAGAGGTCCTCCATGCCCCAAAAGCACCCGCCGGCGAGAATGGCGATCTTGTCGTGACCGGTCATGATTGTTGCTCACCGACGCTTTGGGCCTGCCCCGATACGTCTTTCGCGAACAATCGCAGGTATTGCCCATAACCCTGAGCTTCCAGGTCATCGCGGTGGATAAATCGCAGCGACGCCGAGTTGATGCAGTAACGCAAGCCGCCAGCTTCTCCGGGGCCGTCCGTGAATACGTGCCCCAGATGACTGCCGGCATGGGCTGAGCGCACCTCGACCCGTTCCATGAAGTGGCTAAGGTCTCGCCTCTCAACCAGGCTGTCCGCGTCGATGGGCCGGGTGAAGCTGGGCCAGCCACTTCCGCTGTCGAATTTGTCCGCCGATGCGAAAAGTGGTTCGCCAGAAACAATATCGACGTAGATGCCGGGTTCATGGTTGTCGCAGTACTCGCCGGTGAACGGAGGCTCCGTGCCGCTCTCCTGGGTGACGTGGTATTGCTCGGGGCTGAGCGCGTCGACCGCGGCAGGGTCCTTGCTGTATTGGTGTGACACCTGGTCTCCTTCGTTCGGACAGGCTTGTTTAGTTGCGGCCAGCCATGATGCCGCCGTCGACGTTGAGAATCGCACCGGTGACCCAACTGGCCTCATCAGAGAGCAGATACGTCACTGCGTTGGCCACGTCGGCCGGGGTCCCGACTCGTCCCAGCGGATGAAGCGGCGCGAAAGTGGCAAGCGTGGTGTCGATCTCGTCCTTCGGGATGAAGCCCTCGTAGAGCGGGGTCTTGACCACGGCCGGCGCCACCGCGTTGACGCGAATGTTGTGCCCCGCAAGCTCGATGGCCAGGTTATGGGTGAGCGCATGCAGGCCGGCCTTTTGCATCGAGTAAACCGACGAAGGAGTCAGACCGATCGCCTGGTGTGCCCACATGCTGCCGATGTTGACGATTGCCCCGCCCTCTTCCTTAGCGATCATGCCCGCGACGACGGTCTGCGTCAGGAAGAACAGGGCATAGTTGAGCTCCATGTAAGAGTCATAGGTCAGCGCGTCGTACTCGAGAAACGGCTTGGGGATGAAGAATCCGGCCGCGTTGACGAGCAGAGTCGCATCGGTGTGCTCCTCGGAGAGTGCGCGCTGAACATCGGCGACCGCGGCGCGCTCGGTCAACTCCGCAGTGATCCCCCACGCTCGGCCGCCTTCGCTCGTCAGTTCGCTCAGCGTGTCATCCACACGGTCTTTCGACCGTCCGACAATCACCGCGCTACCGCCGTGGCGCACGATGTCAACGGCGACCTGCCGGCCCATGCCGGCGCTGCCTCCGACGATGATGGCCTTCCTGGAATCGAAATGCATGATGAGACCCTTCTGCTGATCATTCTCGACGGCTCCGCCGGGCCATTAGCGCCTTTGCCCGGCAAGACGATTTGTTGCCTTGGCGTCGACATCCGGCATCCCGGATATCAAAGTCGAACTGCATCGAGTCTGGTGCGCCGCAGGGTGAGCCGTCATCATCCCGGCGTCGATTCACCCGGGTGAGTTTTGATCTCCGAGGCACACATCGACTCCGCCGGGACGCTCAGAGGCCCGCCGTGGCCCACTGAGTTATGAACGCGTAGACGGTAATTCAGCGAATCCGCTATCGCCGAGCGGGTAGTCTTGCCTAAGAAGTGTTTATGAGGCTCACAACAAGCGGCGGAGCAAAGCGGTGGCGAATGTCGTTCACCAAGTCGTGGCCATATCTCAGGCAGTACGTTCCATTGCGGGTGACGCACCATCAGATGTGCCGTTGCGGTACACGAATGACCGCGCCGGCGAGGTAGTTACTCGATCCCGCGATGGCGCAAAGCCCTTGGGAAGATAGTGAAGGAGCGTCAAACATGTACGGGTCAGATGAAGAAGAAGTAGTGCTGATCACCGAGGCCGTGGCTTTGCCGGGCAAGGGAGACGACCTGCGACGCGCTTTTGTCGGGTTAATTCCCCAGTCGCTGGCCGAAGGAGCCGTTAGCACCTTTCGGCTGCACGAAGATCGCGATCGGCCAGGGCATTTCGCGCTTTATCAGCGGTTCCGCAACCAACACGGTGTCGACCTTCACGTCCAATCCGATCATTTCGCGCTCAATGTGGAAGCGTTGGCCGAGTTCGCTGAGGGCGGCAACGCCCAGACCACCTTCTACCGTGTACTGAGTCGCTAGGCCCTTCGAACTCGAATCGTTGATTCCGGGATCCTGCCCGGAAGCGACGTCGGCATCGACCGAGCGTGCAGCTGAAGCCCGAGTGATCGCGCAACTTTGGCGCGGTGATATTCGGCGCTAGGGTCACCCGGGCGCCGGTGCGCAGGCCGGTTCAGGCAGATCAAGGTCCGCCTTGTTAAGTCGATAGATCTCAAGGCGCAGGTTGTAGTACTTGTCGGTTTCACCGACCAATTCCATGCCCACTCGTCGAGCCGTAGCCACTCCGCGATGATTCCCTGGTCGCACGACTGCGAAGACCTCGCTGACCCCGATATTTGTGAATGCTTGATGGGCCACCGCATGACCGGCTTCCGCACCGTAGCCGTGACCCCACAGGGCTGGCGCAACCTGCCATCCAATCTCGAGATCCGTGCGGCCGGGTGGTAGTGGAAGCAGTGCCACTCCCCCGATTAAGTCGCCGGAGTATCTATCGGCGATCGCCCAACGACCCACCGGCAGGCCGGATCCGTCGCTCTGTCGGATCCATTCGCCCAAGAGTTGGCGCATGCCTGCGCGATCGGCGATTAACGGCAGCGCCGGACACAGCCAACGCGAAACCTCCGGCGCTCCATATATCCGGTAGGCGGCACCGTCGTCGTCGAGTTGCCATGGGCGCAACTGGAGACGGGCCGTCAGGATGCGTCGGGAGTGAGGGTTCCATTCGACGTGACGGTGATCATCCAATGTCGCCTCCTGGATCGTCATAACTCATACTGGGACAAGTGAGCCACTAGCACAGCGACGCCCGCAAAGAAGGCGGCAATCGCGGCCGGGTCTGGTGGTACCGACACTGCAGCCGGGCGGGGTGAGCTGTCACCACCCCAAACCCCGATTCACCCGGGTGAGTAATGCGCCGCCGCGAACCAAAGCGCGGATGGATCGGGCTGTGCTGGCGAGGGTCAGCGGTTTGAGAGTTGCGGCTTGAGGATGACCCCGCCGGCCGACGGTCGTTACGACCTCCTCGTCCTCGGCACAGGTTCCGGCGCGGCTACGTGGCGGCCATTCGCGCTGCACAGCTGGGCACGCACGCGAACCGCGACGGCTGCTCGTAACCATCCCACAGCGACGCTGCCGGCGGTCGGCTGGCCGGGGGAATCACCCGTCCGGGCGGGCGGTTTACGTCTCAGCGACGCAAAGCACAACCTTCCCCTTCTTCCCGCGCTGTGCGGTGCGAGCAAAAGCCTCTTCGAACTGGTCGAGGGGAAAGACCGTGTCGACCTGCGGCTGCAAATCCGGAAGTGCCGCGAGCTGTGCTCCGTTCGGCTCGACCACGAAGTACTGCGCGCCCGGCGTCTCCGCCGCGATCGTCACGATGCGCCCGGCGCGCTCTGCACTCCGAGCAAGTGCCTCACCGCCGGTGGTGTCGAAGAGGACGTCGCAGTCCTCTCCTTCGTCGACCAGAACCGCTCCGAGGTGCCGTGCGAGTTGGGCGGCGATGTGTCCGACTCCGCCATGCACGCCCGTGATCAGCACCCGCTGGCCGGCCGTGACCTTGCCGTGGACGACCAGCGCCTGCCACGCGGTCAGTCCGGGCATCGGAAGCGCCGCCGCTTGCTCGCGGCTTAGTGCGGACGGCTTCGGGGCGAGCAGGGATTTCGGCACGGCGGCCCACTCGGCGGCGACGCCGTCGCGGTCGAACGGCGTCAGCGCGATCACCTCCTCGCCGGTCGATTCGACGACACCGCACAGCTCATACGAGGGGATCGCCGGCAACCGATCGGTCGACCAGGTCAGCTCATCCCGCGTGATCGCCGCGGCATGGACGCGCACAAGCACCTCGTCCGGCCTGGGCTCGGGTCGGGCAATCTCGTCAAGTCGCAGCCCGTCCGTGTGCAGACGTATCGCCTTCATGAAATTCTCCTTCGTAGGATTCTTGATTACACAATGAATCGTGTTAACCGGCTTAGCTTTTCGGTGGTTCGGAATATATCTGCGGCGTTAGCGTCGGCGTTTCTAGAGCATCACCACAACTTGCAGAATGTCGGAGACGAACATGATCGACCGGCCGCAGGTCGTGCATCGACCGATGTGGCGGGATATCCACCGCACCGGCGCCGCCGGCTTTAGCTCTCGCACGGTGCACTCGGCGGTGTATTCCAATGCGTCGAGATGGCCGGCACACACGAAGCCACACGCATTGCCGTCCTCGTCACAGTCAAAGCGCCTGCAGTAGCCGACCATGTGGAATTCGATATAGGCCGAGGCCAGCTGTTTACACCGAAACCCGTTATCCAAGAACGCGATCTGACATCGGGGGGAGAAATCGAGATGCTCAATGCCGCGGGGAACGGCAACCGGGTTACGCACCAGCGGGCTCCCGCTTGGGCTGGCAATTGCATCACCGACCGCGCCGCGCGGATACGCATCTGGTCGAAACGGAACCGGCGAGCTTGTGATCTCGGCCCGATCAATCAGTTGACGGCGGAGCCCCGCCGCGCGGCGGCAGTTGACTGACGTCGGCGAATCTTCGCGGTCCCCGTTGGGCAGCGGCGCGACCCTCTGAGCGTCAAAGTCGGTGGGCACGTCGTGGCTCTCCTGTGATTTTGCGTCGCAGCCCCGATTAGTCCGGTCTGCTCATCAGTTAGCGTGACGGGCGTCGGGGTGAATGGTCATCACCCCGACCGAGCATTCACCCGGGTGACTGAGTGACGACAAGCGCACATTGGGTGGACGAACATCACGGGGTAATCGGCGTGCGGTCCCGGAAGACACCTCCTCGCGGGGGCCGCGATCAGTGATCTCGGTTACGGTCGGGTGATATCTCACTTTCGAACGGGTACCCGGGTCATCGGGTCTGTTGTTGTCACGATCGGAGCGCGCCGATGGCTATCACGGTCAAGCCGCGGCTGGCGCGGATCGCGCTCGTCGCCGTCGTCGGGGTCGCCATCCTGAGCGTCGCGATGTGCCGGTCGAGCCATACGAATACCGGCAACGCCGCCAAGCCGTCGGTGCCGGCAGCTGCCCCGCCCGCCCCGCCGCCGAGCGCGGCGGCGCCGCCCCCGGCGCCCCCGCCCGTCGGCAAGGACTACGTCGAGGGCATGGTCCAGTCGGTCGCCGGCGACAAGATTCAGCTCAGAACACGCAGCGGTTCGGCGACCGTGGACTTCGCCCCGGCGACACCCGTCTTCCAGGTGGCCCCGGCCACGCTCCCCGATGTCACTCCGGGTAGCTGTGTCAACGTGCGCGCCACCCCGCAAAGTTCACCCGCCGCCGGCGTCACCGCGCAGACCGTCATGATCACCGCGGCGGTCGACGGCAAGTGCCCGCCGCCCGCCGGCTTCTACGGCACGGTAACCTCCGTGTCGGCAAACACCATCGACGTCAACGGGATTGGGCCCGGGGGCCCCACCACGGTGACCGTCACAGACGCGACGTCCTACAAGAGGCAGACGATCAGCAACACCCAGGCGATCACGAACGGCACCTGCATGGGGGCTCAAGGAACGAACGATGGCGGCGCGTTGCGGGCGACGACCATCAGCCTGGAACAGTGCCCGCCGATGGGGCGACCGCACCACCACCTGCACCTGCCGCACCTGCCCTTCCACCTTTAGCGGCGATCGCAAGCGCGGCGAAGCCGGGCGCGGCGGGTCGCCGCCATCAGGTCAGCGGCGATCGCAAGCGCGGCAGAGCCGGGCGCGGCGGGTCGCCGCCATCAGGTCAGCGGCGATCGCAAGCGCGGCAGAGCCGGGCGCAGCGGGTCGCCGCCATCAGGTCAGCGGCGATCGCAAGCGCGGCGAAGCCGGGCGCGGCGGGTCGCCGCCGAGTCAGACGGTGAAGCCGAGGGCGCGCAGTTGTTCGCGACCGTCCTCGGTGATCTTGTCCGGACCCCACGGCGGGTTCCACACCCAGTTGATCCGCAGGTCGTCGACCAGGCCGCTGCTGACGAGCGCGCTGCGCGACTGGTCCTCGATGACATCGGTCAGCGGGCAGGCCGCAGACGTCAACGTCATGTCGATCAGGGCGACGGTTCCGTCGTCGCCCTCTTCCACGTTGAGCCCGTAGACCAGTCCCAGATCGACGACGTTGATGCCCAATTCGGGGTCGACTACGTCGCGCATCGCCTCCTCGAGGTCGGCAATGAATTCGTCATCCGGTGCGGCGGTCTCGCTCATCTTTCTCCTCCTCGAAGTCCGCGCCCGTGTCCGAGCAAGCCTGGGCCAACGCGTCCTTGAACGCCATCCAGCCCAGCAGTGCGCATTTCACCCGGGCCGGGTATTTGGCCACTCCGGCGAACGCGATCCCGTCGCCGAGGATGTCCTCGTCGCCCTCGACGGTGCCGCGCGAGGACACCATCTCGGTGAACGCGCTGACGGTGTTCAGCGCTTCGGGCACGGTCTGCCCGATCACCTGCTGGGTGAGCACCGAGGTGGCCGCCTGGCTGATCGAACAGCCCTGACCGTCATAGGAGACGTCCGCGACGCGCCGACCGTCCTCGGACAGCGCGACCCGCAGGGTCACCTCGTCGCCACAGACCGGGTTGACGTGAGAAACCTGCGCGCCGAACGGCTCCCGCAGCCCCCGGTGCTGGGGATGCTTGTAGTGATCGAGGATCACGTCCTGATACATCTGCTCCAGGCGCACGGTCAGTCTCTCCCGAAGAATTCCAGCGCCCGGCGCACGCCGGCCACCAACCGCTCGACCTCGTCGGCGGTGTTGTACACGGCGAACGACGCCCGTGCGGTGGCCGCCACGCCGAACCGGCGGTGCAACGGCATCGCGCAGTGATGCCCGACGCGCACCGCAACACCGTCGTCGTCGAGCACCTGCCCGACGTCGTGCGCGTGCACGCCGTCGACGACGAACGAGACGGGCGAGCCGCGGTTTTCCATGACGGTGGGCCCGATGATCCGCACGCCCTCGATGCCCGCAAGGCCCGCGAGGGTCGCAGCGACCAGTTCGCGCTCGTGCGCTCGCACCGCGTCCATGCCGATGGCACCCAGATACCTTGCGGCCGCACCCAATCCGACGACCTGAGAGGTCATCGGGGTGCCGGCCTCGAACCGTTGCGGCGCCGGGGCGTAGGTCGACGTCTCCATCGTGACCGTCTCGATCATCGACCCGCCGGTCAGGAAGGGCGGCAGCTTCGACAACACCTCGCGGCGGGCGTAGAGCGCGCCGACCCCGTTGGGGGCCAACATCTTGTGACCGGAGAATGCCGCGAAGTCGACGTCGAGCGCGTGCAGGTCGACCGGCTCGTGCGGCACCGACTGGCAGGCGTCCAGCACCGTGACGGCGCCGACGGCTTGGGCGCGGCTGACCAGTTCCGCCACCGGCGCCACCGCGCCGGTCACATTCGAATGATGGCTGAAAGCAACGACTTTCACGCGCTCGTCGAGCTCCAGTGAATCCAAGTCGATGCGCCCGTCATCGGTCACGCCGTACCAGCGCAACGTGGCGCCGCTGCGACGGGCCAGCTCCTGCCACGGGACAATGTTGGCGTGGTGCTCCAGCTCGGTGGTGACGATCACGTCACCCTCGCCGACGGCCCGGTCGAACCTGTTGTCGCCCAGCACGTATGACGCGAGGTTGAGCGCCTCGGTGGCGTTTCGGGTGAAGACCAGCTCGTCGGCCTCGGCGCCGACGAACGCCGCGACGTCGGCGCGGCCCTGCTCGTAGGCGTCGGTCGCCTCCTCCATCAGCTGGTGCGCGCCACGATGCACCGCGCCGTTGGAGGTGATCAGGAACTCGCGTTCGGCGTCGAGCACCTGCAGGGGGCGCTGCGACGTCGCGCCGGAATCCAGGTACGCCAACTGCTTTCCGCCGCGCATCACGCGCTTCAGGATCGGAAAGTCCGCGCGGATCGCGTCGACGTCCAGTGCGGTCATGTGCTTAGGCCCCCGCGGCCGCCGCTTCGGTGAAGCGCACGTAGCCGTTCTCCTCGAGCTCGTCGGCGAGCTCCGGACCGCCGGATTCGACGATCCGGCCCCCGACGAACACGTGCACGAATTGCGGGTGGATGTAGCGCAGGATCCGGGTGTAGTGAGTGATCAACAGGATGCCGCCGTGCTCGGCCTCCGCGTAGCGGTTCACGCCCTCGCTGACCACCCGCAGCGCGTCCACGTCCAGGCCGGAGTCGGTCTCGTCGAGGATGGCGATCTTCGGCTTGAGCAGACCCAGCTGCAGGATCTCGTGGCGCTTCTTCTCGCCGCCGGAAAACCCTTCGTTGACGCTGCGTTCGGCGAACGCCGGGTCGATGTCGAGGTCGGTCATCGCGGCCTTGACCTCCTTGACCCAGTGCCGCAGTTTCGGCGGCTCGCCGCGGACGGCGGTGGCGGCGCTGCGCAGGAAGTTCGACATCGACACGCCCGGCACCTCGACGGGGTACTGCATGGCCAGAAACAGTCCGGCGCGGGCGCGTTCGTCGACGCTCATGTCCAGGACGTTCTGGCCGTCCAGCGTGATCGACCCGGACGTCACCCGATACTTCGGGTGACCGGCGATGGCGTAGGACAGCGTGGACTTGCCCGAGCCGTTGGGCCCCATGACCGCATGTGTCTCACCGGATTTGACGGTCAGGTTGACGCCGTTGAGGATTCCGATCTCGCGGCTGCCCTCGGGGGCGTTGGGATCTTCGACGCTGACGTGCAGGTCTTTAATTTCCAAAGTCGTCATGACGCTGTTGTCTTCTCCGTGATTTCCAGTTCGTGTTCGATGGCGGCGGTGAGGCGTTCGCGGATGTCCGGCACGGCGATCTTGGCGATGATCTCGCCGAAGAAGCCGCGCACCACCAGCCGTCGCGCCTGGTCCTCGGGGATGCCGCGGGCCCTCAGGTAGAACAGTTGCTCGTCGTCGAAACGCCCGGTGGCACTGGCGTGCCCGGCGCCGACGATCTCGCCGGTCTCGATCTCCAGGTTGGGCACCGAGTCGGCGCGCGCCCCGTCGGTCAGCACCAGGTTGCGGTTCACCTCGAAGGTGTCGGTGTCGGTGGCCTCGGCGCGGATCAGCACGTCACCGACCCAGACCGTGTGCGCATCGGGCCGCTGCGATGACGGATCCCCTTGCAGCGCACCCTTGTACAGCACGGTGGACTTGCAGTTGGGCTGGGCGTGGTCGACCAGCAGCCGTGATTCCAGGTGCTGCCCGTCGTCGGCGAAGTACAAGCCGAGCAGCTCGGCGTCCCCGCCCGGTGCGGCGTACCGCACGTTGGCCGACGTCCGGACCACCTCGCCGCCCAGGGTGACGGCCACGTGGCGGAGCACCGCGTCCTTGCCCAACTTTGCGTGGTGCGCGGACACGTGCACCGTGTCGTCGGCCCAGTCCGCGATCCACACCACGGTGAGGCGCGCGGAGTCGCCGACGATCAATTCGACGTTGTCGGCGTAGGTTCCGCTGCCCCGGTGGTCGATCACCACGACCGCCTCGCCCAGCTCGGCGACGGCGATCTGCAGATGTCCGTATGCCACCGCGCCCTCGCCCGGCCCGGTCACCGTGACGTTGACTGGCTCGGCAACCTGCACGTCCCGGCCCACGCTCACCAGCGTCGCGGAGTTGAACGACGAAAACGCTTGCGCGGCAACGCGATCTGTGGGCACGCCGGCGCGACCCAACCGCTCGTCGCCGCGGCGCACGGCCTCGACCTGCACACCCGGTTGCTCTCCGACGCTGATCTGCGCCCTACCGGTGGCCTGAGCCGAGCCGTCGTGCAGCCCGCGCAACCGCCGCAGTGGGGTGAACCGCCAGATCTCGTCGCGCCCACTGGGCACCTCGAAGGCGTCCACGTCGAAGGACGCGAACAATTCGCCCTTGTTCAGGGCGGCAGCAGTGGCCGTCATCCGACCGCGCCCTCCATCTGCAGCTCGATGAGCCGGTTGAGCTCCAGGGCGTACTCCATGGGCAGTTCCTTGGCGATCGGCTCCACGAAGCCGCGCACCACCATCGCCATCGCCTCGTCCTCGGTCAGCCCGCGGCTCATCAGGTAGAACAGCTGGTTGTCACTGACCTTCGACACGGTGGCCTCGTGGCCCATCGTGACATCGTCCTCGCGGATGTCGACGTAGGGGTAGGTGTCGCTGCGGCTGATCGTATCGACCAGCAGCGCATCGCATTTCACGCTGGAACGCGAGCCGTGCGCGCCCTTGTTCACCTGCACCAGGCCCCGGTAGGAGGTGCGGCCGCCGCCGCGGGCCACCGACTTCGAGACGATGTTGCTCGACGTGTTGGGCGCCAGGTGCAACATCTTGGCGCCGGCGTCCTGGTGTTGGCCCTCCCCGGCGAAAGCGACCGAGAGGACTTCACCCTTGGCGTGCTCACCGGTCATCCAAACGGCCGGGTACTTCATGGTCACCTTGGACCCGATGTTGCCGTCGACCCACTCCATGGTGGCGCCGGCCTCGGCGCGCGCCCGCTTGGTGACCAGGTTGTAGACGTTGTTCGACCAGTTCTGAATCGTGGTGTAACGGCAACGGCCACCGGGTTTGACGATGATCTCCACCACCGCCGAGTGCAACGAGTCCGACGTGTAGATGGGCGCGGTGCAGCCCTCCACGTAGTGCACGTAAGCGTTCTCGTCGACGATGATCAGGGTGCGCTCGAACTGGCCCATGTTCTCGGTGTTGATCCGGAAGTAGGCCTGGAGCGGGATGTCGACGTGCACGCCCGGTGGAACGTAGATGAAGGATCCGCCGCTCCACACCGCGGTGTTCAGCGCGGAGAACTTGTTGTCCCCGGCCGGGATCACGGTGCCGAAGTACTGCTGGAAGAGCTCGGGGTGTTCCCGCAGGCCGGTGTCGGTGTCGAGGAAGATGACGCCCTGGGACTCCAGGTCCTCGCGGATCTGGTGATACACCACCTCGGACTCGTACTGGGCGGCCACACCGGCGACCAGCCGCTGCTTCTCGGCCTCCGGGATGCCCAGCCGGTCGTAGGTGTTCCGGATGTCCTCCGGCAGGTCATCCCAAGTGGCGGCCTGCTTTTCGGTGGACCGCACGAAGTACTTGATGTTGTCGAAGTCGATGCCCGAGAGGTTCGAGCCCCACGTCGGCATCGGCTTGCGGTCGAAGATGCGCAACGCCTTCAGCCGGGTCTGCAGCATCCATTCGGGCTCGTTCTTCTTCGCCGAGATGTCGCGAACCACCGCCTCGGACAGCCCGCGCTGGGCGCTGGCTCCGGCGACGTCGGAGTCCGCCCAGCCATAGCCGTAGCGGCCCAGCGAGGCGATCGCCTCTTCCTGGGTCAACGGCTCTGTCATGGCCTTCTGGGCCTCTGGCGTGAGGGTCATAACGACGCTCCTTCGATGCTCGTGGTGTCGCGACGCGGGCTGGGCGCCGGGGTAAGTGGCACGTGGGTGGTGCAAGCGCAGTTCCCGTTGACGATGGTCGCCAACCGCTGCACGTGGGTCCCGAGCACCTCGGCCATGGCCTGCTGCTCGGCTTCACACAGCTCCGGGAATTCCTCGGCGACGTGTGACACCGGGCAGTGGTGCTGGCAGATCTGCACGCCGTGGATCGGGCCGCCGACCCGCGTCGTGGTGGCGACGTAACCCGCCTCGGTCAGCGCGCCGGCCACCCGCTCGGCTGCCGCCTCGACCTCGGCGTCGTCGTCGCCCTCTGCCGACGGTACTCCGGCCAGGATCGAGTCGATCCGTTGCCGGGCGAACGTGCGGACGGCGTCCTCGCCGCCGATCTCCCGCAGCTGCCGCATGGCCGCCGCCGCGAGGTCGTCGTACGCGTGCTCGAGCTTGGCGCGGCCCCCCGCGGTGAGCCGGAACCGCTTGGCGGGACGCCCGCGCCCCACCTGCTGCCAGGACGCGGCGGGCACCGACTCGGCCTCCCCCGCCTCGATCAGGGCGTCGAGGTGGCGGCGCACGCCGGCGGCGGCCAGCCCAAGCCGGTCACCGATCTCGCCGGCGGTGATCGATCCGGACTCCACCAGCAGGCGCACGATGGCGCGGCGGGTGTGCCCATCTGGCACCGCCGCGGTCACGGCAGCGTCGTCGAGGCCGGTACGGATTTTCACAACACCAGTGTGACGCAATTCCGGGGATCGGTCTACCAAGGGTGCCCTGGGCGGGCGTTGCGCTGGTCACATTGAGTCGGACGCGCGGCGACCCACTGCCGGGTTGGAAGGCGAGCCCGGCGACCCCGGCGGCTACGCTGCTCTGATGGCAGCCCGCCACCACGTGCTGAGCTCGTCGATCGCCAGCCTGCATGGCGACGAGCAGGCGGTGGGCACGCCGCTGAACGCCACCGAGCTCACCGCGCTGCAGCGCACCCGCCTGTTCGGCGCGACCGGCACCATCCTGATGGCCATCGGCGCGCTGGGCGCCGGCGCCCGGCCCGTGGTACAGGACCCGACCTTCGGGGTGCGGCTGCTAAACCTGCCGTCCCGGATCCAGACCGTGTCCCTGACGATGACGACCACCGGCGCGGTCATGATGGCGCTGGCCTGGCTGATGCTCGGGCGGTTCGCGTTGGGCAGCAGGCGGATGTCGCGCGGTGACCTGGACCGCACCCTGCTGCTGTGGACGCTGCCGCTGCTGATCGCCCCCCCGATGTACAGCAAAGACGTCTACTCCTACCTGGCCCAGAGCCAGATCTCGCTGGAGGGGCTCGACCCGTATCGGGTGGGGCCGGCGTCCGGGCTCGGGCTGTCCCACGTCTTCACGCTGTCCGTGCCGACGCTGTGGCGGGAGACGCCGGCGCCCTACGGCCCGCTGTTTTTGTGGATCGGGCGCGGCATCTCGGCCATCACCGGGGAGAACATCGTCGCCGCCGTGCTCTGCCACCGGCTCGTCGAGCTGATCGGCGTGGGACTCATCGTCTGGGCTACCCCGCGGCTGGCCCGGCGCTGCGGCGTCGCGGAGGTCAGCGCGCTGTGGCTGGGCGCGGCCAATCCGCTGCTGATCATGCATCTCGTCGCCGGCGTTCACAACGAGGCACTGATGCTCGGGCTGATGCTGGCCGGCGCCGAGTTCGCGCTGCGGGGAATCGACTCGCCGCGGCTGTTCCCGGCCTCCTGGCGGCCGGGTCCCGATTGGGAACCGTTGGGCATGCTGCTGGCCGGCGCGGTCCTGATCGTGCTGTCGTCGCAGGTGAAACTGCCGTCGCTGCTGGCGCTCGGCTTCGTCACGATGGCGCTGGCGTACCGCTGCGGGGGGAACCTGCGGGCGCTGCTGCTTGCGGGCGGCGCGATGAGCGCATTGTCGCTGGCGGTGATGGCGCTCGTCGGCTGGGCCAGCGGCCTCGGATTCGGCTGGATCTACACGCTGGGCACCGCCAACGTCGTGCGCAGCTGGATGTCGCCGCCGACGCTGCTCGCCCTGGGCACGGGGCAGGTGGGCATCCTGCTGGGGCTGGGCGACCACACCACCGCGGTGCTGGGGCTCACGCGCGCCATCGGCGTGCTGATCATCACGGTGATGGTGGGCTGGCTGCTGGTGGCCGTCTTCCGGGGCCGGTTGCATCCGATCGGCGGCCTGGGCGTGGCGCTGGGCGTCACGGTGCTGCTGTTCCCCGTCGTGCAGCCCTGGTACCTGCTCTGGGCGATCATCCCGCTCGCCGCCTGGGCCACCCGCAGCGGATTCCGGGTGGCGGTCATCGTCATCACCCTGGTCGTCGGCATCTTCGGGCCGACGGCCAACGGCGACCGCTTCGCGTTGTTCCAGATCGTCGACGCGACCCTGGCCAGCACCGTGATCGTGGCGGTGCTCATCGCGGTGACCTACACCCGCCTGCCGTGGCGGCGACTCCCGGCCGACAGCGCCGAGACGCAAGAGGCAACCGCCGACACGGCGCCTGCGCCCGCGACCGCGCAGACCCCTCGCCCGACGGCGGTACCTGACGCCTACGCTGATTCCACGTGAGCTCGGACGTTCCTGAAACGGTCGTGCGGCTGCGCGGGGTGAGCAAGCGCTACGGATCCACCACGGCCGTCGCCGATCTCGACCTCGAGGTGCACGCCGCCGAAGTGCTGGCCCTGCTGGGACCCAACGGCGCCGGCAAGACCACGACGGTCGAAATGTGCGAGGGCTTCGTGCGCCCGGACGCCGGCACCATCGAGGTGCTCGGCCTGGACCCGATCGCCGACAACGCCCGCCTGCGCACCCGCATCGGGGTGATGTTGCAGGGCGGCGGCGGCTACCCCTCCGCGCGGGCGGGCGAAATGCTGAACCTGGTCGCCTCCTACGCCGCGGACCCGCTGGACCCGGCCTGGCTGCTGGACACCCTCGGCCTCACCGACGCGGCCCGCACCACCTACCGGCGGCTGTCCGGCGGGCAGCAGCAGCGGCTCGCGCTGGCCTGCGCGCTGGTCGGCCGGCCCGAGCTGGTCTTCCTCGACGAGCCGACGGCCGGCATGGACGCCCACGCCCGACTGCTGGTCTGGGAGCTGATCGACGCGCTGCGCCGCGACGGCGTGACGGTGCTGCTGACGACACACCAGCTCAAGGAGGCCGAGGAGCTGGCCGATCGGCTGGTCATCATCGACCACGGCGCGACCGTCGCCGCCGGCACGCCCACCGAGCTGATGCGCGCAGGCGCCAAGGACGAGCTGCGGTTCACCGCGCCGCCGCGGCTCGACCTGACGCTGCTGACCGCCGCCCTGCCCGAGGACTACAAGGTCTCGGAGGTGACCCCGGGCGAGTACCTGGTCGAGGGCCGGATCGACCCGCAGGTGCTGGCCACCGTCACGGCGTGGTGCGCGCGGATCGACGTGCTGGCCACCGACATGCGCGTCGAGCAGCGCAGCCTCGAGGACGTGTTTCTCGACCTCACCGGCAGGAAGTTGCGGCCTTGAAACTGGACACGACCCAATCGAACGTCTTCCCCGCGGGCACCTTCACCCCCGATCCCAGGCCGAACGCCGTGCCGCGGATGCTGGCCGCGCAGTTCGGCCTCGAGCTCAAGCTGCTGCTGCGCAACGGCGAGCAGCTGTTGCTGACCATGTTCATCCCGATCACGCTTCTGGTTGGGTTGACGCTCTTGCCGTTTGGCTCGTTCGGCCACAACCGCGCCGCCACGTTCGTCCCGGCCATCATGGCCCTCGCGGTGATCTCGACCGCGTTCACCGGACAGGCCATCGCGGTGGCCTTCGACCGTCGCTACGGCGCGCTCAAGCGCCTGGGCGCGACCCCGCTGCCGGTCTGGGGCATCATCGCCGGCAAGTCGCTGGCCGTGGTGACGGTGGTGTTCCTGCAGGCAATCCTGTTGGGCGCCATCGGGTTTGCGCTGGGCTGGCGGCCCGCGCCGGCCGCCCTGCTGCTCGGCGCGGCGGTCATCGCGCTGGGCACCGCGGGCTTCACCGCGCTAGGGCTGTTGCTCGGCGGGACGCTGCGGGCCGAAATCGTGCTGGCGCTGGCCAACCTCATGTGGTTCGTGTTCGCCGGGCTCGGCGCCCTGACCGTGGAAAGCGGGATGATCCCGACGGGGGTCAAGTGGGCGGCCCGGCTCACCCCGTCGGGTGCGCTGACCGAGGCCCTGTCGCGGGCGATGGTCCTGTCGGTGGACTGGTTCGGCGTCGCCGTCCTGGCGGTGTGGGGGGCGGTCGCGGCGCTGGCGGCGCGGCGCTGGTTCCGCTTCACCTGACGCGCGTTCACCTGACGCGCGGCGAGATTGCCGCCATGGTCGTGGTCGGTGACCTCGGCACGGCCATCACGGCAATCTCGGCGACACCAGGGCTTACTACAGGGTGTAGTTTTCGTTGGCCTACCATCGGGCCATGCTCGGACGAACGCTGATGCGGTTGGTGGACCTGCTCCCCAACCCGAGCGTGCGGGTCCAGCGCCTCATCGCCGCGGTCGTCATCCTTACCCAGGGCGGTATCGCCGTCACCGGGGCGATCGTCCGCGTCACCGCGTCGGGCCTGGGGTGCCCCACCTGGCCGCAGTGCTTCCCGGGCAGCTTCACCCCCGTCGCCCACGCCGAGGTGCCCCGCATCCACCAGGCGGTCGAGTTCGGCAACCGCATGATCACCTTCGCGGTGGTCGTCGCGGCGGCGCTGGCCGTGCTGGCCGTGATCCGCGCCCGGCGACGCACCGAGGTGCTGGTCTATGCGTGGCTGATGCCGGTGTCGACGGTGGTGCAGGCGGTCATCGGCGGCATCACCGTGCGCACCGGCCTCCTCTGGTGGACGGTGGCCATCCACTTGCTCACCTCGATGACGATGGTGTGGCTGTCCGTGCTGCTCTACGTCAAGATCGGCGAGCCCGACGACGGGGTGGTGCGCAGGCGCGTCCCCCGGCCGCTGCGGGCGCTGACGGCGCTGATCGGGCTGGACCTGGCCATGGTGCTGGTCACCGGCACGCTGGTGACGGCCGCCGGCCCGCATGCGGGTGACCGCAGCCCCACCCGGACCGTGCCCCGGCTCAAGGTCGCGGTCGACACCCTGGTCCACGCGCACTCCTCGCTGCTGATCGCCTACCTCGCCCTGGTGGTCGGGCTGGGCTTCGGGCTGCTGGCAGTGCGCGCCGCCCGGCCCATCCTGCGGCGGCTGATCGTGCTGCTCGCCCTGGTGTGCGCGCAGGCCGCCGTCGGCACCGCCCAGTACTTCACCGGGGTGCCGGCCGCGCTGGTCGCCCTGCACGTGGCCGGGGCGGCGGCGTGTACGGCGGCCACCGCCGCGCTATGGGCCGCGATGCGAGAACGGGCCGAGCCCGAGCCGCTCGCAGGCTGACTCCACGGCCAGCGCGAAGTCGCGCTGGGCGCGTTCGCGGTCGTCGCCGTCGAGATGGCGCCAGCCCAGCGACGGCGCGACGAGGTCGAGTCCCACCAGCCGACCGCCGACCACGTCGGCGCGCGCGTACAGAAGGTCGCGTACGGCTATCCCGGCGCGGTCGGCGGCGACCCCGAGCGCGGCGTAACCCAGGTCCCACGACTCGAACTCCGGCTCGACCGGCCAGGCGTGCGATTGCTTCCCGCCCAGAAAGATCAGCGCCGCCTCCGGTAGGCCGCCCGGCCGCGTCGGCACCCCGCCGTCCTGCAGATCGCGCAGGTACCGCTCATCGAGGTTCCAAACGACCGCGTCGGGCGGGTTGAGCAGGTGGCGCACCCGCCGCGCCCAGCCAAGGAACTCGTCGTGGCGGTCCGTGGTGGCCCGCAGAATCACCAGGTCGGAGTTGAGGGTCTCGGGGTCGTCCCAGGACAGCCAGCGTGCGTGCAGCCCACGGGTGCGCAGCGCGGGGACCAGGCCGGCATCGTCGGGCTGTCGCGGGCCACGGCAGGCATCGTCGCCGGGCCCCGCCAGCACGATGCGGGGATGGAAGATGTCCGGACGGGCGAGTTTCATGCCCGGGCATGATAAGCACATGCACGCAATCGAAGTCAGCGAAACCGGCGGCCCCGAGGTGCTGCGCTACGTCGACGCGCCCCGGCCCACGCCCGGGCCCGGCGAGGTGCTGATCAAGGCCGAGGCGATCGGCGTCAACTACATCGACACCTACTTCCGCTCCGGGCAGTACCCGCGCGAGCTGCCGTTCATCCTCGGCCAGGAGACCGCCGGCACCGTCGTCGCCACGGGCGACGGGGTCGACGGGTTCAGCGAGGGCGACCGCGTGGGCACCGCCGCGGCGTCCGGCGCCTACGCCGAATTCGCCACCGCCCCGGCGGCTTTGACAGCCCACGTGCCCGACGGCGTGAGTTCCGAGGTGGCCGCGTCGGTGCTGCTGAAGGGCCTGACCGCGCACTACCTGGTGAAGTCGGTGTATCCGGTACAGGCGGGCGACACCGTGCTGGTGCACGCCGGAGCGGGCGGCGTCGGGCTGATTCTGACGCAGTGGGCGCGTCTGCTCGGCGCGCGGGTGATCACCACGGTCTCGACGCCGGAGAAGGCCCGGCTGTCCAGGCGGGCCGGGGCCGACGAGGTGCTGTCCTACCCCGACGACGCGGACGAATTCGGCCGCCAGATCCGCGGGCTCACCGACGGCGCCGGTGTCGAGGCCGTGTATGACGGCGTCGGCGCCACCACCTTCGACGCCAGCCTGGCCAGCCTGGCGGTGCGGGGCACGCTCGCGCTCTTCGGCGCGGCCAGCGGACCCGTTCCGCCGTTCGATCCGCAGCGCCTCAACGCCGCCGGTTCGGTGTTTTTGACCCGGCCGTCGCTGGCCCACTTCATCCGCACCGGCCAGGAATTCGGCTGGCGGGCAGGGGAATTGTTCGACGCGATCGCCGGCGGGGCGATCACCATCGAGGTCGGCGGCCGCTACCCACTGGCCGAAGCCGCGCGCGCCCACCAGGATCTGCAGGGCCGCAAGACGGCGGGCTCGATCGTCCTGCTGCCTTAGGGCTGGGCCGCCGAGTGTGGGGCCTAGGCACGAACGGGAGACGGATTCCGTACTTAGGGCCCACGCTCGGCGCCCGGCTAGAACAGGTGCGGTAGCGCGATCACCGAGTCGACCGCCAATGCGCAGAACACCACCGCGAGATAGTTGTTCGATTGCAGGAACAACCGCAGCGGCTTGACCGCCTCGCCGGCGCGCACCCCGGCGTAGAGCTGGTGGGCCATCGCCAGGAACCACACCCCGGCCACCACGGCGACCGCCGCGTAGAGCCAACCGGTGGCCAGCGCCAGCGCCAGCGTCGCCGCCACCGTCAGCCACGTGTAGATCAGAATCTGCTTGGTGACCTGACGCTCGGTCGCCACGGCGGGCAGCATCGGCACGCCGGCCGCCTTGTAGTCGTCCTTGTAGCGCATGGCCAGCGCCCAGGTGTGCGGCGGCGTCCAGAAGAAGATGATCGCGAACATCACCAGCGCCGGCCAGCCGATGGTCCCGGTGACCGCCGACCAGCCGATCATCACCGGCATGCAACCGGCCGCGCCGCCCCACACGACGTTCTGCGACGTGCGGCGCTTGAGCAGCAGCGTGTAGACGAACACGTAGAAGGCGATCGTGGCGACCGCCAGCAGACCCGACAGCAGGTTCGTCGTCCACCACAACCAGAAGAACGAGCCAACGCTGAGCACTAGGCCCAGCACCAACGCGTTTCGGGTCGGCACCGCCGCGCGGGCCAGCGGCCTGCGCGCAGTGCGCTTCATCACCTTGTCGATGTCCGCGTCGGCCACGCAGTTGAGCGTGTTGGCTCCCCCGGCGGCCAGCATCCCGCCGATCAACGTGTTGAGGATCAGCAGCGGGTTCACGACGCCGCGGTGAGCAAGCAGCATGGCGGGTATCGCGGTCACCAGCAGCAGCTCGATGACCCGCGGCTTGGTCAGCGCCAAATACGCCAGCACCGTGCTCTGTATTCGGCTCGGTACTTGGCTCGGGGCGACGCGCCCGCGAACGCTCACGCAATAACTCCTTGGGGTCGCAGCAGCGCGCAGCATCTACTACGCACGATGGTAGACCGCGGGCCGGTGACGGCCTGCCCGCAGGGTCCATTCACCCAGACTTCTCCCAGATTTCCGAACTGAATGTTACGGGTCGACGGCCACCGCGTAATTTTCACATCAGCCGGCGGCGGGTACCCCAAATCCAGCACTGCAAGAGCCGGCCCTCCCGCACTAGGGTGGGACTGATCAGCTCGATGACCCCAAGGACTGAGTCTGTGACCACACTCGAAGAGATCTCTACGCTGACCCAACCGCACCTCCCCGACGACTGGTCCGAGATCGACTCGGCCGCCGTCGACACTATTCGGGTGCTGGCTGCCGACGCGGTGCAAAAGGTCGGCAACGGACATCCCGGAACGGCGATGAGCCTGGCCCCCCTGGCGTACACGCTCTTCCAGCGCACGATGCGGCACGATCCCAGCGACACCTACTGGCTGGGTCGCGACCGGTTCGTGCTGTCGGCCGGGCACAGCAGCCTGACGCTGTACTTGCAGCTGTACCTCGGCGGGTTCGGCTTAGAGCTGTCCGACATCGAGTCGTTGCGCACCTGGGGATCCAAGACGCCCGGGCACCCGGAGTTCCGGCACACCAAGGGCGTTGAGATCACCACCGGTCCGCTCGGCCAGGGCTTGGCATCGTCGGTCGGGATGGCGATGGCGTCGCGCTACGAGCGGGGCCTGTTCGACCCGGACGCCGAGCCGGGAACCAGCCCCTTCGACCACTTCATCTTCGTGATCGCCTCCGACGGGGACATCGAGGAGGGCGTGACCTCCGAGGCGTCGTCGCTGGCGGCCGTGCAGCAGCTCGGCAACCTGATCGTGTTCTACGACCACAACCAGATCTCCATCGAGGACGACACCAACATCGCGCTGTGCGAGGACACCGCCGCGCGCTACGAGGCCTACGGCTGGCACGTGCAGCGGGTGGAGGGCGGCGAGAACGTCGTCGGCATCGAGGAGGCCATCGCCAACGCCAAGGCGGTCACCGACCGGCCGTCGTTCATCGAGCTGCGCACCATCATCGGCTACCCGGCGCCCAACCTGATGAACACCGGTAAGGCGCACGGCGCGGCCCTCGGGGACGAGGAGGTCGCGGCCGTCAAGAAGATCCTCGGCTTCGATCCGGACAAGGACTTCGAGGTGCGCGACGAGGTGATCGCGCACACCCGCAAGCTGGTGGACCGCGGCAAGGAAGCGCACGAGAAGTGGCAGGCGGAGTTCGACGCGTGGGCACAACGCGAACCCGAACGCAAGGCGCTGCTGGACCGGTTGACCGCCGAGCAGCTGCCCGACGGCTGGGACGCCGACGTCCCCACCTGGACAACGGAAGACAAGCCGTTGGCGACCCGCGCGGCGTCCGGCAAGGTGCTGAACGCGGTGGGGCCGAAACTGCCGGAGCTGTGGGGCGGTTCGGCCGACCTGGCGGGCAGCAACAACACCACCATGGACAACGTCAAATCGTTTGGGCCCCCGTCTATTTCGACGAAGGACTACACCGCCGACTGGTACGGGCGCACGCTGCACTTCGGCGTCCGCGAGCACGCGATGGGCGCGATCCTGTCCGGCATCGTGCTGCACGGCCCTACCCGCGCCTACGGCGGCACGTTCCTGCAGTTCTCCGACTACATGCGCCCGGCGGTGCGCCTGGCCTCGCTGATGGACATCGACACGATCTACGTGTGGACCCACGACTCGATCGGGCTGGGCGAGGACGGCCCGACACACCAGCCCATCGAGCACCTGGCGGCGCTGCGTGCCATCCCCAACCTGTCGGTGGTGCGCCCGGCCGACGCCAACGAGACCGCGTACGCCTGGCGCACAATACTGGCCCGCGGCAACGGCAGCGGGCCGGTCGGGCTAATCCTGACCCGCCAGGGCGTGCCGATCCTCGAGGGCACGAACTACGACGGCGTGACCCGGGGTGGCTACATCCTGGGTGACGCAGGGGCCGAGGATCCCGACGTCGTGCTGATCGCCACCGGCTCCGAGGTCCAGCTCGCGGTCGAGGCCCAGAAGTTGTTGGCCGACAAGGACATTGTCGCGCGGGTGGTGTCGATGCCGTGCGTGGAATGGTTCGAGTCGCAGCCCGAGGACTATCGCGACAGCGTGCTGCCCCCGTCGGTGTCGGCGCGGGTGGCCGTCGAGGCGGGCGTCGCGCAGTCCTGGCACAAGCTCGTCGGCGACACCGGCCGCATCGTTTCGATCGAGCACTACGGCGAATCCGCCGATTACAAGACTTTGTTCCGTGAATTCGGTTTCACCGCAGAAGCCGTTGCGGCCGCCGCGGAACAGGTAGTGGACAACTGAGAAAGGGTGATCCACATGACTCAGAACCCTAACCTCGCGGCGCTGTCCGCCGCGGGCGTATCCGTGTGGCTGGACGACCTGTCGCGCCAGCGGTTGCAGTCGGGAAACCTGCAGGAGCTGATCGATACCAAAAGCGTTGTGGGAGTGACGACCAACCCGTCGATCTTCCAGAAGGCGCTGGCCGACAGCGACACCTACAACGACCAGATCTCCGAATTGGCCGCGCGCGGCGCCGACGTGGACGCCACGATCCGCACGGTCACCACCGACGACGTGCGCAACGCGTGTGACGTGCTGCGGCCGCAGTGGGAAGCCTCCGACGGTGTCGACGGACGGGTCTCCATCGAGGTCGACCCGCGCCTGGCCGCCGAAACCGACAAGACCATCGCGCAGGCGGTCGAGCTGTGGAAGATCGTCGACCGGCCCAACCTGTTCATCAAGATCCCGGCGACCAAGGCCGGAATTCCGGCCATCACCGCCGTTCTCGCCGAAGGGATCTCGGTCAACGTCACTCTCATCTTCTCCGTCGAGCGGCACCGCCAGGTGATGGACGCCTACCTGGCCGGCCTGGAGAAGGCCCGCGAGGCGGGACACGACCTGTCCAAGATCCATTCCGTCGCTTCGTTTTTCGTGTCCCGGGTGGACACCGAGGTGGACAAGCGCCTGGAGAAGATCGGCTCGCAGGAGGCGCTCGCGCTGCGCGGACAGGCCGGGGTGGCCAACGCCCGGCTGGCCTACGCCGCCTATCAGGAAGTCTTCGAGGGCGGTGATCGCTACGAGGCGCTCAAGGCCAGCGGGGCCCGCGTGCAGCGTCCGCTGTGGGCGTCGACCGGGGTCAAGAACCCCGACTACTCCGACACCCTGTACGTCACCGAGCTGGTCGCGCCGAACACGGTCAACACCATGCCGGAGAAGACGCTTGACGCCGTGGCCGACCACGGTGAGATCAAGGGTGACACCGTGACGGGCACCGCGTCCGCGGCCCAGGAGGTGTTCGACAAGCTCAGCGGGCTCGGGATCGACCTGACCGACGTGTTCGTCGTGCTGGAGAACGAAGGCGTGGAGAAGTTCGTGGAGTCGTGGACCGAGCTGCTGGAGGAGACACAGAAGCAGCTGGACTCCGCTTCGAAATGAGTCCGGCTCGCACCGCTGAACAATGGCATAACCCGTTACGGGACAAGCGCGACAAGCGGCTGCCGAGGATCGCCGGCCCGTGCGGCATGGTGATCTTCGGCGTCACCGGCGATCTCGCCCGCAAGAAGGTGATGCCGGCCATTTACGACCTGGCCAACCGCGGGCTGCTGCCGCCGAGCTTCTCGCTGGTGGGATTCGCGCGCCGGGACTGGGAAACCCAGGACTTCCGCAAGGTCGTCTACCAGGCGGTCAAGGACCACTGCCGCACACCGTTTCGGGAGGAGAACTGGGAGCGACTGGCCGAGGGATTCCGGTTCGTACCGGGATCTTTCGACGACGACGCGTCGTTCGGCCGGCTGGCCGAAACGCTGGAGAAACTGGACGCCGAGCGCGGCACCGGCGGCAACCACGCCTTTTACCTGGCGATCCCGCCGAAGTCCTTCCCGGTGGTGTGCGATCAGCTGCACAAGTCCGGGCTGGCCCGCCCGCAGGGCGACCGCTGGAGCCGGGTGGTCATCGAGAAACCGTTCGGGCATGACCTGGAGAGCGCGCAGGCCCTGAACCACGCGGTCAACGCCGTCTTCCCGGAGGAGGCGGTGTTTCGCATCGACCACTACCTGGGCAAGGAGACGGTGCGCAACATCTTGGCGCTGCGCTTCGCCAACCAGTTGTTCGACCCGATCTGGAACGCGCACTATGTCGACCACGTGCAGATCACGATGGCCGAGGACATCGGATTGGGCGGGCGCGCCGGCTATTACGACGGCATCGGGGCCGCCCGCGACGTCATTCAGAACCACCTGATGCAGCTGCTGGCGCTCACCGCGATGGAGGAGCCGGTCAGCTTCAACCCGTCGGCATTGCAGACCGAGAAGATCAAGGTGCTGTCGGCGACCCAATTGGCGCAGCCGCTGGACGAGACCACCAGCCGCGGCCAGTACACCGCCGGCTGGCAGGGCGGCGAGAAGGTCGTCGGGCTGCTCGACGAGGAGGGGTTCGCCAAGGACTCCACCACCGAGACGTTCGCCGCGATCACGCTGGAGGTGGACACCCGCCGCTGGGCCGGCGTGCCGTTCTACCTGAGGACCGGAAAACGCCTGGGCCGCAGGGTCACCGAGATCGCCCTCGTCTTCAAACGCGCCCCGCACCTGCCGTTCGATGCCACCATGACCGACGAGCTGGGCGCCAACGCGATGGTGATCCGGGTGCAGCCCGACGAGGGCATCACGCTGCGGTTCGGCTCCAAGGTGCCGGGAACCGCGATGGAGGTCCGCGACGTCAACATGGACTTCTCCTACGGCTCGGCGTTCGCCGAGGAGTCACCGGAGGCCTACGAACAGCTGATCCTCGACGTGCTACTGGGCGAGCCCTCTCTCTTCCCGGTCAACGAAGAGGTCGAATTGGCGTGGGAGATATTGGATCCCGTGCTGGATTACTGGGCGACCGACGGCAAGCCCGAGCCGTACGAGGCGGGCACCTGGGGTCCGGAGTCCGCGTTCGAGATGCTGCGCCGGACGGGGCGCGAATGGCGGCGCCCATGATCCGCGCCGGCGACGATGCGGAACGGCGTGATGAGAAGGGTTGGGACGCATGATCATCGACATGCCGGACACCACCACGACCGCGGTCAACAAGAAGCTCGAGGAACTGCGGGAGAAGGTCGGCGCCGTGACGATGGGCCGGGTGCTGACGCTGATCATCGCGCCGGACAGCGACGCCGTACTCGAAGAGTCGCTCAAGGCGGCCAACGACGCGAGCCACGAGCATCCCAGCCGGGTCATCGTGACGATGCGGGGCGACCCGTACGCCGACGAGCCGCGGCTGGACGCGCAGTTGCGGGCGGGCGGCGACACCGGCGCCACCGAGGTGGTGATCCTCAACCTGTCCGGCGCGCTGGCCGGGCACGCCGCCAGTGTCGTGACCCCGTTCTTGCTTCCCGATATCCCGGTGGTGGCGTGGTGGCCCGACGTCGCCCCGGCCGTTCCCGCTCGGGACCCGTTGGGCAAGTTGGCGATTCGCCGCATCACCGACGCCACCAACGGAACCGACCCGCTGGCGGCGATCAAGGGCCGGCGGCCCGGGTACACCGCCGGCGACACCGATCTGGCCTGGGCCCGCATCACTTACTGGCGGGCGCTGCTCGCCTCCGCGGTCGACCTGCCGCCCCACGAACCGATCGAGTCGGCGCTGGTGTCCGGGCTGAAAACCGAACCGGCGCTCGACGTTCTCGCCGGCTGGCTAGCCAGCCGCATCGAGGGCCCGGTGCGCCGGGCGGTCGGCGAGCTCAAGGTGGAACTCCTGCGCAAGAGCGAGACCATCGTCTTGAGCCGGCCCCAGGAGGGCAGGACGGCAACACTGAGCCGCACCGCCAAACCCGATGCCCTGCTTCCCTTGGCGCGCAGGGAAACCGGCGAGTGCCTCGCCGAGGACCTGCGCCGGCTCGACCCCGATGAGATCTACCAGACAGCGTTAGAAGGCATTGAGAAAGTGCAGTACGTGTGAGCACCATCATCGAAGTTTTCCCGGACAGCAAAGCACTGGTTGAGGCCGCGGCCAATCGATTGGCCGAAAGCATCCGCGACGCGGTGGCGGCCCGGGACCGGGCACTCGTGGTGCTGACCGGCGGCGGCAACGGCATCGGGTTGCTCGAGTCGCTGGCGGGCTTCGAGATCGCGTGGCCCAAGGTGCACCTGTTCTGGGGCGACGAGCGCTACGTCCCCGAGGACGACGACGAACGCAACGACAAGCAGGCGCGGGCGGCGTTGCTCGATCACATCGACATCCCGTCCAGCCATGTGCACAACATGCCGGCCAGCGACGGCGAATTCGGCACCGATCTCGCCGCCGCGGCGCTGGCCTACGAACAGCTGCTGGCGGCCAATGCCGAACCAGGCCAACCGGCGCCGAATTTCGACGTGCACCTGCTGGGCATGGGACCCGAGGGCCACATCAACTCCCTGTTTCCGGACACCCCGGCCGTGCTGGAAACCAGCCGCATGGTGGTGCCGGTCGAGGACTCCCCGAAGCCGCCTCCCCAGCGAATCACCTTGACGCTGCCCGCGGTTCAACGTTCGCGTGCGGTCTGGCTGATGGTGTCCGGGGCCTCGAAGGCCGACGCCGTGGCGGCGGCCATCGGCGGCGCCGCGCCGGTCTCGGTGCCGGCCGCCGGCGCGGTCGGCCAGGAAACCACGCTGTGGCTGCTCGACGAGGAGGCCGCGGCCAAACTGCCCCCGGCTCAGCGAAGCTAGTCCCTCACCCGGTGGGTCGGGTGATAATGACGGGCATGGCAGACAGAACCGTGCGCGGTGGGCAAGAGCGAAGCCGGATCAAGACCCTCACCCAGGCTGCGCTGAACGCCGACAAGACGGTGGAGCAGGTCGAAGACGTCCTGGACGGCCTGAGCACGACGATGAAGGAGCTGAACACCTCCCTGTCCGCCCTGAACGCCACGGTCGAGCGCATGGAAAGCGGCCTGGACCACCTGGACGGCACGCTGTCGCGGCTGGACGATCTGGCGCGGCGCCTGATCGTCCTGGTCGAGCCCGTCGAGGCGATCGTCGGGCGGATCGACGACATGGTCAAAGTCGGCGAGGTGATGATGACGCCGCTGTCCATGACCGAGCACGCGGTGCGCGGCGTCGTGGACCGGCTGCGAAACCGCGCGGTGGAATAGCGGCGCGCTACATCTTGGTCGAGCGGGCCATCACGAAGCTGTACAGCCCGTAGGTGATGAGCGCGATCGCAGCGGCGATCAACAGCGCCGCCCCGAAGTGCTGGGCCCCGAGGGTCTTCAACGCGCCGTCGAGGCCGGTGGCCTTCTTGGGCTCCGAGCGGCACGCGGCGACGATCACCAACGCGCCCGTCAGCGTGAGCACGATTCCCTTGCCGACATACCCGGCCACGCCGAGCCGGCGCACCACCTCACCGGACTTGCCGCGGAGGTCGTCGACGAAGTTTCGGCTGGCTCCCTTGTAGATGTGGTAGCAACCGACCGCGACGATGACCACGCCGCACCCGATCAGCGCGATGGTGCCACCGGTCGTCTCCATCAGGCGCGCGCTGATGCCCGAATTCTGTTGGTCCGCCTGCCTGCCCGCGCCGCGGGCGAAGCCGAACGCGGAATAGGCGAAAGCCAGGTAGACCGCCGCCAGGCCCAACGCCTTCAACCGCGACGACGCATCCGACGACGGGCCCTCCGACTCGCGGTCACACGATCGGCCGAGGAAGCATTCGACGAGCCGCCACAGGCCCATCGCCAGCAGCGCGGCGGTGGCGATCCAGAGCGCGAGCGGGCCGCCCGGCTTGGCCGCCAGCGTCGCGAGGGCGCCGGTTTGGTCGGCGGTGCCGCCGTCTCCGCACGCGACCCGGATGGCGAGGTAGCCGACGATCAGGTGCAGTATCCCGTTGACGACGTACCCGACGCGCGCGAGTCGTTCGAAGACGCCGTTCTGGGCAACCTGAGCCGCGGTGACGGGCGACGCGATGTCCGGCATGCCTTACGAATGCCCGTCACCCACTGTTCCGTAACGCGCTGGCCAACCCGTTCATCGTGAGCAGGATGCCGCGCTGCACCAGCTCGTCGTCGTCGCCGGAGCGGTAGCGCCGCAGCAATTCCACCTGAAGGTGGTTCAGCGGCTCCAGGTAGGGGAAGCGGTTGAACACCGAACGCGCCAGTGCGGGGTTGTCGGCGAGCAGGTCGTCCTGGCCTGTGATGAGCTTGTGCATCGCGATGGTTCGCCGGTGCTCGTCGACGATCTTGTCGAAAACCCGGTGCCGCAGTTCCTCATCGTCGACCAGCTCCGCGTACCGGGCCGCCAGGCCGAGGTCGCTCTTGGCCAGCACCTGCGCCATGTTGGACAACACGCTGCGGAAGAACGGCCACCGCTCGTAGAGCTCGTGCAGGATCGCCACCCGCTCGTCTTCGCTCTCCGGGCCCGCCGCGATCCACTGCTCGAACGCGGACCCGGTGCCGTACCACCCCGGGAGCATGACCCGCGACTGGCTCCAGGCCAGCACCCACGGGATGGCGCGCAGATCCGAGATCGACGAGGTGGGTTTGCGCGACGTCGGGCGGCTGCCGATGTTCAGCGAACCGATCTCGCTGACCGGGGTGGAGGCCATGAAGTACTCGACGAAACCCGGTGTGTCGTGTACCAATTCGGCGTAGGCGCGTTGCGCCAGGGTGGCCACTTCGTCGAGCACCGCGTAGGCCGGCTCCGCAGCGTCGCCCAGGCCCTCGACGTCGAGCAGCGTCGACTCCAGCGTGGCCGCGACCAAGCTCTCCAGGTTGCGCCGCGCCGCCTGCGGTTCGGCGTACTTGGCGGCGATCACCTCGCCCTGCTCGGTGAGCCGCAGCGAGCCGTTCACCGCGCCCGGGGGCTGCGCCAGGATGGCCTGATAGCTGGGCCCGCCGCCGCGGCCCACGGTGCCGCCGCGACCGTGGAAGAGCCGCAAGCGGATTCCCGCTTTGCGGGCCACCTCGACCAAAGCCAGCTCGGCGCGGTAGACCGCCCAGCTGGAGGCCAGGTAACCGCCGTCCTTGTTCGAATCGGAATAGCCGAGCATCACCTCCTGGCAACCGCCCTGGGCGTCGACGACCGCCCGGTACAGCGGAAGCTCCAGCATCGAATGCAGGATGTCCGCCCCGTTGTGCAGATCGTCGATCGTCTCGAAGAGCGGCGAGATGGCCACCGGACAGTACGGTTCCGGCCCGGAAGCGTCCAGCAGCCCAGCCTCTTTCAGCAGGATCGCCACCTCCAAGACGTCGGACACCGAGCGGCACATCGAGATGACGTAGTTCGGGACGGCCGCCGGGCCGTAGCGCCCGGCGGCGTGCGTCGCGGCGCCGATGACCTCGAGCTCCTTGCGCGCCAGGTCGGACAGCTGCGCGCGGTCACCGACCAGTGGACGGCGGGTGCCCAGTTCGTCCGCCAGCAGCGTGACGCGCTCGTCCTCGGGCAGCGAGACGTAGTCCGGATGCACCCCGGCCCACGCCAGCAGCTCCCCCACCACCTCTTCGTGCACGTCGGAGTTCTGCCGCAAATCGAGGCCACTCAAGTGAAACCCGAAGACGCTCACGCCTTCTCGCAGCAGGGCCAGACGGTCCTCGGCCAGCAGCGCGCTACCGTGGGCGCGCAGCGACGCGTCGATCGTGTCGAGGTCCGCCTGCAGTTCGGCCGGCGTGGAATACGGTGCCAGGCCGAGGTCCAGTTCGTGCTGGGGTTGGCGGTCCAGGATCTCGGCCCCCGTGGCGGTGAGCCGGGCCCGGATGACCCGCACCGCCCGCCGGTACGGCTCGTCGGCGCGGGCCGATTCGGCGCAGCCCTCGGCCAGTTCGGCCAGCGCGGGGGTGACGGGGACGAGCCGCGCCGACATCGACAGGTCCTGCTCGAGGGCGGTGAGTTCCTCCAGGTAGTGGGACAGCGCGGTGAACGCGGCGCTGCCGGTGGCCTGTCGGACCACCTCACCCGTCACGTTCGGGTTGCCGTCGCGGTCACCGCCGATCCAGGAACCGGGCCGCAGGATCGGCGCGGCCAGCAGATCGGTGTCGGGCCAGCGCTTCCGCAGGGCGTCTCGGACCTCCGCGTTGACCTGCGGGATGACCTGGAAGAACGCGGCGGCGTAGTAGCGCAATCCGACCTCGATCTCGTCGGTGATCTGCAGCCGCGATAACCGGATCAGCGCGGTCTGCCACAGGGTGAGCACCTGGCGGCGCAACTCTCGCTCGATGTCGCGGCCGTCATCTGTTTCGGTGTGCCCCTCCGCGTGCAACCGCATCAGCTGGGTGATCCGGTGCTGGGTGACGAAGACGGTGCGCCGCCGGGTTTCGGTGGGGTGGGCGGTGATCACCGGGGATATCAGGGCCCCGCGCAGCGCGTCGGCGACCGTGGCCGAATCGAGTTCGGCGCCATCGAGTTTCGCGTACGTCGCGGCTAGGCTGCTGTCCTGCGGCGGCTCGCCTGCGGCGACGTGGATGGCGCGGCGGCGCTCGCGGTGGATGTCCTCGGCCACGTTGGCCAGCAGCGCGAAGTGGCTGAACGCGCGGATGACGGGGATCGCTTGGTGAATGTCGATGCCGTCGAACATCCGGGCCAGCTCGGCCCGGTCGATCTCGGAGCGGCGCACCCGAAACGATTCGACCCGGGCCCGTTCCACGAGGTCGAAGACCTCGTTCCCGTTCTGCTCACGCACGGTGTCGCCGAGGATGGCGCCCAGGAGCCTGATGTCGGCGCGCATCGGCTCGGTCGCCTCGCGGCCGACCAGCGTACGTTGCACGGCGCCGATCGGTTCGAGCGCGATGTCGGAAACGTCAACCATGTGTCCCAGTATCGGTGCGGATCACGTGGTCCGCCCGCCGACGGGTCACCGGTACTTGATCAACAGGGCGACCCCGATGATGGACACCAGCCAGATGCCGGTGATGAACAGCGTCAACCGGTCCAGGTTCTTCTCCACCACCGTCGAGCCGGAAAGGCTGGACTGCACACCGCCGCCGAACAAGGTCGACAGGCCGCCACCCTTGGCGCGGTGCAGCAGCACCAGCAACACCACCAGCACGCTGGTGACCACCAGGGTGATCTGCAGGGCCAACTCCATGACAGGCAGCATACCGGGCGGCAGACGGCCCGCCGCCGTCACCACCAATCGCTCTTGCCGTCAGGCCGCTTTAGTGTGAAGATCAGTCACAGAAAGTCCCGGTCGCCGGGTGCAGGGCCGGATTCTCGCAGTGGCACATCGCAACGGCCGCTGTCCACCCACCGCATCTTTGCCACATGCCAAACACCGGGAGTGGCGATGACGACGGAATCCGGCGAGCTGAACGAGGATGCGGTTTTTCAGGCGTTGGCGGGTGGTTCCCCGCAACGGATGGGCGCGTTCCGCTTCTATTTCGAGGGCGAGCGCTGGGAGTGGTCCGAGCAGGTGCAGCAGCTGCACGGCTACGAACCGGGCAGCGTGACGCCGACAACCGAGCTGGTGCTTGCGCACAAGCATCCCGACGACCGCAACGAGATCGCGGCGACCCTCGATGACATCCGGCGCAACCATGGCTCATTCAGCACCCGGCATCGCATCGTCGACACGTACGGCGACATCCACCACGTGGTCGTGGTCGCCAACCAGATCTTCGACACGGCGCGCAACGTGGTTGGTACGGAGGGTTTCTACCTCGACGTGACGCCCTCGGGCGTCGAACTACGGCAAGCCATCGACGTCGAGGTGCAGAAGTTCAGCAAGAACCGCGCAGTCATCGAACAGGCCAAGGGGATGTTGATGGTTGTCTACGGCATCACCGAGCCGACGGCGTTCACGTTGCTGCAGTGGCGGTCCCAGGAGAACAACGTCAAGTTGCGGCCGCTGGCGCGGCAGATCGTGAGCGAATTCCCGGCACTGTCACGGCGAGACGATCACCCGCTCCGATCCGCCTACGACGACATCGTGCTTACCGCACATCTCCGCGTCGACTCCCGCCGCGGCTGAGGCGGCCCTAGGGAAGCGGCCCGCCGGCGGCGATCGCGGCCAGCGTCGCGAACTGCTCGCCATCCAGCGAGGCCCCGCCGACCAGCGCGCCGTCGATGTCGTCGCGGGCGATGAGGTCGCCGATGTTCTTGGCGTTCACCGAGCCGCCGTAGAGCACCCGCACGGCGTCGGCGACCTGCGGCGAGGCCAGCGAGGCCAACTCCGTACGGATCGCGGCGCACACCTCCTGGGCGTCGGCGGCGCTGGCCACCCGGCCGGTGCCAATCGCCCACACGGGCTCGTAGGCGATGACGACCGAGCCGATCTGCTCGGCCGACAGCCCGGCCAGCGAGCCGCGCAGCTGCTCCTCGCAGTGAGCGACGTGGCCGCCGGCCTCGCGGACGTCCAGGTGCTCGCCGATGCACACGATCGGGGTCAGCTCGTGCTTGAGCGCCGCGGCCGCCTTGGCGGCCACCAGCGCGTCGTCCTCGTTGTGGTAGGTGCGCCGCTCGGAGTGGCCGACCACGACGAAGCTGCAGCCCAGCTTGGCCAGAAACGCCCCGCTGATGTCACCGGTGTAGGCGCCCGAGTCGTGCTGGGACAGGTCCTGGCCGCCGTAGGTCAGCCGCAGCTTGTCCCCGTCGACCAGGGTCTGCACGCTGCGCAGGTCGGTGAAGGGCGGCAAGACGGTGACGTCGACCTTGTCGTAGTACTTGTCGGGCAGCGCGAACGCGATCTTCTGCACCAACGCGATCGCCTCGAAGTGGTTGAGGTTCATCTTCCAGTTGCCGGCGATCAGCGGCTTGCGGCTCACGCGTCCCCTCCACTTGGCTGCGGCTGACCGAGCACTTCGATGCCGGGCAGCGCTTTGCCCTCAAGGTATTCCAGGGACGCGCCCCCGCCGGTGGAGATGTGCGAAAAGGCGTCCTCCGGGATCTTCAGCGCGCGGACCGCGGCGGCGGAGTCACCACCACCGACAACGCTGAACGCCCCTTTCCCGGTCGCCGTGACGATCGCCTCGGCGATGCCCCGGGTGCCGGCGGCGTACGCCGGGAACTCGAACACGCCCATCGGGCCGTTCCAGAAAATGGTCCTGGCGTTCGACAGCAACGCGGCGAACCGTTTCACCGACCCCGGGCCGATGTCCAAGCCGATCAGCTCGTCGGGAATCGCGTTGGCGGCCACGAACTGTGGCGGGGAATCGGCGGCGAACTTCTCGGTCACGACGATGTCGCCGGGCAGCCGCAACACGTCGGCGTAGGTCTCCAGCAGGTTGCGGCAGGTGTCCACCATCTCTTCTTCGAGCAGCGACTTGCCCACCGAATATCCCTGTGCGGCAAGGAAAGTGAAGCACATCCCGCCGCCGATCACGATGCTGTCCGCCTTGGTCGCCAGCGATTCGATGACGCCGAGCTTGTCGGACACCTTCGACCCGCCGAGCACCACGGCGTAGGGCCGCTCGGTGGAGTTGGTCAGCTGCTCCAAGACCGCGATCTCCTCGGCCACCAGCTTGCCCGCGTAGTGCGGCAGCAGCGTGGCCACGTCGTACACCGAGGCCTGCTTGCGGTGTACCACCCCGAAGCCGTCGGAGACGAAAGCGCCTCCGGGCGAGACCAATTCGGCGAGTTCACGGGCGAGCGCGAGTCGCTCCCCGTCGTCCTTGCTGGTTTCGCGCGGATCGAAGCGGATGTTCTCCAGCAGCAGGACGTCACCGTCCGTGAGTCCCTCGGCCCGGGCCAGCGCGTCGCCGCCGACGACGTCACCGGCCAGCTGCACGTGCCGGCCGAGCTGCTCACCGAGGGCCGCGGCGACCGGTGCCAGCGACAACTTCGGGTCGGGCCCGTTCTTCGGCCGTCCGAGGTGCGCGGTGACCACCACCTTGGCCCCCGCGTCGACCAGCGCCTGCAACGTCGGCACCGACGCGGTGATCCGGCCCGGGTCGGTGATCGCACCCTCCTCGTCGAGCGGGACGTTCAGGTCGGAGCGCACCAGCACGCCACGACCCGAAACCCCTTCGGCCAGAAGGTCTGAGAGGTTCGGAACGGCCACGACTACAGCGACTTGCCGACCAGCGCGACGAGGTCGATGAGGCGGTTGGAATAGCCCCACTCGTTGTCGTACCAGGACACCACCTTGGCCTGGTTGTCGATCACCTTGGTCAGGCCGGAGTCGAAGATCGAGCTGTGCGGATCGGTGACGATGTCACTGGAGACGATCGGGGCGTCGTAGTACTTCAGGATGCCCTTCAGCCTGCCCTCGGCGGCGGCCTTGAATACCGCGTTGATCTCCTCGGCGCTGGCCGACTTGGCCAGCTCGACGGTCAGGTCGGTCACCGAGCCGGTGGGAATCGGCACCCGCAGCGCATAGCCGTCCAACTTGCCCTTGAGCTCGGGCATCACCAGCCCGATGGCCTTGGCGGCGCCGGTCGAGGTCGGCACGATGTTCAGCGCGGCGGCGCGCGCCCGGCGCAGGTCCTTGTGCGGTCCGTCCTGCAGGTTCTGGTCCTGGGTGTAGGCGTGGATGGTGGTCATCAGGCCCTTGACGATGCCGAACTCGTCCTGCAGCACCTTGGTGACCGGGGCCAGGCAGTTCGTCGTGCAGGAGGCGTTGGAGATGATGTTCTGGCTGCCGTCGTACTTGTCGTCGTTGACGCCCAGCACGATGGTGATGTCCTCGTCGGTGGCCGGCGCGGAGATGATCACCTTCTTGGCGCCGGCGTCCAGGTGGCCCTTGGCCTTGGCCGCGTTGGTGAACAGCCCGGTGGACTCCACGACGACGTCGACACCCAGCTCGCCCCACGGCAACGCCGCCGGGCCCTCGCGGACCTCGAGCGCCTTGATCTTGTGCGGGCCCACAACGATGGTGTCCTGGCCTTCCAGGCTGACGTCGTAAGGCAGCCGGCCCAGGATCGAGTCGAATTTGAGCAGGTGCGCCAGTGTGTGGTTGTCGGTGATGTCGTTGACCGCGATCACCTCGAGGTCGGCGGTGCCCTGCTCCTGCTGGGCCAGCAGGGCCCGGTAGAAGTTGCGTCCGATTCGACCGAAGCCGTTGATACCTACTCGGACCGTCACTGATCTCTCCCTGTCTTCTGATGTCTGTCGGCTGAATACGCGCTCCTGGTCAGCCTAGATGAGCAACATGGGCGTTGCCGCCCCGGTTCCCGCGGACTATGTGACGTCAGTCGCGGCGCGTCTTCCGCAGCCACCTCAGCGCCGACTCGGCGGCGTGATAGCCGCACAGGCCGTGGATGCCGGCGCCCGGCGGGGTGGACTGCGAACACAGGTAGACGCCCGGCACCCCGATCGCGTAGGGGTCGACGGCGATGCGCGGGCGGAAGATGACCTGGAGCCCGTCGTTGGCCCCGCCGATGATGTCGCCGCCGATGAAATTGGCGTTGTAGGCCTGCAGTTCGGCGGTCCCCTTGCTGACCGTCGCCAGGACGCGGTCGCGAAAGCCGGGGGCGAACCGCTCGATCTGGGCGACCACGGCGGCGGTGGCGTCGCCGTCATAGCCGAACGGCACGTGCGCGTACGCCCAGATCGGGTTGACGTTGCCCGCCGAGCGGGACGGGTCGGCCCGGTATTGCTGGCCGACCAGCACGAAGGGACGGTCGACCATCCTGCCCTGTGCGCGTTGGCGTTCGGTGTCCGCCGTCTCGGCGAACGTGCCGCCGAGGTGCACGGTGCCGGCCCGGGCGCAGTCGGGGTTCGTCCACGGGATGTCGCCCTCGATGGCGAAGTCGACCTTGAACGCCGACGAGCCCTCGCGGTAGCGCTGGTACGACCGCCGAATCCGGCGCGGCATGGCGTCGCCGTAGATGCCCAGCGCCGCCGCCGGGCTGAGGTCGAGCATCACGATGTCGGCATCGGGAATGTCCTTGCGGCTCGCGACGGTCACCCCGGTGGCCACCGAGCCGCCGTGTTCCTCGAGGGCGGCCGCCAGCGCCCGGCTGATCGACCCGGACCCCCCTTCGGCGACGGGCCAGCCGTAGCGGTGCCCGCTGGCCAGGATCATCAGCCCCAGCGACGCGGTCAGCGGGCGGTCCAGCCGGGTGAAGACGTGGGCCGCGGCGCCGCCGAACAACGCGCGCGCCTGCTCGGTGCGAAACCAGCGGGCCATGGTCGTGGCCGGCAGCAGCGCGCGTGGTCCGAAGCCGACCAGGCGAAGCGGGTGACGCGGGATGCCCAGCACCGGGCCCATGAGATCCTCGGCCAGCTCGTCGAACCCCGCCGCCAGGTCGCCGATCGCCCGCCTCCAGCGGCTGCCGTCGGGTCCCATGCGGGCCACCGTCTCGTCGATCGAGTGATGCAGCACGCCGGCGCTGCCGTCGTCGAGCGGGTGGGCGCAGTCGATCTCCGGCCACTTCCACCGCAGCCCGTAGCGCTGCAGGTCGATTTCCTTCCACAACGGCGAACCGACGCCCAGCGGGTGAAACGCCGAGCAGTGGTCGTGGATGACGCCGGGCCTCGTCAGTTCGCCCGAGCGGGCTCCCCCGCCCACGGTGTCGCGCGCCTCGAGCACCTGGACGTCGACGCCGTGCCGAGCGAGGTGGATCGCCGCGGCCATGCCGTTCGGGCCGGCGCCTACGACGACTGCTCGGGTCATGGGGCGTTGCGCCGATCTGTCACATGCACGGGCAACTCGTCACCGGGCTCCGGCCACGGCTGGCGGGCGAGCATGTCCTCGACGTTGACATAGCCTTCCTCGATCAGTCCAGCCTTGCCGTCGAAGATGCGGTACCACTGCTTCTGGATGTGGATGGGCTGTCCCTCAAGCACGATCACCCGCACGTCGCCGTCCTCGAAGTGGCAACGGCGCTGCACGGCTTCGAGCAGCTGCTCGTTATGCAGATGGCCCTCTCCGAAGTTCCAGCCGACGAGCGGCCCCGCGACGATTTCGCCCTCGCGGATCTTGTAATTGGCTTCGCCGGCCTCTCCCCCCAGGGCGCGAGGCACCAGGGCGTTGAGCGCGCGGCCGTGCAAGTGCATGGCCCGGAAGGCGGCGGTCTTGTCCGCCATGATCTCCGCGGTCTCGGGGTCGTAGAGCCGGGCCAGCTGGTTGACGACGAGGGCGGAGCTCTTGACGATCTCGGCCTCGATCCTCTCCTCCGCGCCGGTGCGGAAGCACCACACGCTGGAGGCCCAGTTGCCGGCGTAATACCTCATCGCGGGGAGGAACGAAATCTTTTGGGGGAACATGTTTCCCGCGATCACGATTGCCAGCGCGGCGATGATGAGGGCCCACAGCAGCGGCGAACGCAGGTCGGTGGCCTGGATCGACGCGTAGTGCCCGAACAGAAAGAAAAGCGAGAAGATGAAGAAGACGTTCCACTCCAACGGAACTCCCATCGGGAGGTTGGAAATGATGTTGAGGTGGAAGATCACCATAAATCCGATCAGGAACCACCGCCACGGGTGATCGGCGGCGAAGAACACCAGCACCGTCGGAACCACGAATTCGGCTGTGGTGCCGCCGACGTGGGCCATCATCTTCGGCAACCAGGTCGGACGCAGATCGTTGATGTGGTCGCGGTACAGCATGTGCTTGATCGGGCTGAACAGTTTGGGCCGCAGCAGCGCATTATTGCTCGTCATCACCGACACCACATACGGGAAGTGGTGGTTGAGCTTGGATGTTGCGGCGCCCCACCACAACAACAGCATGATGAGCTTGTATGCCGCGATCTGATCGGTAAACGGGAAGAAGAACACGAACAGCTTGAGCCAGTAGTGCTCGCCACGCGCGGCCAGGAAAATCGTCTTGTCGCGCAGGCCCAGCACCGCCAGCGCGATGATCGTCGGGATGACGTGGACGGGGTCGATCAGGCCAACGTCGCCGGCCGCGGTGACCGGCCCGCCGTGGCCGGGCGACAGCAGCGCCCACACCCCGCCGGCCAAAACGATTGCGTACAGCGCAACATCGACGACGGTGCGGCTGTCACCGGCGGTGAACGGCACCTTTGCAGGCCACGGGGGTAACCGAATCGTGTTGGGCCGCAGCCAGTACAAGATTCCGCCGATGGGCGGCATGAACCGCCCAGTCAGCGGGCCGGACCCACAACCCAGGCCCACCACTTCGAACAGCAGCGTGAAGACGATGACCTTCTGGTAGACGATCGGCTGCGTCCACCAGTCGGCGATGCGGCCGAGCCCGCCGAGGCCCGGGGTCAGCGAGATGATCGCGGCGGGGACGGCGATGTACAGGGCGATCTTGATCAGGTACAGCAGATACACGGCATACGGTGTCCCGAAGCCGTGTTCCGCCCAATGCCGCGTCACGACCTGCAGTCGGGTGGCCCGGGGCAGTGTGGGCCAGGTGTTGCGATCGACGTCAGGAAGGTCAGGGCTCATGAATCCCATGGCGGCCTCGTTCGGTGTGGGAGGAAACCAGTTGGCCCGTCAAATGTATCGGCACCGCGGTGCGGGCGTGGCCGATTCGGAAGGCTCAGCCCGTCGGCGGGCGTCTCGGGCGACGTAAACCGCTGCGCGGTAAGCGAATTGCTACCGGACGGCGGGGCGGTGGCGCGGGGAAAGGGCCTGCTCGGCCTGCGCCCGGCGGGCGAAGCGGCTGCGCAACCGCTCGAGCATGCCGTCGAGATCGTCGCGATCCTGTTCCTCGATCCGCGCCATGCGCCGAAGGTTGCAGACGGCATCCACGTCGCCGCCCGCTTGCGCGGTCACGATCGCCTTCTGGTAGTCGTCGAGCCGCTGCTCGATGAGCCTGCGGTTCTGGGAGAGCACCCGCACGAAGTAGTCGGCCTGGCGTTGGTCGGCCGCGTCGGGGGCGGCCGGACCGGCGTCTCCGGCCGGTCGGTCGGCGGCCGGTACCGACGGCGCGGATGCCTGCGATTCGGGACGGGCCACGCTGGCGTGGGGCCGGCGGCCACGATGGTCACGGGAGCTAATCCTGCGTGCCCCACCCGAGCGGGCGCTGCGCTCTGGGGACAGACCGGCAACGTCCATCGGGTTCCCGTTTCTGACAGATTTCACTGAAGGCGACGTAACAATAGCGCCCACGCGCCGCCCGCACCATATCCCCAGAAGGGGCAAAGAGAAACACTATGACGGCCGGCGCACCCCGGTCGCTACCATCGAGGAATTCGACGCGGCTCTTCAGACCCGAGGCAGCCTCGCGGGAGCGTCAAGGGAGGAACGTGACCGACGACGATCACCCCGATGTTGGCGACATCGGCAAATTCGACCCCGTCTTGACCCAGCGTCTGATGGGCGTGATGCGCCCGGTCCTGAAGACCTACTTCCGCTCGGAGGTGCACGGCCTGGGGTCGTTCCCGCCCGGCGGTGCGCTGGTCGTCGGAAACCATTCGGGCGGCATGTTCCCGATGGACGTCCCGATCTTCACCGTCCACTTCTACGAGAAGTTCGGCTACGACCGTCCGGTCTACACGCTGAGCCACGACATCCTGATGACCGGCCCCACCGGGGAGTTCTTCCGGCGCACCGGATACATCCGGGCCAACCGGGAGAACGCGGCCCAGGCCCTGCGGTCCGGTGGGGTGGTGATCGTCTTCCCGGGCGGGGACTACGACGCGTACCGGCCCACGCTCTCGGAGAACGTCATCGACTTCGACGGCCGCAAGGGATACGTCAGGACGGCGATCGAGGCCGGCGTTCCCATCGTGCCCGCGGTGTCCATCGGTGGACAGGAGACGCAGCTCTACCTGTCGCGCGGCACCTGGTTGGCCGAGCGGCTCGGCATCAAGCGGCTGTTGCGCAGCGCCATCCTGCCGCTGTCGTTCGGCTTCCCGTTCGGCTTCAGCGCGGTGATCCCGCCCAACCTGCCGCTGCCCACCAAGATCGTGACCCAGGTGCTCGAGCCGATCGACATCGCCGCACGGTTCGGTGACGACCCGGACGTCGACGAGGTCGACGAGTACGTGCGGTCGGTGATGCAGCGGGCCCTCAAGGACCTGGCCGCCAAGCGACGCTTCCCGATCCTGGGCTGACCCGTGGCTTCTCCTCTGGGTCCGATCAGCGACGCCCTCGGCGTCATCTCCACACTGCGCCGCGCCGGCATGATCGCGCCGATGCGACCCGACCGCTACCTGAAGATCGCCTCGGCCATGCGCCGTGAGGGACTGGGAATGACGGTGGGCTTCGCCAGTGCGGCGCAACGCTGCCCGGACCGGCCGGGCCTGATCGACGAACTCGGCACGCTGACCTGGCGGCAGCTCGACGAGCGCATCAACGCCCTCGCCGCGGCGCTGCAGGACCTGCCCGCCGGCCAACCCAAGGTCGTCGGAATCATGTGCCGCAACCACCGCGGCTTCGTCGAGTCCGTGGTGGCCGTCAACCGGCTCGGCTCCGACGTCGTGCTGCTGAACACGTCGTTCGCCGGCCCCGCGCTCGCCGAGGTGGTCAACCGCGAAGGCGTCGACGCCGTCATCTACGACGAAGAGTTCACCGAGACGGTGGATCGAGCGCTGGCCGACAAACCCGAGGCCACCCGCATCGTGGCGTGGACCGGTGGGCAGCATGAACTGACGGTGGAAAAGCTCATCACCGGTCACGCCGGGCAACAGCCTCGGCGCGGCGACCGCAAGGGCCGGATGATCCTGCTCACCTCCGGCACCACCGGAACGCCGAAGGGCGCGAACCAAACTGGGGGCAGCGCCGGCATCGGCACGCTGAAGGCCATCCTGGACCGCACGCCGTGGCGGGCCGAGGAGACCGTCGTGGTCGTGGCGCCGATGTTCCACGCCTGGGGCTTTTCGCAGTTGATCTTCGCGGCGTCGATGGCGTGCACCGTGGTGACCCGGCGCAAGTTCGACCCGGAGGCGACGCTGGACCTGATCGACCGGCACCAGGCGACCGGCCTGGCGGTGGTTCCGGTGATGTTCGACCGCATCATGGAGCTGCCGCCCGAGGTGCGAAAGCGCTACAGCTGCAAGTCATTGCGGTTCGCCGCGGCCTCCGGCTCGCGGATGCGTCCCGACGTCGTCACCGCTTTCATGGACGAGTTCGGCGACGTGATCTACAACAACTACAACGCCACCGAGGCCGGCATGATCGCCACCGCCACCCCGGAAGACCTGCGCGCGGCGCCCGACACCGCGGGCCGGCCGGCGGGCGGGACCGAAATCCGGATCCTGGACGGCGATTTCAACGAGCTGCCCACCGGTGAGGTCGGCACCATCTACGTCCGCAACGACACCCAGTTCGAGGGCTACACCTCCGGCACTACCAAGGATTTCCACGCCGGGTTCATGTCGTCGGGCGACGTCGGTTATCTGGACGAGGCCGGCCGCCTGTTCGTGGTGGGCCGCGACGACGAGATGATCGTTTCCGGCGGCGAGAACGTCTACCCGATCGAGGTGGAGAAGATCCTGGCGGCACACCACGACGTGGTCGAGGCCGCGGTGATCGGCGTCGACGACGAGCAGTACGGGCAGCGCCTGGCGGCGTTCGTCGTGCTGAGCGCCGGCGCCCAAGCCACGCCCGAGACCCTCAAACAACACGTCCGGGAAAACCTGGCCAACTACAAGGTGCCTCGCGACATCACCGTTCTCGACGAACTCCCCCGCGGCAGCACCGGCAAGATTTTGCGCAACGAACTGCAGTCCCGGGTCAACGGGTGATGCGCCGCCTGGTCCGCCCCCGGCCGCTGGCGCGCGCCGCGCTGGAATTGGCCAACGCCGCCAACGGATTACGGCCGTTGGCTCGCAAGGGTTACAGCACCGTGTTGGTCTTCTGGTTCGGCTGGCCGACGTCGGAGGTGCCGGGCGTTTACTTCACCGTCTCCTTGGTGGACGCGCTGCGGCGCGCGCGGCGCGGCCATTTCGCGGGACGACGGGGCAAGGCGGCGCTGGCCATGACGGCCGCGTCGTGGGCCATCCTGGGGGTGATCCGCTACCGCGGCGTCACGACCCCGGGCCCGGTGCTGGAGGCGGGCCTGCGCGAGCAGCTCGGCCACGACTACGAGGAGGCGCTGGCCAAGCTGCCACACGCCAAGCCGACGCGCAGCGGGCGGCGCAGCCTGCCGCTGGGCAACACCGTGGCGCGCCGGCGGTACGTCGAGAAGACGAACGTGGTGTCCTACGGCCCGAACGGCCGCGCCAATCTCGCCGACATCTGGCGCCGACGCGACCTCCCGCGCGACGCGAAGGCGCCCGTGCTGCTGCAGGTTCCGGGCGGCGCGTGGATGATCGGGATGCGCCGGCCGCAGGCCTACCCGCTGATGAGCCACCTGGCCGCCCGCGGCTGGGTATGTGTGTCCATCGGCTACCGCGTCTCCCCCCGCCACACCTGGCCCGACCACATCGTCGACGTCAAACGGGCGCTGGCGTGGGTCAAGGAGAACATCGCCGACTACGGCGGTGACCCCGACTTCGTCGCGGTCACCGGTGGATCCGCGGGCGGGCACCTGTGCGCGCTGGCGGCGCTGACCCCCAACGACCCCAAGTTCCAGCCGGGCTTCGAAGACGCCGACACGTCGGTGGCGGCCGCCGTCCCGATCTACGGCCGCTACGACTGGTTCTCCACCGAGGGTGAGGGGCGGCCCGAATTCGTCTCCCTGCTCGAAAAGTTCGTGGTGAAGCGGGATTACGACTCACACCGCGACGTCTACGTCGATGCCTCGCCGATCCGGCGGCTGCGGGCCGACGCGCCGCCGTTCTTCGTTCTGCACGGCTGCGACGATTCGCTGATTCCCGTCGGCGAGGCCCAGGAGTTCATCGAGGAACTGCGCGCGGTGTCGAAGTCCCCGGTCGCCTATGCCGGATTGCCCAACGCGCAACACGCTTTCGACATCTTCAGCTCCCCGCGAGCGCATCGGTCCGCGGAGGCCGTCGCCCGATTCTTGTCGTGGGTGTACGCGACGAACCCGCCCAATCGCGACTAGGGCCGACGGCGGCGAGCCCCGCCCAGTGCCATCGCGCCGAGCGTCACGCCAGCGTGGCCTTCGAGCGCGAGCGTCACGCTAGCGTGGCTGGCTGTGGATAGCCGGGCCGCAGTGACCTGACGTTCGTCGAGGTGTGTGCGACGCTGCCGCGATGGTGGAGCCCTTCATTGGCAGTGAGGCGGTCTCGAATGGAGAAGTCGTCAAGAGCGCTTTGCGCACGCACTACCGGAAGTTGTTCCGCGATGTGTATGTCGATCCTGGCGCCGAACTCACTCCCCTCATCCGAGCCCGCGCGGCATGGCTGTGGTCGCGTCGGCGAGGGATTATCGCGGGGCTGTCGGCCGCCGCCGTTCTTGGCGCCCGGTGGGTGGACGCCACGGCACCGCTCGAGATTCTCCATAGCAACAGAAACCCGTTGCCGGGACTACGGGTTCACAGTGGTCCCCTCAGAGAGGAAGAATTCACGCTGATCGACGGTGTTCCCGTGACGACGCCGGCCCGTACTGCCGTCGACCTGGGGTGCTGGCATCCGGTGAACGACGCTGTGGCCGTGATCGACGACTTGCTGCGCGCGACCGACTGCAAGGTGGCCGAGTGTCAGATGCTCGCTGAACGGTATCCGGGTCGACGGGGCATTCAATCGGCGCGCGATGCAATCGATCTCGCGGACGCCGGCGCACAGTCGCCGAAGGAAACCTGGGTGCGGCTGGTGCTGATCCGAGCGGGGCTGCCCCGCCCGCAAACGCAGATTGCGGTCAGTGACGAGTTCGGCGACCAAACGTACTACCTCGACATGGGCTGGGAGGATTTCAAGGTCGCGGCCGAGTACGACGGCGAGCAACATCGACGGGATCGATGGCAGTACACGTGGGACATCAGGCGGCGCGAGACGCTCGAGCGAATGGGCTGGCTCGTCATTCGAGTGGTGGTGGGGGATCGCCCCGCCGACATCATCGCCCGGGTACGAGCCGCGTTGGCCACACGCGCGTCACGCTAGCGCGACACTCGCTGTCGGCAGTCACACTGGCGTGACGCTCGACGAGCAGTCGATGATCCCCCGCCTCACACCCCCGCGGCGGCCTTCTCCAGTTCGGTGAGCGCCGACTCGATGCGGTCGGCCATGTCGTCGATGTCGTTGGCCACCTCGGGCGTGGTCACGAAGCCGAAGTCCAGATAGTCGGTGTAGGAGAAGCAGGTGATGTTCAGGGCGACGTCCATGACGGGCGGCCCTAGCGGCACCAGGGAATCCAGCTTGGCGCCGGCCATGTACAGGGGGAACGGCGGTCCCGGCACGTTGGACACAACGAGGTTGATGGGGGCCAGGTTTCGCGACAGCCCGCTGGCGGTGTAGGCCCGGGCGGCCAGCTGGAGCAGGCCAGGCGGCGTCGTCTCGGTCAGCCCCATGATCTGGTGCGCCGACAACGCCTTGGCCATCAGCTTCGCGTTCTGGGTGCTCTGGTGGATGGCCCGCAGCCGTTCGGCGGGATCCTCGATGTTGGTGGCCAACGACACGGTCATCGAGCTCACCTGGTTGCCGACGTCGTCCTTGTTCTCGTCGGTGCGGGTGGAGACGGGGATCTGGGCGATCAGCGGTTTGGCGGGCAGCTCGCCCCGCTTCTGCAGGTATTCGCGGGCGGCGCCGGCCACGAGCGCCAGCACGACATCGTTGAGCTTGACACCGTAGGCGTCCTTGACGGCCTTGGCCCGGGCCAGTTCGACGCGGCAGCCGGTGATCCGCCGGTGCGGCGATACGGACGCGTTGAACCGGGTTTTGGGCGCTTCGAAATAGCGCGGGGGCCTGCCGCTCACACCGAGCGCGGCGATCTGCTGGCGCACCGTCTGCTCGACCAGCCGGGCGATGCGGAAGGGCGTCTTGACGCCGATGTTGATGAGGGCGCCCACCGCCCGCCGCTCGATGCCCGGAATCCGGTTGCCGACCAGGGATCCCACCGTTTCCTGTTGCGGCGGGCGCGGTTCCGGCGTGACGTCCAAGAGAATCTCACCCAGGCCCGCGCCCGAGACTCCGTCGACGATGGCGTGATGCATCTTGGTCAGCGACGCGACCCGGCCGCCCTCGACGCCCTCGATAACCCACATCTCCCACAGCGGCCGGGCGCGATCCAGCTTGTAGGACATCAAGCGGCCCACCAGTTCCTCGAGCTCGCGCCGGCCGCCGGGCGCCGGGACGGCGATGCGCCGGATGTGGAAATCGGGGTCCAGGTCCTCGTCCTCGACGAACCATGGCCGGTCCAGCCCGAGCGGCGCCCCGGTGACCCGCCATCGCAGCTGCGGCAGTTCCGGCAGCCGTTCGATGATCAGTTCGCGCAGCCGCTGGAAGCTGTATTCCGGTGCGTCCTTGGGGTCGCAAATCGCGAGCGCGCCCACATGCATGTGCCAGCCCGCAGTCTCGGCCGACCAAAACGCCGCATCAACACTCGAGAGCCGTTTCATCCCCCGACCGTAGCCCTCCGACCCCCGTCGCGACCAGCATTGGCAAACAAACTGCCCGCCGGATCAGCCCAGTGGATGCCCGCCGCAGGCAGGTGGGTGCGACGACCCCGTAGCCCGTTCCGATGGGCCCCTGGCGCGAGCTGCGGGCGCATACACCGCATCCGCGAACACCGCCGGCATCCGACGCGCGGTTGTCGCCATTCCTGACCCGCACACCTGCCGCGAATGACCTTGCACCGCAATTTATCGGCGCCGCCGAGCGGCTGGCTCAGTGGCTTCGATCGACGGTGCTCGCTTGCGGGCTCGGCCGCGCCGGGCTTGGCATTGATCGAATCCACGCCGGCGGAACCGACAAGGCCCCGACTGCCGCGCGGCGACCAACGCGCACCCGAGGCGCTGCGCCATCGGCCCCGGCAACCGTTCGCGACCGCACGACCGTGGCCCGGTTCAGCGCGGCGGCCTTGTTGAGGGAGTTCAGGTGGTTGAGCGCTCGGTCCAGCGGCGCCGACAATGAACTCAACCTGGACAGGGGCGCCGCTGTCGGCAGCAGGGACACGTCGAAGGAGGCCAGCGGCGAGCAGGACAACGCGTCGAGCGCTTCGGTGATGGCCGAGATCACTTGCGCGCCAGTCGTTACGATCTCCGGCGCCACCTCCAGGCGCCACCTGCGGGACGGTTCGGTGACCCCGGCGCCCTGTCGCGCCGGCTCGCAGGGATCAGTGCAGGGCGGGGGTGAACTGAACGGCGTCAGCTCGCCGATGCCCGCCGAGGCGCGGGCGTACGCGTACATCGCGCCGGCGTTTTGAGCCCACATCCGGTCGTAGTCGGCTTCGGCGTCGGCGATAGCCGGACTCATCTGGCCTAGGCAGTTCGTCGCCGCCAGCCAGATCCGCTGCAGCCGGTTGGCATTGATCACGTGCGGCGCCGCCGTCGCCGCAAGTGTCAACCCGTAAGCGCTCGCGGCCGCCTCGGCTTGGGCTGCCGTCTGCCGGGCCCGCGCCGCGGTGGCATCGAGCCACGCTGAATGGGCTGTCACGGCTCGGTTTAGCGCCCTTACCGAAACGCTCTGTTCCGTCAACTCCAGTTCGGAGGACACCGCCCGGTAGTTCAGGGCCATGTCAGCGAGTTGAGCACCGAGCACACCCCATGCCCTGGCGGCTTCCATCATCGGTTCGGCCCCGGGCCCCGAACGCATCCGACCGGAATGGGTTTCCGGCGGCTGGGCACCGAAATCCATCACCGGCTCCAGCTCAACGGTGGGCGACTCGTGTTGCGACATCGGCTTTTTCTCCGCGGAGTGGATGGACAGAGTTCAGTGGTAGGGAGCCGCGCATTGCGCTACGGCAGTGTGGTGATTCAACCGCCGCCTTTGCCAGCTCCCGCGGAGGCGTCGAGTTGTCGCGGGCAAAACGACTTCGCTGATATCGTCGCGAACTGGGCCGCACCGTTGGTGGTCAGCGCGGGATTGTTGTCCCGCAGGTCATTCAGCAGCTGAAGACCGGACACCCCACGAGAGATCAACCCGCACACCGCCTTTCCGGCCGCGACGGCTTGATCCGGGTCCGCGAAACTGATCCCCACCCTGTGCAGGTCGGCGATGAAGACCTCGTTGTTCTCATCTGTCGCCGCTTCGTCCTCCCCGGGGACGGCGTGCGCGGGCGCCGCGGCAACGATGCCCAGCGACACACCGAGAAGCGCTAACAGCAGTTTCATCGGTCCTCCTTCGATGCGAATCATCTCAGTGGTTTCCTCGCCATGGCGCGGCGAGGATCGATCGATCACGACGCGAGAACCGCTGTGCGCGACGTCATTACCCCAACTTCGATTCGGCGCCGCCAACCGCGACCTCAGCGCTATCGGCCACGTGCACGGCGTGCACGCCCGGCGTCGTTCTGAGTTTGGCGACCAGGTCATCGAGACCGGCCTCGTCAACGTTCCAGTGCTGAACTTGGTCGGGCATTTCCTGCAGCTGGGCGATGATGCGGTCAAGCTTGACCGGTGCGGTGCGCCGCTCGGCGGTGCCGATGCGGGCCTGCTGGATGCCGGTCGAACTGACCACGCGCGCCGCCGGGCCGCCCAGCGCGCCACCCGCCAGGCTGCCCAGGGTCGCCTCGTTCACCAGGCCGGGGAAATCGGCCGCCGCGGCCGCGGCCACGCTGGTGCCAGGCAGAGCCGCCAGCCGGATCGCCGGGGCGGCGGTCGCCCAGCCGGGCGGAACCGAAAGCTTCCCCACGGTCGGCGCGTTACCCAGCACGGCCGACACCGGCTTGGCCGCGACTCCGGCGGCAACGTGGCCCGGCGACGCGAGACCGGCGCCCAGCGCGGTTTTCGACATCGCCGCGCTCCAGGGCGCGTAGATGAAGAAGTTTTTCCACTGCGAGACGCCCATGCTGATGCTGGCATTGGTAACGTTGGTCCACGTCGCCTGCGTGCCGATTTGGGAAATGCTGGAATACAACGCTTCCCACAAGGGCGCCACGTCCGGACTCCCCGTAACTCCGCCGATCAACTGCTGCCAAAACTTGGTGTACTGGCCGGTGAGGGAGGTCAGGTAGTCCTCTATCTGCTTCAGCCAGGATGACAACGACGTCGGCTGGGACGCAGCCGCGGCGGCCGCCTGGGCCGCCGGTCCGGCGTCGTTGGTGGTGGCCGGCGCCTCCTCGAAGGGGGTCAGGTCACCGGCCGACTCCGACGCGCTGGCGTAACTGAACATGGCGGCGACGTCTTGGGCCCACATCTGGGCGTACTCGTCTTCGGTCGCCGCGATCGCGGCGTCGTTCTGCCCCAGGAGGTTGGTCTGCAACAGTCCGGCCAACTCGATGCGGTTCGCCGCGACGAGCTGCGGCGGGACCGTAGCCGCCAGGGCGGCCTCGTAGGCGGCGGCCGCGGCCCGGACCTGGGCGGCGGTCTGCTCGGCTTGACCCGCGGTGGTCGACATCCACGCCAGATACGGTGTCGCCGCGGCGGCCATCGACTCCGACGACGGACCCTGCCACGACTCGCCGACCAGGTCCGAGATCACCGTGCCGTACGAGGCGGCGGTGGAGTGCAACTCGGCGGCCAGCGTGTCCCAGGCCGCAGCGGCGGCCAGCAGCGGCCCGGCACCCGGTCCCGCATAGATCTGGGTGGAGATCACCTCCGGTGGCAGCGTTGCGAAATCGCTGAAAACCATTGCCACAACCTTTCTTATTTGGCGTTCGGCGGGATCACGATGACGGTGGACGTGGTCGCGATGTCGTCGACGGCCACGGCGCCGGGCACCCGGACGGTCGACCCGGCGACCGCACGAGTGGCGCTCGCGCCGACGGCGCGTCCGGCCAGGCTTGACAGGGCCGTCGGGCCGAACATGCCTTGTTGGCCGTTCACCGCCATGGCGGGAGCGGCTTCCGCCATCGTCTCCGGCAGCTCCGCGGCTATCGTTCGGATCGCGGGAACGGCGGAAGCCCAGTTCGCCGGCACCGACAACGATCCGACCAGCCCGGCCTGCCCCGTCGTGGCCGAGACCGAACTCGCACTCGACAACGCGGTCGCGCCGGTCAACAGGTCGCTGCGCAGCAGCGGCGCCAACACCCCGCTGAGCGCTTTGGGGTGCAAGAGGGGGCCGATGCCTTGGATACCCGTCCCCACGCTTGGGATGCTGAGGGCGATCTGGTACCAGTTCTTCGCCAGGTTGGCCACCCCGAGCGGGGTGTACGGCCCGGAGATCGTGCCCATGACGCTGTTGAAGGTCTTCAGGATCCCGGTGATGTCCGTCAGGCCGAGCGGCAGACCGGCCGCCGGTGTCGTCACCGCGTTCGCGCTCGCCGCGAGGCTTTGCAGCCCGGTCGGAGCCTGCGAAACCGCTTCCGGGAGTGCTGATTCCACCCGAGAGCCGGTCGACGACCCGAGCGCGGAGGCCACCGCGGCCGACTGGTCGGCTTCGCCGCCGCCGTCGGTGGTCGCCGACGGCGCGGTGAACGGCGTGAGCCGGGTTGCCGCCGCCGACGAGGCGGCATAGGCATACATGGCGCCCGCGTCCTGGGCCCACATCTCGGCGTACTGCGCCTCCGTGGCCGCGATCGCCGCGGTGTTCTGACCCAGGATGTTCGTCGCGATCAACGAGGCCAGCAAGGCCCGGTTGGCCGCGATCACCGGGGGCGGGACGGTGGCCACGAAGACGGCCTCATAGGCGGCCGCCGCCGCCTTGGCTTGACCGGCGGTCTGCTCGGCCTGCACGGCGGTGCCGTCAAGCCACGCGATGAAGGTCGTCGCCGCGGTCGCCATCGCCGTCGACGCGGGCCCGCGCCAGAGGGTTCTCAGCACCGCGATCGTGGCACCGTAAGACCCCGCCGCCGAACGCAATTCGGCCGCCAAACCGTCCCAGGACGCCGCGGCTGCCAGCAACGGCGCCGGTCCCGGACCTGAATAGATCCTGCCGGAGTTGATCTCCGGCGGTAACGCCCCGAAATCCATTGCATCCTCCGCCTCCGGCCGTGTCGCCACCGCCGCCCTGTCGCTTTGCGTCCGCCGACAAGCCGAACGCCGACGACATCGAGCCCCTTCATGCCGACGCCAAACGTGGGATGAGAGTTTGCTGGGCGGCGAGCATCTTCCTTGCAGACAGGACACTAGCCAGCCGCGGCCAAACTGCCTTCCGTCAAACTGGGCCGGGTTCCGCCCCGTCACAGCGCCCCGATTCGCGGACCGCTCCCCGGTGACCCGACAACCAGAACGGACATAAACCTCTCTACCTCGCGCGAATCAGACAAGACCGCGGGATGAATAGTCGGTGAAATTGCGAGAAGGACGTCCGCGGATCGCTATCCAATGAATAAAAATCTCGCGATCATAAATTGCGATCGCGGCGCAGAAGAGCCGTCGAGGGGACGCCTCGGCGGGACCGGGCACCCAAGGCGGACCTGGCCATAGCTTGCGCTTCGCCGCAAGGGATTCGCCGCGGCCCGGGTTACCTGCGCACACACTCCGCGCGTGTTTCCGCCCGCCAGGAACGCCCGCCGCGACGCGGGGACGTCGACCCGTCCAAACTCATATGATCTTCAAAGAACATATGGGAATCCCATGAATTGGCATGTCGAGAACTCGTGTGTCAGCGGGCCGGCGAACCGAAAATCGCAGCCTAACGCCCGAGGTCTCATTGCATGTCGCCGCGGTTGTTAATCCTATGAATTACATGATTTATGTGAATTGAATATGGAATGCGAATGGGCAATGCCTTCGCCCCGGGTCGTTCGGCGCGACGAGAAACGCGCGCTTTGCTGCCCCAGCACTCAGCGCTCGAAAACGGTTTGCCGGGCTAAGCGTCTTCCAACAGATCGGGCGTGACCGCCGACTCGGTGTCCGGGATGCCCTCGATCTTCGCCTTGCGGTCGGCCATCGACAGCAGCCGCCGAATGCGGCCGGCGACAGCGTCTTTCGTCATCGGCGGGTCGGCGAGCCGGCCGAGCTCCTCCAGCGAGGCCTGCCGGTGCTCGACCCGCAGCTTGCCGGCCGAGGCCAGGTGATCGGGAACGGTGTCGCCGAGAATCTCGAGTGCGCGTTCCACCCGGGCGGCCGCCGCGACCGCGGCCCGCGCCGAGCGGCGCAGGTTGGCGTCGTCGAAGTTGGCGAGGCGGTTGGCCGTCGCCCGCACCTCGCGGCGCATCCGGCGCTCCTCCCAGATGAGCCGGGTGTCCTGGGCGCCCATCCGGGTCAGCAACGCGCCGATCGCCTCGCCGTCGCGCACCACCACCCGGTCGGCGCCGCGCACCTCGCGGGCCTTCGCGCTGACCCCGAGGCGGCGCGCCGCGCCCACCAACGCCAGAGCGGCCTCCGGGCCGGGGCAGCTGACCTCCAAAGCCGACGACCGTCCCGGCTCGGTCAGCGACCCGTGCGCCAGGAAGGCCCCGCGCCAGGCGGCTTCGGCGTCGGCGACGCTGCCGCCCACGACTTGGGCGGGCAGACCGCGAACCGGCCGGCCGCGGTTGTCCAGCAAGCCGGTCTGGCGGGCCAGTGCCTCGCCGTCGTTGGCCACCCGCAGCACGTAACGGGTGGTCTTGCGAATGCCGCTGGCCGACAACACATGCACGACCGCGTTGTAGCCGTAGAGCTCGAAGATGTCCTTGCGCAGCCGCCGCGCGACGTTGCCCAGGTCCACCTCGGCCTCGACGACCACCCGGCCACCGACGATGTGCAACCCGCCGGCGAACCTCAGCAGCGAGGTGACTTCCGCGCGACGGGCGCTGACCGACTTCACGACCAGGCGGCTCAGCTCGTCCTTGACTTCGGTCGTCATCGCCACGCGTCGTCACCCCTTGGTCCGCTGCCAGCCGGTCCACCCCCACCGGTCTGTGGGCTTGCACCGTCGACCCGACTATCCGCGGTGGCCGTGACCGGAGGCGCTCCCGGAGCCTTGTGGGCCGCCCGGACGCCGTCCAGGGCCGCCGCGAGTTTGCCCGGATCATGTAAAGGTGTACCAGGTCGGGCCACATCGGCGAAGTGGACCTCGGCTTGGAGCAGCAACGCGGTGCGGCGCAGGTGCTCACGCTCCCGCTCGCCGGGCACCCGTTCGGCATCGATGATGATGTCGTGCACGGTGAATCCCGGTGCGTGCTGGGCCAACACGTGCAGGTGACGCTCGACGGAGAAGCCCGCCGTCTCCCCCGGCTCGGCGACCAGGTTCAGCACCAGCGCCCGGCGGGCGGTGGTGGCCTTCAGCGCGGCCGCCAGCCCCGGCACCAGGACGTGCGGGATCACGCTGGTGAACCACGAGCCGGGACCCAGCACCACCAGGTCGGCGGCCATGATGGCGTCGACGGCCTGCCGGGTCGCCGGCGGGTCGGACGGCAGCAGCCGCACCCGCCGGACCTTGCCCGGCGTGGTGGCGATCGCCACCTGTCCGCGAATGAGCCGGAAAATCCGCGGATCGGTCTCCAGGCCGGAGACGTCGGCCTCGATCTGCAGCGCGATCGGGCACATCGGCAGCACCCGGCCCTTGACGCCCAGGATGCGGCCGAGCTCGTCGAGGGCGGCCACCGGATCGGCCAGCACCTCGGACAGCCCGGCCAGCAGCAGGTTGCCGATCGGGTGCCCGGCCAGCGCGCCGTCGCCACCAAAACGGTGCTGCAGGATGGTCGCCCACAGCCGACCGTGTGGGCTGTCAGATGCCAGGGCCGCCAAGGCCATTCGCAGGTCACCCGGCGGCACCACGTCTAACTCGCTGCGCAGCCGGCCGGACGAACCACCGTCGTCCGCGACGGTCACCACGGCGGTCACGTGCGGGGTGAGCCGGCGGGCCGCGGACAGCGTCGCGTACAGGCCATGTCCGCCGCCCAGCGCGACGATGCCGTGATTCGTCGGCCCGCTCATTCGCGGCCCAGATCCCGGTGCAGCACCCGCACCGACAGTTGAGGATTGGCCTTCAGCAGCCCCATCAGCGCCTCGGCGATCGCGACGCTGCGGTGCTTGCCGCCGGTGCAGCCGATCGCCACCGTCATGTAGCGCTTGCCCTCCCGGCGGTAGCCGTCGACCACCAGAGACAGCAACCGGTGGTAGGTATCGAGGAAGTCGGCTGCGCCGGGCTGATTCAAAACGTATTCACTCACCGCGGGGTCCTGACCGGTGAGCGGGCGCAGCTCGTCGACCCAGTGCGGGTTGGGCAGGAACCGCACGTCCATCACCATGTCGGCGTCCATCGGCAGGCCGTATTTGAAGCCGAACGATTCGACTGTGACGCTGATCGACGTGCCGGCATCGCCGCCGAACGCGCGCTCGATGCCTTCCCGCAACCCGCGCACGGACAGTGTCGACGTGTCGATGATGAGGTCGGCCGTGGCGCGCACCTGCGCCAGCATCCTGCGCTCCGCGGCGATGCCCTCGGCCAGCGTCTGGTCGCCCTGCAGCGGGTGGCTGCGCCGGTTCTGCTCGTAGCGGCGCACCAGCATGTCGTCGGAGGCCTCCATGAACACCACGCGCGGGGTGATGTTGCGGGTTGCCAACTCGTTGCGCACCTCGTCGAGGTCACCGGTGAAGCCGCGCGACCGCACGTCCATCACCACCGCCAGTCGGGTGATCCGAGATCCCGCGTCCATGCCGAAATCCACCATCCGCGTGATCAGCTGGGGCGGCAGGTTGTCGGCGACGTACCAGCCCAGGTCCTCGAGCACCTTCGCCGCAGTGCCCCGCCCGGCGCCGGATAATCCGGTCACCAGAACGACGTCGATACCGGCCCCGCCCTCCGGGCGGGCCTCTACCGGGTGGCCCTCCGCTACTTCACCGGTCATCCGGCTTCTCCGGGTTGCTCCGGTCGCAGCGCCTCCAGGACGGCGGTGGCGGTGGCCACACCGATACCGGGAACGGCCGTGATCTGGTCGACGGTGGCCTCCTTGAGGCGGGCTATGGATCCGAAATGGGTCACCAGCGCCTTGCGGCGATGCTCCCCCAATCCTGGCACCGAATCCAGCGCTGAGGCGGTCATTCGCTTAGATCGCTTGCTGCGATGGTAGGTGATGGCGAACCGATGCGCCTCGTCGCGAATCCGTTGCAGTAGATAAAGCCCTTCGCTGTTGCGCGGCATGATGACCGGGTCGGGCTCGGACGGCACCCAGATCTCTTCCAGCCGTTTCGCCAAACCGATCACCGCGACGTCGGTGATGCCGAGGTCTTCGAGCACAGCGCTGGCCGCGTTGACCTGCGGTGCGCCGCCGTCGACGACGTAGAGGTTGGGCGGATAGGCGAACCGGCGCGACTTCCCTTCGGCGGAAAGCATATTCGGGTCGTTCTGTTCGCTGAGGTGCCGCGCGAAGCGGCGGCGAGTCACCTCGGCGATCGAGGCGACGTCGTCGGAGCGCCCCTGCCCGGCGGCCTCCCGGATCCCGAAGTGGCGGTAGTCGGACTTGCGCGGCAGCCCGTCCTCGAACACCACCAACGAGCCCACCACGTCGGTGCCCTGCACGTGGCTGATGTCGACGCATTCGATGCGCAGCGGCGCATCGGCCAGCCCGAGTGCATCCTGAATGTTCTGCAGCGCAGCCGATCTGGCGTTGAAGTCACCGGCCCGCTTCAGCTTGTGTTGCTGCAGAGCCTCTTTGGCGTTGCGTTGGACGGTTTCGGCCAACGCCCGCTTGTCGCCGCGGCGCGGCACCCTTAAGGTCACGCGCGAACCGCGCAGGCCGGAGAGCCACCTGGCCAGTTGGTCGGAGTTGGACGGCAGGCAGGGCACCAGTACCTCGCGCGGCACCGGGTTGGCGGCTTCGTCGGCCCCTTGGTTGTCCTGGCCACCCAGTTCGGCCTGTTCGCCGTAGAACTGCGTCAGGAACTGCTCGACCAACTGCTCCTCGCCGGAATCACCGGCCTCCGCCGACTTTTCGACGATCCAGCCGCGCTGGCCGCGCACCCGGCCGCCGCGGACGTGGAACACCTGGACCGCCGCCTCCAGCTCGTCGTCGGCGAAGGCGACCACGTCGGCGTCGGTGCCATCGCCGAGCACCACGGCCTGCTTCTCCATCGCGCGCTTGAGCGCGCCCAGGTCGTCGCGCAGGCGCGCGGCCCGCTCGAAGTCGAGTTCGTCGGAGGCCGCTTGCATCCGCTGTTCCAATTCGCGGGCGAAGCGGTCGGTCTTGCCGGACAGGAAGTCGCAGAAGTCATCGACGATCTGGCGGTGCTGTTCGGCGCTGACCCGCCCGATGCAGGGCGCCGAACACTTGTCGATGTAGCCGAGCAGGCACGGGCGGTCGATCTGCTTGTGCCGCTTGAACACACCGGCGGAACACGTGCGGGCCGGGAAGACGCGGGTGAGCAGGTCCAGCGTTTCCCGGATCGCCCACGCGTGGGAGTAGGGCCCGAAATAGCGGACCCCCTTCCGGCGCGGGCCGCGATAGACCATCAGTCGCGGAAACTCCTCGTTGAGGGTGACGGCCAGCACCGGGTACGACTTGTCGTCGCGATAGCGGACGTTGAAGCGCGGATCGAACTCTTTGATCCAGTTGTATTCGAGCTGCAGCGCCTCGACTTCGGTGTTGACCACCGTCCACTCGACCTTGGCGGCGGTGGTCACCATCTGCCGGGTTCGTGGATGCAGGCCTGCGACGTCGGCGAAGTAGGACGTCAGCCTGCTGCGCAGGCTCTTAGCCTTCCCGACATAGATGACTCGCCCGTGCGCGTCCCGGAATCGGTAGACGCCCGGTTCGACCGGGATGGACCCGGGCGGGGGACGGTACGTGGCGGGATCTGGCACTCGTCCAGGCTAGTAGCCGTCGGGGTCATGCCGGTGCCTCGGGATCACGGCTCGACGCGCTGAGCGCGACGCCCCCCGGCCTCCAGCGACCACCGATGCTCCCTGTAACGCATTCGAGCGCTTGTTCGATAGACAGGTAGGCCGCCGATCGATCCGCCATTTCCCGGAAAAGGCCCGATGACCTTGGATTACAACGGCCAATCGACGGTGCGGACGGTTTGTTCTGGTTACCAAGGGGGTAGCTGGACGATAGAGTGGGTGGCAATCAATGGAGGGAGTCCACAGATGTTCAAGCGCTCGTTGACCAGGATCGCGATGGGGTTTGGCGGCCTGGCCTTGGCGTCGACCGCCGCAGCTGGGGTCGCATCCGCAGCCCCCGACTACGGCCCGATGATCAACACGACCTGCAGCTACGACCAGGCGATGCGGGCGGTGCACGCGGAAAACCCGATGGCCGCCCAGTACCTCGACCAGTCGCCGCCGAACCAGCAGTTCTTGCAGCAGTACCTGGCGTCGTCGCCGGATCAGCGCGTGAACCTGTTGCACGCCATCGAGCACAACCAGGGCGCGCAGCAGGCTTTGCCGATCTTCCAGCAGATGATGACCGACTGTAAGAACTTCTGACCCGTTCTGTAAGAACTTCTGACCCGTTTCACCTGAGGGGAGCTATCCGTGCGAGCGGGTGGCTCCCGTCAGCGGGCAGGAAGGTCCGGCCGGTATTGCGCCAGCAGCGAGCGCACGGTGTCCATGGCGTTGACCGCGCGTTGTTTGTCCACGGCCTGGATGGCCATCACGGGAATGTATTCGTCGTCGGGTAGATCGACGCGCGCCCATCGGTTGCCCACCGGGAACGAGACACCGGCGACATCTGGCCACTCAATAAGCTTGTCGCCCAACAGGTTACGCACCGAGATTCCCGCCGCCCCGATTCGCAACCGCGGCCGGGCGAACAGCAGCACCAGCCCGGCGAGCACCAGGCCGAGCAGTGCCATCGCCACCTGGTCGGTGGTCTGGAAGACCACCCCGGTGGATCCGACCTTGAGCAGGAAGCCGATCGCGATGTGCACCGCGGCGATGGTGAACGCCGCGGCGTAGACGAATATCGGTGTGCGGTGGGGACGCAACTCGACGTCCCAATCCTCGCTTGTGGTCACGACCGGGCGCGCAGCTCACGCAGCGTCAGCGCCGCGGTCAGTGCCGCCCCGGCCGCCTGAGCGCCCTTGTCTTCGACCGATTCCGGAAGCCCGGCGCGATCAAGCGCCTGCTGCTCGGTGTTGGTGGTCAGCACCCCGTTGGCGACCGGCGTCGACGAGTCCAGCGCCACCCGGGTCAAGCCCTGGGTCACCGCATCGCAGACATACTCGAAGTGCGGCGTTCCCCCGCGGATCACGACGCCGAGGGCGATGACCGCGTCGTGGTTGCGGGCGAGCTCCTGCGCCACCACCGGGAGCTCGATGGCCCCCAGCACGCGGACCACCGTCGGGTTGTCGACGCCCGACTCGGCGGCCACCCGACGTGCGCCGCCCAGCAGCGCTTCGCAGATCTTGCTGTGCCACGTGCTGGCCACGATGCCGACCCGCAGGCCGGACGCGTCGAGCGCCGGGATGTCCGGCTCCCCGCTACCGCTCACCTGCGCCGCTCCTCAGCATCGCTCCGTCCCCCGCAAGCGGGCGGTACCCCCACTGCATCGTCACCGGCGGTCACAGAGCGCCGCCGAATTCGCCCGGCAGGTGCACCGATTCGTGAAAGTCGTCGAGACCGGCCAGGTCGTGGCCCATCTTGTCGCGCTTGGTCATCAGGTAGCGGATGTTCTCGGCGTTCGCGCGCACGGGCAGCGGCACCCGCTCGATGATGTGCAGGCCGTAGCCGTCCAGCCCCACCCGCTTGGCGGGGTTGTTGGTCAGCAGCCGCATCGAGCGCACACCGAGGTCGACCAGGATCTGCGCCCCGATTCCGTAATCCCTTGCATCGGCGGGCAATCCGAGTTTGAGATTGGCGTCGACGGTGTCCTCACCGGCGTCTTGCAACTGGTAGGCCTGCAGCTTGTGCATAAGGCCGATGCCCCGGCCCTCGTGGCCGCGCATGTACAGCACGATGCCGCGCCCCTCCCGCGCGACCATCGCCATGGCGGCATCCAGCTGGGGCCCGCAATCGCAGCGCCGGGAACCGAACACGTCACCGGTCAGGCACTCGGAGTGCACACGCACCAACACGTCGTCGCCGTCGGCGTTCGGCCCGGCGATCTCGCCGCGAACCAGCGCGACGTGTTCGACGTCCTCGTAGATGCTGGCGTAACCGATGGCGCGAAACTCGCCGTGCCGGGTCGGTATGCGGGCCTCGGCGATCCGCTCGATGTGCTTCTCGTGCTTGCGTCGCCACTCGATGAGGTCGGCGATCGTGATCAGCGCGAGGTCGTGCTCGTCGGCGAAGACACGCAGCTCGTCGGTCTGCGCCATCGAGCCTTCGTCCTTCTGGCTGACGATCTCGCAGATCGCGCCCGCCGGCTGCAACCCGGCCATCCGGGCCAGGTCGACGGCTGCCTCGGTGTGTCCGGGCCGGCGCAATACGCCGCCGTCCTTGGCGCGCAACGGAACCACGTGCCCCGGGCGGGTGAAATCGTTGGCGACGCTGGCCGGGTCGGCCAGCAGGCGCATGGTGGTGGCCCGATCGGAGGCCGAGATCCCGGTTCCCACACCATTTTTGGCGTCGACGGTGACGGTGTAGGCGGTCCCGTGCTTGTCCTGGTTCACCGCGTACATGGGCAGCAGGCCCAGCCGGTCGCAGATCGCGCCGTCCAGCGGCACGCAAAGGTAGCCCGAGGTGTAGCGGACCATGAACGCCACCATCTCCGGCGTGGCCTTCTCGGCGGCGAAGATCAGATCGCCTTCGTTCTCGCGGTCCTCGTCGTCGATGACGACCACGGCCTTACCGGCCGCAATGTCGGCAACCGCCCTCTCGACGGAGTCCAACCTCGTCATCGTCGCTACCTTGCTGTGTCAGGGGTCCGCGGGAAGAGCCCAAGTCTTGCATTCAGTATGAACCACCGCGCGAGGCTACTTATTGCGATGCCGTTCACAGGGGCCCGCGAGCGCGACCGTGATTTCGCGGCCTGTGCCTGGGTGACCGGCAGCAATCGGCCGCTCAAGCGCCGCGGCGAAAACGGCTCCCTACCCGCGGCCAGCAATCTACGCTGACCTGCATGAGTATCGCATCCAGACTGTCGGTACCGGTCGTGACCTCGATATTTGCGGCCGGATTTGCGGCGGGTATCGCCTGCCCGCAACGTGCCGCGGCCGACGCGTGCGCGGACGTCGGCGGTCGGCATGTCAGCGTCGGTGGGTGCACCGACCCGGAGCGCTGGGGTAACTGGGTTCTGCCGGCCGGCGCGACGACGGTCCCGCCGCCCGATGCACCACCGCCGTGCTACACCCCGTCCCGCGAGCCGTATTGGACTCCGCCGGGCGAGCCCTGCTGATCGGCACCGGGTGCACTTACCCGGTCCGGCCTAACGCGCGGCGAGCAGCCGCTCGACGTATTTCGCGATGACGTCGACCTCGAGGTTCACCTGCGTCCCGACCGGGGCGCGGCCCAACGTGGTCAACTCCCGGGTGGTGGGGATCAGCGAAACCTCGAACCAGTCGGCGCCGAGCCCGGAGACCGTCAACGAGATGCCGTCGACGGTGATCGATCCCTTCTCGACGACGTAGCGCGCCACCGCCGCGGGAATCTCGATCCGCACGACTTCCCAGTGCTCGGACGGCGCCCTGCTGACCACCTGCCCGGTGCCGTCCACGTGTCCCTGCACGATGTGCCCGCCGAGCCGGCTGTTGACCGCGGCGGCGCGCTCCAGGTTGACCGGGCTGCCGACCTGTAAGGCGCCCAGGTTGGACCGGTTGAGGGTTTCGGCCATCACGTCGGCGGTGAACTGCCCGTCGGGCAGCAGCTCCGCGACCGTCAGGCAGACGCCGTTGACGGCGATCGAATCGCCGTGCCCGGCGTCCGAGGTCACGACGGGCCCACGGATGGTCAGCCGCGCGGCGTCGGACAGCACGTCGCGGCCCGTCACCTCTCCGAGTTCCTCGACAATTCCGGTGAACATGCCATCAGGTTAATCGGACGCCCAAACCCGGCGGTCATGCTGGTGAACAGGCCAAACCGGCGCCGCCGGGCGGACACCGGGCCCCCGCGTCTGGAAAGCCGGTCGGCGGCACCCTCTACGATGCAAGGTATGCAGACCCGCCGCCGTCTATCGGCCGTCATCGCATCCCTGATTCTCGCCACCGCCTTGATCGCCGGCTGCTCGTCGGGTTCAAAGCAGAGCGGCGCCCCGCTGCCCGACGCCACCACCTTGGTCAAGCAGTCGGCCGACGCCACCAAGGCCGTCAAGAGCGTGCACCTGGTCCTGTCGATCCAGGGCAAGATCCAGGGGCTGCCGATCAAGACGCTCACCGGTGACCTCACCACGGCGCCGGCCACCGCCGCGTCGGGCAACGCCACGATCACGCTCGGTGGGTCCGACATCGACGCCAACTTCGTGGTCGTCGACGGCACCCTGTACGCCACCCTGACGCCGAACAAGTGGAGCGACTTCGGCAAGGCGTCCGACATCTATGACGTGTCCGTGCTGCTGAACCCGGACACCGGGCTGGGCAACGCGCTGGCCAACTTCAGCAACGCCAAGGCCGAGGGCCGCGAAACCATCAACGGGCAGAACACGATTCGCATCAGTGGGAACGTCTCCGCGGATGCGGTGAACAAGATCATGCCGCAGTTCAACGCGACGCAGCCGGTGCCGAGCACGGTGTGGATCCAGGAGACCGGCGACCACCAGCTGGTCCAGGCCAACATGCAGAAGAGCTCCGGCAATTCCGTACAGGTCACCCTGTCCAACTGGGGCGAGCAGGTTCAGGTCACCAAGCCCCCGGTGAGTTCATGAGTTCGCAGACCGGGCGCCGCGTCGCGATCAGCGCCGGCAGTCTGGCGGTCCTGCTGGGCGCGCTGGACGCCTATGTCGTCGTGACGATCATGCGCGACATCATGAGCGACGTTCACATTCCCATCAACCAGCTGCAGCGCATCACCTGGATCATTACGATGTACCTGCTGGGCTACATCGCCGCCATGCCGCTGCTGGGCCGGGCCTCCGACCGGTTCGGCCGCAAGCTGGTGTTGCAGGTCAGCCTGGCCCTGTTCATGGTCGGGTCGGTGGTGACCGCACTCGCCGGGCACTGGGGCGATTTCCACCTGCTGATCGGCGGCCGCACCATCCAGGGCGTGGCCAGCGGCGCGCTGCTGCCGGTGACGCTCGCCCTGGGCGCCGACCTGTGGGCTCAGCGCAATCGCGCCGGTGTGCTGGGCGGCATCGGCGCCGCGCAGGAACTCGGCAGCGTGCTGGGCCCGCTGTACGGGATCTTCATCGTGTACCTGTTCCACGACTGGCGCTACGTGTTCTGGATCAACGTCCCGCTGACCCTGATCGCGATGGCGATGATCCAATTCAGCCTCCCGTCGCACGAGAAGGTCGAGAATCCCGAGCGGGTCGACCTGGTCGGCGGCGTGCTGCTCGCGGTCGCCCTGGGGCTGGCGGTCATCGGGCTGTACAACCCGCAACCCGACGGCAAGCAGATCCTGCCGAGCTACGGACTCCCCCTGGTCATCGGGGCGGTCGTCGTTGCGGTGCTGTTCTTGCTCTGGGAACGGTTCTCGCGCACCCGGCTGATCGAGCCGGCGGGCGTGCACTTCCGCCCCTTCCTGGCCGCGCTGGGCGCATCGCTGGCCGCGGGCGCGGCGCTGATGGTGACGCTGGTCGACGTGGAGCTGTTCGGGCAGGGCGTGCTGCAGATGGACCAGACGCAGGCCGCCGGCTTGCTGTTGTGGTTCTTGATCGCGCTGCCGATCGGGGCCGTGCTGGGCGGCTGGATCGCCACCCGCGTGGGCGACCGCGTGATGACGTTCATCGGGCTGCTGATCGCGGCCTACGGATACTGGTTGATCCACTACTGGCGCCAGGACGTATTGAGCCAGAAGCACGACATCTTCGGGGTCTTCAGCGTTCCCGTGTTGCACGCCGACCTCTTGGTCGCCGGCGTGGGCCTCGGCCTGGTGATCGGGCCGCTGACCTCCGCGGCGCTGCGGGTCGTTCCCTCGGCGCAGCACGGCATCGCCTCGGCGGCGGTGGTGGTGGCCCGGATGACCGGCATGCTGATCGGCGTCGCCGCGCTCAGCGCGTGGGGCCTCTACCGGTTCAACCAGATCGTGGCGGGGTTGACGGCAGCGATACCGCCCAACGCCTCCCTGCTCGAGCGGATCGCCGCGCAGGGGACGATGTACCTCAAGGCGTTCGCGATGATGTACGGCGACATCTTCAGCGCCACCGTGGTGATCTGCATCGTGGGAGCGCTGCTCGGGCTGTTGATCGGCGGCCGCAAGGAACACGCCGAGGAACCGGAAGTCCCTGAGCCGCAGACGGTCACCCTCGGGGAGCACCAGCGCTAGGCGCTGCCATGTGTCGCCGGTGAACCGGTAACACACCTGACAGGGGGCCCAGCGCCGTCGATTGCGGTGCGCGCTTGAGTTCCACACTGCCGCCTCGGGTCTCATATTCTGGCTCCGTGCCGTGGAGCATCGATCCTCAACCGTCAGCCGAACGGTTGCACACGATCGGCTTCACCGCGTTTCTTGCGATGCTCGGGCTGTATGCCGCGGCCGGATTGCACGCCGGAACCACCGGCCGCGACACCACGCTGAACTGGGTGCTCGGTGCAGCCGCGGTGCTGGCGGCGTTTGTCGCGCTGATCGGCCGGCTCCGCGGCTGGCAGGGGCGGCGGGGTTTGCTCGTCGGATGGCCGGTGGCGTCGCTTGTCGTCACTCTGCTCGCCGGGGCCGTCGAGCCGGCCGCCACGCGTGACTTACCCGGCACGATCACGATCACCTTCGCCTACCTCGGACTCACCGGTCGGCGGTGGCGCTCACTGGCCCTGCTCCCGCTCGGGGCGGCGGCGTTCGTCGTCGCCTGCGCCAAACCGCTTCCCTCCTCGACGCTGACCGTGGTGCTGGCCGCGATCATGTGGGTCCTCGTCGCCGAGGTGCCGGCGTGGCTCATCGCGCGGCTCGTGCAGCAGAGTCTGTTGCTGCGCGACATCGCGCAGACCGACCCGTTGACCCAACTCCTGAACCGGAGCACCCTGGGGGATCGGCTGGCGCACCACGCCGGCCGGTGCGCCGTGGTGCTTGCCGACCTCGACAACTTCAAGCGCTACAACGATCGTCACGGCCACGAGGCCGGCGATGAAGTTCTGGTCGCCTTCGCCGACGCACTGCGCCGGTCGGCCCGCAAGGATGACATCATCTTCCGCATCGGCGGCGACGAGTTCCTGCTGATGCTGGTAGGTGCCGATCCTCCCGAGGCCGGGCGGATCCTGGAGCGGCTTCGCCGACGGTGGGCCGAGGCCGGGGCGCCGGTCGACTTCAGCGCGGGCATTGCCGCCGGCGAGCATGACGTCATGCGCCTCGCGGACGAGGGGATGTACGCCGACAAGCGTGCGCGTGGCCTGGCCGGTCGAGACTCGATCAACGGCGATCCGACCGCTCTCGCCTAGTCGCCGCGCGGCACCAGACTGAGCAGCAGGTCCGGCCCGACGCGGTCAACTCCGTCGAAATGCCAGCGCAACGCCCGCGCGATGGTGGGCACCCCCACGTCGTCGACGGCCGAGATCGGACCGCCCAGCAGCGTCGGCGCGACATACGCCAGGATGCGGTTGACAGCGCCGGCCCGCAGGAAGGCTCCGGCGAGGGTGGGACCGCCCTCGAGCAAGACGTCGGTGCGATCCGACAGCGCCCTGATCACTTCCAAGGGGTCGTGCGTGCGGATCACCATGGTCCGCGAATCGTCATTGAGAACCTTTGCCTCCGAAGGTATTTCGCGCATGCCGACCACCACGCGCAGCGGTTGCCGGTCCGCCAGCGAACCGTCGGGCAACCGGGCGGTCAGCGCCGGATCGTCGGCCAGCACGGTCCCGGTGCCGACCACGATCGCGTCGGCGGCCGCGCGGCGGCGGTGCAGATCCAGCCGCGAGGCCTCGCTGGAAATCCACTGGCTGGTGCCGTCGGCGGCCGCGCTGCGGCCGTCGACGCTGCTGGCGTACTTCCACGTGACGTGCGGCTGCCCGGTCCGCTGCCTGTGCAGCCACTCCCGCAGCGGCCCGCCGGCAACCTGGTCCGCCAGCACCCCGGCAAGCACCCGCACGCCGGCCTCCGTCAGCCGGGCCGCGCCACCGGCGGCGGCGGGGTTCGGGTCCGCGACGGCGTAGACGACGGCCGCGATGTCGGCCTCGAGTAGGGCGTTCACGCACGGCGGGGTCTTGCCGTAGTGGTTGCACGGCTCGAGGGTCACCACCGCGGTACCGCCCACCGCCAAGTCGCCGGCCCGCCGCAAGGCCAACACCTCGGCGTGGTCGCCCCCGGCGGGTTCGGTGGCGCCGACGCCGACGACCGTGCCGGCGGCGTCCAGGATGACAGCCCCCACCGGCGGGTTCGGATAGGTGCTGCCCTTGACGTGGTTGGACTGCTCGATCGCCAGGCGCATGGCCGCGTCGAGTCCGTCCATAGGCTGGTTCATCGGCGCAGGTGCGGTGACGCGGCGGCGGCCTGCCTCCGCAGCGCCTCGATGGCGGCTTTCGGGTCCTCGGTGCCGTACACCGCCGAACCGGCGACGAAGCAGTCGACGCCGGCCTCGGCGGCCTGCTCGATGGTGTCGTCGTTGATGCCGCCGTCGATCTCGACCAGGATGGTCAGTTCCCCGGCGTCGATCAGCTTGCGCGCGATGCGCACCTTGCTCAGCACGTCGGGGATGAAGCTTTGGCCGCCGAAGCCGGGTTCGACCGACATGATGAGCAGCGTGTCGAACTGCGGCAGGATCTCCAGATACGGCTCCAGTGGGGTTCCCGGCTTGACGCTGATGCCGGCCTTGGCGCCCGCGGCGCGGATGTCGCGCGCCACGCCGACCGGGTTGTCGGTGGCCTCGGCGTGGAAGGTCACGTTGTAGGCGCCGGCCTCGGCGTAGCCGGGCGCCCACCGGTCGGGGTCCTCGATCATCAGATGGCAGTCCATCGGGATGGTCGTGGTAGCCAGCAGGCTTTCGACCACCGGCAAGCCGATGGTTAGGTTCGGCACGAAGTGGTTGTCCATCACGTCGACGTGCAACCAGTCGGCGCCCACGACGGCCGCGGCCTCGTCGGCTAGCCGCGCGAAATCGGCGGACAGGATGGACGGCGCGATCAGCGGCCTACCGGTGTTGCCAGACATGTGCGCCAGACTACTGAGCGTCGCCGGCCTCTTCACGCCGGCAAGCGGCGCAGCGCGGCGGCGGCCCGGTTCGCTGAGTCGCCGACGCGCTACCCCGCTTCGCGGCGCAGCGCGGCGCCGAACATCGCGTCGGTGCCGTGCCGATGCGGCCAGAGCTGGACGTGTGGACCATCCCCCAGCCCCGTCACGGGCTCGAACAGCGGCCGAGTGTCCAACGCGGACACCGGATGCCGGCGCAGCGCGTCGGCGACCACGCCGACAGTCTCGGCGACGTGGGGCGAGCAGGTCGCGTAGAGCACCACACCGCCCGGCCGGGTCAGGGCGATCGCGGCGCCCAGCAGCTCGCGCTGCAATTTGGTGAGCGCCGGCACGTCGCCCGGCTGGCGCCACCACCGCGCCTCGGGCCGGCGCCGCAACGCGCCCAGCCCGGTGCACGGGGCGTCGACGAGCACGCGATCGAAGATCGGCTCGAGCCCGCTTTGCCGCCCGTCCACCCGCAACACGTCGACCGGGAGGCCGCCGGTGTTCTCGACCACCAGGTCGGCGCGGCGCGGGGCCGGCTCCACGGCCGTGACGCGGGCCCCCGATCCGGCGCCGAGCGCGGCCAGCAGCGCGGTCTTGCCGCCCGGACCGGCACACAGATCCAGCCACCGCCCGGCGTCGTCCTCGACCGGCGCCAGCGTCAGCGCCCGCGCGACCAGCTGGCTGCCCTCGTCCTGGACCAGCGCGGCGCCGTCGCGCACCGGGGCCAGCCGCCCCGGGTCGCCGCCCGGCAGGTACACCGCGTAAGGCGAATATCGGCCCACCGTGCCACCCACAGCGTCGGCCAGCTCGGCGGCGGTCAGGACTCCGGGGCGAGCCGCCAGGTGCACCTGGGGTCGTTCGTCGTCGCTGGCCAGCACCGCGTCGAGCTCGGCCGCGGCCGCCCCCAGCGCGTCGGCGAACGCCTGCGCGATCCAGCGCGGGTGCGCGTGCACGAAGGCGGCATGACCGACCGGATCCCGCGCCGGGTCGGGCGCCAGCTCCTCGACCCAGGACTTCTCGTCGCGGGCGGCGATCGCGCGCAACACACCGTTGACGAAACCCGCTCGCGCCGAATCGAACTCGATCCCCGCCTGTTCCACGGTCGTCGAAACCGCGGCGTAGCTATCGACCCGGGTGCGCAGCAGCTGATAGGTGCCCAGCCGCAACAGATCGAGCAGCACGGGGTCGATGGTGTCCGGCGAGCGGTTGGCGGCGGCGGCGATGACCGCGTCGAGCAGGCCCCGGGTGCGGCAGGTGCCGTAGGTCAGTTCGGTGGCGAACGCGGCGTCGCGGCCGCCGATTCCACGGTCGCGCAGCAGCGCGGGCAGGGCAAGGTTCGCGTAGGCGTCGCGCTCGCTGACCGCCCGCAGCACGTCGAACGCGGCGGCGCGCGCGGGGTCGAGCGGCCGCCGCCGCTTGCCGCGCCCGCGGTCGGTGGGCCGCGGCGGGCTCATGTCGCCCGCGCCGCGGAGTCGAGCCGCGCGCCCCGGGCCCAGTCGACCGCGTCCATGAGTTTCTTGCCGGGCGGCTGTATCTGGCCCAGCCGCACGGCCTGCGAGCCGGTGCCGACCCACACGTCTTTGCGGCCGACGTGAATAGCGCCGGGCGCCAACGGTTCTGGAGCATCCTCGTCGATGCGCACCGGGCCCAGCTTGATGCGCAGGTCGCCGATCAGTGTCCAGGCGCCCGGATTGGGTGTGACCGCGCGGATCCGGCGCTCCACGACCAGCGCCGGCAGGTCCCAGCGCACGCGGGCCTGCTCGACGGTGATCTTCGGCGCGCTGCTGACCCCGTCGGCGGGTTGCGGTCGCGGCGTCAACGTCCGATCTTCGATGCCGTCCAGGGTCGTCGACAGCAGCGCCGCGCCCGAAACCGCCAGACGCTCAAGCAATTCCCCCGCGGTGTCGGTCGGCCGGATCGTCTCGGTGACGACGCCGTAGATGGGCCCGGAGTCCAGGCTCGGCTCGATCTGAAAGGTCGTCGCCCCGGTGACGGTGTCCCCGGCCGCGATCGCCGCCTGCACCGGCGCCGCCCCACGCCAGGCGGGCAGCAGCGAGAAGTGCAGGTTGATCCATCCGTGCGGCGGCACCCCGAGCAAGCCCTCGCGCAGCAACGCGCCGTAGGCCACGACGGCGCAGCAGTCCGGCGCGAGCTCGGTCAGTTCGGCGACGAACTCGTCCGAGTTCGGCCGCGCCGGCCGTAGCAATGGAATGCCCCGGTCGAGTGCTTCGCTGGCCACCGGCGAGGGCTGCGGCCTGCCGTGCCGGCCGACGGCGGCGTCCGGCCGGGTCAGCACGGCGATCACCTCATGCCGGGGCGAGTCGATGAGGCGGCGCAGCGCGGGCAGCGCGGGTTCGGGGGTGCCGGCGAAGAGGAGACGCACCGGCACAGTCTAGAAAGCGCCGCCCGCCGCCCATCAAAAACTTGCGTGCGTTGATTATTTCTCATGCATACTGTTGCTAGCGGTTACCGTCTGCGGATGTGGCCGCTCTGCCGCGCTAGTGACAACGAGGTCGAGTGGGCAGCCCTTTCCTTACCTTTCAAGGAGGCCTGATGACCCTCGACACGACGATCAGCGACACCACGACCACTAGCGACACCACGATCAGCGACGCCGCCGTGCACCGCACGGTATGGGCGTTGGGCGACTACGCCCTGATGGCCGAGGAAGTGATGGCCCCGCTGGGCCCGGTCCTGGTCAGGGCCACCGGTATCCGCCCGGGCGTCCGCGTGCTCGACGTCGCCGCGGGCTCCGGAAACATCTCGCTGCCGGCCGCCGCCACGGGTGCCACCGTGGTGTCCAGCGACCTCACCCCCGAGCTGCTGCAGCGGTCACGAGCCCGCGCCGCGGCGCAGGGGCTGACGCTCGACTACCGGGAGGCCAACGCGCACGCGCTGCCCTTCGGCGACGGCGAGTTCGACGTGGTCATCTCCGCGATCGGCGTGCAGTTCGCCCCCGATCAGCAGCGGGCCGCCGACGAACTGGTCCGGGTCTGCCGGCCGGGCGGGACGATCGGCGTGATCAGCTGGACGCCGGAGGGATTCTTCGGCCGGATGCTCGCCACCATCCGGCCCTACCGCCCCAGCCTGTCCCAGGCCGTGCCGCCAGCCGCGCTGTGGGGACGCGAGGGCTACGTCACCGGCCTGCTCGGTGACCGCGTCGCGCGGATGACGGCGGGGCGAGGCCTGCTGCGAGTGAACCGGTTCGACAGCGCCGCGGCGGTGCACACCTACTTCAAGAACCACTACGGCCCGACGATCGAGGCCTACACGAACATCGGCCACAACCGTGTGCTGGCCGCGGAGCTGGACGCCCAACTCATCGAGCTCGCCGAGCAATACCTCGCCCACGGCAGCATGGACTGGGAGTACCTGCTGGTCACCGCCGAGAAGCGGTAGCGAGTCAGGCCGCCACCCACGGCAACATCTCGCTCCCGGCCGCAAGAGGCAACTGCCTTTTGGATTTGCTTGGGTGCCGAGGTTGCCCGGTTTTCTTCGCGCAGAACGGGATTGCGCGGCCGACGAAGCTGTGGGAGGCGGACGCACTTACAGTGGCGCCCATGGGTGCAGCGATCAAGTTATCGGCGGCCGGCACAATGTGGGCTTCATCGCCTCCGTCGCCCTCGCTGTGCAAGCAGGCCGTCAATCACTCGCGAGCGGGCGTGATGGCGATATCACCGACGAACGCATCCGCGTCGATGTCGTAGACGTACCCGACCACCTTGACACACGCTGGTACCGCTGGCGAGTCCCGCACTACTTGAACGTCATGGCGAAGTGTGGACGCCAGGTGATCGATGGCGATGCTTGCCTGGTCATACACGCCACCGATGTCGATGCCCTGCTCCAGCTTATAGGCGTCGAGGAGCCCCTTGCTGGTGAAACTGCTTGTACCGCAGTTCGTGTGGTGCACAACGACTACCCTCTCAAGGCCGAACAGATGGTGAGCGATCGTGATAGACCGCAAGGCGTCGACCGTGCGACCCCCCGCTACCACTACGGGGAAAATTGTCGACGTCGAACCGACCTTCTTGCCCTCACGGTCGTACACGACCTCACCCGGATACACCTCTCCGGAGAGAAACTTCGCAAGTTGGAACGGAATCTCCGCAGCGCGGGGGTCGTAGCAGTACGTGACCACGGTCTTCAGAGGTACTGCGTCGTGGAAGGCTTTCCGCACCTCACTCTCGACATAGCCGGGGGTTTGAGAGTACACGAACCGGTCCAGCTCTTGGCTTTCCATGTCTTGCTCGTTTCGTTGATCGTCGGCGTTCTTTGTTGGGGGCCAGCGAAGGACCATAACGCCCTAAATTAATTGTGGCGAACAGTTTTTCGATTTACCTCGATACTAGGGTGGCTTGTCCACCGCCCACGAACAAGGGGAAAAGTCAGAATACTGTGATCGTTTTCAGCAACGAATTCCGAAGGCGGCCGACGGGTCTGGGTCGACCTGACCGGTCAGCATGTCGCGCCCTTGCGCACATTGCACGCTAGGCCTGACGGCTCATCGGTGTAGGCGCTCGCCTTGATCCTCAGAGATCCAGGACGACGTCTTCGGCCGGCGTGGAAACGCACAGCAGCACGTTGCCCCGAGCGGGGGGTTCGAGAGGGTCGACGCTATATCGCACCTGCCCGGAAACCAGGGCTGTTTCGCAGTTATGGCAGACGCCGCTGCGGCATGACCACCGGGTGGGCACGTCGCAGGCTTCGGCAAAGGCGAGAAGACTCCCGTAAGTGGGCGCCCACTGCGCCGACAGTGCGCTGCGTGCGAAATGGATCTCCGGTCCGGGTCCCACCGGGCCGTCGGGCGGGTGCGGCGGCTTCGCCGCAGTGGGGGCGATACCGGGGGTCAGACCGGCCAGGGCGCCGAACTTCTCTGTATGAATCCTCGCGGGGTCCAGGCCGCATCCCGTGAGCGCCGTTGCTATTTCGTCCATGAACTGTTCCGGCCCGCACAGAAAGGCTTGCGCCGATGCGGGCAGGGCAAGGGCGCGAAGCCTGTCTCCGGTGACCCGGCCCGATTCGTCGTAGTCGACGCCCCGGCGGTCAGTGGCCCTCGGGCGGCTGTAGAACACGTGCGACTGCCCGTTGGGAAGGGCTCGGAGCAATTCTCGCGCTTCCGCAGCGAACGGGTGTTCCGTGCCGTCACGCGCGCCATGCACCCACCAGATCGACCGTTTCGACGCGGCCTTCGCCAGCACATGCAGCATGGAAAGCACCGGCGTCACACCAACTCCCGCGGACAGCAGGATCAGTGGGTCGTTGCCGTCATCGAGGAAGAAGGTGCCGCGCGGGGCGGCGACATCAAGCATGTCACCGCGCCGGACGTGGTCGTGGATGTACGAGCTGACGGCGCCGCCCGGCTCGAGCTTGACGCTGATCCGATAGATGCCTGCGCCGGGCTCGTTGGACAGCGAGTAGTTGCGGATGAGGGACTCGCCATTGGGCCCGGCCGGGATGCGTACCGTAATCGACTGGCCGGGCTGCCATTCCGGCAGCGGCGCGCCTTCGGCGTCACCCAGCGAGACGGAGCGCACGCTTCGGCTTTCGTCCCGCGCGACAACCACGCGCAGCGGACGGAAGCCCGCCCAGGCGGGTGGCGGCGAATTGCTGCCAGTCAAGCCGCTGTTGCCGGTTGTCGTCGCTGTGACAGCACCCTGGTCGAGCAGCTGCTGCAGCGACCACTTCCAGCCCGGGCTCAGCGCCGGAATGCGCAATGCCCGCTCCAGCGCGTCGCGGGGATGACCCGGTAGATAGAGCAGCGCGTCGATCTCGGCGACGGTGACCCCTTGGGGACCGTCGGCTATCTTCTCGACGGCTTGCCCGGCCTCGACTTCCCCTTCGGCGAGTACGCGGCAATAGAAGCCCGGGCGTCGATGCGATACGAGGAGCGCCGGCATCCGCGGCTCACCAACCCGGATGCCCACCCGATAGCACGTAACCCGGGGTTGGGTGACTTCGAGGATCACCTGGCCGATGCGATAGCGATCCCCGATGCATACTTCGTCATCGGGCAAACCGTCGACGGTGAAATTCTCCCCGAAGGCGCCCGGTTTCAGGTCATCGCGTCCGAGCTCGGCGGCCCAGTGGTCGTAGGAGGCGAGCTGGTAGACGAGCACAGCGCGGTATTCCCCACCGTGGCCGTCCAGGTCGCCTTGGCCGTCGCCGTCGATGTTGAGGCGGCGCACCACGCACGGCCCCGCCACCGGGGTCTTCCAAATTCCGGTGAAGACCGTACGCCCCTGCCAGGAAACACTTTTCGGCCTACCGACGTTCACCGACACCAGCTTGGCCACGTTGACATCCTTCCTGGAACGTTAGTTGTTCGCAGCCGCTGGCGAGAATCCGGGCAGAATTGATAACCCGGTGACAGTGACCGCGGTCAGCACGCACATGGAGACGACGTTGCCGATGAAGGGATGGAAGTCCGTCGGCAGGCGCCGGGCTATCGCCGCGGCCACCGGCGGCGCCGTCAGGGCGCCTAGTACAGCTCCCGCGACGACGGCCTGGGCCGTGCCGCCGAAGGCGAGCACGGTGGCGGGTGCCACGGAGACGACCGGGACGAAGGTGGGGTACCAGCCGTGCTTGGCCCACTGGCGACGCCACGCCGCGACCGCCATCCCGGCACTGAGCGTCTGCGCGATCAGTAGGCGCGGCAAAAGGTTTCCGGCCCCGCTCGCGGTGGCCGGGTCAACCAGGTAACTGGTGACGGTGCCCACGAGCAGTCCCGCGCCCGCCCATTCGTTGCCGATGAACTGCGCCTCGGTGAAGTCGGCGAGCATGCGGCGTGCCAGCCAGCGGGATCCTAGCGGTGCCCGGCACGTCAGGCAGTGCGCGCACCCGGTGTCACACCCCGGCACGAGCGGCTCGGACTGGGGCAACCAGGGCAAGCGCCGGCACAAGGCGAAGCCGATCAGCGCGCTGATCCACATGCCGGTGGTAGCACCGATGACGGTAGGCAACCCGAGTGGCCTGCACCCCAAGTTCACCGCGGCCAACGCCACCGGTGTGGTCAACCCGGCCCCGAGCACCGCGCCGGTGAGGGCCACCGACGGTCGCCCACCATAGATCAGGACGACAGCGGCTGGCACCGACGCGAACGGCACGAAGGTGGGTTGCCACTCCCCGGAGACGGCAATGGTCCAGCCCCATACGAGGTTGCTGAGCACCAAGCCCAGACCGGCGCTGCCAACCGTCCACAAATACAACCCCGTTCCCGAGCTGACTGGAAATCCCATCCAGCGCCTGCCGGCCCGGAGGCCCAAGTGCGCTACAAGCCCGCCCAAGACCATCAGCAACCCGCCGAACGCGGAGTGGGCGAAGCCCGGCTCGGTGGTGTCGCCGATCGTCCAGAGCAGGAAGGTGGCGGGTCGCCAGCGCCAAGCCGGCACGCCGGCCGGAGCGGCCGGACGGATCCGCTCGACGAGGAGTAGAGCCAGTGTCGCGATCGCGACCAGCGCCGCGGCGGTGAGGCCTGCGCGCAAGGCCGAAGACCGGAGATGCTCGGGCGGCCGGCACGAAACGGCGGCGGACAGCCGGGCTATGGGCGGCATCATCGGGAAGATCTGCCGGTCACTGCGACGCGCGAATCTCATTGTGTAGTCTGTCGTTTTCCGCGTGCAGTGCCGCCAGCCTTTCCCGCAGCGGCGCCAGCGCGGGTTCCAACTCGGCGGCGGTGTATCTGGGCGTAATGTGCTGCGGGCAGTTCCAGTCGAATGCCTCGACGCCGACTACGACGGCGCGCTCGACGACGCCGCCGTACTCGGGAGCTGTCACGGTCGCGGCCAGTTTGGGATCGTCTTGGGCGGTGACGACCCGAGCATGGCCGAAGATCTTCAGGCGCCGCCGCTGCGCGTAGTCGACGGCGATGATGGCGACGCGATCCCGGCCTGCCAGATTGCCCGTGCTGATGTATTGCAGGTTGCCACGAAAGTCGGCCCACCCCACGTGGTGTTCGTCCAGCACACGAAGGAAACCTTGTGGGCCGCCGCGAAATTGGACGTAGGGCCACCCCGACTGGCCGACGGTGGCGAGGTAGAAGCTGTCGCGCTGGGCGAGGTAGTCCTGCTCAGTCGCGGTGAGTGGGTCGCAACCCGGTGATGCCTTTCCGGCGACGCGCTTGCGGTCGTAGAAAGCGTCGCTGCCGTGGTGCCGCTGGATCGCGCGGACCTCTTCGGTGAACGCGATGCTGCCGTAGTGCTTGCTCATGGATCCCCTTCCGCCATCAGGCACATCGCTTGCACCAACATTGACCCGCCGATGACCATTTGTGCCATGCGCTAGTCGCCAAGTAGCCGGCGCTTCTGCCGGCCGAACTCCTCGTGTGTCAGGATTCCGGATTCGCGGAGCCGAGCCAGCTCGTAGAGATCGGCCGCCAAAGCCGCGAAGGTTGCGGACGTGGAGTCCCGGGGAGACGCTCCGTTGCGGTCTGCCGTCGACGCAGCGCTCCGTTTCGGCCGCGTACTCGGGACGGAAACCCTGCATCCGTCCGTCGCCGCAGCGAGCACAGCCAGGCGGTCCGGGAGGCTTTCCCCTCCCACCGCCAACGCGTCTTCGGACGCGCCCAGCGACGCGCTCGAGAGCGGAATCGCGCTGGTGCGCAATGCCGGTGCCGCCGCCCACGCGGAGGGTACGGACAAGCCGCCGACCGCACCCGCCTCGGCCATCGCGGCTGACACCGTGACCGGTCCACGATCGGCTGGGGCCAGGGCCAGGCGCGGCGCCCCGAACTGGTCCAGCCGCGCGAGAATCTCATCTTCAGTGCCGGAGATCTCGTATCCCACGTTGATAATCTCGGTTCTCGCCTGCGACGCGGATTCCGAGGCCGCATAGGCGTTCCCCAGACTCGTGGTCCCCATGACCGTATTGGCGGGTGACAACAAATTCAAAGGCGGCGTGATGCCAAGATCCTTCAAAAGTGCTGCGATTCCCGCTGCGGGATTGGTCGAAGGGAGCGTGGGAACCGACGGCTGGGCAGGGGCGGCCTGACCGTGCGTGGGTGAAGCGAACGGACTCAAAGTCGCCGCCCTTGCTGAGGCCTCGGCATATTCAGACATCGCCGCAGCATCCTGAGCCCACATCTCGGCATACTCGGCGTCGGTGGTCGCGATCGCCGGGCTGTTCTGACCCAACACGTTGGTTGCGACCAAGGAAGCCTGCAGGCTGCGGTTGGCCGCAACGACCAACGGTGGCACCGTCATCGAAAAAGCGACGCCGAAGGCGTTGGCCGCTGCCGCCGCCTGGCCCGCGGTCCGTGAGGCCAGCCCCGCGGTTTCGCTCAGCCACGCGATATGGGTCGTTACCGCGGCAGCCATCGACTCTGCGGCCCGGCCCCGCCACGGCCCCGCGGTAAGGCTGGCAACGACGGAAGCGTAATCGCTTGCCGCCGAATCTAATTCAGAGGCGATCTCCTCCCAAGCCGTCGCGGCGGCCAACATCGGCCCGGCACCGGGACCGGCGTAGATCCGGGCGGAGTTGACTTCCGGCGGTAACGCCGCGAAATCCATTGGACACCTCTTCTCTCTCGCCGGGGCGGGGCGGCCGTAGCCGGCCGCCCCGCTAGCCGGAGGTTGAGCCCGATTTCCGCCCTGTGACAGTGGCTTGGAACAACTTTGGGTGCGAACACCATTGGTCCGGGCGAATCCGTCGCCCGGACCGACTAGAGCCGGCCGAGGAAGTCGCGGATGTAGCCGCTGATCTCTTCTCCGTGTGTCTCGAGCGCGAAATGCCCGGCGTCGAGCAGGTGAAACTCCCCGTTGGGCAGGTCGCGGCGGAACGCTTCGGCGCCGGGAGCCCCGAAAATTTCGTCGTTCTTGCCCCAGGTCACCAGCAGTGGCGGTTGGTAAGTGCGGAAGTACTCCTGGAACTTGGGGTAGCCGTCCAGGTTGAACTGGTAATCCCAGAACAGCTGCAACTGGACCGCGTCGTTGCCCTTGCGGTCGAGGCCGGCCTGGTCGAGAAGCCAGGTCTCCGGTGCAATGCGGTCGAGCCGGTCGGCCAGGACACCGTGGGTGTATTGCCAGTGGGTTGTCTCGAGGGTGAAGTATTCGCGAACCGAGTCTTCGTTGGCCGCACGGTCTTTGGCGTGAGCGAAGAGCCTGTCCCAGAAGGGCGTGAAGCCCTCGAGATAGGCATTCCCGCTCTGGGTGATGATCGCGGTGATGCGTTCCGGACGTGCGGTTGCGATGCGCAGTCCGATCGGTGCACCGTAGTCGTGGATGTAGATGGCGAACCGTTCCAGCCCCAAGTAGGTGATGAGCTTTTCGGTGATCTCGGTCAGCCGGTCGAAGCTGTAGGTGAATTGGTTGACCGAGGGCATCGCAGAGCGCCCAAAGCCGATGTGATCGGGCGCCACCAGGTGGTAGGCATCTGCCAGAGAGTCGATCAGATTGCGAAACATGTGCGAGCTGGACGGGAAGCCGTGCAGTAGAAGCAATGTGGGATTGGAGCGGTCGCCGGCTTCGCGGTAGAAGACGTCGAGGCCGTCGATGGGTGCGGTGCGGTAACGCGTGCTGAACTGGGTCATGCTTCCCCTCAGGATTAGGCGTGGGTGACTTGCCTACAGACTGCGTCCGGCCCGGTGACCGAAAAAGAGGCAATACCTAATCGCTGTGATCGCCGGCGGAAATCAATGCCGTTGCCGGCCAAGAGCGCCGGCGGGGTCAGGCCAATGCGGCGGTCGCCTGGTCGAACACCTCGACGTCACCGAGTGCGCGCGCGAGGATCATCGCACCTTCCAAGGTCGCGAAGATCCGCAGCGCACGTGCGCGCGGCTCCAGTCCTCCGATTCGCTCGGCGATGTCGCCGGTGACACGGGTGAAGAAGTCGCGCGACGCCTGGGCAACCTCGGGTGGCAGACCGCCGGTTTCGGCCCCTAGCGCCCCACCCATGCACATGCGCCCCGTTGACTGCAGCACGTTTCGAAACACCGCGAGGTAGGCCGAGACCACATCGGCGCCGCCGGCCGTCGCGTCCGCGACGGCTGACAGGACATTGTCCGTATACCGGTGCATCACGGCGACCGTCAATGCAGCCTTGGTGGGGAAGTGGTGATGGACACTGGAGCTCTTGATGCCGGCTTCGGACGCCAGGTCACGAAAGCTGTAGCCGTTGTATCCGGCGTCGCTGATGTGCGCCTCGGCGAGATCCATCAGCCGGTCGGCAGTGTCGCTCATCACCCTCCCTATCGGTAGATAAGTTTTGACAACTCTAGCGCTGGCTCTTAGATTGGGATATCTACCTATCGATAGGTAGAGCCTGGCACGGAGGATGGTGAGCCAGCGTGGAGCTGCGCCAACTGGAAGCTTTTGTGGCGGTTGCGACCGAGCTGCACTTTGGCCGCGCAGCCCAGAAACTGCACATGGGCCAGCCGACAGTCAGCGACCTGATCCGCCGGCTGGAGCGTGAGGTGGGCGCGCAGTTGATGACGCGCACCACCCGAAGAGTGGCCCTGACCAGCGCCGGCAGCGAACTCCTCGGCCGGGCCAAAGTCATTCTCGACGAAGTGGGGTCGGCCTGTGCCGCGGTGCACCGGTTGGCGCAGGGCCAGGCCGGCACGGTCCGACTCGGCATCACTCCCCCGGTCGCCCAGGTGCTGGCGCCCCACCTCGCCGCCGCGCTGGAGAACACGGCGCCAGACGTCAACCTGGTCGCCCGACGGTTGTGGCTCCCGGACCTTGGCCGGGCCATGGCCGACGGCACGGTCGATGTCGCGATCACCTGCGGTTGGTTCGAGGAACCGGCCGGCGTCGTCGGTGAGGTGTTCTGCGGCGAGCCGTTGATGGTGGCGCTGAGGTCGGATCACCCACTCACCGAACGGGATGCGGTCGCGTTGAGCGACCTGGAGGGCGAGCGGCTGGGCGTCCACAGCGTGGCACTCTTCCCGGCCTGGGCGAGGGCCCAGCTCCAGGCACTCGAAGCGGCGGGAGTGTCTCCGGCGATGGTCGAGCTCGCGGATACCGATTTGTTCAGCCGCCGCTGGTCGGAGCAGTGCGAGGTTGATTGGATCTTGACCACGGCGGCTATGGCCGCGGGGGTGCAGACCACTCCGGTTCGGCCCGTGCGGCCCGCCCAGGTCATTCCGTACACGTTGCAGTGGAATCCCAACCGGGCCGCCAACGCCGCGGTGGGTCGGTTCGTGCGTCTGGCGCTCACGGCAGACGTGCCCTTGGGCTGGGTGACCCTGCCCGATCACTTGCGACACCGGCGCTGATGGTCCGCTCCGGGGTTCGGCCAGCGTGGCGCCCGATGGCGACGCCCAAAACGGACGTGTCAGGCGTCAGGCGTGAAGGTATAAGACTCACCATGAGCGAGGTAGACGAACTGTGTTGGCGTCGTTGAGGCCTCCGCCGCCCTTTTAAAGTCGTCCAGCCCGGACAGGAACACCGAGAAGTCGTTGTAATGGATCGGGATTGCAGTTCGAGGCTTGGTGATCTCGACGGCACGCACCGCCTGCTCACCCGTCATCGTGACGATGGTGACGAGAAAGGTGGTGCCGCCTGTGTGAATGAGGCCAAGGTCGATGTCCGGGTAGCGGCGGGGGATGTCCTGAAGGCTATCGACGAGCATGGTGTCACCCGTGATGTAGAGCCGGTAGAGCAAGTCACCCTTTCTGCTGAAGTCAAGCAGGTGCCCGTTAACGGGCATGAGCAGTTCCTCAACCGCGTCGTCCGCGGCGTGCTTGGCCGGCATCGCGGTGATCGTCAGCGTCGCGTCGCCTTTGCACACCTCCAGTGATTCCCACGTGTCAAGGGGATAGCCACGCTGAAAGCCGAGCGCTCGCAGCTTGCCGACCGCGTCGGCCGTGGACACGATGGGCAGCGTATTGTCGAGCTCACGTGCGGCGACGTCATCGAAATGATCGCCGTGATAATGCGATAAGACGATGAGATCGATCGGCGGCAGGTCCGCGATCTGGCAGGCGGGCTCGACCTCGCGGCGCGCCCAGATGCCGTGTCCCAGGTCCACATGCTCGCCTTTGTGCAGGAAGGCGGGATCAGTCAAGATCGACAGCCCGCCGTACCGGATCAGGGTGGTGGCGTTGCCGATGAAGAAGACTTCACCCGCGGTGAAATCTGCCGTGTCGTCACCGGGAATCTTCAGGGAAGTCATGTGATCCTCTCTCGAGAAATGTTATGGCCGGGGCGACTTCATTGCCCCAACGATCTCTTCGGTGTACGGAACCGCGTGAGCTAGGAAGGCGTAGTTCACCAGTGCGGCCTGGTAACCGTCGCCACGCGCCGGGTGCCGTGGGCCGGCGGTTGCATCGCGGACGACGGCCACCTGGAACCCGTGCTCGAGCAGATCCCGGAGGTGGGACTCCACGCACATGTTGGCGAGCATGCCGCACAGAATCACCGTGTTGATCCGTCGCTTCCGAAGCTGCAGGACCAGGTCATTGGATTGCGGGCCCCACACCTTGTGGGGGCTGGCCACGACGGTCGCCGAGTCCTCGATGAAGGGCCTGAGTCGATCGAGCCAGTCGGCCCCCGAACCGGTGAAGCCGTCCAATGTCAGGGGTCCGGTGCGCGCAAACGTGTTGGTGCGCAACTCGTCTGATTCCAGTGGACCGTTGAACAGCCACCCGCGGTCGGTGGGATAGAAGTAGTGCGGAGAGATGAAGAGGCTGAAGCCGCCGGTCTTGGCCGCCGCGCAGAGGTCGACGAGATGCTCGACCGTCTGGTTCGCGATAATGCTGTCTTTCAACACTTCCCAGTTCTTGCCCGTGGGGCTCAGGACGTCGTTCTGAGGATCTATGATCACGACCGCGGTGTCGGCGGGGTTGTATGTCAGCGGTGTCATCGTCGAATCAAGTCCAGCAAGTCGGCATTGATGGCCTCCGCGACGGTGGTGGGCATGCCGTGCGGGGTGACCGTCGGGTCGTGGCCCACTCCGCGAGGCACCGAGACGCGGTCGATGGAGCGGCGCGGCTCAGCGCAGCGGAATCTCATGGCCCAAACCCCATTCGCTTTCCGGGCGCGGGCCAAAGATGCGGCGTTCGGATTCGTCGATGGGAATGTCGTTGATGCTCGCCTCGCGACGAAACATCAGTCCGCTGTCGTCGAACTCCCACAGTTCGTTGCCGTAGCTGCGCCACCACTGGCCGGCGGCGTCGTGGCACTCATACTGGAAGCGCACCGCGATCCGGTTGCCGTGGAAGTTCCACAGGCTCTTTCGCAGAGCGTAATCGAGTTCCCTGTCCCATTTGGCGGTGAGAAATTCGACGATCTCGTCCCGTCCAGTGATGAACTGGTCGCGGTTCCGCCAGGCGCTCTCGGGGGTGTAGGCGAGACTGACCCGGTGCGGGTCGCAAGTGTTCCAGGCGTCCTCGGCAGCCTGAACCTTCGCGAGCGCCGTCTGTAGGTCGTACGGCGGAAACGGTGGGCGGGACTCATTCATCCGCTCGCGTCCTTCCCTTGATCCGGTGTCACCTGCCGACAACCAGACTGCGCGAGATTGGCGAACGGAAAAAGAGGCAAATCGCGATCGATCCGATCGCCGGGACCGATCACTGCTGTCGGAACCGCATCTGAGATGGGACTTGTCCTGCTGGTCGCCGTCAGCGAGCTGGGGCAGCTCCTCGTGCGCTCAAGCCCGTGCTGCGCGAAGCCGGGAATACCTGCTGGTCACCGCCGAGAAGCGGTAGCGGGCGCTACAGATCGATCTCGGTGTCCAGGTGCACGTCCGGCTCGCCGCCGGCGGCGGTGAACGCGGTCAGGGCCCGCACCAGCCCGTGGCGCTCCGCCGGCGGCATCTTCTCCACGATGGCGGCGATCTCGGCGCGCCGGTACGAGGTGACCTGCCGGACGACCTCCCGCCCCCGCTTCGTCAGCGCGGCCAGCAGCTCGCGCCGCGACGTCGGGTGCGGGAGGCGATCGATCAGCCCCGCCGCCACCAGCCGGTCGACCATCCGCCCGGTGGCCGACGGTTGCACCCCGAGCAGGCCGGCCAGCGTGGCGAGGTTCACCGGGCCCCGGTTGGACAGGATCACCAGCGTCCGGAACTGCGGAATGGTGATGGTCTCGTCCACTTGCCCGATAGACCGCGCCGAAATGGCGACCAGCAAGCGGGAAGCCGTCAGCAAAGCGTCGGTGATTACGTCCAGCGAGTCGTCCGCCGTGGTCACATTCTCCGCTGCCATCTCGCCCCTTCTCCGGGATCGTCTCCGGCCCACCGGCGGCAGAAGACCAGGAAGTGTAACAACCTTCCAATGTCGTACTCAGGCATTATTTCCGACGCATACTATCGCCCCGGGCAGGATTTGGCGATGTCATCCGATGTGCAGCGGATCAATCTGTACCCGGACCGGCTCGTGGGTCTGGCGGGCGGACAGCACGCTCACCCCGCGGCGCAGCGCCGCGGCCAGCGCCAGACCCTGCTCGCGGCGGGCGCGCACCAGCATCCTGGTCACCGGCACGCCGGCCGGGGTGCCCGCCGGGCGCCGCACGCCCGCCGGCAAATCCACCGGCCCCAACACGTCGGCGCCCTCCGGCAGCCCGGCCTCCTCGAGCAGCGCCGCCACCGCGTCCGCGGCGCCGTCGAGCGCCGCCATGTGCACGGCCGGCGGCAGGCCCACCTCCGACCGGGCCGCCAGGTCGGCCTCGGCGTGACCCACTGGATCCCAGCGGATCAGCGATTGCACCGTGGGAATGGATGATTCGGCCACCGCCAGCACCACCCCGCCGTCGCCGCGGTGACGAACGAGCGCCGCGGCGGTCATCCACCGCCACAGCGCGTCCTCCGCGGCGCGCAGGTCCTGCCGGCCCAGCAGCGCCCAGGTATCCAGCAGCAGCGCCGCCCCATAGCCGCCCGACGCGGCGGGTTCCGCCCCCGGGGTGGCCACCACCAGCGCCGGGCCCGCGGCCACCTGCGGCACGACGCCGTCGCCCGACGAGGTCACCACCGCGGTGCCGGGGAATGCGCGCCCGAGCTCCTCGGCGGTGCGGCGTGCCCCGACGACCACGGCGCGCACCGCGTCCGACCCGCAGCGCGCGCAGCGCCGCGTCGGCTCGGTCCGCCCGCACCACCGGCAGACCAGCGTCGGGCCGCCCTCCCGCAACGACTCGGCCAGTGACAGGGGTCCGGTGCAATGCCGGCACCGGGCGATGGTTCGGCAGCGGGCGCAGGCCAGCGACGGGACGTACCCGCGCCGCGGCACCTGCACCAGCACCGGCGCCCCGGCCTCCAACGACGAGCGGGCAGCGCGCAGCGCGATCGACGGGATGCGCGCGGTCCGCGCGGCGGGGTCGCGTTCGTCGGCGTAACCGGTGTCATCGAGGGCGACCACCCGCGGCGTGCGGGCGCGCACCACCGCCCGGGCCGCGACGATGTCGTGCGCCCACCCGCTGCGCACCAACGCCTGCGCTTCGGCGGTGCGCGCGTAGCCGCCGATCAGGGCCGCGCACCGCGCCTGGTGGGCGCGCAGCATCGCCACCTCGCGGGCGTGCGGGTACGGCGCCCGCGGCTCGGCCAGGCTGTCGTCCGCGTCGGCCCACACCATCACCAGGCCCAGGTCGCTCAGCGGCGCGAAAACCGCACTGCGCGTGCCGATCACCAGCCTGGCCTGCCCGCGCAGCGCCGCCAGCCACCGCCGATAGCGGGCGGCCGGCCCCAGTCCGGCCGACAACGCCACCACGCCGGCCTCGTCGATCCGCGCGGTCGCGGCCCGCAACAGCGAGTCCAGGTCACGCTGGTCGGGCACGATCGCCAGCACCGCCCGGCCGGCGCGGATCGTCTGCGCGGCGGCCTCGGCGAATCGGTCCGCCCACGACTCCCCCGGCAGGGCCTGCCAGACGGCCCGCGCGGCCCGGGACTCGGCCAGCGCGTCCAGGAACTGGGCGCCCCGCCCGTAGACCGCCCACGCCGACGGGTCGACGGGCGCGGGCGGCGGCGGCCGCACCGCGGCCGCCGGTTCCCGCTCCACCCGGGCATGCCGGGCCGGCACCGCCAGGCGCAGCACGTCCGGGCGGGTCCCGGCGTAGCGCGCCGCCACCGCGTCGACCAACCGGCGGATCTCGGGGGTCAGCACCGGTTCGGCGGAGCCAACGCGGTCCAGGTAGCCGAGCTTGCCCTGATGGTCGGTGTCGTTGCGGCGCTCCAGCAGGAACGCGTCGACCAGCCGGCCGTGAAACCGCACCCGCACCCGCACCCCTGGCTGGGCGTCGTCGGACTGCTCGGCCGACACCAGGTAATCGAACTCGCGGTCCAGGTGCGGCACCGAGAGCATCGGCAGCACCCGGGCGATGGGCTCGACCTGAACGGGTGTACGCGCGGTGCCGCTCAAGGCGCTCTCATCGCCCGGCTGGTGCTCAATCCCGTACCGTCCGGGTCAGCTTTCGGCCGGATCCGGGGCGCCGGCGTCGGCCGGTGCCTCACGACCGAAGAAGAACCCGGCCGTCATCAGGATCAGCGCCGCGGCGTACGACCACCAGATCGGCACCGCCAACGCCTCGTTGTCCAGGATGAAGCGGCCGATGGCGATCAGCGAATCGGACGCCGCGAAACAGACCGCCCCCACCGCCGTCCAGATCGTCGGCAGCTTCGCCACCAGGGCGGCGCACACCATCGCGGTCAGCACCAGGATGTAGGCCGTCACCGGGAGCGTCAGCTTGCCCAGGTGCGGCCAGAACCAGGTCAGCAGCGCAATGGTGGCCAGGCACATGGCGACCACTGCGGCGATGCGCCACCCCGACGGGCGCCTGGCGGCCAGCGGCAGCAGCGCACCCAGAAAACACAAGTGCGCCAACAGGAATGCGCCCAGGCCCACGACGAACGACTGGGTCCACCACGGGATCGCCAGCGCCCAGTCACCGATGCCCGACGCCAGCAACGCCGGCATCAGCCACCGCCGCTCACGGACGACGGCGTGGCCCGCCGCGGCGGCCGTCAGCAACAACGCCATCGACGCCTTGAACAGCGGCTGCGCCACCCAGTGCCCGGTCAGCTCGGCGCCCGGCACAGAACCCAATGCCAACACCGTCAGGTACACGCCGTAGCCGAGGGCCGCCCAGCCGGCGAGCACCCAGCCACCGAACACCAGCCGAGGTGCGTACGGTACGTCCATGCCCAGCTTGGACAACACAGCCGACGAAAAGCCCGCTATCGACCCCATCCTGCAGAAGGTACTGGATGCGGTTCCATTCCGGCTATCCACCGAGGACGGCGTCGACGCGGCGCGGCAGCGGTTCCGTGACCTGCCCCGCCGGCCGCTGCACCCCGAGTTGCGCGTCGAGGACCGCACCATCCCCGGTCCCGAAGGGTCGATCGACGTCCGGATCTATTGGCCGCCAATCGAATCCGAGAGCGCCGCGACGCCCGTCGTGCTGTACTTTCACGGCGGCGGCTTCGTCGTCGGCGACCTGGACAGCTACGACGGCACGGCCCGCCAGCACGCGGTCGGCGCCGACGCCATCGTGGTCTCCGTCGACTACCGGTTGGCGCCCGAACACCCCTACCCCGCCGCGATCGAAGACGGTTGGGCCGCAACGCTTTGGGCCGCCGACCACGCCGCCGAGCTGGGCGGTGACCCGAACCGGATGGGCGTGGCCGGGGATTCGGCCGGCGGCACGATCAGCGCGGTGATGGCACATCGGGCGCGCGACCACGGCGCGCCGGCCATCGCCTTCCAGCTGTTGTGGTACCCGTCGACGATGTGGGACGCCTCGCTGCCGTCCTTCACCGAGAACGCCGGCGCGCCGATCCTCGACGTCAAGGCCGTCGCCGAGTTCTCACGCTGGTACGCGGGCGAAGTCGACCTGTCCGCCCCTCCGCCGGGCATGGCGCCCGGGCGCGCTCCCGACGTGTCCAACCTGCCGCCCGCCTACATCGCCGTCGCGGGTTACGACCCGCTGCGCGACGACGGGATCCGATACGGCGAACGGCTGGCGGCCGCCGGCGTGACGGTCGAGGTGCACAACGCCGAGACGCTGGTGCACGGCTACCTCGGCTACGGCGGCGTGGTGCCCGCGGCCACCGCCGCGATGGAACGCGGTCTGGCGGCCCTGCGAATGGGGCTACGCCGGTGAGGCCGGAGCGTACGGTGAGTCCATGACGGAGCCCACCTTCACCCGGCCGGGCATCGACCCGACGTTCAAGGCGTTGCTCGACGCCTTCCCGATGACCTTCACCGCAGCCGACGGCGTGGAAGCCGCCCGCTCGCGGCTGCGGATGCTCAAGGTGCCGCCCGAAATGCTGCCGGACCTACGCGTCGAGGAGCGCACGATCGGACACGGCGACATCAGCGACGTCGGAGTGCGCATCTACTGGCCGCCCCTGGAACCGGAGGAGCCGCTGCCCGTCGTCGTCTTCTATCACGGCGGCGGATTCTGCCTCGGCGACCTCGACACCCACGACCCCCTCGCCCGCGCGCTCGCCGTCGGCGCCGAGGCCATCGTGGTGTCCGTGGACTACCGGCTGGCCCCCGAGCACCCGTTCCCGGCCGGCGTGCACGACTCCTGGGCGGCGTTGCAGTGGGTCGCCGCGCACGCCGCCGAGCTGGGCGGCGACCCCAACCGGATCGCCGTCGCCGGCGACTCGGCCGGCGGCAACCTGGCCGCCGTGATGGCGCACCTGGCCGCCGCGAACGCCGGCCCCGAACTCAGCTTCCAGCTGCTCTGGTACCCGGTCGTCACCGCCGACCTGTCGCTGCCGTCCTACGCCGAGAACGCCAACGCGCCCATCCTCGACCGCGACGTGATCGACGCCTTCCTGTCCTGGTATCTGCCCGACATCGACATCAGCGACCCGACGGCGCTGCCCACCACCCTGGCCCCGGCGAATGCGACGGACCTGTCCGGGTTGCCGCCCGCGTTCATCGCGACCGCCGAACACGACCCGCTGCGCGACGACGGGGCCCGCTACGCGCAGCTGCTGGACGCCGCCGGCGTGCCGGCCGAACTGAGCAACGAGCCCAACCTGGTGCACGGCTACGCCAGCTTCGCCCTGGTGATCCCCGCGGCATCTGCGGCCACCGACCGCGGGCTGGCCGCGCTGAAAAAGGCGCTACACCCCTGAGGCGGTCACCGATGAGCAGCACTCCCGACTACCACACGCTGATCGTCGGCGCCGGCTTCTCCGGGATCGGCGCCGCCATCAAGCTCGACAACGCAGGGCTGTCCGACTATCTCGTCGTCGAGGCGGGCGACGGGGTCGGCGGGACGTGGCATTGGAACACCTATCCCGGTATCGCCGTGGACATTCCGTCGTTTTCCTACCAGTTCTCCTTCGAGCAGAGCCCGGACTGGTCACGCACCTACGCGCGGGGCCGCGAACTCAAGGCCTACGCCGAACGCTGCGTAGACAAATACGGCATCCGATCGCGAATCCGGTTGAACACCAAGGTGCAATCCGCCGAGTTCGACGACGAAAGCTCTCTGTGGCGGGTGCAGACCGACCCGGGGGGCACGGTCACCGCCCGCTTCCTGATCAGCGCCTGCGGCGTCCTGACCGTCCCCAACCTGCCCGACATCGACGGCGTCGACAGCTTCGGCGGCGTCACCATGCACACCGCGCGCTGGGATCACGACCAGGACCTGAGCGGCAAGCGCGTCGCCATCATCGGCACCGGCGCCTCGGCCGTCCAGGTCATCCCCGAGATCGCGCCGATCGTCAAGCAGCTCACGGTTTTTCAGCGCACGCCGATCTGGTGCTTCCCCAAGCTGGACGTCGCGTTGCCCGCGCCGGCCCGTTGGCTGATGCGGGTTCCCGGCGGCAAGGTCGTGCAGCGGCTGCTCAGCCAGGCCTTCGTCGAGGTCACCTTCCCGATCTCCGCGCACTACTTCACCGTCCTGCCGCTGGCCAAGCGGATGGAGTCGGCCGGGCTGGCCTACCTACGCAAGCAGGTGCACGACCCGACGGTGCGCGACCAGCTCACCCCGCGCTACGCGGTCGGCTGCAAGCGCCCCGGGTTCCACAACGAGTACCTGGCCACGTTCAACCGGGACAACGTGCGGCTGGTCACCGAGCCGATCGACAAGATCACGCCGACGGCCGTGGCCACCACCGACGGCGAAAACCACGAGGTTGACGTGCTGATCCTGGCCACCGGCTTCAAGGTGATGGATCCCGACGACGTCCCGACGTTCGCGGTGACCGGCAGCGGCGGCAAGTCGTTGAGCCGGTTCTGGGACGAGCACCGGCTGCAGGCCTACGAGGGTGTCAGCGTGCCCGACTTCCCCAACCTGTTCACGGTTATCGGCCCGTACGGCTACGTGGGCTCGTCGTATTTCGCGCTGATCGAAACCCAGACCCACCACATCGTGCGGTGCCTGACACGGGCGCAGCGCGACGGCGCGACGCGCGTCGAGGTCACCGAGGAAGCCAACGACCGCTACTTCGCCGAGATGCTGCGCCGGCGGCACCGCCAGATCTTCTGGCAGGACAGCTGCCGGCTGGCCAACAGCTACTACTTCGACAAGAACGGCGACGTGCCGCTGCGCCCCACCACCACGGTGGAGGCCTACTGGCGCAGCCGGCGCTTCGACCTCGACGACTACCGGTTCACCGGGTAGTTCCGCTCACCGCCGCGCGGAAAAACCCGGTGCTGGTTGTCACCGCCCGGCGCTAGGCTGCACCCGTGGCCAAGGAGTTTCCGCGTCTTGACGAGTCGCTCACCGAGTTCATCAACGATCAGGCAATGTTCTTCGTCGCCACCGCGCCGTCGGAGGGAGGCCGAATCAACCTCTCCCCCAAGGGGTATCGGGACACCTTCGCGGTGCTCGACGACCACACCGTGGCCTACCTGGACCTGTTCGGCAGCGGCGTGGAAACCATTGCGCACCTGCGGGACAACGGCCGGATCACCATCATGTTCTGCTCGTTCACCCGCAACTCGCGCATCCTGCGGCTGTTCGGCACGGGACGGGTGGTCCGCCCCGACGACGCCGAGTTCGGCGAACTCGTCGGCCATTTCGCCAATCCGCACGCGGGCGTCCGCGCCGTCATCGTCGTCGATCTCGAGCGAATCGCCGACGCCTGCGGGTTCGCGGTGCCGTACTACGAACTCGTCGACGAACGGCCCGTGCTGGACGACTACCACAGCAAGGCGCCCGACGAGGCATACGTTCGGCTCGTCGGGCGCAACCGGCGAAGCATCGACGGATTGCCGGCGCTGGACGCCGACCACCCGTTGCCTAGATCGCGCGCTTGAGCTCGTCGACCTTGTCGAGCCGCTCCCACGGCAGGTCGACATCGGTGCGGCCGAAGTGCCCGTACGCGGCAGTCTGCGCGTAGATCGGGCGCAGCAGGTCCAGGTCCCGGATGATGGCGCCGGGCCGCAGGTCGAACACCTCGGGGACGATCTTCTCGATCTTGACCGGGTCGACCGTCGCGGTGCCGAACGTCTCGATGAACAGGCCGACCGGGGCCGCCTTGCCGATGGCGTAGGCCACCTGCACCTCGACGCGCTCCGCGAGCCCGGCGGCCACGATGTTTTTCGCCACCCAGCGCATCGCGTACGCCGCCGACCGGTCCACCTTGGACGGATCCTTGCCGGAGAAGGCGCCGCCGCCGTGGCGGGCCCAGCCGCCGTAGGTGTCGACGATGATCTTGCGGCCGGTCAGGCCGGCGTCGCCCATCGGACCGCCGAGGACAAACTTGCCGGTGGGGTTGACCAGCACCCGGGTGGACGACGAGTCCAGGGTGTCGTGCGCCAGCTCGGTCAGCACGCTGTTGAGCACGTGCTCCCGGATGTCGGGGTCGAGCGTCTTTTCCAGGTCGACGCCGTCGGCGTGCTGCGTCGAGACGACCACGGTGTCCAGGCGGACCGGGACGTCGTCCTCGTAGGCGATGGTGACCTGCGTCTTGCCGTCCGGGCGCAGGTATCCCAGCGTGCCGTCCTTGCGCACCTCGGTCAGCCTGCGCGACAGCCGGTGGGCCAGCGCGATGGGCAGCGGCATCAGCTCGGGGGTGTCGGCGATCGCGTAGCCGAACATCAGGCCCTGGTCCCCGGCGCCCTGCGAGTCCAGCGGGTCCGCGGCGCCCTCGACGCGCGCCTCGTGGGCGGTGTCGACGCCCTGGGCGATGTCGGGCGATTGGGCGCCGATGCCGATGTTCACGCCGCACGACGCCCCATCGAAGCCCTTGTCCGAGGAGTCGTAGCCGATGTCGAGGATGCGCGCGCGCACCGTGTTGGTGATGTCGGCGAACGCCTCCTTCGCCGTCGTCGTCACCTCGCCCACGACGTGCACCTGACCGGTGGTGACCAGCGTCTCGACCGCGACACGTGAGCGGGGGTCCTGCGCCAGCAGCGCGTCGAGCACCGAGTCGCTGATCGCGTCACAGATCTTGTCGGGATGTCCCTCAGTCACCGACTCACTGGTAAACAGGCGACCCTTTTCGCTCACAATCGAATCCTTCCGAATAGTTAGTTAACCGAATTATATCGGCTGGCGTCGGGCCGGCCGGCACCTGGCCCCGCGCCACAGCAGAATCGAACCGTATTACCCGCCGCCGTGCAGGAACGTGGCGATCGCATCCACGATACGACTGGCCATCAGCGTCTTGGAGCCGTGTTGCAGCGCCGACTCGGTGCCGTCGGAGGCCAGCAGCCAGCCGTCGTTGCTGTCCACCTCGAACGCCCTGCCCTCGCCCACCGCGTTGACCACCAACAGGTCGCAGCCCTTACGGCGCAGCTTCGCCCGGGCGTGAAAAAGCACATCGCCGTTGGCGTCACCCGTTTCGGCCGCGAACCCGACGATGGCCCGCATGTTGGGCAGCTCACCGCTGGCGCGCGCCCGGACCGCGCCGGCCAGCACGTCGTCGTTGCGGACCAGCTCGATCGTCGGCGGATCATTGGAGCCCTTTTTGATCTTGGCGGCGGAAACCTGCGCCGGGCGGAAGTCTGCGACAGCAGCCGCCATCACCAGCACGTCGGCCGCCGGCGCGTGCTTGGCCACCGCGTCGCCGAGTTGCGCAGCCGAGCTCACGTGGACCACCTCGACGCCGGCCGGGTCGATCAGGCCGGCGGTGTGCCCGGCGATCAGCGTGACCTCGGCGCCGCGCTGGGCGGCTACGCGGGCCACCGCGTAGCCCTGCTTGCCGGAGCTGCGGTTGCCGATGAAGCGCACGGGGTCGATCGGTTCGCGGGTGCCGCCGGCGGTCACCAGCAGCTTGCAGCCGGCGAGGTCGTACGGGAGCGCGTCGTGGCGCTCGAGCAGCAGCTGGGCCAGCGTGGTGATCTCCTCGGCCTCGGGAAGCCGGCCGGAGCCGCTGTCGGAGCCGGTGAGCCGCCCGAACGCGGGTTCCAGCACCACCGCCCCGCGGCGCCGCAGGGTGGCCACGTTGTCCACGGTCGCCGGGTGCAGCCACATTTCGGTGTGCATGGCCGGCGCGAACAGCACCGGGCACCGCGCGGTGAGCAGGGTGGCGGTCAGCAGGTCGTCGGCGCGGCCGTGCACCGCGCGGGCGAGCAGGTCCGCGGTGGCCGGCGCCACCACCACCAGGTCGGCCCGCTGGCCGAGCTGGACGTGCGGCACTTCCGGGACGTTCTCGAAGATGCCGGTGTGCACCGGCTGGCCGGAGAGCGCCTCGAACGTGGCGGCCCCGACGAACCGCAGCGCGGATTCGGTGGGGATGACCCGGACCTGATGGCCCGCCTCGGAGAGCTGACGAACGACCGTGCACGCCTTGTAGGCGGCGATGCCACCGGAGACGCCGACGATGATTTTTTTCGCGACCCGATCGCGGTTGTCCACAGCTCGCCCGGCCCCGCGCCCTGTTACTCGCCCTCGGTGTGCTCGAGCAGGTCGGCGTGGATTTCGCGCAGCGCGATCGACAGCGGCTTCTCCTGAAGCCCCGGCTCGACCAGCGGCCCAACGTATTCGAGGATGCCCTCGCCGAGCTGGTTGTAGTAATCGTTGATCTGACGGGCCCGCTTGGCGGCGTAGATCACCAGCGCGTACTTGCTCGACACCCGGTCCAGCAGCTCGTCGATCGGCGGGTTGGTGATGCCCAGCGGGGTGTCGTAGGCGCCCTGCCCGCCAGCCGATGGATCGAACCGGTCGGGGACGGCGGCCAGCGCCGCGTCGGACTGCGGAATAGTCACTTAGGTCAAACTCCTTGGCGGTCAGAGCCCCGAAACGGATTGGCTACCGCTGATGATTCGAATGCTCAATCTCGATTGGATCTGGTCTGGCTCTTGGCCTGGCCAGGCGGGTCGTGCGGACTCGGCGCAGTTCCTAGCAGCAAGGATACCAATTCGGCGCACGCAGACTCCAATTGACTGTTCACGACGACCTCGTCGAAGTCGTCCTGGGCCGCCATTTCGACGCGGGCGGTCTCCAGGCGGCGCTGCATGGCCTCCGGAGTTTCGGTGCCGCGCCCGACCAGCCTGGCCTCCAGGTCCTGCCAACTGGGCGGCGCGAGGAACACGGTGATGGCCTCGGGCATCGCCCTCTTGACCGCCCTGGCGCCGGCCAGGTCGACCTCGATGAGCACCGGGATCCCGGCCGCGGTGGCGGTCCGCACCGGCTCGGCCAGCGTGCCCGAGCGGTGCAGTCCGCCGTGGATCTCGGCCCACTCCAGCAGCGCGCCGTCGTCGATGAGCTGCTGAAAGCGGTCCGGGCTGACGAAGTGGTAATCGACACCGTCGACCTCGCCCGGCCGGGGCGCCCGCGTCGTGGCCGAGACGCTGAAATGCAGGTCCGGGATTCGCTCGCGCAGGCAGCGGACCACCGTCGACTTGCCGACCGCGGAGGGACCGGACAGCACGACCACACGCCCCTGACCTGGTGGTGCGGGACGCGTGCCGTGCCCGATGTCCGGTCCCCCGCTTGCGCTCACTGGCGCTCCTGGGCCGGTGCGCCCATAGCGCGGGAGGGCCGAGGCCGAGCTAGGAGCCGAACTTTTCCAGCAGGGCCTTGCGCTGGCGGTCGCCGAGGCCGCGCAGGCGGCGGGTGGGGGCGATCTCCAGCTCAGTCATGATCTCCTGCGCCTTGACCTTGCCCACCTTGGGCAACGCCTCGAGAAGCGCAGAAACCTTCATCTTGCCCAGGACTTCGTCGGTCTCGGCGTCCTTGAGCACCTGGGTGAGGTTGGTGCCGCCGCGCTTCAGCCGGTCCTTGAGCTCTGCTCGTGCTCGACGTGCGGCAGCCGCCTTCTCCAACGCGGCCGCGCGCTGCTCGTCGGTCAACTGGGGAAGGGCCACGATTCCTCCGTATCTGATCAATCAATTTCAATCGATCTCATTTTGTCTCGCCGGTTCTTCTGCCAGCGGAGACGACCGTACTCAGGCCTCCTGACGAAATCTAACCCGACCCCCTGGTTCAGGGGACAAAGTCCCAGCATGAGCTGCGCGTGTGGTCCGAAAAAGGCGTCCGCCCGGCCTCGGCGATGACCACCCGGGCGCGCGCCGCCGGCGCGGCGCGAGCGCCGTGGCGGCGGCCCAGATATCAGCTCTGAGCTGCGGTTTTATCGGCCGGATCAGATGCCCGGCCGGCCGTCAGGGCGGCGTCGACGGCCGGTCACCGCGGGGCGAAACGCCTCGTGCCGGGGATCACGCATTTTTCGTTGCGTGTCGCGCGTGTCGCGCCCGTCGTGTCCTGCCGCGGCGAGTACGCCCCTTCGCTGGTACGGCCGCCAGCTAATACCCCGAGGGTTACCATCAAGCGGTGTCGAACCTGCGGATCCGTCAGGCCGCTGAGCTGCTCGGAGTCAGCGACGACACCGTCCGGCGCTGGATCAACCAAGGATCGCTGACGGTCAGTCACGACGCGGCGGGCCGCAAGGTCATCGCCAGCGAAGACCTGGCCCGGTTTTCCCGGAACAACGCCCCCGCCCCGCCGCCGGACCCGCTCAGCATCGGCAGCTCGGCCCGGAACCGCTTCGTCGGGCTGGTCACCAGGGTCACCAGCGACCAGGTGATGTCCCAGGTCGAGATGCAGTGCGGCCCGTTCACCGTCGTGTCGCTGATGAGCACCGAGGCCGCGGAGGAACTGCAGTTGCGGCCGGGCAGCGTCGCCGTGGCGGTCGTGAAGGCGACCACCGTGATCGTGGAGACCGCGCGGCCCAGCGCGGCCATAGCGTCCGACTGAGGGCCGGCGCGGGACCCCCGCGGGCCTCGAGCGTGGGCCCTACGCACGATTCTGGAGCGTTTTCGATCCCTAGGGCCCACACTCGGCGACGACCGGGCGGCGCGGGACTACTGCGCGGGCCTACCGCGCGCCCAGGTAGGCGACGGCGTCCAGCATCCGCTCGCCCGCCGCCCGCAGTGCGGCCACGCCCGGCCCGCCCCGCAGCACCTCGCGGGCCACCGCGGGCAACAGCTGACCTGGCGCCGCCCCGCCCAGCCCGGCGAGCGCCTCGGGCCGTCCGCCCTGCACACCGAGCCCGGGGACCAGCACCGGCCCGCCCAGCGCGCTGACGTCGGGCGCCTCGAGCACCGTCGCGCCCACCACCACGCCGACGTACCCGGACCCCGACGGCGACGCCGACTTGTTCACCACCGCCGCCTGGTCGACCACCAGCTGGGCCACCGTGCGGCCGTCGAACGCGGCCCGCTGCACGGTTGCGCCCTCCGGGTTGGAGGTCGCCGCCAGCACGAACACGCCCCGGTCGTGCGCGGCGGCGACTTCCAGCAGCGGCCGCAGCGACCCGAATCCCAGGTACGGCGAGGCCGTGACGGCGTCGGCCGCCAGCGGCGAGTCGCCCGCCCAGGCGGCGGCGTAGGCCGCCATCGTGGTGCCGATGTCGCCGCGCTTGGCGTCCGCCAGCACGAGCACGCCGACCGAACGCAGGGCGGCGATGGTGCGTTCCAGCACCGCGAACCCGGCGGCGCCATAGGACTCGAAGAACGCCACCTGCGGCTTCACGACGGCGAAGCCGGCGAACGCCTCGACGCAGATGTCGCAGAACGCGGCCAGCCCGTCCGCGGTCGTCGGCAGCTCCCAGGCGCGGAGCAGCTCCGGATGCGGGTCGATCCCCAGGCACAGCGGGCCGCGTTGCGCTTTCGCCTCGGCCAGCCGGACGCCGAAACCCGTCATCGATCGCCTTCGTCAGGTCGGGCGCCCTGGCCCATCAGGCTGTGCAGTTCCTGCAGCGACCGGACGCCGATGTCGCCGCGGATGCCCGCCTCGATGCCCTGGATGGCGGCGGAGGCGCCCTGCACCGTGGTGACGCAGGGGATGTTGACCGACACCGCGGCCGAACGGATCTCGTAGCCGTCGATGCGCGGACCGGAGTTGCCGTACGGCGTGTTGATCACCATGTCGACCTCGCCGGCCTTGATCGCGTCGACGGCCGAAACGGCCGGGCGGCCGGGCTGCGGCGGCTCGAAGTGCTTGCGCACCTCGTCACACGGAATCCCGTTGCGCCGCAACATCTCCGCGGTGCCCTCGGTGGCCAGGACGCGGAAGCCCAGGTCGGCCAGGCGCTTGACCGGGAACACCAGCGACCGCTTGTCCCGGTTGGCGACCGAGACGAATACGGTGCCCTCGGCCGGCAGGGACCCGTAGGCCGCCGTCTGACTCTTGGCGAAGGCGGTGCCGAAGTCCCGGTCGATGCCCATCACCTCGCCGGTCGATTTCATCTCCGGGCCCAGCAGCGAATCGATCGCCGCCCCGTCGGCCCGCCGGAACCGGTGGAACGGCAGCACCGCCTCCTTCACCGCGATCGGGGCGTTCCAGGCCGCGTGGGCGCCGTCCCCGGAGGCCGCCAGCATGCCTTCGTCACGCAGCTGGGCGATAGTGGCGCCCAACATGATCCGGGCGCACGCCTTGGCGAGCGGGACGGCGGTGGCCTTCGAGACGAACGGAACCGTGCGGCTGGCCCTCGGGTTGGCCTCCAAAACGTAGAGCACGTCGTCCTTGAGGGCGTATTGCACATTGAGCAGGCCGATCACCCCGATGCCGTGGGCGATGGCCTCCGTCGCGCGGCGCACCTTCTCGATGTCGCTGCGGCCCAACGTGACCGGCGGCAGCGCGCACGCGGAGTCGCCGGAGTGGATGCCGGCCTCCTCGATGTGCTCCATGATGCCGCCGATGTAGACCTCCGCGCCGTCGCACAGCGCGTCGACGTCGATCTCCACCGCGTCCTCGAGGAAGCGGTCGACCAGCACCGGGTGCTCGGGCGACAGCGCGGTGGCGCGGGTGATGTAGCCCTCCAGCGTCTCGTCGTCGTAGACGATCTCCATCCCGCGGCCGCCCAGCACGTACGACGGCCGCACCAGCACCGGATAACCGATCTCGTCGGCGATCCGGCGGGCCTGCGCGAAAGTCGTTGCCATGCCGTATTTCGGCGCCGGTAGGCCGGCGCCGGCCAGCACGTCGCCGAACGCGCCGCGGTCCTCGGCCAGGTCGATCGCCTCCGGTGGGGTGCCCACGATAGGGACCCCGGCGTCGGCCAGGCGCTGCGCCAACCCGAGCGGGGTCTGGCCGCCCAGTTGCACGATGACGCCGACCACGCCGGGCCCCGCACCGGCCGACTGCTGTTCGGCGCGGTACACCTCGAGGACGTCCTCGAACGTCAGCGGCTCGAAGTACAGCCGGTCGGCGGTGTCGTAGTCGGTGGACACCGTCTCGGGGTTGCAGTTGACCATCACGGTCTCGAATCCGGCCTGGCTCAACGTGGTTGCGGCGTGCACGCAGCTGTAGTCGAATTCGATGCCCTGGCCGATGCGGTTGGGCCCGGACCCGAGGATCAGCACCTTGGGCCGCTCGGCCTGCGGGGCGACCTCCGTCTCGGCGGCCGGGTCGAGCTCGTAGCTGCTGTAGTGGTAGGGCGTCTTGGCCTCGAATTCCGCCGCGCAGGTGTCGACGGTCTTGTACACCGGGTGGATGCCCAGCCGCTCGCGCAACGAGCGCACGCCGTTCTCGCCCGCCAGTTCCGGCCGCAGGGAGGCGATCTGGCGGTCGGACAGCCCGCTGTGCTTGGCCCGCCGCAGCAGGTCGGTGTCGAGCACCGGGGCGTCCACCAGCTCGGCCCGCAGCGTGCCCAGCTCGCCGATCTGGGCCACGAACCACGGGTCGACCCCGCTGGCCTCGGCGACCTGCTCGATCGACGCGCCCAGCCGCAGCGCCAGCTCGATGTCGTAGAGCCGACCCTCGGTCGGGGTGCGCAGCCGGTCGAGCACGTCGGCCGGCCCGTTTCCGACCCCCGCCGGATCGTCCGGCTTGGTCCAGAAACCCGCGCGGGTGGTCTCCAGCGACCGCATCACCTTGCCGAGCGCCTCGATGAAGTTGCGGCCCAACGACATTGCCTCGCCGACGGACTTCATCGTGGTGGTCAGGGTTGCGTCCGCCCCGGGGAACTTCTCGAACGCGAACCTCGGCGCCTTGACGACGACGTAGTCGAGGGTGGGTTCGAAGCAGGCCGGCGTTTCCTTGGTGATGTCGTTGACGATCTCGTCGAGGGTGTACCCGATGGCCAGCTTCGCGGCGATCTTGGCGATCGGGAAGCCGGTGGCCTTGGAGGCCAGCGCGCTGGACCGCGACACGCGCGGGTTCATCTCGATGACGATCAGCCGGCCGTCGACCGGATTGATCGCGAACTGGATGTTGCAGCCGCCGGTGTCCACCCCGACCTCGCGCAGGATCGCGATGCCCAGGTCGCGCATCCGCTGGTATTCCCGGTCGGTCAGCGTCATCGCCGGCGCGACGGTGACCGAGTCACCGGTGTGCACGCCCATCGGGTCGAAGTTCTCGATCGAGCAGACCACGACGACGTTGTCGTTGCCGTCGCGCATCAGCTCGAGCTCGAATTCCTTCCAGCCGTAGATCGATTCCTCGATCAGCACGTTGGCGCTGGGGCTTTCCGCCAGGCCGGCGCCGGCCATTCGGTCGACCTCTTCGACGGATCGCGCCATGCCCGACCCCAGCCCGCCCATCGTGAAGCTGGGCCGCACCACGACCGGCAAGCCGAGCTCGGAGACCGTCTCGCGGACCTCCTCCATCGTGAAACACACTCGGCTGCGGGCGGATTCACCGCCCACCTTGGCGACGATGTCCTTGAACATCTGCCGGTCCTCGCCGCGCTGGATGGCGTCGATGTCGGCCCCGATGAGCTCGACGCCGTGGCGCTCCAGCGCCCCGTTCTCGTGCAGCGCGACCGCGGTGTTGAGCGCGGTCTGGCCGCCCAGCGTGGCCAGCAGCGCGTCGATCTTGTTGCCACGCTCGGCCTGCTGGGCGATCACCCGCTCCACGAAGGCCGGGGTGATCGGCTCGACGTAGGTGTGGTCGGCGTACTCCGGGTCGGTCATGATGGTGGCCGGGTTGGAGTTGATCAGGCTGACCTGCAACCCCTCCGCCCGCAGCACCCGGCAGGCCTGGGTGCCGGAGTAGTCGAATTCGGCCGCCTGGCCGATGACGATCGGCCCCGAGCCGATCACCAGCACGTGGTGCAGGTCGGTGCGACGCGGCACTAGCGCCCCCCTTCGCTCTGTTGGGCGGCCATCAGCTCGATGAATTGGTCGAACAGGTATTCCGCGTCGTGTGGTCCGGCGGCGGCCTCGGGGTGGTACTGCACCGAGAACGCCCGCCCGTCGGCGAGTTTGACGCCCTCGACCACCCCGTCGTTGGCGCAGGTGTGGCTGACGACCGCCGGGCCGAACGGGGTGTCGAAGGACTGGCCGGCCTCGCCTTCCAGCGCGAAGCCGTGGTTCTGCGCGGTCACCGCCACCCGCCCGGTCGCGTGGTCCATCACCGGGATGTTGATGCCCCGGTGGCCGAACACCATCTTGTAGGTGGACAGGCCCAGCGCGCGGCCCAGGATCTGGTTGCCGAAACAGATGCCGAACAACGGAATCCCGGCGCTCAGCACCTCGCGGGTGAGCGCGACGACGTGGTCGGCGGTGGCGGGGTCGCCGGGTCCGTTGGACAGGAACACGCCGTCGGGTGAGATGTCGGCGATCTCGGAGAAGGTGGTCGATGACGGCAACACGTGGCTGCGAACCCCGCGGCGGGCGAAGTTGCGCGGCGTGTTGGTCTTGATCCCCAGGTCCAGCGCGACAACCGTGAAGCGTTGTGGCCCTTCGGGTTCCACGATGTAGCGCTCCGGCGTGCTGACCTCTCCCGCGAGATCGGCGCCGAGCATCGATTGCTGTCCGCGCACCCGCTCGACCAGCTCGGCGGGGTCGGCGAGCGCCTCACCCGAGAAGACCCCCGCCTTCATCGAGCCGCGGGTGCGCAGGTGGCGCACCACCGCGCGGGTGTCGATGCCGGCGATCCCGACGATGTGCTGGCGCACCAGCTCGTCTTCCAGGGTGCCGGTGGCGCGCCAGTTGGACGCCCGCGGCGACGGGTCGCGCACCGCGTAGCCGGCGACCCAGATCTTGTCGCCGCGGCTCTCCGCGTCCTCGTTGTTCCAGCCGGTGTTGCCGATCTGCGGAGCGGTGGCCACCACGATCTGCCGGTGATAGCTGGGGTCGGTCAGCGTCTCCTGGTAGCCGGACATGCCGGTGGAAAAGACGGCCTCACCGAGTGTTTGGCCGACCTTGCCGAACGGCGTGCCGGTGAAGACGCGCCCGTCCTCGAGCACGAGCAATGCTTTCTTGTTCACGCGGCTCCCTCCTGCTGGGACTCCAGCCACTCGGTGTATTCGTCGCGGTGATTCGCCCGGAAGCCGGTGTCGATCTCGACCCCCGACGGCAACCGCCACCGAATCGCCAATACCCCGATCCGGGCCACGGCCCGACCGCCCATGCGGCGCTCGATGCGGATACCGGTGATCGAGTCTTGGGGAATCCAGATCGGTTGGGCCCGTTGCCGTTCCACCATGATCCCACCGACATAACGGGTCAGCACCGCCCTGCTGCGGAAACCCAGATCACCGGCGGCGATCCGGTCGTGCCAGCCCGGCGCCATCATGGAACCGCAATAGTGGCCGCGGGTGGTGATGAGCGCCGCACCCACCTCGTCGGGCACACCGGGCAGGTCGCCGATCAGCTCTGCCTGCCGCTCCGAGCGGCGCTGCCAGCTGCGCATCATCAGCTGGATCACCACCGCGATCACCACCACCAGCACGGCCGCGAAGATCAGCGACCCCACCAGCGTGCCTGAATTCATGCCGGGCACTTCCCGTCTCGCGCGGTGACCTTGCCCCGCAGCAGTGTCGCCGTCACGGTGGCGGGCAGCTCCATCGACTCGAACGGCGTGTTGGCCGACCGACTCGCCAGATCGGACCCGGCCACCGTCCAGGTGGCTTCGGGGTCCACCACCGTCAGGTTGGCCGGCTCCCCCACCTCCAGCGGGCGGCCGTGATCGGGCAGCCCGACGATGCGGGCGGGATTTTCGCTCATCACCCGCGCGACGTCGCGCCACGTCAACATCCCGGGCGTCACCATCGTGTGCACCACGACCGACAGGGCGGTCTGCAGGCCCAGCATGCCGGGACGCGCCGCGGCGAATTCCACGCACTTCTCGTGCTCGGCGTGCGGGGCGTGGTCGGTGGCCACGCAGTCGATGACGCCGTCGGCCAGGGCCTGACGCAACGCCACCGCGTCGGCCGCCTCGCGCAGCGGCGGGTTGACGCGGTTGCGCCCGTCGTAGCTGGCCAGCCTGCCGTCGTCGAGCAGCAGGTGATGCGGGGTGACCTCGGCGGTGATCGAGATGCCTTGATCCTTGGCCCATTTCAGCAGCTCGACGGTGCCCGCGGTGGACGCGTGGCAGATGTGCACGCGGGCGCCGGCGTCGCGCGCCAGCAGCGCGTCGCGGGCGACGATCGATTCCTCGGCGGCCCGCGGCCATCCCGAGAGCCCGAGCCGGGCGGCGGTGGGTCCCTCGTGGGCGACGGCGCCGACGGTCAGCCGGGGTTCCTCGGCGTGCTGGGCGATCAGCACGCCCAGGCCGGTGGCGTACTCGAGGGCGCGGCGCATCACCAGCGGGTCGTGCACGCAGACACCGTCGTCGGAGAACATCCGCACCTGCGCCGCGCCGGAGGCCATCATGCCCATCTCGGTGAGCTCGGCGCCGGCGAGCCCGACGGTGACGGCGCCGACGGGGTGGACGTCGACCAGGCCGACCTGCTGGCCGCGGTGCCACACGTGGTCGGTGACCACCGGGCTGTCGGCGACGGGATTGGTGTTGGCCATGGCGAACACGGCCGTGTAGCCGCCCAGAGCCGCTGCGGCCGAGCCGGTTTCGATGTCTTCGGCGTATTCGCGGCCGGGCTCGCGCAGGTGCGTGTGCAGGTCGACGAACCCGGGCAGCAACACCTGCCCGGTGGCGTCGATGACGTCGGCATCGACCGGGACGTCGAGGCCGGCGCCGATGTCGGCGATCTGGCCGTCATCGACCAGCACGTCGACCCGGTCGCCCTCGCCGTACAACCGGACCCCGCGAATCAACACGCTCACGCCGCCCCCTCACTTCCGGCCGACTCCGCGCCGACGAGGACATGGAACAGCACCGCCATGCGCACATGCACACCGTTGGAAACCTGTTGCAGCACGGCCGATTGCGACGAGTCGGCCACCGACGACGCGATCTCCATGCCGCGCAGCATCGGACCCGGGTGCAGCACGACGGCGTGGCCGGGCAGCATCGCCTGCCGGCGATCGGAAAGACCGTAGCGCGAGGAGTATTCGCGCACCGACGGGAAGAAGCCGCCGTTCATGCGTTCGGCCTGCACCCGCAGCATCAGCACCGCGTCGGCGGCGGGCAGCTCGGCGTCGAAGTCGCCCGTGACGGTGACCGGCCAGCCGTCGACGCCGACCGGCAACAGCGTGGGCGGCGCGACCAGCACCACCTCGGCGCCCAGGGTGTTCAGCAGCATGACGTTGGAGCGGGCGACCCGGCTGTGCAGGATGTCGCCGACGATCACGACGCGCCGGCCCTCGATGCCGCCGAGGCGCTGGCGGAGGGTCAGCGCGTCCAGCAGCGCCTGCGTCGGGTGCTCGTGGGTGCCGTCCCCGGCGTTGATCACCGAGGGGCCGGCGTTGTTGTCGGCACACGTCCAGTCGGCGAGCAGGTGTGCCGCGCCCGACGCCGGGTGACGGATGATCAGCGCGTCGGCGCCGGCCGCCCGCAGCGTCAACGCCGTGTCGCGCAGCGACTCGCCCTTGCCCACCGACGATCCCGCCGCGCTGACGTTGATCACGTCGGCGCTCATCCACTTGCCCGCCACCTCGAACGACACCCGGGTGCGGGTGGAGTTCTCGTAGAACATCGTGATGACGGTGCGCCCGCGCAGGGTGGGCAGCTTCTTGATCTCGCGGCCCACCAGCGCCTGGGCGAAGCGGTCGGCGTCGTCAAGGATGGCGGTGGCCTCGTCGCGGGTCAGGTCGCCGGCGGCCAGCAGGTGGCGGGTCATCGGGAGATCACCACCCCGTCGCGGCCGTCGTGCTCGCTCAGCAGCACGTGCACGCTCTCGGTGCGCGATGTCGGCACGTTTTTGCCGACGTAGTCCGCGCGCAGCGGGAGTTCGCGGTGGCCCCGGTCGACCAGCACGGCAAGTTGGACCGCCCGGGGCCGGCCGACGTCGCGCAGCGCGTCCAGGGCGGAGCGCACCGAGCGACCGGAATACAGGACGTCGTCGACGAGGATCACCAGCGCGTCGTCGATGCCGCCGGCCGGGATCGACGTGGCCTCCAGCGGCCGCGGCGGCTTCTGCATCAAATCGTCGCGGTACAAGGTGATGTCGAGCCCGCCGTGGCCGACTTCGACGCCGCTGAATTCGGCGATGTGGGTGGCCAGCCGCTCGGCGAGGATCACCCCGCGGGTCGGGATGCCCAACAGCACCACCCGCGGCGCGTCGGGGCCGTCCAACGCCGTCTTTTCGATGATCTGATGCGCGATACGGGAAATGGTGCGGCCCACGTCGGCCGCCGACATCAGTTCCCGGGACCCGCGGCTCAAGCCGCCCTCGTCCACAGCACCCATGCGAGACTTGACCTCCTTCTCCGCCTCGCGGGACGGATCGTTAAAGGATGTCGACTGCACGGCAGCGTAGCACCTCTGCAGTGCAGCGTCGGCGCGGGGCACGAGCGCGGCCGGGCCGGAAGGCCGCTGCGCCCCACCGGTCCCAGGCGTCTCGCCGGGAGTCGGCGCGCTCTATCTCGGTGAGAGCCTTAGTGCGCGGCCGCCTCTAGGTGCACGGGTATTGCCCGTTGAGCACGCAATTCGAGGGCGGCGTGAAGGCTCCGATCAGCGCGCCCCTCATGCCACCCGTGGCGGACCCACCGGGTGCGATGCTGCGATTCCAGTTCACGGGGGTGAGAACGAAGTGGGTGCCCGATTGCGTGACGTTGCTGTTCCAGGTGTGCAGGACGGACTGTCCCGCCGGCATGTCGAAGTCGATCCGCCAATCGGTGAGCGGCACCAGGCTCAAGTTGGTGACGGTGAAGTTCGCGATGAAACCGGTCTGCCACGCATGCTCCACCGACAGCGTCGCCGCGGCGGGCGCGGCCGCACGCGCCACGGGGGTGACGGCGAGTCCGAGGGTGGCAATGATCAGTGCCGACACGGATACGTGAAGGGCTGTGCGCCAGCGCTTCACGTGGTTCTTCAGTTCGGCCATGCCGCCAACATTAGAGCCAAGCAGGCGTTATCGACCCGCGCATCGCGGCGCGCTGCAGTACCTTTGCTCAACCGAAACCGTCACGAAATTTTGCCTTGATACCGCGCCACGTCGTCGCGCTACGCTGGCGAAAGTGACGGGCTCCGGATTCTCCCGATTGCAACGAATGGACTTCGACGCGCTCTACCGCGGCGAGAGCCCCGGCGAAGGCATCCCACCCATGGCAACGCCGCCGTGGGATACCAAGGCGCCCAAAGACAGTGTCGTCGCTTGGCATGGCGGCGGCTGGGTTCACGGCGAGGTCCTGGACATCGGCTGCGGGCTCGGCGACAACGCCATCTACCTGGCTCGAAACGGCTTCAGCGTCACCGGGCTGGACATCTCCCCCACCGCGCTGGTCACCGCCGAGCGCCGCGCCCGTGAGGCCGCAGTCGACGTGACGTTCGCGGTGGCCGACTCCACCAAGCTGGAGGGCTACTCCGAGGCCTTCGACACCGTCATCGACAGCGGCATGTTCCACTGCCTCGACGACGACGGCAAACGCAGCTATGCCGCCGCGGTACACCGCGCGACCAGGCCCGGCGCCACGCTGCTGATGAGCTGCTTCTCGGACGCCAACGCCCCCGACGAGCGGTGGCCGCGGCCGGCGGTCTCGGAGCGGACGCTGCGGGACGTCCTCGGCGGCGCGGGCTGGGACATCGAGTCGCTGGAGCCCGCGACGATGCGCCGGGACGTGGACGGCGCCGAAGTCGAGATGGCGTTCTGGTACCTCCGCGCGCAGCGGCGCTGACCAAGCTGACCGAACCCGCCGCTCGCCGCGACCGCGGTATTTCGGCCCGGGTAATCGGCCGCCGCGGAGAAGAAAGTACGTTCGATTCGTGAGCGAGGAATTCTGGGTCACCCGCCGCGATGCCGGGGATGCGGTGGTGTTGCAGGTCAGCGGCGTGGTGGACATCATCACCGCGCCGTCGCTCGCCACCCATATCGACGCTGCCCTGGCCGGCACGCCCGCGGTGCTCGTCATCGACCTCACCGAGGTCGATTTTCTGTCCTCCGCGGGCATCACCGTGCTGGTCGAGGTCCATCGCCTGACCGAGAACAGCCCGACCTCGCTGCGGGTGGCGGCCGACGGCTCGGCCACCAGCCGGCCGCTGCGCATCGTCGGCCTCGACCAGTTCATCGACCTCTACCCCACCGTGGACGAGGCCTTGGCCGGGGCCCCGCGCGGTCCGGAGCTAACCTGACCGGGTGAATCTCGACGTCAATGCGGCCTCCATTCGCGAAGTGTGCGATGCGGGCCTGCTCGCCGGCGCGCTGACGATGGTCTGGCAGCGCGGAGAAGTCCTGCAGGTCAACGAAATCGGTTACCGCGACGTGGACGCCGGCCTGCCGATGCGGCGCGACACGCTGTTCCGAATCGCGTCGATGACCAAGCCGGTCACCGTCGCGGCGGTGATGAGCCTGGTCGACGAGGGGAAGCTCACGCTGAAGGACCCGGTCGTGCGCTGGGCGCCGGAGCTGGCCGACGTCCGGGTGCTCGACGACCCACACGGCCCGCTGGATCGAACCCACCCCGCCCAGCGGTCCATCCTGATCGAGGACCTGCTCACCCACACCAGCGGCCTGGCCTACGGCTTCTCGGTGTCCGGGCCGATCGCCAAGGCCTACGTGCGGCTGCCGTTCAACCAAGGCCCGGACGCCTGGCTCGCCGAGCTGGCCAAGCTGCCGCTGGTGCATCAGCCGGGCGACCGCCTCACCTACAGCCACTCCATCGACCTGCTGGGCGTCATCGCCTCACGCATCGAAGGCAAGCCGTTCCACCAGGTACTCGACGAGCGCGTCCTGGGCCCGGTCGGCATGCCCGACACCGGATTCTTCGTGTCCCCCGACGGGCGCCGCCGCGCGGCCACCATGTACCGGCTCGACGGGCAGGGCCAGCTGCACCACGACGCGATGGGGCCGCCGCACATCAAGCCGCCCTCGTTCTGCAACGCCGGCGGCGGGTTGTGGTCGACCGCCGACGACTACCTGCGGTTCGTGCGGATGCTGCTCGGCGACGGGACGATCGACGGCGTGCGGGTGCTCTCCCGCGAGTCGGCCCGGCTGATGCGGACCGACCGGCTCACCGACGAGCAGAAGCGCCACGACTTCCTCGGGGCGCCCTACTGGGTCGGCCGCGGCTTCGGCCTGAACCTGTCGGTGGTCACCGACCCCGCCAGGAGCGCACCGCTGTTCGGCCCGGGCGGGCTCGGGACGTTCAGCTGGCCGGGCGCCTATGGGACGTGGTGGCAGGCCGACCCGACGGCGGATCTGGTGCTGCTGTACCTGGTGCAGAACCTGCCCGACATGTCCGCGGACGTGGCAGCGGCGGTCGCCGGCAACACGTCGCTGGCGAAACTGCAATCGGCGCAACCGAAATTCGTCCGACGCACCTATCAAGCGCTCGGCCTCTGACGTGGCCGATTACCCGCCCGACCGGATCACCGGACCCCGCCTCGTGCTGCGCCGGCCGGTGCTCGACGATGCCGGCGCGCTGTTCCAGCGGGTCGCCCGCGATCCCGAGGTCACCAGGTACCTGATGTGGGCGCCGCATCCCGACGTGGCGGCGACGCGGCGGGTGATCACCGAAAAGCTCAACGCCACCCCCGACGAGCGGACGTGGGCGATCGAATTGCGGCACAGCGGTGAGGTGGTCGGGCTGACCAGCTGCCGGCGCCCGGTGCCGCACTCGGTCGAGATCGGTTACTGCCTGGGCCGACGGTGGTGGGGCAAGGGATTGATGGCCGAGGTGCTCGACATGCTGCTGACCGCGCTCGACAGCGACCGGGCGGTGTACCGGGTATGGGCCACGTGCAACGTGGACAACGAGCGCTCGGCGCAGTTGCTGGAGCGCGCCGGCTTCGTGTTGGAGGGGCGGCTGGCCCGCCACGCGGTCTACCCCAACCTGGGGCTCGAGCCGCAGGACAGCCTGCTCTACGCGAGGATCTTGCGCTGATCGCCGCTGCTGGCCCAGTGCATGTCGAACTATTCGGGGGCTTGGTGGCGTTCACTCAAAATGATGGCCCCCTAGTGAGGTCCCTAGTGAGGTGAAGTGACGGATCGCGAGAGATCGTCGTCGCGGCGCGGCGGCAAGCCCGATGAGCAGCCCCGGGAAGCTTGGAGCGCTGGGCGCGGAGTACTCGACGGTGCATTCCGGCTCCTGCAGGCGTTGCCGCAGACCGGCCGCGGCCACCAACACAGCGACCTGGCGCGTATCACCGGGATTCCGCGATCGACCGTCTACCGTCTGCTGTCCCAGCTGGAGGCCGTCGGCGCGGTCGAACGCCTGCCCGACGGACACTACGTGCCCGCCCCCTTACTGTCGGACATCGCGCGCCGCGGGGACCCACACGCCGCGCTCCGCGCGAAGGGCCTGCAGATGATGCACGCGCTGCGCAACCGTACCGGCGCGACGATCTCGCTCGTCGTCCCCACCGAACAGGGCAGCACAGCGCTCGAAGTGGTGCCGGGCCGACTGGCTCTGCCCACGCGGATCTACTCCGGCATCGCGATGCCGAGCACATCCGCGGCCGCCCTGGTCTTCGACCCCAGCCCCGCTCCCGAACGCGCCAACCCGGTCGACGGGTGGGCCCACGACGACGAGCGGGTGTATTCGGGATTGACGTGTTATGCGTCGGCCATTCGGGTGGGCGGACGTACCGAGGCCGCACTGCAGATCTCGACACCGGTCGACCGGCCTTCCAGCCGGTTCGCGACCCTCATCCGCCGAGCCGCCGACCGCGTCGCCGAACAGCTATCAGCGTAACCGGATAGCCAACGGCGGAAGTCTGTTTCGCGCCGTGTCGGGCGTCGGACAAGCCGCATTTGGGCAAACCTTGGCCTCTTGGGCGGTCGCTGTCCGCTGAGCGGACAGACGCGTGACGGAGGTCTTCGGCATGCCTAGCTTTGGATTCGCAAGGTACTCAAGGACCGAACGGCCCACCCAGTGCAGTGGCATGACGAGGCGTCGCCGCGACGAACGGAGTCGTTTGATGACAACACGTTTCAGCGTCCCGGAGACAGACGCCGAAGACGTCGCCCGCTATACCGATCGCGAATTCGATCGCAAGGTGCAGGCCAACCAGCGCAACCTGCGCGCCGCGTTGCGCGGCGTCTACGACTTCGTGGTGTGTGGCTCGGGTTCATGGGGTTCGGTGGTTGCTCGCAGATTGGCCGAAAACCCGGCTGTTCGGGTCCTTCTCGTGGAAGCCGGCGGGGCGGACAGCGGGCCGCCGGTCGTGGACCCCACCGCCTGGCCGACGAACATCGGCACCGACAGAGACTGGTGTTATACCAGCGAGTCCGAACCGGCCCTCGGTGGCCGACGCCTGCAGATGTCAATGGGCAAGGTGCTCGGCGGAGGGTCCAGCATCAACGCGATGGTGTGGTCGCGCGGGCACGCCCGAGACTGGGATCTATTCGCGGCCGAGTCCGGTGACCCGGGATGGAGCTACCAGTCGATTCTGGACATCTATCGCCGGATCGAAGACTGGCACGGCGATCCCGATCCCGCTTTTCGGGGCACCGGGGGTGAGGTATTCGTTCAACCGGCACCCGATCCTCATCCAGTCGCTCTGGCAATGCTGCACGGAGCCAAGGCTATTGGTGTACCGCACTACGAGAACGCGAACGGCCGGATGATGGAGTCCGATCGCGGTGTGGCGCTGGGCGATTTGCGGCTCAGCGGCGGGCAGCGGCTGTCAGCATTCCGCACGTACACCTACCCGCTGATGGATCGCCCGAACCTGACCGTGCTGCCCGGTGCGATGGTGACCCGCGTCATCGTCGAGGGACGCCGGGCACGCGGCGTAGAGATCATCTACCGCGGGCAGACGCACCGAATCTCGGCGGCCGCGGAGGTCGTGCTCTCGCTGGGCGCGATCAACACGCCGAAGGTTCTCATGTTGTCGGGTCTGGGCGACCGTGATGAACTCCGCGAATCCGGCGTCGACGTCGAGCATCATTTGCCCGGAGTCGGGAAGAATCTTCAGGATCACACCGCGTTCGACTGCGTCTGGGAATACCCCGATGGCGCACTGCCCCTGCGCAATAACGGCTCGGAAGTGGTGGTGTTCGAGCGGATCGGCGCCGCAAGCGACGCCCCGGACATCTTCATCTGGCAGGCCGAGGCGCCGCTGTCCACCCCGGAGAACATCGCCCAATACGGACTTCCGGAATCCGGGTGGACGTTGTTCTCCGCGATCGCGCGCCCCCACAGCCGCGGGCAGGTCCGGCTGTCGGGCGCCGATCCCCTGTCCCCGCCGCGCATCCACACCAACGCGCTGGCGGAACGCGCCGACGTCGACGCGGCGCTGGCCTGCATCGCGCTGTCCCGCGAGATCGGCAACTCCGCGGAATTGAGGCCTTATGTCAAGCGCGAGGTCATGCCGGGCGACCTGCACGGCGATCAGCTGGAATCGTTCGTGCGCAACGCAACCCGGACCTTCTGGCATCAATGCGGCACCGCGAAGATGGGGCGCGATCCGATGTCGGTGGTCGACGGCGAACTGAAGGTGCACGGCGTTGAGAACCTGCGCATCGCCGACGCGTCCGTCATGCCTCGCATTACGACGGGAAACACAATGGCGCCGTGCGTGATCATCGGCGAACGTGCCGCTCAATTGCTGAGATCCGAGCATCGGGTCTAGCCGCGCTGGGCGCCGAAGGGACACACCCGTGACAAATCGTTTCGCTCTGACCGATCTGCGGATTCCCGCCGTCTCGGCGCCGATGGCAGGCGGTCCTTCGACACCGGCGCTGGCTGCTGCGGTCTCCAACAGCGGCGGCCTCGGATTCCTGGCCGGCGGCATGGTTTCGGCCACTGCTCTGGAGCAGGCGTTCACCGCGGCGCGGCGCCGGACGTCCGGTGCCCTGGGCATCAATATCTTTGTGCCGCAACAGGCCTGTTGCGATCCCGGCGGGGTGGCCGCATACGCCCGCCGACTGTCGCCGGAGGTCGGACGTTATGCCACGCATCTCGGCGTCCCGCGCCACGACGACTTCGGTTGGCAGGCGAAGTTGGACCTGCTGTGTGAGCTGCGGCCGGAGGCGGTGTCGTTCACGTTCGGTCTACCGGGCCCGGACGTGTGCCGCAGGCTCCGCCAAGCCGGCATCTTTGTGCTCGGCACGGTTACCAGCGTCGACGAGGCGTCGCTGGCCGTTGCTTGCGGTGTCGACGCCGTGGTGGCGCAGGGGCCGAACGCCGGCGGCCACCGGGCGACATTCGACGCGCGCGCCATCCCGAGTTCCCTACCCCTAGAGCACCTTCTGCGCGAAGTGTCGGCCGCGGTCGATTGCCACGTCGTGGCCGCGGGCGGGCTGGCGAGAGCCACCGACGTCGCCCGAATCCTTGAGCTTGGCGCCACCGCGGCCCAATTCGGAACGGCGCTCCTGCTGGCCGATGAAGCCGGGACCAACCCCGTGCACCGTGCGGCGCTGCGTGATCCGCAGTTCACCGAAACGGTCCTCACACGGGCGTTTACCGGGCGCTACGCCCGATCGCTCAAGAACCGTTTCATCAAGGATCACGACCACCACGCGGTATTCGGGTTCCCAGAGGTCGCGCACCTGACCTTGCCGATCCAGGCCGCCGCCGTGACGATCGCGGACCCGCACGGGACGAGCCTATGGGCCGGCGCCGCCTTCCACGAAGCGAAATCCGGCTCAGCTAAGGACATCCTGGCCGATCTGATGCCGTGAAGCATGAGCACCCTATTCGCGCCGTGTCGGAGCATTCCCGCGAGAAAGGATTGAAGGGCAGATGCCTGATCAAGAGAAGAAGGTTGCGGTCATCACCGGCGCCTCCCGCGGAATCGGCGCGGCACTGGTCGAAACATACTGCGCGATGGGCTACGCCGTAACGGCCAACTCCAGGAGCATCGGGACATCGTCGACGCATGAAGTCCTCGCGGTCCCCGGTGACGTCGCGGACCCGTCGACCGCCGAACGGATCGTCGGCGAGACCATGTCCCGCTTTGGGCGCATCGATACCCTCGTCAACAACGCCGGGATCTTCCTCGCGAAGCCGTTCACCGAGTACACGTGCGAGGACTTCGGCCAGGTCATGGGAACGAACGTGAGCGGCTTCTTTCACCTATCGCAACGAGTATTCGGTCAAATGCTCGCCCAGGGGACAGGCGGCCACGTCATCAACGTGACGACAGCCCTGGTGGAGCGGCCGGACGCTCGCATTCCGTCGGCGTTGACCGCGCTCTCCAAGGGCGGCCTTGCCGCGGTCACCAAAGCGCTGGCGATCGAATACGCCCGCAGCGGTGTGCGGGTCAACGCGATCTCCCCCGGCGTCATCGACACCCCGATGCACGCGGGAGTTGACGTCGCCGGCGTCTTCGCCGACATGCATCCGCAGGGGCGGGTCGGCGCCATCGCCGACATCGTCCGGGGCGTCCAATACTTGGAGGGGGCGCCGTTCGTCACCGGCGAAGTTCTCCACATCGATGGTGGCCAGAGCGCGGGACACTAGGGCGCCGGCACGGGCGTTGTCCCGGTCCGTACCGCTTCCAGTGTGCGTTCACGGCGCGACTCACCGGCGCGTCGCCGCCCAGGACACACACCGGAAGCCCTCAGCGCACACCCGATCGCGCGCGGTCCACCGCGCGGCGGGCGTAGGCCCGCACGTCGGCGTCGCCGTCCTTGAGGGCGATGCTCAGCGCGTCGCGCGCGGCGGGTTCGCCGGCCCAGCGGGTCAGGCTCAGCACGGCCGCCTTGCGCACGTCGAGGTGCGCGTCGGCGAGCGCCTCGGCCAGCGCCGGCACCGCGACGTCGGCCGGCGCGCCCGCCAGCGCGCGCGCCGCACCCTCCCGCACCTGCCACGCCGGGGCCCGCAGCGCCGCTTTCACGTTGGCGAAATCCGCTGGGCGGCACCCGAGCTCGCCCAGTGCTGCCAGGGCGGCCGCGCGCACCAACGGGTCCGGGTCGGCGATCAGCGCGCTGACCGCCTCGCCGCCGCCGCGCAGCGTGGCCAGGCCGGCGGCCGCCGCGATCCGCACCTCGCGGCTCTCGTCGCCGGTCGCGGTGACCACCCCGGCCACGTCGTCGACCGACACCAGCGCCCGCACGGCCTCGATACGCATCCGATGGTCGGGATCGGTGAGCGCGCGGCGGTAGTCCTCCGGGTCGCCGACCCGCCGTGCGGCCAGCACGTAGAGCGCGGCCGCCCGCACCACCACGTCCCGCGAGCTCAAGCGCGGCTGGACGCCGGCGGGCTCGGGTAACACCTCGACCAGCTCGCGGATCCCCTCGGCGCCCGTGCGCCGCACGGCGGCGTCGGCGTCGTCCAGCGCGGCGAGCAGGGCGGGAGCGTATCCGTCGGGGATGTGTTCGGTGAGCGTGGCCACCGCCGTGCGGCGCACGCCGGGGTCGGCGTCGATCAGATACGGCCGCAGCCCGGCGATCGTCGGCTCCTCGAGGGCCAGGACCTCGGCGATGCGCGGCGACGGCGGTTCGAATGACGCTGCGGCCGGGGCGATCCGGGACCGGGCGGTGGCCGGGGCCTGCCCGCCGACCAGCGGCGGCTGCTCCACCGCACGCACGGTCTGGTCCGTCGGCGGCAGGCCGTCCAGCTCCGGGACCGGCACGAAATACGGGGCGACCGGCCGTTTCAGGAACACCATCGCACCGTCGGCGCCCTTGCGCAGGTTGAGGTGATAGCCCCATTGAGCGTCGTCGCGGCTGGGCAGGTCGGCGCGGTCGTGGTAGAGGCCCCAGCGCGATTCGGTCCTAGTGAGCGAGGAGCGGGCGGCCATCTCGGCACAGTCGCGGATGAAGGACACCTCGAGGGCGCGCATCAACTCGTGGGGGTTTCGCGCACCCATCTCCGCGATCTCGGCCCGCATGCGCTCGAAGGTGCGCACGGCGATGGACAGCTTGGCCGCCGACTTGGGCGGCGCCACGTAGTCGTTGACGAACCGGCGCAGCTTGTACTCGACCTGCGGCTGGGGCGGCCCGTCGGGATGCCGCAGGGGCCGGTAGATCAGCTCGTGCGCCTCGTGCAGCTGGTCGTTCGGGAGGTCTTGCGGCGCAGCGGTTTCCGCGCAGGCGGCCGCCGCGTCGGTGCCGGCGAGGTCGCCGAAGACGAATGCCCCGATCATGTAGTTGTGCGGGACGCAGGCCAGGTCGCCGGCGGCGTACAGCCCGGGCACCGTGGTGCGGGCGTGTTCGTCGACCCAGACCCCGGACGCCGAATGCCCGCTACACAACCCGATTTCGGAGATGTGCATCTCGATGTCGTGGGTGCGGTAGTCGTGGCCGCGGTTGGCGTGGAAGGTGCCCCGCGTCGGCCGTTCGGTGGTGTGCAGGATGCTCTCCAGCGCGGTCAGCGTCTCGTCGGGCAGGTGGGAGACCTTGAGGTAGATCGGTCCGCGGGCGGAGTCGATCTCGCTCTTCACCTCCGACATCATCTGACCCGACCAATAATCGGAGTCCACGAACCGCTCACCGAGCGCGTTGACCTGGTAGCCGCCGAACGGGTTGGCCACGTACGCGCACGCCGGGCCGTTGTAGTCCTTGATCAACGGATTGACCTGGAAACATTCGATTCCCGACAATTCCGCGCCGGCGTGCAGGGCCATCGCGTACCCGTCACCGGCATTCGTCGGATTCTCATACGTGCCGTACAGATATCCCGAGGCGGGCAAGCCCAGCCGACCGCACGCGCCGGTGGCCAGGATCACCGCCTTGGCCCCGACCGCGACGAATTCGCCGGTGCGCGTGTGCAAAGCGGCCGCGCCGACGGCCCGACCGCCGGAGGTCAGCACCCGCACCGGCATCAGCCGGTTCTCGATGCGGATCTTCTCGCGCATCGACCGTTGCCGCAGCACCCGGTACAGCGCCTTCTTGACGTCCTTGCCTTCCGGCATTGGCAGCACGTAGGAGCCGGAACGGTGCACCCGGCGCACCGCGTACTCGCCGTGTTCGTCCTTCTCGAATTTCACGCCGTAGCGTTCCAGCCGCTGCACCATCGCGAATCCGCGGCTGGCGGTCTGATAGATGGTGCGCTGGTTGACGATTCCGTCGTTGGCGCGGGTGATCTCGGCGACGTAGTCCTCGGGCTCGGCCTTGCCCGGGATGACGGCGTTGTTCACGCCGTCCATCCCCATCGCCAGCGCGCCGGAGTGGCGCACGTGGGCCTTCTCCAACAGCAGCACCTGGGCGCCATTCTCGGCCGCGGACAGTGCGGCCATCGTGCCGGCGGTGCCGCCGCCGATGACCAGCACGTCGCAGTCGAGGCGGATGGGGGTCGCCGGGTCCGGGATCTCCATCATGCCGCCACCACATGACCAAGGGCGGCAATGATTTCGGCACGCAACCCGTCCCTTGGCAGGTCGCCGCGCGGATCGGGCACGTCGATCGACGCGCGGACCGGCTCGCCGGCGCGACCGAGCACGACGATCCTGTCGCCCAGCGCGAGCGCTTCGTCGACGTCGTGGGTGACGAAGACGATCGTCGTCGGATGGGTGCGCCAGGTGTCGATCAACAGCCGCTGCATGGCGGCCCGGGTCTGGGTGTCCAGCGCGCCGAACGGCTCGTCCATCATCACCGCGCGGGGCGCCCCCGCCAGGCCGCGGGCCAGCTGAACCCGTTGCCGCATCCCGCCGGACAGGCTCTTGGGCAGGAAGTGGCCGAAACCGGCGAGCCCCAGTTCCTCGATCCAGCGCTCGGCCTGCGCGCGCCGGGTGGCGCGGGGTTCGCCGCGCAGCCGCAGCGCCAGTTCGATGTTGGACCGCACGGTCCGCCACGGCAGCAGCGCGTTGTCCTGGAACACCATGCCCCGGTCACCCGACGTGGTGGTGACCTCGACGGCGTCGGCCAGCACCCGGCCCTCGTCGGGGCGCAGCAGCCCCGCCAGGGCACGCAGCAGGGTCGACTTGCCGCAACCCGACGGCCCGGTCACGACCAGGATCTCCCCCGGGCGCACCGTCAGGGTCAACCCGTCGATCACCGGAGTTCCGGTGTAGGACAACCGAACCGATTCGAGCTCAAGGCTGGTTCCGATTTGTGTCGCAGTGGTCATCGCAAACCTTCCTGTGCGCGAGGCAACCAGCGAGTCACCCGACGGCCCACCAGCTCGACGGCCGCCGACGTGGCGAACCCGAGGACGCCGATGGTGATGATGCCGACGAACACTTGCGGGTAGGCCAGCACCGTGTAGTCCTGCCAGGTGCGGTAGCCGACGCCGAGACGGCCCGAGATCATCTCGGCGGAGATCACGCAGATCCAGGCCACGCCCATGCCGACCGACAGCCCCCCGAACACGCCCGGCAGGATGCCGGGCAGCACCACCTGGGTCAGCACCTCCCGGCGGCCGCCGCCCAGCGTGCGCACCGAGTCCTCCCACAGGGTGGGCAGCGCCCGCACGGCGTGCCGGGTGCTGACCATGATCGGGAAGTAGGCGGCCAGGAAAGTGATGAACACGATGCCCGCCTCGTCGGTCGGGAACAGCAGGATCGCCACCGGCACGATCGCGATCGCGGGGATGGGTCGCGCCAACTCGGCCAGCGGACCGAACAGGTCGGCGAACAGGCGCGAACGGCCCAGCAGCACACCGGTCGCCACGCCGATCACGGCCGCCAGCCCGAAGCCGGTCAGGATGCGGATCAACGACTGCGCCAGGTCAAGCCAGTACTCGTAGGAGCCGAGCCGGCGCTGCAGCGCGTGCACGATCTGCGTGACGGTGGGCAACGTGTCGAACCGCAACAGCAGCCGCACCTTGCCCGCGGTGAGCAACTGCCACAACCCGATTGCGGCGAGCACCGACGCGAGCCGCAGCAGGCGCGAACCCCAGGGCGAGGCGCGTCGCCGCGGTTGCGTGAGCGCGGGCGTCGCGATCACGCCGGGGACCTGGTCGGCCACTGCTTCGACGGTCATACCGAACCTCCCAGTGCCTGCTGGTAATTCATGACGACGCCGCCCGGGTGGGCCACCAGGTACCGGCGCGCGCCGGCCTGCGTGCCGAACGGCAGATAGTTCTGGCCGTCTTTCACCCAGACCGCCTTGTCGGCGAACCACCGGGTGCCGAGCTCGGCGTCGGGAACGTAGGCCGCGCGGACCTTTTGGCCGCGGGCGGTGGCGTCGGCGACCGCCCGCAGCAAGCCGGTGGGGCTGGCGACCGTCTGCGTCGTGTCGGCCCCGTCCAGCCACAGCTCGCTGGCCAGCGCCGGGTCACCGGCGAGCAGGGACGGGTTCGCCGCCCGCGCCCGGGTGGCGGCGTAATCCAGCCCGCGGGCGGCGAACACCGCGCGCAGCGGATCGTCCACCGCGAACTTCCCGACGTCGAGGTCGGCGAAGTCGCCGATCGACTTCAGGTAGGGCACATCGCTTTTCAGCGCGTCGATCAGCGACGGCTTGAGCGTGGCGTCGAACGACGTCCCGCCGGGACCGTTGTAGAGGTACACCACCTCCTGGGGCAGCCCGCTGGCCTGGGCGACGATGCGCGCCGCCTCCAGTGGCTTGTCGTTGAGGAAGTCGGTGGCGTCCAGTTGCGCCTGCAGGAACGCCGCCAGCACCTCGGGATGTGCGGACGCATACGAGCGCCGCACCACCACGCCGTGCAACGTGGGCAGGTTCAGCTCGGCCCCGTCGTACAGCAGTTTGGCCTTGCCCTGGTACACCAGCAGCCCGGGCCACGCGACGAACTGCGAAAGCCCGTTCACCTGACCCGATTCCAGCGCGGACGCGCCGACCTGGGGCTGCTGGTTGAGCACCTCGACGCCGGTGATGCCGGCCCTACCCAGTGCGCGCACCAACGTGCCGTGGCCCGCCGAGCCCACACTGGCCGACACCTTCGCGCCGGCCAGGTCCGCGAGCACGGTCGCCGACGAATCCGGCGCCACCACAACCATGTTCAGCGCGCCCTTGGGGTTGTAGCCGGTGATCGAGACCATCTCCGTGCGGGCCAGCGGGTTGGCCTGGGTCTTGGACCCGTTGATCAGCATCGGGTAATCGCCCATCGAGCCGATGTCGATCTTCTCGGCAAGCATCTGGGCGGTGATCGGGGCGCCGGTGTCGTAATCCTGCCAGCGCACCGCGTACTTGGTGCCGGTGCGGGTGGTGATGTCGGCGAGCCGGCGCTCGAGGTAGCCCTGCGCACGCAGCAGCGTGCCGGCGGTGACGGTGTTGATGGTTTTGGACTGGTATCCCACCACGACGTTGACCACGCCGGAGGATTGCGAGAACGATTCCAGCGAGCACCCGGTGGCGAACACGGCGAGCGTGAGCGCCACCGAAAGCAGCCGGAAGACTTGCTTTTTCATGATGGCTTCGGGTTTCAGCGGAGGAGGTAGGGCATGTTCACGGTGACGGCGCCGGTCGGACAGCGGGCCGCGCAGGGGCCGCAGTACCAGCACTCGTCGACGTGCATGAACGCCTTGCCGGTGTCGGGGTTGATCGCCAGCGCGTCCAGCGGACAGACCTCGACGCACAGGGTGCAGCCATCGATACACAACGACTCGTCGATCGTCACCGGCACGTCGGCCCGGGTGTTGTTGACCAGCGTCATGCATCGCTCCTTATCAGGCTGCCGCGCATGGTGATTCGATCGCCACGCATCCGGATGTATTCCAAGTCAACGGGTGTGCCGTCGGCGAGACTGGTGAGCCGCTCCAGCATGAGCAGCGCCGCCCCGTCGGGCACCTGCAGGGTGGCCGCCGAATGCGCGTCGGCGGGGATGGCCTCCAGCGCGAGCGACGCCGAGCCCAGCCGCTGCCCGCTGACCTCTTCGATGAGCGCGAACACATCGTTGGTCTCCAGCGGGTGGCGCAGTACCTGTTCCCCGATATCCGGGGCCAGGTAGGTCAGATCAAGACTGAGCGGCAGGTCGCCGAGGTAGCGCAGGCGCTCGATGAAGACGGCGTGTTCGCCGGGCGCCAGCCCCAACCGGCGGGCCACCGACGGCGGCGCGGTGACGGGCATCGCGGCGCGCACCTCGTTGCGCACCTCACCCAGGTTCTTGAATGTCTCCTTCAGCCCCAGCAACGCGTCTAGCCCGTGCGAGTACTTGCGCTGGGCGACGTGCGTGCCGACCTTGGGCCCGCGGTCGATCAGTCCTTCGTGCTTCAGCACCGCGAGCGCCTCGCGAATCGTGTTGCGCGACACCAAGAATTCGGCCGCTAAATCCTGCTCGCCCGGCAACCCGTCGGGATAGGCGTCGGCGTGGATCTGCTGGCGCAACACGTCGGCCACCCGGCGGGCGCGGTCGGCCCGGGGTCCAGTGTTGATCGGTTGCGCCACGCGGCCACGCTAACGCAGCTCATCGGCGCTTTTCGGTCGAGCGACGGGGGCCAGCAACGGCGCCCCGGCGCATTGCGCCGGGCCCTATTCAGCGGCGACCAGCCAAAACCAGGGGCCGGCGCGGTATTGCGCCACCCGGGCGCCGTCGTGGTTTTTCCGATCGTGGTGAGCCGAACCGTTGGGGCACGGGTGATCAGGAAACACCGAGAAGCCCGGGATCGCGGCCGGGCCCCGGCGGCGCATCGTACGGCCCCGGCGGGTGCGACGGCGTCGGCACCAGTGGTACGGCCGCCAGCGGGAACAACGCGCACAGCGCCCAGGCCGCCGGGTATCCGGAGGCCACGATCAGCGCACCGAAGAGCGGGGGCCCGGCGGCGGCGGTCAACCGTTGGGTCGTGTTGTGCAGGCCCAGCGCCCGCCCGCTCCAGAACGGTCCGGCGAACTCGGTGATCATGCGTTCCATGGTGGCACGGCCTTCGTCGTTCACCGGCCACCGTGACCCCGCGGCGGACCTGTAACTTATTGAACGCCAAGGGTTTTGATAATAAGCGCTCAGCATCCGCACCCGCTCCAGGCAAGACCGAACTGCGAATATTGTTCTGCACGTGACGAATTACTCGCGCGGCGGAACGGCCACGGCGAGACGCCGATTCACAGCACGAACATTTTCTTATGCGCGTACTCAGCGTTTTCCGAACGCGACTACCCTACAAATGCATGAACAACGACATCGGAAGATGACAGTGGATGAGTGACGTTTCGCCGCAGGCGTTGACCAAGGTCCCGGCGGTCACCCTGGGATTCTGGATCATCAAGATCTTGGCCACCACCTTGGGCGAGACCGGGGGCGACACCGTCACCATGACCCTGAACTGGGGGTATGCGGCCGGGGTCGCGCTCTTCGGCGCCGCGCTGGTGGCGCTGGTGGCGGCTCAGATCCTGGCCAAGCGCTTCCATGCGGCGTTGTACTGGGCGACGATCGTGGCGTCGACGACGTTCGGCACGACACTGGCCGACTTCGCCGACCGATCGCTCGGCATCGGGTATACGGGCGGATCGCTGCTGCTCCTGGGTTGCCTCCTGGTCACCTTGGGCCTCTGGCGTTGGTCCGAGGGGACCGTATCGGTCACCACCGTCTCGACGCCCAAAGTCGAGGCGTTCTATTGGGCGACGATCACTTTCTCGCAGACCCTGGGTACCGCGCTGGGCGATTGGCTCGCCGACACCCGCGGATTCGGTTACGAGCGAGGCGCGTTGGTGTTCGCGGCCGGACTGGCCGTGGTGGTAGCGCTGTACTACTGGACCGGCGTATCGCGGGTCACGTTGTTCTGGGTCGCGTTCATCCTGACCCGGCCTCTCGGCGCGACCGTCGGCGACTTCATCGACAAGCCGGTCGCCGACGGCGGCCTGGCTTGGAGCCGCCCGCTGGCCTCGGCGGTGATCGCGGCGATCATCGTGGCATTGCTCATCGTCCTGCCGCAGCGTCCGGGCCGGCACCCCGGCGCCGCCGACGAAGGGGCCTGACGGCTCAGGCCTCTTCGCTCACCGCCGCCCGGTCACCGTTGCGGGCCCCGTTCATGCCGGAGGCGTCCGACGGCAACTCGAACGAGGGATAGGCGGTACCGACCGCAGCCAGCGCCGCGTTGCGCTGCGCCTCCATGCGCGCCAGCGCGGACTCGGTGAACACCGACAGCCCGAGGTCCGGGTTGTACCCGTGGATCTCCTTGACGTCGAGCTGGGCCAGGAAGTAGATGATCTCCTTGGAAACCACCTGCCCGGGCACCAGCACCGGGAAGCCCGGCGGGTAGGGCACGACAAACGTGGTGGACACCAGCGTCTTGCCCTCGGCCAACCGCCGCCCCGCCATGCCGATGAGGACATGCTCGCGATCGGACTCCTCGTAGCCGGCGTAGAAGGCCGACCGCATGTCCCCGAAGACGCACGCGTCGACGGGCCGGAAGGCGACGTCGAACTCGCTGAAATCCGGCAGGTGCGGCAGGTCCTGGGTGATCTCCTCGACGCGACGCTCCTGCAACGCCCGGTCGGCGACGCTGGCCGCGTCCTCGGCGCGGTCGAAATCGGTTGCCACCCTGCGCAATACGTCCAGCAAGTAGTGCACGCTGGACCAGGTGACGCCGATGGTGAAGATCAACAGCACGCTGTTGATCGAGGTCTTGTTGATCTGGATGCCGAACCGTTCCATCAGGATCTTCTCGCGAAAGTCGTACCCGTTCATCCCGGTCTTGCCGACGAACAGGGTCACCCGCGTCGCGTCCAGCACGAACTGATCGGACCGCCACGCCTCGTTCCACTCGGCCAGCGCCCCCTGCCTGACCTCGCGATACGAGCTCACCGACGACGCCCGGAATTCCTCGGGCACCAGGTCGGACTCGTCGAGGATGCGGAACCACTTGCTGATCAACCGGTCTCGGCGCACCCGATGCCGGAACACCAGCGCCATGTCGTAGGTCTGCCGGACCAGCTGGAAACCCTCGATGTCGACCTGCCGGCGCGCCAGGTCCAGCGACGCCAGCAGCTGCTGGTTCGGCGACGTCGAGGTGTGGGTCAAGAACGCCTCACCGAAGGCATCCCGGTTCAACGCGTTGAAGTCCTGGTCGCGCACGTGGATCATCGACGCCTGCCGCAGTGCCGAGAGCGACTTGTGCGTCGAGTGCGTCGCATAGACGCGCACCCGAGCCTTGGCGGGGTCGGGCAGCAGCGGGCGGTCGATCCACTCGGACCGGTCGACCCCTTCCATCTCCGCGGCCCATTTCCGGTATTCCGCGGCGTATTCCGGCGCGGCCAGCATCTTCTCGAGGCGTTCGGCCGACACCATCGCGGTTCGCTGCCGGGCCCACGGCACCGCCGTGGCGAAGGCGTACCACGCCTCGTCCCACAAGAAGCAGATGTCCGGCTTGATCGCCAGGACCTCCTGCATGACCTGCAACGGGTTGTAGACCACCCCGTCGAAGGTGCAGTTGGTCAGCAGCAGCATGCGCACGCGGTGCAGTTGGCCGGCCGCCTCGAGGTCGAGCAGCGTCTGCTTGACGGTGCGCAGCGACACCGCCCCGTAGATGGCGAACTGCGGCAACGGATACGCGTCCAGGTATAGCGGGTACGCGCCGGCCAGCACCAGCCCGTAGTGGTGCGACTTGTGGCAGTTGCGGTCGATCAGCACGATGTCGCCCGGCCGGGTCAGGGACTGCACGACGATCTTGTTGGCGGTCGAGGTGCCGTTGGTGACGAAATACGTGTGGTTGGAATTCCACGTGTGCGCGGCCTTGTCCATCGCCTTCTTGATGTTGCCGTGCGGGTCGAGCAACGAGTCCAGGCCGCCGGAGGTGGTCGAGGTCTCGGCCATGAAGATGTTGCGGCCGTAGAACTCGCCCATATCCTGCAACGACTTCGAGTTGAAGATGCTGGCGCCGCGCGCGACGGGCAGCGCGTGGAACTGCCCCACCGGCGCCGCCGCGTACGCGCGCAGCGCGTCGAAAAACGGTGTGGAGAACCGGTTTCGCAGCCCCGCGAGCACCGTGCTGTAGAGGTCGGTGACGTCGTTGAGGCGGTAGAACGTTCGGTCGTAGACGTCGGGCTCGGTGTCGTCGCCCGCCGCGATCGACTCGTCGGTGAGCAGGTACAGATCGATGTGGGGCCGCAGCTCGCGGATCCATTCGCCGCACTCCACCCAGTCGTTGGCGCGGTCGGGGATGACCGCGCCCTCGGCGGCCTCATTGGGCCCGAGCAGCGTGTTCATCAGCGGCAGCCGGTCTCGGGACCGCAGCGGCAGGTCGTCGCGGATGATCGCGGCCTGGATCTCGCCGTTCAGCGCGACCGCGGCGATCGCATCCTCGACGCTCGGGGCCACCAAAATCTCGAACTGCACGTCGTCGGAGGGGTTGCGCAGCGCCCGCAGGCATTCGGCCAGGCAGTCGGGGGCCGTCGCGGGCGCGTCGTCGGCGAGCAGCACGGTATAGAAGTGCTGTTTTTTGGCCTGGGCCACCAGCTCCTGATCGCCCAGCGGCGCGGAGGTATCGAAAAGCCCAGCGCGGTCGCCGTATTCACTCAACAGCCGCACGGCCATGGAAACCTCTTCGGTGAGCCGCACCGTGGACAGGCTCTCCAGGTGTGCGCGGAAGGTCGCCAGGTTCGCCGCGCCGGGGTACAGCCAGTACCGCTCGTAGGCGGCGATGCGGTCCATCAGCCGTCTCACCCGTGCCACGTCGTGGGTCTTGTCGTGCCCGGCCAGGTCGACCTCGGCGAGGTGCCGGCACGCGTCGTCGAGCAGGTTCCAGGTATCGATGCGGGCGTAGGACGGGTTGGCCACCGCCGCCAGCGCGGAGACGCGGAGTCGCCGCGGCTGGGTGGTGTATCGAGTCATGATCTCACCTGTTCTTCTGAGCGACTTGTATTCTCACCCCGCCGCCCGGCCCACGTGATCGTTTCGCCTCAGGTCGATTCAGTGATCGGTGTCGTCAACCTCGTCGGCGTCGACCACCCGCCGGTTGGCGCGCGTGCCGTCCACCCAGCGCAGCACCGGAAGATCCCAGCGCCGGGCAGGCAACTCGGTGACATCGGACAGCGATCGCACCACGGCCTGCGTCAGGCCCATGAGGGCCGCCATCACCGGCAGCAGGGGCTGCAGCGGCTTTGCCGCGCCGCGCACCGTGCTGATGCGGCGGGCCACGACCAGCCGTTCGACGCAGTGGTACAGCCAGGCGCCCACCGCGAGCGCGTAGATCGACAGGGCCGACGCGACGATCGTCCACCCGAGGGCGGCGCAGACGACGGCGCCCAGCACGACGGTCGCGGCCAGCAAGCCCGCGATGACGGCGCGCAGCTCCAGCCGGGTCACCCCTGGGGTTCCTCGTTCTCCGGCGCGCCGGCCGCGCTGGAACGGACCGCCGCGGCGGCCGCCCGGATTTGCGGCGTCACCAGCATGACCTGGCCCAGCACGCCGTTGACGAAGGCCGGCGAGTCGTCGGTGGACAGTTCCTTGGCGAGCTGCACGGCCTCGTCGACGGCGACCGGCTCCGGCACGTCGTCGGCGTAGAGCAGTTCCCACACCGCGACCCGCAGGATCGCGCGGTCCACGGCGGGCAGCCGGTCCAGCGTCCAGCCCTGCAGGTGCGAGCTGATCAGGTCGTCGATATGGGCCGCGTGCTCGCCGACCCCGCGGGCCGCCGCGACCGTGTAGGGCTGCAGCTGCGCCACGTCCGGGTTGGCTTCGGCCAGCGCGGTGCGCACGTCGACGACCTCGGCCGCGCCCAGCCCGCGGGCCTCGGCCTCGAACAGCAGGTCAACGGCGCGCTTGCGGGCGTGATGGCGTCCCCTGACGGGCCTGCTCACGCGTTGACGCGCCCCAAGTAGCTGCCGTCGCGCGTGTCCACCTTCAGCTTGTCGCCGGTGTTGATGAACAGCGGCACCTGGATCTCCGCCCCGGTCTCCACGGTGGCGGGCTTGGTGCCGGCGCTGGACCGGTCGCCCTGCAGGCCCGGCTCGGTGTGGGTGACCTCCATCTCGACGGACACCGGCAACTCGATGTACAGCGGCGCCCCGTTGTGGAACGCCACCTGCACCGGAAGGCCCTCGAGTAGGAACCGGGCGGCGTCGCCGACCAGCGACTCCGGCAGCGGATGCTGCTCGTAGTCCTGGCTGTCCATGAACACGAAATCCGAGCCGTCGCGGTACAGGTAGGTGGTGTCGCGCCGGTCGACCGTGGCCGTCTCCACCTTCACGCCAGCGTTGTAGGTCTTGTCGACGACCTTGCCGGAGAGCACGTTCTTGAGCTTGGTGCGCACGAAGGCGGGTCCCTTGCCGGGTTTGACGTGCTGGAACTCGACGATCTGCCAGAGCTGGCCATCGATCACCAGCACCAGTCCGTTCTTGAAATCGGCGGTGCTTGCCACGGTTCGGTGTATCTCCTAGAGGATGGACAGTCGTTTGCCGACTGTCTGCAATTTGTTCGTCAGTCTAGAGCGGGAGGCGGCCGGTGCCCGCGCGTCGGGTGGCGGGCGGGGAGCCCGCCTTCCGCTCCCGCGTTAGGGGCCGGTCTCGGCCGGTCCGGGGGGCGGAGGGGGCACCCGCTTGATCATCGTCAAGAAGGGAACGCTGAGCTTCCTCCCGCCGGAAAACGGCACCGGGACGGTGAAATACACGATGTCGACCTCGAGCCGCAGCTCCCGCAACGGCTGGGCGTTCAAGTCCCACCGAAAGTCCCGCAGGCGCGCCAGGCCACGTTCGATTGGCTCCACCCCGTTCACGCCACCCGACTTTACCCCTGGGCGCCGGCCCGCCCGACGCCGCGCGTGACCTAGCCGAGGACCGCCAACTCCTTGGGGAACCTGGTCAGCAGTTCCGGCTCGTGCCCGCGGGCCGCCGCCGCCTCGTCGGGAACGACCAGGGTGTCCTCGATGCGCACGCCGCCGCGGCCCGGTAGGTAGACGCCGGGTTCGACGGTCACCACCGAACCCGCGAGCAGCGTGCCGGTGGAGGTGGCGCCGATTCCCGGCGCCTCGTGGATCTGCAGCCCCACGCCATGTCCCAGACCGTGGCCGAACTGCTCGCCATAGCCCGCGTCGACGATCAGCTGGCGCGCGGCGCCGTCGACGTCCCGCAGGCTCGCGCCCGGCCGCAGCGCCTCGCGGCCGGCCCGCTGCGCGTCGGCGACCAGCTGGTAGATCTCCAGCTGCCAGTCGGCGGCCTTGCCCAGCACGAACGTGCGGGTCATGTCGGAGTGGTAGCCGGCCACCAGCGCGCCGAAGTCGATCTTGACGAAGTCGCCGGTGGCCAGCACCGCGTCGGTGGGGCGGTGATGCGGGATCGCCGAATTCGGCCCCGCGGCCACGATCGTCTCGAACGAGATCGCGTCGGCGCCGTGGTCGAGCATCAGCGCCTCCAGGTCCCGGCTCACCTCGCGTTCCGTGCGGCCCGGCCGCAGGCCGCCGCGCTCCACCAGGTCGGCGAGCGCGGCGTCGGCCGCCTCGCAGGCCAGCCGCAGCAACGCCACCTCGCCGTCGTCCTTGATCTCCCGCAGCGCCTCGACGGTCCCGGCGGCACGCATCAGTTCGGTGGCCGCCTTGCGCTCGCCGAGTTCGCTGGTCAGGGCGTCGAATGCGTCGACGGTCACCACGTTGCTCTCGAAGCCCAGCTTTCCGACCCCGTCGGCGGCGGCGCGGCCGACCAAATAGCGCCCGAGGGCTCGCTCGATGGCGATCTCGAGCCCCACCGCCTGTTCGGCGGCCTGGGTGCGGTACCGGCCGTCGGTGGCCAGCACTGGCTCGCGATCGTCGGCGAACACCAGCAACGCACCGTTCGACCCGGTGAAACCCGACAGGTACCGCACGTTGTTGAGGTCGCTGACCAGCATCGCGTCCAGTCCGCTGGCACTGATTTGCGCTTTCAGGTTGTCCCGACGCTGAGAATGTGTCACGACCCTTGACGGTACTCGCTACGCTGATTGCCCATGAGGTCCTGGATGCTGCGCGGATTGGTCTACGCCGCGGCGATGGTTGTCGTTCGCTTGGTCCAAGGCGCGTTGATCAACGCGTGGCAGACGCAGGCCGGGCTTTTCAGCGTGGTGCTGCTCCTGGTGTTCATCATCGGCGTGGCCGTGTGGGGGGTGTTCGACGGCCGGGCCGACGCGATCGCGAACCCCGACCCGGACCGGCGGCGCGACCTGGCGATGACGTGGCTGCTGGCCGGCCTGGTGGCCGGCATCCTCAGCGGGGCCGTCTCCTGGCTCATCTCGCTGGTGTACAACGGCGTCTACACGGGTGGGCTGATCAACGAGGTGACGACGTTCGCGGCGTTCACCGCCCTGTGCGTGTTCCTGCCCGGGATCATCGGGGTGACCGTCGGCCGCTGGCGGGTGGACCGCAATCCCCCGCCCCGGCAGAAGGGGACGGACGACGAGCGCGCCGACACCGACGTGTTCTCCGCGGTGCGCGGTGACGACGCGCCGACCGGTGAAATTCCCGCCGCGGGAGCCCAGCACGAGGAGCGGACCGCTTCGGTCGCCACGGCCGAGCGCGACGCGCCGACCGAGACGATCCACACCGCGGCCGACCACGAGCCGAAGACCGAGGTGATACGCACCGACGCCGGTGACGACGCCACGCAGCTGGGCGGGGCACCGAAGAAGGACTAGCCCGTGGCCGCTTCCGCCAGGTAGCGCAGGGCGAGCAGGTAGCCCTGGATTCCCAGCCCGACGATCACTCCCGTCGCGACGGGGCTCAGGTATGAGTGGCGCCGAAACTCCTCGCGGGCATGCACATTGGAGATGTGCACCTCGATCAGGGGCGCGCGCAGCTCGGCGCACGCGTCGCGCAGCGCCACCGATGTGTGGGTGAGGCCCCCGGCGTTCAGGATCACCGGTTCGCCCGCGTCGGCGGCCGCGTGGATCCAGTCCAGCAGCTGCCCTTCGCTATCGCTTTGGCGCACAACGGCTTTCAGGCCGAGAGTGGTGGCCTCCCGCTCGACGAGCGCGGCCAGTTCGTCATGCGTGGTGTCCCCGTAGACCTCGGGTTCGCGGCGGCCGAGGCGGCCCAGGTTCGGACCGTTGATGACGTTGACGGTGGTGGTCATCGGGCCCCTTCTTCCTCCGACAGCCCCGCGTACGCCGCCGCCAGCAGCGACGGGTCGGGCCCGGCCAGCCGCCCCGGCTTCGCCAGCCCGTCGAGCACCACGAAGCGGAGCACACCGGCCCGCGACTTCTTGTCCTGGGCCATGTATTCCAGCAGTTGCGGCAACGCGTCGGCGTCGTAGGCGACGGGCAGGCCCAGCGCCGACAGGACGGTGCGGTGGCGTTGCGCGGTCGCGTCGTCGAGCCGGCCCGCGAGGCGGGCCAGCTCCGCGGCGAAGACCAGGCCCACCGACACCGCGGCGCCGTGGCGCCACTCGTAGCGTTCCCTGCGTTCGATCGCGTGCGCCAATGTGTGGCCGTAGTTGAGGATTTCGCGCAGCTCCGACTCTTTCTCGTCGGCGGCGACCACCTTCGCCTTGACGGCGATGGAGCGCCGGACCAGTTCCGGCAGCACGTCACCGGTGGGGTCCACGGCGGCGTGCGGGTCGGCCTCGATCAGGTCGAGGATCACCGGGTCGGCGATGAACCCGGCCTTGACGACCTCGGCCATTCCGGCGACGAGTTCGTTGTGCGGCAACGTTTCCAGGGTCGCCAGGTCGACCAGCACCGCCAGCGGCTGGTGGAAGGCGCCGACCAGGTTCTTGCCCGCGTCGGTGTTGATGCCGGTCTTGCCGCCGACGGCCGCGTCGACCATGCCGAGCAGCGTGGTGGGGATGTGCACGATGTCGACGCCGCGCAGCCAGGTGGCCGCCGCGAATCCGGCGACGTCGGTGGCCGCCCCGCCGCCCAGGCTCACCACCGCGTCTTTGCGGTCGATGCCGATGCGGCCGAGCACTTCCCAGAGGAATCCGACGACCGGCAGGTCCTTGCCGGCTTCGGCGTCCGGGATTTCGATGCGATGCGCGTCAACGCCCTTGTCCGCCAAGCGGCTTCGGATCGCTTCCGCGGTGTGCGCCAGCACCGGTTGGTGCACGACCGCCACCCGGTGCCGGTCGCAGAGCAGTTCGACGAGCTGGTCGCCCAGGTCGGTGCCGATGACCACCGGGTAGGGCGGGTCGACGGCCACCTCGACGGTGACTGGGGCGCTCATGTGGCGGCCTCCGCGTGAGCGTTCTCCGGCGTCTGCAGCCGAGACACGATGTAGCGCACAACCGCACCGGGATTGCGGCGGTTGGTGTCGACACGGATCGTCGACACGCGCCGGTACAGCGGGGCCCGCGAGGCCATCAGCGCGCGGAATTTCTCCGCGCGGTCTGGGCCGGCGAGCAGCGGGCGCACGGTGCTGCCCCCGGTGCGACGCACGCCTTCGGTGGCGCTGATCTCCAAATAGATGACCGTGTGGCCGGCGAGCGCCTCGCAGACGCCCGGGCTGGTGACCGCGCCGCCGCCGAGCGACACGACGCCGTCGTGGTCGTCCAACGCGGCACGCACCGCGTCCTCCTCGATGCGGCGGAACTCCTGCTCGCCGTCGGTGGCGAAGATGTCGGCGATGCTGCGCCCGGTCCGCTGCTCGATCGCCGCGTCGGTGTCGAGGAACTCGACGCCGAGCGCCTTGGCCAGTCGCCGCCCGATCGTGGACTTGCCCGAGCCCGGGAGCCCGACGAGCACGGCCCTGGGCGCCATTACGCGGTCCCCCGGGCCGCCGGCGCTTCCCGGTCGGCGACCGCGCGCTGATACGCCTCGATGTTGCGGCGGGTCTCGGTGAGCGAGTCTCCGCCGAATTTCTCCAGCGCCGCGCGGGCGAGGACCAACGCGACCATGGCCTCGACCACCACGCCGGCGGCGGGCACCGCGCACACGTCCGAGCGCTGGTGGATGGCGACGGCCTCGTCGCCGGTCGTCATGTCGACGGTGGCCAACGCGCGTGGCACGGTGGAGATGGGCTTCATCGCGGCGCGCACCCGCAGCGGCTGGCCGTTGGTCATGCCGCCCTCCAGGCCGCCGGCGCGGTTCGTCGAGCGGACCACGCCGTCGGGGCCGGGATACATCTCGTCGTGCGCGCGGCTGCCCCGCCGGCGCGCCGTCTCGAAGCCGTCGCCGATCTCCACGCCCTTGATGGCCTGGATGCCCATCACGGCGGCGGCGAGCTGGCTGTCGAGCCGGTTGTCGCCGCTGGTGAACGAGCCCAGGCCCACCGGCAGGCCCAGCGCCACCACCTCGACCACGCCGCCGAGGGTGTCACCGTCCTTCTTGGCCGCCTCGATCTCGGCGATCATCGCTTCCTCGGCGCCCTTGTCGAAGGCGCGCACGGGGCTGCCGTCGATCGCGGGCAGGTCCTCCGGGCGCGGCGGGGGGCCGTCGTAGGGCGCCGACGGGCCGATCGCGATGACGTGGGAGAGCACCTCCACGCCCAGCGCCTGGCGCAGGAAGGTCCGCGCGACCGTACCCACCGCGACGCGGGCGGCGGTCTCCCGGGCGCTGGCCCGCTCCAGCACCGGCCGGGCGTCGTCGAAGCCGTACTTGAGCATGCCGGCGTAGTCGGCGTGGCCCGGCCGCGGCCGGGTGAGCGGTTCGTTGCGCGCGATGTTGGCCAGCTCGGCCGGGTCGACCGGGTCGGCGGCCATCACGGTCTCCCACTTGGGCCACTCGGTGTTGCCGATCTCGATGGCGATGGGGCCACCCAGCGTGATGCCGTGGCGCACCCCGGACAGCACGGTCACCGCGTCGCGCTCGAACTTCATCCGGGCGCCGCGGCCGTAACCGAGCCGGCGGCGGGCCAATTGGTCGGCGATATCGGTGGAGGTGACCTCCACGCCGGCGACCATGCCTTCGAGCATGGCCACCAACGCACGGCCGTGCGACTCCCCGGCGGTGATCCAACGCAACACCCGGACATTCTCCCACGGGGCCCGGCGCGGGCTTAAATCCCGAGAACCAGGCCGATCGCGGCGGCGGTGGCCAGGCACATCGACGGACCATGGGGCACCGTCCGCGCACCGCACAGCGCCGCGAACACCGTCGTCAGCAGCGGTGCCGCCACCGCCGCGAGGAACCACACCCCGGCGCCGAAACAGCCGGCCAGCGCCCCCAGGCCGATAGCCAGCTTGACGTCCCCGGCACCCATCCCGGCCGGGGCGAGCGAGTGCACCAGCAGATAGATCGCGGTCAGCGCCGTCGCCCCGGCCAGTGCGGGCCAGCCGCGCCCGGCCACCGCGGCCGCCGACAGGATCACCGCGGCCCCGGGCAGCGTCAGCGCGTTCGGCAACCGGCGCCGCCGGACGTCGCAGCCGCTCAGCGCGGCCAGCCAGACCAGCACCGCGACCGCGGCGGCCATTCGCATGGGTTCTCCTGTGGGCGCCGCGAGTGTGGGGGCTACGTACGAAAACTGTGGCGAATCCGTACGTAGGCCCCACGCTCGGCGGTTGACCTGGGGCATCCGACGTGCGAGACGTTAGCCCAGTGCGGCGGCCATGGCCTCCCGCGGAGCGGGCAGCCCTGTGAATAGCTCGACCTGGGTGAACGCCTGGTGCAGCAGCATCTGCAGGCCGCTGACCACGCGGCCGCCGGCGGCGGTCACCGCGGCGGCCAACGGGGTCGGCCACGGGTCGTAGACGGCGTCGAGCAGCACCGGGATGGCCGCGAAGGTGTCCGCGTACCGCGCCGCGACGTCGGCGGGGATCGTGCTGACCAGCACCTCGGAGTCCGCCACCGCGGCGGGCAGCCCGGCATCGTCCAGGCTCACGAACCGCGTCGGCACCCCGATTCCGGTGCCGAGGTCCACCAGCCGGGCGGCCTTGTCGGGGTTGCGCGCGACCACGGTGATGGCGGCGACGCCCAGCTGGGCCAGCCCCAGGACGGCCGCCGGCGCCGTGCCGCCCGACCCGCACACCAGCGCCCGGCCGGCCACTTCCCCTTGTGACGCAAGCGCCCCACTGACGCCGTCGATGTCGGTGTTGTCCGCACGCCAGCCGACCGGCGTGCGGACCAGGGTGTTGGCCGATCCCACCCGGTCGGCACGTTCGGTGCGCTCGTCGGCGAAGCGCAGCGCGGCGAACTTGCCCGGCATGGTCACCGACACCCCGACCCATTCGGGGCCGAACCCGCCGACCACCGCGGGCAGCCGCTCGGCGTCGCATTCGATGCGCTGGTAGGTCCAGTCCAGCAGGCCCAGCGCCCGGTAGGCGGCCAGGTGCAGTTGCGGGGACTTCGAGTGGGCGATCGGCTTGCCGAGCACCGCCGCTTTGCGGGGTCCGCTCTCAGCGCGCGCTATCGAGGACACCGTTGCGCTTAGCCAGCTCGATGTTGGCCAGATGCTGCTGATAATCCTTGGTGAACAGCGTCGTCCCCTGGGCGTCGATGGTGACGAAGTACAACCAGTCGCCGGGCTCGGGATGCTCGGCGGCGCGCAGCGCGTCGACGCCGGGCGAACAGATCGCCGTCGCGGGCAGCCCCTGCGACACGTAGGTGTTCCAGGGCGTCTTCTGGGCCCGGTCCGCGTCGGTGGTGGCCACCTCCCGGCGGTCCAGCGGGTAGTTGACCGTCGAGTCGAATTCCAGCGTGTGGTGGGCGTGCAGGCGGTTGTAGATCACCTGCGCGACCTTCGCGAAGTCCTGTGACTTGGATTCCTGTTCCACCAGCGACGCCACCACCAGGATGTCGTAGGGCGACAGGCCCATGACCTGGGCGGTGTCCACCAACCCGGATTTCATGTACTCGACGGCCCCGGCGCTGATCAGGCTCGACAGGATGGTCTCGGCCGAGGCCGAGGGGTCGACGTTGAAGGTTCCGGGCGCGATCAAGCCCTCGATCCGGCGATGGTCCTTGCCGAGCTCGGTGAAGGGTTCGATGGCCCAGGGCGGCACCGCCAGCGCGGCGGGCGCGCTGTTGGTCGCCGCCGCCCGCAGCTCCTCCACCGGGGTGCAGTGCTGGTTGCCGTCGAGGGTCACGCAGGTGGCGCGGGAGATCAGCGTCAGGATCCCCGGGGTCACCACGTTGGTCTTCATGTCGGTGGTGTCGTCGAGCTGACGGCCTTCCGGAATGACTAGCCGGCCCACCCGGCTGTTCGGGTCGGCCAGCCGCACGACGGCGTCGGCGGCCGGGATCTCGGTGCGCATCCGGTAGAAGCCGGGCTGGATCGAGGAGATCTTGCTGTTGCCGTGCGCGGCGTTGACGAACGCCCGGACGGTCTTGACCACCTGCTCGTGCTGCAGCGTTTCCCCGACGTTGGTGGTCGAGTCACCGTCCTTGATCTGAATCACGATGTCCTGCTTGCCATTTCCGGCGTAGTCGTCACCGCCTCCGAACACCGTGTGCCACAGCTTGGCGCCGACGAACACGCCCACCAGCACGACGACGGCGACGACCGCGAGCACGATCTTGCCGGCGAACCGCCGCCGGCGGTGCCCCCGTTCGACCCGGTTCCGGGCGACGCGGCTGCGCTTCCGCGACGGACCGACCGTTTCGGGCTCCGCCCGCTGGCGGCGTGCGCTGTCAACCATCGGCGGGCTCCCCCGCCGCCAGGGTGGCGCGCCGCTGATCGAGCCAGCTCTGCAGGATGGCCACCGCGGCCGCCTGGTCGATCACCGCCCGCTGTTCGCGGGCGCGGACGCCCGCCGCGCGCAGGGAGCGCTGCGCGCTGACGGTGGTCAGGCGCTCGTCGGCCAGCCGCACGGGCGTGGGGGCGATCCGCTGGGCCAGCGTCTCGGCGAGCTCCATCGCGTCGATCGCCGACGGGCCGGTGCGATCGGCCAGTGTGCGCGGCAGCCCGACGACCACCTCGACCGCCGCCAGCTCGGCGACCAGCTCGGCCAGCCGCCGCACGTGTTTGCCGGAACGGTCGCGGCGCACGGTCTCCACCGGGGTGGCCAGGATACCGTCGGGATCGCTGCAGGCGACGCCGATGCGCACGCTGCCGACGTCGATGCCGAGGCTCCTCCCGGGTCGGGACCCCCGACCCGGATTACCCTGCTCAGGGTCACCGGGCCGGTCGGGCACGCGATGCTGTGCCGGGCCCACTCAACCGACCCGCGCTATCTCGGAGCGGACCGCCTCGAGCGCCGCGTCGATGCGGCTGGCGTCCTTTCCGGAACCCTGCGCCAGGTCCGGCTTGCCCCCGCCACGGCCGTCGACGGTCGCGGCGAGCTGCTTGATCAGGTCGTTGGCGCGCAGCCCGAGATCCTGGGCGGCGGGGTTGGCGGCGACCGCGTACGGCACGCTGCCCCCTTCGCCCTCCGCGATCAGCGCCACCACGGCGGGATCGCTGCCCAGCTTGCCGCGGATGTCCCCCACCAGGGAACGCAGGTCGCCGGCCGTCATCCCCGCCGACATGCGTTGCGCCACCACACGGACGTTACCGATACGCTCCGCGCCGGCCGCCGCGTTGGTCGCGGCGGCGCGCGCGCCGGCCAGCCGCATCCGTTCGAGTTCCTTCTCGGCGGCCTTGAGCCGCTCCACCAGGTTGGCCACCCGTGCGGGCACCTCGTCGGACGGCACCTTCAGCGACGAGGCCAGCCCCGCCATCAAGGCGCGCTCCTTGGCCAGGTGGCGAAACGAGTCCAGCCCGACGTAGGCCTCCACCCGGCGGACGCCGGAGCCGACCGACGATTCGCCCAGGATCGTCACCGGCCCGATCTGAGCGGAGTTGTGCACATGGGTGCCGCCGCAGAGCTCGAGCGAGAACGGCCCGCCGATCTCGACCACCCGCACCTCGTCCGGGTAGGCCTCGCCGAACATCGCCATCGCGCCCATGGCCTTGGCCTTCTCGAGCTGTTCGGTGAACGTGTGCACCTCGAAGTCGGCCTGGACGGCCTGGTTGGTGACCTCTTCGACCTGGGTGCGCTGCTCCTCGGACAGCGGGCCCTGCCAGTTGAAGTCGAAACGCAGGTAGCCGGGGCGGTTCAGCGAGCCGGCCTGAACCGCGTTGGGGCCCAGCACCTGTCGCAGCGCGGCGTGCACCATGTGGGTGCCCGAGTGGCCCTGGGTGGCGCCGCGGCGCCATTGCGGGTCCACTGCGGCGACCACGGTGTCGCCCTCCACGAATTCGCCGGACTCGACGTTGACCCGATGCACCCACAGGGTTTTCGCGATCTTCTGCACGTCGGTGACCGCCGCGCGGGCGCTCTCGCCGGCGCCCGTCCCGCTGATGGTGCCCTCGTCGGCGATCTGCCCGCCGGACTCGGCGTAGAGCGGGGTGCGGTCTAGCACCAGTTCGACCTGCTGCGCCCCGGCCCCGTCCGTTTGCGAACCGTGCGTGACGACCGGAACCCGCTTGCCGTCCGCGAAGATGCCCAGAATCCTTGCTTCGGAGGACAATTCGTCGAAGCCGGTGAACTCCGTTGGGCCGGCGTCGACCAGCTCCCGGTAGGCACTGAGGTCGGCGTGCGCGTGCTTGCGGGCGGCGGCGTCCGCCTTGGCGCGGCGACGCTGCTCGGCCATCAGTTCCCGGAAGCCGATCTCGTCGACCTGCAGGCCCGCCTCGGCGGCCATCTCCAGGGTCAGCTCGATCGGAAAGCCGTAGGTGTCGTGCAGTGTGAAGGCGTCCGACCCCGAGATCGCCTTGGCCCCAGCCGCTTTGGTGGTGCCAGCCACCTCGTCGAACAACTTGGAGCCCGCGGCCAGCGTGCGGTTGAACGCGGTCTCCTCGGCGACGGCGATGCGCTTGATCCGGGCGAAGTCGGCGACCAGTTCGGGATACGACGGCCCCATCGCGTCCCGGACGGTGGTCATCAACTCGCCGACGATGGGCCCGCTTATGTCGAGCAGCTTGGCCGACCGGATGACGCGGCGCAGCAGCCGGCGCAGGACGTAGCCGCGGCCGTCGTTGCCGGGCGTGACGCCGTCGCCGATCAGGATCGCCGCGGTGCGGCTGTGGTCGGCGATGACCCGGTAGCGCACGTCGTCGGAGTGGTTGCCCACGTCATACCCGCGCGGCGCGCGGGCGGCCACGGCGTCGATGACCGGCCGCAGCAGGTCGGTCTCGTAGACGTTGTGCACGCCCTGAAGGATGAACGCGACCCGCTCGACGCCCATGCCGGTGTCAATGTTCTTGCGGGGCAACGGGCCGAGGATTTCGAAGTCGGTCTTGCCGGTGCCCTCGCCGCGTTCGTTCTGCATGAACACGAGGTTCCAGATCTCGATGTAGCGGTCTTCGTTGGCCACCGGCCCGCCACCGACCCCGAACTCTTCGCCGCGGTCGTAGTAGATCTCCGACGACGGGCCACACGGGCCGGGGATCCCCATGGACCAGTAGTTGTCCTCCATGCCGCGGCGCTGAATCCGCTCGGCCGGCAGCCCGGCGATCTCCTGCCACAGCTGCACGGCCTCGTCGTCGTCGAAATAGACCGTGGTCCAGATTCTTTCGGGGTCCAGGCCGTAACCACCCTCGGACAGCCCGTTGGTCAGCAGGGTCCACGCCAGCTCGATAGCGCGCCGCTTGAAGTAATCGCCGAACGAGAAATTGCCGGCCATCTGGAAGAAGGTGTTGTGCCGGGTGGTGATGCCCACCTCGTCGATGTCGGGCGTGCGGATGCACTTTTGGATGCTGGTGGCCGTCGAGTACGGCGGCGTGCGCGCGCCCAGGAAGTACGGCACGAACTGGACCATGCCCGCGTTGACGAACAGCAGGTTGGGGTCGTCGAGGATCACCGACGCGCTCGGCACCTCGGTGTGGCCCGCCTTCACGAAATGATCAAGAAACCGCTTCCTGATCTCGTGTGTCTGCACTTCTGGTCCGCTTCTTCCTGTTGGCTTTTTCCCGGTTTATCCCGTGAACGTCTATTCCAGCGTATTCGCTGGAGTAGCTGGCTACCGGGCCGCTAACCCTCCAGAAAGCTCAGCCGCACCGAGCGTTGTGGGTTGTCCCGGTTCAAATCGACCAGCACGATGCTTTGCCAGGTGCCCAGCATCGGCTCGCCGCCGGAGACCGGCACGGTCACCGACGGCGCGATCAGCGCCGGCATCACGTGATCCGCGCCGTGGCCCGGCGAGCCGTGCGAGTGCCGGTACCGGTCGTCGCGCGGCAGCAGCCGCTCCAGCGTGTCGAGCAGGTCGTCGTCGGAGCCGGCCCCGGTCTCGATGATGGCGACGCCCGCCGTCGCGTGCGGGACGAACACGTTGCACAGGCCGTCGCCCCTCGACCAGCAGAAGCCACGCACCGCCTCGGTCAGATCGACGATGCGGCGCCGGGAAGTGTCCACGTCCAGCACGTCGGTATGCATCGCCGACCAGCCTACGGCGCACATGTTGCCACCAGCCAATCGTTTGTGAGGGCGGCCACATTTGGGCATTGCGGGGTGCAACGGGCAGGAGGAAGGTAACTGGTGGGACCGGTGGCGCCACCGGGGCGCTGCCCCGTCAGAGGAGGTCGGCCGTGTACGCACGCTCCACCACCATCCAGGCGCAACCCTTGTCGGTCGACATCGGCATCGCGCACGTTCGTGATGTCGTCATGCCCGCCCTGACGGAGATCGACGGGTGTGTCGGGCTGTCACTGCTGGTCGACCGGCAGTCCGGGACCTGCATCGCCACCAGCGCGTGGGACAGCATCGACGCGATGCGCGCCAGCGCCGAGCGGGTCGCCCCGATCCGCGATCAGGCCGCCCTGATGTTCGACGGCAGCGCCCGCGTCGAGGAGTGGGACATCGCTTTGCTGCACCGCGACCATCCGTCGCGGCAGGGCGCCTGCGTGCGGGCCACCTGGCTCAAGGTGGTGCCGGATCAGCTCACCCGGTCCCTGGACTTCTACCGCTCGTCGGTGCTGCCCGAGCTGGAGGAGCTCGACGGGTTCTGCAGCGCGAGCCTGTTGGTCGACCATCCGGCGTGCCGGCGGGCGGTGTCGTGCTCGACGTTCGACTCGATGGACGCGATGGCCCGCAACAGCGATCGGGCGAACGAGTTGCGCAGCAGGCGCGTCCGGGAGCTGGGCGCCGAGGTGATCGACGTGGCCGAATTCGAGCTGGCGATCGCCCACCTGCGGGTGCCCGAGCTGGTCTGAGCGGCGCGCCCAGGCCGAGTGTGCGGCCAGCCGCACAGCGGGCGTCGAGTGTGCGGCCAGCCGCGCGCTCGACATGCTTATGGCAGGGCATCCCCCGGGCTTCATGACCGCCCCCGCCTGCCACGGATGATCGCGCGCAACCGCTCCAGCCGCCCGGCCATCTCCCGCTCACCGCCGCGGCCGGTCGGCCGGTAGTAGTCGACGCCCACCAGGTCGTCCGGCGGATATTGCTGGGCCACGACGCCGTCGGGGTCGTTGTGCGAGTACTGGTAACCCTGCGCGTGGCCCAGCGCCGCCGCGCCGGAATAGTGCCCGTCGCGCAGGTGCGGCGGCACCAGGCCCGCCTTGCCCGCCTTGATGTCGTCCATCGCCGCCGCCAGCGCGGTGGTGACGGAGTTCGACTTCGGCGCGGTGGCCAGGTGGATCGTGGCGTGCGCCAGCGTCAGCTGCGCCTCGGGCATGCCGATCAGCGCCACGGTCTGCGCGGCGGCCACCGCGGTTTGCAGCGCGCTGGGGTCGGCCATGCCGATGTCCTCGCTGGCCAGGATCATCAGCCGGCGGGCGAGGAACCGCGGGTCCTCCCCCGCGACGAGCATGCGGGCCAGGTAGTGCAGCGCCGCGTCGACGTCCGAGCCGCGCACCGACTTGATGAACGCGCTGATGACGTCGTAGTGCTGGTCGCCGTCACGGTCGTAGCGCACCGCGGCCTTGTCCAGGGACTGTTCGATGGTCTCGACGGTGACCGACTCGGTGGCTTCGGCCGCGACCTCCAGCGCGGTCAGCGCCCGCCGGGCATCGCCGGCGGCCAGCCGCACCAGCAGGTCGACGGCGTCGGGCGTGACCGCGACCCGACCGCCCAGCCCGCGGGGATCGTCGATCGCCCGGTGCACCACGGCGCGGATGCCGTCGGCGCTGAGCGGGCGCAGCTGCAGGATCAGCGAGCGGGACAGCAGCGGCGCCACCACCGAAAACGACGGGTTCTCGGTGGTCGCCGCCACGAGCAGCACCACCCGGTTCTCCACGGCGGACAGCAGGGCGTCCTGCTGGGTCTTGGAGAAGCGGTGCACCTCGTCGATGAACAGCACCGTCTGCTCGCCGCGCAGGAGCGCCTTGCGCGCATTTTCTATGACGGCGCGCACGTCTTTGACCCCGGCCGACAGCGCCGACAGGGCCTCGAACCGGCGGCCGGTCGCCTGGGAGATCAGCGCGGCCAGCGTCGTCTTGCCGCTGCCCGGCGGGCCGTAGAGGATGGCCGACGCCACGCCGGACCCTTCGACCAGGCGGCGCAGCGGCGACCCGGGCGCCAGCAGGTGCTCCTGGCCGACCACCTCGTCTAGCGAAGCCGGCCGCATGCGCACCGCCAACGGCGCACCGGCCGACACGCCCAGGCCGTGATCGCCCGTCTGCGCCGCGCCGGGCAGGTCAAAAAGACCGTCGGACACGGCTTCAGGCATACCACGAAATCGAATCCGGGCGCCGCCCCGACATCTTTGCTAAGTTCCCGTGTGCGCGTGCCCACAGGTTGAGTCAACAGCTAGGACGGACATGAGCCAGCCTCCCGAATATCCAGGCACCCCGGCCGACCCGTACGGCAGCGAACACAACCCTCCGGGCTATTCGCCCCCGCCCGGCTACGGCACTCCACCGCCGCCACCCGGCTACGGCGCACCTCCCCCGCCGCCGCCCGGCTACGGCACGCCACCCCCGGGCTACGGCGCCCCGCCGCCACCGCCGCCCGGCTACGGCCCGCCGCCCAGCTACGGCGCGCCGCCGCCCCCGCCCGGGTACGGGGGCTACCCCCAGCCGGGCTACGGCGCACCGGCCACCCCGGGGTTCAGCGTCGGTGACGCCTTCAGTTGGGCCTGGAACACCTTCACCAAGAACGCGCTGGTGATGATCGTGCCCGCGCTGGTGTACGGCTTGCTGTTCGGAGTGGCCACCGGGATCAACATTGCGGGCCAGAACATGTCGCCGAACACGGCGATCAATGACGACTACGGCTTCTACTTCACGACGAACCTCACCGGCGCCGGGTTGGTCGTCTTCTTCGTCGGCACCCTGCTGACCTACCTGGTCACGGCGTTCGCCCAGGCCGGCTTCCTGTCGGGCTGCCTGGACATCGCCGACGGGCGCCCGGTGACCATCGGCTCCTTCTTCAGGCCCCGCAACCTGGGGATGGCGTTCCTGGCTGCGCTGATCATCGGTGTCCTGACCTCGATCGGCTACTCCCTCTGCTTCGTCCCGGGCCTGGTGCTGAGTCTGTTCGTGCAGTTCACCATCCTGTTCGTCGTCGATCGGTCAGAGTCCGCCATCAAGGGCTTCACCTCCAGCTTCTCGCTGGTGGGTTCCAATTTCGCCAACGCGCTGCTGGTGTGGCTGGTGGTGATGGCCCTGATCTTCGCCGGCGCGCTGGCGTGTGGCGTCGGTCTGCTGGTGACGGCGCCCCTCGACGCGCTGATCCTGACCTACGCCTACCGCAAGCTGACCGGCGGCCAGGTCGCTCCCGTGCCGCAGTCGGGCTACCAACCGGGTCCACCGCCCGGGCCGCAGCAGTTCTGACTGCCAGCAAGCGCCCCGACGTTACGGCCCTGTTAGCCGCGGCTGCGGTGCGCTGCGCCCTTGTGGCGCTTGTGATGCAATCACCTTGTTATGAGCATCAAAGTCGCGCTGGAACACCGCACCAGCTACACATTTGACCGGTCCGTCCGAGTGTTCCCGCACGTCGTTCGCCTGCGCCCGGCGCCCCATTGCCGCACGCCCATCGAGGCCTACTCGTTGCGCATCGAGCCGGAAGAGCACTTCATCAACTGGCAGCAGGACGCGCTGGGTAATTTCCTTGCGCGCCTTGTCTTTCCGAGCCCCATGCGCCGGCTGACCATCACCGTGGGGCTGATCGCCGACCTCAAGGTGATCAACCCGTTCGACTTCTTCATCGAGGACTGGGCCGAAATCTGGCCCGCCGCAGGGCTGACCTACCCCAAGGAGCTGGCCGACGACCTCGAGCCCTATCTGCGGCCCGTCGACGAAGAGGGCGACGGGTCGGGCCCGGGCGAGCTCACCCGGGCATGGGTGGAGAACTTCTCGGTGCCCGAGGGCACGCGCACCATCGACCTGCTCGTCGCGCTCAACCGCGCGGTCAACGCCGACGTCGCCTACAGCCTGCGGATGGAGCCCGGCGTCCAGACACCGGATTACACGCTGCGCACCGGGGTGGGCTCGTGCCGCGACTCCGCGTGGCTGCTGGTGTCGATCCTGCGCCGGCTCGGGCTGGCCGCCCGGTTCGTGTCGGGTTACCTGGTGCAGCTCGCCTCCGACGTGGAGGCGCTCGACGGGCCGTCGGGCCCCGTCGCCGACTTCACCGACCTGCACGCCTGGACCGAGGTGTACATCCCTGGCGCGGGCTGGATTGGGCTGGACCCGACGTCGGGGCTGTTCGCCGGGGAGGGCCACATCCCGCTGGCCGCCACGCCGCACCCCGCGTCGGCGGCGCCCATCACCGGCGGCACGGAGCCCTGCGAATCGGTGCTGGAGTTCTCCAACACCGTCACCCGGATCCACGAGGACCCCCGGGTCACGCTGCCCTACACCGACGAGGCGTGGCACACGATCTGCGAGGTCGGCCAGCGCGTCGACGAACGGCTGACCGCCGGCGACGTGCGGTTGACCATCGGCGGTGAGCCGACGTTCGTCTCGGTGGACAACCAGGTCTCCAAGGAGTGGACCACCGCCGCCGACGGCCCGCACAAGCGGCAGCGCGCCTCCGACCTGGCGGCCCGCCTCAAGGAGGTGTGGGCGCCGAACGGGCTGATTCAGCGCGGGCAGGGTCGGTGGTATCCGGGTGAACCGTTGCCGCGCTGGCAGATTGCGCTCTATTGGCGCACCGACGGCCGACCGCTGTGGAACGACGGTGCACTGCTGGCCGACCCGTGGGGTGACCGACCGGAACCCGTCGATGGCGAGGCCGCCTACCAGGTGCTCGCCGGGCTCGCCGACGACCTGGGGTTGCCGCTTTCGCAGGTGCGGCCCGCCTACGAGGACCCGCTGCACCGGTTGGCCGCCAAGGTGCGGCAACCCGAGGGTGACCCGGTGGATCCGGCTGACGACCTCGACCAGGACACCCCCGCCGGTCGCGCGGCTCTGCTGGCCCGCCTCGACGAATCCGTGACGGCCCCTGCGGCTTTCGTGCTGCCGCTGCACCGCCGGGACGATGGTACGGGATGGGCCAGCGCCGACTGGCGGCTGCGCCGCGGCCGAATCGTGTTGCTGCACGGCGATTCTCCCGCCGGTCTGCGGCTGCCCCTGGATTCGATCAGCTGGCGACCGCCGCGCCCGTCGTTCGACGCCGATCCCCAGACCGCCGGCGACACGCTGACGACGGATTCGGATCAAGCGGTGGTGGATGACTCGGACACCGCGCCGCCCACCGCGATGGTCGCCGAGGTTCGCGACGGGCTGCTCTACGTGTTCATGCCGCCCACCGAGGCACTGGAACACTTCGTCGACCTCATCGCCCGCGTCGAGGCCGCCGCGGGCAAGGCCGCCTGCCCGGTCGTGATCGAGGGCTACGATCCCCCGCCGGACCCGCGGCTGAGGTCGACGACGATCACCCCGGACCCCGGCGTCATCGAGGTCAACGTCGCGCCCACCGCCAGCTTCGCCGAGCAGTCCCAGCAGCTCGAAACCCTCTACGAGCAAGCGCGATTGGCCCGGCTGTCCACCGAGTCCTTCGACGTCGACGGCACCCACGGCGGCACCGGCGGCGGCAACCACATCACGCTCGGCGGCGTCACGCCAGCGGACTCGCCCCTGCTGCGGCGCCCCGACCTGTTGGTCTCGCTGCTGACGTATTGGCAGCGGCACCCGTCGCTGTCGTATCTGTTCGCCGGGCGATTCGTCGGCACGACCTCGCAAGCACCCCGGGTCGACGAGGGCCGCGCCGAGGCGCTCTACGAGCTCGAGATCGCGTTCGCCGAAATCGCCCGGCTCTCCGGGCCGTTCGGGGGCAATGCTCCCCGGCCGTGGGTGATCGACCGCGCGCTGCGCCACCTGCTGACCGACATCACCGGCAACACCCACCGCGCCGAGTTCTGCATCGACAAGCTCTACAGCCCCGACAGCCCCCGCGGCCGGCTCGGCCTGCTCGAGTTGCGCGGGTTCGAGATGCCCCCGCATCTGCGCATGGCGATGGTGCAGTCGCTGCTGGTGCGCTCGCTGGTGGCGTGGTTTTGGGACGAGCCGTTGCGCGCCCCGCTGATCCGGCACGGCGCCAACCTGCATGGGCGATACCTGTTGCCGCACTTCCTGATTCACGACATCGCCGACGTCGCCGCCGACCTGCGCGCGCACGGCATCGCCTTCGAGACCAGTTGGCTGGACCCGTTCACCGAGTTCCGCTTCCCGCGCATAGGGACCGCGGTGTTCGACGGCGTGGAGATCGAGTTGCGCGGGGCGATCGAACCGTGGAACACCCTCGGCGAGGAGGCCACCGCCAGCGGCACCGCCCGCTACGTCGACTCGTCTGTCGAGCGCATCCAGATCCGCATCATCGGCGCCGACCGCCACCGCTACGTGGTGACGGTCAACGGCTACCCGGTGCCGCTGCTGGCCACCGACAACCCCGACATCCACGTGGGCGGGGTGCGGTTCAAGGCGTGGCAGCCGCCGAGCGCGCTGCATCCGACGATCAGCACCGACGTCCCGCTGCAGTTCGAGCTGATCGACCTGACGACGGGCACCTCGCGCGGCGGGTGCACCTACCATGTCGCGCATCCCGGTGGGCGGGCCTATGACGAACCGCCCGTCAACGCCGTCGAGGCCGAGGCGCGCCGCGCCCGCCGCTTCGAGGCCACCGGCTTCACTCCCGGCAAGCTCGACTTGTCCGACATCCGGGAGAAGCAGGCACGCATCTTCACCGACATCGGCGCGCCGGGCATCCTCGACCTGCGTCGCGTGCGTACCGTTCAGCAGTAATGACGTTTGCGGACATGACATTCGGCACCGGCGCGGTCCCGGCATCCGCTGGCGGGCGCCCGGAGGACCGGTACGACGCCGACCGCCTGCTGGCCGGGTATCGCGCCGCACGGGCCCAGGAGGCGCTCTTCGATCTGCGGCACGGCCCCGCCGCCGGGTACGACGAATTCGTCGACCGGGACGGGAACGTCCGGCCGGCCTGGGCGGAGTTGGCCGACACCATCGCCGAGCGAGGCCGGGTGGGGCTCGACCGGCTGCGCTCGGTGGTGCGCAGCCTGATCGACAGCGATGGCATCACGTACACCGAAGTCGAAGCCGGCGAACACGGTCTGGAGCCTCGCACGTGGATCCTCGACACGCTGCCGATCGTGCTGTCCGCCGCGGAATGGGAGCTGCTGGAGGCCGGGCTGGTGCAGCGGTCCCGGTTGCTCGACGCCGTGCTCGCCGACCTGTACGGGTCGCGCAGCCTGCTCACCGACGGCGTGCTGCCGCCGGAACTGCTGTTCGCCCATCCCGGTTATGTGCGGGCCGCCAACGGCATCGAAATACCCGGACATCACCAGCTTTTTCTGCACGCCTGTGATGTCAGCCGGCTACCGGACGGAGCCTTCCAGGTCAACGCCGACTGGACGCAGGCGCCGTCGGGCGCCGGCTACGCGCTGGCCGACCGGCGCGTCGTCGCGCACTCGGTTCCCGACCTCTACGAGCGGATCGCGCCGCGACCGACGACCCCGTTCGCCCAGGCCCTGCGGCTGGCGCTGATCGAGGCCGCGCCCGACGTGGCGCAGGATCCCGTGGTGGTGGTGCTCAGCCCGGGTATTTTCTCCGAAACCGCCTTCGATCAGGCGTATCTGGCCACGCTGCTGGGTTTCCCGTTGGTGGAGAGCGCGGACTTGGTGGTGCGCGACGGCAAATTGTGGATGCGCTCGCTGGGCACCTTGAAGCGGGTCGACGTCGTCCTGCGCCGGGTGGACGCCGATTACGCCGACCCGTTGGACCTTCGTGCCGACTCCCGGCTTGGCGTGGCCGGTCTGGTGGAGGCGTGCCACCGCGGGACGGTGACCGTGGTCAACACACTGGGCAGCGGCATCCTGGAAAACCCCGGGCTGCTGCGGTTTTTGCCCCAGCTGTCCGAGCGCCTGCTGTCCGAGGCGCCGCTGCTGCACACCGCGCCGGTCTATTGGGGCGGCATTGCCGGCGAACGCTCACACCTGCTGGCGAACCTGTCGTCGCTCCTGGTGAAGTCCACGGTCGGCGGGAAAACCCTTGTCGGGCCGACACTTTCGTCGTATCAGCTGGCGGAATTGGCCGGCCGGATCGAGAAGATGCCGTGGCAGTGGATCGGCCAGGAGCTGCCCCAGTTCTCGTCGGCGCCCACCGACCACGCCGGGGTGTTGTCGTCGGCCGGCGTCGGCATCCGGTTGTTCAATGTGGCCCAGCGCGGCGGGTACGCCTCCATGGTCGGCGGCGTCGGCTACGTGCTGGCGCCAGGGCCCGCCGCGTACACGCTGGAAACCGTTGCGGCCAAGGATGTTTGGGTGCGCCCGACGGAGCGCGCGCGGGCCGAGGCGGTCAGCCTGCCGTCGCCGCCGCCGCCGGCGAAGACTGCGGCGGGCACTTGGGGCGTCAGCTCGCCGCGCGTGCTGTCCGACCTGTTCTGGATCGGCCGTTACGGCGAGCGCGCGGAGAACATGGCGCGGCTGCTGCTCGTCGCCCGCGACAGGTTCCACGTCTACCGGCATCAGCAGCACACCGAGGAGAGCGCCTGCGTCCCGGTGCTGATGGCCGCGCTGGGCATGATCACCGGGACTGGCACGGGGGCCGACGACAGCATCGACGAGAGTGCCAGCGACGCCGCCGAAATGATCGCCGTGGCGCCCTCGACGCTGTGGTCGTTGACCGTGGACCCCGATCGGCCTGGATCCCTGGTGCAGTCGGTGGAAGGGTTGGCGCTGGCCGCCAGGGCGGTGCGCGACCAGATGTCCAATGACACCTGGATGGTGCTGTCCGGGGTGGAACGCGCGCTGGCGCAGCGGCGTGAGCCGCCTGACTCGCTCGCCGAGGCCGATGCGCTGCTCGCGTCGGCTCAGATGCAGACGCTGGCCGGGATGCTGACCCTGGCGGGTGTGGCCGGCGAGTCAATGGTGCGCGACGTGGGCTGGTCGATGATGGACATCGGCAAGCGCATCGAACGCGGCCTCTGGCTGACCGCGCTACTACGGGCGACGCTGACCGCCGTCCGCGGCGCCACCGCCGAACAGACGATCATCGAGGCGACGCTGGTGGCGTGCGAGTCCTCGGTGATCTACCGGCGCCGCACCGTCGGGCAGGTGAGCGTCGCCTCCGTGGCCGAGTTGATGCTGTTCGATGCGCAGAACCCGCGGTCGTTGCAATACCAAGTCGAGCGGCTGAGGGGCAACCTGAAGGGCCTGCCGGGGGCGTCGGGGTCGTCGCGCCCGGAGCGGTTGGTGGAGGAGATCGGCACCCTGCTGCGCCGCTCGCATCCCGCCGAGCTGGAAGAGGTCAGCGAGGACGGGCTGCGCACGGAGCTGGCCGAGCTGCTCGATTCGGTGCACACGCAGTTGCGCGAGCTCGCGGAGGTCATCACCACCACGCAGCTGGCGCTGCCCTCGGTGCAGCCGCTGTGGGGCCCCGACGTACGCCGGGTGATGCCGGCCTAGACGGTATGGGGGGCTGGGGCCTCGCTCACATGTGAACGTGGGTTGCGGTCGGGAAATGGGTCCTGGCCGTAGAGCCACAGATGTGGGAGGCCCCAGTGAAGGTTCAGCGTACGAGTGTTGGGT
>NZ_MPNT01000005.1 GCF_001907675.1 Mycobacterium paraffinicum
GGTGGCGCTCTATCACGGCAAGCGTCTGGCCTCGCCCGGCCAGCGAATTGTCCTGTACGCCAAGGACCGCGGCTGTTCCCATCCCGGTTGTGATGTACCGGGCTACTACTGCGAAGTCCACCACGTCGAAGACTGGGCGGACACGCACCGCACCGACATCGACCAACTCACCCTGGCCTGCGGACCGCACCACCGGCTCCTCGAGAAGGGCTGGACCACTCGAAGACGTGCCAACGGCGACACCCAATGGATCCCGCCACCCCACCTTGACCGCGGACAGCCCCGCGTCAACAACTTCCACCACCCGGAAAAGATCCTCGCCCGGGAACACGCAGAAGACGACGAAGAAGAAGGCGCGGCTTAACTGGCCGCGTCGCCGGCCTTCGGCGCCGCCGACCCGACGGCGTCGCCGAGCGAGGCGAACCCGCCGTCGCGCAGCCGGCGCGCGATGCCGTCGTGAATGCGCTTGGGCCACAAGCCTCCTCCGTAGATGAAGCCGGTGTAGCCCTGCAACAGCGACGCGCCCGCGGTGATCCGCTCCCAGGCGTCGTCGGCCGTCTCGATGCCGCCGACGCTGATCAGTACCAGGCGGTCGCCGACGCGACGATAGAGCCGGCGAAGCACCTCGACGGCCCGGCCCGCCACCGGCGGCCCGGAGATGCCGCCCGGGCCCAGCGCGTCGACCCCCGGCGTCTGCAGGCCATCGCGCGACACGGTCGTATTGGTGGCGACAATGCCGGCCAGGCCGAGCTCGACCGCGAGGTCGGCGACGTCGTCCAGATCGGCGTCGGAAAGGTCGGGCGCGATCTTGACCAGCACCGGCTTCGACGTCTCGGCGAGGACGGCCGACAGGATGGGCCGCAGCGCCTCGACGGCCTGCAGGTCGCGCAGGCCGGGCGTGTTCGGCGAGCTGACGTTCACCACCAGATACGACGCCAGCGGCCCGACCAGGCGGGCGCTGGCCCGGTAGTCGCCGACGGCGTCGGTGGCAGGCGTGGTCTTAGTCTTACCGATGTTGACCCCGATCGGAACGTCGGGTCGGTGTCGCGCCAGTTGGACGGCCAGCGCGCCGGCGCCCAGGTTGTTGAAGCCCATCCGATTCAGCAGCGCGCGGTCGGCGGGCAACCGGAACATGCGGGGGGCCGGGTTGCCGGGCTGCGGGCTCGCGGTGACGGTCCCGACCTCCGCATAACCGAAGCCGAGCGCGCCCCAGGTCAGCAACCCCTTGCCGTCCTTGTCGAAGCCGGCCGCCAGCCCCAGCGGCGCCGGGAAACGCACCCCGAACACCGTGCTCGCCAGCACCGGATCCCTCGGGCCGAGCAGCCGGTGCAGCAGGCGCCGCGCCGGGCCGAGGGCGGTGGCGCCGCGCAGCACCGCGAAGACCAGCGTGTGGATGCGCTCGGGTGGAACCAGGAAGAGCAGCCGCCGCACCAGGCTGTACACCACGCGGTCGCGCGTTTGCGGCCCCGTCACAGTTCCGGCTGGTCCGGCCGCCGGGTGCCCAGCCGAGATTTCTTGCGGCGCAACAAAACTCGTCTGCTGCCGTCTGTGTAGAGCCGTACCCGGGTCAGCTCCCACCCGCGATATTCGGCCTCGATGGACAACCGGGTGGACGCGCTGAGCCGGGTGACTTCCGGCGGCAGGCGCAGCGGCACCCACTCGTACTCGTCGGACAGCTCGGTGTCCCAGCCCGCGGGCAGCCGACCGCTGCGCGGCGCGGTCAACGCGTACCCGCCGCGTGCTGGATCACCTGCACCCCCGCACCGGATCCCGACACCACGTACAAGGTGTCCGACGCTTCATCGAAGGCCAGTGAGTTCGGTTGCTGCACGGTTGGGTAACGCACCTTTTCGACTGGAATTCCGGTGGACAAATCGTAACCAACCACCATATTGGAAGCGGTCTGGGTTACCCAGGTCAACGCGCGGGAACCGGCCAGGCCGTACGGCGCCCGAGGCACGGGATAGGCCTGCCGCAGGATCAACGGATCCACGCCGTACACCAGCAGCTGGCCACCGCGGGTGTCGGCGACCAAGACCCGGCCCAGCGGATCCGCGGTCATGGTGGTCGCGCCTTCGCCGGCCCGCAGCGCTTGCTGGGCCTTGCCGTCGGCGCCGATCGTGGTCACCGATGTCTGGCCCCGGTCCAGGACCGCCGTCGTATTCCCTTGCGTGGCAAGCGAATCGACCCTTGCGAAGATCTTGCTGCGGGTGCCGACGGTCGCGGTGCTGACGGTGCCGGGCGTCGGCGAGGCCGGTGTTGGGGAAGTGAGGGTGTAGACGGTCCCGTCGGCGCTGCCCAGCACCAGCTTGCCGTCGGCACGCAGGGCGACCGCGGTGAAATCGGCCTGCTGGGCGTCGACGACGTTCACCTGCGTCGCCCGGCCGGCCGCCAGGTCGACGACGAAATAGGCACCCCGGGCGGCCAGGAACAGCGTGCCGTGGCCGTCATCGGTCAGCGCGGCCGCCGGCCCTGGCAGGGGGATGGCTTTCGGCTCGGCCTTCGGATTGCCGAAGACGGTGACGGTCCCCGGCCCCGCCGGGGCGGCGCCGGGCGCCAGCACCGCCAGCTGGTGCGTGCCACCGTCGTAGGTGGCTGCGGTCGCGGCGGCGGCCAGCTGCCGCACCTCGCCGGCCGGGCGCTGCGACGCCGGTGGAGACACCGCGGCCGTGGCCGGTTCGATGGTGGGCGGTGCGGATTTGAATGTATTGGACGAACATCCCGCGATCGCGCACAGCAAAAGCGCCGTGACAAGCAAACGGCGCTGAGCTGCCAATCGATGACGCATGTGCCGTGACAGCAATTATTTTCCCTCGCGTAATGACGGTGGAGTTCCGAGTCTAAGGAACGCCTTCGCATCCAATATGGCCATGTCGCCCACATCAAGTTCCGCGGGCGAGGTATCGTCGGTTTCATGGCCGTCATCGTTGACCGGCAGACCGCGGAAAAAGAGTTTGCTGTCGAAGATATGTCGACAGGAATCTTCGCCAGCGGGTATGGACAAGTCGGTGATGGGCGCAGTTTTTCGTTCCACATCGAACACCGCTCGCTCGTCGTCGAGATTTACCGACCGCGCCTCGCCGGGCCAGTTCCCCAGGCCGAAGAGGTGGTCGCCACGGCGGTCCGCAGCCTGGTCGAGATCGACCTGACCGACGAACGCAGCCTGGTCGCCGCCGTGCGCGACTCGGTGGCGCACGCTGTGCCGGTATCGCATTAGTCGGTAGCGCCTTCGCACCGGGTACGGTCGTGGTCGTGGTTGCCCCCGCCTGTCGGATGTTGGACACCGCGGCATGACGGTCATCCTGCTGCGGCACGGTCGATCCAGCTCGAACACCGCCGGGATCCTGGCCGGCCGCTCCGAGGGCGTCGACCTCGACGACAAGGGCCGCGATCAAGCCGCGGGGCTGATCGACCGGATCGGTGACCTGCCCATCCGCGCGCTCATCAGTTCGCCGTTGCTGCGCTGCCGGCGCACCCTCGAGCCGCTCGCCGAAGCGCTGTGCCTCGAGCCGCTGATCGACGACCGGCTGGCCGAGGTGGACTACGGGGACTGGACCGGCCGCAAGATCGCCGAGCTGGCCGGCGAGCCGCTGTGGCGGGTCGTGCAGGCGCACCCGAGCGCGGCGGTGTTTCCCGGCGGCGAGGGACTGGCGCAGGTGCAGGCGCGCGCCGTGTCCGCCGTCCGCGAACACGATCGGCGGCTCGCCCTGGAATACGGCGCAGAGAACGGCGGGGACGTCCTGTGGGTGGCCTGCACTCACGGTGATGTCATCAAGGCGGTCATCGCCGACGCCTACGGCATGCACCTGGACGCGTTCCAGCGGGTCACCGCCGACCCGGCGTCGGTGAATGTGATCCGATACACCGAATTGCGCCCGTTTGTGTTGCACGTCAACCACACCGGTGCGAGATTGGCTGCAGCGCTGCGGGCCGGGCCACCGCCAAAGAACGACACGCAAGACGGGGGGCAGGACAAGGGGGCGGCCAAGACCGATGGTGAGTCCCCGGTGCCCGCAACGGAACAGCCGGTCGCGGTCGTGCCGACCAGCGACGCGGTGGTCGGCGGCTCAACTGATTGATTCCGCTTAAAACAGGCGGAGCGGGGCAATCGAATCGCACGGCGAAGGCAACAGCCGGTATTTTGGAGGTGCCATGGCCCGCGCAATCCACGTCTTCCGCACACCCGACCGCTTCGTGGCCGGGACCGTTGGTCAGCCCGGAAACCGAACCTTCTACATCCAGGCGGTCCACGATTCCCGGGTGGTGTCGGTGGTGTTGGAGAAGCAGCAGGTTGCGGTCCTGGCGGAGCGCATCGGCGCGCTGCTGCTCGAGGTGAATCGCCGATTCGGCACGCCGGTCCCGCCGGAGCCCGCCGAGGTGGAGGACTTGAACCCGTTGATCACACCCGTGGATGCCGAGTTCCGGGTCGGAACCATGGGCCTGGGCTGGGATTCCGAAGCCCAGACCGTGGTGGTCGAGTTGCTGGCCGTCACCGACGCCGAGTTCGACGCATCCGTGGTGCTCGACGACACCGAGGAGGGGCCCGACGCGGTGCGGGTGTTCTTGACGCCGGAGTCGGCGCGGCAATTCGCCACCCGCTCCAATCGCGTCATCTCAGCGGGGCGGCCGCCCTGCCCGCTGTGCGACGAACCGTTGGACCCCGAAGGCCATATCTGCGCGCGCGCCAACGGCTATAGGCGCAGCGCGCTGCTCGGGCCTGACGATGAACTTGAGGCCTGACGACCGTGAGGTGTTGCGCAACGGTGAGCTGACGGTCCTCGGACGCATCCGCTCGGCCAGCAACGCCACCTTCCTGTGCGAGTCCACGCTCGGCGAATCCACGGTCCACTGCGTCTACAAACCGATCTCCGGTGAGGCCCCGCTGTGGGATTTCCCCGACGGGACGCTGGCGGGCCGCGAACTCGCCGCGTACCTGGTATCGACGCAGCTGGGCTGGAACATCGTGCCGTACACGGTGATTCGTCACGGGCCGGCCGGCCCGGGCATGTTGCAGCTGTGGGTGGAGCAGCCCGGCGACGCGGCCGACTCCGAGCCCAGGCCCGGCCCGGACCTGGTCGACCTGTTTCCCGCCAACAAGCCGGAACCGGGCTATCTGCCGGTGCTGCGGGCCTACGACTACGCCGGCGACGAGGTCGTCCTGATGCACGCCGACGACATCCGGTTGCGGCGCATGGCGGTCTTCGACGTGCTGATCAACAACGCCGACCGCAAGGGCGGTCACGTGCTGCGCGACATCGAGGGCCACGTCTACGGCGTCGACCACGGGGTGTCCCTGCACGTCGAGAACAAGCTGCGCACGGTGCTGTGGGGCTGGGCTCACAAGCCGGTCGACCAGACAATGCTGGAGGCGGTCGCCCGGCTCACCGAGGCCCTGGGCGGTTCGCTGTGCGACGAACTGGCCGAGCACATCACGCGTGCGGAGATCGCGGCGTTGCACAGGCGCGCGCACGCGCTGCTCGACGACCCGGTGATGCCCGGACCCAACCGGCAGCGCCCCATTCCGTGGCCGGCGTTCTAAAGCTCGGACCGGCGTCGGAGATACTGAACCGGTGAGCCAGGGCCCGGATGAGTTGACCGATGCCGCTCTGGCCGCCGAACTCGCCGCGGACGCGGGCGAACTGCTGCTGAACGTGCGCGACGAGATCGGCTTCGGACATCCGTGGGCGTTGGGCGACGCCGGAGACAGCCTGGCGAACGAGCTGATCCTGCGGCGGCTGCGCGTCGAGCGGCCCGACGACGCGGTCCTCAGCGAGGAGGCCTACGACGATCTGGTCCGGCTGAAGCACGACCGGGTGTGGATCATCGACCCGCTGGACGGCACCCGTGAGTTCTCCACGCCGGGCCGGGACGATTGGGCGGTGCACATCGCGCTGTGGCAGCGCCCCACGAACGGCCGGCGGGAGATCACGGACGCGGCGGTGTCGTTGCCGGCCCGCGGGAACACGGTGTACCGCACCGACACCGTCACCGCCGATACCGCGCGCGTCGGCATACCCCATACGTTTCGCATCGCGGTCAGCGCCACCCGGCCACCCTTCGTGCTGCACCGCATGCGCCAGTCGTTGGCCATCCAGCCGGTGGCGATCGGCTCAGCGGGCGCCAAGGCGATGGCCATCATCGACGGCGACGTCGACGCCTACCTGCACGCCGGTGGCCAGTGGGAATGGGACAACGCGGCGCCCGCCGGGGTGGTGATGGCCGCCGGCATGCACGCGTCGCGGCTGGACGGCTCACCGATGCGCTACAACCAGCGCGACCCGTACCTACCGGACTTCGTGATGTGTCGCGCGGAGGTGGCGCCGATCCTGCTCGCCGCCATCCGCGACGCGTGGCGCTGACTTCCCGCGTTTAGAGTCGTTGGCATGCAGTCGTGGCAGTCTCCACCGGTGCCGGTGTTGCCGGGCCGTGGCCCGGAACTGCGGCTGTTCGACACCTCCGACCGGCAGGTGCGGCCGGTGGCGCCCGGATCGACGGCGACGATGTACGTCTGCGGCATCACCCCGTATGACTCGACGCATCTGGGTCACGCGGCCACCTACCTGACCTTCGACCTGGTCTACCGGCAGTGGCTGGACCTGGGCCATGCCGTGCACTACGTGCAGAACGTCACCGACGTCGACGATCCGCTGTTCGAACGCGCGCAGCGCGACGGTGTCGACTGGCGTGAGCTCGGCGATCGTGAGGTCGCGCGTTTTCGCGAGGACATGGCGGCGCTGCGGGTCCTGCCGCCGCGCGACTACGTCGCGGCCACCCAGGCGATCCCCGAGGTGGTCGAGCTCGTCGAGAAGATGTTGGCGTCGGGTGCGGCATACGTCGTCGACGGCGACTTCCCGGATGTCTACTACCGCGCGGACGCCACGCCGCAGTTCGGCTACGAGTCCGGCTACGACCGCGAAACCATGCTTCGGCTGTTCGGGGAGCGCGGCGGCGACCCGGACCGGCCGGGCAAGACCGACGAGCTGGACGCCCTGCTCTGGCGGGCGGCCCGGCCGGGGGAGCCGAGTTGGCCCTCGCCCTTCGGGCCCGGCCGGCCCGGCTGGCATGTCGAGTGCGCGGCGATCGCGCTCAGCCGCATCGGCAGCGGCCTGGACATCCAGGGCGGCGGCAGCGACTTGATCTTCCCGCATCACGAATTCACCGCCGCACACGCCGAATGCGTAAGGGGCGAGCGGCGATTCGCCCGCCACTACGTGCACGCGGGCATGATCGGCTGGGACGGGCACAAGATGTCCAAGAGCCGGGGCAATCTGGTGCTGGTGTCGACCTTGCGCGCCCAAGGCATCGAGCCGGCGGCCATCCGGCTGGGCCTGCTGTCCGGCCATTATCGCGCCGACCGGTTCTGGAGCCAGCAGGTGCTCGACGAGGCCACCGCCCGGCTGGGGCGCTGGCGCACCGCGACGGGGCTGCCCGCCGGCCCGGACGCCGCCGACGTGGTCGCGCGGGTGCGCCAATACCTGGCCGACGACCTGAACACGCCCAAAGCGCTTGCCGCGCTTGACGGTTGGACAACCGACGCGCTCGAGTACGGCGGTCACGACACCGAGGCCCCGCGGCTGGTGGCAACCGCGATCGACGCGCTGCTTGGAGTGGAACTGTGAACACGGGGTTGTGAGCGCGGTACGTTGTCGGCCATGACGTCGCTGCAGGACAAGGTTGTTTTGATCACCGGCGGGGCCCGCGGAATCGGGGCCGACGTCGCCCGTCGGCTCGGCAACAAGGGCGCCAAACTGGTCCTCACCGACCTCAACGACGCCGAGCTGGCCGCGCTGGCGGCCGAAATCGGCGAGGACCGCGTACTGACCGCCGTCGCCGACGTCCGTGACCTGCCCGCCATGCAGGCCGTCGCCGCCCGGGCCGTCGAACGCTTCGGCGGCATCGACGTCGTGGTGGCCAACGCCGGCATCGCCAGCTACGGATCGGTGCTGCAGGTCGACCCCGAGGCGTTCAAGCGGGTCATCGACATCAACGTGCTCGGCGTGTTCAACACCGTGCGTGCCACGCTGCCCGCGGTGATCGAGCGCCGCGGCTATGTGCTCATCGTCTCGTCGCTGGCCGCCTACGCCGCGTGCCCGGGCCTGGCCCCCTACAACGCGTCGAAGGCCGCCGTCGAGATCTTCGCCAACGCGCTGCGGCTCGAGGTGGCGCACCGTGGCGTCAGCGTCGGCTCGTCGCACATGTCGTGGATCGACACCGCCCTGGTCCGCGACACCGAGGCCGACCTGCCGGCCTTCGGCAAGCTACTCGGCAGCTTCCCGTGGCCGCTGAACAAGACCACCACGGTCGACAAATGCGCGGACGCCTTCGTCAAGGGCATCCAGGCCCGCCGGAACCGGATCTACTGCCCGCGCTGGGTGGCCCTGTTCCGCTGGATCAAGCCGGTGCTGTCCACCCCGGCCGGGGAGCTGCCCTTGCACAAGCCCACCGCGGAGCTGTTGCCCCAACTGGACGCTCAGGTCGTCGCGCTCGGGCGCTCCACCAGCGCCTACAACCAGGGCCTGGGCAAGAAGCAGGGCTAGCGGCCGAAGCCGGGCCGCCGCCGGCGCAGGTAGCGCTCGAACTCCGCGGCCAGCGCGTCGCCGTCGATCTTGCCCAGGGCCTCGTTCATGTCGACCTCGGCGTCGCCGCGCTGTTCCAGCGACTGCACGTACTCGGCCAGGTCCTCGTCCTCGGCGGCCATCTCGGTGATGGCCTGCTCCCACTCCTCGGCGTCGGTGGGCAGGTCGGCCAGGGGTACCTCGATGTCGAGCACGTCTTCGACGCGGCGCAGCAACGCGACCGTCGCCTTCGGGTTGGGTGGCTGCGACACGTAGTGCGGCACCGCCGCCCAGAACGTCACGGCGGGGATCCCGGCGGCGACGCAGGCGTCCTGGAACACGCCGGCGATGCCGGTGGGCCCCTCGTAGCGGCTCTCCTCGAGCCCGAAGCGTTTCGCCGATTCGGGGGAGTAGGCGGCGCCCGAGACCGGGACGGGGCGGGTGTGCGGCGTGTCGGCCAGCAGGGCGCCGAGGATGACGACGGTATCCACGTTGAGCTTGTCGGCGATGGCGACCAGCTCGGCGCAGAAGGTGCGCCAGCGCATGTTGGGCTCGACGCCGTGCATCAACACGACGTCGCGGTCGCTGCCTGGCGGCCGGCAGTGCGAAATCCGCATGGCCGGCCACACCAGCTCCCGGGTGACCCCGTCGACCTGCCGAATGACCGGGCGGTTCACCTGGTAGTCGTAATACGCCTCGTCGTCGATCTCCAAGATCGGGTCGGCTTCCCAGATCGCCTCGAGGTGCTCAAGCGCGTCGCTGGCCGCGTCGCCGGCGTCGTTCCAGCCCTCGAACGCCGCCACGACGATGGTGTTGTGCAGCTCGGGCAGTGCCGCTTCGCCAAAGGGTGGGCCATCGGACGGGGTCACAGAATCAGCGTACGGCCTTTGCGGCCGATGTTCGGCCTTGCGTGGCAGGGATCTGTCGACCTCCCGGGGCATTGCATAGGACGACTATCCTTGTGGGGTGTGCGCCGACCTGACCCGCGACGACATCGACAGCCGGCGTCGACGCGGTCGGGGTGAAATACGTTCGGCTTCACACTGGTTAACCTTGGTAACTACCCCGTCGCAGGCAGGATCCACGGGCTGTCGATCGCGGCGATGAGTTGGGCGTCCAGACGTCGTCGGGGGACGACGTAGACTTTTTTGGTCGAGAGGCGTTGCAACGGATCTCCGGTCCACCGGTATCCGCCACGCTCGGCAGAGTCAAGGACGCCTTCCGCTACGGAAGGAATGCACGTGAACGTCCCCACAAACGCCCCGGCGCCAGAGACCTTCGTGCCCAACATCCGTCCGGACTGCACCGAAGAGCTGACGGCCGCTCTCCGTGAGCGGATCGTGGTGATCGACGGCGCGATGGGTACGGCGATCCAGCGTGACCGGCCCGACGAGGCCGGCTACCGCGGCGACCGCTTCACCGAGTGGCCGACCGCTCTGCAGGGCAACAACGACCTGCTCAACCTGACCCAGCCGCAGATCATCGAGGGGATCCACCGCGAGTACCTCGACGCCGGTGCCGACATCCTGGAGACCAACACGTTCAACGCGAACGCGATCTCGCTCTCCGACTACGGCATGCAGGATTTCGCCTACGAGCTGAACTACGCCGGCGCCGCCCTGGCCCGCAAGGCGGCCGACGAGTACAGCACGCCGGAGAAGCCGCGCTACGTCGCGGGCGCGATCGGTCCGACCACGCGCACCGCGTCGATCTCGCCGGACGTCAACGACCCCGGAGCCCGCAACGTCTCCTACGACCAGCTGGTCGCCGCCTACCTGGAAGCCGCCAACGGCCTGGTCGACGGCGGGGCCGACCTGCTCATCGTCGAGACGATCTTCGACTCGCTGAACGCGAAGGCCGCGGTGTTCGCCGTCGAGACCTTGTTCGAGGAGCGCGGACGCCGCTGGCCGCTCATCATCTCGGGCACCATCACCGACGCCTCCGGGCGGACGCTATCCGGTCAGGTCACCGAGGCGTTCTGGAACTCCATCCGGCACGCGAAGCCGATCGCGGTCGGCCTCAACTGCGCCCTGGGTGCGCCGGAGATGCGGCCTTACATCGCCGAGATGGCACGGATCGCGGACACTTTCGTGTCCTGCTACCCGAATGCCGGCCTGCCCAACGCCTTCGGCGAATACGACGAGACCCCGGAGCGCCAGGCCGGCTACATCGCCGACTTCGCCGAGGCCGGCTTGGTCAACCTGGTCGGTGGTTGCTGCGGAACGGCGCCGCCGCACATCGCCGAGATCGCCAAGGTCGTCGAGGGCAAGCCGCCGCGTGAGGTGCCGCAGATCCCGGTGGCCACGCGGCTCTCGGGCCTCGAACCGCTCAACATCACCGAGGACTCCCTGTTCGTGAACATCGGTGAGCGCACCAACATCACCGGCTCGGCCCGGTTCCGCAACCTGATCAAGGCCGAGGACTACGACACCGCGCTGTCGGTCGCCCTGCAGCAGGTCGAGGTCGGCGCGCAGGTGATCGACATCAACATGGACGAGGGCATGATCGACGGCATCGCCGCGATGGACCGGTTCACCAAGCTGATCGCGGCCGAGCCGGACATCAGCCGCGTCCCGGTGATGATCGACTCCTCCAAGTGGGACGTCATCGAGGCGGGCCTGAAGAACGTGCAGGGCAAGCCGATCGTCAACTCGATCTCCATGAAGGAGGGCGAGGAGAAGTTCATCCGCGAGGCCCGGCTGTGCCGCAAGTACGGCGCCGCCGTCGTCGTGATGGCCTTCGACGAACAGGGTCAGGCGGACAACCTGGAGCGCCGCAAAGAGATCTGCGGGCGCGCGTACCGGATCCTGACCGAAGAGGTCGGCTTCCCGCCCGAGGACATCATCTTCGACCCGAACTGTTTCGCGCTGGCGACCGGCATCGAGGAGCACGCGACCTACGGGATCGACTTCATCGAGGCCTGCGCCTGGATCAAGGAGAACCTGCCCGGGGTGCACATCTCCGGCGGTATCTCCAACGTCTCGTTCTCGTTCCGGGGCAACAACCCGGTGCGCGAGGCGATCCACGCGGTGTTCCTCTACCACGCCATCAAGGCCGGACTGGACATGGGCATCGTCAACGCCGGTGCGCTGGTGCCCTACGACTCGATCGACCCCGAGCTGCGGGACCGCATCGAGGACGTCGTCCTCAACCGTCGCGAGGACGCGGCCGAACGGCTCCTGGAGATCGCCGAGCGGTTCAACAAGTCGGATAAGGCTGAGGACCCGAAGGCGGCCGAGTGGCGCAGCCTCGGAGTCCGGGAGCGGATCACGCACGCGTTGGTCAAGGGGATCGACGCGCATGTCGACGACGACACCGAGGAGTTGCGGGCCGAGATCGCCGCGGCGGGTGGCCGCCCGATCGAGGTGATCGAGGGTCCCCTGATGGACGGCATGAACGTCGTCGGCGACCTGTTCGGCTCCGGCAAGATGTTTCTGCCCCAGGTCGTGAAGTCGGCCCGGGTGATGAAGAAGGCTGTCGCGTACCTGCTGCCGTTCATCGAGGCGGAGAAGGAGCAGAACGGCACAGCGGCGACGAAGGACACCAACGGCACCATCATCATGGCCACCGTCAAGGGCGACGTCCACGACATCGGCAAGAACATCGTCGGAGTTGTCCTGCAATGCAACAACTTCGAGGTGATCGACCTCGGGGTCATGGTGCCCGCGCAGAAGATTCTGGATGCGGCGAAGGAGCACGATGCCGACATCATCGGGCTGTCCGGCCTGATCACCCCGTCGCTGGACGAGATGTCGAACTTCGCCGTGGAGATGGAACGTGAGGGGCTGGAGATCCCGCTGTTGATCGGCGGCGCGACCACCTCGCGCGCCCACACGGCGGTGAAGATATCGCCGCGTCGCAGCGGTCCGGTGGTGTGGGTCAAGGACGCGTCCCGTTCGGTGCCGGTCGCCGCCGCGCTCCTCGACGACAAGCAGCGTCCGGCGCTGCTGGAGGCCACCGAGAAGGACTACGCATCGCTGCGCGAACGGCACGCCCAGAAGAACGAGCGGCCGATGCTGACGTTGGAGAAGGCCCGCGCCAACCGGACGCCGATCGACTGGGGCGGCTACACGCCGCCGGTGCCCGCCATCGGTGTGGGAGTGCGGGAGTTTCAGGATTACGACCTGGCCGAGCTGCGGGAGTACATCGACTGGCAGCCGTTCTTCAACGCCTGGGAGATGAAGGGCAGGTTCCCCGACATCCTCAACAACCCTGCCTCCGGCGAGGCCGCCCGCAAGCTCTACGACGACGCCCAGCAGATGCTCGACACCCTGATCAAGGAGAAGTGGCTGACCGCCAACGGGGTGATCGGCTTCTTCCCGGCCAATGCCGTCGGGGACGACATCGAGGTCTACACCGACGACACCCGCACCGAAGTGCTGGCCACGCTGCACAACCTGCGCCAGCAGGGCGAGCACCGCGACGGCATCCCCAACCGGTCGCTGGGCGACTTCATCGCGCCCAAAGAAACGGGCCTGCGGGACTACATCGGCGCCTTCGCCGTCACCGCGGGGCTCGGCAGCCAGGAGAAGATCGCGGAGTTCAAGGCGGCCCTCGACGACTACGACGCGATCCTGCTGGAGTCGGTCGCCGATCGGCTGGCGGAGGCGTTCGCCGAACGGATGCACCAACGCGTCCGTAAGGAGTTCTGGGGTTTCCAGCCCGACGAGCAGCTGGACAACGAGGCGCTCATCGACGAGAAATACCGGGGAATCCGCCCGGCGCCCGGTTACCCGGCCTGCCCGGAGCACACGGAGAAGGTGACGCTTTGGGAGTTGATGGACGTCAAGGAGCGGACCGGCATCGAGCTGACCGAGTCGATGGCGATGTGGCCGGGTGCCGCGGTCAGCGGCTGGTATTTCTCGCACCCGCAATCGCAGTACTTCGTGGTCGGCCGGTTGGGCCAGGACCAGGTCGCCGACTACGCGAAGCGCAAGGGCTGGACCCTGGCCGAAGCGGAGCGCTGGCTCGCCCCCAACCTCGGCTATAACCCCGAGGACTGAGCCCGAGCGGCTGCCAAAACTACACGCGCAGCACCGAACTCAAGGCCGCCAGCGGGATATGCGCTTGGACGGTGCCGCCGTCCATGTACCACTGGGGTAGGCCGGGTGAGAAGTTGATCGGCTCGTCATGGCCGACGGGGTAGTCGGGCATGTACAGGATCAGCTCGTCGGGTGTCACCGCCCACGCCTTGTAGGCCCCGGAGTAGACCTTGTCCGGCGTCCAGCGGTCGACCATGAACGGATACGTTCCCGGGTCGTGCGGCGGCGGCGCCTGGTCGAGCGCGGTTTCGATAAACGGTTGGGCCAGTGGGGGAATGGCGGTCAGCGGGTTCGACGTCGTCAGGTCCGCGAGCTGCACCCGCCGGCCGCTCGCCATGTCGAAGGTGAAGGTCCGGTAGGCGTTGTTGAACTTCGGCCCGTCGGCGTGGTAGTCCTCGTGGAACACGGCGCTGAGCAGGTTCTGGTGCCGGAACACCTCGAAGTTCTCCTCGCCGTAGCTGTCGGCCGCCATGCTGCCGTTAGCGGTCTTCCAATTGTTGACCAGGGTGTGCAGGTAGTCGCGGATCACCGGGCCCGTGGTGGGGTTGTCGACGAGGTCGTCGGGCACGGCGACCTTGATGTCCCGTACGGCTTTGCGTTCCGACGTGACGGAGGTGTGGCAGTACTGGCCGTCCCAGTCACCGCCCAACTCGCCGCAAAACGACGGCGCGGACGCGCGGGCGGTGGTCGGAACCGTTGTGGCGGCGACCAATACGAACGCCGCGAAGAGCCGCCGCATCACAGCAGCTGCACTTTGCTCGCCCGCCAGCGGCCGTCGACCTTCTCCATGGTCATCTTGATCCGGCTGCGGTCGATGCGCGGGTCGGGCGCGGCCGTGTTGGTGACCGTCTGGTCGATAAAGACCAGCACCACAACCTTGTTCGTCGACTCGGACTGGATCGCCGAGTCCACCACCACGCCGTGCGCGGTGGCCTTGTTGTCGATCAGCAGCTGCCGAAGCTTCACGCTGGACTGCGTGTACATGTCCTTGAACTCGCCCGTCGCGCCGTCGAGCACCTGCCGGAAGTTGTCGTCCACCTTGTTCGAATCGATGCTCGTCAGCACCTGCGCATACGCGATGGCGGCCTGTTGGGCCTGTTCGCCGGCGAGCTTGACCTGGTGCTCCTGCCACTGCCGCCAACCGAGTAAGCCCGAAACGGCAAGCGAGGCAACGAGCAACGCCGGCAGCGCGGCGCGGCGCAGGTAGTGCTTCCAGCGCCGCCCGCGGCGCTCGGTCTCGCGACGCTTGCCTTTGAGCAACACGCCCTCGTCGTCGCCCTGTTCGTCGTCTGGCTGGTCGTCGTCTGGCTGGTCGTCGTCTGGCCGTTCGTCGTCGACGCCCACCTCCTCGGCCTCTTCGGTTGCCGCTGAGGGCATTTCGTCATCCGGCTCCGCGCCGGCCCGCGCCTCGGCCTTCGGGTTCTTCTTGGTGGTCACGATCACGATCAGCTCCTCGAGATACGGGTTAATGGCTTAGTGCGGCGGTTCGATCGGCAGAACCGGGCCGCCGTAGGGGGTGGGAATGGTGTAGCGACCTTGCGGGGTCGGATCGGTTCGACGGCCCAGATCCGCACCCGGCGGGGGACCGGCGGTGTCGTCGCCGCCCGGCCGTGGCGCGTTCTTGGCGCCCCGGATCGAGACCGCGGGGTCGTCGTCGCGGCAGTAGGTGTACATGAACGGCTCGTAGTAATCGGCCGCGGAGGAGGCGTGCGACGGCGTCCCGTAGTCGCACACATAGCGCGGATACAGGTCGGCCGTCGCCCAGACCCCGTGATCGTGAAATGCGCTCGTCACCGCGTCCAGCACGGACCCACGGTAGTCGGGGAACAGCGCGTTGAGCGCCGGAACCCGTAGATAGAGCAGCTGCGACATGGTCGCCATGCTGCCCAGCAGTTGCACCATGGTGTCCGAATTGTCGGCGAACAGATTGTCGACCGCCGACAGGGTGCGTGGGGTTTGCCCGGTCAAGCGGCGGTAGCCGGCCTGCATCCTGGCCACGCCGGTCAGCGTTCGGTCGAGTTCCGTCGCGGTAGCGCCCAATCCGGCGTTCTTGTCGCTCGCCAGGGTGAGCACGACCCGGCTCGTCTTGATGATGCTGGTGGTTTGGGGCAGCACCGAGTCGAGCGTGGAAAGCAGGAACGTACCGCCGTCGACGATGGCGGTCAGCTTCGCGGGTCCCTCCTTGCTCAAGCTCAGTTCCTTCTTGATCAACTCGACTTTCCGGGGGTCGACCTGGGCCAGCAGCCCATCGGCGTCACCGAGCAGCTGTGCCAGGCTGACCGGAACGGTCGTGCGGTCGGAGGTGATGAGGCTGCCGTCGTGCAGATACGGCCCGGCGTCCGACGCGGCCTCGAAGTTGATGTACTGCTCGCCGGCCGGCGACAGCGCGGAGACGTGCACCACGCTGTTCGCCGGTATCCGCACGTTCGACGTGATGCTGGCGATGGCGTTGACGCCGTTGTCGGTGATCCGCAGCGACTCGACCCGGCCGACGCGGACTCCCCGCAGCGCGACATCCTGGTTGGGCAGCAAGCCGCCGGATTCCGGCAACTGCACGGTGACGCGGTAGGCCGAGGCGAAGGGTTTCACCCGCAGCGCGCCGATGAGCAGGTAGGCGGTGGCGACGACCAGGATGAGCGCCAATCCGGCCACCGACAGCCACACCTGTTGCCGGTGGCCGGTGCGCACCGCCCGGACGATGACGTTCGCGACGCTGTCGACGGCGCGGATCATGGTCGCGGTCCCGGGGGCGGCGGCTCGGGCGGCGGCCCGGGAGCGACGTCGATTTGGCCGGGGATGTTCGGGTCCGGAATGACCGGAACCTGCGGCGAATTCGGCCCGCGGCCGACCACGCGTTCCTGCAGACGCCACAGGGTGTACTTGAGGGTGCCGACGAGCAGGTTCACGTTGTAGTGGTGCGGCCCGTGCAGTCCGATGTCACCGGGGAATCCGATATCGGGAAGCGATCCGAGCATGATCTTGTCCACGCCCACGTGCACCGAAATCGAGTTTCCGGCGGTCGATTTGACCAACGGGGGGATCAGCCGGTTGAGCGCCAGCCAGCTGGTATCGGGGCTCACCGCAACGTCATTGGCCGCGCCGGCGACCGTGTTCAGGTCGCGGATGATGCTGCGGCCGCTGGTGTCGGTCCCGCCGATCGACGGGAACCGGGCCAGCAGCCGGGAGGTGTCGCCCACCTGGATGGCCACGGTGGAGAGCTGGGCGGTGTTGTCGGCCAGGGCGGCGGTGGCGGGACCGGCGGCCGCCATCAGGTCGCTGATGGTTTGGTTCTTGGCGTCGAGTTCATCGGCCAGGTGCGACAATTGGGTCAATGCGGTCGAGATCTGACCGGACCGGGAGTCCAGTGTCCCGAGCAGCTCGTTGGACTTGCGGATCATGTCCCCGAACGCCTGGCCCTGGTCACCGGTCGCCTTGCCGAAACCGTTGATGATGTTGGTGAAATTGCGCACCGCCCCGCCGTTCACCAGGATCGCCGCCGAGCTCAACACCGACTCGACGGTCGCGGCGGCCGCGGTCGAGTCCAGGCCGATGGTGTCGCCGTCCTTCAACAGTGGTGCGGCCGGATCACCGGCGGCCGGCGGCTTCAGGGCGACGAACACGTCGCCCAGCGGTGTCGCGGTTCGCAATTCGGCGGTACTGCCCCGGGGCAGTTGCACGCCATCGCGGATGCGCAGCCGGGTGACCGCGGTGTAGTTGCGCGCGACCATCGACTCGAGCTGCCCGACGTCGGCGCCGGCAAGTTTCACCTTGGCGTTCATCGGCAGGTTGAGCGCGTTGGAGAACACGGCGTTCAGCGAGTAGCCGCCCGAACCCAAGCCGGGGGCCGGAAGGGGCAGGCTGGCAAGGCCGTTGGTGGCGCACCCGGCGGTCACCACAGCCGCGGCCACCGCCGCCAGCACGCCCCGCGGGCCCGCGGCCATCATTTCTGCCCCATCGCTGCCATGCCGTCCAGCACATAGGTCAACCCGAAATCGGGGCCGAAGTCCTGTATCGTTCCGGTGCTGCAGCCGAGTTGCCGAAGGCCCATCAGGTTGCAGATCTCTTTGGTGTACTGGCTGTCGAAGAGCAACCGGTCCGTCAGGAATCGTGCGCGGACGCTGCCGTTCGCCCGGTCGATCATGTTGTAGGCGTTGTCGGCCACCAACGGGGCCAGGTCCAGGAGTTCGGCGAGGTCGCGCCGCTGGTCGGTCACCATCTGCAGCGTGGCGTTGCCACCCCGGGCGGTCTGCTTGATGTTGTCGCGGTTGGCGTCCAGCAGGTCACCCGCGCGTTGAATCAGTTCGTCGAGTTTTCGTCCCGTGGTGCCGCTGCCGAGGTCCTCGTCGTTCATGATCTGGCTGACTTGGTGGATGGTGGAGGCGAATTCGCGCAACTTGGTGTCGTTGGCGGCCACCGCATCGAACAGGGAGCTGATGTTTTTGACGATCGTGGTGATCTGCTCGCGAGTCGCCGCGCCGCCGTCGCTGGACAGGCGCAGCGCCTTGGACAGCTCGCCCAGCGCGGCTTTGATCCGTTCCCCGTTGCCGTTGACGACCTGGGTGCCGCCGCCCAGCACGTCGGCGATCGGGCCGCCGCCGTGGCCGTCGCCCTCGAGCGACTTGGTCACCTTGTCCAAAACGTTGAGGACGCTGCTGAACTCGACGGGCGTCTTGGTGCGCGGCAACCCGATGGTGTCGTGGTTCTCCAGGGTCGGTCCGCCGTGATACGGCGGTGTGAGCTCGATCTGCCGGTCGGTGAGGATGGAGGTTGACACCGTGACGGCCTGCACGCTGGCGGGAACTTTGACGTGGCGGTCGACGGTGAATTCGACTTCGACGTAGCCGCCCCTGGGGGTGATCTTGGTGATCTTGCCGACCGGCATGCCCAGCACCGCCACCTCGTTGCCCTCGTAAAGTCCTGAGGCGCTGTCGAATTGGGCGGTCACGGTGATCGTGTCGTCGTCGGGGCTTAGCCACCACCAGCCGATGCCGGCGACCGCGGCGATCACCGCGAGGGCGGCGATGATGGCCACTGATTTCGATGCGGGCCCCTTCACTTGCAGTCCTTGAAGTACTGGATCATGCCGAACTGCTTGGCGCGGCCGCTGATTGCGCACATCCACGAGTCGATCAGCGGGACGTTGGGGGCATTGAAATTGATCGCGTTCCCGTCACCCGTGAGGTTGGCCGCCTCGCGGAAGAAGATCGGGCTGGTTTGCAGCATGGTGTGCAGCAGGTCGTCGTGCGTGGACATCAGGTTGGTGAAGTCACGCATGTCCTTGATCAGCGCGTTCAGAGCCGGCCGGTCGGTGACCACGACCTGGCTCATGGTGTCGACGAGGCTCGACAGGGATTGCATCATCGCGTGGAAAACGGCTCGCCGCGCGACGAACTGGCCCAGCAGGTCCTGGCCCTGGTTGACCAGGGTGCCGATGTCGGCCTGCTGGCGCCGCAGCGTGTTGGTGACCTGCTCGGTGCTGCGCAGCAGCTGACCCAGCTGGTCACGTCGCACCGCGATGATCGACGACAAGGTGTGAATGTTCGAAATCGCTTGCGGGACAACGGTCGGCAGCCCCTCGAGCTGCTTGCCGAGCACCGCGAGCGATTGCGCGAACCGGTCGGAGTCGACCTGCTCGAACGTGGTGGTGGCGTCCTGCAGCGCGGCTTGAAGGTCGTAGGGCACCTCGGTGTGCGCCAGGTCGAAGGTGTTGTCGGGCAGGTGCGCCGGACCGGCGGGTTCCAGCGCGAGGTACCGCGAACCCAGGATGGTGGTGACCTTGATCTGCGCCCGCGAATCCCTGCCGAGCGCGATATTGTCCCGGATCTTCAGCCCCGCCTCGACGTGGTCGCCGACGAGTTTCATGCTGGTGACGTTGCCCACCGGGATGCCGGCCACCACGATCGGGTTGCCGGCCCGCAGCGAGGCGGCTTGCAGGAACTCGGCGGTGTAGTGCCGATATCCGGCGCCGAGCGCGTGCACCAGCAGCATGACCCCGATGATCACCGCGACCACCGCGACGGCGATGAACCCGAGCCAAGTCTTGTTGTAGCTTTCCAGCGGACGCTTGCGCATCCGCTGCCACACCGACGCGTCAGCCATCGGCGGTGCTCCGACATCTCGGGCTGTGCCACGCCTTGTTGCCCGGCGTCGCGGCATTGACGATGATCGGCACCACGTCGTTGAGGCCGGGGAAGAACCCCATGAAGTTCACGTCGCACACGTAGGCATTGCCGTAGGCGCCCTGGTTGCCGACCCGGGCGAGCCCCTTCAGCAGCAGCGGGATGTTGTCGCCGAAGAACGCCACCTGCGGCTCGACCTCCATGATGTGTTTGGTGGCACCGGGCTGGCGGTCGATGAATTCGCGCAGCGCCGGGTACACATCGGTCGCCGAGGCCGACAGCCGGCCGGTCACCCGGGCCAACGAACCCACCGAGGCGACCAGGTCGGGCCGCCGGACGTCGAGCTCGCCCACGACGCTGCGGGTTTGGGTGATGACCCCGTCGAGGTTGTCGTTCTGCTGGGCGAGGTTGGCCATCACCTTGTTGAGATTGGTGATCACGCTGCCGAGGGCCTGGTCCCGGCCCGCGAATGTCTCGGTGAGCGTGGAGGTCTGGCCGACCAGCGTGGTCAGCGACGACGTGTCGCCCTGCAGCGAGGCGATGATGCCCTTGGTGAGGTTGTCGGCGTCGTGGGGGTTCAGCAGGCTGAACAACGGTTCGTAGCCGTTCAACAGCGTGGTGACGTCGAAGGAGGGTTCGGTGCGTTCCAGCGGAATCGTGCTGCCCGGTGGGAGTTGTTGCGGGCTGCCTTCCTTGCCTAGAGAAAGGCCGAGGTAACGCTGCCCGACGATGTTTTGATAGGTGACCGACGCGAGGGTGTTTCCGAACAGCCGTTGTTCCTGCTGCACCACGAACGAGACCCTCGCGAGATTCCCGTCAAGCTCGATGTTTTCGACCCGGCCGACGCGCACCCCGGCCATTCGGACGTCGTCGCCTTCACGCAGCCCGTACACGTCGCTGAACACCGCCGAATACTTCGCCGTGTTGCCGGCCACGTCACGCCGCAGGCTCACATACACCAGCCACGTCAGCGTCAACGAGACGACCATGAACAGGGTCAGTGCGATGAGCGGGCCTCGAAACCTCATTTCGCCTCCCCGGGTGGATGCGCCGGCGCCTGGGTGATGGACACCGTGGTGCCCCGCGCGACCGGGCCCAACAGCAGCTCGGTGGCCGCGGTCGCCGGCGCGCCGGTGATCACGCCCAACATGTTCCGTTCGTACTGGCTCCCAACGGGTCCCACGTTTCCGCCGAACGAGGCCTGCGGGATCCACGGCGCCTTGGGCGCCACCGGGGCGACCCACGGTTCGTGGGGCTGCGGCGTGGCGGGTGCCCCCGGTGACGGGTTGTCGGGGTTCGCACTCCCGGGCACCGGGGGCGACGGCGTGATCCCCGCGGGCAGCGGGGGATTGGGATCGGACAGGTTGGGGTTGGGGTTGATCAGCGGCGGACCGACGGCGACGAGATTTCCGTCCGGGCCGATCACCGTGCCCGGGGGTGGGGCCAGATCCTTGGGCGGCTGATAGTTCTGGGGCAGCAGGACGTCGGGCAGATCGGGCCGCACCGGGATCAGCGGTGCGGTGAAACAGCTGGGTCCCTTCAGCTCACCGTAATGGGGGCAGTCAGCGCGGGTATAGGTGGAACTGGGTGTGAACGTCAGCATCGCGCGCATGTTGCCGACGTTGGTCTCGGGGTTCCAGACCTGCTCCATGAACTGGTTGGCCAGGTTGTCCAGCTTGGCGACCGCGGGCACGAAGTTGTTGGACTTCTGCGCCAGCACGCCGAGCACGGGCGTCAATTCGGTTGTGATTCTGATGAGTTGGTCGATGTGGTTGCCCAACGATTGGTGCGTGGTGTCGACTGTATAGTCGGCGCCCGACAGCAGCGCAGCCAGCTGCCCCCGCGTCTCGGCGAAGGTGCGCATCGGTTCGACGGCCTGGTGCAGTGCGTCGAGCAGGTCGGGGGCGGTCTGCGCCAGCCCGCGCGTCGCATCCAGCAGCGCGGACACCGTCGAGGGGCCCGAGTCGGTGCTGACGATCGAATTAAGCTGGTCGAGAAGACGATTCAATTGCGCGCCGGCGTTCAGCAGGCTCACGCGGCGGTGGTCGGTGGCGGCGCCCAACGCGGCCAGGATCCCCACCGACCGGTCGTCCCGGTCGCGGCCCGCGGCCGCGAGCACGTCGCGCAACTTGGTCACGGTCGTCTCGAACAGCACGGTCGGAAGCCGCTTGTCCTCCGGAATATGCGCGCCGTCGCGGATCGTCGACCCGGGGCCGTTCCCCACCAACTGGACCGATGACACAGCGAAGACATTGCTGGGCACCACGCGCGCGGTCACGTTGGCCGGAATCGAGCCGGCGAATTCTTCCTTGAGGTCGATGTGGACATAGTTGGGATTGCCGTGCGCCGCGGGCACCACGCCGTTGACCGTGCCGACCAGCACGCCGTGATATTTGACGTCCGACTTCTGCGGCAGGCCGTCGCCCACGTTCACCAGATCGGCGACCACGCGGACGTAGTCGTTGAGCCTGCCGGTGGATTTGACCAACATCGCGGTGGTGAGCAGCGCGCTGACCACCACGACAGCGATACCGATCCCGAACAGCTGCCGGTCGGAGGGGCCGCGCCCGTCCAGCTCAAGGGAATTGGGCATGATCGACCGGCCTACCCGCCGAACCGTGCGCCGGAGTCGACGCCCCAAAGCGCCATGGTCAGCAGCATGTTCACGATGATCACGACGGTGATGCTGGCCCGCATGCCGTGGCCCGCGGCGACGCCGACGCCCTCCGGGCCGCCACCCGCGTAGTACCCGTAGTAGCACTGGATCGTGGAGGCGATCCAGACGAAGATGACGGCCTTGATCAGGGAGTAGACGATGTCCTGGCCGGCCAGCATCAGCGTGAAGTAGTGCAGGTAGGAACCGGTCGAGCCGCCGCTGCCGATGCCCACCACCACTTGCGTGCTGAGGTAACCGATCGCCAGGCAGGCGGCGTACAGCGGGACGATGGCGACCACCGAGGCGATCAGCCGGGTGGTGACCAGGTACGGGATCGGCCGGATCGCAATCGATTCCATGGCGTCGATCTCTTCGGCGATGCGCATGGAGCCCAGCTGGGCGGTGAAGCGGCAGCCACCCTGCATGGCGAAGGCCAGCGATGCCATCAGGGGAGCCAGCTCGCGGGTGTTGACCAACGACGAGACGAAACCGGTTGCGGGTCCCAGGCCGAGCAGATCCAGGAAGTTGTAGCCCTCGATTCCGACCAGTGCCCCGACCGTCATGCCGAGCACGACGGCCACGCCGGCGGTGCCGCCGCCCACCACGATCGAGCCGTTGCCCCAGGTGATGTTCGACAGCAGCCGCAAGAACTCGCCCCGGTACTGGCGCAGGGCGAGCGGGACCGCGACCAGCGCCCGGACGAAGAAGACCAGCATGTGCCCGAGCCGAATGATCGGTACCTTGCCCCGGCGGTAGAGCCGGACGAGCGGGACCGAAATCGGTGCCAACGGTTGATAAGCGGCCGCCGTCATGTCATAGCTCCGTCCATGTCATAGCCCCGTCCTGGGCGACAACATGATGTAGAGCTGGCTGATGGCGACGTTGACGATCATCAGCAGCAGGATGGCCTCGACCACCGCCGCGTTCACCGAATTCGCGACACCCGTCGGCCCGCCCTTGGTGGACAAGCCTTTCTGGCTCGACACGATGGCCACGATGGCGCCGAACACGACCGCCTTCACCAGCGCCAGGATCATGTCGTCGGTGGTCGCGAAGGAGGCGAACGTCGACACGAAGCTGCCTGGGGCCCCGTTCTGGAAGTACACGTTGAACATGTAGCTCGCGAAGAATCCGGCGAAGCACACGACGCCGGTGAGGGCCACACCGATCATCACCGCGGCGGCGAAGCGGGGGACGACCAGCCGGCGGATCACCGACACGCCCATCACCTCCATCGCGTCGGTCTCCTCGCGCATCGTTCGCGAGCCCAGGTCGGCGGTGATCGCCGATCCGACCGCCGAGGCCATCAGCACCGCGGCCACCAGTGACGCCCCCTGCCGGATGACCGCGAGCCCGCTGGCGGCCCCGGCCAGCGACGTGGCGCCGACCTGGCCGGCCAGCAGGGCGAACTGGATGGACAGCGTGACGCTGATCGGCAGTGACACCAGGATGGTCGGCAACACGGCGGTGCCGGCCATGAATGCGCCCTGGCGGACGAACTCCTGCCATTGGAATCGCCCGGTCATCAGGTCGAAGAAGAAATATTGGGCGGTGCGCACGCCGAGGACGAATTGTTCGCCGACGGTGGTCAATGACGCGACCGGGTGACGCTTGACGTATCCGATGGACCATTGCTGAATGGCGGTGACGCCGTCGTATCCGGTGGTCATAGCGCGGCTATTCGTCGTATGTCTAGCAAACTCACGGCGGCCATCATCGAATACCAGCTACGGCTTCCATCGGCCCTCTTTCCCCCCAGATTCCATGAGTGCCGTGCAGGCGCGCTCGGGCGCCGTCGAAAGTCATCTTTATTAAAATAGTGTCAACAGGCTCCACGATTACGCAGTTCAACGGTGTGTGCCGCATCACACTAGCCTACTTGATAGGGACTTTCAATAGTGTAGAGTCACTCATCTGAGTTCGTTGCTGCACGACGCCGCGGGGTCGAACTGTCGGATTGACGAAGGTGAAGGCATGCCCTCAGCAAACACCGGCTCGTTACGAGACCGCCGTCGTGCTGAGCTAGTTTCGCAGATCCAGCAGACCGCCCAGCGGCTTTTCGCCGAACGCGGCTTCGACGCGGTGACGACCGAGGAGATCGCCGCGGCGGCCGGCGTATCGATCAGCACCTATTTCCGGTACGCGCCCACCAAGGAGAGCCTGCTGGTCGGTCCAGTCCGGGAGGCCAGCGCCGAGATCGTCGAGTCCTACGGCGCGAGACCACCGGACGAGTCACCTGTCGAGGCGTTGATCCGGCTATTCGTCGCGCGCGCCAAAGAGGTCATCGAAGTCCAGACGCTGGACACCTGGCGCCTGGCCATCGCCACCGCCCCGCGCCTGTTGAGCCAATCGGTGCTGGTCACCGAGACCGAACATCGTGAATTCGTCGAGCAAGTGGCGTCCCGCATGGGCGTCGACGCAGCGGCGGACATCCGGCCCGCGCTGTTGGTGCACACCAGCTTGGCCACGGCCAAATTCGTCATCGACCGCTGGCTCACCCAGCCCGCCGACGGCGCGGAGTTTCACGTTCAGCTCGAAGAGGCGCTGCTCATGACGCTCGCCGGGTTCGGCTGATCGGGCGGCTCAAAACGTCGCCGGCGGGAAACCGCCGTGACTGTGCGCGCTGCCGCGTGAAACAATCGCTGGCCGTGAAGACGTTTGAGGATCTGTTCGCCGAATTGGGCGAGCGCGCCCGTACCCGGCCGGCCGGCAGCGCGACGGTTGCCGCGCTGGACGGTGGCATCCACGGGTTGGGCAAAAAGATCCTCGAGGAGGCTGGCGAGGTGTGGCTGGCCGCCGAGCACGAACCCGACGAGGCGCTGGCCGAAGAGATCAGCCAGTTGCTCTATTGGACGCAGGTGTTGATGATCGCGCGTGGCCTGTCGCTCGACGACGTCTACCGGAAGCTGTGACGATGCTGCGGGTAGCGGTTCCCAACAAGGGCACGCTGAGCGAGCCGGCCAGCGAAATTCTGGCGGAGGCGGGCTACCGCCGCCGCACCGATTCCAAGGACCTCACCGTCATCGACCCGGTCAACCAGGTCGAGTTCTTCTTCCTGCGGCCCAAAGACATTGCGATCTATGTGGGTTCGGGGCAGCTCGATTTCGGGATCACCGGACGCGATCTGGTCCGCGACTCGGATGCGCCGGTGCGCGAGAGGCTGGCATTGGGTTTCGGGTCTTCGAGCTTTCGCTATGCGGGCCCGGCCGGGCGTGAGTGGACGACGGCGGATCTGGCAGGGAAGCGGATCGCGACCGCCTACCCCAATCTCGTCCGAAAAGATCTGGCGGAGCGTGGCATTGAAGCGACCGTCATCAGACTCGACGGGGCGGTGGAGATCTCGGTGCAGCTCGGGGTGGCCGACGCCATCGCCGATGTGGTCGGCTCCGGGCGCACCCTGAGCCTGCACGACCTGGTGGCCTTCGGCGATCCGCTGTGCGACTCGGAGGCGGTGCTGATCGAGCACGCCGGCCCAGAGGGTCCGAACGGGACGCGGGCGGCGCACGATCAACTGGTGGCGCGCATCCAGGGTGTGGTGTTCGGGCAGCAATATCTGATGCTCGACTATGACTGCCCGCGTTCGGTCGTGGAACGGGCCACGGCGATCACGCCGGGTTTGGAGTCACCGACCATCGCGCCGCTCGCCGATCCGGACTGGGTCGCGATCCGCGCGCTGGTGCCCCGCCGCGGCGTCAACGAGATCATGGACGAGCTGGCCGCCATCGGCGCCAAAGCAATTCTGGCTTCAGACATCCGGTTCTGCCGGTTCTGATCGGCCGTCCAGGGGCATGTCGATCAGGGTCTGAATAACCGCCGTCACCGCGTCCGTCAGGCGGTCTGCCGCGGCTTCGGTGAGTCCGGGCGTCTGGATGACGCTGCGCATCAACCACACCCCGGCGATGACCGACAGGATCAGCTCCGCGCGGAGGGACTGGTCCGGTTCGGGTAGCCGCGAGGCGAGCCGTCTCCCCACATGGCGCCCGAGAGCATCGCGCACGATCTCGGCGGCGCGGGGGTTCGGTACCGACCGCAGCATGATGGGGAACCTGCCCAATTGCTCGATCTCGGGTGCGCTTAACGCGACAAGGTTGTCGGCGGCATCGTGTGCCAGTGACCCCGAGTCATCGCCGAAGAACGCCGGCGGCGCGAACGCGGCCTCGACCACCTCGGCGAAGAGTTGTTCCTTGGATCCGAAGTAGCGGTTGATCAGCATTGCGGTCACCCCGGCGTCGCGCGCGATTTCGCGGACCCCGGCGCCGTCATAGCCATGCCGTGCGAAGGCCTGCAGTGCCGAGGCCAGGATGTCGGCGCGGGTCTTGGCCGCGTTGCGAGGGCGAGGCGCTGCGGACTGCTTCTTGGCATTGGCCATATCTGCAAGTGTAGACAACGGTGCCATGTCAGGTCTACAGTCGTATACATTCCAGCGAGTCGTCTCCATGCTGAGCTGAGACCACACGGGTCGCCGCCGAAGAAAGGAGCCGATCGCCGTCTCGCTGGCTACGCTGGCGCCCGCACCCACCCGATGAAAGACTCTTACCGCCGGGGGACCGACTCTGGTGGTCCACCTCCACAGGAGCTACCCATGACACATTTCCTGATTCTGCTGCTGGCTCTACTGATTGGTGTCGTCGCCGGGCTGCGTTCGCTGACGGCCCCCGCGGTGGTCGCTTGGGCGGCCTATCTCGGCTGGCTCGACCTGCATGGCACGTGGGCGTCGTGGCTGGCGAACATCATCACGGTCGTCGTCTTCACCGTCCTCGCGGTCGGCGAGCTGGTCAACGACAAGCTGCCCAAGACGCCGGCCCGCACGGCGCCGCCGATCTTCGCCGCCCGGATCGTCATGGGCGGACTGGCGGGCGCGGCGCTCGGTGCCTGGCCGCACTGGACCTTCACCGCGCTGGGAGCCGGCGTCATCGGCGCGGTGCTCGGCACGCTCGGCGGCTATCAGGCGCGCAAGCGGCTGGCCGCCGTGGCCGGCAAGGACCTGCCCATCGCGCTGCTGGAGGACGCGGTCGCGATCGTGGGCGGGTTCGCCATCGCCGCGGTCACGGGTCACGTGTTGACGGAATACCTGCTGACGGCGGTTAAGTGACACAGCATTTCGACGCGATCATCGTTGGCGCCGGGCAGGCCGGCCCACCGCTGGCGGGGCGACTGACGGCGGCCGGGCAGCGGGTCGCGCTGGTGGAGCGCAAACTGATCGGTGGCACCTGCGTGAACACCGGGTGCATCCCGACCAAGACCCTGGTGGCCAGCGCGTACGCCGCTCACCTCGCGCGCCGCGGCGCGGATTACGGTGTGGCGACCGGACCGGTCAGCGTGGACATGGCGAAAGTCAAGGCGCGCAAGGACGAAATCATGTTGAGCGACCGTAAGGGCATCGAGGACTGGTTGGCGGGAATGGACGGTTGCACCGTCTTTCGCGGGCACGCCCGGTTCGAGGATCCGCACACGTTGCGTGTCGACTACCAAGACGGGCACGACGTGCTACACGCCGACCGGATCTTCCTCAACGTCGGCGGTCGCGCGGTGGTACCGGAAATCCCCGGGCTCTCCGACGTGGAATTCCTCACCAACGTCTCGATCCTCGAACTCGACGCGCTGCCAAGCCATCTCGTCATCCTCGGCGGCAGCTACATCGCGCTGGAGTTCGCCCAGATGTACCGGCGCTTCGGCGCCCGGGTGACTGTCGTCGAGCGGGGTTCGCGGCTGGCGTCCCGCGAGGACGAGGACGTGTCGGCCACCGTCCGCAGCGTCCTGGAGGAAGAGGGCATCGACGTCGTGGTCGGTGCCGATGACGTGCGAATCACCAAGACCGACAATGGTTTCGAGCTGACCCCGAGCGCCGGCGGCGCTCCGATTGCCGGGAGTCACCTGCTGCTGGCCGTGGGCCGGCGGCCCAACACCGACGACCTGGGCCTCGAGGCGGCCGGCGTGCGGACCGACACCCGCGGCTACATCGTCGTCGACGACCAGCTCAAGACCAACGTCGACCACATCTGGGCGATGGGGGACTGCAACGGCAAGGGCGCCTTCACCCACACCTCTTACAACGATTTCGAGATCGTCGCGGCCAACCTGCTCGACGACGACCCACGCCGGGTCAGCGACCGCATCCCCACCTACGCGCTCTACATCGACCCCCCGTTGGGGCGGGCCGGGATGACCGTCGACCAGGTCCGTGCGTCGGGACGCAAAGCGCTGGTGGGCAAGCGGCCGATGACACGGGTCGGCCGCGCGGTGGAAAAGGGTGAGACGCAAGGCTTTATGAAGGTGGTTGTGGATGCCGACACCCAGCAGATCCTGGGAGCGGCCATCTTCGGCGTCGGCGGCGACGAGGCCGTTCACGAGATCCTGGACGTCATGTCGGCCAAAGCGCCCTATACGACGCTCGCTCGCACCATGCACATCCATCCCACCGTCAGCGAGCTCATCCCCACGATGCTGCAGGAGATGACCCCGCTCGACTAGACGGCATGGGGGCTGGGCGGATCGCCACCGTGGGGCGCGACCGCTTACCGGGACGCGGTGGCGGGGCGACGGGACCGCCGCCGCCTGGGACGCGTGGCCGATGCGCCGCGCGGGGAAGCGAGGGTGGCCGAGGACCGACGGACCTCCACCGGCGCCGGTGCGACGGACTGGCGGGGCGCGGGCTCACCGGCTAGGGCGTGGATGACGGGCGACGCCGCGGTGACCTGCTGGGGAACGGCGCGGATGGCGGCCTTGCGCATCATCGACTCGGTGTCCCGGCGCTGCTCGGGCAGCGCGATGGTGACCACGTCACCGGAGGCGCCGGCCCGGGCCGTGCGGCCGGATCGATGCAAATAGGCCTTGTGCTCGGCGGGCGGGTCCACGTGGACCACGAGCTCGACGTTGTCCACGTGTACGCCGCGCGCGGCGATGTCGGTCGCGACGAGCACTCGCGCCTGTCCAGTCGCGAACGCCGCCAGGTTCCGGTCGCGCACGTTCTGGGACAGGTTGCCGTGTAACTCCACCGACGCGATGCCCGATTGGGTGAGTTGGCGGGCCAGCTTCCGGGCCTGGTGCTTGGTGCGCATGAACAGGATTCGCCGGGAATCTCCCGCGGCCAGCCGGTGCACCAACTCCTTCTTGGCCTGCGGCCCGTCGACACAGAAGAGGTGATGTGTCATGGCGGGAGTCAGGGACGTCGGTTCTGCGATCGATCGTGTCACGGGGGTGGTGAGGAATCGCTTCACCAGGGTGTCGACCGCGGCATCGAGGGTGGCCGAGAACAGCATCCGCTGCCCGCCCGTGGGCGTGGCCGCGAGGATGCGGGTAACGGTGGGCAGGAAGCCCAGATCGGCGAGGTGGTCCGCCTCGTCAATGACCGTCACCTGCACCGCGCTCAGCTTGACGATGCCTTGCTTCATCAGGTCTTCCAGCCGGCCCGGGCAGGCGACGACGATGTCGACGCCGGATTTCAGCGCCGAAGCCTGCTTGTGCTGCGGCACGCCGCCGAAGACGGTGGTCACGCGCAGGCCCCGAACCGCGGCGAGCGGCGCGATGGTCGCGGCGATCTGGGTCGCCAGTTCGCGCGTGGGCGCCAACACCAGGCCGGTCGGCTTGCCGGGCCGGCGATTACCGGCGTCGAGCCGGCTCACCAGGGGGATCGAGAAGGCGAGCGTCTTGCCGCTGCCGGTCTTGCCGCGGCCCAACACATCTCGGCCGGCAAGCGTATCCGGCAGTGTTTCAATCTGGATCGGGAACGGCCGATCGACGCCGCCCTTGGCGAGCGCGTCAACCAGCGATGGGCTCACCCCGAGGTGAGCAAATGTAGTGTCTTCAAGCATGTTTCACTGTCCCTAAAGCGTCGGTGGTAGCGAGATTGCCTGTCTGGCAACATCGATCGCCGCGACTCGAGGCTGTGCGGTGCGCACCTGGTCATCTCGGACTCGGCGCCCCGCGGGGATCTGAGAGGAAATAACGAATCGATCACGACGTATTGGCGAGCCATTCGGCGCCAACGTTGACAACAGCCTACCGCACTTGCCGGTGAACTATTGCGTCCGGGCGCTCACGCCGTAATGACTCTCGTCACACCGGTGGACCGCCCGGCGGTCACGCCGCCGGTTCGGTCGGTTGCGAAACACCTTGCGCCAGAGCGATATCCGGCCACCCGGGATAGGTTGGCGGGGTTCCGCCGAACAGCGGGCAGTGCTGCTGGTGGGGGCACCAGTCGCACAACCGCGACTGGCTGGGGCGGAAATCGCCGGTTTGGCCGGCGGATTGAATCGCGCGCCAGATCGCCATCAGGGTTTTCTCGAAGCGCAGCAACTCGTCGTGGTCGGGCGAATAGTCCAACACCTGCCCGTCGGCGAGATAGATCAGCCGCAGCCGGGCGGGTGGGACCCCGCGCGTGCGCAGCAGGGCCACCGCGTAGAACTTCATCTGGAACATCGCCTTGAACTCGGCCAGGGCCCGCGCCGCAGGCGGGGCCTTGCCGGTCTTGTAATCGACCACCCGCACCTCCCCGGTGGCGGCGAGGTCGATCCGATCGATGAATCCGCGCAGCAGGGTGCCGTCCGCGAGCTCGACCTCGACGCGCTCCTCGCAGCACTGCGGGTCGAAGCGGGTCGGGTCCTCGAGCCGGTAGTAGCCGGAGAGCAGCGCCCGAGCCTCGGTGATCAGCTGGCCGCGCTGGTCCGGATCGAACTCGCCGGCCAGCTCGGGCGCCGCGGCGATTACCTGGTCCCAGGCCGGCTCGACCAGTGCCAGCGCGGTGTCGGGACCCCGCTGGGCGGCGGGCAGCCCGTAGAGCTGCTGCAGGGCGGCGTGCACCACCGAGCCGCGCAGCTGTGCCGCCGACGGCGCCTCGGGCAACCGGTCGATCGCCCGGAAGCGGTACAGCAGCGGGCACTGCTTGAAGTCCGCCGCCCGCGACGGCGACAACGCCGGTTTCGAAGCCGGTTTGGAAACCGGTTTCGAAACCGGTCGCGCAGCCGGCCGCGCGAGTGCCTGCGGCTGGTCGGTCATGTGCGCAGCGTAGAACCGAGTGCCGACAACCCCGAGCACCGCCCACGGCGAGTCGGCTGGCACGCTAGACGGCGTGTCCGCAACCGGCCCGTTCACCGTCGGGGAACGCGTTCAACTCACCGACGCCAAAGGCCGGCACTACACGATGGCGCTCACGCCCGGCGCGGAGTTTCATACCCATCGCGGCTCGATCGCCCACGACGCGTTGATCGGGCTGGAGCAGGGCACTGTCGTCAAGTCCAGCAACGGTGCGCCCTTCTTGGTGCTGCGGCCGCTGCTGGTCGACTACATCATGTCGATGCCCCGCGGGCCGCAGGTCATCTATCCCAAAGATGCCGCGCAGATCGTGCACGAGGGTGACATGTTCCCGGGTGCGCGGGTGCTGGAGGCCGGGGCCGGGTCGGGGGCGCTCACCTGTTCGCTGCTGCGCGCGGTCGGCCCCGACGGTCGGGTGGTCTCCTACGAGCAGCGCGCCGACCACGCCGAGCACGCTCGCCGCAACGTCTCGGTGTTCTATGGGCGGCCGCCGGACAACTGGGAGCTGATCGTCAGCGACATCGCCGACTCCGATTGGCCCGACGCTTCGTTCGACCGGGCCGTGCTCGACATGCTCGCGCCGTGGGAGGTGCTCGACGCGGTCGCCCGGTTGCTGATCCCCGGCGGCGTTCTGATGGTCTACGTCGCCACGGTGACCCAACTGTCGCGGGTCGTCGAGGCCCTGCGGGCCCAGCAGTGCTGGACGGAGCCGCGGTCGTGGGAGACGCTGCAACGCGGCTGGAACGTCGTCGGCCTGGCCGTTCGGCCGCAGCACTCCATGCGCGGGCACACGGCGTTCCTGGTTTTCGCGCGGCGGCTCGCGCCGGGCGTCGTCGCGCCTGCGCCGTTGGGGCGCAAACGCGAGGGCCGCGACGGCTAGCCAGCCCTTAATCGTCGCTGCGCTGCAGTCCCCGTCGCACCGACAGCAGCTCGAACTCGGGGTGCGCGGCCACCAGCCGCTCGGCCGCATCCAAAACGTCGACCGCATGGCTGCGGTCGCCGGACACCGTTGCCACGCCGATGCCGGCGCGTCGATACAGGTCGTGCGAACCGGTCTCGGCCGCCGACACGCTGAACTTGCGTTGCAGCTCGGCGACGACGGGACGGATCACCGACCGCTTCTGTTTGAGTGACCGGACATCGCCGAGCAGCACGTCGAACTCGAGCCAGCCGATCCACATGCCGCGGGTCAACCGGGTGGAGTCGGGGTCGGGCCGGGCGCGGGAGCCGGGGCGGGGCCGGGTGGCGGTGCGGGGGTGGGCTCGGGAACGGGTGCAGGGGTGGGCGGCGGTGTCACCGCGGGTGACTTGCCCAGCACCAACAGCATCTCGGCGGTTCGCCGGGACAACTGCCAACCGCCTTGGAAGGGCGTGAATTCCATCGGGAAGTGGAAGCTGGCGTTGGCCCGCTGCGCGGTGTTGACGTCGATGTTGGCCACCACGTTGGCGGGGGTCTTGTCCGACCAGGCGATGTCGTGCGCGACGAAGGTCATCGGCAGGTAGCCGTTGTCGCGCAACGCGTTGGTGAACTTGTCCAAGGTGTCCGCGCTCTCGGGGGTGGCGCCTTCGACCAAACTCACCTTGTTGATACCGGGTACGTTCGGGTCGGCTAACCGGGTCAAGATGTCGGTAAGGGCTTCAGGCGTCGGCAGCGGGGTAGTCGGAGGTACGACAACCGTGCTCGACGTGGCCGGGGGCGCCGCAGGCACGGAGGAGGCGATGCGGGGTTGTTGATGCGACGAACATCCCGAGATCCCGACCGCCGCCAAGACAGTGGCGGCGCTCACGGCTGCGGACAGGTGTCGGCGCATCCAGTCGATCAGGCCGGCCGGGGGGTGGGGACGCTTCCCGACGCGGGCACCCGCCGCGCGGTCGAGCCAACGGGTGCAACTGAACTCACACCCGCGGTCGCCACGCCGACCGCGGCCGTGCCGAGAAAGCCTGTGGCGAGGCTTTTTGCGGTCACGGCGGCCCTTTCGATCAGCGAGATTAGTGGCCGAGACTACCAGCGAGACGAAAATCTTAACTTTTCGTGGGTATTTGACTCCGCGCATCATTGGCCAATCGCCGGTAGCGTTGAAGTATCCACCGCGCCAATTCGGTGTGGGAAAGGAGCGCAACATGGGTGGCTCAGAGCGTTCTGAATCATTCGGTACCCCCCGCGAGTCAGGCATGTCCAGCGGCGATGCTGCCGAATTGGAAGAATTACGCCGCGAGGCAGCGTTGCTGCGCGAGCAACTCGAGCATGCAGCCGGGGCGCAAGGCAGCGCCCGCTCTGCGCGCGATGTGCATCAGCTCGAAGCCCGGATCGATTCGCTGGCGGCCCGCAACTCGAAGTTGATGGAGACGCTCAAAGAGGCGCGCCAGCAACTACTCGCGCTGCGTGAGGAAGTCGACCGGCTCGGGCAGCCGCCGAGTGGCTACGGCGTGTTGCTGGGCTCGCACGAAGACGAGACGGTCGACGTGTTCACCTCGGGTCGCAAGATGCGGCTGACGTGCTCTCCCAACATCGACGTCGGATCGCTGCGGAAGGGCCAGACGGTGCGGCTCAACGAGGCGCTGACGGTCGTCGAGGCAGGCACGTTCGAATCCGTCGGCGAGATCTCGACGTTGCGCGAACTACTGGCCGACGGACACCGGGCGTTGGTCGTCGGTCATGCCGACGAAGAACGCATCGTGTGGCTCGCCGAGCCGCTGGTGGCCGAGGACCTGCCGGAGGGTCATCCCGACGCGCTCAACGACGACACCAGGCCGCGCAAGTTGCGGCCGGGCGACTCGTTGCTGGTGGACACCAAGGCCGGCTACGCGTTCGAGCGCATTCCCAAGGCCGAGGTCGAAGACCTGGTGCTGGAAGAGGTGCCCGACGTCAGCTACCAGGACATCGGTGGTCTGACGCGCCAGATCGAGCAGATCCGCGACGCCGTGGAGCTGCCGTTCCTGCACAAGGAGCTGTACCGGGAGTACGCGCTGCGCCCGCCGAAGGGTGTGCTGTTGTACGGCCCGCCCGGCTGCGGGAAGACGCTGATCGCCAAGGCGGTGGCGAATTCGTTGGCCAAGAAGATGGCCGAGGTCCGGGGTGACGACGCCCGCGAGGCGAAGTCTTACTTCCTCAACATCAAGGGCCCCGAGCTGCTGAACAAGTTCGTCGGTGAAACCGAGCGTCACATCCGGCTGATCTTCCAGCGGGCGCGGGAGAAGGCGTCCGAAGGAACGCCGGTGATCGTGTTCTTCGACGAGATGGACTCGATCTTCCGTACCCGCGGCACCGGCGTCTCGTCGGACGTCGAGACCACCGTCGTCCCGCAGTTGCTGAGCGAGATCGACGGCGTGGAGGGCCTCGAAAACGTCATCGTGATCGGCGCCTCCAACCGTGAGGACATGATCGACCCCGCGATCCTGCGGCCCGGCCGTCTGGACGTGAAGATCAAGATCGAGCGGCCGGATGCCGAAGCGGCGCAAGACATCTTCTCGAAGTACCTGGTCGAGTCGCTGCCGGTGCACGCCGACGACCTCGCCGAGTTCGGGGGCGACCGGGCGGCCTGCATCGCCGCGATGATCGAGAAGGTCGTCGAGCGGATGTACGCCGAGATCGACGACAACCGGTTCCTGGAGGTCACCTACGCCAACGGTGACAAGGAAGTCATGTACTTCAAGGACTTCAACTCCGGGGCGATGATCCAGAACGTCGTCGACCGGGCGAAGAAGAACGCGATCAAGTCGGTGCTCGAGACCGGGCAACCGGGTCTGCGCATCCAGCACCTGCTCGACTCGATCGTCGACGAGTTCGCCGAGAACGAGGACCTGCCCAACACCACCAACCCCGATGACTGGGCGCGGATTTCGGGCAAGAAGGGCGAGCGGATCGTCTACATCCGCACCCTGGTCACCGGCAAGAGCTCGAGCGCATCGCGGGCCATCGACACCGAATCCAACCTGGGTCAGTACCTGTAGGGCTCCGCGCCGCGCCGCGCCTGAGGCCACGCACACGTCGTGGTTCGAGCGTGGCGCGGTGCCGCCTCAGGGTCAGTCGGTCACCAGCGAATAGCTGTTGGTCAGGTTGTCCTGCAACACCTGGGCCGCCCGGGTCCGCGTGTCGACGCGTAACTCGTCGGTGAGCACGCGCGGTTGGTAGGTCCACCCCGCCGGGAGGTCGAGCCGCTCGGCGAGCCCGGGCAGATCCGCTTGCGAGAGGTTGGGGTCGGCGACCTGGCTCAGGGTCTGCATCACCCAGTGCTGTCCTTGGGGGTCGATGAGCTCGTAGACCTGTTCGCCGGCGTTGAAGACGAAGATCGTGTGGCGATTGACCTTGTTGGGGATGTAGGGCGCGGGGTTCATCGACGACAGCAGCACCGTGGCCTGCTGGATCATCTCGATCCCGCCGAAGGTCTTGGTGATCTGGGGGCCTTGGGCGTCCTTTTCGATGGCGTTCATCAGCCAGTACCGCGGACCGTTGAGCAGGGCTGCGGCCACGCCGTTTTCGGCGGCGATGGCGTGCGGGTCGAGCGCGGACCACAGCTCGGCGGGACAGTCGTTGAGCGGGAAGCTGTTGTAGACCGTTGCCTGCGGGCCGGCCTCGCCGGCGGTTACCAGCAGCACTTCGCCGTAGCGTTTTCCTGCCAGGTCGAGTGCGTGTTTGCCGACGGCGCGGTCGGACTCGGGGGCGGACACACGGTGAAGTTAGTCACTACCGTCGGTGCCGTCAACAGCGCGCGCGGTCGGCGCGACGGCGCCGCGGTAGCGGTTGCGGGCCGCCAGGGCCGTGTGCAGGTCGTCGATCAGCGGGTCGAGGAACATTCCCCGGTACTCGGCGTCGTCGACCGCGCGGGCGCTGATGTACATGAACGTCAGCGCGCCAAGGAACAGGCACATGTGGATCAGTGAATCCGGCGCCGGAAACGTGAAGCCGAACACCGTCGACGTGGTGGCGGTGTTGTGCGCCCATTCCTTGAGCAGCGGTGGCGTCAAGATGATCAGGCCGAGGATCAGATACATCGTCGCGCCGACGGCGGCCACCACCAGGATCTCGATGAGTTGTGAGGTCGCCAGCAGGAACACCACGTTGAGGCGTTCCGCGCGTTTCAGCGGGGTGCCGGCCGCGGGCTCATGCATCGTCGCAAACGGCGTGCCGGCAAGGTTGTCGCTGCCTTGGGGCAGCGACGCCGTCGACTTCAGCAGCGGCCGGACCCGTTCCACGGTCTTGGACACGACGAAGGTCCCCGCGATGCCGAGCAGGAAAATTATTGCGAGCGAGAGCCTTTCGCCGTTGATGTTCGCCGCCATCAGCCAGACGTAGGTGTTGAAGAACACCAACGCGGTCAGCAGCACGATCGGTAAGGCGCGCACCGCCAGCGTGCCGACGGTGGATAGGTGCTCCATCGTCATGCGCACCGCCCAGGCGACCACCGACCCGACGCCGGTGCCTGTCAGCACCACCACCAGCACCAGGATGACGGCGTCCCGGGTCAACTGGACGGGGCCGGATTCGATGACACCGCACGCGACCGCGAGGGCCAGTGCCGCGGTCGCGACGGTCGCGCGGCTGCCCCCGCTCGACGTCCGCGACACCAGCCAACCGGCGAGCGCGGCCAGTGGGAGAGCGATCGCGAGCAGCGTCAGGATCACCCACTGGTGGGCCGTCGGCGTTCCGTTGATGAAGACTTCGTTGCCGTCGCTGATGAAATAGACGCCCAGCAGGCAGAGCTCCACCGCCGCCCAGGCCGCCAGCGCGGGGGCGCACCGCGGCCACAATCGTCGCCACCGGCCCCGTCGGGTCAGCACCGACGGCAACCCGCGCTCCAAGAACCACTGTTCAGCCGCCGCTGCCCGCCCGCGGTCCGGCGTGCGGCGCCGAGTTGCGTTCACATCCGGTCACCCTAGTGGCGCAGCGACCTCCTGCCCGGCAGATTTCCCCCTGCGCGAGGGCAGATCGTCGTCCGGCCTACGCTGAACGCATGCAACGGATTATCGGGACGGAGGTCGAGTACGGCATCTCGTCGCCGTCGGACCCGACCGCCAACCCGATCCTCACCTCGACCCAGGCGGTGCTGGCCTACGCGGCGGCCGCCGGCATTCAGCGCGCGAAGCGCACTCGCTGGGACTACGAGGTGGAATCACCGTTGCGGGACGCCCGCGGTTTCGACCTGAGCCGTTCGGCCGGGCCGCCGCCGGTGGTCGACGCCGACGAGGTCGGCGCGGCCAACATGATCCTGACCAACGGCGCGCGCCTCTACGTCGACCACGCCCACCCCGAGTACTCGGCGCCCGAGTGCACCGACCCGCTCGACGCGGTGATCTGGGACAAGGCCGGCGAACGCGTCATGGAGGCCGCGGCCAGGCACGTCGCCAGCGTGCCCGGGGCCGCCAAGTTACAGCTCTACAAGAACAACGTCGACGGCAAGGGCGCTTCTTACGGGTCGCACGAGAACTACCTGATGTCGCGGCAGACGCCGTTTTCGTCGATCATCGCGGGACTGACCCCTTTTCTGGTGTCTCGCCAGGTGGTGACCGGCTCCGGCCGGGTCGGCATCGGGCCCTCCGGTGACGAGCCCGGCTTCCAGCTGTCGCAGCGCTCGGACTACATCGAGGTCGAGGTCGGCCTCGAGACCACCCTCAAGCGCGGGATCATCAACACCCGCGACGAACCGCACGCCGACGCGGACCGGTACCGCCGGCTGCACGTCATCATCGGCGACGCCAACCTCGCCGAGACGTCGACCTACCTGAAGCTGGGCACGACGGCGCTGGTGCTGGATTTGATCGAGGTCGGCCCGGAACACGGGATCGACTTGAGTGACCTGGTACTGGCGCGGCCGGTGCACGCCGTCCATGCGATCAGCCGCGATCCGTCGCTGCGAGTCGCCGTGGCGCTGGCCGACGGGCGGGAATTGACGGGCCTTGCGTTGCAACGGATTTACCTGGATCGGGTGGCGAAGCTCGTCGACAGCCGTGACCCCGATCCCCGCGCGGCCGACATCGTGGAGACCTGGGCGCAGGTGCTCGACCAACTCGAGCGGGACCCGATGGAATGCGCCGAGGTGCTCGACTGGCCCGCCAAGCTGCGGCTGCTCGAGGGTTTCCGCCAGCGCGAGAACCTGAACTGGTCGGCGCCGCGGCTGCACCTCGTCGACCTGCAGTATTCCGATGTCCGGCTGGACAAGGGCCTGTACAACCGGCTCGTCGCCCGCGGTTCGATGAAGCGGCTGGTCACCGAGCACCAGGTGCTGGAGGCGGTGGACAACCCGCCGACCGACACGCGGGCGTACTTCCGCGGCGAGTGCCTGCGCAGGTTCGGCGCCGACATCGCCGCGGCCAGCTGGGACTCGGTGATCTTCGACCTCGGCGGTGATTCGTTGGTGCGCATTCCGACGCTGGAGCCGCTGCGGGGCAGCAAGGCGCACGTCGGGGCGCTGCTGGACTCGGTGGATAGCGCCGCGGAACTGGTTGAACAACTCACCAGCTGAGCCGGTTAAACCGGGGAACGCCGGCGTTGACCGGTAGGGTAGAGATACCAGCGAGCAGTGTGGCTTAAAGGCAAGCAAGCCGCTGAACAAGTTCAGATGAAGCAGGAGGCCGGCGATGGCTCAAGAGCAGACCAAGCGTGGCGGTGGTGGTGGCGACGACGACGATCTCGCCGACGGCACGGCCGCGGGCCAGGAGCGCCGCGAGAAGCTCGCCGAGGACACCGACGATCTGCTCGACGAGATCGACGACGTCCTCGAAGAGAACGCCGAAGATTTCGTCCGGGCGTACGTCCAAAAGGGCGGACAGTGACCTGGCCCTCCTCCGATCGCCTGTCCACTAACTTCCCATTCCCGGGTTCGGCCCTTTCCAGAAATCCCGCCGTAGACCTGTCGTCGTTTGCTGAATTCCTGCGCCGCCAGGCGCCGGAGCTGCTGCCGGCGAGCCTCGGCGGCAGCGCCCGTTCCGATGGGATGGGCTCGCAGCTGCCGCACGGCACCACGATCGTCGCCCTGAAATATCCGGGCGGCGTCGTCATCGCCGGGGACCGCCGCTCCACCCAGGGCAACATGATCGCCGGGCGCGACGTGAAAAAGGTGTATATCACCGATGACTACACCGCGACGGGCATCGCGGGCACCGCGGCGATCGCCGTCGAGTTCGCCCGCCTCTACGCCGTGGAACTCGAGCACTACGAAAAGCTCGAGGGAGTGCCGCTGACGTTTGCCGGCAAGGTGAACCGGCTGGCGATCATGGTGCGCGGAAACCTGGCCGCCGCGATGCAGGGCCTGGTGGCTCTACCGTTGCTGGCGGGCTACGACATCCACTCGCCTGACCCCGAGGGCGCCGGCCGGATCGTCTCGTTCGACGCCGCCGGCGGCTGGAACTTGGAGGAAGAGGGCTATCAGTCGGTGGGGTCGGGCTCGATCTTCGCCAAGTCCTCCATCAAGAAGTTGTACTCGCGGGTCGTCGACGCCGATTCCGCGGTGCGGGTGGCCGTCGAGGCGCTCTACGACGCCGCCGACGACGACTCCGCCACCGGCGGGCCCGACCTGGTGCGCGGCATCTACCCGACGGCGGTCACCATCGGCGCCGAGGGGGCGACCGAGGTGCCCGAGCGCCGAATCGCCGAGCTTGCCCGCGAGGTGATCGAAAGCCGCTCACGCGCAGACACTTTCGGCCCCGATGGCGGTGAGAAGTGAGTTTCCCGTATTTCATATCGCCCGAGCAGGCGATGCGCGAGCGCAGCGAGCTCGCCCGCAAAGGCATCGCACGCGGCAAGAGCGTGGTGGCGCTGGTCTACGCCGGAGGTGTGCTTTTCGTGGCGGAGAACCCGTCGCGATCCCTGCAGAAGATCAGTGAGCTCTACGATCGCGTGGGCTTCGCGGCCGCCGGCAAGTTCAACGAATTCGACAACCTGCGCCGCGGCGGAATCCAGTTCGCCGACACCCGGGGCTATGCCTATGACCGCCGCGACGTCACGGGACGCCAGCTGGCCAACGTGTACGCGCAAACCCTGGGCACCATCTTCACCGAGCAGGCCAAGCCGTACGAGGTGGAATTGTGCGTCGCCGAGGTCGCGCACTACGGCGAGACGAAACCACCTGAGCTGTACCGCATCACCTACGACGGGTCGATCGCCGACGAGCCGCACTTCGTGGTGATGGGCGGCACTACCGAGCCGATTACCACTGCGCTCAAGGATTCCTACGCCGAGAACGCCGACCTGCGCGAAGCGACCAAGATCGCCGTCAAGGCGCTGCGCGCCAGCGGCACGGACGGTTCCGGCGGGGATCAGCCCTCTCCGGACGTGGGCAGCCTGGAGGTCGCCATCCTGGACGTCAACCGGCCGCGACGCGCCTTCCGGCGCATCAACCGGGCCACGCTGGAAGGCCTGCTGCAAGAGGGCGATTCGAAGCAGCCGGGAACCAACGGCGAAGCGCGCGAATCCAACGGCGACTCCGCGGGCTGACTCGGGCCCACCTCGTCCGCTTTTCGCTATGGGCTGAACATCGGGGCCGCTGGTGTCGGAGCTGCCGACGTCCCGTTACGGTCCCCAAGTGCGGTCCTGGCGGGCCGCGCGAAACTCGTTCGCAACCGTAGGCGCGGCTTCCGCACCGTCCCGGTCGGACAACCAGTACCCTCGATTACGTGCAGCGACGAATTATGGGCATCGAGACCGAGTTCGGTGTCACCTGCACCTTCCACGGTCATCGCCGCCTGTCCCCGGACGAGGTCGCCCGCTATCTCTTCCGGCGGGTCGTGTCGTGGGGGCGCAGCTCCAACGTTTTTCTTCGCAACGGCGCCCGCCTGTACCTTGACGTGGGCAGTCACCCCGAGTACGCGACGGCCGAGTGCGACAGCCTGGTGCAGCTGGTCACCCATGACCGGGCCGGCGAATGGGTGCTGGAAGACCTGCTGATCGACGCCGAGCAGCGCCTGGCCGACGAGGGCATCGGTGGCGACATCTACCTGTTCAAGAACAACACCGACTCGGCCGGCAACTCCTACGGCTGCCACGAGAACTACCTGATTGTGCGGGCCGGTGAGTTCTCCCGGATCTCCGACGTGCTGCTGCCGTTCCTGGTTACGCGCCAGCTGATCTGCGGGGCCGGCAAGGTGCTGCAGACCCCTAAGGCGGCGACGTTCTGCCTGTCCCAGCGGGCCGAGCACATCTGGGAGGGCGTCTCCTCGGCCACCACCCGCAGCCGGCCGATCATCAACACCCGGGACGAGCCGCACGCCGACGCCGAGAAGTACCGGCGGCTGCACGTGATCGTCGGCGACTCCAACATGTGCGAGACCACCACCATGCTCAAGGTGGGAACCGCCGCGTTGGTGCTGGAGATGATCGAGGCCGGCGTCCCGTTCCGCGACTTCTCGCTGGACAACCCGATCCGCGCCATCCGCGAGGTCAGCCACGACGTCACCGGTCGGCGGCCCGTGCGGCTGGCCGGCGGCCGGCAGGCCAGCGCCCTGGACATCCAGCGCGAGTACTACACCCGTGCCGTCGAACACCTGCAGACCCGGGAGCCCAACGCCCAGATCGAGCAGGTCGTCGACCTGTGGGGGCGTCAGCTCGACGCCGTCGAGAGCCAGGACTTCGCCAAGGTGGACACCGAGATCGACTGGGTGATCAAGCGCAAGCTGTTCCAGCGCTACCAGGACCGCTACAACATGGAGTTGTCCGACCCCAAGATCGCTCAGCTGGACCTGGCCTACCACGACATCAAGCGCGGGCGCGGCGTGTTCGACCTGCTGCAGCGCAAGGGCCTGGCGGCCCGCGTCACCACCGACGAGGAGATCGCGGAGGCCGTCGACCACCCGCCGCAGACCACCCGGGCGCGGCTGCGCGGTGAGTTCATCAGCGCCGCTCAGGCCGCGGGCCGCGACTTCACCGTCGACTGGGTGCACCTCAAGCTCAACGACCAGGCCCAGCGGACCGTGCTGTGCAAGGACCCGTTCCGGGCGGTCGACGAGCGGGTCAAGCGGCTGATCGCCAGCATGTAGCTCGACCGCTCCGGTGCTCGAGCCACAAACTTGATATCGCGGGCGCTATCAAATCCGTCGAGCCGGTGGTCCCGGCGAACCCGTGACTGATGTGCCAATTGTGAAAATTGCGACGCGCCAACCGGTGCAGGCGCGCGGCGGGCGCCGGCTATAACCTGGTGCGAATGGCAACCTCGAAAGTCGAGCGGTTGGTCAATCTCGTCATCGCCCTGCTGTCCACCCGCGGCTACATCAGCGCGGAGAAGATCAGGTCCAGCGTGGCCGGTTACGCGGACAGCCCGAGCGCCGAGGCCTTCTCGCGCATGTTCGAGCGGGACAAGAACGAGCTGCGCGACCTGGGCATCCCGCTCGAGGTCGGCCGGGCGTCGGCGATGGATCCGACCGAGGGATACCGGATCAACCGGGACGCCTACGCGCTGCCGGCGGTCGAGCTGACCCCCGACGAGGCGGCCGCGGTAGCCGTCGCGACCCAACTGTGGGAGTCACCCGAATTGATCACCGCCACCCAGGGTGCGCTGCTCAAGCTGCGTGCCGCCGGCGTGGACGTCGACCCAGATGCGCCGGTGGCCATCGCCTCACCGGCCGGGGTGCCCGGGCTGCGCGGCTCGGAAGAGGTTCTCGGAGTCCTGCTGTCGGCCATCGATTCCCGGCAGGCGGTGCAATTCCCGCACCGGCCGTCGCGCGCCGAGCCGTACAGCCTGCGCACCGTGGAGCCGTGGGGCGTCGTCACCCAGAAGGGCCGCTGGTACCTGGTGGGGCACGATCGCGACCGCGACGCCACCCGCACCTTCCGGCTGTCGCGGATCGGCGCCGAGGTCCGGCCGATCGGGCCGCCCGGGGCGGTGGTGGTGCCCGCGGATGTGGACTTGCGCCAGATCGTGGCCCGGACGATCGCCGAGACGCCGACCGGTGGGCTGGCGCGGGTCTGGGTCGCCGACGGACGGGCCACCGCGCTGCGCCGCGCCGGGAGGTCTACCGGCACGCGGCAACTGGGCGACCGCGACGGCGAGGTGATCGAACTGGAGATCGGGTCCAGCGATCGGCTGGCGAGCGACATCGCCGGTTATGGGGCCGACGCGGTCGTGCTCGAGCCGCAGCAGCTGCGCGAGGACGTGCTGGCGCGGCTTCGCTCGCACGTGGACGGGGGGCTGTCGTGACTGCCATATCCACGCGCCTGATCCGGCTGCTCAACATGGTGCCGTACTTCCAAGCCAACCCGCGGGTCACCCGGACCAAAGCGGCCGCCGACCTCGGAGTGTCCGCCAAGCAACTGGAAGAGGATCTCAACCAGCTCTGGATGTGCGGGCTGCCCGGCTACTACCCGGGCGATTTGATCGACTTCCAGTTCGCCGGCGACACCATCGAGGTCACCTTCTCCGCGGGCATCGACCGGCCGCTGAAGCTCACCTCGCCGGAGGCCACCGGTCTGCTCGTGGCCCTGCGCGCGCTCGCCGACATTCCCGGCGTGGTGGATCCGGAGGCGGCGCGCAGCGCAATCGCCAAGATCGAGGCCGCGGCCGGCGCCGTCGGGCACGACGCCACCGGGTCGGCGGCTGCGGTCGCGGAGCAGGCGCCCGCGGAGAGCCACGCCGCGGCCGCGGTGCGCACGGCGGTGCAGTCCAAACACGCGCTGGCCATCGACTATTACTCCGCCTCGCACGACACCTTGACCAGCCGGATCGTCGACCCCATCCGCGTGCTGCTGATCGGCGGCCACAGCTACCTGGAGGCCTGGTCGCGGGAGGCCGAAGGGGTGCGGCTGTTCCGCTTCGACCGGATCGTCGACGCCACCGAGTTGGACGAGCCGGCCGCGCCACCCGAGCTGGCGCTGCAGGCGCCGCCGGACACATCCCTGTTCGACGGCGACCCGTCGCTCCCGTCGGCGAAGCTGCGGATCGCGCCGTCGGCGTCGTGGATGTTCGAGTACTACCCGATGCGCGAAGTGCGTGAGCTGCCGGACGGTTCCTGGGAGGCGGTGATGACCTACGCCTCCGAGGACTGGATGACCCGGCTGGTGCTGGGCTTCGGGGCTGCGGTGCGGGTGCTTGAACCGGAGTCCCTGGCAGGTCGTGTCCGGGGTGCGGCGGCGGAGGCCCTCGACTCCTACCGGGACCTCACCCCCTGAGGCCACGGCGCGGTCGGTCCGGTGTATCGCCGCACTGCGGTAGCATCGGGTAGACGTCTGGAGGTAATCAAAGTGGGCAGTCTTAGTCCGTGGCACTGGGCGATCCTCGCTGTGGTGGTGATCCTGCTCTTCGGTGCCAAGAAGCTCCCCGATGCAGCACGTTCGTTGGGCAAGTCGATGCGCATCTTCAAGTCTGAGCTGCGCGAAATGCAGACCGAGAACAAAGCCGAGTCGTCGGCTTTGGAGACCAACAGCACGACCAACAGCGCCCCCTCCGCGGCGAACCCCACTCCCGTGCAGTCGCAGCGCGTCGACGCTCCGGCGGCCGAGCAGGGGCACTCCGAAGCCCGCCCTGCGTAGCCCGTCGTCATCGTCGCGGGGCCCGAGCGCTACTGAACGAGCGTCGTGAAATTTTTCAAGGTTTCAGCGCGCACTGCCGGCGTGCTGAAGCGCCTAAATCCGCGTAACAGGCGCAGCCGAACCAATCCCGACGCGACGATGTCGCTCGTCGATCACTTGACCGAGCTGCGCACCCGGTTGCTGCTCTCGCTGGCCGCCATCCTGATCACCACGATCTTCGGGTTCTTCTGGTATTCGCACTCGATCTTCGGGCTGGAAAGCCTCGGCGAGTGGCTGCGCCACCCGTACTGCTCCCTGCCGCAGTCGGCGCGCGCCAGCATCAGCGCCGACGGCCAATGCCGGCTGCTGGCCACGGCGCCGTTCGACCAGTTCATGTTGCGGCTCAAGGTCGGGCTGACCGCCGGGGTGGTGCTGGCCTGCCCGGTGTGGTTCTACGAACTCTGGGCGTTCATCACGCCGGGGCTGTACCAAAAGGAGCGTCGCTTCGCGGTCGGATTCGTGATTCCCGCAGCGGTGCTGTTCGTCACGGGCGCGATCCTGGCCTACTTCGTGCTGTCCAAGGCGCTGGGCTTCTTGCTGACCGTCGGCAGCGACGTGCAGGTGACCGCGCTGTCCGGGGACCGGTACTTCGGGTTTCTGATCAACCTGTTGGTCGTGTTCGGCGTCAGCTTCGAATTCCCGTTGCTCATCGTCATGCTCAACATGACGGGTGTGCTGACCTATGAGCGGCTCAAGTCCTGGCGGCGCGGCCTGATCTTCGGGATGTTCGTGTTCGCCGCGGTTTTCACGCCCGGGTCCGACCCGTTCTCGATGACCGCGTTGGGCGTGGCGTTGTCGGTGCTCCTCGAGTTCGCCATCCAGATCGCCCGCCTGCATGACAGACGGAAGGCCAAGCGCGAGGCGCAGACCGCGATCCCCGACGACGAGGCCTCGGTGATCGAGGCGCCCGCACCGATACCCGAACCGGCGCGGGAGCCGTCGTTCACCGCCGGTCAGCATGACGATGTCACGTAGCCGCCCTTGGCGCGAGCGTGCGTGTCTGTGCACCGACACGCCGATGTCGATGTACATTTGCGCACCCTCGCCGGATCCGGCGGCGGCGTGACGGAGCTGACCGAGCTGCCCGAGCTGACCCGGTTCACCGCCGAATTGCCTTTCGCGCTCGACGGTTTCCAGCGGCGTGCATGCGCGGCGCTGGAACGAGGCCACGGCGTGCTGGTCTGCGCGCCGACCGGCGCCGGCAAGACGGTGGTGGGGGAGTTCGCCGTGCACCTGGCGCTGGCCGCCGGCGGCAAGTGCTTCTACACCACGCCACTCAAGGCGCTGAGCAATCAGAAGCACACCGATCTGACCGCGCGCTACGGCCGCGACCGGATCGGCCTGCTGACCGGTGACATGTCGGTGAACGCAGACGCTCCCGTGGTGGTGATGACCACCGAGGTGCTGCGCAACATGCTCTACGCCGATTCGCCTGCCCTGCAAGGGCTTTCCTATGTCGTGATGGACGAGGTGCATTTCCTGGCGGACCGGATGCGCGGCCCGGTGTGGGAGGAAGTGATCCTGCACCTGCCCGACGAGGTGCGCGTGGTCAGCCTGTCTGCCACGGTGAGCAACGCCGAGGAATTCGGCGGCTGGATCCAGACGGTGCGCGGCGATACGACCGTGGTGGTCGACGAGCATCGGCCGGTGCCATTGTGGCAGCACGTCTTGGTGGGCAAGCGGCTCTTCGACCTGTTCGACTACCGCAGCTCGGAAGCCGGCGGACAGCCGGTCGCCGGCCAGGAGTCACGCGTGAGCCCGGATCTGGTGCGCCACATCGCGCATCGGCGGGAGGCCGACCGGATGTCGGACTGGCAGCCGCGGCGAGGGCGCGGCGGACGCGGTGCGCCCGGTCGGCCGCGGTTCTACCGACCGCCCGGGCGGGCGGATGTGATCGCGACGCTGGACTCCGAGGGGCTGCTGCCGGCGATCACGTTCGTGTTCTCCCGCGCCGGCTGCGACGCCGCCGTGCAGCAGTGCCTGCGCTCGCCGCTCCGGTTGACCACCGAGGAGGAGCGGGCGCAGATCGCCGAGGTGATCGACCACCGCTGCGGTGATCTCGCCGACGCCGACCTGGCGGTGCTCGGGTACTACGAGTGGCGGGAGGGGCTGCTGCGCGGCCTGGCCGCCCACCACGCCGGGATGTTGCCGGTGTTCCGGCACACCGTCGAGGAGCTGTTCACCGCCGGTCTGGTAAAGGCGGTGTTCGCGACCGAGACCCTGGCGCTGGGCATCAACATGCCCGCCCGCACGGTGGTGCTCGAGCGGCTGGTCAAGTTCAACGGCGAGCAGCACATGCCGCTGACGCCGGGGGAGTACACGCAGCTGACCGGCCGCGCCGGGCGGCGCGGCATCGACGTCGAGGGCCACGCGGTAGTGCTGTGGAATCCCACCGACGAGAACACCGAGCCGGCCGCCGTGGCGGGCCTGGCCTCCACCCGCACCTTCCCGCTGCGCAGCTCGTTCGCCCCGTCGTACAACATGACGATCAACCTGGTGCAGCAGATGGGGCCCGAGCAGGCGCACCGACTGCTGGAGCAGTCGTTCGCCCAATATCAGGCCGACCGCTCTGTCGTCGGCCTGGTCCGCGGAATCGAGCGCGGCAACGCGATGCTCGCCGAGATCGCCGCCGAGCTGGGCGGCCCGCAGGCGCCGATCCTCGACTACGCGCGGCTGCGCGCCCGCATTTCCGAGATGGAGCGCGCGCAGTCCCGCGCGTCACGACTGCAACGCCGCCAGGCGGCCAGCGACGCGCTGGCCGCGCTGCGGCGCGGCGACATCATCAACATCACCCACGGTCGGCGCGGCGGGCTGGCGGTGGTGCTGGAATCGGCCCGCGACGGCGACGACCCGCGCCCGTTGGTGCTCACCGAAAACCGTTGGGCGGGGCGAATTTCCACGGCCGACTACTCGGGCGCGACGGCTCCGGTCGGATCGATGCCGTTGCCCAAGCGGGTCGAGCACCGCCAGCCGCGGGTGCGGCGCGACCTGGCATCGGCGCTGCGGTCGGCGGCCGCCGGGCTGGCCATTCCGGCCAGGCGCCGCGGCGGCCGCGGGGATCACGACGGCGCCTACGGTGGTTATCAGGACCCGGAATTGGCGTCGCTGCGGGACGAGCTGCGCCGACACCCGTCGCACAACAGCGCCGGGCTGGAGTCCAAAGTCCGGCAAGCCGAGCGCTACCTGCGCATCGAACGGGACAATGCGCAACTGGAGAAAAAGGTTGCCGCCGCGACGAATTCGCTGGCGCGGACGTTCGACAGGATCGTCGGCCTGCTCACCGAGCGTGCTTTCATCCAGGGTCCGGACACCGATCCACGCGTCACCGACGACGGCCGCCTGCTGGCCCGCATCTACAGCGAGAGCGACCTGCTGGTCGCCGAGTGCCTGCGCACCGGCGCGTGGGCCGATCTGAAGCCGCCCGAGCTGGCGGCGGTGGTCTCGGCGGTCCTGTACGAAAGCCGGGGTGGCGAAGGCCCGCGGGCGGCCTTCGCCGCCGAGGCGCCCACCCAGCGGGTCCGACAGGCGCTGCAGCAAACGTCACGGCTGTCGGATGCCCTACGCGCCGACGAGCAGACCCACCGGATCGCGCCGAGCCGGGAACCCGACGACGGCTTCGTCAACGTCATCTATCGCTGGGCCAAGACCGGCGACCTGCCCGCGGCCCTGGCGGCCGTCGACCCGGCGGGCGCAGGCTCGCCGCTGCTGGCGGGGGATTTCGTGCGCTGGTGCCGCCAGGTGCTGGATCTGTTGGACCAGGTCCGCAACGCCGCACCGGATGCTGAGTTGCGGGCAACGGCCAAGCGCGCCATCAATGACGTTCGGCGCGGCGTCGTAGCTGTTGACGCCGGGTAGGCTGTGCCGAAGCTACCGTAGATCCATCAATCACAACGCCGAGAGTGCGTGCCAAGACACTAAGGGGCTGAGGAGAGACGATGAGCGGACCGCAGGGACCGGAGCAGCAGTGGCAACCGCCCGGCCAAGGTAGCGATCAGTCCTCCGAGCCGACCCAGGTCGGTTCGCCGTGGCAGCAGCAACCGGGCCAGGAGGCGACGTGGCAGGCCCCGGCCTACACGCCGCCCGCCGAGTACCCGCAGTACCAGCAGCCGGCCGAACAGGCCTATCCGCAGCAATACCCGCAACAGCCCGGCTATGGGCAGCCTGGGCAGTACGCGCAGCCGGGCCAATACGGTCAGCCGGGGCAGTACGCGCAGCCCGGCCAGTACGGCCAGCCCGGCCAGTATGGTCAGCCGGGCCAGTATGGTCAGCCAGGGCAGTACGGCCAGCCGGGCCAGTACCCGCAGCAGTACCCGCCCTACGAGCAGCAGCCGGCGAAGAAGCGGTCGGTCGCCCTGATCGCCGGCGTGGGCGGGGTGATCGCCTTTCTGCTCATCGCCGTGGTGCTGGTGCTCGGCTTCTGGGAGCCCGGGTTCTTCGTCACCACCAAGCTGGACGTCAACAAGGCGCAGGCCGGTGTGCAGCAGGTCCTTTCCGACGAGACCAACGGCTACGGCGCCAAGAACGTCCAAAACGTCAAGTGCAACCACGGTCAGAACCCGACCGTCAAGAAGGGCGCAACGTTCGACTGCGACGTCAGCATCGATGGTGCCCCGAAACACGTCACGGTGACCTTCCAGGACAGCAAGGGCACCTACGAGGTAGGCCGCCCGCAGTAGTAGTCGGTCACTCCGGCAGCGCGTCGAGCGCTTTCTGCAACCGCCCTATCGACGACCCGACGCCCAGTTCGGTCGCCAGCTTCGCGGTGCGGTGCGGGTCGTCGGCCGCCAGGGGCAGCGCGTCGGTCGGGGTCGACAGCCTGACCGGTGCGTCGGTGGCCACCCGCACGACTTGTTCCGCGGCGTCGATGTAGTCCGTCGCGCCCAGCAGTTTCGAGCGCAGACCCTTGGGCATCTTCGATTTCGGGTCGCGGGCGGCCGCCAGGATCCGTTCCAGCGACCCGTGCTGGGCCAGCAGGGTGGCGGCCGTCTTCTCCCCGACGCCGGGGACGCCCGGCAGGCCATCGGACGGATCGCCGCGCATCAGCGCGAACTCGGCGTAAGCGGGGCCCGCCCGGTGTTTCGGCACGCCATAATGTTCGGCGACCTCCGCCGGTCCGAACAGGGTGGCTTTGGTCAGCCCCCGGCCCAGATAAAGCACTCGGACCGGCACCGGGTCGTCGGACACCACCTGCAGCAGGTCGCGGTCGCCGCTGACCACCACCACGGGGTCACGGCGTTCGCGCGCGGCCAGCGTGCCCAGCACATCGTCGGCCTCGAAACCCTCGGCGCCCGCCGTCGGGATCCCGAAGGCGTCCAGCAGCTCCATGATCATGTCGATCTGCGGCGTCAGGTCGTCGGGCACCTCCTCGATGTCCGGTTCGCCCTCGGGCTCCGGTTCCGCGACGCGATGCGCCTTATAGGACGGCACGAGGTCCACCCGGAACTGGGGCCGCCAATCCAGGTCCAGGCAGACCACCAACCGGCTGGGACGCTGCTGGCTGATCACGACGGCCATCGAGTCGATGAACCCCCGGACGGCGTTGACCGGCCGGCCGTCGGGGGAGGTGATCGACGACGGCACCCCGAAATACGACCGGAACCACATGCTGGCCCCGTCGAGCAGCAATAGCGGCGGGTCGCCGCTGGTACCTGGGGCCGATCGCATCCCGGTATCGTCTCACGTCGCCGAGCGTCGACTTGTTGTCGGCCGTCCGTTCGAATGGACACAACAAGTCGACGCTGGGCCCACCGGGTTAGCCTGGCTGCCATGGAATCTCATCGGTTCGACGCCGGGGTGTATGCCCACCGGCTGGCGGCGGCCGCCGCCGCGACCGCCGACGCGGGGTTGTCCGGGCTGGTGATCACCCCCGGGTACGACCTGCGCTATCTCGTGGGGTCGCGCGCCCAGACGCTCGAGCGGTTCACCGCGCTGGTACTGCCGGCGGTCGGCGACCCGACGGTGGTCGTCCCGCGGCTGGAGCTGGCCTCGCTCAAGGGGTCCGCCATTGCGGAACTGGGGCTGGCGGTGCGGGATTGGGTCGACGGGGACGACCCCTACCAACTGGTGGGCGCCGCGTTGGGCGGTGCTCCATCCGCGACCGCCGTCACCGACTCCATGCCGGCCCTGCACCTGCTGCCGCTGGCCGGTGTCCTCGGGGTCCTGCCGATCCTGGCTACCGACGTCATGCGGGAGCTGCGGATGGTCAAGGAGGAATGCGAGATCGACGCCCTGCGCAAAGCCGGCGCGGCCATCGATCGCGTACATGCGCGGGTGCCGGAGTTTCTGGTCCCCGGCCGGACGGAGGCCGATGTGGCCGCCGACATCGCGGAAGCAATTGTGGCCGAAGGGCATTCGGAAGTGGCATTCATCATCGTCGGTTCCGGGCCGCACAGCGCCGACCCGCACCACGGCTATTCGGACCGTGAACTGCAGGTGGGTGACATCGTCGTCATCGACATCGGCGGCGCCTACGAGCCCGGATACCACTCCGACTCGACGCGCACCTACAGCATCGGTGATCCGGAACCGGAAGTGGCACAGCAGTATTCGGCGCTCCAGCGGGCGCAGCGGGCGGCCGTGGACGCGGTGCGCCCGGGCGTGACGGCCGAACAAGTCGACGCGGCCGCGCGCGATGTGCTGGCCGACGCCGGACTCGCGGAGGTCTTCGTGCACCGCACCGGCCACGGCATCGGGCTATCCGTGCACGAGGAGCCCTACATCGTCGCGGGCAACGACCTGCCGCTCGCCGCTGGCATGGCCTTCTCGATCGAGCCGGGCGTTTACTTTCCGGGCCGGTGGGGCGCCCGCATCGAGGACATCGTCGTCGTGACCGAAGACGGCGCCCTGCCCGTCAACAACCGGCCCCACGAGCTCATCGTGGTGCCCGTGCCGTAGCAGCCGAGGCCCACCGGCGCGTACGTTGGGGCTTGATGTCACTTCTGGATTTGACTCTCCTTCCGATCCGCATCGCCCGCCACATCGCCGACACGCTGGCGCATCCCGCCGCGACGGCACCGGCACCTCCAGCTGACCTCGTCGTGGTCGACGGCATGCCCGAGGGGGTGCCGCCGGCGGCGCTGCGCCCGGAGCCGCAGTTACCGGTGCCGTCGGGATGGCCGTTCGGGGAAGACTTTCCACGCACGTGCGGCGCGGGCCGCCTGGCCGGCGGCGCCCTGTTTTGGACCGACTTCCTGTACGACGACCACGGCGCGACCGGCCTGCCGATCGGCGACCTGAAGGTGCAGGCGCCGCCGCGCGGCACCTACATCTATCCGGACGGCCCGGCGGCCCGCAACGGCGCCGACATCTTCCGTGTGGCGGTCGGGCTCACCACGACCGACACGTGGTGGCGGATCGACTGGAACACCTTGCTGGACGCGTCGGTTCCCATCGCGCTATTCGGCCTGGACACCCACCCGACCCGGACGGCGCCGGAGCAGTGGCCCGCGGGGGCCGGGGTGCGCTCGGCCGGGATCGACATGGCCCTGCTGGTCTCGGGCCGTAGCGCCGCGCTGATCGACCTGACCACGCAGTCGACGACACCGGTGCAGCACAGCGTCGACCTGGGATCCCGATCGTTTCTCGCGCGGGTGCCACGGACCTTGCTGGAGCCGGCCCGCACCTGGACGGTGCGGTTGGCAGCCGGGTTGGCCAATGCGGCGGGCGATGGGTTCGCCGACGTGCCCGCCGAGCATGGCGCCCTGCCCGGGCAACCCAACGTCTACAACGTCGCGTTCCGCACCACCGAGCAAGAGGCGCCGCGCCTCAATTTCTGGTCGGACTCCGCCCAGGCCGACGCCTTGACGCGCGGCGACGTGTCGAAGTTCGCCCTGACCGTGGACTGGGACCGGTTGGCGGCCGGGGACACCGAGCCCGAGCCGGTGATCACCGGTCCGTCGACGCGGTGGTACGTGTCGTCGGTCGAGCTGGGCCAGGGTGTGGCCGCCGACGACATTTTGAGCACCCAGCCGCAGTTCCTCGGTCGGGTGCAGCCGTATTCGGTGTGCCTGCCTTCGAGTTTCAAGCCGGGCCGGATGCTGCCGTTGACACTGTTGCTGCATTCGCTGGCGCTCGGGCAGAGCCAGTTCGCCGCGATCGACCCCCGCCTGCTGCACCAAGTGTGCGAGGCGCGCGACTCGGTGGTGATCACGCCGCTCGCCCGCGGCCCGTCGACGTGGTACTTCGACACGGGAGAACTCGACGTCTGGGAGGTGTGGGCGCGCGTCGCCGAACAACTGGGCACCGATCCCAATCGCACGGTGATCTCCGGCTACTCGATGGGCGGCTATGCGGCCTACAAGCTGGGATTGACCTACCCGCAAGTGTTTTCGCAAGCGGTCGTGCTCGCGGGGCCGCCGACCTGCGGGGTACGGCTGCTTCCCGACGTCGACATCCCGGCCGACCTCGACCCGGACTCTCGCTGTGCCCGCGAGGGCGACACCTGGAAGCTCCTGGTGAACGCCCGCTGGCTGCCCTATGTCATCGCACACGGGCTGGTCGACGAACTCGTGCCGCTCCCGTCGGCGGCCGAGCAGGTGCTCGAACTCGACCGGCTGGGCTACCGGCACCGCTTCACGGTGTATCCGTTCGAGGACCACATCGCCTGGGTGTTGCAGGACAAGTTCGAAGACCCGATCGCCCACATGGAAACCGGTCTGCGCCAGGCCGATCCGGGCCACATCACGTTCGCCTGGCATCCGCAATTGGTGCGCGACGACCTGGGCATCGGGCCGCATCGGGTCTGGTGGTTGTCGGGCCTGAGCGCGGACCCGGCGGTGACCGCGCGGCGTGGGGCCATCGCCGAAGTCGACGCACGTTCGTATGCGCGCCCCGACCCCTCACACACCGTTCGGCATCATCGCGGGTTCATCCTGAACTTCGACCCAACCCCTAGCGTGTACAGCGAGTTGGACTGGCGGGTGGGCCCGCCCGTGGGTCCGTTGCCGTATCTCACGCTGCGGCTCACCGGCGTCGCCGACATCACGGTGGATGTCCAGCGGGCCGGCCTGGCCGCGTTGCCCGCGTCGACGATCACCGTGGCCACCGACACCGCCGCGCGGATCACCCTGGGCGGCTTGCCCGCCGGGGTCAGGGTCCAACTCGACGGTGAGCCGGCGGAACCGACCTTGGCGGTGTCGGTGGGGCGGCACCGCATCACGCTGACCGCGCGGGCTGTTGATGAATGAGTTGTGGCTTTTCGGTGATCCTCGCTAGCGTTTCAAAGCCAGCATTGGGTGAATAGCGGCGGCGTGCGGTCTCGGCGAGAATTTCGCGCGTGGCTCCGTTGGTCGTCGATCCCGAGGCGATGTTCGCTGCGGGCAGCGCGGTGGATGCTGTCGGCGAGGGGCTGGCCGCCAATCTGACGATATTGACGGCTGGCTTTTCGGCGCACACCGGTGTTGACCGGGCCGGCGAGGTGTTCGGCTTGGCGTATCAAGAGAAGGCCGAGTCGGTGCTCAAGGCGGCCGCTGCCGCCGTCAACGCTTGCCGCAAAAGCGGCGCCGTCATCCAGCAAGGCGCCTCGAACTACTCCCACGTCGACGCGGCTTCGACGCTGGGCGGCGGAAGCGGAGCTTTAGAACCACCATCCCCGCCGGCCGAGCTTGCCGCACCCAGGCCGCCTGGGACGTGGGGGCCGGGCCAGCCGCCCCCACCGCTGTGGTCGCTCGTCCAATCGTTCGTCCTCGAGGCGTGGCCCGACGGCGATGTGGCGGGTCTGCGTGCGGCCGCATCTCGTTGGCGTGCCTTCGGTACGGCGGCCAGAGGTGTCAACGGAACTCTCGCTGCATCGAAGACGCTCTTCGACGGTCAACACGTCCCTGAAGGCGACCATATCGACAGGGCCTTGACTGAAATTGGCCATAGCACAGCGGCTATCGGTCAGCTGTGTGACGCGCTGGCCCGTACCATCGACACGTTTGCCAACAGGGTCGACCACGCGCAACGTGCGATACGGGATCTGCTGCATCGCATCGAGTCGCTGGGCGACCTCGGTCACGACGTCATGCTCATCATCCACGGTGACGCTTGGGATGAGATCAAGCAGATCGTCAAGGACATCAACGCGGTGCTGCAGCATCTCGGGCAGGAAGCCAGGGCCTGCGAGGACGCGATCAAGTTCGTCGTGCAAGCGGCCGATCGCGAGGTCGTCACATGCGAAAAGTACGCGCGCCGTGGCCTCGTCAAATTTCTCGGTGAGGACGTCGGTAACGCGGTCGCCACCGTAGCCGACACCTGGATCAACGCCCATGAGGGTGTCCTCAAAGGTGCCGCCGGCATCGGGCTGGGTCTCGTCGACCTGAGCCCGCACTGGATCGCCGCCGATCCACACGGAGCGGCCGCCACCTGGACCGGCTTGGTGAAAAACAGCTGGAAAGAAAGTCTCATCAATGCCGCGGTCAATCCCAAAGAATTCTCGGAAGCGCGCCTGCAGGAGCTGAAAGGCCTTGTACACGCCGAGGATTGGAGTACGGCTCGGCCCGGATTGGGCGCCGGTGAAGTAGCGTTCGACGGTGCCACGCTGATCGCCCCGGGCCTCGGAGAGGCGGGTGCGGCGGCCGATGGCGTGGGAGCCGCTGCGCGCGGCGCTGAGGAGGAGGCGGAAGCCGCGCGTGGGGCTGCTGGACGTGCCGGTGGGGAAGGCGCGGCGGGAGCGCGCGGCGCGCTGACCGACATCACCAAGGCCGGCGGCGATGTGACCAAGAACCTCGAAGGGGCTACGGCTGATCTGCCGGAAATCAAAGCACCTGGCGCTCCCGTGGGTTTGCCAGCCGGCAAGTCGCTCGAGGCGCCCGTCGAGGCGACACCACACCCGGCCGAGGGTGTGCCGGGTGCGGCGCACGGCCCGACTGATCCGCCAGGGTCAACGCCCCCCGAGGCTTCGTCACCCGCGGCTGGGGGTGGTCCGCACGACGCGGTTTCGGAGCCCGCGGCACCAGCGCCCGCGAGTGGTGGTGGTCCTCACGAGCGGCTGTCGCCTGCCGAGGCGCGGATGGAGGGTCAACCTGAGCCCTCGCCCGAAGCAAGTCCGCGCGAAGCAGCTTCCATGCCGGGAACCGGTACGCACGACCCCACATCGCTGCCCGCGGAAGGTCCTCAAGAACCAGCAGCGAAAGCTGCTGCGGCCCCGCACGAGACCCCTTCGGTGCAAGCGGAACGGCCGCATGAACCGATGGCAGTCCACCACGGCCGTGCGACTCTTACCTCTGTGCCCGCGACTATGGCTGAGCGGGTGCCGTCTTCCATCCCACAGTTGGCCGACCATTCGCCCGGTCACGCACCAGCACAGCCTGGCGCATCACCTGTCGAACCAGCGCCAGTTGTTCCGAACTCAGCGCAACCCACTTCGGTGGCGAAGTCGGCCTCACATTCGTCACCTCCCGGCGGTGGCCCGGGCGAAACACCGGCGCCAGGTCGCAGTCCGCATGTGTCCGGTGACGGGGGGCCTAGCAGCGGTCAGCCAAAACCACCGTTCGATGGTTTGTCAAAGCCTGGCGAGACCGTCCCGCTTGGCTACACCCCAGCAAAACTGCCGCCCCACGACGGTGGGCCTCCTGCACCCGGCGCCAAGGGTGGCCAGCACGACGGTCCGGTTGAAGGCGGCCATGATGGAGGCCTGCCAGGCCCGCTGAACGCAGATGATCTCTCCGCATTTGCTGACTACACTGGTATGGGCCACAGAGGCCTAAACGAGGCGTTAAGGAGCGGAGCTTTGGACGCGTCTCAAGTCGCTCGAGTTGAAGCACTTATGAATGCGTTGAAAAAACTCCCTCCGTATGAAGGACCAGTGGTCCGTGGCACAAATCTCCCGCCCGAGGTACTTGCTCAGTATCGGCCAGGCGAATACATCGTGGAAAAAGCGTTTCTAAGTACTACAAGAAATCCAGTGGTGGCGCAGTCGTCCGCGTTCGCCGGGAACGTCGAGTTCAGGATTGTGTCGCTTAGCGGCCGTGACGTGTCCGCTGTTTCGATGTTTCCGGGGGAGCAGGAGATTTTATTTCCGGCGCATACAAGGTTTTTGGTATTAAGAAAAACAATCGACTCGCGAACCGGTCGGACAATTATCGACATGGTCGAAGATTAAACTAATGAAATCGACCAACGCTCAAAGGAGGCGCAATTGAGAGAGATCGCGGGAAAAATATTCTTAACGCGAGAAGAGGCGGGTACCCCACCGCCTTCGCCGGAAAAGCTTGCGCGTGCACGACAACTACTCGATGAGTTTCAGGAGAAGGTAGATGCGGTAGCCGACGAGGATCGGCCTACGGAGATCTCGCCAAAATTTTGGGACGACATTTCGGGTACCGAGTACGACCCGCGAAGGAAAGATGGATAGGCGCCAACTCAAGTACGTGGCAGCCGAGCACGACGAACTTCTTCTGCGGAAGCCGGGCGCTGCTGCGGAACATCGGTATAGGCGCAATTAATCGAAAGCACCTTGGCAAGCGAGAGCACGAATCCAGTACGCGATTCGAGGGATCATGACGAAGAGGAAAATCGCGGGAAAGACCTTCTCCACGCCGGAAGAGGCGGGCGTGACTCCGCCTACAGAAGAGGAGTTGGCAGAGGCGCGCAGGAGTTTCGATGAATTTGAGCAGAAAATAAGCGCTGTAGCTCCGGAAGACAGGCCGACCGACGTCTCGCCAAAATTCTGGGACGACATATCCGGTACCGAGTACGATCCGCGGAGGAAAGATAGCTAAGCGACGAACAGCCGCTACTGCTCGCCCCGGTCCAGCAGATCCGACGACCCCAGCACCCGCTCCACGTGCACCTCGATGACGACCCGCCGCGGGTTAGGCCGCGGGGTGCGATAGCGCTGCGCGTACCGCAGTTCGGCATCACGCACGGCATCGACATCGCTGTTGACCTTGGACCGGCCCTCCAGCGACAGCCACCGCGCGCCGTCCACCTGGCTGAGCACCGCAACCCCGCCGCGGTCGGCGTTCACCGCCTTCTGCGATCCGCCGGTGGTGATGACCCGCGCGATGTGCGTCTTCGGATCGAAGGTGAACCCCACGGCCACCACATGCGGCGAATTGTCGGCTCGCAGCGTGGTCAGCATCGCCAGATGCCGTTCGGACAGAAACGCCAACGCATCGTCGGTGAGCCGGGTAGTGGTATTCGCCATCACCGCCCACGCTAGCGCAGGACATAATCGCAGCCGTGGACGACACGGGCGCGGGACCAGTACTAGTCCTGGGCGGGCGCAGCGAGATCGGCATCGAGCTGGCCCGCCTCCTGGCGCCCGGAGCGCCGGTGGTGCTGGCCGCGCGCAAGGCCGACCAACTCGACGAGCAGGTCGCCACGCTCGAAGCCGCCGGGGCCAAAGCGGTGCACACCACGGAGTTCGACGCCGACGACCTGGCCTCCCACGGCCCACTGGTCGCGGGGGTCGTCGCCGATCACGGACCGATCGCCACCGCGGTGCTGGCCTTCGGAATCCTCGGCGACCAGGCCCGCGCCGAGGCCGACGCCGCCCACGCGGTCGCCGTCGTGCACACCGACTACGTCGCCCAGGTCAGCATGCTCACCCACCTGGCGGCCGCGATGCGGGAAGCCGGCAGCGGCCAACTGGTGGTCTTCTCCTCGATCGCCGGCGCGCGCGTGCGTCGGGCGAACTACGTCTACGGCTCGGCCAAGGCCGGCCTGGACGGCTTCGCGAGCGGGCTGGCCGACGCATTGCACGGCACCGGCGTGCAAGTGCTGATCGCCCGGCCGGGTTTCGTGATCGGACGTATGACGCACGGCATGGAACCCGCGCCGCTATCCAGCACGCCCGCCCAGGTGGCCAAAGCGACCGTGCGTGCGCTGGCCAAAGGCCGGCGCACCGTGTGGATCCCGTGGGCGCTGGGGCCCGCCGCCGCCGTGATGCGGCTGGTGCCGCAGCCCTTATGGCGCAGGATGCCGCGATGATCCACGCCGTTGACGAGGCAAACCGCAGCGATGAGGAACGGCGCTCATGATCATCGTCGTGGGCATCGGCGCCGACGGCATGGCTGGGCTGGCTCAATCAGCTCGCGATGAATTACAAAGGGCGACAACAATCTACGGCTCCAAGCGGCAACTCGACCTGCTCGACAAGACCGTGCCCGCACCCCGCCGACAATGGCCCTCCCCGATGTTGCCCGCGCTGGAGACGTTGCTCGACGACCACACCGGGGACGTGCACGTGGTGGCCAGCGGCGACCCGCTCCTGCACGGCATCGGGGGCACGTTGATCCGGCTCTACGGCCCCGGCCAAGTCCGGGTGCTGCCGCATGTGTCTTCGGTGACGCTGGCGTGCGCGCGAATGGGCTGGAACGCCCACGACACGGAGGTGATCAGCCTCGTCACCGCGCCACCGCACATCGCGGTACGCCGCGGCGGCCAAGCCATCGTGCTGTCGAAAAACTCCGCCACACCGAAGGAAGTCGCCGCACTCCTCGACGCGCATGGCCGCGGCGACTCCGAGTACACCGTCCTGGAAAACCTCGGCGGTCCAACCGAACACCGCCGCGACGGCACCGCACACCACTGGGCTAACGGCGCGGCGACGGATGTCGACGACCTCAACGTCATCGCTATCCGGTACCTGCCCGACGAGCGCCTCTCGCCGCTGCCCGACGACGCGTTCGTCCACGACGGGCAGATCACCAAGCACGGAATCCGCGCGGTGACGCTCGCGGCGCTGGCCCCGTGCCCGGGCGAACGCCTCTGGGACGTCGGCGCCGGCTCCGGCGCCATCAGCGTCGAATGGTGTCTAAACGGAAGGGGTTGCACCGCGGTCGCGTTCGAACGTGACGAACGACGCCGCCACAACACCGGGTTCAACGCCGCGGCCTTCGGCGTGCCCGTCGACGTGCGCGGCGAGGCCCCCGACGCGTTCGGTGGGCTCGCGCCGCCGTCGGCGATCTTCATCGGCGGCGGCCTCACCCAAGCCGGCCTGCTGGACGCCTGCCTAGACGCCCTGCCGGCCGGCGGTCGCCTCGTCGTCAACGCGGTCACCGCGGAATCCGAAGCCGTTTTGGCGCAGTCACATTCGCGCCTGGGAGGCCAACTGCGGCGGTTCCAGCATTATCACGGCGAGCCGCTCGGCGGCTTCACCGGATGGCGGCCGCAGTTGCCGGTCACCCAGTGGGCGATGACGAAATGACGATCTATTTCATCGGCGCGGGCCCGGGCGCCGCCGACCTGATCACCGTCCGCGGCCGGCGGCTGCTCGAGGCCTGTCCGGTATGCCTGTACGCCGGGTCAATCATGCCCGACGACCTGTTGGCACTATGCCCCCCCGGCGCCAAAGTCGTTGACACCGGACCGCTGACGCTGGAGCAGATCATCACCGAACTGGCCGACGCCCACGCGTCCGGCCACGACGTGGCGCGTCTGCATTCGGGTGACCCGTCCCTCTACAGCGCGCTGGCCGAACAATGTCGCCGGCTCGACGCGCTCGGCATCGACTACGAGATCGTGCCCGGGGTACCGGCTTTCGCAGCGGCGGCGGCCGCGCTCAAGCGTGAGCTCACCGTCCCCGGCGTCGCGCAGACGGTGACGTTGAGCCGAGTCGCCACCCTGTCGACCGCTATGCCACCCGGTGAAGAGCTGGCCGGCCTCGCACGATCCGGCGCGACGCTGGTCTTGCACTTGGCGGCTGCCCAGATCGACGCCATCGTCCCGCAACTCCTCGACGGCGGCTACCGATCCGAAACACCCGCCGCCGTCGTGGCTTTCGCGAGCTGGCCGCAAGAGGTGGTGCTGCGGGGCACGCTCGGCGACCTCGCCGACCAGATGCACCGGGCCGGCATCACCAAGACCGCGGTGATCATCGTCGGCGACGCGCTGGCCGCCGAGGGGTTCGCCGACAGCTACCTTTATTCGTCCGGACGGACGCGGGGGAGCAGGCACTGATGCGAGTGCTGCTGCTCGGCGGGACGGCCGAAGGTCGCGCACTGGCGAAGGCGCTACACCCGGACGTCGACGTCGTCAGCTCCCTCGCGGGGCGGGTGCCCGATCCCGCGCTACCGGTCGGTCCGGTCCGCGTTGGCGGCTTCGGCGGCGTCGACGGGCTTCGACGCTGGCTGCTCGAGGAACGCATCGACGCGGTGATCGATGCGACGCATCCCTTCGCGGCGACCATGACGGCGCACGCCGCCGAGGTTTGCGCCGAGCTGCGGATGCCGCACCTCGTGCTGGCCCGTCCGGCGTGGGACCCCGCCGATGCGATCGTCGTGGAATCCGACTCGCAGGCGGCGGAAGCTGTTGATCGACAGGGGTTTTCGCGGGTGTTTCTCACCACCGGCCGTTCGGGGACCAGGGCCTTCACGGACAGCGATGCGTGGTTTCTGATCCGGGCGGTCACCGAACCCGATTCCGCCTCGTTGCCGCGGCGCCACCGGCTGGTGCTGTCCCGCGGGCCTTACAGTTATGACGGCGAGGCCGCGCTGATGCGGGAACACCGCATCGACGCCCTGGTGACCAAGAACAGCGGTGGGCAGATGACGCGGGCGAAGCTGGATGCGGCTGTGGCCCTGGGCATTCCGGTGGTGATGGTCGCGCGGCCGCCGCTACCGCCGGGGGTGACGGCGGTAGGCAGCCTCGAAGAGGCCGTCGAATGGGTGACGCGGCTGAATTAGCCCGTCAGGTCGTCGCGTTCGACGTCTGCGGCCAGCAGCGCGTCACGGGCGCGCGCGACGCGCGACCGGATGGTGCCGACCGGGCAGCCGCACACCGCCGCGGCGTCGGCGTAGGGCAGGCCCAACAGTTGGGTGAGCAACAGGGCTTCGCGCTGCTCGGTGGTGAGGCCCGCGATCATCGTCGTGACCTCGACCAGGTCTTCGAACCCCCGGGCGTGGCGATCGCCGCGCATCACGTGTTCCGGGTCGGCGCCCAGGGCGGCGCGCGGTCGCGACTGGACGTGGCGGATGTGGTCGGCCACCACGCGGCGCGCGATGGAAAGCAGCCACGTCCGGGCACTTGAGCGCCCGGAGAATCGTCCGATGGCGCCGATCGCGCGCAGGAACGTCTCCTGCGTCAGGTCGTCGGCGCTGCCCGCGTCCGACAGATACGTGACGAACCGCCACACGTCCTGCTGGGTGGCCTTGATGAATGCCTCGAGCGCCCGGTCGTTCCCACGCGCGGCGGCCAATGCGAGCTCGGTAACGGCCTCGTCATCGCTGGACGCGATCATGGCGAACCACCTTTGTTTCGCGGGCTCCGTGAGTCTACGACGGCCTGTCGTAGCGGTTGCGGCGGGGTCAACGGCGGACCTGTTGATGGGCCACAGGTGAGTGCGGCGCCGCGCGGCGGGGTTCTCGGCCGGCCACGCCACGTCGTCCGCGACAACGGCGGCGCCCATCCGGTCCGACCTCACTCGTTCCCGCGCCACCAACAACGCGAACGCAAGGCCCAACAGCAGCGGCATGTGGCTGGCGATACGTGTCGCCGTGACCTCGCCGGCGAACGCGTCGACGATCACGTAACCAAGCAGCGCGACCGAATAGACGCCCGTAATCGCAGCCACGCCAATGGCGGTGACCGGCCAGACGCCTGCGGCGACCATCGCCAGCCCCAATGCCAGCAGCCAGGCGGTGGACTCGTGCATCAGATGCTCCCCGGACATCGCGCCGTGCATGTGGCTCGACACCATGCCGAAATCGATACCGCTGATCTGCGCGGCGGCGATCGCCACCTGGAACAGCCCGACCGCCATCAGGCCCCACCGCCGGTAATGCGAACGCAGCCAACGCATCCTGCGCTGGTGCCCGGAGGACTCTTCGCCGAGATTCGCCATGATTCGCGAGACCAGGTCGGGCCCGTCGACCGGCTCGACCGAGGCGAGCCGACGGGTCTGCGCCGCGGCGCCGATGAGCCAGGAGCGGCAACGCCGGCACGATTCGAGATGGGCATCCACCTGCTGCGCGAGCGCCTGGGGACGCTCGCCGTCCAGTCGAGCCGAAAGCGCCTCACGCGCCGCGTCACACCGCATCCCTGCATCGTTGCGCATGCCCGCTCCGGGCGCAAAGAGCACTCGAATTCGAACGGCGGGAACTAATCCGTCCGGCGAACCGACCACTGGACGTCAACAGCCCCCACATTCACCGAAGAGGTGTTCGTGTTTCTGCCCGAAAACCCCCGACGATGACCGCCCCGATCTGGATCGCCTTTCCGCCCGAGGTGCACTCGACCCTGCTCAGCAGCGGCCCCGGACCCGGGCCGATGCTCGCTGCGGCAGCGACGTGGTCGTCGATGAGCAGCCAATACGCCGAGGCCGCAGAGGAACTGACCGGGCTGCTGGGCGCCGTGCAGAGCGGCGCGTGGGAGGGGCCCAGCGCCGAACAGTACGTTGCGGCCCACGCCCCGTATCTGGCCTGGCTGCTGGAGGGCTCCGCCAAGAGCGCGACGGCCGCGGCGCTGCACGAGACGGCGGCCGGGGCTTACACCGCGGCGCTGGCTGCCATGCCGACGATGCCCGAACTCGCGGCCAACCACGCGACGCATGCCGCGCTGGTGGCGACGAACTTCTTCGGCATCAACACCATTCCGATCGCCGTGAACGAGGCCGACTATGCGCGCATGTGGGTGCAAGCCGCCACGACGATGACCTCCTACCAAGTGACCGCAGAATCCGCGCTCGCCGCGGTGCCCGCCACCACGGCTGCGCCCACGATCGTCACCCCCGGCGCGGAGGCGAGCGTCGCGACGGTGCAGGCCGCCGACACCCAGCAGCAGGCCACCCGGACCTACCCGTCCTGGCAGGATCAGCTGACCGCGTGGTTGCAGCAGTACACGAAGAATTTCGCGTGGCCGGTTTCCAAGGACCTCAATCCCGGTGGCTGGCCGTTTCCGCCGGTGCCGTTCGTCAACGGCCTCGCCTCGTTCTTCGGTCAGCTGGGCTTCTCGCCGGCGCTTTCCAGCGCCCTGGGCTGGGCGATTTTTCACACCCTGATGATCTTCTGGCCCTTCATGCAGGCCGCCATCCAGATGGCGGTGGTGCTGGCGCCGATGGTTGTTTCGGTCCTGGGCGCCGCCGCGGCGGGGGGAGCGGCGGCCGCTGTCACCGCGATCAGCGTCGCGGCCCCGCTGTCGGCCGCCGCACCGCTGCCGGCGCCCGCCGCCGCGGCGGCACCCTTGGCGACCGCGCCGGCGCCGGCGATCGGCACCGCTCCAGCCGGCGTGAGCAACGCCCCGACGATGTCCAGCGCCCCCGCATCGACGGTGGCCACCCCGGCCGGCGGCGGACCGGTCGGTGGGGGGCCGGGCGCCGGGTTCAGTCCCACCGCCACGGACGGCATCGGCGCGGGCATGTCCGACGCGCTGTATGCCGTGGGACTGTCCGGGCTGGCGGCGCGCGGCAGCGCCAGTGGCCGGGCACGCCGCAAGTCGGAGGAGCCGGCGCCCGACGACGTCGACGCACCAGCCGCGGCAGGCGCGGCGGCCGCAACCAAAAAGAAGGCGCGGGCGCGGCGACGCCGCGCCGGAACGGCGACCGACCGCGCGTACCGCTACGAGTTCATGGACCTCGATCAGGATTCGCGTGTGGACGACGAAGATCCGGAAGCCGTGAGCCCGTCCGATCAGGGCGGCGGACCGCTCGGATTCGCCGGGGCCGCAGCGAGATCCGGTCTCCCACAGCCGACCGGGTTGGCGACGCTGACCCGCGAAGGCTTCGGTGACGGACCCACCGTGCCGATGATGCCCAGCAGCTGGGGCAACGACTAACCGGGCGGGTAGCGGCGGGGCGTGAACACTCGGTCACCGGAATCGCTTGCATGCCATTGGGTTTGGGAAGAACCCACGATCAGCAGGCAACGCATGTCCACGTCGGCTGGGTCGAGATCGGCCAGCCGCACCACGCGAACGTTCTCGTCGGGTCCGGAGACGTTGCGGCCGATCACCACCGGCGTCCCGGGTTCGCGGTGTTCCAGCAGCAGGTCGCGCATCGCGCCGACTTGCCACGTTCGCGTCTTGGACGCCGGGTTGTAGATGGCCAGCACCAGGTCGGCGGCGGCCGCGGCGGCCAGCCTCTCGGCGATGATCTCCCACGGCTTGAGGCGGTCGGACAGCGAGATCACCGCATAGTCGTGGCCCAGCGGAGCGCCGACCCGGCTGGCGACGGCCTGGGCGGCAGTCATCGCCGGAATCACCCGGATCGCCACTCCCGGCCACTCTTTGGCCTCTTCCAGCACCGCGGTGGCCATCGCGAACACGCCGGGGTCTCCCGAGGACACCACCGCGACGGCGCACCCTTGCTCAGCCAGCGCGCAGGCGAGTCGGGCCCGCGCGGGTTCGTCGGTGTTGTCGCTGGGGTGTCGCCGTTGCCCGTCGCGCACCGGGACGCGGTTCAGGTAGCCGGCATAGCCGATCAGGTCGGTGGCGCCGGCCAGCTCGCGCCGGCTCTGTGGGGTCATCCAGTCGTGGTCGCCGGGCCCCAGGCCGACCACCGCGACGGTGCCGGCTGTCGCTGAGCGCCGTCCGCGGCGCCCACCCGGCAGCATCGCCAGCGAGAAGTAGGGCACGCCGGCCTCGTCGACGTCGGCGGCGGGCAGTATCCGCTGCCCGACGGTGCTGGCCCGCTCGACGTAGTACGCGTCGTCGAGCTGCCCGGACGCCGAAAGCGCTTCGCGCACAGCGTGATACGAGCGTCCCAGCTTCAGCACCACCGCGGCGTCCGCGTCGGCCAGGCGGCGGGTCAGCTCGGCGACCGGCAGGGTGCCCGGCAACACCGAGAGCACCTCGTCACCGGCCACCAACGGCGTCGCGATGGCCGCCGAGGCGGCGCTCACCGACGTCACCCCCGGCACGATGACCGCGTCGAACCGCTGCGTCAGCCGGGTGTGCAAATGCATGTAGGAGCTGTAGAACAGTGGGTCGCCCTCGGCGAGCAACGCCACATTGCGGCCCGCGTCGAGATGTGCGGCGATGCGCGCGCTGGCTTCCACATAGAAGTCCTCGATGGCCCCGGCATAGCCGCCGGGGTGGTCGGTCACCTCGGTGGTCACCGGGTAGACCAGGTGCTCCTCGATCTGCCCGGGCCGCAGGTACGGTTCCGCGATACCCCGCGCGATGCTGCGGCCGTGCCGGGCGCTGTGGTAGGCCACCACGTCGGCCTCGCCGATCACCCGGGCCGCCTTGACGGTCACCAGTTCCGGGTCCCCGGGCCCCAGCCCGACGCCCCAGAGCGTGCCCCGCGGTGTCATTCGCGGTCGCTCGCGATCGCATTGACGGCGGCGGCGGCCATGGCGCTGCCACCGCGACGGCCCCGCACCACCAGATACGACATCCCGCGTGGACGCTCGATGAGTTCCTGCTTGGACTGGGCCGACCCGACGAATCCGACCGGTCCGCCCAAAACCCCGGCCGGTGGGGAGACGCCTTCGTCGATCAGCTCGAGCAGCCGGAACAGGGCGGTGGGCGCGTTGCCGATGGCGAGCACGGCCCCGGGCAGCCGGTCGGCCCACAGCTCCACCCCCGCGGCCGAACGAGTGGTGTGCCGGCGCGCGGCCAGCTCCGCGGCGCGCGGGTCGGCCACCAGCGACACCACCTCGTTGCCGGCCGGCAGGCGCGCGCCGGTGATTCCGGCGGCCACCATCGACGAATCGCACAGCACTGGAGCGCCGCCGCGCAGCGCCGCGCCGACACGCGCGGCGACATCGTCGGTGTAGGCGACGTGGTCGGCGACGTCGACCTGCCCACAGGTGTGGATCAATCGCACGACCACCCGCGCGATATCGTCCGGGAAGCGGCTCAGGTCGGCTTCGGCCCGAATGGCCGCGAACGACTGGCGATAGATCTCAGCTGCGTCGCGGATGTAGTCGAGCACCCGATTACCGTAGCGGGCGGTATCCGTCACCAGTCGCCAGCAGCACCTCACCGGTCAGCGGGCTGCCGCACGCGCGGTCGCAGCCGACGAAGTGACGATGCACACCGGCATCCCCGCCCACCGCCGCGGCCGCGTCGGCCCGGACATCGGCGAGCGAATGCGCACACCCGGGGCTGCCAGTGCAGGCGCTGACGTTCAGCCAGGGGGAGTTCTCGTCGAAAACCAAACCCAACGGGGCCAGCACCCGCAGCGCGACGTCGGCGACCCCCTCGTCGAGATCACACACCAGCACCGAGCGCCAAGGCGTGATCACCAGCGGCGCCTCGACCGCCGCCAGGTATTCCGCGACGTCCGCGGACAGCACCCCCAGTGGCACCGCGGCACCGAGCGCCACCCGGCCGTCATCCTGGTTGATCCAGCCCACCGGCGGCCTGGTGACCGCGGGAAAGCCGACGGCACCGAGCTCGACACCGGGCAGCAGGCTCCCCACGTCGTCCAATTCCTTGACGCGCCAAGCGTTTCCACGCGTCGCCGCAAAACGTTTCGCGATGACGACCAGCGTCTCGATCACCTCGCCGGCGGTCAGCCGGACGCCGGTGTCGCGTCCGGCGAGCAGCAACGCCCAACCATCGGAGAGCGCGTGCACACCGACATCGGCGCACAGCCCCGAGACGTCGGCGCGCCCGTCATCGAGGCTGAACCAAAATCGCCCGCCCAGCTCGACGAGGCTCGGCTCGGCGCAGATCGCCGCGTCCAGCTCGCCGACCCACGGCCGCACGTCACCGGCCCCACCGGCGCGGCCGGACAGCGGGGACGCGACGATGTTGCGTACCCGCTCATGGGTTTGGGAGGGCAAGAGTCCCGCAGCGGCGATCGCCTCGGCCGCCGCCGTCACATCGGTGATCCCGCGCAGCTGCACATTGCCGCGCGCCGTGAGCTCCAGCGTCGCCGAGCCGTGTTCGCGCGACACGCGCGCGAGCGCCCTCAGCTGGGCGGCGGTCAGCATCCCGCCGGGCAGCCGGATCCGCGCCAGAGCGCCGTCGGCGGCCCGGTGCACCTGCAGCGCACCCGGGCATGCGTCGGTGTCGCGTGTCCTGGCCATGCGTCCACGGTACGGCCCTGATCCGCCTGACGATTGGGACCACACCCTGCCGGGCACCCTCGTCCGCATGCGGACAGTGGAATACGCCCCGGGCCGGTTGGCCGATGTCTACGGCGACTCGACGCAGCCCACGGTCCTGCTGTGGCACGGCATGCAGACCGACGCCCGCGCCGCCTTCCGTCCCCTCGCCGGCATGCTCGCCGAGCGCGGCGCCGCAGTAGTGGCGCCGGACTGGAACTCCCACGCCGACGACGGCGGGCGCGGGGATCTGTTGGCATCGCTCGACTTCACCCGAGAACGCGCCAGCGACCCCGACGGCATCGTGCTGGTCGGATGGTCGATGGGTGGGTGCGCGGCTGCGGGTCTGACGCTGCGCGGCGACGTCGACTTGGCGCACACCGTCTGCCTTGCCGGGGCGTTCATGGTGCCCGACCCGTTGACCGGTCGGGTGCCGACCGACGCGTTGACGGCGGACCGAGCCGGTGCGCCGTTCACGTTGCTGCACGGCCTGGCCGACGACGTCGTCCCGGTAACGGCCAGCAGGGACTTCGCCGCTCGGCTCCGGCAGGTCGGCTGGCCGGTCGAGTTGGTCGAGCTCACCGCCGACCACGGGTCCATCGCCGGCGCCGACTACGACCCGGTCGCCGACCGCTACGAACCCGGCACGAGCGACGAGGCTTTGCGGGCCGCCGAAGAGGTCGCCGCCCGGATCGCGGCGACCCTACGGTACGAATGAGGGGTGGCTGAGCCGAGCATTTTGCTGCTGTCGACGTCCGACACAGACCTGATCAGCGCCCGCTCCAGCGGGAAGAACTATCGGTGGGCCAACCCTTCACGCCTCGACGAAAGCGAGCTGCCGGGCCTGCTCGCCGACGCCGCGATCGTCGTGGTCCGGATCCTCGGCGGGTACCGCGCCTGGCAGAGCGGCATCGATGCTGTGATCGCCAGCGGGGTACCGACGGTGTTGGTCAGCGGCGAGCAGGCCGCCGACGCCGAGCTGACCGGCCTGTCCACGCTCGCCGCCGGTATCGCGGTGCAGGCGCACATTTACCTGGCGCACGGCGGCGTCGAAAACCTGCGCCAGCTGCACGCCTTCTTGTCCGACACCGTGCTGATGACGGGCTTCGGCTTCAGCCCGCCCGTCGTGACACCGACCTGGGGCGAGCTGGAGCGGTCGAACGCCGAAACCGACGGCCCGACAATCGCCGTCCTGTACTACCGCGCACAGCAGCTGGCCGGCAACACCGGCTACGTCGAGGCGCTCTGCCGCGCCATTGAGGCCGCCGGCGCGCGACCGCTGCCGATCTACTGTGCGTCGCTGCGGACCGCCGAACCCGAACTGCTGCAGCGGCTGGGCGACGCCGACGCCATGGTCGTCACCGTCCTGGCCGCCGGCGGACTGAAGCCGGCCACGGTGTCGGCCGGCGGCGATGACGACAGCTGGAACGTCGAACACCTTGCCGCCCTGGACATTCCGATCCTGCAGGGGCTGTGCCTGACCAGCTCGCGGGCTCAGTGGAGTGAAAACGACGACGGGCTCAGCCCGCTCGACGTGGCCACCCAGGTGGCGGTGCCCGAGTTCGACGGCCGCATCATCACGGTGCCGTTCTCCTTCAAGGAGATCGACGACGACGGCCTGATCTCCTACGTCGCCGACCCGGAGCGGTGCGCACGGGTCGCGGGCCTGGCGATCCGGCACGCGCGGCTGCGCCATGTCGCCCCGGCCGACAAGCGGGTGGCCCTGGTGTTTTCGGCCTATCCGACCAAGCACGCCCGGATCGGGAACGCCGTCGGCCTAGACACTCCGGCCAGCGCGGTCGCGCTGCTGCGGGCGATGCGCGAGCGCGGATATCAGGTGGGAGAGCTCCCCGGGGTCGACGCCAACGACGGTGACGCCCTGATTCACGCCTTGATCGAACGCGGCGGTCAGGACCCCGACTGGCTCACCGACGGGCAATTGGCGGGCAATCCAATCCGGCTGTCCGCCAAGGACTATCGCGCCTGGTTCGCGACGCTGCCCACCGAACTGACCGACGAGGTGGCACGGCATTGGGGCCCGCCGCCTGGGAACCTCTTCGTGGATCGCACACGAGACCCCGACGGTGAAATCGTGATCGCCGCGATGCAAGCGGGCAACGTGGTGCTGATCGTGCAGCCACCCCGCGGGTTCGGCGAGAACCCGGTGGCGATCTACCACGACCCCGACCTGCCGCCCAGCCACCACTACCTGGCCGCCTACCACTGGCTGGACGCCGGATTCGGTTCGCACGCGGTGGTGCATCTGGGCAAGCACGGCAACCTGGAATGGCTGCCCGGCAAGACGCTGGGCATGTCGGCGGCGTGCGGATCCGACGCCGCGCTGGGGAATCTGCCCCTGATCTATCCCTTCCTGGTCAACGACCCGGGTGAGGGGACCCAGGCCAAGCGGCGGGCGCACGCGGTGCTCGTTGACCACCTCATTCCGCCGATGGCGCGCGCCGAAACTTACGGCGACATCGCCCGGCTGGAGCAATTGCTCGACGAGCACGCCAACGTCGCCGCGCTGGATCCCGTCAAGTTGCCCGCCATCCGCCAACAGATCTGGACGCTGATCCGGGCCGCGAAGATGGACCACGATCTCGGGCTGACCGAGCGGCCCCCGGAGGACTCCTTCGACGACATGCTGCTGCACGTCGACGGCTGGCTCTGCGAGATCAAGGACGTGCAGATCCGCGACGGCCTGCACATCTTGGGCCAAAAGCCCTCCGGGGAAACCGAACTCGACCTCGTGCTGGCGATCCTGCGCGCCCGTCAGCTGTTTGGGGGCCAGCACGCCATCCCGGGGTTGCGGCAGGCGCTGGGCCTCGCGGAGGACGGCACCGACGAGCGCGCCTCGGTCGATTCGGCCGAGGCGGCGGCACGCGAACTCGTGGCCGCGCTGCAGGCTAGCGGCTGGGATCCCGTTGCGGCCGAACGCATCACCGACAACCCTGAGGTGGCCGCGGTGCTGCGGTTCGCGGCCACCGAGGTGGTGCCCCGGCTGGCCGGCACCGCGGCAGAGATCGACCAGGTGCTCAACGCGTTGGACGGCCGGTTCATCGCGGCCGGCCCTTCGGGCTCACCGCTGCGCGGCCTGGTGAACGTGTTGCCCACCGGCCGAAACTTCTATTCCGTCGACCCCAAGGCGGTGCCGTCGCGGCTGGCCTGGGAGGCCGGTGTGGCCCTGGCGGATTCGTTGCTGACCCGCTACCGCAACGATCATGGGCGGTGGCCCCAGTCGGTGGGGCTCTCGGTGTGGGGCACGTCGGCGATGCGCACCGCCGGGGACGACATCGCCGAAGTGCTTGCGCTGCTGGGAGTCCGGCCCGTCTGGGACGACGCGTCGCGGCGCGTCGTCGACCTCACCGCCATCCCGCTCGCCGAGCTGGGGCGTCCGCGCATCGACGTGACCGTGCGAATCTCGGGCTTCTTCCGCGACGCCTTCCCGCACGTGGTGACGATGCTCGACGACGCGGTGCGGCTGGTGGCCGGTCTCGACGAGCCGGCCGACGACAACTACGTGCGGGCGCACGCGCAGGCCGACCTGGCCCAGCACGGCGACGAGCGCCGCTCCACGACAAGGATCTTCGGCTCCAAGCCGGGCACCTACGGCGCGGGGCTGCTCCAGCTGATCGACAGCCGCAACTGGCGCGACGACGCCGACCTGGCTCAGGTCTACACCGCGTGGGGCGGCTTCGCCTACGGCCGCGACCTGGATGGCCGCGCGGCGGTCGACGACATGAACCGCCAGTACCGGCGCATCGCGGTGGCCGCCAAGAACACCGACACCCGCGAACACGACATCGCCGACTCCGACGACTATTTCCAGTACCACGGCGGCATGGTGGCCACGGTCCGCGCGTTGACCGGGCAGGCACCGGCCGCCTACATCGGTGACAACACCAGGCCCGACGCGATCCGGACGCGGACGCTGTCCGAGGAGACCACCCGGGTGTTTCGCGCCCGCGTGGTCAATCCGCGCTGGATGGCGGCGATGCGCCGGCACGGTTACAAGGGTGCGTTCGAGATGGCGGCGACGGTGGACTACCTGTTCGGCTACGACGCGACCGCGGGGGTGATGGCCGATTGGATGTATGAGCAGCTCACCCAGAGTTACGTGCTGGACCCCGAAAATCGGAAGTTCATGGCGGAGTCCAATCCCTGGGCGCTGCACGGCATGGCCGAACGACTGCTGGAGGCCGCCGGCCGCGGCATGTGGGAACAGCCGCAACCCGAGACCCTCGATGGCCTGCGCCAGGCGCTGCTGGAAACCGAGGGGGACCTGGAGGGCTGACCCCTGGGCGAACGTGCGGCTGGCCGCACACTCGGCACCGAACGTGCGGTTGGCCGCACACTCGGCACCGCGAGGGGGGCCCGCGGCGTACGTTGTTACCGTGACGCCCACCTTCGCCGATCTCGCCAAGGCGCAATACATCCTGCTGACCACGTTCACCAAGGACGGCAAGCCGAAGCCGACGCCGATCTGGGCGGCCGCCGACCAGGATCGGCTCGTGGTCATCACCCAGGCAAAGTCGTGGAAGGTCAAGCGGATCCGCAACACGCCGCGGGTCACGCTGGCCACCTGCACGATGCAGGGCAAACCGACCAGCGAGGCCGTCGAAGGCACCGCCGCCATCCTCGACAAGTCGCAGACCGCCGCCGTGTACGACGCGATCGGGCGGCGTTACGGCGTGGTGGGCAAGGTCTTCAACTTCTTCAGCAAGCTGCGCGGCGGCATGGAGAACAACGTCGGGCTCGAGCTCAAAGTGGCCCCCACGTAAAGGCACATGGGCACCGTCCTCGTCCCGATCCCGGACCGCGACTTCGACCCGACTGAGGTCGCCGTCAGCTGGCGCGTCCTGACCGACAACGGTCATGGGGTGGTGTTCGCCACCGAAAGTGGAGCGCCCGGCGCGGCGGACGACATCATGGTGACCGGCCGCGGCCTGGACGTCTGGTCCGGCCTGCCGGTGCTGGGCGCCATTCCCGTCATCGGGCTCGCGCTGCGCGCCAACTCCGACGGGCGCAGCGCCTATCGGAACATGTTGACGTCAAACGAATTTCAGCACCCAATCGCGTGGGCGGAGGCCACACTCGACGGCATCGACGCGCTGCTGCTGCCCGGCGGGCATCGGGCCCGCGGAATGCGCAGCTACATCGACAGCGGCATCCTGCATCGGCTCGTGGTGGACGCCTTCAGCGGCGGCATCGTCGTCGCCGCCATCTGTCACGGCGTGCTGCTCGCGGCGCGCAGCGTCGACCCCGACACGGGCCGCTCGGTGCTCCACGGGCACCAGACCACGGGCCTGACGTGGGCGATGGAGCGCCTGGCGTGGCGGTTGACGCGCGTCACCCGGTTCTGGGACCGAAACTACTACCGCACCTACACCGAGCAGCCCGGCCAGGCGGACGGTTACATGTCGGTGCAGGCGGAAGTGACTCGCGCACTTGCAGATCCGACGGACTTCCGCGACGTGGTGCGCGGTTCGCCGGACTGGCGGCGCAAAACCTCCGGCATGGCGCGCGACACCGCCACCGACCCGCGGCCCGCGTTCGTGGTCGACGACGGCAGGTACGTATCGGCGCGTTGGCCGGGGGACACCCACACTTTCGCGACGGTCTTGTCACGCAAGCTCAACTGAGGCAACTACGTTGACGCGCCCGACGCCAAATGTTCGCCGAAGAACGCGAAGACGCGGCGCCAGGCGTCCTCGGTGGCGTCCCGGTCGTAGCCGAAACCGGTGATCCGCAGCAGTGATTGGGCGGGCAGCTCGTTGGCGAAGCTGTGCCCCACGCCGGGGTAGACCTTCACGTCGGCGGTGATGTTCTTCTTGGCGATGGTCTCGCGCAGTTTCTCGGGCGCGCCCCGTCCCAGCGGGTCTTTGGCGCCCAAACTGGCCACGATCGGGCACGCCCCGTCCAGCGTCTTGTCGAGGTTGCGGGGCAGGGGAGTGCTGTAGAACGGGGCCGAGGCGCCAAAACCTTTGGGAGACATGACCAGCGCGAACTGGCCACCCATGCAGAACCCCGCGATGCCGACCTGGCCGGAACATTCCGGCATGGCTTGCAGGTGATCGCGCGCCGCCAGGATGTCGGACAGGGCGCGGCCGCGCTGCGTCTGCAGCTCCTTCATCACCCGGGTGATGCAGCGGATACGGCCACCCCGCGCGTACATGTTGGGGGTGATCGCCAGATAGCCGGCCTGGGCGATGCGCTTGTTCGTCGACTCCTTGTCGTGGGCGTATCCGAACAAGTCATGAATCACGACGACGCCGGGCCACGGGCCCTGACCCGAGGGAATGTCCAGCAGCGCGTCGATCGGTCCGTCGGGCGTGTCGATCTCAATCGTGGTCATAGCGTCATCTAACTGCAATCGCCCCGGACCCCACCATGGGAACTTCGACGCGGTCGACGGACGTTGCCCTGGCATGCTGTCACGGCTGTTTCTCGGCTACGCCGCCGTCGAACTGGCGGCGATCATCGCCCTGGTTTCGACGCTCGGGTGGGGTTGGACGCTGCTGGCGCTGGCGGGCACCTTCCTGCTCGGATGGGGCCTCCTGGTGCCGATGATGGGCTCGCACCTGCTGCGCCAGGTCGGCGAGCTCCGCTCCGGTCTCGCCGAGCCGCGCACCGCGGTGCGGGACGGGACGCTGGTCTCGTTGGCCGCCGTGCTGGTCCTGGTGCCCGGGCTCGTGACCACGGCGCTCGGGCTGCTGCTGATGGTTCGGCCCGTGCGGTCGGCGGTCGGACCCGGTTTGGCCTCGGTCGCCATGCGCGGCCTGCGGCGGCGAATGCCGCTGCTCGCCGACAGCACGCCGTTCGGCGTCGGCGTGCGCCAGGCCGGCGGCGCCGCGGCCGACGACTACATCGACGGCGAGGTCGTCGACGTCCGGGACTACCGGCCGCCCGCCCTCGACAACGAGCCGGTCCGCGGCGGATTCCCCGGCCGGCCCGCCTGGGACTGAACGCCCCGCCCCGAAGCCCACGTAGTTTTGCCCTGTGAGCCACACGCCCACCACGCTGCTGGTCAATGGCCGGGTGCACAGCCCGACCCATCCGGACGCCACCGCCATGGCGGTGCGGGGCGACGTCATCGCGTGGCTCGGTAGCGACGACGTCGGCCGCGGCCTGTTTCCCGAGGCCACGATCGAGGACCTAGATGGCGGCTTCGTGGCGCCGGGATTCGTGGACAGCCACATCCACCTGACCGCCACCGGCCTGACGCTCAGCGGTCTCGACCTGCGCGCGGCCGGCTCCCGATCGCAGTGCCTTCAGCTGCTCGCCGACCACGCGGCCGCCCACCCGGGCCGGCCCGTCTGGGGGCACGGGTGGGACGAGTCGTCATGGCCCGAGAACAGCGCGCCAAGCACCGCCGACCTCGACGCCGTCCTGGGAGACCGGCCCGCCTACCTGTCCAGGATCGACGTCCACTCCGCGCTGGCCTCCACGGCCCTGCGCCGACGGGTCGCCGACCTGCCGGCGGCGGCCGGCTTCGACCCGGACCGGCCACTCACCGCCGACGCGCACCACCTGGTCCGTGCCGTCGCCCGCGACCTGCTCACGCCCGAGCAGCTGGCCGAAGCCCGCACCGCCGCCCTGCGGGCCGCCGCGGCGGCCGGCATCGTCGCGGTGCACGAATGCGCCGGACCCGAGATCGGCGGCCTCGACGACTGGCTGCAGCTGCGATCGCTCGATGAGGGCGTCGAGGTGACCGGTTACTGGGGTGAGGCCGTGAGCACCCCGGCGGGGGCGCGCGCGCTCATCGAGGAGACCGGAGCCAGGGGGCTGGCCGGCGACCTGTTCGTCGACGGCGCGCTCGGGTCGCGCACCGCCTGGCTGCACGAGCCGTACGCCGACGCCGCGGACCGGTCCGGCACCTGCTACCTCGAGCCCGCCTTGGTGGAGGCGCACCTGCGCGCGTGCACCGAGGCTCAGGTGACGGCCGGTTTCCACGTCATCGGCGATGCCGCGGTGTCGGCCGTGGTGACCGCCCTCGATCGGGTGGTGGCCGACCTCGGGGTGGTGGCCGTCGCCCGGTGCGGGCACCGTCTGGAGCATCTCGAAATGGTCACCGCCGAGCAGGCCGCCCAACTCGGGCAATGGGGCGTCATCGCCAGCGTGCAGCCCAACTTCGACGCGCTGTGGGGCGGCGCCGACGGCATGTACGCGCGGCGCCTCGGCGCCGAACGAGGCAGTCGGCTCAATCCGTTTGCGCTGTTAGCATCCCAAGGCGTGCCCCTCGCGCTAGGTTCCGATGCACCGGTCACGGGCCTCGACCCCTGGGCGAGCGTGCGCGCGGCGGTCAACCACCAGACTCCCGGCAGCGCGGTCTCCGCGCGGGCCGCGTTCGCCGGCGCAACCCGCGGCGGTTGGCGCGCAGCCGGCATTCACGACGGCAAGACGGGAACCCTGGTGCCCGGCGCGCCGGCCTCCTACGCCGTCTGGGATGCCGGGACCCTGGACGTCCGCGCACCCAGCGACGCCGTCCAGCGCTGGTCAACCGACCCGCGGGCGCGCGTCCCGGCCTTGCCGCGCTTGGGCCCGACCGACGCCCTGCCGCGGTGCCGGCGAACGGTACATCGGGGCGCTGTCATCCATGGCTAAGGAATGGTTCGGCCGAAAAGACCGCCCCGGCCAAGCCGACGAGCCCGACCCGGCGGCCGACGACCTGGGGGCACATCCGGACACGGACCCGATCAGCGACGAGGCCGAATCGGATCGCGACGACGAGCCCGCCGACGTCGCCCCGGAACCCCGAGGCGGTGACGGCACCACCGAACCCGGCGCCCTAACGCACCGCTTGGGCGGGGTGGCCCGCCGGGCGGTAGCGGGGCTCGGGGCGGCGGCGCTCGCACGGCTGCCGGGCGTCCGGGCCGCCATGCTGCCGCGGCTGACGCGGTTGGCGTGCGCCATAGCGGGTGGCGTACTGCTGTTCACCAGCTTCCCGTCGCTGAACTGGTGGTGGGGCGCGGTCGTCGCGGCCGCGCTGCTGGCCTGGGTGCTCAAGCATCCGGCTACGTCTGCGGGCGGTGGCCTGGGCTACGGGTTCCTGTTCGGGCTGGCGTTCTATCTGCCGCTGCTGCCCTGGGTCAGCACGCTCGTCGGCGCCGTGCCCTGGACGGTGCTGGCGATGACGTGTGCGCTCTTTCCCGCGCTTTTCGGCCTGTGCGCCGTGCTCGTGCGCGGGCTGCCGGGTTGGCCCGTCTGGTTCGCGCTGGTGTGGGCGGCCCAGGAGTGGCTGAAATCGATCGTCCCGTTCGGCGGATTCCCCTGGGGAGTGGTGGCGTTCGGGCAGGCGCAGGGCCCCTTCTTGCCGTTGGCCAAGCTGGGGGGCCCCGCGCTGCTCTCGATGGCGATCGTGCTGATCGGGTTCAGCGCGACCGCCATCGAGCTGGAGATCGTCAAGTGGTGGCGCACCGGCCAGCGGGCGCAGCGCGGCGCCCGCGGAGAGGAAGCGGCGAAGGCCGATGCGGCGCCGCCGGCGGTGGTGCTGCCGGGCGTCTGCATCTGCCTGGTGCTGTTCGTGTCCGTCGTCGTCTGGCCGCAGGTTCGGCACGCCGGCACCGGGTCGGGCGGCGAGCCCTCGGTCACCGTCGCCCTGGTGCAGGGCAACGTGCCGCGCCTCGGGCTGGACTTCAACGCGCAACGGCGGGCGGTGCTCGACAACCACGTCCGTCAGACGCTGCGGTTGGCCGAGGATGTGCGCGCGGGACGGGCGCCACAACCCCAGTTCGTCATCTGGCCCGAGGATTCCTCCGACATCGACCCGCTGGCCAACGTTGATGCCGCGCTGGAGATCTCCCAGGCCGCCGCCGCGATCGGCGCGCCGATCCTGATCGGCACGGTGTCGGAACTGCCCGGCAGCCCGCCGGAGAACCCCCAGTACACCAACACGATGATCGTGTGGAATCCGGCTACCGGGCCGGCCGACCGGCACGACAAAGAGATCGTGCAGCCATTCGGCGAATACCTGCCGATGGCGTGGCTGTTCAAGCATCTATCCGGCTACGCCAACCGCGCGGGGAACATGGTGCCCCGACCGGGCAGTGACATCGTGCACATCGCCGGGGTGCCGATCGGGGTGGCCACCTGCTGGGAAGTGATCTTCGACCGCGTCCCGCGCAAAGCTGTCCTCAATGGCGCCCAATTGCTGGCCGTGCCGAGCAACAACGCCACCTTCAACAAGACGATGAGCGAACAACAGCTGGGCTTCGCCAAGGTGCGGGCCGTCGAGCACGATCGCTACGTGTTGGTCGCCGGCACCACCGGGATCAGCGCCGTGATCGCCCCCGACGGTGCCGAGCTGGTCCGCACCGACTTCTTTCAGCCCGATTACCTGGACATTCAGGTGCGCCTGAAGACGAAACTGACGCCGGCGACGCGGTGGGGCCCGATGCTGCAGTGGCTTCTGGTCGCGGTGGCTGCGGCGGCGATCTTGGCCGGGATACGGCAGAATGGTTGGTTCGCGCGTCCGGTTCGTCGGAGGTCCGATGCCCCGAGCGAATCCCCAGACGCAGGTGCGCCCTCGGGCGAAACCCCGCTTGACGAGGACAGTCCGCCCGCCGAGGGCGGGGACCAGGCGCCGCCGGAGGACGGCGGTGACTACACTCCGCCCCACGAGGGCGGCCAACGACCGTCGCGCAATTACGGGCGACACAGAGGAGCTACATGACCACCGGCCAGCCGGCGCCCCGCGGCCCGGGGAATCGTCCCAGCGAGCGCGTCCTGGTGATCATCCCCACGTACAACGAGCGGGAGAACCTGCCGGTGATCCACCGGCGGCTGAAGGACGCATGCCCCCACGTGCACCTGCTGATCGTCGACGACAGCAGCCCCGACGGCACCGGCGAGCTCGCCGAGGAGCTCGCGGCGGCGGACGCGGGCCGCACCCACGTGATGCACCGCACCGCCAAGGACGGCCTGGGCGCGGCGTATCTGGCGGGCTTCGCATGGGGCCTGAGCCGCGACTACTCGGTGCTGGTGGAAATGGACGCCGACGGCAGCCACGCGCCCGAGCAGCTGCACCGGCTACTGGACGCGGTCGACGCCGGAGCCGATCTGGCGATCGGGTCGCGTTACGTCGAGGGCGGGGCGGTGCGGAACTGGCCGTGGCGGCGCTGGGCGCTGTCCTGGACGGCGAACACCTACGCGCGGCTCGCGCTGGGTATCGGTGTCCACGACATCACCGCGGGCTACCGCGCCTACCGCCGGGAAGTCCTCGAGGCGATCGGTCTCGAGGCGGTCGACTCCAAGGGCTACTGCTTCCAGATCGATCTGACCTGGCGCACCGTGTGCAACGGATTCTCGATCGTCGAGGTGCCGATCACCTTCACCGAGCGGGAACTCGGCGTCTCCAAGATGAGTGGATCGAACATCCGCGAGGCGTTGGTCAAGGTCACCCGCTGGGGGATCGACGGCCGCAAGAGCGGCGCCGGCAGCCAGCGCGCCAAAAACCCGACGTAGGCGGCCGGGTCAGCCGCGGCGGCGGGTCCGGATGATCTCGAGCCGCTCCTTGAGCAGCTCTTCGAGTTCTTCGACGCTGCGCCGTTCCAGCAACATGTCCCAGTGCGTGCGCGGCGGCTTTACCTTCTTCGGCTCGGGCAGGTCACCCTCGATCAGGGTGCCTTCCATGCCGTTGCGGCACAGCCAGGTGCCGGGGATCTCGGCGTCGTCGGCGAACGGAACCTCGAATTCCTCGCCGTTCTCGGTCCGGTACCGCGCGATCTGACGCGGCGCGAGGTCGTGGTTGCGGTCGGTCTCGTAGCTCACGGCTCCGAGGCGACTGCCCCTAAGGACGCGATCAGCCATGTTGCTACTCCTCTAGGTGCTCTGAGCTGTCGGGCTGCTGTAGTGCGTTTTGTGTCCGTCTGCCAAACGTCGCGGTGCTCTGCCTAGTTCCCGTTTACGGCGGCCGGCGAACGCGACGCGACCTTCAATGATACCGGGATCGCCACGGGATCCCGATTAAAGTCGGCAGGCGTGAGTCGTCGTACCCATCCGCAGCCCTGCCGCTGGTGCGGTCGAGACGTGTCCGATGCCGGGATGGGACGTCGCCGCCAGTACTGCAGGCAGTCGTGCCGGCAGCGGGCGTACGAACAACGCGCCTCGCTGACCCGCGGCGCCGCGCTGGCCCTTCCCCCGGACGCGGTGGTTCTGTCGGCCGATGACGCGGCCGACCTGTCCGACCGGGTCTACCAGGTGCGGTGCGCGGCCGAAGATGTCGTCACCGCCCTCGACGAAGGCGCCCGGGCGAGCGAACTGCGTGAACTGTGCGACGTGCTGATCCGCGCCGCCCGCGCCGCCGACGGCTGGCGGCGGGTGGGTGTCTGACCCGTCCTGACCACCCTCGATGCACAGCCGGGTACAGTCGCGCCATGGACGGCGCGTCAGCTGTCTCCCCGGGGATGGGAGATACCGATACCCACGGGCGCAACGACGCGTTCCGTACCCCCCAGGACAAGGCGTTCCTCACGCCGAAGCCGATCCTCCTCTAGCAGCCGGGAGCATCGGACGTTTTGAAATCCCGTCGGAGTTGGCCATACTCACCAGCGACATTCTTGGGCCGGAGAGCGGCACGACATCGCATCGTGCAGCAAATTCCGTGACTCGGCGAGAGTCGCATCGAGGCAGCTGACGGCCAAGTTAGGCGAGAGGTATTGATGGTGGATCAACTCCAGCATGCGACCGAAGCGCTGCGGAAAGCGCTGGTCCAGGTCGAACGCCTGAAACGCACCAACCGTGCGCTGCTGGAGCGGTCGAGCGAGCCGATCGCGATCGTCGGGATGTCATGCCGCTTCCCCGGTGGAATCGAGACACCCGAAGACCTGTGGCAGATGGTGGCCGACGGCCGCGACGTGATCACGGAATTTCCCGCCGACCGTGGCTGGGACCTGGCGAGCCTGTTCGACCCGGATCCCGACGCGCGCCACAAGACGTACGCGCAGACCGGTGGCTTCGTGGACGGTGTCGCCGACTTCGACCCGGCTTTCTTCGGCATCGCTCCGAGCGAGGCGCTCGCGATGGACCCGCAACATCGGATGTTGCTGGAACTGTCCTGGGAGGCGCTCGAGCGCGGCGGCATCGATCCGAGCGGCCTGCGGGGCACCGCGACGGGTGTGTTCGCCGGCCTCATCGTCCAGGGCTACGGCATGCTCGCCGAGGAGATCGAGGGCTACCGCCTGACCGGCATGACGTCCAGCGTCGCCTCCGGGCGAGTGTCCTATGTGCTGGGTCTGGAGGGCCCGGCGGTGTCGGTGGATACCGCGTGTTCGTCGTCGTTGGTGGCGTTGCACATGGCGGTGCAGTCGCTGCGCTCCGGTGAGTGCGATTTGGCGCTGGCCGGCGGCGCGACCGTCAACGCCACCCCGACGGTCTTCGTCGAGTTCAGCCGGCATCGGGGGCTGGCACCGGACGGCCGGTGCAAGGCGTACGCGGGCGCGGCCGACGGCGTCGGCTGGTCGGAGGGCGGCGCGATGCTGGTCGTCGAGCGGCTCTCGGACGCGCGGCGGCTGGGCCATCCGGTGCTGGCGCTGGTCCGGGGCACGGCGGTCAATCAGGACGGCGCGTCCAACGGGTTGACCGCGCCCAACGGCCCGTCTCAGCAGCGGGTGGTGCGGGCGGCGCTGGCCAACGCCGGTGTGTCGACCGCCGACGTCGACGTGGTCGAAGGCCACGGGACCGGGACCACACTGGGCGACCCGATCGAGGCACAAGCTCTGTTGGCGACGTACGGCCAGGACCGTTCGGAGCCCCTGTGGCTGGGCTCGATCAAGTCGAACATGGGTCACACCCAGGCCGCCGCGGGCGTGGCGGGCGTCATCAAGATGGTCCAGGCCATGCGCCACGAAATGCTGCCCGCGACACTGCATGTGGACGCGCCCAGCCCGCACGTCGATTGGTCGGCGGGATCGGTGTCGTTGCTGACCGAGCCGCAGCCGTGGCCGGCGAGCCGCGCGCGCCGCGCAGGCGTCTCGTCGTTCGGGATCAGCGGCACCAACGCCCACGTGATCATCGAGGCGCCCCCCGTGGCCGAACCGCAGGAGGCCCGCCCGAAGCCCGTGACGGTGCCGTGGGTGTTGTCGGCAAAGTCCCTGGCGGCGTTGAGGTCTCAGGCTGGGCGGCTGGCCGGGTACGTGCGCGGCCATGACGAGCTCGACGTCGCCGATGTGGCCTTCTCGCTGGCGGGCCGCGCGACCTTCGAGCACCGGGCCGTCGTCGTCGGTGGCGATCGGAACCGGTTGCTGGCCGGTCTCGATGAGTTGGCCGCCTCCGAAATTGAGGCCCCGACCGGTTCGGCCATTCAGGGCAGCGCGCCACCTGCGGGCAAGAACGTCTTCGTGTTTCCCGGCCAGGGCTCGCAATGGCTGGGCATGGGAATCGAATTGCTGGAAACCGCACCGGTGTTCGCGCGGCAGATCGATGCGTGCGCGGAAGCATTCGCGGAATTCGTCGACTGGTCGCTGATCGACGTGCTGCGCGGTAATCCGGACGCCCCGGGTCTGGACCGGGTCGACGTGGTGCAGCCGGTGCTGTTCGCGGTGATGGTGTCGCTCGCAGAATTGTGGAAGTCGGTCGGGGTCAACCCCGACGCGGTGATCGGCCATTCGCAAGGTGAGATCGCCGCCGCCTATGTCGCCGGTGCCCTGTCGCTGCGCGACGCCGCTCGGGTGGTCACGTTGCGCAGCAAGCTGTTGCGGTCGCTGGCCCACTCCGGAGGCATGCTGTCCATCGCATGCAGCACCGAACGGGCACGGGAGCTGTTGGCGCCCTACGGCAATCGCGTCAGTATCGCGGCCGTCAACGGCCCCTCGGCGGTGGTCGTCTCGGGTGAAGTGGCCGCGCTCGACGAACTCGTCGGCTTCTGCACCGACCTGGAGCTGCGCACCCGCCGCATCGACGTGGACTACGCGTCGCACTCGGTCGAGGTGGAGGCCATCCGTGCCGAGCTCGCCGAGGCCCTCACCGGTATCGAGCCGCAGTCCTCGCGCGTCGCCTTCTTTTCCACGGTGACCGGAAGTCGTTTGGACACGGCCGGTCTGGACGCGGCGTATTGGTATCGCAACATCCGGCAGACCGTGCAGTTCGACCAGGCGGTGCGCGCCGCCTGCGAGCACGGGTATCGCACCTTCATCGAATCCAGTCCGCATCCCGCACTGATCGCGGGCATCGAAGGCACCGCCGACGAGTGCCTGAAGACCTCGGCCGGCGACTCCGAGGCCATCGTGGTGCCCACCCTGGGCCGTGACGACGGCGGCCTCGAGCGCTTCCTGACGTCGGCGGCCGCCGCGTTCGTGGCGGGCGTGAGCGTCGATTGGCGCGGCGTGTTGGCCGGGGCGGATTTCGTGGAGCTGCCGACGTACGCCTTTGACCGGCGCCGGTTTTGGCTGTCCGGCGAGGGTGTCGGAGCCGACGCCGCCGGCCTGGGTTTGGGCACCAGCGAGCACGCGTTGCTCAGCGCGGTCGTTGAGCTGCCGGCCTCGGACGGGGTGCTGCTGACGGGCCGCCTCTCGCCCAGCCTTCAGGGCTGGCTGGCCGATCACGCTGTCTCCGGTGCCGCGGTGTTCCCGGGCGCGGGGTTCGTCGAGTTGGCGATCCGGGCCGGCGACGAAGTCGGCTGCTCGGTGGTCGACGAACTGACGCTGCAGGCGCCGCTGATGCTGCCGGCCGCCAGTTCGGTTGCCGTGCAAGTGGTTGTCGGTCCCAGCGAAGAATCGGGCCGACGCTCCGTGGCGGTGTTCTCCCGCACCGACGCCGGTTCGGGGTGGGTGTGTCACGCGGAGGGAGTCCTGAGCTCGCGGTCCGTTGAGCCCCGCGCCGACCTGTCGGTGTGGCCGCCCGAGGGCGCCGTCGCGGTGGACGTGACCGACGGCTACGACCAGCTCGCGACGCACGGGTACGGGTACGGACCGGCGTTCCGGGGTTTGACAGCGACGTGGGTCCGCGGCGACGAGGTGTTCGCCGAGGTGCGGCTGCCGGACGCGGCCGGCGGCGTCAGCGGGTTCGGGGTGCACCCCGCGTTGCTCGACGCGGCGATGCACGCCGTCATCATGGCGCACCAGGCGGCGGGCCGGCCCGTCGAATTGATGTTGCCCTTCTCGTGGCAGGACGTGTCGTTGCATGCCGCGGGCGCGACCGCGGTCCGTGCGCGGATCGCGCCGACCGAGCGTGGCCAACAGGACGGTGGGGGAACCACCTCGATCTCGATCGAGCTCGCCGACGGGCTGGGCTTGCCGGTGCTGTCGGTCGGGGCGATGGTCGCCCGGCCGGTGAGCGAGCGGCAGCTGCGCGCGGCGGTGTCCAGCTCCGGCCCCGAGCGAATGTTCGAGGTCGCCTGGTCGCCGGCGTCCGCGCCGACGGCCGAGGGCCGGGTGCCGGCCCACGAGATTGTGGAATCCGTTGTCAGCGAACAGGATCCGGTCACCGCAACCTACGAGCGCACCCACCGGGTGCTGGCCGCCGTGCAGGCATGGCTGACCGAGCATGACTCGGGCGTGCTGGTCGTGGCCACCCGGGGCGCGGTCGGATTGCCGGGGGAGGACGTCAGCGATCTGCCCGGCGCGGCGGTATGGGGTTTGGTGCGCTCGGCGCAGACGGAGCATCCGGGACGCATCGTCCTAGTGGATTCCGATGCGCCGCTCGATGATCGGGTGGCCGGTTTGGCGCTCGCGACCGGCGAGCCGCAGGTCTTGCTGCGCGACGGCCAGGTCTACACGCCGCGCGTGCGGCCCAGCCGCGCGGTAGACGATCTCTTGGTGCCGCCGGGCGATGGGCCCTGGCGACTGGGCATCGGCAGCGCGGGCACCTTCGAAAACCTGCGGCTCGAGCCGGTTCCCAATGCCGACGCACCGCTGGGGCCGGGTCAGGTGCGGGTGGCGCTGCGCGCCATCGCCGCCAACTTCCGCGACATCATGATCACCCTGGGCATGTTCACCCATGATGCGTTGCTCGGCGGTGAAGGCGCCGGAGTGGTGGTCGAGGTCGGTCCAGGCGTTACCGAGTTCGCGGTCGGAGACTCGGTTTACGGGTTCTTCCCCGACGGGAGCGGCACGCTGGTGCCCGGCGATGTTCGCCTGCTGCAGCCGATGCCGGCGGGCTGGTCCTACCCCGAGGCCGCCGCGATCTCGGCGGTCTTCACCACCGCCTACATGGCCTTCGTGCACCTGGCGGAGGTGAAGCCGGGACAGCGCGTGCTGGTGCACGCGGCGGCCGGCGGTGTCGGCATGGCGGCGGTTCAGCTCGGCCGGTACTTGGGTCTCGAGATCTTTGCGACGGCCAGTCGCGGCAAATGGGACACGTTGCGGGCCATGGGGTTTGACGAGGACCACATCGCGGATTCCCGCAGCCTGGACTTCGAGGACAAGTTTCGGGCGGTGACTGGCAGGACCGGCATGGCTGGAATGGACGTCGTGCTGGATTCGCTGGCGGGCGACTTCGTGGACGCCTCCCTGCGCCTGGTGGCCCCCGGCGGTGTGTTCCTGGAGATGGGCAAGACCGACATCCGCGACCCGGGTGTGATCGCCCAGCAATACCCGGGCGTGCGCTACCGCGCCTTCGACCTCTTCGAGCCCGGCCGTCCCCGGATGCACCAGTGGATGATCGAGTTGGCCGGGCTTTTCGAAGCCGGCGCGCTGCGGCCGTTGCCGGTGACCACCTTCGATATCCGGCGCGGTCGTGCGGCGTTGCGGTACCTGAGCCAGGCCCGCCACATCGGCAAGGTCGTCATGACCATTCCAGGCGGACTGGCGGCGGGCACCGTGCTGATCACCGGTGGTACCGGGATGGCGGGTTCGACGCTGGCCCGCCACCTCGTGACGCACCACGGTGTGCGAAACATGGTGTTGCTCAGCCGCAGCGGTCCCGATGCGCCCGGGTCGGCCGAGCTCGTCGCGGAATTGGCGGAAGCCGGTGCCCGGGTGCGCGCGGTCGCGTGCGACGCGGCCGACCGGGAGGCGTTGGCCTCGGTGATCGCCGACATTCCGGCGTCGCACCCGCTGAGCGGGGTGATCCATGCCGCGGGTGTGCTCGACGACGCGGTGGTCACCTCCTTGACTGCGGAGCGAGTGGACGCGGTGTTGCGCTCCAAGGTCGACGCGGCCTGGAACCTGCACGAGCTCACCCGCGACCTCGATCTCCCGGCGTTCGTGATGTTTTCGTCGATGGCCGGGCTGGTGGGCTCGTCGGGCCAGGCCAACTACGCGGCGGCCAACTCCTTCCTCGACGGGCTGGCCGCGCATCGCCGGGCTCTGGGATTGCCCGCGATCTCGCTGGCCTGGGGCCTGTGGGATCAGGCCAGCGCCATGACCGGTGGGCTGGACGCCGCCGACCGCGCCCGGCTCGGTCGCGACGGGATCCTGGCCTTGTCGTCGGACGAGGCGATGGAGTTGTTCGACACCGCGCTGATTGTCAACGAGCCCTTCCTGGCGCCCGCCCGCATCGACCTGAACGCGCTGCGAGCCCACGCCGCCGCCGTGCCGCCCATGTTCGCCGACCTGGTCCACGCGCCCGCGCGGCGTCAGGTCGACGACTCGCTGGCGGCCGCCAAGTCGAAATCCGCGTTGGCGCACCGGCTGCACGGCCTGCCCGAACCGGAACAGCACGCCGTGTTGCTGGGCCTGGTCCGTTCGCACATTGCGACCGTGTTGGGTAACACCACGCCCGAGGCGATCGACCCCGACAAGGCGTTCCAGGACCTGGGCTTCGACTCGCTGACCGCGGTCGAAATGCGAAACCGGCTGAAAACCGCGACCGGGCTTGCTCTTTCACCGACCCTCATCTTCGACTACCCGACCCCGAACGGCCTGGCCGGCTACATTCGCGGCGAACTCGCCGGGGTGCCGCAGGAAGTCGCGCCCGCCCCGGCCGTTCGCGCCGTTGGCGACGACCCGATCGTGATCGTCGGCATGGCGTGCCGGTACCCGGGCGGGGTCAATTCTCCCGATGATCTGTGGCGGATGCTCGTCGATCAGCGCGACGTGCTCTCGGACTTCCCCACCGACCGCGGCTGGGACCTGGCCGGCATCTACAACCCGGACCCCGACGTCCCGGGAACCTGCTACACCCGCACCGGCGGCTTCGTGGAGGGTGTGGCGGACTTCGATCCCGCCTTCTTCGGGATCGCACCTAGCGAGGCGCTGGCGATGGACCCGCAGCAGCGGATGTTCCTCGAGCTGTCCTGGGAAGCCTTGGAGCGGGCCGGAATCGACCCCGGCGCATTGCGCGGCAGCGCGACCGGCGTCTTCGCCGGGGTGTACACGCAGGGCTATGGCATGGGCGCGGCCCCGGCCGCGGAGGGCTTCCGCCTGACCGGGCAGTCGTCGAGTGTGGCGTCGGGCCGGGTGTCGTACGCGCTGGGCCTGGAGGGCCCAGCGGTGTCCGTGGACACGGCGTGCTCGTCGTCGCTGGTGGCGTTGCACATGGCCGCGCAGTCGCTGCGCTCGGGCGAATGCGACCTGGCGCTGGCCGGCGGCGTCACCGTCAACGCCACACCCGACATCTTCGTGGAGTTCAGCCGCATGCGGGGGCTCTCCGCCGATGGGCGGTGCAAGGCGTACGCCGGGGCCGCCGATGGCACCGGCTTCTCCGAGGGCGGCGGGATGCTCGTCGTCGAGCGGTTGTCGGATGCGCAGCGGCTCGGGCACCCGGTGCTGGCGATGGTGCGCGGCTCGGCGATCAACCAGGACGGGGCATCCAACGGGCTGACCGCGCCCAACGGCCCGTCCCAGCAGCGGGTGGTCCGCGCCGCGCTGGCCAACGCCGGCTTGTCCGCCGCCGACGTCGACGTGGTCGAAGGCCACGGCACGGGAACGACTTTGGGCGATCCGATCGAGGCCCAGGCGTTGTTGGCGACGTACGGCCAGGGCCGCGCCGAGCCGCTGCTGCTGGGCTCGATCAAGTCGAACATGGGCCACACGCAGGCCGCCGCCGGTGTGGCCGGCGTGATCAAGATGGTGCTGGCGATGCGGCACGACCTGCTGCCGGCGACGCTGCACGTCGACCAACCCAGCCCGCACGTCGACTGGTCGGTGGGCTCGGTGTCGCTGCTGACCGAACCGCGGTCCTGGAAGGCGGATCATCCGCGCCGGGCCGGGGTGTCGTCGTTCGGGATCAGTGGCACGAACGCGCACGTGATCATCGAGGCCGCGCCCGTCGAGCCCCCGCGCGCCGTGGAACGCGCCAAGCCGCCGGTGTTGCCGTGGGTGGTGTCGGCGAAGTCGTTGCCGGCGTTGGGTTCCCAGGCCGCGCGGCTCGCCGAGCACCTGCGCGAGCGCAGCGAGCTCGACGCCGCCGACGTGGCGTGGTCGCTGGCGGGCCGGTCGAACTTCGAGCACCGGGCCGTCGTGGTCGGCGGCGACCGCGATCAGCTGCTGGCCGGCCTCGACGAGTTGGCCACCGGTCAGGCCGGATCGGTCATCCAGGGCACCGCCATGCCCGGCGGCAAGACCGTCTTCGTCTTCCCCGGTCAGGGCGCCCAGGTCCTCGGGATGGGGATGGGCCTGCACGCCGCGTATCCGGTGTTCGCCGAGGCGTTCGACGCCGTCGTGGCCGAGCTGGACCGGCACCTGCTGCGGCCGCTGCGCGAGGTCATGTGGGGCCACGACGAGGGTCTGTTGAACACCACCGAATTCGCCCAGCCGGCGTTGTTCGCGGTGGAAGTCGCCTTGTTCAGGTTGCTCGAATCGTGGGGTATCCACCCCGACTTCGTGCTGGGCCACTCGATCGGCGAGTTGGCGGCCGCGCACGTCGCTGGCGTCCTGTCGCTGGAGAACGCGGCGGTACTCGTCGCCGCCCGCGGCCGATTCATGCAGGCCCTGCCTGAGGGCGGGGCGATGATCGCAGTGCAGGCCGCAGAATCCGAAGTGCGTCCGCTCCTGGAACCCAACAGGGTGGACATCGCCGCCGTCAACGGGCCCACCTCCGTTGTCATTTCGGGCGCCGAGGACGAGGTGGCCGCCATCGCGGCCCAACTCCGCGCCGATGGCCGCCGCGTCCACCAATTGGCGGTGTCCCACGCGTTCCACTCGCCGTTGATGGCTCCGATGCTCGACGAATTCGGCACGGTCGCAGCCGGTCTGGCCATCGGCAGACCGATGATCCCGATCGTGTCGAACGTGACCGGGCAACTGGCGGATGACGACTTCGCTTCGCCCGCCTACTGGAAGCGGCACATTCGCGAAGCGGTGCGGTTCGCCGACAGCGTGCGTTTCGTGCACGCGGCCGGCGGCAACCGTTTCCTCGAGGTGGGTCCCGGCAGCGGGCTGACGGCATCGATCGAAGAATCGCTGCCGGACGTTCCGGTGGTCACCATGTCGGCGCTGCGGAAGGACCGCCCGGAACCGGCGACGCTGACCAACGCGGTCGCGCAGGGGTACGTCGCCGGGATGGACGTGGATTGGCGCGGCGCGATCGACAGTGCCGGTTTCAAAGCCGATTTCGTCGAGCTGCCCACCTACGCGTTCGAGCGCCGGAGATTCTGGCTGTCCGGCGACGGCGCCGCCGTCGACGCCACGGGCTTGGGTTTGGCGCCCGGTGAGCACGCGCTGCTCGGTGCGGTGGTGGAGCTGCCGGCCTCCGGTGGGGTGGTGCTCACGGGCCGGTTGTCGGCCGGCGCGCAGAGCTGGTTGGCCGACCACGCCGTCGGCGGCGTGGTGCTGTTCCCCGGTGCCGGATTCGTGGAACTGGCCATCCGGGCCGGCGACGAAGTGGGCTGCGGCGTGGTCGACGAGCTGAATCTGGCCGCCCCGCTGGTGCTTCCGGCGTCGGGATCCGTGGCGGTCCAGGTCGTGGTGGGCGGTGCCGACGACACGGGGGCCCGTGCGGTGTCGGTGTTTTCGCGCGCCGACTCCGGTACGGGCTGGTCGTTGCACGCCGAGGGCGTGTTGCGCGCCGGATCGGTGCAGCCGAGCGCGGACCTGTCGGCCTGGCCGCCGATCGGTGCCACGCCGGTCGATGTCGCCGACGGCTACGAGCGGCTGGCCGAGCGCGGGTACGGCTACGGGCCCGCGTTCCGCGGCCTGACGTCGATGTGGCGCCGCGGCGACGAAGTCTTCGCCGAAGTGACCCTGCCCGCCGACGCGGGAGTCTCGGCGTCCGGATTCGGCGTCCACCCGGTGATGCTCGACGCGGCACTGCACGCGGTGATCTTGACCTCCGACGGCGCCGAGCTCCCCGAAGGTTCGATGCTGGTGCCGTTCTCGTGGCAGCAGGTGTCGCTGCACGCCGCGGGGGCGACGGCGGTGCGGGCAAGGATCGTGCCGGTGAGCGATTCGGCGGTGTCGATCGAACTCGCGGACGGATTGGGCCTGCCGGTGCTCTCGGTGGCGTCGATGGTGGCCCGGCCGGTGACCGACCAGCAGCTGTTGGCCGCGGTGTCGAATTCGGGGCCCGACCGCCTCTTCGAGGTCATCTGGTCCGCTCAGCGTTCGACCTCGGTGCAGCCCGTCTCGGTATCCGCCTGGGGCGCACCAGAAGTGGACGACGCCGGGGCACAGCAGTCGGCGGTGGTGTTCGAGTCGGCGCCCGTCGTCGGCGACGTCGTTGCCGACGTGTACGCGGCCACCCGCGCGGTGCTGCCGGTCCTGCAGTCGTGGCTGGCCCGTGACGGGGCGGGCACCCTGGTCGTCGCGACCCGCGGCGCGATGGCGTTGCCGGGGGAGGACGTCACCGATCTGGCGGGCGCGGCGGTGTGGGGACTGGTGCGGTCGGCGCAGACCGAGCACCCGGGTCGCATCGTGCTCGTCGACACCGACGGTCCGTTGGACGACGAGTCCGTGGCCGCGCTCCTTGCGGTCGGTGAACCGCAGGCATTGGTGCGCGGCGGGGCGGTGTACACCGCCCGGGTCCATGGGAGTCGCACCGTCGGCGGCCTGTTGGTCCCCCCGAGCGATGGGCCCTGGCGACTCGGCATGAGCAGTCACGGCACCTTCGAGAATCTGCGGTTGGAGCGCATCCCGGACGCCGACGCCCCGTTGGAGGCCGGGCAGGTTCGGGTTGCGCTGTCGGCCCTGGCCGCCAACTTCCGCGACGTGATGATCGCGCTGGGCCTTTACCCGGATCCAGACGCCGTGATGGGTATCGAGGCCTCCGGCGTGGTCATCGAAACGGGCCCGGCCACTGCACGTTTCGCGGTCGGCGACCGTGTCATGGGCTTGTTCCCCGACGGCACCGGCACGGTCGCGAGAACCGACCAGCGCCTGCTCGCCAAGGTGCCGGTCGGATGGTCGCACACCGCGGCCGCCACCACCACCGTGGTGTTCGCCACCGCCTTCTACGCGTTGGTGGATCTGGCCGCCGCCAAGCGAGGTCAGCGGGTGTTGGTGCACGCCGCCGCCGGCGGCGTCGGAATGGCCGCCGTGCAGCTGGCCCGACACCTGGGCCTGGAGGTGTTCGCCACCGCCAGCCGAGGCAAGTGGGACACGTTGCGGGCCATGGGGTTTGACTCCGACCACATCTCGGACTCGCGCAGCCTGGAGTTCGAGGACAAGTTCCGGTCCGTCACCGGCGGACGCGGCATGGACCTGGTGCTGGACTCGCTGTCCGGCGACTTCGTCGACGCCTCGCTGCGGTTGGTTGCCCCCGGCGGTGCGTTCCTGGAGATGGGCAAGACCGACATGCGCGAGCCCGACGCGGTCGCCCGGGAGCATCTCGGCGTGCGCTACCGCGCTTTCGACCTCTTCGAGGCCGGGCCGGACCGCATCGCGCAAATACTCGACGAGCTGGCCGCGATGTTCGCCGACGACGTGCTGCGGCCGTTGCCGGTTACCAGGTTTGACGTGCGGCGCGCGCCCGCCGCGTTGCGGTATCTGAGCCAGGCCCGGCACGTCGGCAAGGTCGTCATGACCATGCCGGATGCCTGGGCTACCGGCACGGTGTTGATCACCGGCGCCACCGGCATGGCGGGTTCGGCGCTGGCCCGCCATGTGGTGACGCGCCACGACGCGCGCAACCTGGTCTTGGTGAGCCGGCGTGGTCTGGACGCGCCTGGTGCCGCGGAATTGGTGACGGAGCTCAGCGGCGCGGGCGCCCAGGTGCAGGTGGTGGCCTGTGACGCCGCCGATCGCGAGGCGCTGGCGAAGGTGATCGCCGACATCCCGGTGCACCGGCCGCTGTCGGGGGTGATCCACGCGGCCGGCGTGCTCGACGACGCGGTGATCTCGTCGCTGACTCCGGAGCGGGTGGCGTCGGTGTTGCGGGCCAAGGTCGATGCGGCCTGGAACCTGCACGAGCTGACCCGGGACCTGGATGTGTCCGCGTTCGTGATGTTTTCGTCGATGGCGGGCTTGGCGGGCGCCTCGGGTCAGGCCAACTACGCGGCGGCCAACTCGTTCCTGGACGGATTGGCCGTGCACCGGCGCACACACGGCTTGCCGGCGATGTCGCTGGCGTGGGGTCTGTGGGATCAGGCCAGCGCCATGACCGGCGCGCTCGGGGCGGCCGACCGTGCCCGGTTCGGCCGCGACGGAATCGTCGCGATGTCCTCCGACGAGGCGCTGGAATTGATGGACACCGCGCTCATCGTCGACGAGCCGTTCCTGTTGCCCGCCCACATCGACCTCGCCGCGCTGCGGGTCAAGTTCGATAGCGGGACGCTGCCGCCGATGTTCGTCGATCTGATCAACGCGCCCACCCGGCGTCAGGTCGACGATTCGCTGGCCGCGGCGAAGTCGAAATCCGCACTGCTGCAGCGCCTCGAAGGGCTTCCGGAGGACGAGCAGCAGGCGGTTCTGCTGGACTTGGTGCGGGCCAACATCGCCACCGTGCTCGGCAATTCCAGCCCGGAATCGATCGATCCCGACCGCGCTTTCCAGGAGCTGGGTTTCGACTCGTTGACCGCGGTCGAGATGCGCAATAGGCTGAAATCCGCTACCGGACTGGCGCTGTCACCCACGCTGATCTTCGACTACCCGAACTCCGCCGCGCTGGCCGGTTACATGCACCGCGAACTCGTCGGCGCGGCCGAGCAGCAGACTCCGGCCGCCGCGCCCGGGGAGGCCGAGATCCAGCGCGCCGTGGGATCGATTCCGGTCAAGCGCCTGCGGCAGGCCGGGGTGCTGGAGCTGTTGCTCGCCTTGGCGAACGAAGCGGACGGCGGCCGAGGTGACGGGCAGTCGCCGGCCGCCGCAACGAGCTCGGAGAAGGACATCGCGGACATGGATCTCGAGGATCTGGTCAACGCGGCTCTGATGGACGACGACGAATAGTCATGGGCTTGCGCAAGGGCAATCAATGAAAATCGCGGTCACCGGGGCCAGCGGTGTGCTCGGCCGGGGCCTCACCGTCCGCCTGCTGAGCCAAGGCCACGACGTCATTGGAATCGCCCGGCATCGGCCCGAAAGCTGGCCGGGCGCGGCCGAATTCGTCGCGGCCGACATCCGGGACACCGCCGCGGTCACCCGCGCGTTGGCTGGCGCGCACGTTGTCGCCCACTGCGCATGGACATCGACTCCGGCCCACGACGAGCGCGTCAGCCGGCAGGTCAACATCGACGGCACCCGCAATGTGCTGGCGGCAATGGCTGAGACCGGGGCCAGACGAATCGTCTTCGCGTCGTCGGCGCACGTTTACGGCGGCGGGGACGCGCCGAAGACCGAGCACGACGTCAGAGCGCCGGTCAGCGCCGAGGGTCGATACCAGGCAATGGTCGAGCGGATGCTCGAGGACTCGGAGCTGGAGTGGGTCGCGATCCGCTCCGCGCTGATCGTCGGCCGAAACGTCGATAACTGGGTGCGCCGGCTGCTGGCGCTGCCGGTATTCCCCGACGGATCGGCCGACCGTCTGATGCAGGTCGTCCACTCCGACGACGCCCTTCGGCTATTCAACCGGGCGATAGTCGACAACGAAATCGGCAGCGGCCCAGTCAACCTTGCCGCACCGGGCGAGCTGACCTTCCGTCGGATCGCCGCGGCGCTCGGACGCCCCATCGTGCGGTTGGGCTTCGGACTGGCCGAGCTCGAACTGGTGCACGGCGCCGCGTTCATGGATACGGCGCGGTTACGTGAGCAATGGGGATTCCGGCCGGCGTGGAACTCCAGTGAATGTGTCGAAGATTTCGCGCTCGCGGTGCGCGGTCGCCTCACCGTGGGCAAGCGGGTGGTGTCGCTACCGTGGCGGATGGCCACCATCGGTGACCTTCCGTCCGTCGATGCGCCGACCGAGGACGGGGTGAAGCCCGATTGGGCTGGCCCGGTCGGCGATAACGGGGAATTCGACACCCCCATCGATCCACGCTTTCCGACTTTTCTGGCCACCAACCTGTCGGAGGCGCTGCCCGGCCCGTTTTCCCCGGCCTCGGCCTCGGCGACCGTGCGCGGGTTGCGCGCCGGCGGCGTGGCCATCGCCGAGCGGCTGCGCCCCGGCGGCATCGTCCAGCGCGAAATCGCCACGCGCACCGTCGCCGTCTTCGCCCACCGGCTCTACGGGGCCATCACCTCGGCGCATTACATGGCCGAAACCGTACCGTTTGCCAAACCGGCCACGATCGTCAGCAACAGCGGATTCTTCGGCCCCAGCATGGCGTCGCTGCCGATCTTCGGTGCGGAGCGTCCACGCTCCGAGACGAGCCGAATCCGCAAGCAACTGAGGACCATTCGCAACATCGGGGTCTTCGGCGTCAACCTCATCGGCCTGTCCGCGGGTTCATCCAAGGACACCCACGAGTTCGTCGCCGATGTCGACCGGCTCGAACGCCTGGCCGAAGACGTCACCCGGGTGGACGATCGTCGGCTGCTCAGCCTGATCATGTTGGCGCGCGACGAGGTGGTGCATGGCTGGGTGCTGGCGTCGGCGTCGTTCATGCTGTGCGCCGCGTTCAACGTCCTGCTGCGCGGTTTGTGTGGGCGGGACACCGCCGCGCCGGCGGGACCGGAGTTGGTCAGTGCGCGATCCGTCGAGGCAATGCAGCGGTTGGTGGTTGCCGCACAGGGCGATCCGAAAGTGACGGCACTGCTCGCCGAGCCGGGGGAGCGGCTGGGCAAGCTGGCCGTCGAGGCGCCGGAGTTCCACGCCGCGGTATTGGCCGAGCTGGCGTTGATCGGGCATCGCGGCCCCGCGGAACTCGAGATGCTGTCTATCAGCTACTCCGATGATCCCGAGTTGCTGGTCCGGATGGTGACCAGAGCGATGAGCGCCGCTGCGGCGCCTGAGCCGCAGCGCCCCCGCATTCCATTGCACGCCAAGCCCGTTGCGCAGTTGGCAGGACACCAGCTCCGCGACCGCGAAGTCCGCCGTGACAAGGTGGTGCGGGCCAACTGGGTGCTGCGCAACCTGATGCGCGAATACGGGCGGCGGTTGGTCGACGCCGGAGTCTTCGGCACCGCCGACGACGTGTTCTACCTGCTCGTCGACGAGCTCGACGCGCTGCCAACGGATGTCGGGGCGCTGGTGGCGCGGCGCCGTGCCGAACAGCGCCGGCTGGCCGCCGTCGTTCCGCCGACGGTTTTCAGCGGGAGCTGGCAACCGACCACCACCCCGTCGGCGACGCTCACCAGTGGGGAGACTCTGCGCGGTGTCGGCGTGTGCGGGGCGAAGGTGCGCGGCCGGGTGCGTATCGTGCGGCCCGAAACGATCGACGAGCTGCAGCCGGGCGAGGTCCTCGTCGCGGAGGTCACCGACGTCGGCTATACCGCGGCTTTCTGCTACGCCGCCGCCGTGGTGACCGAACTCGGCGGCCCGATGTCGCACGCCGCGGTGGTGGCCCGCGAATTCGGGTTCCCCTGTGTGGTGGACGTGCAGGGAGCCACCAAGTCGTTGCCGCCCGGTGCGCTCGTTGAGGTCGACGGCGCGACCGGGGAGATCCGGGTGCTGGATCTGGCGCCGGGCGGTTAGGACTCGGCTGGCTCGGCTTAGGCATCGAATTCGATGTCGAGATCGAGCGGCCCGCTCAGCACGACCCGATGGGTCACGGGTGCGGCGCCGCGTGCTGTTGGGCCGCCTGGCGGGCCAGCCTTTCGTCGTGGATCCGGACGAGTTCACGGAACCCGAGCCGGTGGTACTTGGGGATAGGCTGGATGCCCCACACATCCTGGGCGGTGGCCTTGCCCTCCGCGCCCTCCGGCGGACCGAACGGCGGGTAGGGGTACTTGCACTCCAAGGTGTCGTTGGAGTAGCGAATCTTCAAGAGTTCGCTGCAGATTTCGGTGAGACTCAGCGTCGGGTAGCCGTAGTAGACCGCCATGAACGGCAGAGTGAAGGCGCCTTCGATCACCAGTGCCACCAGGCACACCAGGACGGCTCGTTTGATCCATTTGTGCATCCGCGCGTAGTACGGCGTGGTCCCCGGCTCGAGATCCGCGGTGGGGTCTTGTTCTTCGGTGGGGGATGGGGCGGTCATCGCACGGCTCCTTGTGGCCTAGTCGGTAAAGATTTCGCGGTTGACGGTGTGCAGGTAGGGGATCGCGAGGAAGGGGGTGATGTAGAAGATGTCGTAGAGCCACCAGCCGATGACCGGGAAGACGACGCCGGCGTAGCGGACGTCGGCGAACATCGTCATGTTGAACACGTAGGCGGTCCAAATGACCACGCCCATCCAGCAGGTGACGACCATCCACTGGTGACCCCACCGCTTCATCTGCAGGAACCCGATCGCCGCGGCCACCCGCATGGCGAACACCGTGAGGATCAGGCCCGCGACATACGCTTTTTCGCCCGGCCCCGCGGCGCCGCCGACCCACAGCTCGTTGTAATGCCAGAAGTACCCCGCATCAAACATGTTGCCCCAGCCCACCATCAGCACCCGGTTGATCAAGGTGTGGTTGGCGACCAGGTCTAGCGCCCAGCCGAGACTGTTGAGCATGCCGTCGATCAGGACCAGATAACCGATCAGCGTCACGATCATGGGCCGGACCGACAAGCCGGCGCGCAGCGCCTGGCGCTGCAGCCATACCCCGCGCATGAAGACGGGGAATCCGATCAGACCGGGCGCCCACATGCCCATCAACGCGGCGCCGACGATCATCCACTTGTCGGCGTGGCGCTGCGCGTGGCGGGATTCGTCGTGGTGTTCCTCGAGTCCGACCGCATTCGCTTGCGCGGCAGACACGGTCACAGATCCCACCACCCGCGGGCGAACGACATGTAGAGCTGAACCCCGAACATCACCAGCAAGTAGCCGTAGATGAATAGCTGGAAGATGATGAGCGCCCTCTTGCGCTTCCTCTCCTGTTGGTCCATGCCGTCAGCTCCTTCCTAGGGGCGTGCACTCGGGGCGTCGGTGGTGGTCAGGCTGGCCGCCGCGACTTCACGTAGGCCGTCGGTGACCGCGCCATCGAGACTCAGCGGCGCGAGGATGCAGGCCTCCGCTGCATCCAGTTCGCTTGCGCCGGCGGCTATCAGGTGCGCGGCGGTGACCAGCACCCTGGTGGACGGCGGCTCGAAGTGAAAGGCTGCGTCGGCGGTGCGGATCGCCACCGCACATCCGACCAGCCGACGCGCCGTGGCGAGAGGGATTCCCGCTTCGGCGACGATCACCTCGGCCTCACGGTCGGGCGGCAGGTACCTCATCGCAAGTGTGACAAATCGCTGCCGGAAGGACGGCTTCAATTCCTTCAGCGAGCTGCGATATGCCGGGTTGTAGGATCCCACCAGCATGAAATCGTCCGGCGCCGTCACGACTTCGCCAGCTCGATCCAGGTAGAGGGATCGCCGGTGGTCGGTGAGCGAATGCAGGATGGCCAGCGAATCGTGGCGGGCTTCGACTACCTCGTCGAGGTAGCAGATCGCGCCGGCTTTGACAGCACGGGTCAGCGGGCCGTCGGTCCAGACCACATCGCCGCCGGTCACCATGAAGCGGCCGACCAGATCGGAGCTGGTGAGATCGTCGTGGCAGCTGATCGTGACCACGGGGCGCTGCAACAGCGAGCCCATGTGCTCGACGAACCGGGTCTTGCCGCACCCGGTCGGTCCCGTGAGCATGACCGGGATGCGGCGGTGGAAGGCCTGCTCGAACAGCTGAACTTCGTTGCCGTTGGCGAAATAAGTTTCGGTAGTCATGCGGCGACCAGTTCACGATGGACATGGGCCAACACTCGCGGCAGCTCCTCTACGCGTCGGATGCGTTGTGATCGTCGGGGTCCGAAGACCTCCGGTAGCGGATCGACCCGGGTGGGTCCGACGCCGACGTAGTAGATCGACACGCCGGCCTCGTTGGCCTCCTCGACGGCGTGCGCCGTGTCGGCCCAGGCATAACGGCCCTCGTAGCCCTCGTCGGAGATCAGTCCGTCACCGATGACGATCAGCAGCCGACGTTCCGAGGGTTGAGCGAGCAGCCGGCTCGTCAAATGACGCAGCGGCGCGCCGAGTCTGGTGTATCCGCGGGTGGACAGGCCCAGCCCGCTCGGCGGCACGAAGCGACGATCTTCGAAGTCCTTCAAACAACGCACCTCGACGCGATGACGTGTGTTGCCGGTGAACACGAAAACACCGTGCCGCTCGCGAGCCAGCGTCATGGCGCGCGAAAGCGCATCGGCACAAGCCAATTCCAGCTGGAAGACTCGACCGCCGTGCACGCCCAACGACGAACTGCCGTCGAGCAGTAAGGCGGTGGTCACATCGCGGCTGCTGGGCAGCAGCTCGCGGAACACCCTCGGTTCCTTGGCCTCGCCGGTGGAGAGGTCGATGTAGTGGCTGACGTACTGGTCAACATCGAGGTCCGATCCATCTTCGAGACGGTTGGTCATCGCCCGATGGGTGTGTTCTTCGAACCACTTGCGGACGTCAACGGCCACGGGCACCGGGCTGGGGGTGCGCCGGGCATCGGCGAATTCGACGACGGCGACGTGGTCGCGCATGAACCGCTGGGTCCACATGTTCCATTCGGGATAGGGAATCCCCGGCCGGTGTTGCGGGGTGACGTCGAGATCGTTGTCCTGCCCCCGGCTCGGCGGAGGCAGGTTCGGATTGCGCACGCCGCCGTCGCCGCCGACGGGAACCGAGTACGGTCGCGGAATACGCTTCTGCGTCGTCGTCCACGGCATCCGGCCAAAGCTGCGCCGCAGTTTGTTCGCCAAACCGTGCGGTGCCGTGTACGCCAGCGGCAGGCTGCCGAGCAGCGGCGGAATCGTCAATGCTTGGCCGGTGCTTGCCAATGCGATTGCGCGGCCGAGAATTTCCGAGGCGCCCATGTCACCGGCTTCGATATGGACTTCGGGAAGCAGCCGCTGGGCATCGGGGAGCAGGCCCGGCCAGCGCGACGCGATCCAGCCCAGCGCGACACCGGCCTCGACGAGCGTCAGCGCTTGCAGCTCCCGGGCGGTGAGCTCGTTCAGGCGGTAGGAGGTAACGCGTTCTTTCGACGGCGAACACTGAAGGGCAACACCGCATGTCAAAGATCGACGCGTCCAGTGGGGCAGCGCCGGATAGGGGACATGAACGAACGTCAGCGCCGCGTTCAACCCGAAGCCTCGCCGTTCACCCGTGACGAGCCGCGCGCCCTCGCGGCGTTGCTCGCTCAGCGCGACCGCCGTGACGGCGCAACTGCGTTCCAGCGCCATCGCATGCGCATCGGAATACTCAGTCATCGGCCGAGTCCCGCGTTGCCCACCTGTCCGATCCGCGGTTCAGAACGTGCCGATGTTGGAGAACAGCCAATACCAGAACCAGATGATCAGTCCGGTACCGCCCCACGCGGCGACGTAGCGAAGGATCTCCCACAGATAACCCACGATGTGACCTCCTCAGTGACGTAAGGTTTTTCGGCTCGCGCATCTCAGTCGGAGAAGAGCTCGCGGTTGACGGTGTGCAGGTAGGGGATCGCGAGGAAGGGGGTGATGTAGAAGATGTCGTAGAGCCACCAGCCCACGACCGGTAGCACGACGCCGGCGAAGCGCACGTCGGCGAACATGGTCATGTTGAAGACATAGCCGATCCAGATCACCACGCCCATCCAGCAGGTGACGACCATCCACTGATGGCCCCAACGTTTCATCTGCAGGAAGCCGATGGCGGCAGCGATGCGCATCGTGAAGACGGTCAGAATGAGGCCGACCTCCCAGGCCTTTTCACCCGGACCGGCCGCCCCACCGATCCACAGCTCGTTGTAGTGCCAGAAATAGCCGGCGTCGAACATGTTGCCCCAGCCGTTGAGCAACACGCGGGCCAGCAGCGTGTGGTTGGCGACCAGGTCAAGCGCCCATCCGACGGTGTTGATGGCGGCGTCGATGATGACCAGATAGCCGAGCAACGTGACCAACATCGGCCGTACGGAGAGGCCGTCTCGCCGGGCCCGGCGCAGCAACCGGACTCCCCAAAGAAACAGCGGCAACCCGAAGACCCCCAGCGCCGCGGTGCCGATCAGGAGACTCCCGGAGATGAGCCATTTGTCGGCCCGGCGCTGGGCGAGTTGCGACCGCTCCATGTGCTCGTCGATGGTCAGACCTGAGGCTGGCGCGGTCGAGTGGGTGGCGGTACGAGCATCGCGGTCCAGCTTCGGCGGATTCACGAACCCTCCCCGTCATCGACGCTGATTGGATCGGCGTCTGCACTATAACAGGCTGACTGTAGTCAGCATACTATGGACGCAGCGAGCCGCAGGTGCCGATAGATACCTGCGGCTGCGCCAACGAAAGCTCAGAAATACACTGAATCTCGCTGTTCTGCCGGCCCGGTGGATGGCCATCCACTGAAGATCCCGGGCTCCATAACTGACACAAGTCAGGCCCTACATCGTTGATATGCCCTGTCCCACACCGGATTTCGGCTGGTGCGCGGCGTGATACGCCCTTGACGCCCCCGCCTCAGGGCCGCATGCTCCGCAACGTCCGAGCGACGTAATCCTCCAACAATGCGCGGCCCGTCGGCCAGTGATTGGTCGTGATCAACAGGGAGTAGAGGCCGAGCAGGAAGAACACCGCACTGTTCATGGGGCTGACGTCAGGGTCAACCTCGCCGCGTTCTTGCGCCTGTGCGATCTCCTGGGCGACCAGGACGATCAGCGGATGATCCCTGCCGTCTTCGGTTGGCGGACGGGTTTGGGAGAAATGCAGCGCGAGAAAGTCATTGAAGAGCATATCGCCCAGTCGGCGTTCCAATCCGATCACCAGTCGAGCCGCCTCATTCAGCGCGGAAGCAAGATCGTGCTTGGACTTCAAGAATTGCGCGAACTGCTTGGCGATCCGGTCCTCTTCCCGACGCTCCAACTCCAGCAGCACATGCTCCTTGGTGGGGAAGTGGAAGAAGAACGTCCCGTGTGCGACGCCTGCGGCGGCCACGATGGCGCTGACGTCCGCTTTGGCCATCCCGGCACGGGCGAACTCGGCGATTGCGGCGCCCATCAATCGCTCCCGTGTCTGCAGGCGCTTTGCCTCTCGCGCGGACAGCCGGTCTGTCACAGCCATTTCGATCCTTACAAATTGACCCAACTCATGCATGAGTTTCAGCGCTACCTTGACCAGTATGCCGCGTTCCGCTCAGAATGGCCTGCATTACTTGGCCATCAATTCAGTCACGCGCGTACGTTCCAAGCATGAAATCGGAATCATATTGACTTAAGTCAGCAAGGTTCATAGATTGAACGGCGCACCGTCACACGGCGCCGAAGGAGCCCGGCATGGCCTTGGAGCAGTTCCGCTTGGACGGACAGGTCGCGATCGTCACCGGCGCCGGGAAGGGCGTGGGGGCAGGCATTGCGCGGGTATTGGCGGAGGCTGGCGCCTCAATCGTGGGCACGGCGCGCACCGAGGCGGATATCGTCGGAACGATTGACGGTATCGAGGCCGCCGGCGGCAACGGGCTGCCGCTCGTCGCGGACGCGATGAGCCGTCCGGACGGGGAGCGGGTCGTGAATACGGCCATGGAGCGCTTCGGGCGCATCGACATTCTTGTCAACAACGTCGGCGGGTCGACCTACGCACGATTTCTGGACATCACCGATGAGGACTTTCGGCACACCTTCGACTGGTGTGTGACGTCGGCCTTCATCATGAGCCAGCTCGCCGCCCCGCACATGCTCACCGCCGGGCGCGGTTCGATCATCAATATTTCGTCGGGCTCGGCGCGGTTCGGCATCCGGGCGCTGACCGCCTATTGCGTCGCAAAGGGCGGCCTCGAAGCGCTCACTCGAGCCATGGCGCAGGAACTGGCCCCAAAGATTCGCGTCAACGCCATCGCCCTAGGGTCGTTCGCCACCGACGGCCTGAAGGGCAGCCTGGATCTGATGCCGGGATCGCTGGAGAAGATGCAGGAGGCCACCCCGCTGCACCGGCTGGGCGACGTCGAGGACCTCGGGCGGCTCGCGGTGTATCTTTGCACGCGCGATTGTTACGCGACCAACGCGACCTTCCACGTCGACGGCGGCATCGATTCGAACAATTCCCCGTTGCCAATACCCGATTACTGACCTGCGATGCGCTCGAACGCGTCATGATGGGTCGGCGGAACCGCTGGAAGGGCGAGGGTAACCGTGCGCAGAGTCATTCAATTCTCCACCGGAAACGTGGGTCGGCACTCGTTGCGGGCGATCATCGGCAGGCCGGATCTCGAACTGGTCGGCGTGCACGCCGCCAGCGCGGAAAAGATCGGTCAGGACGCGGCGCGGCTGTGCGGACTGGACAAATCAACCGGCATCGTTGCCACCGACGACATCGACGCGCTGGTCGCCCTCGGCGCCGACTGTGTGGTTTACACGTCTCAAGGTGAGACTCGGCCGATGGAAGCCATCGAGCAGATGGCCAAGTTCCTGGCCGCGGGGACCAACGTCGTTGGCACGTCGATGGTCTGGCTCGTCACTCCTCGCCACGCCGACGACTGGCTGCGCGAGCCGTTGGAGCGTGCCTGTGCGGCCGGCAACACGTCGCTGTACATCAACGGCATCGACCCCGGCTTCTCCGGCGACACGCTGGTGCACTCGGCGGTGAGCCTGACCACCCGCGTCTCGTCGATCACGGTGCAGGAGATTTTCGACTATGGAAACTATGACGACGCCGAGTTCACGGGTACCGCAATGGGATTCGGGACTGCTCCGGACGACGACCCGCCGATGATGTTCCTGCCCGGCGTGATCGTGTCGATGTGGGGCGGTCAAGTCCGCAGCCTCGCGGACAATCTCGACATCAAGCTCGATGACGTGCGCCAGCGCGTCGAACCCTGGTACACGCCCGAGCGAATCGAATGCACGATGATGACGGTGCAGCCCGGGCACATGGCCGCCGTGCGCTTTGCGACCGAGGGCATCCGCGACGACAAGCCGGTGATCACCCTCGAGCACGTCACCAGGCTCACCCAGGCCGCCGCGCCAGGCTGGGAGTTCCCGCCCGAGGGGCACACCGGCGTACACCGCGTCGTCGTCGAGGGCGAACCACGGGTGGAAATCAACACCCACGTTTCTCACCCCCTTTTCGACTCCACGGATGCCGGCTGCATCTCGACGGCGGGCCGCGCCGTCAATGCGATCGACTGGGTGTGCCGCGCGCCGCAGGGGCTGATCGGTGTGGAGGACATCCCACTGTCCGCGACGATGCGCGGCCTGATGTGGGACGAGTAGTAGCAACTATCCGGGCTCTACCCTCTACAAACTGGCAGACAGCTGAGACGTAGTCAGAAACACGGGTCATGTCAATAACTTTCGAAGCCTCCGAATCCTTCTCCGACGCAGAGCTCCCAGTGCTGCCCCTTCCTCGGCCGACGCACTGTCCGCTCGCGGCGCCGCTCGAGTTCGCGGAGTGGCGCGAACAGCCCGGACTGCGGCGGGCGATGTTTCAGGGCAACCAGGTCTGGGTGGTCAGCCGTTACCAGGACATCAGGGCGGCGCTGGTCGATCCGCGGTTATCCGCGAAGACGATTCCGGACTCGATCCTGCCGACCGACGCCGACAACAACGTCGCGGTGATGTTCGCGCGGATCGACGATCCCGAGCATCACCGGTTGCGCCGCATGATGACGAGCAACTTCACCTTTCGGCGTTGCGAATCGATGCGGCCGCAGATTCAGGACATGGTCGACCACTACCTCGGGGAGATGATCGCCCAGGGTGGGCCGGCCGATCTGGTGCGTGAATTCGCCTTGCCGGTGCCGTCGATGGTGATCGCACTGTTGCTGGGGGTCCCGCCCGAGGACCTCGAACTCTTCCAGCGCAACACCACGAAGGGGCTCGACCAGGGATCCACTGACGAGGAAAAGGGTCAGGCGTTCGGGGCCATGTACGCCTACATCGAGGAGTTGGTGCACCGCAAAGCGTGCGAACCCGGCGATGACTTGATCAGTCGCCTGCTCATCGAATACGTGGCGACCGGCCAACTCGACCACACCACTACGGCCATGAACAGCGTGATCATGATGCAGGCCGGCCATGAAACCACCGCCAACATGATTTCGTTGGGAACTGTTGCGCTGCTGGAACATCCGGAGGTGTTCGAGCGACTCGGGCGGACGGAAGACCCGGCCGTCATCGCCAGCACCGTCGAAGAGCTCATGAGGTACCTCACCATTGTGCACAGCCAGGTCGATCGCGTGGCGACCGAGGATCTGATGATCGGCGATCAGCTGATTCGCGCCGGGGAGTACGTCGTTATGAGCTTGCTCGCCGGGAACTGGGACGCCGAGTTCGTCGACCATCCGGAATCGTTCGATGTCGACCGGAACACCCGCGGACACTTGGGCTTCGGTTATGGGGTGCATCAATGCATCGGGGCCAACCTGGCCCGCGTCGAGATGCAGGTGGCGTTCGCCACGCTGGCGTGCCGCTTACCCGGGCTCAAACTCGCGGTATCGCCGGCGGAACTGAGGTTCAAAGACGCCAACATCTATGGCATGAAAGAACTTCCGGTCAGTTGGTGACCATCGCCTCCCAGGGGATCAGCAACTGAACGCCGTGCCGACGCCGTCCGGCGCCGGCGCCGGCTTGAGGCAGCCGAACGGGTCGACGCCCGCGGGACCCAGCCGTGCGGCGGACTGGTGCGCGTAGTTGACGCAGTACACCGCGTCGGGATCGGCCCGGCAGCGATAGTCGCCGAATGACAGCGAGTCACCGTTCGCCAGCTCCGAACCGTTGCCGTTGATGAATGGACCGGGGTCGGCACGCGACGCACCCACCTGCAGGTTCACCCCGTCGAAGGTCACCCAACCGCCCTGCCAATCGCCGTAGGAGGTCGTGGGTTCGGGCGGCGGATTCGTCAGGCTCACCAGGCATAGCAGGGCGGGCCCCGTGTGCTTGGAATCGGTCGTGCACGATGCCTTGCCGGCGGCGGCGGTGAAGGCGACGTCGTTGCCGAGGGGCGTGGCCGCACCGTCGCGAATCGCATTGTGATAACGACCGGGGTCGGCGGGATGGCCGGCCTCGACCCACGCGATGACGTCGGAGATCGAGGCCCCGGCCGCCGGCGCCGCCGAGGGGGCCGGCGGTTTGCTCCCGGACGGGGAGGAGACGGCGCTCGTCGGCGTCTGAGTTTGCTGAGACTGGCCGCCGACCGTGTGGGAGCAGCCGGCGACCAGTGACGACGCTGCGAGCAGCGCGACGATCCGCATGCAGTCAGGCTAAACCGCCATGCCCGCAAATAAGGCGCTGCGCGCGCGTTACGCCCGTCATGTCGGCTAACGTCGGGTTATGCATCAGCGCACCGTCCGCGCACGCACGACCATCGGCACCGTGGAAGGTTTCACTCGCGACGGCGTCCACCGCTGGCGATCCATCCCGTATGCCCGGCCGCCGGTGGGGCCGCTGCGATTCCGCGCGCCCCACCCGGCACAGCCGTGGTCGGGTGTGCGGCACTGCCACGGCTTCGCCAACTGCGCACCCCAGCAGCGCCGCTACACCATGCTCGGCTGGTCGGGTCTTGGAGGCCGCTATCAGCCGATGGGGGAGGACTGCCTGACCCTCAACGTCGTCACCCCCGAGGGCCCCGCCGAAGAGCCGCTGCCCGTGATGGTCTTCATTCACGGCGGAGGCTACATCCTGGGCAGCTCGGCCACGCCGCTATACGACGGCGCCGCATTGGCGCGCCGCGGTTGCGTATACGTATCGGTGAACTACCGGCTGGGCGCGTTGGGATGCCTGGACCTGTCGTCCCTTTCGACCCCGGACATCACCATCGACAGCAACCTGTTCCTGCGCGACCTGGTGATGGCGTTGCGCTGGGTCAAAGACAACATCTCCGCGTTCGGTGGCGACCCGGACAACGTCACCATCTTCGGGGAGAGCGCCGGAGCGCACATCACCGCCACCCTGTTGGCGGTGCCCGCCGCCGAAGGCCTCTTCGCCCGGGCCATTTCGGAGAGCCCGGCCTCCGGCATGGTTCGCTCGCGAGAGACCGCGGCGGAATTCGCGACGCGCTTCGCCGAGCTGCTGGGCGCTCGCCCGGAGAACGCCGCCAAGGTCTTGATGCAGGCGTCCCCGGCGCAACTGGTGGACACCCAACACCGGCTGATCGACCAGGGCATGGAGGACAGGCTGGGCGCCTTTCCGATCGGCCCGGTCGCCGGCGACGACGTCGTGCCCACCGATCCGGTGGAGGCGATGCGCGGCGGCAGGGCGCACAGGGTGCCGCTCATCGTCGGCACCAATGCGGAAGAGGGACGGCTGTTCACCCGCTTCCTCAAGATGCTGCCGACCAATGAAGCCATGATCGAGGAGCTGCTGGCCGACACGGAACCGGCTGCGCGCGAACGCATTACCTCCGCCTACCCGGACTATCCCGCACCGTCGGCGTGTATCCAGCTCGGCGGCGACTTCGCCTTCGGCTCGGCCGCCTGGCAGATCGCCGAGGCGCACAGCGCCCACGCACCCACCTACCTCTACCGGTACGACTACGCGCCCCGCACGCTGCGCTGGTCGGGGCTGGGCGCCACCCATGCCACCGAGCTGCTGGCCGTCTTCGACGTCTATCGCACCCGATTCGGCGCCCTGTTGACCGCCGCCGCCGACCGGCGCGCCGCCCTTCGGGTCAGCAACCAGGTGCAACGGCGGTGGCGATCCTTCAGCCACACGGGCGCGCCGGGCGACGACTGGCCCACCTACACCACCGCCGACCGCGCCGTCATGGTCTTCGACCGTAAGAGCCGCGTCGAGTTCGACCCACACCCACACCGCCGGATTGCCTGGGACGGCTTCTCCCTGGCGCGGTGAGCTGGCACGCTGACCCTCATGCATGCCGACACCGCACAAGTCATCGAACGGCCCGCCGACCTCACCGCCGCATGGCTGGAAACGGCGGTCGGCGCGGGGCCCGTCGCCGATTTCTCCGTAGAACGCATCGGCACTGGGCAGATGAGCGAGTGCTACCGCGTCCGGCTCGGCTACGCCGATGGCGCCGCGACGCCCGGGAGACCCGAGTCGGTCGTCCTCAAGGTCGCGGCGACCGACCCGGTGAGCCGGCAAACCGGGCTGGCGCTCGGCCTTTACGAGCGCGAGGTGCGTTTCTACGCCGACATCGCGCCGCGCCTGGGCGGCCCGATAGCGCCCTGCTACCACGCCGCCGTGGACACCTCGACGGGGGCGTTCGATCTTCTGCTCGGCGATGCCGGGCCGGCGGTCGTCGGGGACGAAATCACCGGTGCCACAGCCGAACAGGCCCAGCTCGGTGTGGTCGAGCTGGGGCGGCTGCACGGACCGCTGCTCGGCGACGCTGCGCTTGCCGAGGCGCCGTGGCTCGACCGGGAATCGCCGCTCAACCAGGCGATGATCGCCCCGCTCTACGCGGGCTTCATCGACCGTTATGGCGACCAGATCGCACCGGAGCACCGCATGGTGTGCGAACGCCTGGTCGCGTCCTTCGACGGATACCTGGCCCAGGAAGGGGCGCCGGACCGCATCCAGGGCCTGATGCACGGCGATTACCGGCTGGACAACCTGTTGTTCGGCACCGCCGGGGCGGACCGCCCGTTGACGGTCGTTGACTGGCAGACGGTTTCGTGGGGCCCGGCGTTGACCGATCTCTCCTATTTCCTCGGCTGCGCCCTGCCGACACAGGATCGTCGGGAGTACTACGACGCATTGTTGCGGGCCTACCACCACGCGCTGGGCCCCGCGGCGCCGCTGTCGCTCGCCGACGTCACCGAAGGTGTCCGCAGGCAGAGCTTTTTCGGCGTGATGATGGCGATCGTCTCCTCGATGCTGGTGGAACGCACCGAGCGGGGCGACCGGATGTTCATGACCATGCTGCAACGGCACTGTGACCACGTGCTGGACACCGACGCGCTGGCGACGTTGCCGGCCGCCCAGACGCCCGAGCCCCTGCGGCCCACGGAGGAGGACGAACTCGCGCACGCTCCGACCGCCGAGCCGCTGTGGAGCGAGAGCTGGTACTCCGACTTCGCCGATGTCGCACAGGGATTGGGTGGCTGGTTCCGCCTCGGCCTGATCGCGAACGAGCAGAAGGCATGGGTGCACGCGCTGCTGTGCGGTCCCGGCATGCCGACCGTCGCCGTCGACGCGCAGGTGCCGCTGCCTTCGGACCCGTGGGAATTGCGCACCGACGCCGTCGAACTCGCCCACTCGGCCACCACGCCGCTGCAGGCTTACCGCGTCGACCTGCGTGCGCGGGCCCAGGCGTATTCCGACCCGTCGGCGCTGTTGCGCGGGGAGCCGGGTACCCCCGTCGAGATGACCATGAGCTTGGTGTGGGCCACCGACGGCGTGCCGTACGAGTACCGCCTCACGACGCGTTACGAGATTCCGTGCACGGTGTCGGGCACGGTCACCGTCGACGACGCCAGTTATCGCCTCGAGTCGGTCGCCGGCCAGCGCGATCACTCCTGGGGCGTGCGCGACTGGTGGAGCATGGACTGGCTGTGGAGCGCCCTGCACCTTGACGACGGCACGCATCTGCACGGGGTGAACATCCGGATCCCCGGGGCGCCGGCGTTCAGCATCGGCTACGCCCAGGATGCCGACGGCACGGTCACCGATCTGGAGACCGTGGAATCGCGAGAGTGCTTCGGCGCCAATGGGTTACCCCATAACGCCACGCTGAACCTCAACCCCGGCGGGATCACCGCGGACGTCGAGGTCCACGGCCACGCGCCGGTGCTCCTGACCGCCGCGGACGGGCGCGTGAGCCAATTCCCGCGGGCCTGGGTCACCGTCGAGACGGCCGACGGCCGACGCGGGGCCGGCTGGATGGAGTGGAACCGCAATCTCGGCGCACGGTCCGAATGAGCGGACCGGCGCCCGTCGTGGTGATGGGCGTCTCAGGATCGGGCAAGTCGACCGTGGGAGTGGCGCTCGCGCAACGCTTGGGGGTGCCGTTCGTGGACGCCGACGCCCTGCACCCGCCGGCCAACATCGCCAAGATGGCCGCGGGCGAACCGCTCGACGACGACGATCGCCGCCCATGGCTGGACAAGGTCGGCGAATGGCTGGCCGGCCACCGCGACGGCGGTGTGGTCAGCTGTTCGGCGTTGAAGCGCAAGTACCGCGACCAGTTGCGCACGCACTGCCCGGAGGTCGAATTCCTGCACCTCGCCGGCTCACCCGCACTCATCGGCGCTCGGCTGGCCGCCCGCACCGGTCACTTCATGCCGCCCGCGCTGCTGCGCTCGCAGTTCGACGCGCTGCAGCCGCTCGGCGCCGACGAGGCCGGCGCGATCGTCGACGTCGGTCAGGGCGTCGACGGGATCATCGACGCCTTCCTAAGCCGCGGTTGACGGTCAGGACAGCTTGCGCCGTCCGGCCTGGACCTGCTCACCGAGTCGGTCGCGGGCGGTGTCGGCCAGGTAGCCGCCTCGTGCGCGGGCCGTCTCGGCCAGGTAGGTCCCACGCGCCCGGGCGGTCTCGGCGAGGTCCTCGCCGCGATCCAACGCCGTGCTGGCCAGGTCTTCGCCGCGCTTGCGCGCCTTCTTAGCCAGCTTCTCGCTGCGCTTGCGCGCCTTCTTCGCCAGGGGTGCGGCCCAGTCGGCGGCTTCGTCGGCGAGCTCTTCGCTGCGCTTGCGCGCCTTCTTGGCCAGCGGCGCCGCGCGTTCGGCCGCCTCTTCGGCGAGCTCTTCGCCGCGCTTGCGCGCCTTCTTGGCCAGCGGCTTGCTTCGATCGGCGGCGGTGCTGGCGAATTCGCGGCCCCGTTCGAGCGCGGCCTCGGCGTACGGCGCCCCCCGTTCCGCGGCGGTGCTCGCCAATTCGCGGCCACGCTCGGCGCCGATCTGCAGGCCATGCACGATCTTCTCGCCCAACTCCGATAAGTCCGTATCGAAGCCGTCGTCGGAGCCGGGCAGCGCCGACGACACTCGCTCGGAGAGCCGTTCGGCCGCGCGGCGGCCGCGCCATCCGAGTGACGGCTTGCCCGCGGTGTCGGCCGACGCGATCAGCAACCCGCCCAGCAGGCTGAGGTCGGTGAGGAACTGCTGGCGCTTCTGCGCTTTGGCCTGCGGGTCGCTTTCGTTCCAGAACGAGTGCGCCCCGAGGTTGGCAGGCAGCACGGTGACGGCGAGCGCCGCCGAGGCGATGCGCGGCAGCTTGCCGGTGGCCAGCAGCAGGCCCCCACCGATCTGAACAGCGGCGTTGATTTGCGCGAACGTCTCGGGGTCGCTCGGGATGTTGCCGCTCACGGAATTCGGCAGCGCCTGCAAACCATCCACCGCCGGCGCGGCAGCCGCCGCAGCCGACTTGGGGTTGAGCAGGGAATTGACTCCTTGGCCGATGAAGGCAACTGAAAGCAATGGGCGCGCGATTCTCCGGATCACCATGGCCGGGGGATTACCCGACTGGTTGGCGAACAAACCGCCCGGCCCATATGCGCAGCTGAGCGCCGTACGGGGCGGCACCGTTAGGGTGAGACCCGTGAGGGCGTTGATCATCGTCGACGTGCAAAACGACTTCTGCGAGGGCGGCTCGCTGCCGGTGCCCGGCGGCGCCGCCGTGGCGGCCGCCATCAACGACTATCTGAGCGGCGAGCCGGGCTACCAGCACGTCGTAGCAACCCAGGATTTTCACGTTCGGCCGGGTGACCACTTCTCCGACCGGCCGGATTACTCGTCGACGTGGCCGCCGCACTGCATCGCCGGCAGCCCGGGCGCGGACTTTCGGCCCGACCTCGACACCAGCCGGATCGAGGCGGTCTTCCGCAAGGGCGCCTACGCCGCGGCATACAGCGGGTTCGAGGGCGTCGACCAGAACGGGACCCCGCTGCTGGACTGGTTGCGGCGGCATGGGGTGGACCAAGTCGACGTGGCCGGCATCGCCACGGACCAGTGTGTGCGAGCGACGGCCGAGGACGCCGCGCGGGCGGGCCTGTCCACCAGGGTGCTGGTGGACCTCACCGCGGCCGTGGCCGCGGATTCGGCCGCGCAAGCGCTGGCCCAGCTGCGGTCCGCGGGCGTCGAGCTGGTCGGGGGTCCGTGATGGGCGTGGCGCGGGAGCGGGAACGCCTCCTCGCTGCCGTCGAGCGCTCGCCGCGGGCGGCCGCCGCGCACGACCGCGCCGGTTGGGTGGGGCTGTTCACCGACAACGGCCGCGTCGAGGATCCGGTCGGCTCGCGGCCGCACGTCGGGCGCGAACAGATCGGCCGTTTTTATGACACCTTCATCGGTCCGCGCGATATCAAATTCCATCGCGATCTCGACGTCGTCTTCGGCACCGCGGTTCTGCGCGACCTCGAGCTCGAAGTCGCCATGGGCGCCGGCGCCACCATGTACATCCCCGCGCTCCTGCGCTACGACATGCGAGAGACCGACGGCGACTGGCGCATTGGCGAATTGCGGGCGTACTGGGAACTGCCGGCCATGATGCGACAATTCCTCCGAACCGGACCACGCGCGGTCTCGCCCGGCCTCAAACTGTCCGGCAGCCTGTTGAGCAATCAGCGGCTGCGCGGCACGGTGGGCTTCATGGCGGGATTCCGGCGGGTCGGCGCGCGTGGCAAGAGGATGGTGCGTGCCTTTGTCGATGCCATCGCCAAGGGCGACCAGCAGGCCGCCTTGCGTTCCTTAACATCAAGCAACGCAATAACTTTGGGTGATAACGACCCACTTGCCGTAGCCGAACTCGTCGAGCGGCTCGACTGCGCCCGCAGCACCAAGATGATCGGTGCCGGCACCGCCGTGGCGGTTTCGCTGACCTCGACTCGCGGGCGCGCCATCATGTTCGCCGACATGACGCGGCGGACAAACGCTATCAACCGAATCCGGTATTTTCCGGCCTGACGGGCACGCCGCCCCGCGCGCGCCACCAAATTTGCTCAAAGGTCGCGCCGACCTATTGCCCCCGCGCTGGCCGGTGCCGTAGAAATAGCTGTCCCCGAAGGGAGGCGACGATGAGTCTGGTGCGAATCTTCGGCGTGGGAATGGCGGTCACCGCCGCGCTGAGTATTGTCACGGCTTGCGGCGGTAAGGGCGACACCGCTGCGTCCTCAAGCTCGTCGAAAGCGACGTCGTCGACCTCGACGACACCCTCGAGCTCCGCGGCGTCGACGACGTCGAGCGCCCCACCGTCGGGTGTGGCGCCACTCGGCGACTACACGTACCTCCTGCTGCAGGCGAGCGACGTCGGCATCGACGTCGCGACCACGGGTCCCCCCACGCAGAATCCCGGCGGCATCGCCGGAGCCGGGGTGACTTTCACCAACCCGCCCCGCACGCGCAGCATCGACGACGTCGTCGTCGTCTTCACCGACCCGGCGACCGCCGCGCAGCAGGCGAAAGAGCGCGCCCAATCGTTCGGCAAGTACGTCACCGGCGCCCCGCAGCCCTTCGAGGTCGGAACCAACGGTCTGATCGCGGTGGGGACATCGCCCGACAACTCGAAATCGGTGACCTATGTGACCTTCGCCGAGGGCAGGGTGGGCGTCGACCTGGAGTTCGACAGCCCACCCAACGACCCCGCCCCGCGGGACGTCGTGCTGGACATGGCCAACAAACAAGACCAACTCGTCAAGGACCGTTTGCCCAGCTAGAGCGGTTCAGCGCCCGACGGTCAACGCCAGCGTGGCCGCCGACAGGCACAGGTAGGCGCCGGGAAACGCGATGTTGTAGAGGATTCGCGCCCGCAGGTGTGTCACGACCGCGCCGACGAAGAACAACACCAGGCCGGTAGCGGCCGCGATTCCCAAGGCGCGCAGACCGATTACCCCGACGACCAGCCCGGCCGCCCCGGCCAGCTTGAGCGTCCCCAGCGCCGGCAGCCACGACCGAGGCACTCCGACTTCGGCCGAGTTGGCCAAGACAAACCTCGCCGGCACGAGATCGGCCACGGCGATCCCGGCGGTGATGGCGGCGGTGAACAGGGTGATCACGACGTATGCGGTGTTCATCGTTGTCAAACCCTTGCCGCGCAGTCGGTTTTGCGGCGGCGAGCCGAACGATCGCCGCGCATTCCGCGGCGCACAATCGATAGGGTCATGGTGCTGGCCTCCTTCGCAACAGAGGGCTCGATGGACGCGGTCATTCTCTTGACGGTTCCTCTGCGGAAAACGTGACCGATGAGCGCCCATAAAAATCTGGCCGATCTCGCGCGGTGCTTCGACGCGGACCGGCGGCACCTGAGGTCTCCTCGCCGAGGAGACCCGCCGATTCGCGCGGCGGGCCCGCGCCGGCACCGGGCATCGTGATAGCGCCACACGGTCACGCGGAGGTGCTGCTGCTGATTGCCCTGGACGGCCGATGACCGCGTCCACGCGATCGACATCACCGGGGATCGTGAGCGTATCGAGTCGGCCGTTCTGGCGCTCCCGGGCGGGGCCATCCAGCAACACCACAGCCGCATCGGGTACCAAGGACATCAGACGCCGCCGGCGGGGCGGCCGGCAACGGGGCGAGAACGGAAGGACCATGCTCGATAAGCCCTTCGCGCGGCGCGGCCTGCTGCGCGGCGCCGGCGCGCTCACGGCGGCATCGATCGCGCCATGGGCCGCAGGCTGCGCTCCAGAAGAGGACGCGTTGACGTTCTTCTTCGCGGCCAACCCCGACGAACGCGATGCCAGGATTCGCATCGTCGACGAGTTCACGCGGCGCCACCCCGACATCAAGGTGCGCCCGGTGCTTTCGGCCCCGGGCGTGATGCAGCAGCTGTCGACGTTCTGCGCAGGCGGCAAGTGCCCGGACGTGTTGATGGCGTGGGACCTGAGCTATGCCGAGTTGGCCGCCCGCGGTGTGCTGCTGGACCTCAACACGATGCTGTCCCGCGATCACGCCTTCGCGGCCGAGTTGAAGTCCGATGGCATCGGGGCGCTGTATGACACCTTCACGTACAACGGTGGCCAGTACGCGCTTCCGGAGCAATGGTCCGGCAACTACCTGTTCTACAACAAGCGGCTGTTCGCCGAGGCGGGGGTGCCGCCGCCGCCCAGTTCGTGGCAACGGCCATGGAGTTTCGCCGAATTCCTGGACACCGCCACCGCGCTCACCAAGCGAAGCGGAACTGGGCGAGCCACCCAATGGGGGTTCGTGAACATGTTCGTTTCGTACTACTCGGCCGGGCTGTTCGCCATGAACAACGGCGTGCCGTGGTCCACCCCGCTGAAGAACCCGACCCACTTCAATTTCGGTGACGACGCGTTCACGGAGGCGGTGCAGTTCTACGCCGACCTGGCCAACAAGCACAAGGTCGCGCCCAACGCCTCCGACGTCCAGTCGATGTCGACGCCGGACCTGTTCGCGGCGGGCAAGGCGGCCATGGCGATGGGTGGCCACTGGCGATACCAGACCTTCATCCGGGCCGACGGCCTGGACTTCGATGTCACCTCGTTGCCGGTTGGGCCCCGACGGCAGGGACAGGCCGCGCACTCCAACATCGGCTCCACCGGACTGGCCATCTCCGCGAGCAGTCAACGCAAGGAACAAGCATGGGAATTCGTGAAGTTCGCGGCCGGCCCGGTCGGGCAGGCGTTGATCGGTGAGTCCAGCCTCTTCGTTCCGGTACTGCAATCCGCACTCGACTCGCCCGGATTCGCCGCTGCACACCGCAACGTCGGCAACCTCGCCGTGCTGACGCAAGGCCCGGCCTACTCCGAGGGGTTGCCGGTCACCCCGGCGTGGGAGAAGATCGTCGCCTTGATGGACCGCAGCTTTGGGCCCGTGCTGCGCGGATCGCGGCCCGCCACATCGCTGGCGGCCCTGTCGCCCGCCATCGACGAGGTGTTGCGCACCCCATGACGTCGATCGACATCGGCCCCGCCACCCGCAAACCCGCCAAGGGCGCGGGCCCTTGGCGACGCCGCGCCCGGGCCGGCCGCCTCTTCGTGGCGCCGAACCTGGCGGCCGTCGCGCTGTTCATGCTTTTCCCGCTGGGATTCTCGCTCTACATGAGCTTTCAGCGGTGGGACGTCTTCACGCCACCGAAGTTCGTGGGCCTGAAGAACTTTCAGGAGCTCTTCACCTCCGACCCGCTCTTCCTCATCGCCATCCGCAACACCGTCATTTTCACGCTCGGAACGGTCGTGCCGACCATCGTCGTCAGCCTTGTCGTGGCCGGCGTGCTGAACCGCAAGGTCAAAGGCATCGGCATTTTCCGTACCATTGTCTTTCTGCCGCTGGCCATCTCGTCGGTGGTGATGGCGGTCGTCTGGCAGTTCGTGTTCAACACCGACAATGGACTGCTCAACATCATGCTGGGCTGGGTCGGGATCGGTCCGGTGCCGTGGCTGGTCGAACCCCGGTGGGCCATGGCGTCACTCTGCATCGTCAGCGTGTGGCGCAGCGTGCCATTCGCCACCGTCATCCTGCTCGCGGCGATGCAGGGGGTTCCCGAGACCGTCTACGAGGCGGCCCGAATTGACGGGGCGGGCGAGATACGGCAGTTCACGTTCATCACGGTGCCGCTGATCCGCGGGTCGATATCATTTGTCGGCGTCATCTCGATCATCCACGCGTTCCAGGCTTTTGACATGGTCTACGTCCTCAACGGCGCGAATGGCGGGCCCGAAACCGCCACGTACGTCCTGGGCATCATGCTGTTCCAGCACGCGTTCTCGTTCCTGGAATTCGGGTACGCGTCCGCACTGGCGTGGGTGATGTTCGCCATCTTGCTGGTGCTGACCGTGGTGCAGCTGCGAATCACTCGGCAACGGTCCTGGGAGACTTCTCGTGGCCTCAGCTGAGCGCTTGTTCACGCGCAACGTCGTCCGGGGAGTCCTGGTCTACACCGCGCTGATCGCCATCGCCTGGTGCTGGTTGTTCCCGATCGCCTGGGCGGTATCGGGCTCGTTGAAGCGGGAAGGTGAGATCACCGAGCCGAAGCTGTTGCCTGCGCATCCGCGGTGGTCGAACTACACCGAGGTGTTCTCGTTGATGCCCTTCGCGCGGATGTTCTTCAACACCGTGCTGTACGCCGGGTGTGTGACCGCCGGGCAGGTCTTCTTTTGCTCGTTGGCCGGGTACGCGTTCGCGCGATTGGAGTTTCGCGGACGCGATACGCTGTTCGTGCTGTATCTGGGCACGCTGATGGTGCCGCTGACCGTGACGGTGATACCGCAGTTCATCCTGATGCGGACCGTCGGGTGGGTCGACACACCCTGGTCCATGATCGTGCCGGGCCTGTTCGGCAGCGCTTTCGGCACCTACCTGATGCGTCAGTTCTTTCGGACGCTCCCGACCGACCTGGAGGAGGCGGCGATACTCGACGGTTGTTCGCCATGGCAGATCTACTGGCGAATCCTGTTGCCCCACGCCCGTCCCGCGGTCATGGTGCTCGCGGTGCTCACCTGGGTCAACGTCTGGAACGATTTCCTGTGGCCGCTGCTGATGCTGCAGCGCAACAGCCTGGCCACGCTGACCCTCGGCCTCGTACGACTGCGGGGCGAATACGTCGCGCGCTGGCCGATCATCATGGCGACGTCGATGCTGATCATGCTGCCGTTGGTGCTCATCTATGCCCTCGCGCAGCGGTCCTTCGTCAGGGGCATCGCCGTCTCGGGACTCAACGGATAAGGCATGGCCTCAGTAACTTTCGAGCAAGCGACGCGGCGCTACGCCGGGACGGATCGCCCAGCATTGGACAGCCTCGATCTGGAAGTCGGCGACGGAGAGTTCGTCGTCCTGGTCGGCCCCTCCGGATGCGGCAAGACGACGTCCCTGCGGATGGTGGCCGGGCTGGAAACGCTGGACTCCGGTCGCATCAGGATCGGCGATCGCGACGTCACCACCGTCGATCCGAAGGACCGTGACGTGGCGATGGTCTTCCAGAACTATGCGCTCTACCCGCACATGACCGTCGCGCAGAACATGGGCTTCGCCCTGAAGATCGCCAAGACACCGAAGGCCGAAATTCGTGACCGCGTCCTGGACGCGGCCAAACTGCTTGACCTGCACCCGTATCTGGACCGCAAGCCCAAGGACCTTTCCGGTGGACAGCGCCAACGGGTGGCGATGGGGCGGGCGATCGTGCGCCGCCCGCAGGTCTTCCTGATGGATGAGCCGCTGTCGAACCTCGACGCCAAGTTGCGCGTGCAGACCCGCAACCAGATCGCGGCGCTGCAGCGGCGGCTGGGCACCACCACCGTCTACGTCACCCACGACCAGGTCGAGGCGATGACCATGGGGGACCGCGTCGCGGTTCTGCGCGATGGCGTGCTGCAACAGTTTGCCGCCCCACGCGAGCTGTACCGCAACCCGATCAACGTCTTCGTCGCGGGGTTCATCGGGTCGCCCGCGATGAACCTGTTCACGCTGCCGATCGTCGATTCCGCTGTGTCGTTGGGGGATTGGCACATCCCGATACCGCGGGAGCTCACCGATACCGCGAGTGAGGTCGTCGTGGGGGTGCGTCCCGAGCATTTCGAGCTGGGCGGTCAGGGCGTCGAGATGGAGGTCGACGTGGTCGAGGAGCTGGGAGCGGACGCCTACCTGTATGGCCGAATCACCGGTTCCGGTAAGGTCATCGACCAGCCCGTCGTGGCGCGCGCCGACGGGCGCCGGCCTCCGGAGAAGGGCAGCCGGGTGCGCCTGCACCCGGAACCGGGACACCTGCACTTCTTCGGGGTCGACGGTCGACGAATCAGCTAACGGGGCACGGCCATGGCCGACGTGAGCACATCCCGCGCCGATCTGGTTTGCGAAGGCGGTGGCGTCCGGGGCATCGGGCTGCTCGGGGCGGTGGACGCGCTGGCCCAGGCGGACCAGGAGTTTCTGCGGACGTGGAGCCACCCGGATTACCTGGCGGCGTGCAGCGGCCCGACGAAGGGCGCGCCTGCGCAGGGTCAAAACCCGCGGTGAGGGCTATCCCCGCGCGCAGCGGATCTCATTGAGCCGGTGTTCGACCCGCTCGACGTCGGCGGGCAGCGGCAACTGGTTGGTGACCCGGGTGATTTCCACGCCGATATCAACGGGATTGATCGGCCAGAATTGGCGCTTCATGAGTTTGCTTGCGATGGCGCGGATCTCGTCGTCGCACAGTCGTCGGCGAGCCAGGGCTGCCAAGGGGGAATATCCGGTCGTCGGCATGCCGGCGGGGTATCCGGCCCGCACAAAAGCCACGATGCTCGACACCCACAGGGCCAGGTCCATCATCCCACCTCGCTCACCGCCGCTTGAGAGTGAGCAGCAGTTCTTACGACTAGCAACGTACCATCGGCAACGCCATCAGCTCAGTAACGCCACACAGTTAAAACGCACTTTTTACACGTCCGCGAAAGTCGGCAGTGACGAGCGATCTTCGCCACGTTGCGCCCGGGCGCGCCGTAACGACGTTTGACCGCAAGGCTTTCTACTATTGCCGCGTGGCTGATCGCTATGGAACCGATGTCCTTGCCGCGGGCCGGCGCAAGCCCCGCTCGACCGAGCACCCAGCCGAGCTCGGCCTGGTGGTCGAGGACGCGCAGACGGGTTACGTCGGTGCGGTGGTGCGAGTCGAGTACGGACGGGTCGACCTGGAGGACCGGCGCGGGCACGTGCGCGGCTTTCCTTTGGGCCCTGGCTATTTGCTCGAGGGCAGGCCGGTGATTCTCACGGCGCCACGCCGTGCGGCGCCGGCGGGCCCGACACGAACGGCGTCGGGCTCGGTGGCCATGCCGGGCGCTCGCGCCCGGGTCGCTCGCGCCAGCCGGATCTACGTCGAGGGCCGCCACGACGCCGAGCTCATCGCGCAGGTGTGGGGCGAGGACCTGAAGATCGAGGGGGTCGTCGTCGAGCACCTCGGCGGCGTGGACGACTTGGTGGACATCGTGGCGGAATTCGACCCCGGTCCGGGCTGCCGGCTCGGGGTGCTCGTCGATCATCTCGTCGCGGGTTCGAAGGAGGCGCGGATCGCCGACGCCGTTCGACGGGGGCCGGGTGGCAGTCACACCCTGGTGGTCGGTCATCCCTACGTCGACATCTGGCAGGCCGTCAAGCCGCAGCGGCTGGGCCTGACGGTCTGGCCGGACGTGCCCCGCCACATCGAGTGGAAGCGCGGCGCATGTCACGCGCTCGGCTTGCCGCACGCGAACCAGGCGGACATCGCCAGGGCCTGGCGCCACATCCGTTCCCGGGTCCGCGATTGGAACGACCTCGAGCCGGAGCTGATCGGCCGGGTCGAGGAGCTGATCGACTTCGTGACGCAGCCGGCCCCATGACTGACCGGCGTCCGGCCCGAAGGCGACGCTGTCGTGGATTACCGCCGGCGGCAGCGGTCTTGGTCGTCGCCGCAGCGACCGCCTGCAGTCCGTCCGGCGGCAACGTGAGCCGCGCGGAAGCGGAGAAACCCCGCGACGCAAACGGCGTCAGGGTGACCCTGGCGAACCGGGGCGGCAAAGACGCCTGCGGGCTGGACCGCACGAACGTCGCCGCCGGCCCCGTGACATTCACGGTCGTCAACACGAGCGCGCCCGGCATCAGCGAAGTCGAGTTACTCAGCGCCGAGCGGATCGTCGGCGAGAAGGAGGACCTGGCCCCCGGGCTGGACCCGGTTTCGTTCACCGTGACCCTCGACGGCGGCACGTATCAACTGTATTGCCCCGGCGCGAGCGACGAATACCAGACGTTGACGGTCACCGGCAGGGCGGCGGTGGGGCCGACCGGCGGCGTGGCCGACGCCCTCAACCAGGGCACGAAGGACTACGCCGCGTACGTCGTCCAGCAGATCGGCCAGCTCGGCGGCGGCGTCAAGGCACTCGACGCGGCCGTGCGGGCGGGCAACGTCGACGCCGCGAAGGCTGCTTACGCCAGAGCGCGCGTCTTCTGGGAGCGTTCGGAGTCCGCCGTCGAGGGCTTCATCTTGATGGGCTTCGCGGTAGGCGACAATGCGGGGCGCCTCGACTACCTGATCGACATGCGGGAGTCCACTCCAGTCGATGCGAAGGTCGGCTGGAAGGGCTTCCACGCCATCGAACGCGACCTATGGCAGGGCGGGGGGATCACGCCTGGCACGAAGGCCCTCAGCTCCGAATTGGTCGGCAACGTGGGCAAGTTGACCGCCATCGTCGCCCTCCTGCAGTACAAGCCCGAGGACTTGGCCAACGGCGCCAGCGACCTCGTCGAGGAGATCCAGAACACCAAGATCACCGGAGAGGAAGAGGCCTTCAGCCACATCGACCTCGTCGACTTTGCCGCCAACGTGGAAGGCGCCCGGCAGGCCTACGCATCGCTGCGGCCGGGCCTGGAGAAGATCGACGCCAATCTCGTCGGCCAGATCGACCGCCAATTCCGCACGGTGCTGGCCACTTTGGATGGATATCGCGATCCGGCCGCGTTGGGTGGCTTCCGGGCTTACACCCCGGCGCTGCAAGCCGCCGACGCCGCCAAGCTGACCGCGGTCATCCAGCCGCTGCACCAGAGCCTGTCGGCGGTTGCCCCAAAAGTGGTGTCGGCGGGCTGACCGTGAGCGAGGCTGCGGCCAAACCCGATGGAGGCGAGCAGGTTTCGCGTCGGCGCATGATCGGTGGCGCCGTGTTGGCCGGGCTCACCGGCGCCGCCGGGGGAGGAGTGGCAGGTTACGCACTGGCGGCCGGACGCGATGGCGTCGGCGCGGCCGGCGGCGATGACGACAACGTCGACTTGCGCCGTAGCTACCCCTTCTACGGTCAGCCGCATCAGGGTGGAATCGCCACGCCGCCACAGCGTTATGCCGAGTTCATGTCCTTTGCGCTGGCCACGGGCGCCGGTCGCACCGAGCTGCAAACGCTACTGGCGCGCTGGTCGGCCGCGGCCGCGATCCTGCAGCAGGGTAAGCCCGTCGGCACCGTGCAGCCACGCGTCGACGTGCAGCCACCCATCGACACCGGGGAGGCGTTCGGACTGAGTCCGGCCGGCCTCACCGTCACCATCGGCTTGGGACCGTCGCTGTTCGGCGATCGGTTCGGGCTCGCCGGGCGGCGGCCCGCCGCGTTCACCGACTTGCCGCCGCTCAACGGGGACAACCTCGACCCCCGCCTGCGCGGCGGCGATCTGTCCGTCCAAGCGTGCGCCGACGACCCGCAAGTCTGCTACCACGCCGTGCGAAACCTGGCCCGACTGGGCCGCGACATCGTCTCGCCGTCCTGGGCGGTGCTGGGATTCGGGCGGGCCTCGGCCGGCCCGGGCCAGCACACCCCACGAAACCTGATGGGGTTCAAGGACGGAACCCGCAACGTCGTCACGGATGCCGAGTACGACCGATTCGTCTGGGTCCGGGACAGCGACCAGCCGTGGATGAACGGCGGAACGTATCAGGTGGTGCGCAAGATCCGGATGCTCCTCGAGACGTGGGACGTCGACCGCATCGGCAACCAGCAGCGCATCTTCGGCCGCACCAAAGAAGAGGGCGCACCACTGAGCGGCAGGGGCGAGTTCGATGCCCCCGACTTCGCAGCCAAGGGCGCCGACGGTAACCCGCTCATCGATCCGATGTCTCACGTCGCCCTGGTCGCCCGCGAGAACAACGACGGCATCATGATTCGGCGCCGGTCCTACAACTACACCGACGGCCTCGATACCAATGGTCAACTCGACGCCGGGCTGCTGTTCGTTTCGTATCAAAAAGATCCGCAAGATTTTATTCGGTTGCAGAACCGGTTGGGCGCCCACGATCTGCTGAACGAATACGTCCGCCACATCGGCTCAGCAATCTTCGCGGTGCCGCCCGCGCCCGCCGAAGGCCACTACGTCGGGCAAAGCCTCTTCGGCTAAGCAAATCTCGCCGAGCGCGAGCGGCCGTTCGACGGTGCCGCGTTTCGGCTGTGTGAGGAATCGTGTCGGTCAGGTAAAACAAAGCCGTCCGCCGTCACACATCGGCCGCCGCCGAGCACTAACTCCGTGAAGCCGCAAGATCAGCACAAACGGAGGGATCACATGACCGACGCGCTCGTCATCGACGCCGAAGGCCTCGACAAGCTGTCGTGTACCGCCAGGGCCAACCCGGCGACCGGCAAGAAGACCCTGAAAGCCAAGACGGTCTGCGAGACCGGGTTCCGCAACATGACCTACGTCCGCGACCTGGCGCCGATGCTAGTGGGCGAGCCGCCCGCGCTGCTCGGCGACGACTCGGCGCCCAACCCGTCCGAGACGGCCCTCGCCGCGCTGGGTTCGTGCGTGTCGGTGGGCTTGCTGGCGAATGCGACGCACCGCGGGGTGACCTTGACCAAGATCGAGGTCGAGATGGAAGGCGACATCGACATCTCCGCGGTGTGGGGCGTGGGTGACACCCCCGAGGGAAAGCACCTCGGCTTCAGCGCGGTCCGCTGCAAGGTGACGCTGGCCGGAGACGCCGACGAGGCGACCCTCAAGGAGATCCACGACAACGCCGTCGCCTGGTCACCCGTGGTTAACACGTTCCGCAACCCGGTCACCGTCGACTCGACGCTGGCCACGGAATAGGTATCGGGACGGGGAAGCTGCTGTGCCAACGGTATTGACGAAGACCGATCTCGCCCAGGTCGTCAGGGTGGCCCGCGCCAAGCGGGGCGTGAGCTGGGCGAAAATCGCCGAATCGATCGGCAAAGACCCGGTGTGGACGGTCGCGGCGCTGCTCGGGCAGCACCCGCTGACCGCCGGCGAGGCGTCAACGGTCGCATCGCTGCTCGACCTCGACGACGAGGCGGTCGCGGTCCTGCAGCTGATGCCGTATCGGGCCTCCGATGCGACCATGGCAACAGACCCGACAATCTACCGATTCCATGAGGCGCTGGCCGTCTACGGCCCGGCGATCAAGGAACTCATCCATGAGGAATTCGGGGACGGCATCATGAGCGCGATCAACTTTAAGCTGAGCGTGCAGCGGCGCCCGCACCCCGAAGGCGACAGGGTGGTCGTCACGTTCGACGGCAAGTTCCTCGACTACGCATGGAAGCACTCGGCCAAGGAGGTCTCATGACTGCCACGATGAACCCGGCGGCGGGCCAGTTGGATGTCGGACTGTTGGAGGACATCCGGGACCACGCGGGAGGGCTGGACCGCGGCGAGCATCAGTCCCGCCGCAGCTTCACCGCGTTGGGCGCGGCCGGTCTGCTCGGGATGGGCGCACCCGCCAACACCGACGGCAGCCTCCCCGAGATGGCCGAGGTGATCCGGCTGATCTCCGGGGAATGCATGAGTACCGGGTTCTCGTTATGGGCACACCGGATGGCGGTGGAATATTTGCTCACGGCGGCAACGCCTTTCGGTATCGGCGCCGCCGAGCCACTCCTCGCCGGCACCACACTGGGGGTAACCGGAATGGCGTCGGCGTTCAAGGAGGGGGCGGGATGCGGCAGCATCGAGTTGACGGCCACCGCGATCGACGGCGGCTACCGGGTGTCCGGTCCGATCAGGTGGGCCAGCAACCTTTACCCCGACTCGACCATGGTGACCGCGGTGCGCACCGATGCGGGTGAGCGGCTGATCGTCGCCCTGCCGCTCGATACGCCAGGCGTGGTGGTGGGAGACCACTTCGACCTGCTGGCAATGGGTAGCACCGCTTCGTCATACCTCAACCTGACCGACGCTTACGTCCCCTCGGCCCAAGTGTTGTCCGGCGATTTCGGGGGCTTCCTGCACGCGGTCCGCCCGACGTTCCTCATCCTGCAGTCGGCCATGTGCCTGGGCCTCACCAGGACCGCGGTGCAGCAGGCCAAAGACGGCCTCTCCGGCGTCAACTCGGTGTTCAGTGCCCAAGTTGACGACGTCGCCGAAAAGCTCGCCACCGCGGAGGCCAGACTCGCGGATCTGGCTGCTGCGGTGGGCGGGGATGAGTCGCCAACCAAGAGGGAGCTGTTGTCCCTGCGTCTCACCGCGGCCGAACTCTCCAGCGCCAGTGCGGATCTCGAGATCCGCACTGCCGGCGGTAAGGGTTATGCGAGCAGGACGTCGGCAAGTCGCCGCTACCGGGAGGCGGCGTTCATCCCCGTCCAGTCCCCATCCGAAGGGCAGCTGCGCTGGGAACTGGCCGCATGCGGTTGAGTGCGAGACGATGGTGACCCCGGTGGCGGTGCCGCCGGGGGGCACCGAATCGGAACCGGCGGTCGCAGGCATTCCGCTGGCCAGTCTGGTGCGCGACTTTCATCGGCCGATGGTCAATTTCGCCCGCACCATGGTGGATTCGCCGACGGTGGCGGAAGAGGCCGTCCAAGAAGCGTGGGTGCAGGTACTGCAGTCCGCGGATTCCTTCGAGGGCCGCTCGTCGGTCGGGACGTGGCTGTTCGGGATCGTCAAGAACACCGCCTCACGGCACCGGCGCCGCGAATCCCGTATCCGCGACCACGAGGTGCTGTCTGCCGACGACGTCGACCCCTTGGCGGGCCGCATGCATCCCGCCGGCCACCCCGATGCCGGACACTGGAGTTTTCCGCCCTCACGGCGCTTCCTGCCGGAGGACCGCGCCACGGAGAACGAGCTCGTCGGTTACGTCCGTACGGCGCTGGACGCGCTGCCGGAGCGGCAACGGCAACTGGTCATCCTGCGTGACATCGTCGGCACCTCGGCCGAAGAGGCGGCCGAACTTCTCGAACTGACCGCCGAAGGGCAGCGCGCGCTGCTCTACCGCGCCCGGGGAAATCTTCGCAACGAATTGGAAAAGCGGTATCGCCGATGACCGTCCACGACAACACAGTTCCCGCCATCGACTGCGTCGACTTCGTCCGACTGGTCGACGAACTCGTCGATTCCGACCCCCGACAGTGGGGCCCCATCGTCGCCAAGCACCTCGACGAGTGCCCCCCATGCCTGGTCTACCTGCAACAGATGCTCGATCTCAAGATTCTGCTCAACCACGCCTTCGAGGGGGAGCGGCTCAGCGAGGAGCACATCTCCGGGGTCATCAACGCGATCAACGCTTTACGGAAGGGCGAACACCGATGACGATCAACGCGCAAGCGCCGCAACTGGATGGCGAGGCGGCCCCACCAAACGTCTTCACGGACTTGCCTTCTGACGCCACACCGAAGGTTCCCGACGATCCCTTCGAGCCGCTCAGCGTGGGCGCCATGGTGGACAGGGTGGCCGCCATGGCGGTCGAGAAGGCGACGCACCCGTGGGCGTTCCTGGTGCGCTCCCTGGTCGGCGGTGCGATGGTCGCGTTCGGAGCGCTGCTGGCACTGATGGTGAGCACCGGGGTAAAGACCCCCGGCGTCGCGAGTTTGTTGATGGGCCTGGCATTCGGCATGTCCTTCGTGCTGATCCTGGTGTCGGGCATGTCATTGATCACCGCCGACATGGCTGCGGGATTCCTCGCCGTCCTGAACCGGGCCATGAGCGTCGGTAGCTATGCCTTCCTGGTCGTCGTGGGCCTCGTCGGCAACGTGTTGGGGGCGCTGCTGTTCGTCACCGTCTGCGGCGCCGCCGGAGGGCCGTACCTGGGCGCCTTCGCCGAGCGGGCGGCCACCGTGGGCACCCAGAAGGCCGGCCAGCCGTTCTGGACCGCACTGCTCCTTGCCGTGGTGTGCACGTGGTTCCTGCAGACCTCGATGTGCATGTTCTTCAAGGCGCGTAGCGACGTCGCCCGAATGACATTCGCGTTCTACGGTCCGTTCGCGTTTGTCATCGGCGGCACCCAGCACGTGATCGCCAACGTCGGCTTTCTCGGTCTTCCCCTGCTGCTCAACCTGTTTCACCCGATCGCGCCCCGCGGAACGATCGGTTGGGGATTCGGCGACCACGGCTTGCTTACCAACCTCGGCGTCACCACCGTGGGCAACCTGATCGGCGGCACACTGTTTGTGGCGTTGCCGTTTTGGATCATCGCCCAGTTGCAGCGCCGCCGGATCTAGCCGGCGAGTGAAGACAGCGTTACGGGCGCCTTAACGCGCGCCGGTAACAGCCCTCCGTCCCGTTGGTTAGGGACTTAAGCCTCACGACCGACGGTGGCGCGTGTTTATAGCGTCGTCCGTGATGGAGGGAGAACGAAATGTCAGCACCTGATCAACGGCGCGGCATCGTCGTCGCGGTCGACGGCTCGCCGGCGTCGGATGCCGCGGCACGTTGGGCCGCGGACGAGGCGGCCATGCGGAAAGTCCCACTGACCGTCGTGCACGCGGTGACGACGCCGACCGCCACCTGGCCGCCGGTGCCCTACCCCGACTCGCTAGCGGTGCAGCTGGAAGACGAGGGCAAGAAGGCGATCATGCACGCGATCAAACTCGCCGAGGAGACGCTGCCGGCGGACCGCGAGGTCACCATCAACAGGGAGCTCGTGTATTCCAGCCCCGCGCTGGCCCTGATCAAGATGTCGGACCAAGCGGAGATGGTCGTGGTGGGCACGGCCGGGCGGGGATTGCTGGCCCGCGGCGTGCTGGGCTCGGTCAGTGCGACGGTGGTGCGGCACGCGAGTTGTCCCGTCGCCGTCATCCATGGCGATGATCCGTCGGACAAGCGGGACGCTCCCGTCCTGGTGGGAATCGACGGCTCGCCGGCTTCCGAGCTCGCGACCGCCGTCGCGTTCGACGAGGCTTCCCGCCGCGGAGTCGATCTGATGGCCTTGCACGCATGGAGTGACATCGCGATCAGCGAACTCCCCGAAGCGGATTGGTCGTCACTGGAAGAGGAGGCGCAGCGCAGCCTCGCCGAGAACCTGGCGGGTTGGCAGGAGCGCTACCCCGATGTGACGGTGCAGCGGCTGGTCGAGCGTGACGGGCCGGCCCGGCAGCTCACCGAGAAGTCGGAATTCGCACAGCTTCTCGTCGTGGGCAGTCACGGCCGAGGTGGCCTGTCCGGCATACTCTTGGGATCGGTCAGCAACGCGGTCTTGCACTCGGTGCGGATACCCGTCATCGTCGCCCGGCCGTCCGCATCAGGCTGACTTTGACCGGGCGACAGGACGGTCGCGGTCCACGCACAAAGGGCGGGGAGGTCGCGTCCGGCGCGCGCCACCGTGCGGTCGGGGCGCACCAGCGCGGCGATGACGCGCCCTCCTCGCAGCCACGCCCTTAGTGCGCTGCCGGGTTCGGCGACCAGCACGGTGACGTCGCGCTGAAGCAGCGCCGCCTCGTCGGCCGCACTGGGGCGGGCGGTGCTGATCAGCGCAAAACCGGTGCCAAGGACGTCGTCCAACCGTCGACCCTGGCCGAACGGCGCATTCGGGCAGAGCGTGCCGCCGAGCCCACGCCGTCGCCGGGACGTGCACACCAATGCCGAAGGGTGCAGTGCCGGCGTCCTGGAGTCGACCACCTTTTCGCGCAGGCCCGGGATGAGCCGCAGCCTCGGCAGCACAGCCCGGCGCGCCACATTGCCCAGGCGGCCGCCACCGGTCATCGCCCAACCGACACCCAGCGCCAGCCGGATCATGGAAAGGGTATGCGGTTTGCGTTCCCGCTCATAGCTTTCCAACACCTCCGGGGCCAGGGTGCCGTGGTGGACCGCGGCGATCTTCCACGCGAGATTGTCCGCGTCGCGCAGCCCCGCTCCCATGCCCTGGCCGATGAACGGGGGAGTGAGGTGCGCCGCGTCGCCGAGGATGAAGGCGTTCCCACGGCGCCAGCGGTCGGCGATCTGCGCGCGGAAGGTGTACTCGGCGACGCGCACCAGTGTCAGCTCACCGACGGGCACAGTGCTGGTCCACGGGCTGATCAACGGGCGCAACGCGTCCAGGGAGTCGAAGTCGTTCGCCGTCTCACCGGCGAGCAACTGGAATTCCCACCGGTAGCGGGCCGGCCCGATGCGCATGTAGGTTCCGGCGCGTTGCGGGTCGCAGACCTGGTGCACCCCGTCCCACTGGCCCAGATCCGCGTCGCTGGCGATGTCGACGACCAGCCAGCGTTGCTGAAAGTTTAAGTCCCGCATGGTCGAACCGATCCGTGCGCGCACCAGGCTGTTGGCGCCGTCGCAACCCAGCAGGTAGTCGGCCTCGACCTGATGCAGCCCGCCGTCGGTGCGGTCGGTGAACGTGACGTGGATGCGTGTTCCGTCCGTTACGACCTCGGTGACTTCGGCGTTGCCGCGCAGTTGGGCGTTGGGCTGGCGCTTGAGGTTGGCCCGCAGCAGGGCCTCCAATTCCGGCTGGTCGAACATGTTGGCCTGCGGGAATCCGTGCACACTGTGCTCGGGGTCGCGGTTGAACTCGGCCAGGGTGCGCAGCCGGCGGTCCACCAACCGCAAACCCAGTGTCGGCCGCGATATCGCGGCGAACTCGTGGGCCAACCCGAGGCGGGCGATGATGCGATAGATCTCGTCGTCCAGGTGCACGGCTCGTGGCTGGGGGTACACGCCGGGCCAGCGGTCGAGCACAAGGCAATCCACGCCGTGCTGCGAAAGCCGCGTCGCCGCCGTGACGCCGGTCGGTCCGGCGCCGACGATGACCACGGGAACCCGCTGAGTCGTCACGCGAATCGGACTGCGGTGCGCTGCGTTCCGAGATCGATCGCCCCGTCGTCGGTGGCCACCGACGCCTCCACGATGTCACCGTCGTGTAGATAATTGCGGTTAGCGGCCTGCCGCGAGAAGAACATCTTCCATTTCAGGGCCGGCGGCAAGAGGTTTCCGACGAACTGCACCGGCTTCGGCGGGGCGCTCAGCGCGGTGCCGGCCGGGGTGCCCGTGAGGACCAGGTCACCCGGGGCGAGTTCTTGAAACTGAGTGAGCGACTGAAGCGCCTGCAGGGGCCGGTACAGCATGTCGCCCTCGACGAGCGCGTTCTGTCGTTCGTGGCCATTGACGCTGAGCCGCAATCGGAGGTCGCCGAAGCGCTTGAGTTCGTCGGCGGTGAGCAGCACGAGTTCCGGGCCGACCGGGGTGAACGTCGGATACGACTTTGCTTCGTAGAACTGGGTTTGCGGGAGTTGGATGTCGCGCGCGGAGACGTCGTTGGTGACCACCAACCCGGCGACGAAATCGCCGAGGTTGGCGTCGGAGATGGTGGTGCCGACCGGGACGGCGCGGCCGATCACCAAGCCGATCTCGACTTCGTAGTCGAGCAGTCTCACGTGTGCGGGCTTGACGATGTCGTCATAAGGCCCGGTGATGGAGGCGGACGCCTTGCGGAAGAAGGTGAGGGGGATGGACGCCGGGTCCATGCCGGCGTCTTTGACGTGCGACTCGTAGTTGGTCATCTGAGCTATCACTCGGCATGGGCGGGTCACCGGTGAGACCAAGTCGAGGGTGTCCAGGGCAACCGCTTCGGTTTTCGTTGCCGCACTTTCGATGGCGGTCCGGTCGGCCAGCAACGCGGCGGTGCTGGTGGCGGTGGTGTCGATCTTGACGGCGCCCTCGGCGGTCTTGAGCCACCAGGCGTGGCCGGTCTCAGAGGCGGTGTGCAGCACGGAAAGGGTCATGAGGTGGGAACTTTCAGTAGGCCGACCAGGCGGTTGAAATCAAATTCGTTGTTCGAGCGGAGCGCGGTGATCATCGAAACCAGTTCGCGGCGTGCCGCCTTGGGGTCCGTTCCGAGGAAATCCCTGGTTGCCGGCGGCCCCCACTGGGCCAACCCGGATGCGGCGAAGGGCGCCCAGCCCGGCTCGAGTGTGTTGTCGAACAGGTCGCCATCGGTGAAGTGTTCGAACAAGTCGCCATCGGGGTCGCGCCAGTAGTCGAAGATCTGACTGCCCTGGATGTGTCTGCCGATGCCCCAGGACCGGGAATAGCCTCGCGCGCCGAGGTATTCGCCGCCGGCGGCCAGCGCGTCGAGATCGCTGACCTGATACGCCGAGTGGACGTAACGGTTGGCCGGCCCCAGGGCCATCGCCAGTGTGTGATGGTCGGCCGGCATCGACCCGCGGTCGCAGCGGATGAAACTCATACTCGGACCGCGGTGCCGCTGGCCGGGGAAGTACAGAAAGTCACTGACGATCATGCCGAGGGTGTCGAGATACCAGTTCAGGGTCTCGAGGTACTTGGTCGACTGCACCACCAGGTGCCCCAGGCGCTCCACCCGGGCGGGCACCCGCGCGGGACGCTGGCCGGCATTGGTACGCCGCACCTCCGGGCCGAAGTTGAAGACGTGGGCCTGTTGGCCGGGCAGATCCGGGAGCTCGTGCATGCCGGCGACGACCCGAACCAACATGCCGCTCGGGTCGCACAAGTCGACCGACACCCCGCCGATGGCATCCGGCAGCCGTCGCATCGGCGCGCCTGTGTTGCTCGCCAGCCGAAGCACGTCGGCCTCGTCACCGGCCCGAAACGCGGCGCCGGTGAACCGGCTTCGCCGGCCGCGACGCAGAATTACGCACGGCGTACCCGCCCGGGTGCCGCGCAACTGCACCTCGTCCGCGCCGTGCTCGGCAATGTGGAAGCCAAATGCCCGGGCGAACGCCTCGGCGCGCGTCAGGTCTGGCCGCTCGAACTCCAGCCACGCGATGTCGGCGACCCTGATGACGGGGTTGCGGGACCGCCCGGGATGCTCCCCGCGCAGCGCGCCCTGCTCGCTGTGTGCCTCCGGACGTGCACTTTCGGTCAAATTCATCGGTACTCCCATACTAACTGACGAAATCGTCACATACGAGAGAACGTTCAGTCAAGAGGCTGACGAAATCCTCATGAGTGATGCATACTGCGGGGGTGAGCGCGATGGTGGACCCGGCCAACCGGCTGGAGCGGCGCAAGCGGCGCACCCGCGCGGCGCTGGTCAAGGCCGCGCAGCGACTGATCGCCGAGGGCAAGGTGAACGTGCCGGTCTTGGAGATCACCCAGGCCGCCGACGTCGGCATGGGCTCCTTCTACAACCATTTCGACAGCAAGGAGCAGCTGTTCGAGGCCGCGGTCGCCGACGTGCTCGACGCCTATGGGGCGATGCTTGACCGGCTCACCGAGTCCATCGAGGACCCGGCAGAGATCTTCGCAACCAGCTTTCGGCTGACCGGCCGGCTGTTTCGTCGCCGTCCACAAGAGAGTCGGATCCTGTTGGCCAACGGGCTGCAGCTGCTGTCGTCGGAACGCGGTTTAGCGCCGCGCGCCCTGCGTGATATCCAAGCCGGCGTCGCGGCCGGTCGGTTCGACGTCGAGGATCCCGAGTTGGCCCTTGCCATGGCCGGCGGCGCGCTGCTGGGGCTCGGAAACCTATTGCGGGACAACCCCGATCGCGACGATGCGGGCGCCGCCGACCTGGTAACCGAGAACGTCCTGCGGCTGTTCGGGCTCAGCGCCGACGAGGCGCGGGCGATTTGCCAACGGCCGCTACCCGAGGACGGATTCCTTGAGGAGATCAGCGGTTCCCCACGGTGACCACGGCGCCGACCGAGAATGCGACGTTCCTGCCGACGCCGCCGTCGTCCCCTGGGGCACCGCGAATTGTCCACCGCACGTGTGCGGTTCCGGTGACGTGCAAACTGGCGCCCGTATCGAAATCCAGGAAGAGCAAGGCGGCCTCGTCGTCGACGGCCAGGTTGCCGTAGCTGTTGAACATGTTGTTGCCCGGAAAGTCCGGCCACCAGAGGCGGTCGGGGGCGTCGACTCGGACGAATCCGGGTGGGCCGCCGCGGTGTGACGCGTCACTACCCCGGGTGGGATGGGTTGTGCCCAGAAAGAAGGTGTCGGACCTCGCGATCATCGCCTGATCGGACGGGTCCAGCGCTGCGTGTCTCGCGCGCAATGAGTGCGGCGCGGCGAGGGCGGCGGTATCTATGGCATGGTGGTGAATGTACTTGGGGCAGTTGCCGTATGACTGGTCGACACGGATGGTCAAGCCCGCGAGGTCCGAGCCGACGAGCTCGCCATTCACCCGTAGCCGGCGGCGGGTGGCGAAGTCGATGGCGATCAGTCCGATCTGCTGGCCGGCCGGGAGCTGGTGCAGCGGGTCACCCTCGCGGGGAGAGGTCGCGACGTGCAACACGCCGTCCCGGCCGCGGAGGAAACCCGGCGGGGCGGTCACGGGCGAAACCCACAGCACCCCGTCGTCGTCGCGTCCGGTCAGGGCGGCGAATCGCTGTGACGCGAGAAATGTTGCGGCGCCGTGGGACAGGCCCGACGAATCGAGCATGCCCTCGAGCCGCTTGGCCTCGGCTTCCACACCCGCTCGGCGCTGTGTCGCGGTCTCTCCTTCGTGGAAGCCCGACACAGTCATGCCTGAGGGAACAACGTGACCACCGGAAAGCTTCCGGGGTATCCGCCGGCGCCGTTCCTACGCGACCGACACGATGCGGGCTACCAGCTTGCCGCCGCGGACGACCTCGATCGTCTGCCCTGCCGCGACCTCATCGAAGTAGCGCCCCGCGCGCTTGCGTAGCTCGCCGAGCTCGATCGCGCCTTGGGGGTCCGCCGGAGTGCGGCTGCTCGCGCTCTCCCCGGCGGACACGATCTGCGCCAATAACCTGCCGCCCCGCACGACGTTTAGCGTTTCCCCGGCCGCCACCCGGTCGAAGCACCGGCCGGCGCGAGTGCGCAGTTCGTCGAGGCCGACCCAACCACCGGCCTCGGGCCCGGTGGGTTTCACCGACCGCGCCGGGATCGGGGCCACCCGCCAGTCACCCACGGGCAGGATCCGCGCCACCAGCTTGCCGCGACGGATGACGTCGATCGCCTCCCCGGCGGCGACCCGCTCGAGATACGTGCAGGCGTCACTTCGAAGTTGGCCAAGGCCAATGGCTTCCGGCATGTCACTCCAATCTCTACCGGCTGGCCGGCGGCGCCAGCATGTCCTTCCAGCCGTCGTCTCCGGTCTTGCTCGAGTTTTCGACCGCGTACTTGACTCCGTCGGGCCCCACCAGTTCGCCGCTCTGGGGGAGGTAGACCGCCGGAGGAGGGCCGCCGGGCGTGTAGACGCACGGATTTGGTTGCTGCCCATTGCAATTGACGGTGCCCGATCCCGGCCGTTGCAGCGGATCGCTGGTAGGTGGCGGCGTCCCGGCGACCCTGTCGGCGGGCGCCGGGTTCAGGCCGTTGTCGACCGACGGCGCCGGCATCACGAGCCCCGGTTTCACGGGCTGGTCGCAGCGCGCCGCCGGCGCCGGGCAGGTCACGATCTGGTTGGGATCGCCGTACCACGGGTTGGTGCCCAACGGGACGTACGGTTTGGGGTCGCGGCACTCCCGTGGCGTCGCGGCGCGTTTACCCGGGACGTCGACGCACGGCAGATTGCGTGCACCGCGCACGGCGTTGGAGGGGGTGTCTTGCGGGATCTTGCAGTAGGTTCCGGACGGCATCGGCGCGAGGCTGGTGTCCGCGGGAGACCGCCACTCGGGTGCCGGGAGAAACCCGGTCAGACAGGGCGGGGGCTGGTTGATCGTCAGCGAGGTGCCGAGTGACGCGTAGCCCGGGAAGGCCGACGTCACGGTTTGGCCCTCCGAGGCGCCCTGCGGGTAGGCGACCAGGAGTTGCTCGACGCCCTTGTGGTAGCGCTTGAGCATGTCCAGCACGATCTCGAGATTTGCCAGTGTCTGCGGCAGCGACTCGCGGATGTCGCCGAACACCGCGTTGACCTGATCGGCGGTTGGCGCCGCCTGCGTCAGGATGCTCTGCACGTGCCGGTCGTTTTCTGCGCTCTCCGCGGCCAGGATGTTCAGGTTGTGCGACCAGCGCTCGATCGAGTCGGCGGAGTTGACCTGGCTGTCGATGACCGGCCCGGAGTTTTGCACGATGTCGTTGATGTCGGAGATGTTGGTTTTGAAGTCGCCGGCGATGGCCTGCGTCGCGTCGACCAGGCGTTGCAGCGCGGGGCCCAAACCGCCTACGGCTTGGGCTGTTTCGTCGAGCAGCGAGGCGATCTTGTCCTTCGGCAGCACGGCCAGCCCGCGGTTGGCCGCGTCCAGCGCCGGGCCGATCTCGGTGGGTATGGTCCCCTTCGTGATGGTCTGACCCGGGGAGAAGTATTGGCCCGGGTTCCCCACCGACACCAGGTCCAGATACTGCTCACCGACCGCCGACACCGAATGCACGTTCGCCGACGCGTCAATCGGGATCCGGTAGCGGTCGCCGATGCTCATGATCACCCGCGCGCCCGTCGCGGTCGGCTCGACAGCGGTGACCGTGCCGATGGTTTCACCTCGATAGGTCACGTTGGAGGTCTTGTACAGCCCGCCCGACGCGGGCAGGTCCGCCTTGAGCGTGTACTGCCCGATCCCTACCGCGCTGGGAATCTGCAAGTAGTACCCGCCCAGCGCGACCGCCGTGATCGCGGTCAGGATGGTGAACGCGACCAGCTGACGCTTGATGAAGCGGGTCAGCATTGCCGGTCCGCCCTTTCGACCAGCGGGCCGCCCGGAACGTCGTTGGGGTTCGGCGTGTACCGGACGTCGGGGATCATCGTTTCGGGGTCGCGGCCCCACGATTGCTCGAGCGCGCGCAGCGCTCCGGAGAAGCCGGTCCCGGTGAGGACCGCATTGTCGACGGCGCTCATGGTCAGGTCGAGCGTCAGCGACAGGTTGAAGTAGTCGCCGCGGAACGCCTTGGGCACGGCGTCGATGTCGAACGGCCGGACGAGGATCAGCTTGAGTGCGCGAATCAGGTATGGCGCCGACCGGCCGAGCTCCCGCAGCGGGCACTGCAGCGACAGCAGGTCTTGGTGGATGTCGCCGCGAGCGGCCGACAGGTATTGGTCGGCGACCCCGCTGAGCCGTCCCGTCGCGTCGACCGCGTCGATCAGAAGGTTTTGTTTGTCGGCGAAATGCTTGAGCAGTGGCGGGAACTCAGTGAGGACCCGATCAAGCACATCGGAGCGGGGGCCGACATACGCCAGCAGCCGGTTGGTGGAATCGATGGCTCGGGTGATGTCGGCACGCTGCTCGTCGAGCCGGGCGGTGAACGTGTCCAGCTTGCCGAGGAAGGCGCGGATCTGGTCGGCCCGCCCGTTCACGATGTTGTAGACCTCGTTCTGCAGCACTTCGAGGTTGGGGATGCCACCTCCGTGCAGCACGAGGGCGAGACTGGCGAGCGTCTGCTCGGTCGTGGGATAGGTGGACGCATTTTTCAGCGGGATGGTGTCGCCGTCCCGCAGCGGTTCGGGGGAGGGGTTGGGCGGCGCCGCCAGCTCGACGTGCTGGGAACCCAAGAGGCTGGTCTGGCCGATCTTGGCGGTGGCGTTCCTGGGCAGCTTGACGTTCTTGCCCAGCCGCAGCGTCAGTGTCGCGACCCAGTTCTTGAGTTCGATCGCGCGCACCGTGCCGACGAAGACATCGGCCACCCGTACCCGGCTGTTGTCGTTGAGGGCCAAGGTGTCGGGCATCTGGACGTAGACGGTGTAGGAGCCGGGCCCCGAGCCCGGACCGCCGGGCATCGGCACATTGGCTATTCCGTGCCACTTCGCGCACGACGTCAGCACCGCCGCGGTGCTCACCACAGCGAGGCCCTTCCAGGTCAGGTGTCGGACACGAATAGCCAAGGCGCGCATCACGATCCCCCTCCCGTAGCGGCGGCCGCGGGCGTCGGCGCAACCGGACCCGGCACTACAGCGGGCCCCGGCGGCGGTGGCGGGATCGGCACCTGCGGCGCCCGCAGGCCGATCGGTGGCACCACCGGGTTCTCGTCGTAGGCGTTCGGCGGGCCCGGCGGTGTTTGCAAGCCCGGGGGAGGCGGCGGCGCGTCGGGGCCGCCCATGAGTTCGGCCAGGGATTCGGGGGTCATCAGGCCCCCGGTCACCGGCCCCACCTGAGTACCTTGCATGCCCGGCGCGGCCACCCAGCCGGGCTGCGTGTTGCGGTGCGAGAACGGGGTGTCGGGCACCCAGATCCCGGGTACCGTCGTGTCCTTGTACCCGTTGGGCGGTTGCAGCCGGGGTTCGGAGTAGGCGATTTCCTTGGGCAATGCCTCGGCGGTGCTGAACAGGTTCAGCCCGAACGGCAGGTAGTTGAACTTGATCGCATCGAGGATCGGCGCCAGATACTGCGCACACAGTTCGGCGGATTCCTGGTAGCCAAGCCGGCTGCCGGCCTGAATCATGCTGCACATGAACTGCATTGGGTTGGCGAAGTTCGGGATCGCCGGGATGGACATGACGGCGCCGTGGGACGGGTGGTAGATCTGACTGAGATTCGTCTCCAGGGTCGGCAGGACGTGCAGTGCGGTCTCCAGGCCGTTCAGCGGGTCGGGCTGGACCAGCGTGGTGGTGAGCGTGTCGAGGTTTCCGATGTCGTGGGCGAGCACCTCGCGGTTCTTGTCCAAGAACGGTCGCAACGTGGAAAGCAGGCTGTCGAACTGCTGGATCGCGCTGGACAGGTCGTGGTCTGACCCGGTCAACTTGTCGGTGAACTGGGCGAGGTTCTTGTTCAGCGCGACGAACTGCTGGTCGTCTTTGTGCAGGGCGTTGACGAACTGCGCCAGGCTGCGCACCACCGCGAAGAAGTCGCCCCGGCCTTCGTTCAGGGCGGTGAGCGACCGCGACAGGCTGTTCAGTGTGGTGTTGATCTGCTTGCCCTTGCCGGACAACCCATCCGCGAACGACTCGATGGCCTCCCCGAACGGGCCCTTGGGTTGTTCGGGCGTGGGGCCGAGCTTGGAGATGATGTTGGCGACGCTTTCGCGTAGTTCGTCCCACTCCGTCGGCATCTGCGTGCGCTCGATCGGGATCACCGCGTTGTTGCCCATTACCGGGCCCCCCTTGTAGGGGGGCTCGAGCTGAATGCTTCGCGACGCCACCAGGGTTGGGTTGACGACCACGGCGGACGCGTTGGCGGGCACCTTGTATTTGTTGTCGTAGTGAAACGTCACCTTCATCTTGTCGCCGGCCGGCTCGATCTTGTCGACTGAGCCCACCCGCACGCCCATGATCTGAACCTTGTCCCCGGAATAGAGCGCGTTCGCGGTTGGCAGGTAGGCGATTACGGTGTTGGTGGTCAGCTTCTGGTAGAGCTGCCAGCCGACGATCCCCGCGACCAGGGCGACCAGCACCACCACCGCCCCGACGACCGTGCGGCGCTGCGGTTTGCGGATCTTAAAGGCGCTGCTCAATTCTGGCTACCTCCGGTGATACCGCTGCCACCCGTGCCACCGGGGTTGATGAATGGCGCCGGCAATTGCTGCCCGGGTCCCGGTGGCGCCGCCGGCCCCGGCGGGAGTCCGGGAGCGAACGCCGACGGTGGCGGGACGGGGCCCGCGGGTTGCAGGTTCTCGGTGCGCGCGCCCGGCGGTGCTTGAGTGGGCAGCGGCACCGGTACGCCGGGGACATCGGGAGGCGGGTCGCCCGGCCGCGCGGCGATCGGGATCCCCGGCGTCGGCGGCAGGCCGTTCGGGTTCGGCGGTGACGCCGCGACGTCGATCGGTGCCGGGAAACTGCCGCCGAAGGCGCCGACGTCAACACCCGCGCAGGGCAACGGGTTCCACGGTCGCGGCAGCGCATCGGCCGGCGGCGTGTACGAGCACGCAGTTCCCGGCGGCACAGCCGGTCCCGGATGATCAGGGGTGCCTTCCAGCACCGGGGGTGCGGGCGGCGGCGCTCCGTTGGGGAACCGGGTGCCATTGGGGTCGGGCCAACGGAACTCGGGAAGCCCCGCGCTGCGCCAGAAGTCCTCCGGATCGATACCGCGCTTCTTGAACGCGGCGTCGACGAATGGTTGCAAAATCCAGTACGGCAGCAGGTTGGACAGGACAATCTTGAAATAGGGTCCCGACGCGACCGATTCGCCCAGCGAGGCAGCGAATTGGCTGACGTACGTGAGGGTTTGAGCCAGGTCGTCCTTGCGGGTCACCAGTACGTCGCTGATGGCGCGCAACTGCTCCAGCACGGGATTGAGGTTCGGGTTGTCGTTGATGAAGCCCTGCACCTGGGCCGAGAAGGCGGAGATGTTCTGCAGTAGCGTGCCGATGGCGCGGCTGCGTTCGTTGAACGCGACCAGCAGCGTCTTCGCGTTCACCAGCAGCCGGTTGATCTGTTCGCTGCGGTCACCGAGCACGCTGGCCACCTGATGGGCCTGAGCCAGTAGGTGCTTGACCTCTTCGTCGCGTTTACCGATCGTGTCGGAGAATCTGGTCAGACCGTCGAGTGTGGCACTCAGGTGCGGGTAGGTCTGGTCGATCGTCTGCGACAAGACATTCAGCGACTGCTTGACGGTGTCGATGTCCCAGCCGGTGGCGGCCTTGGTGGCATCGAAGGCGGCGTCGTAGAGCTGATAGGGGGTGGTGCTTTGGCCCAGCGGTAACACGGCCCCCGGCCGCAACGTCTGCGTTCCACGGGGCTCGATCTCGAGCACCTTCTTGCCGAGGATGGTGTCGGTCTTGATCGCGAGCCGGCTCTCGCTGCCAATTGTGTTGGCGCCGATGTTGAACTTGATCAGGACGTGGTCGCCGTCGATATCGAACGACTCCACCTTGCCGACGTTCACCCCGGAGATGCGCACCTTGTCGCCCTTGATGAGTTGACCGGTGTCGCTGAATTGCCCGTAATAGCTCGGGCTGGCGAACATCATCGGGATGCTGGTGAAGCTTTGGCCGACGGCCACGACGAGCACCAGTACGGTGATGCCCATCAGCCCGACCCGGTTGCGGTTGAATTCCGTCAGCGTTCTCATTGCGGCGTGCACCTACCGGTGGGCTGCTGCCAGATCCGGACCGTGCGGACCGGGCCACCGGGCTGCAAGCCGTTCCACCTGATGCTGAGGTCGCAGAGGTAGAAGTTCACCCAGTCGCCGTAGAGGCCGATGCTGCGTCCGATCAGGTTGAGGGCGGTCGGCGTCTTGTGGATGAGATCGCCGAGCTGATCGCGTTGCTCGACGAGCGGCTGCTGCAGTGCCTGCAGGTAGTTGATCGCCTTGTGCAGCAGAGCGCGGTTGTCCGCGAGGAGGTCGGCCACCGTTCCGGCGGCATTGCTGATGTTCGCGGTCCCGGCCGCCAGCGGGTCCGCGTGATTCTGCAGGCCGGTGATCAGTCTTTCGAAATTGTCGACGGTATGGTCGAACTCCTTGCGATGCCTGACCGTCGTGTCCAGCACGACGTTCAGGTTCTTGATCACCTCGCCGATCGCCTGGTCGCGTTCAGCGATGTGTGCGGTCAGCTGCGCGGTCTGGTCCAGGATGTCGTTGATGGTGCCGCCCTGGCCCTGGAAAACGGTGATGATGGCCGACGCGATGGTGTTGACCTTTTCGGGATCGAGCGCCCGGAACAGTGGCTTGAATCCACCGATCAGGGCGTCGAGATCGAGCGCGGGCGCCGTTCGAGACAGGGGGATGAACCCGCCGGGCGGCAGCACCCTGTCGCTGCCGTCGCCCTCGCCGCGCTTGAGCTCCAGGTAGCGGTCGGCGAACAGGTTGAGATAGCGGATCTGTGCGGTTGTCGTCTGGTAGAGCGGTATCGAACGGTCGACGTTGAAGTCCACCATCACCCGCTGGCCGCCGTCGATCAGCCGCACCGCTTTGACCTTGCCGATCTCCACTCCGGCAGCGCGGACGAACTGGCCGTTTTTGAGCCCGGTGGCGTTCTTGAACTCCGCGGAATAGCTGTTGGTGCTGTTGAAGCGCATCTGGGCGAACACCACGACGATCGACACGGTGATCAGCAGCAGCACCAGCGAGACGATGCCGAGCTTGATGGCGGAGCCGGTGACTTTCATGAATTCATCGCTGTCATGGGTTGATCGTGTTGTCCCCGACTTGGCGGCCCCAGACGTACTCGATGGCGTACGGTGAGCCGGTTTCCAGATGGTTGTAGGGTGCGAGGCTGGCGCCGGTGTCGACCACCAGACTCGGTGCCGGCCACAGGTCATGAGTGATGGCCTGCCAGCAACCGGGCGCGCCGCCCGGTCCGCCGCGGGCGTTCACGCGGGGCAGATTGTCCGGGTACACAAAGGGATTCGGCGCGCCGCCGACCAACCCGGCCAGCGTGAGGAGCCCCATGGTGGCCGCGGTGCCGGCCAGCCCAGGGAGCGTCAACATGCCGCCCAACCCCGACGTCAGCTCGGTCATGGTTCTCAGCGCATAGCCGTTGCCGCCGCCGGTGGTCGCATAGGCCGCCGGTTCTTCGTCGTAGTAATTGCGGATAGTGCAGAAGATCTCGGGGCTGTAGGTGTCGAACAGCTGGGCGGTGGGCACCAGATCGGCGGCGCCGCGCTGCAGGTAGGGGCCGCCGCGCTTGAAGATGTCTTCGCCGGTGTTGCCCAACCCGGCTGCGGACAACAGCGCGGAATCCAGGTCGGCTTCCTGCCGGTGCAGGGTGCGTGCCGTAACGACGGCGTTGTTCAGGGAGTCGAGCAGATCCGGCGCGGCGTTGGCGTAGACGTCGCCCAGCGCCGCGAGCTGTTGGATGTCATGCCGGATCTGCGGCATTTGCGGGTTGATGTCGTCGAGGATGGCGTTGGCGTTCTCGATCGATTGCCCGAATTTGTCGCCCAACCCGGTCAACGCCTGCGCGGCTGCGGCAAGTGTCAGGTTGACCTTGACCGGATCCAGTTTCTCGGTGATCGACGTGAGCGTCTCGAACAGCGTGTTGAATTCCGTTGTCACCGACCTCGCATCGATCACGCTCTGCGATGTGATCCGTTGCGGTGTAGGCTTTTTCGGCGACGTCAACGACACATATTTGTTACCGAAAACGGTGGTCGCCTTGATATTGGCGTCCACGTTGGCCGGAATCAGTTCGGTCCATTTCGGGTTCACGTTCAAGACGAACTTGGCGGCCGGTATGCCGTCCCGCTCGATCTCCGAAATGCTGGCCACCCGGCCGATTTCCACGCCGTTGTAAGTGACCTTCGAGCCCGGATCCATCACCAAGCCGGCCCGGGGAGCCAACATCGTCAAGTGTGTCGTCGGCGTGAGTTGACCCCGAAACTGCAACCACACGAAACCCAACACCACCGCCGAGACGATCAGGAACACCAGTGCAGTCGTCCGGTACGGCGGAATGCGTTGCGGGTTCTCCTTCACCGGTGTCGTCATGGGCGGCTACACGGTGAGGTTGAAGTTGGGGGTCTTGCCGTAGACCGCCATCGCGGTCAGTACCACCACCACGACGATCGTGATCAACGACAGCCGCATCGACCGGCCGACCGCTTCGCCGACGCCGACCGGCCCGCCGGTGGCGGTGTAGCCGTAGTAGCAGTGGGTGGTCATCACGACCACCGCGACCAGGATGACCTCCGCGAACGACCAGCCCACGTCGTTGAGGCGCAGGAAGGTGTGGAAGTAGTGGTTGTATGTGCCGACGGACTGCCCGTACAACAAGACGGTGGTGACCTGTTGGGACAGGAACGCCATGGTCATCGCCAGCCCGTAGAGCGGGACGATGACGATCAGGCCGGCCACCACGCGGGTGGACGCGAGGAAGGGGACCGACCGGATGCTCATCACCTCGAGCGCGTCGATTTCCTCGCTGATGCGCATGGCGCCCAATTCGGCCGTGGCGCCCGCGCCGACCGTGGCGGCGAGCGCCTGACCGGCGGCCACCGGCGCCACAAACCGGACATTCACCAGTGCGGCCAAGAAGCCGGTGAATGCCTCGACACCGATGTTGCCGAGCGTCGCGTAGCCCTGAATGGCGACCAGCGAGCCCGCGGACAGGGTGATGAAACCGACGATGGCGGCGGTGCCACCGACCACCGCCATCGCGCCGGTGCCCATTCCCATCTGGGCAACCATGCGGAGCAGCTCCGTGCGATAGCGGTGCACGGCGAAGGGGATCTGGCCGACCGCGCTCAGTGCGAACCAGACCATCTGCCCGATCTCGACCAATGGGCGGGACGGCACGTCCCCGTAGCGGATGACGAAGGCGCTCGTCCGCGGGAAGCGGACGCGCAGCGCTGCGGCCGTGGACATGTCAGCGCCCCGTCCCGAACCGAACGCCGATGGTGGTGAGGGCCGCGTTGACCGCAAACAGCGCGATGAAGCACAGCACCACCGTCTCGTTGACGGCGGTCCCGAGGCCCTTGGATCCGCCGCGGACGATCAGCCCGCGGTAACAGCCGACCAGGCCGGCGATCAGTCCAAATGTCGCGGCCTTGATAAACGCGATCACCACCTCGGGCAGGCCGGTGAGCGCCGTCAACGTCGAGAGGTAGGCGCCGCTCGAGACGTTCTGCAGGTACACGCTGAACAGGTAGCCGCCCCCGAGGCCGACGGCGACCACGAGGCCGTTGAGCAGCACCGCGACGAGGGTGGAGGCGACGACCCGGGGCACCACCAGGCGGTGGATCGGGTCGATGCCGAGCACCTCGAGCGCGTCGATTTCCTCGCGGATGGTGCGTGCGCCGAGGTCGGCACAGATGGCGGTGCCGCCCGCGCCGGCGACCACCAGCACCGTCACGATCGGGCCGAGCTGGGTGACCGCGCCGATCGCGGCACCAGCCCCGGACACGTCGGCGGCGCCGATCTCCGCCAGCAGGAGGTTGAGGGTAAAGATGAGCAGCACCGTTTCCGGGATGGACACGGCGATGGTGGGCAGCAGCGATACCCGCATCAGGAACCAGCCATTCCAGATGAACTCGCGCCATTCGAACGGCTGTCGCAGGGCCTTACCGGTCAGCACGCACATGCGGAAGAACCCGCCGGCCACTTCCGTCCCCGGCCGAATCCTGCTGCCCAATTTGCTGGCGGTCAGGTGCGAGGTAGTCATTCGCGCCACCCCGGGCGTAACCGCGGTGCGAGGCGTCTCGGTTCCATCGCTTCGTCGAGCGGTCGATGCACCATCGCGGGACGAACCTCGCGACGGTGACGGTGACCCTTATTGGCAGGCCGGCTCGCAGCGCGGAAGGCTGGCGCAAAACGCTGCACTACAAAGTGTTTCGACTGAGAAGGGCCGGGGCGGCATTCCTGACTTCCCCGCACCAAGTCGTGACGCAATGCCGGGGGCTGCCACTGGTGGCACGCCACACCGGCTGATTCCCAACACCAGTCGAACCGCCGACCGACACTCTGAGATCCCACCCTTCGGCTCCATGCCGCCCTAGTTTGCGCCACGCACCACTATGGCATTAGACCGTACGGTCAGTCAATAACCGACACGTTGATGAACCTTCACCGCGCAGTCGTCCGGGCATCACCTCGCGCGGACTTGGAGTCATTTCGGTAATTACCAGGAGTTTTGACGGATCTGGCGTAGGTCGGGTGCATGTTGCCGGCTGTAGGCGATGCGAGCCCTCTCGGCGCGAAACCGACCCGGCGTACAGTGTGCTGCCTTGCTATTCGCCGATCGATGAGCGCCAGCCGGGCATGACCTGGCGCATCAAACCAGAAGTGGTGAGGGGCTGAATTAGCGCCCCGTGCAAAGGTGTTCGGGCTATTGGGCCGGGCCCGTGGCCGCGGCTAGGCATTCGTGCACCACGGAGACGACGTTTGCGGACGGGTTTGCCCACTTGCTGAGCCCTAGGCGGTCGAGCAGGAGCCCGCCGAGGAACACGTCGACGAAGGCAGCCCCGACCTGTTCAGGTGTCCGTGGATCGGCGGGGTCGAACCAGACCCACATCCACTGCAGCGATCCCCACAGCTGCAGTGCCGCCAATTCGACGTCGACGCTGCGGAAGACACCGCTCTCTATCCCACTGCGAATCTCGTCGATCGCCAGCGTTTGCAATTGATCCCGCAACTTGCGTACTTGCTGCATCGCCGGGTCATCGGACAACTGAACCACCTCGCGCTGGCTTGCCACCGTCGCGTCGCGAGCGACCACCTGTAGCAGCGCGGAAGTGAAAATAATTGCGGCGATGCGTTCCTGCGGCGCGCTCAGCCGGGACCATGCCATCTGCACTACATCCAGTTGGTGGGCGAGATGGGTTTCCTCGAGCTCTCGCAGCATCTGCGCTTTGGTTCCGAAGTGATGAACGATGGTGCCCTTCGACATGCCGAGCTCATCGGCGATGTCGCCCATATTCGTTCTGTCGTAGCCGCGTTCGGCGACATACCGCACGAACGCGTCGAAGATCTCGCCACGCCTACCAGGTCGAGGCATCGTCCACCCTTCGGCTCAAACTAACCGTACGAACGGTCCATCATAAGCCTGGCGATGTCAAGATGCCGAAGGCCGCACCACCGGGCGGCAGGCATTTTTCGACCGGGCCCGACATGAGCCCGGCGCGTCAGGACCCGCAAGGTCCTTCGGGTCGGGGTGTCTAGAGTGCCCTGTGTCCGTTCAACCGATCGGGTGCGGTTATGACATAGGTGTTCGCCTTGGCTGCCGGCTTGATCTCACCGGCGGTGTACACGGTCATGAGGTCTCTGCCGTCGCTATCCACGACACAGACATAGGTGTCCGTCTCGGCGTCGTAGTCGAAACTGTCCCAGGCCAATAGGAACGCCAAGCAGTTGCCGTCGCGGTCGGCGACGACGAGCTTGTGCACCCCGGACTCCCTGAGCAGCTCGGCATCCTGCGCGCGCTGAGGGGCATGGCTGGTGTGGAGTGTGGCGTGTGACATCTGTGTACTCCCTTAGCGAGGGTGTCTCCGACTAGCCTAGGCTCAACTGCTCAAGTAATCCGAGCCTTGCGGGAAACGTTTCTCCGCGCATATCACGCTGCCCAGGGCACTAGGGCCCCATCTCAAGGGGCCGTAAGTCGCTTAGCCGGGGGGACGGTGTCGCGGGTCCTTGGCCGCACCGCCACCAACAGGACACCGGCGGCGAAGACGGCCGCGGTCGGCCACGAGAACCGCCCGTTCGGGGCGAAGCCGCCCTGCGCCAACAGATGCAGCCCGGCGGCGGCCAGGACGGCGCCCGTGAGCATGATCGCCTCGGCCCAGCGGTCGCCGAGCGGCAGCCCGAACGTCGGCAGCGGAACCGCGAAGACCCGGCGCTGCCACCACAGCAGCAGCAGTACGGCAGCGGTCACCACGCTGAGGATCGCGATCCACTCCAGCCGGACCAGCCACCACGCCACCGAACCCTCGTGCGGTTGCGGGATCAGCCCGGCCGGATAGGCGACGATCGCGACGATGACCACCGGAACCATGTGCCAAAGGTAAAGAGCCATCACGTTGGCGTTGGCGGTGGACAACACGCGGTGCACCGATCGGTGGTGCAGGACCCGGTCCAGTGCCGCGGCCAATGCCATCGCCAGCCCCGCTTGCGTGCACCCGAAGGCCATCATCGCTACCGTCGGCGGCGTCGTGTTCTCGATCGCTTCGCCCGGAACGCCGATCATGCTCACCGGATAGGGCCCCACCCGGATCAACAGCACCAGAGCGACGGCCGAACCGGCAGCGAGCAACACCGGTCGCCGGCCGGTCAGCAGGCCACCCTGCCAGGCGATCCCGAGCTGGTAGAGCAGGCCCCAGCACAGCAGATAATTCAGCGTGCCGATATACGCGACGTGGCCCGCGAGCGAGACGGTGTCGACGAGCACGACTCCCGCGGCCAGCGCCAACGGGACCAGGAGACCCCAACGCCTATGCGCCGCAACGGCAATCGGCGTCAGTGACACGACAAGCACGTAGACGGCGAGGAACCACAGGTGCATGGCCACCGCCCAACCCGCGTATTCCAACACCGTGCCCGGCAGGCGCCGAGCCTGAAGGATCACGACGATCACCGAAACCAGCGCCACGTAGACCGTGGTCGGTCCCAGCACCCGAGCGAGTCGGTGCCGGATCCAGGCCTGGCGCGAGAAGCTTTCGGCGCCGCGGCGGTGATCCCATGACACCGCCCCGGCGTAGCCCGCCACGAAGAAGAACACGGGAACCGCTTGGAAAATCCAGGTCAGCCACTGGGTCCATGGCATGTCGAGCAGCGGGTTCTCGCGGCCGAATTGCCCGTCGCGGTAAGTCACCGAACCGGCCAGCCAATGGCCCAGCACGATGAGGACCACGCCTGATGCACGGTAGTAGTCGACCGCCAGGTTGCGGGCCGGTCGAGCGGTTTCTACGTCGTCCATCGGATCGCGGCGAGATCGATGCGGTGCACTCGCGCAACGGTACCCGCCCCGTCCGGTGAAGTCGCCGGGCGCACAATGACCCGATGAAACAAGCTCGCCTTGCCGACTTGGAGGTCGGCCGCCTTGGCCTGGGCGCGATGGGGATGTCCGTGGCGTACGCCGGAGCCGGCACCGATGACGAAGAGTCGATCCGTACCGTTCAGCGCGCCATCGATCTGGGCGTGACACTGATCGACACCGCCGAGGTCTACGGCCCGTATGTCAACGAGGAACTCCTGGCTCGCGCGCTGCAGGGGCGACGGGATCAGGTTGTGTTGGCTACGAAGTTCGGCATGATCTCCCACACCGGCCGCCGCGGACTGGACAGCAGCCCCGCCAACATCCGCATTGCGGTGGACGGTTCGCTGCACAGGCTCCGAACCGACCGCATCGATCTCTACTATCAGCACCGCCTCGACCCGGAGACCCCGATCGAAGACACGGTCGGGGCGCTGGCGGAACTCGTCGCGGCCGGGAAGATCCGGCACATCGGCCTTTCGGAGGTCGGTGTGAACACCATCCGGCGCGCGCACGCGGTCCATCGGATCACCGCCGTGCAATCGGAATACTCGCTGTGGACGCGTGATCAAGAAGGCGAGATCCTGCCGCTGCTGCGCGAACTGGGGATCGGGTTCGTCGCCTACTCCCCGTTGGGGCGTGGCTTCCTCACCGGTGCGATTCGCTCCACCGAGGGATTGCCCGACACCGACTACCGAAAGACCAATCCGCGCTTCTTCGACGAGAACTTCCAGCACAACTTGAACAGCGCGGACGAACTGCGCGGCATCAGCGCCGACATCGGTGCCACCCCCGCTCAGGTGGCCCTCGCCTGGCTGTTGGCGAAAGGTCGCGACATCGTGCCGATTCCGGGAACCAAGCGCGTGGCGCGCCTCGAAGAAAACGTCGGCGCCGACGGCGTCGAACTGTCGGCGGAGCAGCTGTCCCGGCTCGACCGACTCACCCCGGCCATCGGAGGCCATCACGCGGAAGCCCAGATGAAGTGGATCGACCGTTAGTGGCCGCCGCATGCAAATTGGTCATCGGGGCGGGCGGCTTCCCGGGCTCGCATGTCACCCGGCAACCGGTCGCCACGGGCGCTGACGCGCGAGTCATGTTGTGGCGCAACAGCAATTCCGCCGCCTTCTCCGCGTCCCTGGAAATAGCTTGATGGTGGCGACCCGTTCCCCAGCTCCGCGGGGGTGGCCCCCAGCGCCCGGCTACGCCGCGCTTGCGATCACCACTAGTCGACGCCGGCGAGCGCAGCGGCGCCGTATTTCCTTTCGATCAGCGACCACGGGTCGGCGTATGGCCCGCGCCCCTCGAGCCGACGCTGCACCATCAGGACGGCACGCAGGGCCGGACGCAATATCGGGCTCAGCAGCCGCAGCACCGTCCGCATCCGGCCCTGCGTCTCGGCGATCCACGCCAGGGTCTCGAACCAGTCATGCTCCTGGAAGTCCAGCAGCGCTTGGGCTTCGGTGGTGTCGTACCAACCGGTGAAGCTCCAGCCGCGGTCGTCGGCGGGGTCGCCTGGCAGGCTGGCGGACGGGCCTAACCCTCCCAGACCGACGGCGTCCATGAGTCCGTCCTCGAGGTCGCGTTGGGTGAGCACATACGACTCGTTGCCGCCGATGAGTATCACCTTGCCCGCGATGATCGACCCCCGGTCGACGCCGTTGGCGAAGGCGAGCGCGACGTCGCGCGCATCCACCGCGTGCATGCGGTTGTCGCCGGGCATCGACCGCATCAGGAGCAGCGAGTCGCTGTTGACGGTCGTGTGGGTATCCGGCGAGATGACCCCGCCGAGGCGGAACAGCGCGTACGGCAGGCCGCTGGCGCGGATCGCCGCCTCGGCAAGGACCTTGTCCTGACCGTATTGATCGATGGGGTTCACGGGCGTGTCCGGGGTGATTCGCTCCGGCTGGCGGTAGGGGTTGCGCGATCCGTATACGGCGGCGCTGGAGGCCATCAGGAACAACGGTGGGCGGGGGAGCGCGGCGCAGGCCGCCAAGAGGTTTTCGGTACCACCCACGTTCACCTTGCGGGCGAAATCGGGCCTGCGATACGACAGCGGGGAGACGACCGCGGCGAGGTGGACGACCGCTTCGGGCTGATGGGTCCCGACGAGCTCACGCACCGCCTCGGCGTCCAGCAGGTCGGTGTAGGCCGGAATGAGCGTCCCCGGATACCGGCCGGTGGCCAGCTCGCGTTCGACGGCGACGGTGTTGTCGTTGCGCAGGTCCATCGCGATGACGGTGCGTCCCCGCTCGAGTAGGATCTGCGTGCAACGCTTGCCGATTTGGCCGAACGCACCGGTGACCAGAACCGTGGATGCGGTCACCCCATCACCCTCTTCGCGGCCCGCCCGATCGCCCGGCGGATCCGGTCGGAGACATAAAGCGAAAACATGGGCGTGACGATATCCTCTCGCAGCCGAGTTAGCTTGGAGCTCTTGATGAACCACTGGCCGGCGACGTTCTCGTAGGTCTCGTGGTAGTGCCCGTAACCCATCAACGTCACGCCCGCCCCGAATCGGACGACGTCTTGTAGCGCCCACACGCCGTGGGCGGTGGTCGCCGACGTGAGCGTGATTTCAGGGGCGTGCACCTGGTGCGCGGTGGCCTGGCCCGGCCGCCCGAGGGCCTTGCGCGTGAACCTCACGAACTCGTCCGCGCCCTCGATTACCTTGCCGCCCGCCTCGGCCGTGTCGCTGACGAAGTCATCGGTGAAGAGCGTTCGCCACGCGGCCCAGTCCTTGCCGTCGAGGTACCGGCAGTAGCGGGCCTTGAGCTGCTTGATGGATTCGATCTCCAGCAGTGTGTCGGCGATCGTGCCCTGCGCGCGCTGTGTCATAGCGGCTCAATTCTTTCGGTATGCGCCCCGGCGTGACGTTTCACTGGCGAAGTGTAAACCTGTCAGCCTTTGAAGTAGACGACCTGATGCGTGCTTGCGAGCAGGGTGCCCTCGCGGGTCCACAGCTGAGCGCTCTGGTCGAAATACCCTCGGGTGAATCGGTTGGCGTGGGCGGTGCACAGGACGAAGTCGTTGCCCAGGGCGTCGAGTTGGTGCTGATCGGCGTGGAAGTACGTCGTCAACGAGATGGTCCCCGACGGGATGACGCCGCCGCGGCGCAGGAACACCCGCGGATAGAAGACGTCGCTCAGGGCCGCCAGCGCCGGATAGTCGACGGGGCGGTGGGCACCGTCACGCACCCACAGTGTGGTCGTCGAGGATTCGCTCGGTTGCCCGTGTTGCGCGGGAATCGGTCCCTCGACATACCGCATGTCGTAAAGGCTGGTCCATCGAACGATGCCGGGATCGGTGGGCGGCAGCCGCTCCGGGTCCGGTGCGCTCGGCGGGCGGGTTTCGGTGTCGCCCCAGCTGTCGCGGCGCAAGGCGAACAACGCGGTCGCCGTTGTCTTGACGTCACCGTCCTGGCTGAGTTCGGCGATCCAGTGCTGGTTGCTGCGGTTGGTGCGCGCGGCCCGCAGTGAGATGTCGAAGTCGCCGTCGGCGATGGGGGCGGCGTAGTTGACCGTCAACGCCAGCGGTTCGCCGATGCGATCGGGGTGCGATTCGATCGCGTGCAGCATCGTCGCGGCGGTGATGCCACCGAAGGGCCCCACCATGTTGGCCCATTCCGGATGCGTCCGGCCCCGCCTGGTGTGGGCGTCTACGGTTTCCAGCCGGATGGCGTCGTCGAAGGGATGCGTATCGGTCATGCTGAGTACTGCAGACTACGGGCCTGCGACCGCGGCGTCGGACACGGGGCGGTCGAGCGACAACATCGGAAGGGCGAGCCACGATGGCCAACTCCCAGGACAAATCTCCCGCTGAACTGATCGACGCCAGGATCAAGGAGTTAGGGGATTGGCGCGGCAAGATCCTCGCCCGCATCAGGGAACTCATCAAGGACGCCGACCCCGACGTGGTCGAGGAGTGGAAATGGCGCGGCGTCCCGGTTTGGTATCACGACGGGATGATCTGCACGGGCGAGACCTATAAGAACGTCGTGAAGATGACGTTCGCCAAGGGCGCCTCGCTGAAGGATCCGTCGGGTCTGTTCAACTCCAGTCTCGACGGCAATACCAGGCGCGCCATCGATTTTCACGAGGGCGACACTCTCGATGAGAAGGCATTGAAGGCGCTGATCCTGGCCGCGGTGGAGCTGAACCGCTCATAGGGCGTCAACCTGTACAGTCGCCGGAGCGGTGCTGTACAGTCGCCCAGCACAAGGTCGACGCTCGAATGAGAGGCCATCCGGTGACTTCCGAGTCGGTCGCAGATTTCCGGAGCCGGGCCAAGGCTTGGCTGGCCGCAAACCTCCCGCGGCTTGATTCCGAAGACGCGATGGCTCTGCGGCGCGACGAGCTGCCCTCCTGGCGGCGCGCGCGTGAACTGCAGAGGAAGCTCTACGACGGCGGATTCGCCGGGATCTGCTTCCCGCGCGAGTACGGCGGCCTCGGGTTGGGCTACGAGTACAAGAAGGCGTTCGACGCCGAGGCCCTGGCCTACGAGATGCCGCTCATGCTCAACGTCCCGTCCTTCGCCATCTGCTGCGCGACGATCCTCGACATGGGCAGCGAGGAACAGAAGCGCACTCACATCGCGGCCGCGCTCCGCGGCGATGAAGTGCTGGTGCAGTTGCTGTCCGAACCCAGCGGGGGATCGGATCTTGCGGGCGTCCTCACCCGCGCCGACCGCAGGGACGGACGGTGGATTATCAACGGCGCCAAGACGTGGAGCACGTGGGCATTCGCCGCCGACTACGGCCTGTGCCTGGCCCGGACCGACTGGAACGCGCCCAAACACGAAGGGCTGACGATGTTCCTGGTGCCGCTTCGGCATCCCGGCGTCACGATCAACCGCATCAAGCAGGTCAACGGCTCGGTCGAATTCTGTGAGGAGTTCTTCGACGACGTCGACGTCGGTGACGACGCCGTCGTGGGGGAGCCGGGGAAGGGTTGGGAGGTCGCGTCGCGACAGCTCTACCACGAACGCCGCAGCATGGGCGACGGGTCGGAGTACACCAGCGGACCGGGGATTGCCGAGGCCGAGGACGTCTCGGTCGACCTGCTGTGGGTGGTCGAGAAGGCGAAACAGGCAGGGAGCAAACGGGTTCGGGAGCTGGCCGGGCGAGCTCTGGTGCACCGGGTGGTGCACGGACAACTCGCCGAGCACGTCTTCCACGCCGTGGGTAACGGATCGCTGCCACCCGCCGCGGGATCGATCATCCGGCTCGACATGGCCGAGGTGCACGACGTCGAAATCGACACCGCGCTGGCGATAGCGGGACCGGCGGTCGCGGTCGACCACGAGGCGCGGTTGCTCGACATCGGCACGCGCTACCTGGGCCGCCAGATCGCCAGCATCGGTGGCGGCACCACCGAGATGGCGCGCAACGTGATCGGGGAGCGGGTGCTGAACTTCCCGCGCGAGTATGCCGCCGACCGCGGCGTGCCGTTCAACCAGGTGCGGCACGGAAAAGCCTGAAGGAGGCCGGAATTGAGCGATCAGCTTCGTGACATCCGAGAGCTGGCGGGCGACTCGGAGGCCTACCGCGACGAACTGTATCGGCGCTGGACCGGGCTGCTCAGCTACCGCTACATCGGCCGGAAGCACTCGTCAATGGACCTCGGTGAGGTCGACGACACCGTCACCATTCGCCGTGACATGCGCAACGAGGCCGGGGGAATCATGGTGGCGCCGTTGGCCATTTCGTCCCCCGAAGGATGCCAGACCGACATGGTCGCGGTGCCCAACCCGGTCATCGCGTCGGTGCAGATCATCGACCCCGGCTACGACGTCAAGCGGGTCGAGATCGTCGGCTCCGGCATCGTCCACCAGGGCCGCACCATGGGTTACGGGCGGTGCAAGATCGTCGACGCCGACAACCCGGACCGGGTGATCGCCTTCAACGAGGGACAGGGAGCGATCATCGGCATCCCGCCGGAAGGGCTTGGCCGAATGGATGTTTCGGGCACGGAGCTGGTGATCGAGGACTCGCCGGACCTGCCGCCGCTGTGGCAGGCGTTCGGTGCCAGCCGGCGCGCTGACGGCCATTGGGTGCTGCCCGAGCTCAGCACCGAACTCGCTTCGCCGGACGCCGCGCTGCACATCGGCCCGCAGCACGTCGTCCTGGAAACCGCGGCGATCGACCTGGCCGCCGGCGTCGCCGGGACGCGGAAGCTGCAGGTGGTCAGCTGGCACGTCATGTTCATGTCACGCGGCAAGGTCGGCCCCTTCCGCGTCGAGGGCACCGCGCATCCGGGCCGGCCCGGGCGCGTCGGCGTCCGCATGCTGCTGCACGACGAGGGAAACGCGGACAAGGCCGTCACCTCCGCCGCGGCCGTCTTCGACGTCGTGGGCTAGGCCGACGTGGGTTTGCGTGCTGCGGGCTTACAGATTGGTACGGACTTCAGTGACCAGGCGTACGACGTCGCGCTCGCTATGACGGCCGGGGCATACGCCGACAGATGAGGTGGCCCTGCGCCGAGCCCGCGATCTCCGGAACCGAAAATAGCCAAAGTTCGATTGCCTTATTGCAACAGAACACGGGTGCAGCGACCGCCGGGCCCCTATTTTCCGTGCAGAGCCTGTTCGTCTCCCGGCCATGAATATCCTACTAATGCAGCGATGAGGTGGTCCGCCACGGGGACGAACAGCACAGCGAGAAGCGCGTTGATGAGAAATATCGGTAGATAGATGGCCGCTACCTTGAACGGGAAGTCACTGCGAACGAGAAACTCACTGAATTTAGCAGCTACGCCTACGATCTCACCGGCCATAGCGCTTGCCGTCACACGGGCGACTCGTTGTGCTGGACCGACATCTCCCAGGATGAAATAGCCCACCACGCCCGCCACCACACCGACCAGACCCTCAGGAAGGTCGCGGCTGAAGAAGGTGGAGAATCCGATGCTCGGCAAGTCGTGCGTGCAGGCGCTGCCGATGGTTCCGGCAATGAGTCCTGCGAGCGCTCCATATCGGATACCCAATGCCGGGACGACGGCGAGGGCAAAGCCGAGGTCAATAAGCGCGGTGGAGGGGAAGGAGACAACGAAGACATGGAGCGATGCATAGAGAGCGGCGCCGATAAGGCCAGAAGCGAGTGCGCGCGTGATGACAGTCCATGGTTTCGTTGGCGAATCGGTCCGCACATAAGGTCGCATACGTGGTTCTCCTTTGCTGTTCGAGTGAGCACGCCACGGCGTGATGGGTATGCCGTCGAAGGGTGCCGGCCCGCTGGTCTGATGTGGTCAAGCGCCGGGAGGCACACCACTCGGATGCAGCTGGTGCCCATCGTCCTTGCAGCGCAGTGTGATTGCCAGGACGTATTTGCTTTCGGACGAAAGTCTGAGACTCTTAAGGCCTTGACTGTCGTGGCTCGAAGAGTCGGTCTATCACCGAGCGGTGTCAGACGGTCGTCCAGCCCCCTCAATCGTGGCTGGAGGAGGAGGCTATCGCGCGGTAGGTGTCTGGTCATGGCAAACCCGCATCATTGACCGGAAGAATTGCGGTATGACAGATACCCTTGCGACGCAGCACCGCCACATCAACGAGCAGATAGTGGCCCGCGCCCACGCTTTGCGCTCGGTGCTTGAGGAGAATGTGGCCACCGGGGAGGAGCTGCGCCGCTCACCAGACGTCGTCAACGACGCACTGGAGCGTAACGGAATGTTTCGGCTGTTCACGCCGACATGCTTTGGCGGCTACGCGGTGGGAGTTACCACGGCGATCGAGGTAGTGGCCGCGCTCGCCGAGGGGGATGCCTCGGCGAGCTGGATGATCGGGATCGCCGCCGTCGGTAGCTGGATTGCCGCCCAGAGCTCGCCGCAATTGCAGGACGAGATCTTCGCTTCCAATCCGGACGCTCGGCTTGCCGGGTCCCTCACTCCAGTGCCGGCCCAGCGAGTCAAAGGTGGTTGGCGCGTGACGGGTTCGTGGACTTTCGCATCCGGTGCCCACCATGCGGAGTGGGCATTGTTGTCCCTGAGCGTTGTCGGCGGGCGCGGGGCTGACGAAGAGATTTTGTTGTGCTTTGTCCCCGCCAGGGAAGTGACGTTGCAACGATCGTGGTACACGGTCGGAATGCGGGCGACCGGGAGTGACAGTTGGGTCGCCGAAGACGTTTTTGTTCCCGACTATCGGACGATGTCCGTTCGTCAATTGATCATGGGAACGCAGACGACGCGTCACGACGAGCCGATCTTTCGGGTTCCGCTGGCGCCGGCAGCGCCGCTGTTTGGATTGGGAACGCTGTTGGGCACTGGTAAGGCTGCTTTAGATTTTGTTGCTGCGCGGGCACGGACTAAGCCGCTGCACAACACGTGTTTTGCTCGACAATCTGATTCGGCCGGCGTGCGGATTCAGGTCGGCGAGGCTGCGGTGAAGATCGCTACTGCACGGCTACACGCGTATGACATCGCTAATGCCCTTGATGAAGCTGCAGCGGATAATCGACCAATCTCGTACGCTGATCGCGCTGCGTGGAAGGCACGGTGCGGCTACGCGGCGCAGCAGATCGTTGAAGCCTTAAACATGCTATTGAATGTCCACGGGGCGAGCAGTTTTGCAGAATCCAATCGCCTGCAACAGTATTGGCGGGATGCAAACACGTTGGCACGGCATTCAACGATGCAGATGGTCGTAGGCTACGAAGTCTTCGGCGAGTCCCTACTGGGAGTTGACAAGCGAATCACGACACACGTTTAAGGCATGTCGGGATCGGGTCGATAGGCGCGATGTTGCCCACGTCGCGGATGGAAACCACACTCGTGCCACGGTGGTCGCGAGGAAGGTATGTCACCGTTAGCCTGCGGCCCTGGTTTCGTTCTGGGTTTGCTTGCCCGCCAGCGTAGTTACCAATCCGAGCACCGTCATTCGTGGCGAATTCGGGTGACCAGCGAGTGAGTGGAGGATCAACGGTGTGGGCGGCGCAAATTGATCTGCCTTTTGTCAGAATCGACCTGTCTCAGAAGAGGTTTCGCCTATTACCGTCGTACAGGTGCGAGACAGTCAGAACTCGGATGGTAGCGGCCATTTTGGCAGAGATCGCGGTGTTGCGGCGACGTTGTCTCGCGCTGGCCGCCCGATGGTTCTCGGGTGTGCTAATGGGATCGGGGATGCGCGGCTTCATCGCTCGGTTCGAGAGGTGCAGGGTTGTGTCGGAATCCCCTAGAACGCTTGACTTGCGGCAGCTCCGTTATTTTCTGATGGTGGCAGAGGAACTCAACTTTGGCCGCGCCGCACAGCGGTTGATGATTGCGGGTCCTTCGCTGTCTCAACAGATTAAGGCACTTGAGCGTGATCTTAAGGTACAACTCTTCGAACGTAACCATCATTCGGTGGCGCTCACCCCGACCGGCATCACCTTGCTTCCCCACGTGCGCGCGTTGGTCGACCAAGCCGATGATCTGCGTCGGCGGGCTCGCGGCTTCGCCTGCAGTAGGCCGATTCGAATCGGCCTGGTCAACAGGTGTCCGCCGGGTTGGGCGGAGCTGGCTCGCGGCGTAGCCCCGGTCATCTTCGACACCTGGGTGATGCCGTCGCCCGCCCAGGCCGCTCGCGTGGCGGTCGGCAATCTCGATTTGGCGCTTTGCCATTTGGCAACAGCTGAGTTGGATGCGGCAGGGCTTATCGGTCGACTTGCCGGGGTAGAGCGTCTGCATGCGATCTGTGCCGGCTCGGATGCTCGCCCAGTTAATGCGAAGGATATCGCCGTCCTGGTTGAGGCGGATGCCTTCAGCTGGTCGTCGTGGAACAGCTACGCGCGCAAGTTCGCCGAGAAGACGGGCGCACAGCCCGTGAGTATCGAGGATGGCGGTCTTACGGGTGGTGCGTTCTTCGATCATGTGCGGCGGTTGCGTCGTCCGGTGCTTAACGCCCCCAAGGGGCCCTCGGCACCGCTTCCCCAGGACATGACTCTCCGGCCCGTAGTTGATCCGGTGCCATTGTGGACGTGGTCGCTTGTTCGGCGCACCAGTGACGAGAGGCCCGTGGTCGCCGCGGTGCTAGATGCCTTCACCAAAGGCGTTGCGAGTCTGGATCTCATGGGTGGAGCGCGGTGGGTGCCGGATGATGATCCTCACTACCCCCAGAGCCTGTCGTCCTGACGCGATTCGAGATTGGTACACGGGATTCACCTTCGCCCTTTGTGATCGTCCGCCATAATTCCCGCCGCCGCGCGGCTTATGGCGTCGCGCACCAACGTCTTGTTGTTGCTATGGCTGCCAGTTTGCGATCAAGCCGAGGCGGTACCCCGTCCCGTGTAGCGCAGCTCGCGAACTTGGGCTAGCGCGATCTCAGCGCTTTGCGCAGGATCTTGCGCGTTGTGAGAATAAAATGTTCTTGATAGCTGTCACTGCTGCGATTTCGTCGCGGTGACAAAGCGGTAGGTGAAGGGCCTTCGATGGGTTCGAGGGGCGCGGCCCAAGCGCACCGCCTCTTGGCGGGCCCCGGTGATGTTCGTCGTCCACTGGTGCGTGGCGAACCACTCCGCGCAATCGGGCCGCCCTTCGTCGTCAAACCACAGTGATGAGGTGTCGAATCCACTGGCGCTGACGTGGCGCTGCCGGCTGGCCGAAGTGTTTTCTGAAGTCAGTTTGTTTTGAGGACGTTTCGCTTCACCATCGACGCCGAATATCTCGACGGCCGCCCGGCTGCCCGCGCGGCTCAGCTGGTCGATGGCGGTGAACATCGTTGAGTGCGCCTTTGCGGGGAGGAACGGCATAAGCCCCTCAGCCAGCCAAACCGCTGGACGGCTCACGTCAAAGCCGCTGTCGCGTAACGTCTGCGGCCAGTTGTGGCGGAGGTCGGCGGCTACCGGGCGCAGATCCGCAGTTGGACTAACACCGTGACGGGCAAGGGTCGTGGCTTTGTACTCAAGGACCTTGGGGAGGTCGATTTCGAAGATAATGGTCGCGGGCGCCCACTGCAGCCGGTATGCGCGTGAATCGAGTCCGGCGGCCAAATTCACCACTTGGTGGATGCCGGCGGCGGATGCATCGAGTAGGTAGGCGTCGAAGAAGTGGGTACGCACCGCTTGGTAGTTGATCATGTTTTGCCGATGGGTGGGATTGGGGTTGCTCGTGGTTGCTGAGTCGCTGGCCGGCCCATTCCAATCGGCTGCCGCCTGTGCGCGGACATGCTCGAGCTCATCGGCGGACACCAGCAGCTCAGCGTAGGGGTCTTGAATGAGCGGGTTGGCGCTTGCCGTTTCTGCGGCGCGTGCCAGCGCGACCATCACGGCGGTGGCGCCAACGCCGCTGGCGATATCCCATGAATCGTCTGCGGTGCGCGCCATTACCGTTGCCTCACGGCTATGCGTTCGGCATCCGGGTGCTCGTCGTTGCCTGCTAAAAGGCAGTGCTTCTTTGGTGAGCGTCGGGTTGCGGCCTCAATGTTGATGTCCGACAGGCCCGATGCCGTGGCTACGCTTCTGGCTGTGTCGATGATCTGCTGCACATCACCGATTTTGCATCCACTGAGCGTCCGGTTAGAAGGGGTGCGCAAGCCGCTCGGTGATCGGATCTGGCCAAAGTGCTGCCTATTGGTGCCCGGCGTAATCGCACGGTCGCCGGGCCACGCATCCTCATAGCTGCTGCGGCTCAGCGTCCTTGGCTCTGACGGGAATGGCCGCGGAAACTCGCACGGTAGTGTTGCGGGCTAACGCCGACGATGCGATGAAACAGCGGTCTTAGCGATACTGCTTTGGATAGGCCGACCTGATGGGCGATCGCTTCGACGGTTAAGTCGGTGGTTTCAAGCAAGTGCTGGGCACGCAGTACGCGTTGGCGGAGAATCCATTGAATTGGGGACAATCCGGTCGCGGCCCGGAACTGACGGTCGAACGTGCGGCGACTGATATTGAATTGCTCTGCAATTCTGTCGATGTCGATGTGCTGGTCCAGATTTCGGACGAGGAACTCCATGATCTCACTCAAGTTGTTGCTGTCGCTGCCTGACTGGATCGCATCGGAAATGACTTGGGCTTGGGCTCCTGATCGCCGCGGCGGTATGGCCATACGCCGAGATATTGCGGAGGCGGCTTTGACACCCCAGAACCGCGCGACAATGTGGAGGCATGCGTCTAGGCCGGCTGCTGTCCCTGCGCTTGTGATGACGTCGCCGTCGTCGACGTAGAGCACGGCGGGATCGACTTGGATTTTGGGGTAGCGTGCGGCGAGTGCCGCCGCGAATAGCCAGTGTGTGGCCGCTCGGCGTCCGTCGAGCAACCCGGTGGCCGCGAGCACAAATGCACCTGTGGACAGGCCAACGACTATAGCGCCGTCGGCATGTGCAGCGCGGATCGCCCGTAGCGATCGTTTGGGCACGTCTTCGTCCGCTCCACGCCAACTCGGAATCATCACAATTCCCGCTTGTTCGAGGTCTTCGAGACCGTATGGTGCATGTATGCGGACCCCGCCGGTAGTGATCACCGGGTTGCATTCGGCGGCGACTGGCAGCAGCCTGAATTTGGGCGCGCCACTGTTGGTGCGGTCCATGCCGAAAACGCTGATTGGCACCGAGGTCTCGAACATTGGTACGCCGTCAAACATCAGCACGGCGATCGTGCTCATGTTGCGCGGCATATGACCTCCAGGCGAACGGTCCCGTGCGCCGGCGTCAGCTTGGAAAGCGAGCGCCAGCTGTCGTGTGCGACTTCGTTCATCTTAGGCAGGAGTACAATCGATCGTGCCGCGGTCACACAAATGGATGTGGCCTGCGAATAGGTTGCGGTTATCGTCGGTGGGGATCGATGAATGCACCTTAATGACAAACAACTGACTCGTTCCTGTTGTGCGGTTCCAGGTTGACAGTCCTGTCGATCTACCAGGTTGTACTTCGCGGATCGTTGGGCTGCCGGCCCGCCCGTGGGTCACCGTCGAGCCGGCGAGCCCGGTTGTGCCGCAGGAGCGTCGGTTGGACCCGTCCATCAAGGGTCTTTCGGTGACGACACCATGACCGGGACGTACCGGTTCTTGGCGTCGGCGATGTCTTCGTATTTACCGCACGGACCGGGAGCATCCTTGGCCCGCTGAAACAGGCTGTCACGTTCATCGCCGTAAATCTCCGGGGTCGCAAAGCTTTCGTTGAAGCCGCGGCCATAGAGCTCGACGATTGGATCAGCTTTGAGGTTGCAATACCAGCCGGGGTTTTTGGCGGCGCCGAAGTTTGTCGCGATGAGTACCACACGACCACCGTCCGTGAAGTACACCAGCGCACTGGTCCGCTTCTCATCGGACTTGGCACTTCTGTGAGTCGTTTGGAGGGTGGGGAACGGCCAGACACACGAGACGCGCCCGCGAGTGAGGGTAATGAGCGCCGGATCTATCCGATCGCCCACATCACGAACGAAGCGGAGCCCCCAGGGGCTTAGCGCTACCCGGCTGACAAATCGATGAGCAACCGAGGTGCCGAGGCTGATGACGGGGATTGACATACGTTGCCTTGCTGCTGCTTTCGGAATCGAGTCGGGTACTTGAGTTCGGTTACCGTGGAATGGATCGGGCTGCGGGCTAAGCTGTAAATCGGCCTTAAGGGTTCCGATGGGCCGACAATCGAGGCCAGATATGTTCTTCCGACAAGTATGGAGCGTCCAACGTACCCGGCGGCAGTCGCAAATCAGCAAGTTTGCGATCGTATTTGGCCATCTTGATCTTGATCGGCACGTACATACCGTTTGACGCTTGAATCTGAGGTGTGGCGACGGGATGTTTGGGTTTCGAAAATCCCTGTGTACCAATCGATTCCCCCGTGCGATGCCTACGCGGGCGAATCGCGCGCAGCCACTATTGGCTGTTGGCCTTCGGCGCGATCCAGTCGCGTCGTGAATTTCATGCGCCTTGATTCTAGTTGGTTAAAGACTTCTGCGGCGCCGGTATAGCGACTATCGAATGGCGCCACAGGCGATGTCGGTTACTTGTCCCGGTGTCAGGACGAGCAGACGATCTGCAAGACCGCGGCGCGCGAACGCCTCGGGCACCACGGCGGAATCCTGTGTGAGGTGCTGCCATCCGTCGACGTGCATCGGGATCACGACGGGCGCCGCAAGGATTTCGGCTGCTTCAGCTGCCTGAGCAGCGCTGAACGTCAAGTAAGCCTCCATTAAAGGGCTTCGGGCGCGCCCGGCAAAGAGGACGGCGATATCGATTGGGCCTGCGTGATCCGCGATGTCGCGCACCACGCTAAGAGATGCGTTGTCACCGCTGATGTAGACGGTGGGTAGGTCGTCGCCGGAAATGACGAATCCGCGGACTTCACCGGTGAGGTGCTCGGTGCCTGCCGGGCCGTGTTGTGCGGGTACACCAGTGATCTTCAGTTCGCGGCCGTCAGGGCGCGTCATAGCGTGGTGGCGCCAGGCGGGCAGCGCGTGCACCGTGCCGCCCAGAGTTTCAGCCGCAGTTGCTGTGCTGAGCACCAACGGCACCCGGTCTAGCAACTTTTTGCCTTCCGCGTCCAGGTTGTCTGGATGTTGGTGGTGGGAGAGCAATACAGCGTCGATCGCGCCGAGGTCGTGAATGGACACCGCTGGGCTTCCCGTTTTGACGAGGTTCCGCGCGCCGATGTGGTGGTCGCCAGGGGGGTCGAATGTTGGGTCGGTGAGGAGGCGCAGTCCACCGATTTCAAACACCGCGGTCGGGCCTCCGATGAGTTGGGCCGTCATCGCGACTGTAGACAAATCAGGGGCAGCGAAAGGTCTCGACATGGTCACGTAAATGAGTTTGACGCGCACGGACGGCGAGTGTGAGTATGCGTCCGGCTGGCTAGCGATCGGATTCGGCCAGGCTGTGAATTATCGGTGATCGGATCTCGCTGGTGGCAGGCCGGTCGCGCCCTCGTCGTGGAGTTGGTGTGCGATGGCAAGGTGTGCGGCGTGTTGGGCCTGGCATCGCAAGCGGTACTGCATTGGGCTGATGCCGAGGTACCGGCGAAAGTGGCGTCGTAGCGCGAGAGAGTTGGCGAAGCCCGCGCTGCGGGCGATGTCCTCGATGGACTTGTGAGTGTCTTCCAGCAACCGTTGGGCGCGAAAAATTCGCTGCTGAAGCAGCCACCGCATTGCCGACGTCCCGGCGACCTCGCGGAAGTGACGATCGAAAGTGCGCCGGCTCATCATGGCCCTGTTTGCGAGATCATTGACGTCGAACGGCTCGGCGATGTGTTCGACTGCAAATGACATGACCTCGGCGAATGTCGGCGAGGGCGGGGTCGTGACCGGGACGATATCGATGACTTGCGCGCGTGCACCAGTGCGGTGTGGGGGCATCGTAATGCTACGGGCGATAGCGCCCGCCGCCTTTACTCCCCACAGTCGGCGAACCAGCTGCAGGCAGGCATCGAGGGCGGCGCCGGTGCCCGCGCCGGTGACGATGTCGCCATCATCGTTGAATAGCGCGTCGTGGTCGACACAGATGTTCGGGTACATGGCGGCCAGCGCGGGCGCATAGAACCAGTGCATGACGGCGCGCCGACCGTCGAGAAGCCCGGTTGCGGCTAGGACGAATCCGCCCAAGCAGAAACTCACTATGATCGCACCGTTGGCGTGCGCAGCACGGATTGCGGCGAGCGCTGGCTCGGGTGGGACTTCGCTGATCTCGCGCCAACTTGGCAGGACGACGATCGACGCCTCTTGCAATGCATCGAGCCCGAATGGTGCTTGCACCGCTAGACCGCCCGTCGTTGTCAGGGCACCGCTCTCGCCAGCAACGACAAGCAGGCGGAATTTCGGAACACTGCTATCGGAATGGTCCACTCCGAAGACGCTCATCGGCACCGATGTCTCGAGCATCGGCGCCCGATCAAAGACCACTACGGCAACAGTAACGGTATCTCGTTCCACTTTGAGCCTCAGTTCTGTCAACCCACCTAACATCCGCGCAAACGGCCTCTACCAAAGTGTGAAGCACCGAGGCGCCCTCGAGCCGGATCCGAGGAATCTGCTTTTAGGATGCCGGTTACCGTTGGTTACGACCGACCTCGAGAAGGCCAACCTGCGATCGTTTCGAGCCAGCATAGGGAGCGGCTTGGTATTCCATTGGGTTGTGCGAGCAGTTAACTGACTGTAGCGATGCGGGAATGGGTGAGGGTCTGCCAATGCGCTTGGAGGAACGCGATGAACGCCGACACGTCGGTCTTGACCCGTGCCATGATGGGCGGCCACTTTCGGAAACGAGGCCGGAGTGACTGTGAGGCCGGTACGGGTCTATGGCTCTACCGCGGCGAGATTTTCATCCGCTGACGGCGACCCACGTCCGATAGCAGCCCGATGCCTTCAGCCTCAAGTCGGCCCAGACCGTCTAGGGGTCAAGCTCGAGGCCAGCGAATTCACCCCGTATCCAGCGCTGCCGAATAGCGAACTTCTGGATCTTGCCGGATCCGGTCAGGGGGTAGCCGTCTACGGCATACCACTTCGTAGGCGTCTTCTGTGCGGAGAGATGGGCGCGGACGTAAGTGCGTAGGTCTGTGATCGTCGGCGCAACCTCTGGATCGCGGGGTCGAATGAAGGCCCCGACGACCTCGCCCCAGTGATCGTCAGGTAAGCCGACGACGGCCACTTCCGCGACTTCTGGATGTTGGTAGAGGAGGTCTTCGATCTCGACGGGAAAGAGATTCTCACCACCTCGAATGATGATGTCCTTCAGGCGCCCGACTATCCGGCAATATCCTCGCTCGTCCATGGTCGCCACGTCGCCGGTGCGCAGCCATCCATCCGCAAGCAACGTCTGAGCTGTTTCCTCTGGATCTTCGAAGTACCCAAGCATCGTGAAATACCCACGTGCCCATACTTCTCCAGACACTCCGAGGGGTACCGTCTGCAGCGACACCGGGTCGACGATGCGTAGCTCCGTGTGCGCCAACGGTGAACCGACCGTTTGACCTTTGTCCTCAGCACTATCCGAGGGCCCAGTGCTGGTGAGAACGGGTGAGCATTCTGTTTGGCCGTAGGTGACCATGACGTCGATACCCAGCGCATCCTCGATGCGCCGTACCAGCGCCTCAGGAACTGGAGCCCCACCTGACACCGTCGATCGCCATGACGACAGATCTCGGCGCGATGAGTCCGGATGCTCCATGGCGGCAATCAGCATGGTGGGAACGCCGCCGGCGAACCATAGTTTCTCCAACTCGATCAGCTCGAGGAAGAGACCGGGATCGAAGCTCGGCATAAGCACCAACTTGGCCCGTCTATCCAGTGCGCCAAGCACATTCATCACGCAACCGCTGGTGTGAAACAGAGGAGTCGCCTGCAGCCATCCAATACCGTCGGGGAGCTCCATGCGCTCGGTCCACGACCGCGCGTTGTTGACGATGCCGCCGTGCCGTAACACCACGCCCTTCGGAAATCCGGTTGTCCCGCTTGTGTACTGGATCTGCACCGGGTCGTCGAATCCCACCACGGGCAGGATGATCTCGTCACCGCCAGCGCCTGCAATGAGCTCCGCGAGGAGATCGAGACGCGATACACTACGCAGCTCAGGCAATTCGGAACGAATGGCCATTGCATGCGCCTCGAGCGGGTTGCCTCGCACCTGCGTCACGAGGAACAAGCCGGCCGTCCTTGACTGCGCGAGGATATATCTCGCCTCCTCGGCCTTAAGGCTCGGGTTGATCGTCACCAAGATCAGGCCAGCCAGCGCCGCACCATACTCGAGTATTACCCATTCGGGTATGTCGTTGGCCCAGACGGCGATGCGTTCACCCGGTTCGAAGCGACCGAGAAGATAACGAGCGCAACGTTCGGTGTCGGCGAGAAGCGTGGCGTAGGTCCAGCGTCGTGTCCGCGGCGAAACCAGCCCCTCGATCAGGGCAATTCGCTCGGGGACCTCGTTGGCGACCTCCCGCAAGCGGTCACCCACCGACGTGTCGATCAGCGCCGACTCGCCAGAAGGGGGAGTCCAATGCGAAGGCTTCACCTCATCGCCGCATCATCGCGAGCATCGTGGTGTGCGTTCATGCGGGGGTGATCAATTCGGCCGCAATTCGAACAGTGGGATGACGCGGGTGGTCTTGGCCTGGTATTCGCCGTAGTTGGGCGCCATCACGACCACCTTGTCGAAGAGTGCATCGCGCTCCTCGTCACGCACCTCGCGGACCGTCACTTCGTACTTGTGCGTGCCGATCTCCAACTGACCTTGGGGGTTTGCCCGCACGTTGTGTACCCACGCTGGATCCTTCGGAGCGCCGCCACGCGAACCGATGACGACCATCTTGCCGTCGATACTCAAGCTCACCAGCGGGGTCAACCGCGACAGCCCCGACCTGGCCCCCTTGGCGGTGAGTAGAACGACATCAAAACCCTCAAAGATTCCGCCTATCTTGCCGTGATTGGCGCGGAATTCCTCGAGGATGCCCGCGTTGAACTCCTTCAGTGCTTCGTCGTTTTCCATGAACTTTTCCGGATCGAATTCACTCATGTGTTGAATCTCCTTCTTGCAGAACCAAAGCCAAGTGCCGGGGTAGCGGCGACCCGGCGTGCAATGCATGCTCGCGGATTGGTGCGTCGAGGAACAGAAAACGATGTCGAGACTGGCGGTTGGGTTCGCCGGACGACGGTCATTCGTCGTCGAGTGAACGCAGGAGTGTCCGTGTTCGTGTGAGGGTCTCGTCGTCTTCTCCCATGGGCTGACCGACGAACTCATCCACGCCTGCAGCGCGTAGCTCCTCGATGCGGCTGCTCACGGACGATTCATCACCGATCAACGCACTGTCCTCGGGATTTGCGTAGCCTTCCCTGTCGAGCATGGCGCGATACGACGGTAAGGTGCCGTAGATCTCGAATTGCTTTGCCGCAGACTCTTTGACAGCCTTGGCATCGTCTGTGACGCATACGGGCAGCACGGCTACTACCTTGACGTCGTGTGCGGATCGACCTGCCGCGGAGGCCGCGTCGCGCAGGGTGGGGCCGATGTGGCCGGCCAGCGTCTTGGGTCCCGTCATCCAGGTCAAAGTGCCGGCCGCGCGGCCGCCGGCGAGTCGCAGCATCTGCGGGCCCAACGCGGCGATGTAGACCGGCGGCGTAGCGGCGTGCGGTATGTCCAGCGACCCGCGGGTGGTGACTAGCTCACCCGTCGAGTCGGCGGTATCCCCGGCGAGCAGAGGCAGTAACCCATCGAGGTACTCGCGCATGCGTCGGACGGGCTTCTCCCATGGGACGCCCCACAGCTTTTCGCTCATCTTCGGATGGTTGACGCCGAGTCCCAGACTGAAGCGATTGTCGGATAGCCGGCTCAGCGTCAAAGCACGTTGCGCAGTAAGCATCGGGTGCGCAACTTGGATAGGCAGAACCGATGCGCCGATCTCGATGTCTGGCACTTCGCGCAGTGCTACTGCAACCGTGCTGCTCAAATCCGGCTCCCAGGGCAGCTGTGGAGTCCAGACGCGGGAGAATCCCTCCTTGTGCGCTCGGGAAACCTGGTCGACGTAAACATCGATGAAGGATTTCCCCGCGCCGTTTCCGAGGAGTATCGACAAACTGATCTTCACGAAATCCTCTCCCATCTCTCGCGTCGCAAGGAACCGCCCGGTGCGGGGCTCCGTTGCAAATCGAACTCGTTTGCACCGCGGTGTTCAGAAACGTGGTGACCGGCGTGGGACATGGTCGCGGGATCACACCATCGGGCTGACCACTTCGTCCACGCCGAGCAGATCCTTGCCGTAGACCTCGGCGGCCACGGCGTAGTTCAGCCCGGCGTGACGGGCTGCGGTGCTCGCGTCACGCCAATACCGTTGCATCGGACTGGCTTCGGCGAAGCTCCCGGCGCCATGTACGTCGATCAGGATGTTGAGTGCCCCGATGGCCTGTCGAGACGCGTAGGCACACGTGGCCTTATATCTGGCCCGGTCGGAGTCGTCCGGCAGCGAGCCGGCGCCCATGAATTGGTCTAGTTCGTCGGCCACTTGATAGGACAACAGCCGTGCCGTGCGCAGCTTCAGCTCCGCTTCGCCGATTTGCATTTGGACGCCCACTGAATCTCGTTGATGCGCGAAGAACGTGTACTGGATTGGTTTGCTGCTGGCGGCATCCAGAGCCAGATCCAGTGCGGCACGCGCAGGCCCGAGGATGGCGGGCAGCAAAAGGACCGTTCCGACTGGAACGTAGGGCAGGGTGGAACCGGGTGGCTCGCCGCCGACACGTCCAGCCAACAGGGATGCCAAAAAGATCATTCGGTGCTCAGGCACGAACAAGTCGTCGCCGACCAAGGTGTTGCTGGCAGTGGCGCGCATGCCCACCGTGTGCCAGGTGTCTTCGAGCCGAACTTCCGACACCGGCGCGAGACAATAGTATGGGCCCGGTTCGGTGCCGTCGAGAACGTTGGCGGTCAGAGCGGCCCACTTGGCGTGAGAAGAACCCGAGGCCCACCCCCACCGGCCGCTCACTCGGATGCCGCCGTCGACTCGGCGTGCTGGGGCCGGAGTGAGCCCACCTGCCATGTACACGTCAGGTGATTGACCGAATACCTCTTGCTGGAGCTGCTCGGAGCCCTGGGCCACCGCAAACGCTCCGATCGCGCCGATCCCAAGCAACCAGCCAGCTGAGGCGTCGGCCGCGGCGACCGCTTCGCACACCTCGAAAGCCGTACGAAGGCCAGTCTGAAATCCGCCGAACCGCAAAGGTGTGAACATGCGGAAGAAGCCGGCAGAACCCATGGCCTCGATCACTTCGTCGGCTGCCCGGCGATTCGTCTCGGCCCATGCGGCATGCGCGCGCAGCAGGGGATGCAGATCCGTGGCCCTGTCGACAAGTTCCGCTCGGGTAGGGCCGACCATCTCATCCGTTGTGGTCATGATGACTTTAGCCTCCAAATGGGTGAGCCAACTGCACGTCGCCACCGACGACACTGCGTCCATCTTGAGCCCGAAACCATCCCTGTGGGAGGGTCTATTTCGGCCCCTGTGTGATCGATCTCGGCCAAATGCTCTCCAGCGGAATCAATCTTGCAAATTCCGCAGTTGGTGTGGACGTGCGGCCAGAAGTTGACACGGCAATCGAGAGCCGACCCACGCCATGTGATCTCGGCAGCAGTCAGCCAAAAGGTATGGCACATATGGACGCCGCGCACACGCCATACCCGATGGACTGTGCGCTGCCGACGCCAACCTATGACAGAAGCCGAGCACCCGAGGGGGAGCGCAATGTGAGACACATGCGAAGCCCACGCACGCCGCCGACGACCTGCGGTGGGAGCACGCAACTTCGACATCGGAGCCGCCCGGTCGTGGCCGCATGCGCCGGCTACCTTGAACATATTGGTGTGCAACAGAATTCATTGCTGACCCGCGGCGAACACGATCGGGCGTTTGCTCAGCGGGTCGCCGAGAATCAGGCTTTGCTGACCTCGAGGCTACAAACCCACTACGACTTCATCGTCTGCGGGGCCGGAACTGCAGGCTCAGTGGTCGCACGGCGCCTTGCCGAGAATAGCGATACCAAGGTCCTGCTAGTGGAAGCCGGTGAGTCCGATGAAATCCCCAGTGTCGCCGACCCGCGCCTATGGCTGACCAACATAGGCGGCCCGGCCGACTGGGCGTTTTCCGTCGAACCTAACGAGCAACTCAACAACCGCGCACTGGTGTCCTCAATGGGTAAGATCCTCGGCGGCGGATCCAGCATCAACGCAATGATCTGGGCACGTGGGCACCAAGCAGATTGGGATCACTTCGCCACCGTGGCCGGCAACGAATCGTGGAACTACTCTTCGGTTCTCGAGGTTTACCGCGGTATCGAAGACTGGCAGGGGCCCGCAGACCCCGACTACCGGGGAGTGGGTGGCCCCCTTTGTGTCCAGCCCTCGCCGACATCAAACGCGATCGGTTCAACGCTCGTCGAAGCTGCGGCGGCCACTGGATTCAAGACCTTCGACAGTCCCAACGGCGCCATGATGGAAGGCGCAGGAGGCGCCGCCATCACCGACATGTTGATATCCAACGGTGTACGTCGGTCGGTATTTCGTTCCTACACCTATCCCTATATGGACCGCCCCAACCTCACCGTGCTTACCGGCGCATACATGCGGCGGGTGATTATCGAGGGCAAAGTCGCCGCCGGAATAGAGGTTGACTATCGTGGAGACCCACACCGGTTCTACGTCCGGGGAGAAGTTGTACTCGCCTTGGGCGCCATCCACACCGCGAAAGTGCTGATGTTGTCAGGCATTGGTGATCAGTCGCAGCTGGACCGCTTCGCCATCCCAGTCGTGCAGCACCTACCAGGAGTAGGTCGCAACCTTCAGGACCACGTCGGGATTACGTGTGTATGGGAATACCCCAACCCTCACCCCCGAACGAATACCGCTGACGCCGCAATGTTCTGGTCAAGTGCTGGTGATTATCCGGACTTCTTCGCGTGTCACGGACCTGTCGCCTTGGCGAGTCGGGAAAATATCGTGCGCTATGGGCTGCCAGACCAGCCGTCAATTATTCACGGCGCCGTCAGCCACCCAGAAAGCCGCGGGTACGTCGAACTAACCGGCCCCGCGCCCGATGATCCCGTGCGCATCGTCGACAATGCCTTATCCCGTGACACCGACCTGACCAAGGCCATCCAGTGCGTCGAAATGATGCGTGAGGTGGGCAACTCGAACGTCCTCGCAGAATTCGTCAAGCGCGAAGTGATGCCAGGCAGCCTCAAGGGCGCCGACCTTATTCACTATATTCGCGACGCTGCAGTTTCCTACTGGCACCAAGTCGGCACAGCCAGCATGGGCCACGACGCATTATCGGTTGTCGACGACTATTTGAGGGTGCACGGCGTCGCTAACCTGCGCGTCGCCGATGGGTCAATCATGCCGCGAATCACTAGCGGAAACACAATGGCACCCTGCGTGGTCATCGGTGAGCGGGCCTCCGCAGAATTGAAAAACGCTCATGGCCTGTAACCGCTCCTACGCGGAAGTGATCCCTTGCGACGAATCGGTTACGTGGTGAGCATCCCAATGTCGATGCCGCCGGTGATCAGCGAAACCCTCGTTCGCCGCTTGCACACCGTCTAGGGGCGAGCGCTGCACTGTTGAGGCCACGTTCGTCGCCACCTGGCGACCAGTTGAGGAGGACCATTTATGCGGACAATTGCGCTCGAGGAAGCGTTCTGGACCGACTCGCTCCAAACAGCGGGCGCATACCGCGATCCATGGGCAAGTCAAGAACTCGCAAGACTGATGGCTCCGGAGATGCTCGCGCATGTTGGTGAGCGGATCGGCGACGTTGCGGAGTTGCGATTAGCAGATATGGACGCTGCTGGCGTTGATATCCAAGTTCTGTCACTGACCGCACCTGGGATTCAGGGTCAGCCAGACGTTAAAGTCGCGATCGACGATGCGCGCCGCGCCAACGACTTCCTGGCTGAGGCGATTGCCTCTCATCCGACGCGTTTTGCCGGACTGGCAGCACTTCCTTTGCAGGATCCGGACGCAGCGGTCAAGGAACTTCAACGAGCAGCTGCCCTCGGCCTCCACGGCGCCCTCGTGAACGGGCCCACGCTCGGGCACTACTTAGACGATCGACAGTACGATCCCGTCTGGGCGATGCTTGAACAACTAGATGCCCCGCTGTACCTACATCCCACCCTGGGCGCTGAAGACGATCGTTGGGCAGTCCTTGAGGGTCATCCGGAACTTCAAGCCGCGATGTACCGGTGGGCGTCCGACACCGGCGGACACGCAATGCGCGTAATTTTTGGCGGCGTTTTTGACCGCTTCCCGGGTGCGCGCCTCATTCTCGGCCACATGGGGGAATACCTGCCGTTTCAACTTGCCCGGTTCGACTCCATGGCCGAAAAGACCCGGCTGCCTTTCGAACTGAGGAAACCGCCATCGCGATATGTGCAGGACAATATCCTGATCACAACCAGTGGAGTGTGTTCGACCGCCGCCTTGTTGGGGGCGGTTTATGCGATCGGAATCGACAATGTCATGTTCGCCATCGATTATCCGTACGAGCATAGCGGTCCGGCAGTCGACTTCTTGCGGAGGTTACCGCTAGCGCCTGCAGATCTGGCCAAGATCGCGCACGGCAACGCTGAAAGGGTGCTCAAAATTCGGCCCGAGGGCCGGTAGTGGGGTCGGTATGGCAAGCTCAGCTTGTGCGGGGCGGTAGAAATGAGCACGCAAGCAATTCCCGACACAGCGACACTGGTGGCCGCGCAGGTGCAATCCGGACAACTTGACCCGGCCGCTGTGAATTCTGCGGCCTTAGACCGCATCTCGCGAGAACGCCGAGACCGTCACCAGCACCGGCAGCATCGCCTCCTGACCGTAGCCCACCGAAACCTTGGGCGCCGGGAACCACAGATCACGCTGGATTGCCCGTCCCGGCGGACACTGCAGACGATCCTATTTTTCAGCCGTCGCGACTTCGCCTTCGGTGCCTGAGAAGAGGGCGGCTGGGCGCCACGGCGGCATCACGCTGCTCGTGCCATCTTGGGCATCACGCAACACACACCCCAGGGCGTAATCGGCCTCATTGTGATCGATATCGGCCAAATGCCCTGCCATGCAGGACGATTCTCTGGGATAACGCGTTGATTTATGTACTGCTCCACGGCGCCAAGCCGGTGCGCCTTTCCGCACTGAGACGATCGACCGCCGCCAGCCGAGGTGGTTGCACAACCCAACGGGCCGGCTGGTCACGGCGAGTCCCTACCGGCGGTTCACCATTGCCACCTGCTGTGCAAGCAGACTTCTACCACGTTGGAGAAACCACGTCGTGGTCTCGGGCGGCTTCTGTCGTCAGTCTTATTGCAGGACCGATCACACAGTAACCGGCGCCGAGAAGAGGGTTTGACATGAGAGACGGCGTATCTCACCATCGGGTGCTGATCCGAATAGTCACTGCGGCCGCGATCGTTGCCGCGGTATCTGCAGGTGATGCTGCACCTGTGAAAGCGCAGTCGAGTCTTTCCGCCCGGCCGGCGGCAAGAACGGGTTCAGAGGTCAAGCAAACCGACACAACGATGCGCTGGGCTCGCGTGACCGTTGATCCCATACCGCCGGAGCTCGCTTCACCGGTGACCGACGATCAGACGCAAACACCTCAAGCACTGGCCTTCAGCGGCAATGACACTGGGGGCCATGGCAATTCGGACGCTGCCATTACACCGCCAACTTGGCGGATAATTCTCCAGTACCCAGCGCTGGCGCTCGTTGCGTGTCTCATCGCCTGGCGCATCGGGCTATCTCACAAGCGTGCAGTCAGCCGATCCTCGGTCGGGAGAAAGCCCCTGCCCAGCAACGGCTCTCAGAAGCATCCAGTGGCTCGTGCAACCGTCCCCGTTGCAGCCACGCAGACGCGTGCCCCAATGCAAATCCGCAGGCTCCACTTTTCGGCCCCGGAACACGATGACGATGAATCGGCGTCTGTCGTCGACGATCCGCGAGCCGGCATGGGCGTCCTCTGCTCCGAAACGCACAGCAAGACAGAGCACGTCCTCGCAGTGGCAACCTCGCAGGATAAGGAGGTGCCGCAATAAATCACCTCACCACAGCGATCGCTGATTGTATGTAGGACAGCTCTAGCAAAGAGATCGGAACGGGGAAGCATGCACAAGAATTACACGCAACGGTCGCAAATCGCACAGGCCCCTCGTGATTTGACGCCGCCGCCCCTTCCAGAAAGACCGTTCTCCATCGACCAGGCCCTGACCCACGTTCGTAATTCACCCCGTCGGTACTCACGCAAACCGATCTCGACGAGATGAACCGGACGCACAACGAATTGGTGCGGTCCGGTGCGATCCTCAAAGCCCTGCACGTTGGGGACTTCGCTCCCGATTTCAACTTGCCCGATGCCGACGCCAACGAAGTCGCGTTACACCTGCTCCCGCACACGGCTGTGATCATCACCTTTTATCGCGGACCGTGGTGTCGGTACTGCGATCTCGAACTGCGCACCTATCAACAGCAGCTGCACCGTATACACGCCGCTGGCGTCGCACTCGTCGCTATTTCACCACAGCTCGCTGAAAAGAGCAGGTGCACAGTGGATATGCACAAGATGAAGCACATGGTCCTGAGTGATGTCGGATGTAAGGTCGGCACAACCCTCGGAATCACCTATGCCGTACCGCTATATCTCGCTCGCAACTACGAGCGAAAAAACGCAGACCCCATCGACTTCAAGGGCCCGGGCGAGATCCGCCTTCCGATACGGCCACGTTCGTCCTCGACGGTCATGGGATTGTGCGATTCGCCGGCCTCAACGAGGACTACACGCAGCGACCCGCCGTCGAAGACGTTATCGCGGTGGCCGAGACGTTACGATGAAACTGCGATGTTGCCGACTGTATCAGCGTCCACTGAATGCTTATCGCACGTCATCGCCGCGTGGAGGCGGCGCAGTCGAACCCCGACGATGGACGGGGGTTACCGCCGCCCTCATGCTGGCGGGCGTGCCCCGGGCTATGGCCGAATGGCAACGACAGATCGCAAAATTGTCAGCAGATACATCAGATAAGGAATGCTAATGATCCGCACCCGCGGGATGACGCCAGCCGACATTGAAGGCTGCAGTCGGATCTGCTACGAGGCCTTCCGCCAGATCGCTGTTGAGCATAATTTCCCGCCGGATTTGCCGACACTGGAGCCGGCCAAAGAACTCATCGCCTCGCTGCAGTCCCATCCGGGATACCTCAGCGTCGTCGCCGAATCCGACCATCGGATCGTCGGCAGCGCCTTCCTCGACGAGCGCTCGGTCATCTTCAGCGTTGGTCCGGTCACCGTCGAACCCACCGTGCAAGACAGCGGTATCGGCCGCACCCTCATGCAGGTCATGTTGCAGCGAAGTGCTGAAGAGAACGCCACAGGGGTGCGACTCGTGCAAGCTGCCTATAATAACCGCTCGATGAGTCTGTATACCGACCTTGGCTTCAAGACCCGCGAACCACTCGCGACGATCCAAGGCGAACCGCTGTCGCTGCGTATCAAGGGCTTTGACGTGCGCGATGCCGAAGAGGCTGACTTAGATGAATGCAACAGGATCTGCATAGCGGTGCATGGCCACGACAGAAGCGGAGAACTGCGCGATGCGCTCGCGCAGGAATCGGCCAAGGTCGTCCAGCGCGAAGGACGGATCACCGGATATACGACGAACGTCGGCTTCACCGGCCATTCCGTTGGCCTGACCAATCAAGATCTGATCGCGTTGATCGCGAACGCGGAAGCGTTCTCCTTCAACGGGTTCCTCGCGCCGTTGCGCAATGTCGAACTGCTGCGATGGTGCTTCGGACACGGATTGAGGATCGTGTACATGCTGAACCTGATGACCATCGGATTCTACCAAGAACCCGATGGCGCATTCCTTGCATCGATCGGCTATTGACGGTCTTCGCGGGCGTGGTACCTCGTCAAACAGCGCTCGCTATTGCCAATGGCGCCAAGAGCTTGCGACGGACAACGGAACCGCGGCTTGCCCGACGCGCAGTCGAGCATGGGCATCGATGGGAACGCCTTGATTGCCCGGCGCCCCGAAGATGCGGGCGGTTTTCGTGTCGTCGAGCACAAAACTCCATTGTCGGCACGGCAAACACGCAGTAGACGTCGTAACCTACCCCGGCTGGTTCACCGATTTCGTCGCTGATCGCGCAATCGCACAATCGCGCAATTCGCAAGCCGGGCTGGCTCTGGCCATACATCGCATCCTGTACGTATGGTGCTTAGGACCTACACGACAGGAGAATCACAGTGGCAGAACGGTTGGCCGGAAAGGTCGCGCTGATCAGTGGAGGCGCGCGGGGGATGGGGGCCTCGCACGTGCGCACGCTCGTGGGCGAGGGGGCCAAGGTGGTGTTCGGCGACATCCTCGACGACGAGGGCAAGGCCGTTGCGGCCGAAGTTGGGGACGCCGCCCGCTACCTGCACCTCGACGTGACGAAGCCCGAGGATTGGGACGCCGCGGTGGCCACCGCCCTGAGTGAGTTCGGCCATCTCGACGTGCTCGTCAACAACGCGGGCATCATCAACATCGGCACCTTCGAGGACTATGCGCTCTCGGAGTGGCAGCGCATCCTCGACATCAACCTGACGGGCGTGTTCCTGGGCATCCGCGCGGTGGTGAAGCCGATGAAGGAGGCCGGACGGGGGTCGATAATCAACATCTCCTCGATCGAGGGGATCGCCGGCACGATCGCCTGCCACGGGTACACCGCGACCAAGTTCGCGGTCCGGGGGCTGACCAAATCGGCGGCACTGGAGTTGGGGCCCAGCGGGATCCGGGTGAACTCGATCCATCCCGGGCTGATCAAGACGCCGATGACGGAGTGGGTTCCCGAGGATATCTTCCAGACCGCGTTGGGCCGCATCGCCCAGCCCAAGGAAGTCTCCAACCTCGTCGTCTACCTGGCCAGCGACGAGTCGAGCTATTCGACGGGCTCGGAGTTCGTCGTCGACGGCGGAACTACCGCGGGCCTGGGCCACAAGGACTTCTCCGCTGTCGACACCGCCGGGCAACCGGACTGGGTTACCTAGCGGGAGCGAGGGATTCGGCCTCCTGCTGGGCGGCCCCCTCAGTCGGCTTGGGCCACGGCGAGGGAACCGGACGCTGCCGCACCCGCTGCGGCCACCAGAACCACTTGCCCAGCAGCGCGGCGATGGACGGCGTCATCAACGACCGGACGACCAGGGTGTCAAACAGCAGACCCAATCCGATGGTGGTGCCGACCTGGCCGATGACCGTCAGTTCGCTTACGGCCATCGTCATCATCGTGAACGCGAACACCAGACCCGCCGAGGTGACGACCGAACCGGTACCGCCCATCGACCGGATGATCCCGGTGTTCAGGCCGGCGTGGATCTCCTCCTTGAACCGCGCCACCAACAGCAGGTTGTAGTCGGCGCCCACGGCAAGCAGGATGATGACCGACATCGCGAGCACCATCCAGTGCAGTTCGATGCCGATCAGGTGTTGCCAGATCAGCACCGACAGACCGAACGACGCCCCCAGCGAGAGCAAGACGGTGCCCACGATGACGGCCGAGGCCACCACGCCCCGCGTGATGAGCAGCATGATGATGAAAATCAGGCACAGGGAAGAGATCCCGGCGATCAGCAAGTCATAGGTGTTGCCGTCGCTGAGGTCTTTGTAGATCGACGCGGTGCCCGCGAGATAGATCTTCGAGCCCTCCAGCGGCGTGCCCTTGAGCGCTTCGTACGCGGCCTTCTTGATGGCACCGATGTGCGAAATGCCCTCCTGCGACATCGGATCGCCGTCATGGCTGATGATGAAGCGCACGGCGTGGCCGTCGGGGGAGATGAAGTTCTTCATCCCCTTCTTGAACTCGGCGTTGTTGAAGGTTTCCGGCGGCAGGTAGAAGGAGTCGTCGTTCTTGGACGCGTCGAACGCCTTACCCATGGCGTTGGAGTTCTTCTGCGCCTCGTTCTGCTGATCCTGCAGACCCTTCTGGGTCGCATACATGGTCAGCATCGTGGTTTTCATGGCCTTCATGTTCTCGATCATCGACGGCATCAGCGCCACCATTTGGGGCATCAGCGTGTCGAGGTGATCCATGATCGGCAGCAGGCTCTCGATGTCGTCGGTCATGATGTCGATGCCGTCCAGGCCGTCGAAGACGGAGCGGAGCGACCAGCAGACCGGGATGTCGAAGCAGTGCCTTTCCCAGTAGAGGTAGCTACGGATCGGCCGGAAGAAGTCCTCGAAATCGGCCATGTGCTCGCGTAATTCGTTGATGTCGATGGTCATGTCGTGCATCTTCTTGACCATCTGATGCATGTCGTTGGCCATCTGCGCGGTGATGCTCGACATCTTTTCCATGCTGTCGATGGTCGTCTGCATCATGTCGGCCTGGTGCAGCATGTCGGCCATCTGGTCTTCCTGATACTTCTGGTTCATCTGCTGGGTGACGCTCTGCATGCTGATCTGGAACGGGATCGAGGTGTGCTCGATCGGCGTGCCCTGCGGCCGGGTGATGGCTTGCACGCGGCCAATCCCGGGCACCCGGAAAACCGTCTTGGCGATCTTGTCGATCACCAGGAAGTCCGCGGAATTGCGCAGATCGTGGTCGCTTTCGATCATCAGCACTTCGGGATTCATCCGCGCCTGGGAGAAGTGCCGATCGGCGGCCGCGTAACCCTCGTTGGCGGGCAGGTCCGCGGGTAGGTAGTTGCGGTCGTTGTAGTTGGTGCGGTATCCGGGCAGCGTCAGCAACCCGACGAGCGCGATGCCGATCGTCACCACGAGGATGGGGCCGGGCCAGCGCACCACGAGCGCGCCGATCTTGCGCCACCCGCGAATCCGTTGAGTGCGCTTGGGTTCGAGCGTCTTGCGGAATCGCGTCGCGACCGAGATGACCGCGGGGCCCAGCGTCAACGCCGCCGCCACGACCACCACCATGCCGATGGCCAACGGGACGCCCAGCGTCTGGAAGTAGGGCAGGTTGGTGAAATGTAGGCAAAAGGTCGCGCCGGCGATGGTCAGGCCCGATCCGAGCACGACGTGGGCGGTGCCCTTGTACATGGTGTAATACGCGTCTTCGCGTGATTCGCCGACCGCGCGGGCTTCCTGATATCGGCCGATCAAGAAAATCGCATAGTCGGTGGCGGCCGCGATGGCCAACGTAACCAGCAGGTTGGTGGCGAAGGTTGAAAGCCCAATGATCTTGTAGTAGCCCAGGAAAGCGACCATTCCGCGCGCGGCCGCGAGCTCGAAGACCACCATCAGCAACGTGAGCAGCACGGTGACGACTGACCGGTAGACGAGCAGCAGCATGCCGATGATCACCGTGAACGTGGCCGCGGTGATGAGCTGCAGGCTGCGGTCGCCTGCCACGTGCTGATCCGCCGACAGTGCCGCCGGCCCGGTCACGTAGGCCTTCACTCCGGTGGGCGGGGGCGAACTCTTGACGATGCTCTGGACGGACTCGACGGATTCGTTGGCCAGGGCTTCGCCCTGGTTACCCGCCAGGTACACCTGGACGTAGGCGGCCTTGCCGTCGTTGCTCTGTGCGCCCGCCCCGGTCAGCGGATCACTCCACATATCCTGAACGTGCTCAACGTGTTTAGTGTCGGCGTCGAGCTTCCGCACGATCTTGTCGTAATAGGCGTGGGCGTCGGCGCCGAGCGGATTCTGGCCCTCGAGCACGATCATGACCGAGCTGTTGGACTTGTACTCGTTGAAGATCGCGCCCATCCGCTTGGTCGCCACGACCGACTGCGCATCGTCGGGGGCCAGCGACACCGAGCGCATCTTCCCGACCTCGTCCAACTGGGGGACGACGACGTTGAGCACTGCAATGAGCGCGATCCAGCCGATGATGATGGGCACGGCGAAGGTTCGGATGAGCCGCGGGATTTTTTCCCTGACCGGCTCCCCGGCTACGGGGATGGAGTCGGTGCGGGCGTCGTCGAGGTGTGCGCTCATGCGGATTTCACCATGCAGAAGGTCAGGGCGTGCACGCGGTTGGTCAGGTTCTCGGCCTTGACTTCGTCGTCGATGGTGATGCGACAACCGAGGGAATCACCGTCGCTCTGCGCCGAGAGGTTCGGGAAGACCGAGGGGGCGGTCGTGCTGAGCACGAGCGTCCAGGGCAACGGCGCACCGTCGACCCGCTTCGGGTCGGCGGACAGGTCCAAGTAGTTCACGTTGGCGGTTGGCGCCGAGCCGAAGACCTCGTATTTGACCACCTTCGGCTTGAACGGCTTGGAGTCATCCAGCCTCGGGCTGGTCATAACGCCGGTGTCGTGTGCACCGAAGAAGGTCTTGACGCGGGCGACGGCGAAGCCGCCGACCACCAGCACCGCGACGATCAGCATCGGCAACCATGCGTTGCGCACAACCTTCGAGATCTGCACCTAGGGAATTCCCTTCCTCATCACCCGATCGTGATGTGGTCAGTCGTGCGCCACGGCTTACGCTGCGCCGCAACGGTTTCGGCGGTCGCCTCGGTTCCGTACAAGTTCGATGGTCAGAGCTAGCGGCCTCCCGAGAACACCGATGGTCGCCCGCGGTGCGACGCGTGCCTTCTGATGCGAAGGCGTTCTCGAGTACCGCAAAGAGAGCATAGTACATATTGTGCATTTGTTGCACACCATGCAACGATTGCGATCGGTGTTTCAGATCACTTCGTGAAGATGCTGTTGACCAGCGCGGCGGCACGCTCGACATGGGGCATCGGCGTGTCGTCGACGTCTCCCTCGCCCCTCGACCACCGCTCGATGCCCGAGCGCACCGCGGTGAGCGCCAGCGCGGCGATCAGCGCGACGATCTCGTCGTCGGGTCGCGTGCCCTGGCGGCGGGCGATGATGTCGGTCAGGTGAGTCTGAAAGCGTTCCAGGTCGGCGAGGAACGCGGCCAACACCGCCGGCGAGGTCTTGGCGAGTTCGAGCATGTGTGCCGCGTGTTCGCGGCGCGGAGGCACGTCGCGAAGGTGGTGGGCGGCCAGCGTGATCAGCTCCGCCAGCACGACCGAGTACGGGGCGGGGCCGGCGGCGACGAAATCCGCCACGAGTTCGGGGGGTATGTCCGAGGGGCCGTAGGCGATCGCCGACTCTTTATTGGGGAAGTAGTTGAAGAAGGTGCGCGTCGAGATGCCGGCTTCGGCGCAGATCTCGTCGATGGTGACCTTGTCGTAGCCGCGTTCCACCGTGAGGCGCACTGCGGCGTCGCGAATGTCCGCGCTCGTCTGACGGCGACGCCGCTCGCGTAGACCCATCTGATTGACGACCACGGCGTCCATAGTTGCACATTCTGCACACTTTGCAGTCAAAAGCGGGGGCATTCGCTCTCCGAACTTGGGCGCAGAGCGACCTCGCCGGTGCTACGCCGGGCGAAATATGTTCGTCGACAAGCTGGCTCGGCCGCGTGCGGGCTATGCCGCGGACGCGGCGAGCGCATCCCGAAGGTGATCGCACTGGCTGGCGAAGAATTTCACCGACACGGGCGCCTTGTCCGCTATCTGGTCGAAGGCGTGAAAGGCGCCGGGGGCGATCTCCTCATGCACGGGGACGCCCGCCTCCCGCAAGCGCCGCGCGTATTGTCGGCACTCCTCGTAGAAGAGGTCCAACGTTCCGACCCCGATCCATGCCGGCGGCAGTCCGGACAGATCGCCCCGCCGCGCCGGGGCGGCCTCGTTGGCGTCGGCGCCGCTGAGATACCAACGCCACGCCAGCTGGTTGTCGGTCTCAGCCCACATGATGCGCCTCTGACCGCTGCGTTCGGCGCCGGTCCGATCGTCGAGCATGGGATACACCAGCATCTGGAAGGCGAGCTTGACCTCACCGCGGTCGTGAGCCCATTGCGCCACCGCGGCCGCGAACAGTCCGCCCGCACTGGCCCCGCCCACGGCAAGCCGATCCGCGTCCACCCACGGTTGGCGCGCGAGCCAGCGCAGCGCCGCGTAGCAGTCCTCGACCGGGATCGGATAGGGATGCTCGGGGGCCACGCGATGTTCCACCGCCGCGATGGCAACACCGGTGCGGTTCGACAGCTTGCGCAGGAACTTGTCGTCCTGGGCGGCGCGACCCATGATCGTTCCGCCGCCGTGGACCCACAACATGGCCGGCGCGGAGTCGGGAAGACCAACCGGACGATGCAGACGAACCGTGACGTGCTCGTTGACCGCCGCTTCCGGCACGTCGCGCAACCGCCCCTGGGTTCCCAGAAAGTTCATGATTGCCCGCTGGACCTTGAGCCCACGGTGGAGCGAGTACCCACGCGGAAGAAACCGGGCAACTCTGCGCAGATTCGGGTCCACCGCCTGCGATGAGGTAAAGGCGTTGTCGGGGAACCGTTTTGCCATCGAAGCCGCTATCCCTTCCGCCGGCGGACACGCCGACCTTACCGGATCGGCAACGTGTCCCGAGGCGTCTTCACCGCGCTGACCAGCGATTCCTGACGGCGGCTGATTGGTCGGCCCGGTGGCCGGGTATTCGCTGTCGTGGCTTCGACCCTTACCAAAATCATCAGCGTCCTGGATCCTCGCACCGGCGACACCGTCACCCAGGTGCCGATCACCGAGCCCGCCGACTGTGATGAAGCGGTCAGGCGCGCCGCGGCCGCCGCCAATGACTGGGCCCGCACCCCGCCGGCTGAACGCGCCGCCGCGGTTGCGGCCGCGGCGGCCGACGTCCGCGCCGCGGCCGACGAACTCGCCGAACTCAACGAGCGGGAGACCGGCAAGCTGGGCGGCGACGCGCGCGGCGGCGTGGAGGCGGGCATCGACACGCTTCTTCAGTACGCCCACCTCGGTCCGCTACACCGCGGGCACGCCCTCCAGGGCGGCTGGTCGGCAACCGACCTGATGGTTCCCCAGCCGCGCGGCGTGGTTGCGGTGATCACCCCGTGGAACGATCCCGTGGCGGTGGCGGCCGGACTGCTCGGCGCGGCGCTGGTGGCCGGGAACACCGTGGTGCACAAGCCCAGCGAGCGCTGCCCGCAAACCGGGCGGCGGTTCGCCGAACTGCTGGCCGCCCGGTTGCCCGACGGTGTCCTCGAAATCGTGGACGGCGACGGCACCGTCGGGGAACGGTTGGCGGCCGCTGAGCTGGTCGATGTCGTCGCGCACGTGGGCAGCAGCGCGACGGGCCGAGAGATCGCGCGGGCCTGTGCCGATCGAGGCGCCAAGGCTCTGCTGGAGAACGGCGGAAACGATCCTTTGATCGTCGACGCCGATGTGGATCCGGCTTGGGCGGCCGGCCAGGCGGCACTGGGTGCCTTCGCGAACGCCGGACAGATCTGCGTCTCGGTGGAGCGGGTCTACGTTGTGCAATCCATCGCCGATACGTTCCTCAACGCGCTGATCGACGAGGCGATCGCGTGGGCCGACCGCATCGGACCGCTGGTCGACGAGCGCCATCGCGAGCACGTGCACTCGCATGTCGAGGAGGCCACCCGCGCCGGGGCCCACGTTCTGGTCGGCGGCGAGCCGCGACCCGGGCCGGGTTCGTTCTACCCGCCGACCGTGTTGACCGACTGCACGCCCGAAATGCTCATCATGCGCGAGGAAACATTCGGTCCCATCGCGCCGGTACGGGTTGTGCCGGACTTCGCTGCCGCGTTGGCCGAAGCCGCCGACGACCGATACGGCCTGGCCGCCACCGTGCTGACCGGCAACATGGCGCATGCCCAGGAATCGTGGCGCAGCCTTCCCGTCGGCACCGTCAAGATCAACGACGTCTTCGGCGGTGCGCCCGGCGGAGCCTCCGAACCCCGCCGTGCCAGCGGCACGGGCTTCGGCTTCGGGCCCGAGCTACTCGACGAGATGACCGCCATGAAGGTGGTGCACTGGTCGGCGCCCGGCGACTGACCCGGACGAATGGACTGCGGCAGATTGTGCATGCTGCCCCGGTTAGCATCGGATGTCCGGTCGTCGACGTGGAGGGTAAGGCGTGGCTGCGATACCCGTCATCGCGCTCACTGGTCACCTCGGAGCCGGCAAGACGACGTTGCTCAACCACTTGTTACGCCATCCCGACACCCGAATCGGTGTGGTGGTCAACGACTTCGGCGACATCAACATCGACGCGGGCTTGGTGGCCGGACAGGTCGACGAGCCAGCCTCGATCGCCGGGGGATGCATCTGTTGCCTACCCGACGGCGGTGGGCTCGGCGACGCACTCGTCAAGCTCGCGAACCCGGCTCGGCGCCTTGATGCCATCGTCGTCGAGGCCAGCGGTCTGGCCGACCCGGTGGCCATCGCGCGGCTCATCGGCTTCAGTGAGATCCGCGGGGTTCGCCCGGGCGGGATTGTCGACGTCGTCGACGCCGTGAACCACTTCGACACCGTCGACTCCGGCGCCCTGCCGCCGGTGCGCTACGGCGCGGCGTCGCTGATCGTCGTCAACAAGCTCGACCAGGTGCCCGAGGGCGAGCGGGCGGCGATCGTGCAACGCGTCACACAGCGTGCCGCGCAACGTAACCCGCGCATACATGTCGTGGCGACAACGGGTGGCCAGATAGCCCCAGAGCTGCTCTTCGACGCGTCCGCCACAGCCGGCCAGGTTGGGCAGCTCTCGTTCCTGGATCTGGCCCCCGAGCATGACCATGAGCACGTCCATGCCGACGCCGTTACCGTCCGCAGCTCCGGATGCGTCGACCCCGATGCATTGTTCGACCTTCTCGAAGATCCGCCGCCGCAGGTGTTCAGGCTGAAAGGGATCGTGGCAGTGCGCCACCGCGCGACCGTTCAGAGCTATGTCGTCAATCTGGTGGGTAGCGCAATCCACATCGGGCCTGCGCCGCGGGGGGCCATGGCCAATTGTCTTGTGGCGATCGGAATGGATCTCGACGTCGATGCCGTCCGTGCGCGAGTCGACGGCGCGCTGCAGCCTGCCTCGGGGCGGGCGTCGGCACAGGCCCTGCGGCGGCTTGACCGCTACCGGCGCCTGAGTGCGTGAGAAAACCATCCGGCAAGATAAGTCGTGATGTCATCTTCGCTGGACGACGTGCTCGCCACCTTGGAGCTCGATAGAGTCGGCGAGGGCCTGTTCGTTGGGCAGCAGCTGCATGCGCCCGCCAATCACATTCTCGGCGGGCATATCTCGGCTCAGGCTTTGTTGGCGGCAAGCCACACCACACCAGGCCGTGTGCCGCACAGCGTCCACACGTATTTCCTGCGCCCAGGCGATTCGCGTCGATCGGTGGACTTCGAAGTTGTCGACCTCCAGCAAGGCCGGACTTTTTCAGCGCGCCGGGTCACGGCGCGTCAAGACGGCAAGATTCTGATGGAAGCGATGTCGTCCTTCAAAGTCGCCGAGTCCGCGCCCGCTCAGGTTGTCTACCAACCACCCATGCCCGAGGTCTCCAGCCCGGAGTCCCTGCCCTGGGCACCGCCGCACCTGGCGGAGTCCGACGAGAGCGCCCAAGGGCGGTGGGCGAGCCTGCGCTGGTTCGAGCGCCGGATCGTCGACACCGAGGTCGTTCCACCCGCACGGGCGCGAATGTGGTGGCGACCCGACGGGCAGGTGGCCGATGATCCGGTGCTGGCCGCCAGCCTGGTGGCGTACCTGTCGGCGGTGACGTTGACCGAACCCGCATTCGCGGTGCGTGGAGGCGCCGGGGCGTCAGCCCAACGTGATCATTCGTGTGTGGTTCCACGCTCCGGCGGCGTTGTCGAATTGGCTTCTCTACGACCGCTCGTCACCGAGTAGCGCGGGTTCGCTGGCGCTGGCGAGTGGGACGATGTTCAACCGCGACGGCGGACTGGTGTGCGAGGTGAAACAAGAGATGTACTTCCCGAAGGTCCACAAGCCCGAGGGTTGAAGTACGAAGTTTGACCGCGCCGAGGTCGTGGCCCGCCGGCAAGGGGTGATTCGTCAATAGCCCTGCGCTGCAACAGTATTCGTCACAGTGACGTATTGTCGGCGACGGGCGGGGAGAGGGATAGGGGGTCCGAGGGCAGGGTTAGGGGCATGCGGCAGCCCTACGACCCCGTCGTCGGACGTGCCGCACCGAAAATCCGACGAACCATACGGCCGCCGGAGCCGGTGTGACGAATGTCAAGCAACAATAGTGACCCAGTTCATAGACTGACGGGCGCTAATTAGGCCATCCTTACCGTTCGTTTGCGTATCTAATGGCTGGGAGCGCGATGGCCAACCTCGACTTTAACTATGACCTGAGCCTCGACGAGGCTCGTAGGCGCAGCGCAATGCTCGAAGCGATGGGTGACGACTGGGACCCGGTCGCCGTGCTTGAAGAGGAAGAGAAGGCATACGAAATGCTGTACTCGGACCTCGATGAGGAGCAGCAGCGCGTCTACGACGAGTTGGTCCGCGCCGGCGTCTTGCCCGAACGGACGATCGCTCGTGCTGCCGATTGATCCGACGGCCGACCGTGGCCGGCGCGCCTGGTTGCCGTGTCCGCGCTGCGATCACCGCGCCAGATGTGCCGATTGTCGAAGCACCCGCAATTGCGACACACACTGGCAATATCTCCTGAGCAACAGGGGCACGCTGGTGCACCTGCAATGCTCGGATTGCGGTCATCTCTGGTCGACCGACACCCATCGCAGCGCGGCCCCCAAGCGCTGGCGTCATAAATTGAACTGACTTCGCGACGCGGGCTCTCGGGGTTGGGACGGGTCAATTCGTCACAGTGACGTATTGGGGAGGTCCTGGGCGGGGAAGCGGGGATCGGCGATCGTTGCTTCTTGGCGTGCGAAGCCGATCGCCGAATGTTCGCGCCATTGAGAGTGCGCCCATGGCGGCACTTGTCGGCGTGTCGTCGCCGTGGACGCACGCTCGAAGCCTTGACCGGATACTCAATGCGGCGGGGTGGGCCGCTCCGGCGTGTCGGCGTCTCACCGGTGAGCGGTTCGCGGGCCAGATCTCGCGAAGGCGGCCCTTTTTCGTGAACCGGGTCATCTGCTGCGTGCCGGCGAGTGACGCAATACCGCTGAGCCGCACGGGATTTCGTCACAGTGACAATTTGGGCCGGGTAGGCAGGAAGCCGCGGATTGGCGGTGTCGGCTCCTTAACTGCCGCACCCCAGCGCTCATTTGAGAGTGCGCCTATGGTGGCGCCGATCGGCGTGTCGTCGCCGTGGACGCACACTCGATGCCCTGAACGCACACTCGATTACCCTGGCGAGATTTATCGGCGCACGGTTGGGCGATAGCCGCTTCGACCGGGTAATCGCAGGTCGGGACCCGCGACGGCCGCTCTCGTCTGCGACCCGGGCTATACCCGTTGTGCCGATAAGCGACATTATGTCAAGTTAAGTACCGCATTTTCATCCGATGAATCACGCAGATTGGCGGCCAACAACTCCGTGCCCACGACCCGGTCGCACTCCTACTGGGCGGCGCCAACCGCGACCCGGTCGTATTCACTAAACCCGACACCTTCGATCTCACCCGAACCAATGCGAAAGAGCACCTGTCATTCAGCAGCGGCCTGCACGCCTGCCTCGGCGCCAGCCTCGCCCGTATGGAGGCAACCGTGGCACTTCAGGCACTCTTTGACCGATTCCCCGACCTACAGATGACCGGCACCCCGACATCGGGCGAACTAGCAACCCTGAACGGCTTCCGGCACATCCCCGTTCGAGTTGCCACCGCGATCGAGCACGAAACCGCCCATTGACCCGAAATGCCATGGCCCACATCCTGATTCCAGAGGCAGCCAGGAGGACATCCAGTAATGCGGCAAGAACTCGACCACGATGAGGTCAGCCTCGTCATCCGGGCCACGCCCCCGCACTGTATGACCTGATAGCCGATATCACCCGGACGCAGCAATTCAGTCCGAACGTCGTGAGATCCCAATGGGTGGGTGGAGCGACAGCGCCCCGGTAGGTGCACGATTCCGTGCTCGATCCGCTCCGCGCCGCAGATACGCACCGAGTAACACGCCCGTTATCACCATCGCCGACTCCGGCCATGATTTTGCATTCAGGCGTTCGGTGCTACTCGCCGGAACCCTTGAATGGCGCTACCAATTCGCCCCGGACGACGGTGCGACCCACGTAACCGAGTCATACACCGTCATCAAGCCGACCACCACTTTCGGGTGGTTCATCGTCGGAACAGTCTATGGCGAAACAGGCCGGAAGGCAGCGCTGCGAACCGACATTCAAGAAACCCTATTGCGAATCAAAGCAGCCGCTGAGTCCTGCGGATCTGCGGCCGCGACGTAAAGCCGGCCTGGTGCCGTACAGCTCTACTTCAATCGCCAGCAAACATTCGAGCGCGGTTTAGGCCGGCATCCTCCGGCGAAAGAACGATGGCCAATACCCAACGCTGACTCCACGTGCCCTCCCGGACTCCATCCCTGAGCGATGATCCAATAGACAGAACCGATGGCACGGAATACAGCGGAATCGAATACTGAGGGTTACCAGTAAACTGCTCCATCTTATGAATCATGTTGTGCAACATATGTTTTCTCACTCAATCGGGCGGCATCTCGACCAAGGCATGGCGGCGCCGGCGTCGGCGCATGTTGCATGACGCGATCTTCGTTGATCTCCCCAGAAGTCTTGACGCGATGTCTCGCGCAGCACCCCCTCCGAAAGCCAGTGCTCGTCAGTTAGAGACCCCTCACAATCACACGCAGCGGCGGCGTAACAACCCTGGACGGCCACTCCTGTCCGCGGCCCGGAGACCAACGGTGTGAACTTGGGCAGGATCCATCCGCCGCGGGCGACGCTCGCATGGCAGTCTGTGGGGGGCAATCCGGACTGGCACGGGCATGGATCGAGCGGACCTGGACCGAGGTTCGGCGGATGAGCCGTGAAGACCACGGGGTCCCTCGGCGTGAACGGCTGAAGACCCACGGCTCCATTATCGAGCGGAGACCGTCACGCTGGGTCGGAGTCCTTCGAGTGCGCACAAGATGACCGTTTCGACCTCATCTGAGGCGGTGTCAGGGTCGTCTGCGTCGGTGATGAACAGAACGGCGTTGTAGAACATGCTGAAGAAGAGTTCGACAGTGGCTTGGATGGGCACTGGGCGGACGTAGCCGTTGGCGATGAACCCTTCCAGGGTTGCTCGCAGGAAGGGCAGCGTCTGCTGTTCGTTGAGTTCTCGCACGCGACTCCAACCCAAGACGCTGACCACCTGCCGAAGGAGTGCGCGGGCATCCTGGTCAGCGACGTAGCCGTGCAGGAACAACCGGACTGCGACTTGCACCTTTGCCCACGGCTCTTCAGTCGCGGTCGGCATCGCCTCGATGACCTTGGCTGTCACCGCTTCCTGGCTGGCGCGGAATAGCTCGGCGAAGATCGCCTGCTTATCGCGAAAGTGGTGGTAGACAGCCCCTTTGCTTGCCTGGGCGAGGTCGGCGATCTCGTCAACGGAGGTCGCGTCGAATCCTTTCGACACAAACAACGTCTTGGCTGATCCAAGGACTGCTTCACATGTTTGCGCGGCATATCGCTCACGCCGACTGACCTTGACGTCGCTCACCATCCTGATCATACTCATCGACCTGTAGTCGTATACCGACTAGCAGTATGTCAACGACGAACCGTCGCTTACACTGCTTCTAGGAGGCTAAGTTGAACGATCACGCCGTTGTCCTCGGCGCGGGCATCGCAGGTCTGGTCGCCGCGACGGTGCTCGCCGAGCACTACGCGCTAGTGACGGTCGTGGAGCGAGACCGGTTGCCCGACAACCCCGTTGATCGGCGCGGAGTACCGCAGGGACGCCATTTGCACAGTCTGCTCAGTCGCGGCTCCCAGATCATGGAGGAACTACACCCCGGGTTCCTCGCCGATATCGTTGAGGCGGGTGCGCTGGTTCTCGACGACCCCGACATGCGCAGGATCTACAGCCGCATCGGCCGCTACACCTTCAACCGGACCGACCGGGCCGCGGACCCGGCGGCCTTGACCACTTACCTCGCCAGCCGGCCGTTTCTGGAATTCCACCTTCGCCGCCGAGTCCAGGCCCGATCGAACGTCGCGTTCCTCGACGGTCACGACGTCGGCGAACTTGTCTCTACGAGACCACACCGCATCACCGGTGTCAGCGTCAGCGCCCGCGACTTGACCAGCTCCGAGACGCTCTGCGCGGATTTGATCATCGATGCCACGGGCCGCGCCACCCGCACACCGCTGCTCTTGAAACGGCTCGGCTTCCCCCGCCCCACCGAGCAGACATTCACCGCCGACGGCATCTACTACAGCCAGCAGATCGAGATCCCCGACCAGGACAGCTTCCTGGAACGCCTCATTCTCGTCCTTCCCGAGGGCAAGGCCCAGCGCGGCGGCATCATGGCCTGCGAGCACAACATATGGACGTTGACGATCGCCGGCCGAGCTGGCGACCTAACCCATACGCCAACCGATTTCGCCGACATGCTCACCCTCGCGCAGGACTTCATCCCCCCACACATCCGACCGGCCCTTCACGCTGCGCAACCCCTGACCGAGGTACAGACATACCGCTATCCCGGAGGGACATGGCGGCGCTACGACCGACTGGCACGCCACCCGCAGGGTCTGCTCGTCCTCGGTGACGCACTATGCAGCCTGGACCCGATCAACGGTCAAGGCATGACAATGGCCACCCTGCACGCCACCACCCTGCGGGACGAACTCCGTCGCACCAACCAGGTTGACCCGCAAGCCTTCTACGCAGCAGTCGCTGCGATCACCAAACCCGTGTGGGCCTCCAACGCGCAACGGCCATCCGGCCGTGACGACACGTCTTCCTCGCCGCTCTCGGGCCGCGCGATCGCGTGGACTCGCCGCAAAATCCTCGAAGCCGCGGCCGACAACATAGTCGTCACCGAACGCCTCATGCGCGTCGCCAACTTCATCGATCCACCGCAACGCCTCATCGCACCAGGCTTCCTCACACACGTCGCAGCACACCACATCAGGCGCGGCCTGGTTGGGCATCGTGGCACCGCTGTCTACAACCACTGACGCGCAACCAACCGAAATGGACTCCCGTGGCCATCACCCAAGAAGAGCTCATCGCCGGCATCGCCGAAATCATCGAAGAAGTCACCGGCATCGAACCAGCGGAAGTCACCATCGAGAAATCCTTCGTCGACGACCTGGGCATCGACTCACTATCAATGGTCGAGATCGCCGTCCGACCTAGGACAAATGCGGCGTTGAAAATCCCCGACGAAGACCTCGCAAGCCTGCGCACCGTCGGCGACGTCGTCACCTACCTCCAACAGCTCGCCGAAGACAACCCCGAAGCCGCTGAAGCAATCCGCGCCCAGTTCGACAAACGAGCCGAATGAGACACCATCACGGAGCGACGTCAGCTTTCACGAACAGCGACAGACATCAGTCTTGACCCTGAATCTTTCAAGGGTGACTAGGTTTTTACCAAATTCGTCAACGAGACGTACCCCATCGAGAACGAGTACGTGATGCAACTGAATCAAAAGAATTCGACGCAGTCCCCGAGTTCGTCATCGCAGCGTGCACAACTCTCGTCGACGACGCCAAGGACTGAGACTATACGGAGAGCGCGGCAGATGGCAGCAGTTGGCAGTGCGAGGCATTGAGTCGGTGACGAATCAACGCCACCCTTACCACATGGCGTCGAATAAGACATGCCGACGTACCAGCCTGAAGTGTCGTTCGATGCGGGGAACGGCGACGATCAGAATCTGCGCACCGCCTAGGGACGTTTGGAATCTCGTCAGCGACGTCACTCAGATCGGACGGTTCAGTCCCGAAACTGTCGCGGCTGAATGGCTGGACGGTGCCACAGGTCCCAGTCGCGGCGCGATGTTCAGGGGTCAGGTCGTACGCAACGAGAAGGGACCCCGATACTGGACATCATGCATGGTCACTGATTGTGACCCCGGTCGAGTGTTCGCCTTCACGGTCCGGTCTCGACCGATGGGACTTCCGATCGCTCCCAAGAATCCTGTTTCTCTGACCTGGCGCTATACGTTTGAATGACCGAGGACGGTGACACACCACCGAAGAGTTTGAACTCGATGACATGGCGCCTAACACTGCGCCTGAGCGCAGGGACGGAAAGCGAGGTGTCGAGGGACATCAGGTTTGCGCGAGATGGTCAGCTCACACCGCTGTCGGTCGGGTCGCACTGCAGGGCGTCGACGAACAGGGCGATGTCGCGGCGCCGGGAGTTCGCCGGCCACACCACCCAGGTGCGCCGGACGAGCGGGTGACCGACCAGCGGGTACCAGGCCACCTCGTCGGGCATGGGTTGTGACCAGTGCGGCGGCGCTAGGGCAAAGGCGCGACCCGAGGTCACCGCCGCCAGCTTCACTTCGGCGATCAGCTGCTCGCCGGCCGGGGCGTCGAGGCCCGGATTGAGCCCGTGGCTGCGCAGGATCGCGGTGAGTTCGTCGAACCACGCGGGGCTCCCAGAGCGCGGGAACCCAACCCACTCCAAACCGGCGAGAGCATCCAGTCGCAGGCCGCGACCGCCGAGCAGTGGCTCGGCGCGGCTGCGGGCCACCAACACGCCCAACCGTTCCTCGGCGGCCAGGGATGCGTCGAGGTCGGGCCCGGTGGGCCGTTCCCGCACGAGGCCGACATCGAGATCCCCCACGCGAAGGGCGTCGAGTTGGACAGCCGTGGAAGCGTGCCGGGCCTGAACGCGGGTCTCGGGATGCGCCGCACCCAGGCTCGCCAGCGGTCCGGGGAGCAAGTCGGGTAGCAACTCCAAGGGAATTCCGAGGCGCAGGACCTCCCCAGGTGGCTCATGGCGGTTGAGGGCGGCAAGGGCTTGGTCATGCCGCGCCAGCACGGCGCGCGATTCGATGAGCAGAGTGCTGCCGGCGTCGGTGAGCGTGATGCCGGTTCGGTGCCGCACCAGCAGGTGCAACCCGAGTCGGCGTTCCAGGGCGACCATCGCCTGCGACAATGCGGGCTGGCTGATGTGCAGGCGCCGCGCAGCCGCGGTGACGCTGCCCTCCTCCACCACCGCGACGAACATGCGCATCTCGCGAAGTTCCACCCGAACATCACACCACCTGCACCCATAAGCGTGTCCAATGCCGACCTTCGAGGCCGGTATGCGCCGGCCCGCGCATTGGGCCGCGGAAACGCGTTGAGTTGGACGTGTCGAAGGGAATCATGATGAGCAACCACACAATGACGACCGCGACGGCCGACTGGTTGGCCGCGGTCGACGAGAGCTCGCGGAGACTTCGCGAACTCGTCGCCGACATGGGCGACGCGGGACTCGGCGCGCCGTCGTACGCGCAGGGATGGAGCATCGGGCAGGTGCTGTCACACCTCGGCAGTGCCGCCGAGATCGGAGCCGGCCTGCTACGACGCGGAGTCGACGGTGACGTGTTCTTGCCCACCCCTCGAGACACCGTGCCCGTGTGGGATCGGTGGAATGCCATGACGCCCGCAGAACAGCACATGCGGTGGATTGACGCCGACGCCACCCACCGCGACGCGTTGCGGGCCGCAGCCGACCTACCGATCCAGGTCCCGTACTTCGCCGGGCTACTCAGTCTTCGGGACTACGCCGGGTACCGGCTCTCCGAACAGTCCGTGCACGGGTGGGACATCGCGGTCGCGGTGAACCCAGCCGCCGCGATCGCATCGGCGGAGGTGAGCTTGCTATGGCAGCGGCTGGACCTGGTCGTGACGAGGTTCCGAGCCCCCGACGTTCTGGCACGGCTGGCGCCACGGCAAGTCGAGGTCAGGACGGACTCCCCCGACGGGGTGCACTGCCTAACCCTTGGCGCCGAGCTGCACTTATTGCCCTGCGAACCAGCTGAGCCGTCAGCAACCCTGCGCGGCAGCGCCGAGGCGATCCTGCGTCTCGTCTACGGACGTCTACGCGACTCCGACGGCGTCACTGTCGAGGGCTCGATAACCCTCGACGACGTGCGGGCTTTGTTTCCCGGGTACTGATCTGATCCACGTAAGCCATTTGGCATCAAGCACATTGACCCAAGAAGAGGAGAACCATCTCATGTCCACCCCCTCGTACTTCACCCGTTATGAGAACCTTGCCTTCGAGCGCACCGAGGACGGCGTGCTCACGATGCGATTCCATACCGACGGCGGGCCGGTCACCTTTACCGGCCAAACGCACGAAGACCTGCCCAAGGCCCTTGAGGACATTGCCCTCGACATCGATAATCAGGCGCTCATCATGACCGGCACCGGCGATGCGTTCATGGACAGCATCGACGGCGACAGCCTCGGAGAGATCTTCAAACCGGTCGTGTGGGAGAAGATCCGCCGCGAGGGGTTGGCCGTGTTGCAGCGACTCCTAAGCCTGCCGATTCCAGTCATCGGCGTCGCCAACGGTCCGGCCACGGTGCACTCGGAATACCTCTTGCTCACCGATGTGCACATTGCCTCCGACCGCGCGACCTACGGGGACTTCCCCCACCCGGCCTTCGGCATCACCGCAGGCGACGGCTTGCAGGTGGTCTGGGAAGAGATCGCGGGCACCGCCCGCGCGAAGTGGCTGCTGTGGACCGGGGAGACCATTGACGCCGCCACCGCCGAACGATGGGGCGTCGTCAACGAAGTGGTGGACCACGACCGGGCGTATGCCCGCGGCCTGGAACTGGCTCGCACCCTGGCAGCCAAGCCGCCGTCGTACCGGTCGTTGCAGAAGCAAACCCTGAACCAGCACCTGCTGCGGCGGATCGTCGAGGGTGTGCCCTTCGGCATGGCGCTGGAAGGGCTAACCGCCGCCGACCTCGCCTACCGGCAGTGAGCGAGCCCGGTACCAGGCGAGTCGTGGTCACCGGCGCCTCCAAGGGAATTGGCCTGGAACTGTCGAACCAGCTCGCCGCGGCCGGGCACCAGCCGGTCGGCATCGCCCGCACCGCGCCAGCACAGTTCCCCGGCACGTTCGTCGTCGCCGACCTGGCCGATCGCCAGCAGACGGCACGGGCGCTCACCGAGATCCTCGACGCAGGCCCGGTCGACGCCCTGGTGAACAACGTTGGGCTGGTGCGCCCGGCGAAGCTGGGCACGGTGGACCTCGACGACCTCGCCGCGGTATTCGACATGAACGTCCGGGTGGCCGTTCAAGTGACGCAAGCCGTGCTGCCCGGGATGCTGGCTCAGGGATGGGGACGGATCGTCAACATCACCAGTCTGGTGACTGTCGGGATGGCCGAGCGCACGGCCTACGGATCTGCCAAGGCCGCGCTCGAATTCTGTACCCGCGCATGGGCCGCCGAAATCGCCGACACAGGTGTCACGGTCAACGCGGTGGCCCCCGGGCCCACCGAAACCGAACTGTTCCGCGCCAACAATCCGCTCGGGTCCGAAGGTGAGGCACGCTATCTCGCGGCGGTGCCGATGGGCCGTCTCGGCGCCCCGCGCGAGATCGCGGCGGCAGTGGGCTTCCTGCTGTCCGACGACGCCGCCTTCATCACGGGGCATATCCTGCGCGCCGACGGCGGTGGCTCGATCAGAGGAGCGTGACCTCCATTGAGCAGGCCCGGCGCGACTTCTGTCGCGAAACATCAACACCGGCAGCGCTTGTCACGATCCAATGCATTCGCCGCGATTGACACGGCGCAGCGCAGTCCCGGAGGTCATCATGACCGATATCGAGATGGGTCACCACGTGAGCCGTCGTCGAGAACGACGCAACGATGAACAAGGAGAATACGACGTGGACACAACACGATTGGCTACGGGGGTGCCGATTACCCGTGCCGTGGCGGTGGTTACCGGAGCCAACCGCGGCCTGGGTCGCGCTTACGTCACGGCATTGCTGGAGCGCGGCGCCGCCCGGGTGTACGCCGGGGCTCGCAATCCCGATTCGGTCGTCGTCGACGACAATCGGATCACCGCCGTGGCCCTTGACATCACCGACGCCGCCGCAGTCTCCGCGGCCGCGTCGGCGGCCCCCGATGCCACCATCGTCATCAACAACGCCGGGGTAATGCTCGAGTCGCCATTCCTGTCGGCCTCGGATCCAGACGCCGCTCGCAAGGAGATGGACACCAATTACTTCGGCACGTTGACAATGGCCCGCGTGTTCGCGCCGGTGCTGGCAGCCAACGGTGGCGGAGCTTTGGTCAACGTCCTCTCGGTGGCGAGCTTCTATTCGCTGCCCTTCAACGCGTCCTACTGTGCATCGAAGGCGGCCGAATGGTCATTGACCAATGGCCTCCGCCTCGAAATGCACGGGGCAGGAACCCTTGTCGTCGGGGTCCATCCCGGATTCATCGACACCGACATGACCGCCACGGTCAGAGACGACAAGATAGCTCCTGGCGAGGTGGCGGCCCAGACACTCGACGCCGTACAAGCCGGGCGACCGGAGGTCCTGACCGACGACTTCACCCGCGGGATCAAGCAGACAATCCCGCAGCACTTTCAGACTCTGTACCCCGACGTGCAGCGGCGTTGGGACGCGGGGGCAAACCCCTGGGGTGGCTAGTCTTCGGCGACGGATCGCGGGAAGCTGTGACGACGGAACGGACTGCTGCGGTACTTGGCGACGAGTTGGGCGTCGCCATGCGGCGGGCGAAGCGCATCTCGTGCGCATCGCTTGTTTCAGGTAGGTGTCTCAGTGCGCGGATGACGGTGGGAAACGCCGGGTTCGTCTGAGATCAATCATCCCGAATATCCGTCAAGGCTGGCCGCAACACCGGGCTAAGTGCCGACGCGGCGAACCGTTCCCCGATCAGCCGATGTGTGGCCGCGTCCGGATGGAGCTGATCCGGTAGCCTCTGCACGGATCGGCAGTTGCCCGAACCCTTTTCGGGATGACGTAGCGGCGTGGTGCTAAACCGGTGTGATCCATTGGATGAATCAATTACTGGCCCAAGGTCTGAGCGCACTAAGGCGGCCGGAGGATCATCTTGCCTTAAGTGACCGACAACAGGTCGGAGTTCGGGAAATCCCTTCCCCGAGTTCAGGACGCGAGCCCGTGCAAACGGGGGTGCGTCGACTACGCCGCCAAATCGAGCCACGAAGTACGGCCTGCCTGGTCAGTATGCAGCGATCGAATATGCAGGGTTACCAGTAGAGTTAGCGCGTACTGCTCTGCCGCTCAATGGTCCTCGCGTATCGATCATCTCGCCGGGTCGCTGAGGGATAAGGCGTCATCCGAGCCGCCGGGTGCGCCACCGCGACAGATCCGCATCGAGCATCGCAGGATCCCGTTCGGTGAAGACCTCTTTGGTGATCTCGAGCTGCCGGATGCGATCGAGGTGAAAGCCGCGGATGCCTTCGCGCAGCCGACACCATCCCACGAACACCCACGCATCACCCCCGCGGAGCAGACCCATCGCCTCCACCTCACGGGTGGTGCGGGTCGCGCCGTCCTCAGAGACGTAATCCAACCGTACGACGCGGCGGGCGGCGATCGCCTCGGGAATCAGCGACATCGCCGCCTCCGACGGCGGCTGCGAGTCGATGACGAACATGGACGCCAACGCCTCATCGACTGGCGCGAGGTGATCCTCGCGACTGGTCGCGAGGACCTTCGCCCGCGCCCGGCGCGCCGCCGCACCGTACGGCGAGGTCTCCAATAAACCAAGCCCAGCGAGCACCGCCAGTGACTCCGGCACCGTGAGATTCAGCGGCGGCAAGGAGTGTTCCCGCAGAATTGAGTATCCGCCCGCCACCCCGTGGTCGGCATAGATCGGCACCCCCGCAAGCTGAAGCGACTGGATGTCTCGCTCGACCGTGCGCTTCGACACCCCGAACTCTTCCGAAAGTCGAGCGGCCGACAACGGCCGGCGTGATCCCCGCAGGAGATCGACCAGCGCGTACAACCTCTCAGCTCGCCTCATAGGTGCAAGTCTCCCCCGGTCTCAGGTGAGATGCGTGCGCGTCCCGCCCACCGACCAGACCTCGCGGATCAGCCCATCCTCGGTGAAGTCGAAGACATCGATCCCGCCCGCAGCCACCTCCCGGTCCCGCACGTTCCATAACATCCGCCCGTGCGCACCGTCCACGGCCCGTGCCACCTCGGTGAACACCACATCCGGATGCAGCTCGCGATACGAATCCAGGAATCGAGCGAAACTTTCCGCGCCCAGCACGTCGTCGCCCGGGTTCGAGCCATCCGTGTCGGAGTTCAAGAAATGAATGACGAAGTCCTCGCTGCAGATTCGACGCGCAATCTGGGGGTCCGTATTCCACATGGTCAGCCACACGGCGAGCGTGGCATCCGCAGCAACCGAGTTTGTATCCACCGTGTTCGTGTTCGTGTTCATGCCACCAGCATCAGATACTGCCGCGACAACGGTATGTCGGTGTTTGTGCGCCAACTCAAGTGTCGACACGACACAAGGAGAGTTCGCCGCACCACGCACCACGGGGGTCAGCGGGCTTTTGCACACGCCGGCGTGCCGCGATCGGCCGCGTCGAAGAATATGCAGAGATCGAATATGCAGCGTTACCAGTAAAGTGCGCTAAACCTCGCCCCCAAGTGCGGCGACCGCAGGGGTCGTGACTGGTTTCTCTGCCCGCGGTGTCGGCGTCGAGTGCGACGATGGTGTGCATGGTCGTGTCAGTGCCGTTTCCCCTCGAGTCTGGGCTCAGCGAGTGCGCTCGGTACCCCTCGGTACTGGGGTGTGACGGCCTCGACTCGGGGTTGGCGTTGTTCGTGCTCGGAATTCCGGGGGTGGTGGTGTGGCTGCTCCTGGCCGGATCCGCCACCGCGATGATCGCCAAACGGCATCCGACGCGGTCAGCGGTGTGGTTGGCGGTCGTGTGGTGCCTACCGATCCTCGGTGCATTGTGCTGGTTTGTCTACCGGGTGGGAATCCGTGCCTCCCGGCGCACCACTGCGGGCCAACGACATCACAGCTAACCCGTCCTCACCGCTTAGTTGTGACATTTCTACAGAACGGTTATTGGCAGACACTCGAAGACGGCGGACTACTTGTCACCGGGGTCGACGATGATGACGAACCCCGCGTCTTCGAGCTTCCCGAGCATCCGTTCTACATCGCGACCCTGTTCGTGCCGCAGGGCCGCTCGACCATCGAGAACCCACACCCGCTTGTGACAGCGCTGCTTTCCGCAGGCGCGGATCGTCATACGGCCGAAAAGGGCACGTCAGCAACCCACCGGGCATGACGCAGTGAGCATTTGGCTGCCGCGTTCCCTCTGTCGGGGCGGCTACGCGACCCCTCGAGTATCCGACGCGCCTGTATCCGGAGACTCACTCGGGCGGGAGGAATACGGCGGAATCAAATACGGCGGGTTACCCGTAAACTACTCCGTATTACGGATACTATTGTGGCGCAACATATTTCAAGTCAGCCACCCGCTCGTTTTCCTTGCCTAGAGAAAGGCCGAGGTAACGCTTCCCGCCGTTCTCAGTGGCCGCGCAGGGGTGATGAATAACGTTGCCGGTCACACTTTGTCAAGATGAGGGGCGTGATCCACGGAAGATTGGCGACCATCCTGACTGCCGCCGTTGTGGTATTCATTGGCGTGAGTCTGGTGCGGTCGCTTCAAAGCGTGGTTCGGCACGAACGTCTCCGCCAGGATTATCGCCGAACAGTTATGGCGATCCGCTGGTGGATGATCCCGGCGGCCGTTGGCCAGCTCACCGTGGTGATTGCTGTCTACGTCGCGCTCGTGAACGCGTTTCCGCTGCTTGGTTGGGGTTGGTGGCGGATGCTGGGCAATAGCGGCAACGTTACGCTCGCACAGACGGGGCAGAGCGGGTTTATCTGGAAAATGGTGGGGCTTGTGGTGCCGATTCTGGCGGCCGCTGTGGTTCCGTGGTTAGCCCATGCCGAAGAGTTGGCGTTTCGCGATCGGGCCGAACGGCAAGGTCTTCGCCGAAAAGTCACGAGGCAAGTCGCCTTTGGGATGACCCATTTTTGGGCGGGAATTCCGATCGCGGCTTGCTTGGCGCTGACCATTAGCGGACTGTATTTCCTGATGGTGTACTTGCGTGCCATTGCGGCACTTGGCCCAGAACTGGAGACGGCGCAAGAAGTACCCCAGTATGAACGTCTGCCCTACCCTGCGCTGCCCGCCAATAGGGATGAGGACCCCGAAGCGTGGGCGAAAGTGCTAGGAGAACGCGAACGCGTGCGTATCGAGAATGAGCGGCGACGCGACGAATGGGCCGACAACCTTGGAGATCAGATATCAGCCAGCCGTGACCGCGTTGATCAGGTGAGACGACTTGCGATCGCCAAGTCTGCCGCCGCGCACGCGGTCAGCAATTGGGTGCTGATCATCCTGCTGGTCTTGTTCCTCTCGCGGCGAGCGCTAGGGAGCTAACGAGCGCTCCCCCTGGGCGGCGATGGATGGCTACATGTCCGATCCACGGCGCGCACTGGCCACCGAACGCGACGCCGCGATCGCCCGCATCAAGATCGTGCCGGTCCAACGCAACCGATAGAGCATGCCGCCGCAGACTCCTCGATGGAGTCAGCGAAGTGATCGGGATCCGACAGGCCGTATGACCGGAACCCAGGAGTTGGTCTATAGCCAAGGCACCGTGGACATTAGGAACGAAGAACGCGAAGTCACCGCTGCGTGCTACCGGTGAGGAGGTGGGCACGAGAATGCAGAATTTCGGTCGTGCGTGGCTGTGGCATAAAAGCCCCGGTCGATCGCCGCCGTTCCAGCACAGTGTGGGCGATGTAACGATCGAGTGTTCAGCCGAGTTAACGTGGTGAACATGCGCCGTAAGCTGGCACTCCCCTTGGCAGGTCTGCTGTTGGTCGCGGGATGCTCGGAACCAGATGTCTCGGCGCATGATTCCGACAACGGTGGGCATGTCACGATCCACACGGGCGACATTTTCGACATCGTGTTGGCGGACGACTACCAAACGTCGCACTGCCAGTGGCGCGAAGAGGGTGCGTCCGATGGTGCGATCCTTGAATATCTCGGGTCGCGGTATCAGTGGGATACCACAGCGCCGGGCGCCGCTGGTAGCCATACGAGCAGGTACCGGGCTGTCGGTGCGGGCACCGTGCGTGTGAGGCTTGTGCAGGAAGACAATGCGAATCATGTCGCGCGGCGTTACGTGCTGGATGTGACTGTGCGTACTTGGATTTGACAATCCAGGCGGGCATTCGAACCGTCACCACCATCAAAGAATCTGTGACCGACGCCGTCAAAGGAACACCGCTCGACAACGCCAAGCTGTACATCGGCGGCGCAGCCGCGATGGACAAGGACCTCCAAGACGGCGCGAAATGTGACCTCGTCTTCGCCGGAATAGCCTCGCTGTGCCTGATCTTCATCATCATGCTTCTAGTCACCCGCGCGGTGGTGGCTGCACTTGGCATTGTGGGCACCGTCGCGCTATCCCTCGGGGCTTCGCTCGGAATCTCAATCCTCATCTGGCAGAACCTGGTTGGTCTACCGCTGAACTGATTCGTCATGCCCATGTCAGCGATCATCCTGCTGGCGGTGGGATCGGACTACAACCTACTGTTGATCGCGCGCTTCAAAGAGGAACTGCGCGGCGGCCTCAAGACTGGACTGACCCGCGCCATGGGCGGAAGCGGAAAGGTCGTCACCAACGCCGGCCTCGCATTCGCCCTCACCATGTGCGCCATGATCGCCGGCGACCTAAGAGTGGTCGGCCCGTTCGGCACCACCATCGGACTCGGCCTACTCTTCGACACGCTGATAGTCAGATCATTCCTCATGCCCTCAGTCGCCGCGCTCCTCGGCCGATGGTTCTGGTGGCCCACACTGGTGCGCACCGGACTGAACAAGATCAGGTAGCGCCAAATTAAGACGTAGTCGTTCGCCGATGACGGCGGGCCCTGTGGCTCAGTTGCCGATCCAGCCAGCGTTGCACATCGGCGGCGGGCATTGGGCCTCCGTGTCCGATGTGCAAGGTATGCGGACCCATGTGCAACGCCGCCTGCAGGCTGTCGAGGGCCTGACCCGGGTCATCGTGGAATGGCGGATTGGACGGGCGGTACTGCAGCAGACCGAGGAAGCCGCCCGTGAGCATGTCACCGGCGATCAAGTCGCCCTCATTAAGCAGGATTGACACCGAGCCTGGGGTATGCCCAGGAGTGTGAACGATGCAGGCGTCGAGTCCGTGGTCGTCTAGACGGTAATCGCCCTTCAGTACGAAATCGGGGTGCAAAGGTCGAGTCACTTCGTTCGGCGGCGGCGTCCGGGTAAACACGCGTCCGAACAGTCCGATCGGTTGGCGCTGAGAACGGTCGGAGTGTCCGGCGCGGTATGCCGCCAGATCGCCTTCGTGAGCCGCCACGGGAGCGCCAGTTCGCGCTTGGAGTTCAGCAGCAGCGCCAAAGTGGTCGACGTGCCCGTGAGTGATGACGATCATTTCGAGATCAGTTGGGTCGACGCCGGCAGCGATGACGCCGTTCCAAATGCGGTCGGCACTATTGGGCATTCCGCAGTCGACCAGAATCGGGCGCCGCCCAATCAGAAGGTAGGTGTTCACGAGGTGGTCGCCGAGGACCGGGATCTTGACAATCTTGCTGTTCACGCGAGTTCCTTGCTCCCTTGTCCTAATTACTTCCAAAGTGGAAGTAGCGCTGAGCGTAGCCCACTTGCTTCCATAATGGAAGTTGCTATCGTGGAGCAATGCGGAATTCCCTTGCTGCCGACAACTGCCCCGCAGCGCGCGCGTTGGACGTCGTCGGCGAACGGTGGTCCCTGCTCATCGTGCGCGAGGCGCTCGGCGGCGCTCGCCGCTTCGACGACTTCCGCGGCCGTCTACCAATCAGCGACAACACGCTGAGCCGCCGCTTGGCCGAACTCGTCGACCGGGAGATCCTGGAACGCCGGCCATACCAAACCGAACCGGCTCGCTTTGAGTATGTCCTGACGGACCGAGGGATGGCGTTGGTGGATGTACTCGCAAGCTTGGCGGCGTGGGGCGACCGGTGGACGGACCCCGATCCCGCCGGGCCGACACCGCCTCCGAGCCCGGCCTGGCTGCCTGCCGCCAGTTGCTGCTCGACGCCTGATAGCTGATTCACCGGTAGTCGTAGCGCCGTGTAGCAGTCTGCTACACTTGTTGCAGACTGCTACAGGAGGGTCGTCATGAGGGACACCGCTGATCGGGTGACGCGTGTCGCCGCGGACCTCATGGACAGCGCCGCGGTCGAAGGATCCCGTCAGAGCCGCTCGGCGAAGCAGCAGCTCGACCACTGGGCCCGTGTAGGCCGCGCGGTGTCCAGCCAGCACAGCGCCGCCCGCCGCAGAGTCGAAGCCGCGCTGGCCGGCGAGATGCCGTTGCGTGATCTGTCGGCCGTGGAGGGCGTGGTGTTCAACGCCGAGATCGCCGCCGCCGTCGAAGAAAGCCTCGCCAACACCCACTACGGCAAGACGCTGGCGGCGCGCGGTATCACCACCGTCGCACTCGACGACAACGGTGACATCGTGCAGTACCGCCCGGACGGCAGCACGGCGCTCCTGAAACAGAGTTGACCGGCTCCCCCACGACGTTCGGTCACCCGTTGTTGCCATGAACCGCCTAGATCTGGTTGTCGGATCTAACGGCGCCGGGAAGTCGACCTTCATCGAACTGACCCTGGCCCCGCTGCTGCCCGGCAGCGCCGTGGTCAACGCTGACGAGATCGCCAAACACCGCTGGCCCGAGGCGCCCGCCAAACATTCCTACGAGGCCGCGCGCATCGCCGCTCAGACCCGCGCGCAGCTCATTGAGCTCGGAGAGTCTTTCATCGCTGAAACGGTGTTCTCCCATCCCTCCAAGCTGGAGCTCATCGACACCGCCCAAGCTGCCGGCTACACGGTGATCCTGCATGCCGTGCTCATCCCCGAGGACCTCGCCGTGCAGCGCGTGCGCCACCGCGTCGCCGCCGGTGGACACGACGTCCCTGAAGACAAGATTCGGGAACGCTACCGACGCCTTTGGGGCCTGGTGGCCGCCGCCGCGCTGCGTGCCGACGCCGCCACGTTCTACGACAACAGCGCCGCACGCGGTCCGCGTATCGTCGCTCAACTCAGCGGAGGATTCATGGTCGGCTCCCCCACCTGGCCGACATGGACCCCGACCGCGCTCACCGCGCATTGGCCCGCCGACGCTAACGACTGACCGGACGGCACACCAGATGCGCTGTGGGGCAAGCATTTGACTGCGCCACCCCAATTCGCGGCGTCAGCCACCGGAGGCCGCCACCTGTGACCGCAGCGCTGCTGATCGATCCTCGCGACGGTTCGGTGTTGTCTTGTCAGGAACCGTGCCGAAGCGATAAGCAAGCCAGTGAGCGTTGCACCCGGTGAGCCGTCATCGCCATCGCTGCACGGCCGCTCGTTGCCTAGCCGCCGTCGAGCTGTGCTAGCCCGACGAGTTGCTCGACGATCACGCGCTCGCCGGGATGATCGGCCGTCCGAGGAAGAGACAGGCGTCAGACCACAGTGCGTTGGGTGCCGAGTACCCGAAGCAGTTCGAGGGCCTGCGCGGCGCTGCTGCCCGGCTCGGCAGAGTGGACGATGAGTTTCTGACCGACTTCGGGCAGATGGAACATCTCGCAGTCCAACTCGATCTCGCCGACTTCTTGGTGGACGAACACTTTGGTCGCTGAACGGCGTACGGACACCTCGTGCTCATCCCATAGTCGGGCGAATTCAGCGCTGCCAGAGCGCAACCGGCGGACCAGCTCGGCGCCGCGCGGGTCGGCGGGATGGGTCGCTACGGCGGCCCGCAGGTTGGCGACGTGGCTGCGGGCCGTCACTGCGTGATCGGCTTCCCGAAATGGGTTGTGTCCGTCCGGTGCACGGCAGAAGAAGAGCAAATTCACGTTGCGATCGGCATCCGACAACGCACTGAAATCGGTGCCCACCAACGCGACGGCGGTGGGAGTCCATGCGAGTATGAACCCGAGGTCGTCGACGACGGTCGCAGGCAGGTCGCTGAGACGGTCCAGCAACCGCAGCACACCGGGCCGCACATGGTCGGAGCTGCGGCCCAGCCGCGGGGCCTCCTCGCCGACCAGATGGAAAAGGTGGTCTCGCTCGTCGTCGGTCAGCCGCAATGCGCGGGCAAGTGCGGCCAGCAATTGGCGGGATGGCCGCGGACCGCGCGCCTGCTCCAACCGGGTGTAGTAATCGCACGACATGCCGGCGAGAGCGGCGACTTCCTCACGCCGGAGGCCTGGCGTACGACGGCGTCGACCGGTCGGCAGGCCGACCGCCTCGGGCTGCAGTGCGGCGCGCCGGCGCCGCAGGAAGTCGGCCAGGCTCGCAGCGTCCATCGCTTCATCCTGGCCTCGATCCGGCAGCTCAGCCAGGGATCGTCGATCCCAGCCTCAGCAGGTCTCTGCCACCGGTGATCAATCGACCGCACAGTCGTAGCTATGACCACATTGATCACGGGCGCAACAGGCAAAGTAGGTAGTCGATTCGCCAGGCGGATGCTTGCTGCAGGCGAGCCCACCCGACTGCTCATACGCAGCAAAGACAGCGCGGTCCCGCGGGGCGCCGATATCGCGGTCGCCGATCTGCGCGACGAGGCGGCCGTTCGCGACTCGCTTTATGGAGTCACCGCGATCGTCCACGTCGCCAGCTCCTTTCGGGCCTTCTCGGCCGAGGAACTGGCAGAAACCGACGTTGCCGGCACCGACAGACTGGCCAACGCAGCACTCGACGCGGGCATCACCAGGTTCGTCTATACCAGCACCAACGTGGTCTACGACGGCTGCGACTATGGCCGGCCGGCGACGGAGGACGACCCGGTGGGCACCGGCCTGCACCCCTATCCCGCCGCCAAGGTCGAGGCCGAGCGTCGGCTTCTTTTGCTCCATCATCAGCGCGGCTTGGACCTGCGGATCGTTCGGCTGCCGTTCGTCTACGGTGACGGCGACCCACACGTCGCCGACGCGGCCCGGATGCTCGCGGGCCAGCCGTTGCACCAACGAATGCCCACCGCTCACCACGCCGACGTGAGCCAGGCGCTGCTCAGAGCACTGCGCGCGGAAGGCGTCGGCGGCCGGACCTACAACCTGTGCGACGACGCTCCGATGACCCTCTACGAGATTTACGAACTCCACAACCTTCGGTGGCCCGAGCCGGCGGAAAGCGCGGACCAAACGGCTTCACCCTTCGCGGACCCATCACCATGGCAGCACACTGTGAGCACCGCACGGATCCGCCGTGAGCTTGGCTTTCGCCCGTTCTATCCGACGGTCACCAGCGCAGCGGAGGCTGGCGCGCTGTAACCAGATTGTCCGCGAAATGTGATGTCCGTCAGCATTTTTTGCCGCCGAATACGGGAATCTGTCGGCTGTCGTGTCTCGGCTGATTTGCTCCACATCCGGAGGAATGCGACGTAGTCGAATATGGGGTTACCGGTAAAAGCTCGCCGTGTTCATCGGATGGATCGCGTCGGCCAAACCAGTGAACAGCTCCGGAAACCGGACCGCGAGGCTGGTCTCCTAGCGACGCCATGGGCTTCGACGTACATGGCAATGCTGCCGCGGGAGCCTGCCGACCACCGCTCCTTTGATATCCCGTGGTGCACCTTTGAGGCTTAGCCCCACCGCGGCCGGGGTGGCGTGGGATTCGGTTGCTGGCGAGAAGACACGTGAACGGCGTGGACTCCCGGTTTCGACGATAGCTGCGCAAGAAGGCCGTCGAGGTGCGCCTTATCGGTATGCCAGTGCTGCACCGACTCCGGTTCTGCTGATATCTCCGCGAGGACACGCGTGAGTTTTTCTGACGTCTTGCTTTTCGTATCGCCGCCCGCGCTGTCCTTGTTGTCGTCTGATCTGGAACTCTCTTCTCTTGCAAGGGTTGTCACTGAAGCGCGGGCAGCCGCTCCGCCGGCAACGCCGCCAGCCAGACCTGCCAGCGCCATTTGGCTGAACAAGTTGCCACTTTCCGCCGCCACTATCGGTACGGCTGCGTGGCCGGTTCCCTGCAACACCGTGGCGGCCAATCTGATCGTCGGGGTGGCCGCAGCCCAGCTTGGTGGCACCGATAACGCTCCGACCACGCCCGCGCGGCCCACGTCCGCGGATACTGTCGACATCGCCGCCGCGACCGGACCCGCCACAGGCGGATACAGCACCCCGGGCACCAGCGGAACTGAGAGCTCCCCCGTGTTGAATCCGCGCGTCGCCAGCCCGTAGCCCAAGGTGCTACTCACCAATGCGTTCCTAGCCGGCAGGCCCGCTGGGCTTACGAACTCGCTCAGCCTGAGGACCGTCCCGAGTGGGGTTGTGTTCAGGCTGGCTAGTGAACTCCCCAGCGGGGGTGGATCGGTCGTGGCGGGCGCCGCGAGGGGTTGCAGCGACGAAGGCGCCGCAAGCGGCTGTGACGTCAGCTGCGACAACGTCGACTGCGCGCTCGTGCCGGCGGCTTGGCTGGCCGAGGCAGATTGGGCGGCCGGCCCGTCGGGGTTGGTGGTCTGCGGTGCCGGGGTGAACGGCGTCACCTGCGCGGCGCTCGCGGATTCGCTGGCATAGCCGTACATCGTGGCGGCGTCTTGGGCCCACATGTCCGCGTACTGCGTCTCAACGGCGGCGATCGCCGGCGCGTTCTGCCCGACAACGTTGGTCGCGACCAGCTGTGCCAGCTCGGCGCGGTTGGCCGCGATCACTGGCGGTGCGACGGTGCCCGCAAACGCCGTCTCGTAGGCGGCGGCGGCTTCGCGGGCCTGGGCCGCGGTCTGCTCGGCTTGCGCGGCGGTGGTGTTCATCCACGCCGCGTACGGTGCCGCCGCGGCTGCCATCGCCGCCGATGACGGACCCAGCCAGCCGGCAGACAACCCCGAGATCACCGACGAATAGGACACCGCCGTCGCACGCAGCTGGGCGGCCACCCCGTCCCAGGCCGCCGAGGCGGCGAGCATCGGTCCCGACCCGGGACCGGAATACATACGGCCGGAATTGATCTCCGGCGGCAACGCCCCAAAATCCATTGCCATGATCGTCAGCCTGCTGCTATCGCGTCGGCGAACCTGATCGGCGCATACGAATTCCCGGTGGTGCCCGGAGTGGCTGCGAATGGCACCTGCATCTCCTTAGCTGGTAGGTGCGGACGGATGTGCGGCGCGCGCCGCAACCGTGGTCAGTCTTCGGGAATCACGATGATGGTGGCGGTGGTGGCGGACCCGCCGGAAATGGCGCCTCCGCCTATCGGTCGGGTAACGATCCCCCCGGTGCCTGTTGCGGCTTTTCCCGCCAAACCCGACAGGGCCATATTGCTGAACAAGCTTCCCTGGCCTTCAGTCGCGACCGTCGCGGGCAGGGCATCGAGGCCGGTCTGCGGCAGTACGACGGCGACTGGCCTCATCGCCGGCGCGGCACTGGCCCAGGCCTGCGGTACCGACAAGCTTCCGACCAAGCCGGCGTGACCCATGCCCGCCGATACCGTTCCGCCCGTGGGGATCACCGCACTGATCGCGGGGCCACCCTCGGCGATAGGGGATGCCGCCCGGGCGAGGGCGCCCGCGTAGGCCACTTGCATGTTGTAGTTGTTGAAGGGGGCGAGGAAGGACTGGACTCCGAGGTCGTACATGGATCCGAGGGGCGAATATATGTGCATCGGATTAAAGGGCCCGAAGCCGAAAGCCAATAGATCCAGTAGCGATGAGGTCGAGGGCGGATCAGCCGCCGCGGCTGCAGCAGTCGGCCTTGCAAGACTTTGCAGCATTATGGGCCCCTCCGAGATCAGCTGGGGCAGTGTCTGCACCGGCCTACCGGCGGCTTGGGCGACCGCTGCGGCCTGCCCGGCCGTCCCGGCCGGGTCCGTGGTCTGCGACGGTGGAGTGAAGGGCGTCAACTGCGCGGCGCTCGCCGACGAACTGGCATAGCCGTACATCGCGGCAGCGTCCTGCGCCCACATCTCGGCGTACCGAGCCTCGGTCGCCGCGATCGCCCCGGTATTCTGCCCAAAAACGTTGGTCGCGATCAGCGACATCAGCAGGCTGCGGTTCGCCGCAATCACCGGCGGAGGAACCGTTGCCGTGAAAGCTGTTTCGTACGCGGCCACTGCCGCCCGGGCTTGGTTGGCGGTCTGCTCAGCCTGAGCTGCGGTTGCGCCCAGCCACCACTTATAGGACGCAGCCGCGGCCGCCATCGTGGCCGAGGACGGCCCCCGCCATGCCGCAGTCAGGCCCGAAATCGCCGAAGAGTACGAGGCTGTCGTGCAGTGCAACTCGGCAGCCAGAATTTCCCAGGCCGCAGCCGCAGCCAGCATCGGCCCAGGCCCCGGTCCGGCATACATGCGATGGGAATTGATCTCCGGTGGCATCAAACCGAAATCCACCGGAACAAGCCCTCCCCCCCGTCACGGCTTGACTTACGCCAGAAGCAATACGGACATTTCCCTTTGTACTCCCCGTGAACGTTTGTACTCCCCGTGAACGATTGTCGGGGGGCGCTTAAGCGATTCGCCAGGGACCTGTAAGTTATTCCCCAGGGGGCTTTTGCCCCGAGCGGCTGGGCGTACTGCGATGCTCGTAATGCATCTGATGTCAGACCCGCCTACCCCCGCCCAAGTTATTTGGTCAGCTGAAACTCCTTGGGCACCAGCAGTATTGGCATTTACCGATTCGCGATCTCGGAACCACCCGGCCCAATTGGAATAGGCCTGGGATCGTCGCTTGGAAGACTCAACGTGATGCGGTGATCGGGTTGCAGGCGCGCTTCAAGCAGGCCGGCGGAGGTAATGAAGCTCAGCGTTTCCTGATACTCTCCCAGTTCCCACAAGATATGAGCGGCCGCCCACGATAGATCCGCATCGAGCACCGCAGGGTCCCGTTCGGGCAAGACCCTCTTCGGTGATCTCCAGATGCCGGATGCGGTCGAGGTGGAAGCCGCGAATGTCTTCATTCAAGGCCAATCATTCCTCGACGAGATGCGGTGGTCATCGCGCACACTAGGACTCGCATCCGACGCTGTGGAGGACCGATACCGGAATGAACCCGGTCGCCGAATTCGACTTCATCATCGTGGGAGCGGGCAGCGCCGGCTGCCTGCTCGCCAATCGGCTCAGCGCCAACCCTGATCGCCGTGTCCTCCTGATAGAGGCCGGCGGCAAAGACGACTGGTTCTGGATCAAGGTGCCGGTGGGCTATCTGTACACAATCGCCAACGCGCGCACCGACTGGTGCTTCACGACCGAGGCCGACCCGGGCCTGGCCGGGCGCAGCATTCACTACGCCCGCGGCCGCGTCATCGGAGGCTGCTCATCAATCAACGCCATGATCCACATGCGCGGACAGGCCAGCGACTACGACCTGTGGGCGCGGGCTACCGGTGACGAGCGATGGCGTTGGGGTGGCCCGAACAGCCCAGGCGAGACGCTGGCGATCTACAAAAAGTTGGAGGACTACTTCGGCGGCGCCGACGACTATCACGGCGCCGGAGGTGAGATCCGCGTCGAGCGGCCACGTGTGCGCTGGAAGATCTTGGACGCCTGGCAGGCCGCGGCTGCCGAGGTCGGCATCTTTCCGATCGATGAATTCAATCGGGGCGTCAACGCCGGTTCTGCGTACTTTCACGTGAACCAACGGCGTGGCCGTCGATGGTCGATGGCCGATGCCTTCCTGCATCCCGTCGCCCACCGGCCGAACCTCACCGTCTACACGCAGACCCAGGCCTTGCGGCTGCTGATGGACGACCAGGTCCACGAGGATCAGCGTCGCGGTGCGTGGACGACGGCCCAGCGCCGCGTCATCGGCGTGCGGTTGCTCAAAGGCGGCCAAATCGTCGACGTCCGAGCCCGCCACGAGGTGATCCTGAGCGCAGGAGCCATTGGTTCGCCGCACCTGATGCAGGTCTCGGGTCTCGGCCCGGCCGGCCTGCTTGCCCAGCATCAAGTGGCGGTGGCCGTCGATCTGCCCGGGGTGGGCGAAAACCTTCAGGATCACCTGCAGCTTCGAACGGTCTACCGGGTGCAGGGGGCCCCGACCGTCAATACGCTGTACCGGAACTGGATTACCCGTGCGGGCATGGGACTTCAGTACCTGCTGTCGCGATCGGGGCCCATGACCATGCCGCCATCCACGCTGGGGGCTTTCGCGAAGAGCGACCCCGCGCTGGAAAGCGCCGATCTCGAGTGGCACGTGCAACCCTTGTCGTTGCCGAAGTTCGGCGAACCCCTGCACCCCTTCGGGGCGATTACTCCTTCGGTCTGCAATCTCCGACCAACCTCACGAGGCCATGTGCGCATGGCCAGTGCAGATCCCCTGACCTACCCGAAGATCTTCTGCAATTACCTATCGACTGACGCCGATCGTCGAATCGCCGTGCGAGGCCTCCGGATGACCCGGCAGATCATGGCGGCGCCGGCTCTGGCCCGCTACCGCCCGCAGGAGTTGTTACCCGGTCCGCAACTGGTGAGCGATGATGAGTTGCAGCAGGCGGCCGGCGAACTCGGTACGACGATCTTCCATCCGGTCGGCACCTGCGCGATGGGAGCCTTTGACGCCCACGGGCGGCCGCGTTCGGCCGCCACGGTGCTCGACACCGACTGCCGCGTGTACCGCGTCGCCGGACTGCGAGTGGTCGATGCGTCGACTATGCCCACCATCATCTCCGGCAACACGAACGCGCCGGTGATGCTCATCGCCGAGCGCGCAGCACGTGCGATTGTGGGATGAGTCTATTAGCACTGGGATATCAATCTGGTCCCCTCTGCGTCGCGCGACCGTGCGTGCGCAACTCCCTGAGGAGAAATACGGCGGGATCGGATATGGACGGGTCGCGGGCGGGCCCCGACGTCAGCGTTCGATCACCGTCAACGAGCCATGGTTGAGGTCGCTGGTGACGTAGGCGAAGTGCGTGGTTGGGTCGACGGCGATGGCGAGCGGATTGTTTCCGACGGCAAGGATTCCGGTGACGATGCGTTTGGTGGTGTCGATGACCGACACGGACCCACCGCTGTAGTTGGCCACGTAAGCGGTGTTCGTCGGTGGGTCCACTGCCACCCCCGCGGGGCGTTGCCCGACAGGCACACTGGCGGTGACGCCGAGGCTGACGGTGTCGACGAAGGACACCGATGCATCATCGCCGCTGGCGATATAGGCCGTGTGCGACGCGGTGTCGATGGCGATCCCGGCCGGATGGACGCGAAGCGCAACGGAACCGACGACAGTTCGGTTCGTGGTATCGATAACTGTCACCGTTGGATCGGCAGTGGTGACAAACAAGCGGTGCGCGGTCCGATCGATGGCTACGCGGCTTGGACCTTTTCCGGTGGGCACCGTCCCGATCACCGTGTGCGTCGTCACGTCGATCACCGACACCGATGCGCTATCACCGTTAGTGACATAGGCGATCCGGGCATCCGGGTCGACCACCACTCCGCCCGGATGGCTCCCGACACCGATTCTGGCGATGACGGTGCCGTTGGTGGTGTCGATGACCGACACCGAGGAGTCGTCGTAATTGGTGACGTAGACGGTCCGGGTCGACGGATCCACGGCAACGCCCACCGGGTGGCGTCCTACAGCGATGGTGGCGGTGACAGTACGGCTGCCGGTATCGACCAGCGACACGGAGTTGGAGCCGGTGTTCGCGACATAGGCGGTGTGCCCGGCGGAGTCGACCGCGACGCCGAAGGCGCCGTTGCCCACCCGTACCGAGGTGGCGATCGTAGGTGGACCGCTCGGCACTGCGGAGACTCCCGAACTGGGCGTGCCTCCCCCGCTCGGCGGCGGGGCCGCCGTCGCAGATCCCGTCGTCTGCGCAGATCCAGGCGCTGATGTGTGTGTGCGCAGCACGTATAGGCTCGCGCCCCCCAACGCCGTGACCACTCCAATCACCGCGGCGGCGATCACCCAAGATCGCTTGGCGCGCTTGCGGTTTCCGGTCATCTCCTGCCGCGGGTCGGGGTGCAATGGTTTCCGCGCTTGTTGTGTTGGCTCACTCGGCCATGAGGCCACTTGGGTGGGGGTAGTGGCGTTGGGTGACTGCGCATTGGGCTCCGGTAGGCCTAGCGGCACCGTGACCGCATCGCGCGCGGCTCGTGCCATATCCACCGGGGTGGCGTAGCGTTGCGCAGGGTCTTTGGCCATGCCGGTGGCGATGACCGCGTCGAATGCGGGCGGTGCGCCGGAGTCAGAGGGGCGCGGCGGCGGCGTCGACAGATGCCCCGCCACTTGTTGCTCGATGCTGTCGCCCGGAAATGGGGCGCCTCCCGTCAAGCACTCGTAGAGCACACAAGCAAGCGCGTAGATGTCCGAGCGCGCATCGGCCTCACCGACTTTGAAGCGCTCGGGTGCCATGTAGCGCAGCGTGCCGACCACCGCGTCCGTGCCGGTCAGACCGGTCTCGCCGAGAACACGCGCGATCCCGAAATCGATCAAATACGCGAAGTCATTTTCATCGAGCAAGATGTTGGAGGGCTTGATGTCCCGATGCACCAATCCAATCTTGTGCGCGGCATATACCGCGCGTGCCACCTGCTCGACGATGTGCACCGCGCGTGACGGAGACATTGATCCGGAGGCCAACACGGTTGCCAGGTCGCGCCCTTCGATCAGGCGCATGTCGACGAATAGCCGCCCGTCGATCTCGCCGTAGGTGTGAATTGGCACCACGTGAGGGTTGTTCAACCGTGCCGCTGAATGCGCCTCACGACGGAATCGCTGTTGAAACGTCTTGTCTGCAGCAAAATGCGCCGGGAGTACTTTCAGCGCGACTATCCGATCGGTGACGGTGTCGTAGGCTCGCCACACCTCGCCCATACCGCCTCGGCCGAGCAAATTGACTAATCGGTACCGGCCGAACGGAGTCCCTTCCATGGAAACCTCCCGACGCCAGCAATTCAGCAACACCATAGTCCACCGCTGACCACGGTTTGGGGAAACTCCCGCAACGGCCGATTCCGGACTGACGCCCGAGCGTTTCCAGGGGTCCGACGACGTTAGGACTCCCAATCCCCTTTCGCCAAGCGGCCAGGCCGTTACGGCTATTTCCTGGAATTACGCCGCCGCCCGGCCGTGCGCCGGTTCGGAGATTGTGCGGCTTCACTGAGCGTGTCGCGGCATGCTTTAGTACCGTTAATCCGCAAACGAGCGCTCGCCAAATGACGATGTCAGTAAATGGCCGAGCGTCACCACATGACCGGGAGAGTTGACCGGATGGGTCTTAGCCTCCGAGGCCCCTTCGGCCTTCTGGCAGGCCGATACCGTTTGCGGTTGCGCGCTGACGCGGGCAGCGGTTTTTACGGCAAGCATCAGGTTCGGCTGCTGCGGATCTTTTTGGGCGCCACCACGTTCCTTTACACCTGGGGCGTGGTGTTCAGCACCTTCATCCGAATCCATCCCGGGTTGAAGCCGGGGAACCCGACCGGGGGCATCGCGGCTGTCGTGCTCGGTGTCGCGGCGTTGGCGTGGCTGGCCGTCCGGCCCGACAAGCTCGGGCCGGCGACGGCCGTGGCGATCGTGGCCACACCCATAGTGATGGCCTTCCACGTCGCGATCGTCGCCGAGTTCGTCTGCCTGATCGCCCCGATGTTTCTGGCGATGTACCTCCGCGGGTTCTACTCGCCGCGCCGGGGGGCGGTGCTGGTCGGCGCGCTCACCGTGGCGTGTGTCGTCGCGCTTGCGCTCGCGCCCATGCCCAAGTTGTACATCGACTACCTCATCTTCGTGATCGCGATCGTCGGCGCCGCCGAGTCGTTCGGCCTGTTGACGCGGACTCTGGTCGCCGCGGCGTGCACCGACCCGCTCACCGGGCTGCTCAACCGTGCCGGCTGGGAGATTGCCACCGCCGACTTGCTCGCTCGAGCCCGTTCGACCGCGATCACCGTCACCGTTGTCGCGCTGGACATCGACAACTTCAAACAGATCAACGACACCGACGGACATGTCGCCGGCGATCGGCACCTGATCAGTCGCGCGGCTTGCTGGCGAGAAGTGGCCCCCGCGAACGCCGTTTTGGCCAGGTTCGGCGGCGACGAGTTCGCGGTGTGTATCGCCGACCGCGCCGGTCGCAAGCCGACGGCGGCAGAGCAATTCGTGGACGCCGCGCGGCTATATACGCCGGGCACCAGCATCGGGACCGCGTCGGCCGGCGGCAAGAACGCCGATATCGCCACGCTGCACGCCGCCGCGGACGCCGAGCTCTATATCGCCAAGCAGAAGCGAATCTCCGATGCCCGTGAGACCGATCTGCACCGGCACTTTGAGCCCCGCTGAACTGCTTGCGTCGCAAGCAGTTCGCCCGGCCCTGGGCGGGGGTCGCAGCGGAGCGGAGACGTTGCAAAGCTGCGAATTTGGGTCGCTTGACTGGTCGTGGGTGGCTCACGAAATGATCGACAGCTCATATATTTCGCATTTGGCCCGCGCCGGCCGATTATTTCTTCGCGCGCGCGAGCGCGTCGCTGCGGCTCCCCTGCGGCGACCACCACCATGGTTCGCGATCACCTGTTGGAATCACGTGCGGTGAAACCGCGCAGGAGCGCGCATAGGCCGGCCTCGAATTGGTTCTCGCTGGCGGCATTAGGGAGTTCGTCGGCCAGTTCGTGAAGCGCATTACGACGCTGCCGTTCCCGGACGTCGTCGACGCTCACAGGATGCTCGATAGTCTCGAACCTGGACACAAGCTGGTCCTGCAGATGGCGAGCGATTAAGCGCGACACGCGCTGGTGTCTTGCCCTCCGGTGGTGGGCCGCGGGATCCGCGCGATCGCGGCGATCCCTTGGTCCCTGCACGCGCACCAGCCGTCCGGCCGCCTGGGTCGGAGTAATCCTGCGCCGATGGAGCAAATTCAGTTCGGCTAAGTAGCAATCCAGAAAGCCACACCCGAAGACGGAAAGCTTTGGTGCACAGCCGATCCCGGCTGCGGGAGGCTCAGTGCGGGCAGGTTGCTCTAAACGTGAAGTCAGTGAGCTTGGTGTAGTCGTGAAGCTGTTTGATCTTGCCAGTCACCGTGTAACTGTCACCGTCTTGCGTTAGCGCCGGGGTCGGCGCTCCTCCGGTCGATGTCGGCTCCCAGAAGTACGCGATGCCATCGGCGCTGAAGTCCAGCGTTTCGAGCTTGCCGCCCGCGACGTCGACAATGACAGTGTCATCGGACTGCGTTTTGGCCGTGACGAGTACCGCGCCACCCATGCCGCGGCACTGGACGTCGTGCAGCGGGAAAGCTCTGCCGGCCAACGTCAATGAGTCGCGTTGCGCCGTCGCGGCACCGGCGGGCGTGCTGGTTGAGTTGACCGCGGGAGCCGTTACAGATGGGGGTCGATGGCCGCAGGCCGTGGTCGGCGTGCTAGCGACGAGGAGCAGGATCGCAGCTGTAATTCCACTGGCGGACGTTGATCTGAGCAATGTTGAGAGCTGTCCTCTGCAAAAGTCTTTAGGCAAATGAACGGTCGCACCGACACTCCGGTGGTGTGCGGTCTCTGGTCGAACCTTCTCGGTGCAGCCTCAGGGCCGTACCGACGTCACCGCTACTAGCCCATTGTCAAGATCGCGACCGCGGCGACACCGATCACCACCGCGAGAGCTACCAAAATCACCGTGATCGCCGCGCGCACGATCTCTTCTTCCGTGGGTCGCCAGCGCGGCTTCGGTCCGGCGAGAACGGTTTCCCCTTGCCAGGCGATAGCGTTGACTTTCGCTACAGCCGAAGCGACATCGTCGTGTGCGCGGGACGAGTATCTCTGGATTGGCTCGTGCGCGGCGATTGCGGTTGTCATATCACCCCCAGGCTTGCGGACGCCGATCGGCGTTATTTGAGCGGAAAGCTTCGGACTTCTCGTTAATCCAATGATAAGAGTACGAAAATCACGATTGCGGTAACGATCCTTAACGGTCGCGGCACGGAGTCGCGCTCCGCGCCGACCGTGCTCGGCCGCCAAGAGGCATCACGGCGGCCGGTGGCCAAGTTTGGGATCGGTAGCGGCGGGCGCGCCATTTACTTCAACTCCAGAGCGCCCGACCACGGGCCGTCCGACGGGATAGGACCATCAAGATGCGACGAATCGTGCGGTTAGCGACCACCGCCCTGGTGGCCGGCGGACTGGGTGTCGCGGGTCTCGGGCTCGCCGCAGGCACCGCGAACGCCGATGGCGGCCCGCACCGCTGGTGCCCCGGCGAACCTCTGCCGCCGACCGGGAACCATGTCACCAATCCGGTGATCTGGGACAACAACATCTGCCACACCTACTACTACGTCTACTTTGGGCAGGGCAATGTCGCCCAGAACATTTGGGACGGCGACAATCCACCGGCCCCTCCACCCCCGCCGCCGCCGGCCCTCATCAATAGAGACAACTGTCAACAGATCCTGGGTATCTTCTGCCCCCACGCGTGACGGGCGTCGACCGCTGGGTGCTGATCGGCCCGATCCTCGATTAGGTTGATCGAGTGGCCGCAAACAGTCTCCGTACACACAAGACCGCCCGCCGCTTCTTGACGGTATGGTGCGTGGCCGTGGCCGCCGCGGGTCTGTTCGTCGAGTGGCGGATCGACGAGCGGGCGCAACCGTGTTGGAGTGTGCGGCAATTCATCGATTTCAACCGCGACATGCAGGCCTCGCTGAAAGCCAAGACGCGGTTCGCGCCGCCGGGCTCCTACGAACAGAACTCGGTGCCCACCGACGCCGACTATCAGGCATTCCTCGACGGCCTGCAGCGGCGAGCCAACCAGGTGACCGCGCCCGGCCTGTCGGCCCACGCTCAGCGGGCGGCGGCGCTGGCCCGAGAATTCATGAAGAGCGCAAAACAGATGAACGATGACCTAGGCAGACAAGACCCGCTGAAAACGGAACTGCCGCCGTCGGCGAAAGCGGTCGCCCGGATCAACCAGGAGTTCGGCGACGAGATGGCCACCCTGGCACGGGCCTGCCCCACCGATGCAGCGCACACCTTTTGGCGTTGAATTCGAGTTGCTTTGCAGCTTAAGGAGTTTCAGCTCCTTGGCCTCAACGCAGTTGGCTGTTGGCGCAATCTCTATTCTGGTGTCTTACAGTTGACTCACTCGATCGCGGGAGCCCGCGAGAGGCGACTGCGAGAGGAACGACCGTGCCCACCATTACTACCTCGGACGGCGTCGAGATCTTCTATAAGGACTGGGGTTCTGGCCAGCCGATCGTTTTCAGTCATGGCTGGCCGCTGACGGCCGACGACTGGGACGCGCAGATGATGTTCTTCCTGCGCCAGGGCTATCGGGTGATTGCTCATGACCGCCGCGGCCATGGCCGGTCCGAGCAGGTCGGGACCGGCAATGACATCGAGCATTGGGTGGCCGATCTGGCTGCGCTGACCGAGCAGCTTGATCTGCGCGACGCCGTCCACATTGGGCACTCGACCGGCGGCGCTGAAGTGGCCTGCTATGTGGCGCGCCATCAGGAGCGGGTCGCCAAGGCGGTGCTGGTGTCTTCCCCGACACCGAGTATGGCGCAGGCAGACAACAATCCGGGCGGGCAACCTCAGGAGTGGTTCGACGCGGTACGCGCGGGCGTCTTGGGAAATCGATCGGAGTTCTTTCGCGCGGTACCGGAGGGGCCGTTCTACGGATTCAACCGCCCAGGTGTGGAAGCGTCCGAGGCGGTCATCGCCAACTGGTGGCGTCAAGGCATGTCCGGCAGCGCCCAGGCTCACTACGAGACGGTGGTGTCCTGGCTGCGGGACTACTCCGACGAATTGCGGACGATCACCGTTGCCGTGCTGGTGATGCACGGCGATGACGATCAGATCGTTCCGTTCGCCAGTGCGGTGCCCCGAGCGGTCGACCTTCTCCAGAACGGTGCGTTGAAGACCTATGCCGGCTACCCCCACGGCATGCTGACCACGCACGCGGACGTGCTCAACCCGGACCTGCTCGCGTTCATCGCGTCCTGATCGGCGGCGACCGCGGGGCGGCTTTGCATCAGGCCGCGTCCCAGGGTTGGTGCCGAAACAGCCTCGGCTATACCGCGATCCCCTCGATGATGCTGAGCGGGGATACGGTTTCGACAATGCGATTCAAGCGAAAACCGGCCTGGTCGAACAGCTGGCCATATTCGTCCGCGGTGCGTTCGCGAGCGCCGGCGACGACCAGCATCTCAAGGTCCACCCACTTGCCGTGGAAGTCGCGGTCGTGCTCGCGAATGACGAACTCGCAGAGCAACAGGCGCGCACCGGCACGAGCTGAGGCGCGGACATTCTTGAGGATGCGCACCGCATCGTCCTCGGGCCAGTCGTGAATGACGTTCTTGAGCACATACGCGTCACCGCCCTGCGGTGCGGAATCGAAGAACGAGCCCTCTTCGATCCGGACGCGGTCCTCGACACCGTGCTTGCGCAGCAATGCCGGCGCGCCCGCCACGACCTCCGGAAGATCAAACAGCACCCCACGCGAATCCGGAGCCGTCTCCAGGATCGCCGCCAACAGTCGACCGTGTCCGCCACCGACATCGACGATCGTGTCGAACGCACCAAAGTGGTAGGCGGCCGTCAACGGCACGGTCGCGAATTCGGACACATTGGTCATCGCAGTGTTGAAGATCCCCGCCAGCTCGGCTTCGTCGGCCAGGTACTCGAAGGCCGGTTTGCCGCGGAGCTCTGGGACGACCGCCTTTCCGGTCCGGATCGCATCGGTCAGTCGGCTCCAGTGCTCGCGATGCTGTGGCGACCCAACCCAACGCGCCATCCCGGACATGGACCCGGGCGCGTCCGTGCGCAGCGTGTCCGCCAGTGGGGTGAGTGCATAACGGCCGTCACTGAGCTGCCGGAAGATCCCGATGCCGATCAACGCGCGCATGAGTCGCCTCAGAGCGTCGGCGTCGGCGCCGATCCGGTCCGCCAGCTGGTCGCCGGACAGCGGGCCACTCGCCAGGGCGTCCGCCACGCCGAGGTCCGCTGCGGATGTGATCGCTTGAGCAACCCAGGCGTTCATGATCAGCTCCATCATCACCGCCGCAGGCGGAGCCGAGCGTTGACGCAGCCGTGACAAGTGGTGGCGGACCTGTTCAACGGTTCGCGCGACCTTGACCGGCGGAACCCTCGACGTCAAGTGACTCTCCTTCTCGTCCAACGATGGACGCGTTGTGCGGCTGATGCTCTCGCGCGCTAGGAAAGCCACGATAGAGCAGTCACACCCGTTCACCTCGGCGGTGCGCTGTGAACCGGTCGAACCCGTGCGCATCGAACTATGCCCGGAAACCCCGAACATTTCAACAATGATTGAAATAATGGCGCGGTCGACCTATAGTCCTGGACAAGGGGGTCGAATGAACGGAGGCGTCATGTCACGAGTCGTCACTAAGGTCGTCGTTGCGGCGATGCTCGCATTGACAGCAATTTCAGCGACCGGATGCGTTCCGGCGGCCACCGTAGGACCACCCCTGGGGGTTGCAGCGGGGTAAAGCTGCACCGGGTCGAACGGCCAAGGGGGCATGCCGTCAGGCTGGCGAGCGCTTGAGCGATGGCGAATGTTGTTGTCGCAGCACGGAAAGCAATCTGGCCACGCCCCTCCTCCCCCAGCCGCTGCCACACCATTCGCGGCGTCCCGGCTGTGACAACACGTCGGCTCTCGTCGGGGATCCATACTTGTTCGATGTGGCGAGTTTCTAGGAGACGAGCAATAGCGCGGTCGTGACGAGCATGACGGCGGCGGTGCCGCCGTGAACGCCCCAAGCGATCGACGTGGAACCGCCGTTGCGCAACACAATGGCTGCATCAGCGATCGGGATGATGGTGGCGGCCAACATAACCCAGCCAACCAGGTGGGTGGCGCCGGCGACCATCAGGATGATGACGAACAGCCCCGTCGCAATGTCGCGCACGCCTTTGACGCTCAAGTAGGCGCCCGCGCCCGGCTGGTCGAGATCGGGCAGTACCCCATAGCCGGCCGCGGCGACACGCGGGGCGTGCAGGAAGCGCGCCCCGATGAAGATGATGGCCGCAGCGAGCAGGCCGGCGAGCGTATAACCGATGGTCGTGACAGTCATGTCGAGCACCCCTTCTAGCGGATTGGTGAAAAATGCATCGCGTCAAGGACTTTCGTCCTGACATCGATGATGTCGCCGACGTCGAAGCCGGCCATGTCGGCGGCGAATTCCGGGCTGGTCATGATGCGTTGCGCGAGCTGCTCGGGGTCGGCGTCCGCGGGGTAGCGGATCAGCGCGACGAGCCGGTTGGCGCTACCGCTCCGTTCGGTCCACACACCGTGGGTGATGACCCCGAAGGTCTCGAAGGTCGCCAGGTGGCGGGCCCAATGCACGGTTGCATACCGCTGCAGCGCGCCCGGTGATCGCAGGGTGTAGATCCTGAGCTGAAACATGCCCTAGCTCCCTCCGATCTGACCGCTAGCAACGCTAACCCTGACGGCGGAAGCTGTCAATAGCGGTGCTAGATTTTCTAGTCGTGCTACTGTCGGGTATGGCTATTGAGGATCGTCGTGAGCGGGAGCGGACCGCCCGGCGCGCGCTGATCGTGACAACGGCCCGCAGGTTGGCCGAGGCCGAAGGGTGGGAGGCCGTGACCACTCGTCGACTGTCGACCGAAATCGAATACAGCCAGCCGGTGCTGTACAAGCACTTCACCGGCATGGACCAGATCGCCGACGCCGTCGCCGTCGACGGGTTCGGGGAGCTCGCCGTCGCGATTCGGGCCGCCCGGTCGGGCGGCGGCGCGGCCGGTGACGTTCTCGCCCGAATTGCGCAGGCATACCTCGACTTCGCCCGCGACAACCCGGCGGTATACGACGCCATGTTCAGCCGCGCGACCACCTTGCGCTTCGCCGACCAGGACACTCCCCCGGAGCTGACGGCAGGCTTCGCGGAACTACGCCAAGCGGTGCGCCTGGTCGCCGACGAGCAGGATGCGGACGCGCTCACCGAAGTGTTGTGGGCCGCGCTGCACGGACTGGTCACCCTCACCCGCACCGGACGGCTGCGCCCGGGGCACGACGCCGAACGTCTCGAAACGCTGGTCAAGCAGTTCACCGGCAAAGGGACACCGCCGCGCTGAGTCACCAGGTGGACGGCGCAGTGGCTTTTGGGGGCGAACCCGGTCTCGGGTCCGGCGTCCGTGGTGGATCACAATCGAATCCGGGCATGCTTCGGCGGCGAAGCGAGCTGTGTCGTGCTGCCAATGCTTGCTATCGAGGCATCTCAGCGATCAGCCGGGCACCAGATCAGAAACCTCCCGCCGACCCGTGCTCAGGGTGACGGCCGAACTCATTGGGCCGCACTGGACCAGAACTCGGAGTCAACTCCGCATGGATCGTACGGCCGAACTTGGACCGCATCAGTCGGTGCGCCGACGGCACCAACACGCCGTGCAGGAGCGGATATTTCCGCCGGAGCAGACGTGCCGCACGCTGGTATTCGGGCCCCTCCAGCAGACGCACGCGGCCGGGCAGCACGGCTCCCGTCGGCTTGCCCGACGCAGTCGCCGGGCCGAATTCGACACTCGGGTTACGGCGAATGCGGCGCACTTTGACCGCCCGTTCGAAACTGCGAAAGTAGGCGCGCTCCCCGTCGACGACAATGCTGACCGGGCTGGAGCCGGGCCTGCCGTCCTTGCGAAAGGTGGTGAGGCTGATGGTCTTTTGGCGCACGAAAGGCGCCAGTCTCGGACTGGTTGCCGTGCCCACACAGCCCAGCACGTAGCCGAGTTGGCGCAACCGCAACACGAACGCCAGTGCCAGGGCGACCGACGCCCCACCGAGCACCCACGCTTGCGTGGCGGAACCACCGACGTCGAGGTCGACAACGTGGTTGACCGTGTGCACGGTGTTCGCCACGAGGAATCCGGCGAGCGCCGTGGCCAGTGCGTCCGCCCAGATCAACGCGAGTAACAGTGTGACGCCAAGGCCCAACTGGAACGCACCCACGTCATGCAAGAAGTGCCGGTGCGCAGCAAAACCAACGGAATCGGCGAAGGAAGCCGGATCGACGAGGCACCAGATCCCGATCCCAGCCGTGACCGCCCCCACGGTCGCTGTCACCGCGATCAGGTAGACCTGCGCGGGCGTACTCAAGCGATTCATCGTGCCGTCCTCCCGACTATCCGTCCTAACTCTCTGGTCGCTAGACGGGATAGGACGGCGATATGTGACGCGCCGCCGCGCGCCCTCAGGGATTCAGGCGGAAACGTTTGAGTCGTGAGGTCGCTCCGGAAATCAATTCGATCCGGCTCCTGGGCACTTCAAGATGGGCCGCCAGAAGCCTGGTAACGGCGTCGTTGGCCTTGCCGTCAACGGCCGGCTCCCGCACGTAAATCGTGAGCTCGCCGTCGGGTCCCACCTCGACGAGGGGTCCCTTTCGACTGCCCGGCTTCACCCTCACCACAACGGAGTCGTCCATGCCGCGAAAGCTACCGGTCGCATACCGACGTTCGTTGCAAAGGCGCTAACCGGCGGGCGGTACCACCGGTGGGCGACATACGTTGGCGCCCGGGTCCCACCACCAACCGTTGTCGCAGGCGAGCGGCTGCGGCCCTACCCCGAGGGGCCTGCACACATTAGCCGTCGGGTCCCACCACTGGCCCGGGTCGCACGCCAGCGGTTGTGGCCCTACCCCGAGGGGCCGACAGACCTTGCCCGTCGGGTCCCACCATTCGCCGTCGGCGCAGTCGGCCGAGCTCACGGCCGGCGTCGCGATCGTCGCGGCCGCCATCGACGCGAACGCCAGCATGGCGATGACCACAAGATGGCGAAAGACCGTCCTCATCGTGGGCCTCCTCTCGTGACATCTGCATTATCGGACGAAGCCGGGGACGCAGGTCAATACCCGTTAAGGGGCCTCGAGCGGGATCGCATTGTCGGCGATGCGGTGAACGCGGCGTCGGAATGGAAAATGCCCGGCGGCGCTGTTGTAGCGTGACTCCGTGAGGTATCCCCGGGCGCTGCTGTCGATGCTGGGCATCGCGGCCATGGCACTCGCTAATCCCTTGGCAGACGGGCGATCTCGCGCCGACGACGGCGAGTTTTCCTACCCCTTCTCGTGCGACCGGGCGTCCCTGACAGCGGATTTCGCCAGTCGCGACGGGCTGCCCCAAACCCAGGATCCGCCGTCCGACTGGTACCGCACGGATGCCGACGGTCATTACCTCAACCGAGGATGGGGCCCGCGATCGGTCGCCTTGCCGCCGCCGGACATCCCGCAGGGCGCGCGGTGCGACGCCACCACCTGGAGACAGGAACGCATCGTCGCCGTGGCCATGCGCTACGTCTACTCCCCCGGCAACCCGCTCGGCCTGCAATACCGCCACCATCACATCCCCGGCTGGCAGCCGCCGACATCGACCTATGCCGGTGCGCTCGGAGAGAATCCCGACCCCGACCTCCCACAGGGGCTGACCGCCTGGGATCCCGGGCGAGGCCTGGACTGTTCGAATTTCACCGCCTGGGTTTACAACTACGGGCTCGGCATCAAGTTCGGTGGCGACGTGCACGAGCAGGCCGACGGCACCGCTGGTCCGATGGGGCGCCGCATCCCGCAAGAAGGTCCTTTCCGGCCCGGCGATCTGATCTATCTGCACCCCAACGGAAATGCGGGCCGCGCCTCGCACGTCGTCATCTACGTCGACGACGGCCACATCATCGACAGCCGAGTCAACGCCCAGAACCGCCTCGGGGTCCAGGTCCGCAATCGGTTGGGCTGGTACCGCGAAGCTGTTCTTGGCGGCTGGCGGCCGATCAACTGAGACGCCCACCGGTCGGCGAGTAGCCTCGCGGGCGTGTCACTTCGCGACCATGGCGACCCCGATGGCGCACCCTCCGCACCACCGCCGCTTCGGCCCCCGACCAGCTCCGCGCGTCCATCCGCGGCTGAGCAGGCCCGCACCATTGCGGCCGCCACGAACGCCGCCACGCTGGCCTCGTTGACCCCCGAGGGCGACCCCTGGGCGTCGCTGGTGGTGTATGGATTGCTGGGTGGGGCCCCGGTGCTGTGCGTGTCAAACCTGGCCGAACACGGTCGCAACCTGGCCGCCGACCCACGGGCCAGCCTGTCCATCGTTGCGGGCGCCGCACGATCTGACCCGCTGGCGGGCGCCCGGATCACGTTGGCGGGCACGGTCGCTCACCCACTGGCCGATCACCGGGACCGGGCGCGGGCCGCGTACCTCAACGCGGTGCCCGAAGCCCGTCATTACGTCGACTTCACCGACTTCACCCTCTGGGTTTTCAACGTGCATAGGGTGCGCTGGGTGGGTGGATACGGCCGGATGGACTCGGCCACCGGCGAAGAATACGCGGCCGCCTCGCCGGATCCGGTCGCACCGGCCGCGCCCAGGGCCCTGGCGCACCTCAACGCCGACCACAGCGACGCCCTGACCGCGATGGCCCGAGCGTTCGGCGGCTATCCAGACGCCGATGCCGCGGTATGCACCGGCATCGACCGATACGGTCTAGACCTACGGGTGCACACCCCACGCGGGGTGGCCTACGCCCGCGTCGGGTTTCCGGAACCGTTGCAGTCCGCTGGCCAATTGCGTTCGGCTACAGCCAGTTTGGCGCGAAACGCGGACCGGTCCGGATAGTTGCCGAGCGGCGCCGGACCGTCGACGCGACGACCGGCGGAGCCGGTGGCGGAAGTTCGCGACGCGCGGCGATGAATTTCGCACGCTCGACCAGTCAGACCTTTCGTGACCAACGAATTTCGAGCAAAGGTGGATCCCATGTCCGCAAACACGGCCCTGCCGCCCGTCGTCGATCACCAAACCTGGCGCGCGGCGCTCGACGAACTGCGCAAACGTGAGAAGGCCGCCACCCGCGAGTTGGATGCGATCGCGGCCCAACGCCGCCGGCTGCCGATGGTCGAGTTGCCCGACTACACCCTGATAGGCGCCGACGGGCCCGTCCGCCTGGCTGAGGTGTTCGACGGCCGCTCGCAGCTGATCGTCTATCACCACATGTGGGACGACGGCGCGGAGTGGCAGTGCAGCGGGTGCACGGGCTTTACGTCGCAATTCACCCGACTGGAGTTTCTGGACAACTACGACGCCCGGTTCGTCATCGTGACGAACGGACCGATCGAAGAAGCCCTCGCCTACAAGCGCAAGGTCGGCAACCACATGGACTGGTATTCGTCCTCCCAGAGCCCGTTCGCCGCCGACTTGGACGCGCCCCCCGGCGGCGGGTTCGGGGTCAACGTGTTCCTTCGCGTCGGCGAGACCGTCTACCGCACGTGGCATACCAACGGCCGAGGCACCGAGCAACTGAGCCACACGTTTGGGTTGATCGACATCCTGCCGTGGGGCCGCCAAGAGGAGTGGCTTGATTCCCCTGAAGGCTGGCCCTCGCGCCCCACATATTCGGGGTGGCCCGGCTCCCCCGATATCGCGGCCGCGTACGGCCCTAGAGATGAGTGAGAAAACGCATGACCGCTGAACGCTACGTCGTCACCCGCACCATCGCCGCACGTCCGGCGGACATCTTCGCCGTCCTCGCCGACCCGTCCCGCCACCAGAACACCGAGCCCACGGATTGGGTCCGCGACGCGGTGGACAGCGCCCCCATCACCGGCGTGGGACAGATATTCGCGATGAACATGTATCTCCCCCAGGCCGGCGGTCACTACGTCACGCACAACCGGGTCGATGTCTTTGATGAGGAGCGTTCGATCGGATGGAAGCCGGGCGTGCTCGACGACGCCGGCAACCACGCCCCCGGCGGTTGGTTCTGGCGCTATCACCTCGCCCCCACAGGCGATAAGACGGAAGTCACCCTCACCTACGACTGGAGCGGCGCATCGCAGGACTTCCGGAACCGGGTGGACACGATCCCGATCTTCGCTGAGGACTACCTCGCCGAGTCGCTGGCCTCGCTAGAGCGATCGGTCGTAGGCTGACGCTCAGGGCGCGCGCCATTCCCTATTGTGCGGCGAGTGTGGAATTGGCTGGGACGCAGGGAATCTCGGAAGCGGGCAACGGGCTGCAGAAGAAGTTCCCTTGTACGGCGTCACAGCCGTAGCCCTTGAGCCGCTGGGCGGTCGCGCTGTCCTCGACGCCTTCCGCAACGGTGTCGATCCCGAACGCGGACGCCAGCTCGATGACCGAGCGTGCAATGGTTGCGGCGCGGTCGTCGTGCACGATCGGCGCTATGAACTCCCGGCCGAGCTTGATCTCGTCTGCAGGGAGCTCGCGTAGATACGTGAGAGTGGCGTAGCCGCTGCCGAAGTCGTCAATCGCCACCCGGATGCCGTTCTCCCGAAGACGATTGAGCACCGTGCGGGCTCTGGCGAAGTCGGCGACCATCAAGTCCTCGGTGATCTCGATCGTGAGGCAACTGGGCGGCATCCCGCGCTCGGCGAGCACGGACATGATGCGGTCGGGCAGCGCATCCTGATCGAGGGACGGCGCCCCCAGATTGATCGCGACGGGAATCGCGGTGCCGGCCGCGTACCACGCGGCGGCGTCGGAGACGGCCCGTGTCAGCACCAGATCGGTGAGTACATGGATGAGTCCGTGTTCGCGGACCAGCGGTAAGAACTCGTCGGGCGCCAGCACACCGAATCGCGGGTGTTGCCACCGGACAAGCGCCTCTACTCCGGTCACCGACCCGGTCGACATGGAAAATTTCGGTTGGTACAGCAAGCTCAGCGAATCGTTCTCGATGGCGCGTCTCAGCTCGCCGAGCAGTTGCAACCGCGCGATGGCACCGGCATGTGCGGGCAACCGGCCAAGCAGCGCGTCCATCTCGGGGGTGAACGTCCGCACGTTGCTCGAGCTCGGCAGCCGGGCACACGACCTTGCGGCATCGGCCTGTTTGAGAAGATCGCCCGGCGCCAACACCTCTGTTCCGGCCGAGGCCACGCCGATACTCAGACGCACGTCGAGCCGGTGATCCTCGATGGCAACGGGCTCCTCGAACGACCGTGCCAGCCCGTTGGCGACCTGCACGGCCACGTCGGGACGGTCTTCGACCAACACCGCAAACTCGTCGCCGCCCATCCGCGCGACGGTGTGGCTATCACTGATGGTGGCCTGGATCCGCTCGCCCACGTCGCGCAGCAATTCGTCGCCCACGTCATAACCCAGGGTGTCATTCACCAGCCTGAAATCATCGACGCCCACCGTCAGCACGCTCACGGGTACGTCGTGCTGAACGTGGAGGCGAAGCGCATGCGCGAGGCGATCGTCAAAGAGGCGATGATTTGCCAACCCGGTCAGCGGATCCCGCAGAGCGGCGTCCGACACCGCGGCGAGTAGACGTCGCTTTCGGTCGAGGAGCAAGATGTGGCGGGCCACGATGGTGACGAAGAGCGCCACGCAGACCGAGAAGATGAACGCCTCGCCCCGGTTTGCCGGCCAAAAGTGAACGGCGCCGGCAACAATGGCCAGCAGTACGGCCAGGTACGGCAGCCAGAGCGCCGCTCGTGACGACGGTTGCGAGAAGCCGAGGTCTGGGTCCGGTCCTGGACGAGAGGTGAGTCCGGACAGCGTGAAGAAGTACATCCCGACGGCCCAACCGAGAACGACGAGGCCGCTCGGCGCCCGGTCTGCGTGACTTTGATAGACGTGGACCACTCCGGCCGCGGCGATGACTCCCCACCCGAGCATCATCAGCGTGGCGGAAAGCTGGCGGCCCGGCTCGGCCTTGCGCACAACGATGAAGGCCGTGGCTACCAGTCCCAAATACACGCCGGCGGCGACGGCCAACACCACTTGCGGAACGCTGAACGTTACTGGGAGTCGAGCCGTCCGCCCCAGCGGCAGAATGACGAGAACCACCAACAGCGACGCGGTGATGATGATGCCGTCGAGGAGGAGACCGATTCCGAAGCGGGAGTCGTCCCGGCTGGGAATCGTGATTGCGGCGGCCAACGCGCACAGCGGCAAGATCAAGTAGCCCAGGTTGGCCGCGGACAGATCCGTGACGGGAAGAGCGCCACCGAGAGCGACGTAGCACCACACCGCCTCGCCGGCAGTCCAGCCGACCAATCCGGTAGACATGGCGGCCCACGCCAGGCGCTGGCGGCCTCGGGAACCGCGGGCGGCAAGTATCGACGATGCGGTGGCGAGTAGGCCCGCGATGACCGAGCCCGCCGGGGAGAGTACCGCCCGCCTCGGGGCGCTCGAGGTGAACAACACCGCCGCGAACAGGAAGAGCCCGACGGTTGCCGACACGACCACCGCCAGTCGGCTTCGCGTCAGTGACAACATTCCCCTTACTTTGTCGGGCCCGGTTCGCAAGCAGGATAAGACACACCGCGAACGTACTTCGGCGGATTTGCCTACCTGTTTCTTGGCCTTTACCGAGCCGAACACCTCCCCGGTCGGGCGGGCTCCGCTACCAGAAGCGCGGATTCGATTCACTTCGCGCCGCGCGGCAGCGCGCAGTCGGCGCGCGGCGAGGCGACGAGGTCGGCCTGCGCCTGAGTTTGCGGAGAACTCCCTCAGGCCGCGGATGAGTCGGGCGGTGTCCCGGAAGCCGTGTCACGTGCAAAGGGAAGGGGCGTCGCACACATTGCCCGGGCAGTAGATCGAGTGCGCGGCATCGACCATGGTTCCGACGTCCAACAGGGTGACCCCCCGCGCGTTCAAGTGGGCGTGCACGTCGTCGGCGATCTGTTGTGGCGTCCAGCCCCACGTGAGGTCGTAACAGATCAGGTGGGCCTCCCCGATCAGCGCCTCCTCCGTCTGCGGGGGCCAACTGAGTCCGACGGCGCGTAGTTGTGCGAGGTAGGCGTCGTCTTGAGGGGTGTTCGCGGTCGCAATGGCGGTGCTGGTCACGAGGGCAGCGCCAGCCATCAGGGGAATGCTCAGTGCGGCCGGCCAGCGTGGTGAGAACATTCGCATCGCTCCCTTTCTGCCGGGGCCGCCAAGAGTCGGCCGCCCCAAACCAGCACGGATGCAGAATAAACGAAAGACCGAAACGCCGGCTCGTCGAAATTGGGCGCGGCCCGAACGCTTCCGCGTAGAGCCGCGGGCCGCCGGCACGGGATGCCATGGGCGGTCTGTAGCGTGACGGCGGTGAAGTCCTCCCTGGTGTATTCCTCCGTCGCGGCCTGTGTCGCGGCGACCATGCTGGCGATCGCCACGCCCGGCAACGCGACGGCGGCCGGCTCATGCCCCACGGCCTCACCGCAAAGCGGTGGGACGCCCGACTGGACGCTGACGGGGACCACGGGCAGCGTCTCGGTCACCGGATCCACCGATACGACGGCTCCGCGCGTGGACGTGACGGCACCGTTCAGCGTGGCCCAGACCCAGGTGCATACGCTGCGCGCCGGAGATGGCCCGGTGGTCTCGCCCACGGCGACGGTCTCCGTCTGCTACATGGGCGTCAATGGACGTGACGGATCGGTGTTCGACAGCAGCTATCAACGCGGCGCCTCCATCGACTTCCCGCTTAACGGGGTCGTGCCCGGCTTCCAGAAGGCAATCGCGGGACAGAAGGTGGGTTCCACCGTCGCCGTCGCGATGACCTCGGCGGACGGCTACCCCAACGGTCAGCCCAGCGCCGGCATTCGGCCGGGCGACTCCCTAGTCTTCGCGATCAAGATCCTGAGCGCGTCGGGATAGCTCCGCGCATCAAGTCTCTTGGTGCTCAACCGCTCAGCGGTTCGACGCCCGCCATTCACTAGAAGTTGAGCCCCGAGAACATGATTCGGCCGGGATCATACTTCTGCCGCACCGCGGTCAGCCGGGACAGATTCGAGCTGAAATACCGCGAGGCGGGTTGATTCGCCTCGATGTAGTTCACGTACCCCCCGACCGAGTGCGGTTGCACGGCTTGGTGCGCGGTGTTGAGCCAGGTCGTCGCCGCAGCCGCGTCGCCGGTCTCGACATACCACTGCACCAGCGCATACTGCCGGCGCCATGGGAAGGCGGTGGCCCCCGGCGCCACATCGGCGAGGGCGCCGTCAAGCGCATGCATGATCGCCAACATGCGGCCCGCTCCACGGGGAAAGGCGTTGACCGCCTGGGCGATCCCCTGCGCGGTAGCCGTGTCGACCACGGGCAGCACGTCGGATCCACCGACATACCCGAGCGGTGCCGGATTGAGGTTCCCGACGGCCAGATACCTCACCAGGTCCAGATAGTTGAACGTGTGATTCTCGGTCCCCGTCGGCTGGACGCCAACGGCTTTGGTGATGTTGGCCCCGACGCCGGCGCTCGAACCGGCCGGGCACGTCGCCATGATGCGGCAATGCGTTCCCATCGGGTCGACGGTGGCGTCCGCCAACGCCCAGCTGTTCCGGTCGGCGGTGCGCAGCCAGTTCTGCCAGCCGACCAACACTTGCGCGAACGCCTCCGCCGGGAAGTTGAGGTTGACCACGTCGAGATCGGTGGTCGGAAACGTCGCGAAGGTCAATGACGTGGTCACGCCGAAGTTGCCGCCGCCGCCACCGCGCAACGCCCAGAACAGGTCGGGGTTGCTGGCGTTGGACGCGGTCACCGCCTGGCCGCCGGGCAGCACCACCGACGCCGACACCAGCTGGTCGCAGAGCAGGCCCGCGTGCCGGGAGTTGGCGCCCAACCCCCCGCCCAGGGCGTGCCCGGAGGCGCCGACGGACGGGCACGTGCCCGTCGGGATGCCCCGGCCGGCGCCGGCCAGCGTCTGATGCATCGCATACAGGCTCGTCGCGGGCGTCACCGTCACTTGCCCGGTGGCGGCGTCGTAGTTGACTCCCCCGGGCAGCTGACGCAGGTCGAGCACCATGACGCCGTTCGCCGTGGACGCGCCGATGTACGAATGCCCGCCGCTGCGCGGGGCGACCTTCAGGTTGTGGGCCGCGGCGAACGCCATGGCCTTCTGCACGTCCGCCGGAGATGCCGGGGTGACGATCGCGGCGGGCGTCGATCCGTTGTAGTTGGTGTTGAACACCTGCTTGGCCGAGCCGTAAGCGCCGTTGTCCGGTAACAGCACCTGCCCGCCGATGGCGGTGGACAGGCCCTCCCAGCCGGTGGGGTTCGGCGCGGCGATGGCGCGGGCGGACCCGAGCACCGCGCCGGCGGCAAACGCTCCGGCGGCTCCCCGCAGAAACGTCTGGCGGGATATTTCACGCGCCATTGCCTGGCTCCCGCGTCTGGCTCATGTCCGGCATTGTCAAACGCGCGCCGACCAAAGCCGCGGTGCCCCATGCGGTGTGACCGGATCGACATCGATACGAGCCGCCCCGGTGATGCAGCCACCCGTTGACGCCGCCTGAAACAGACACGGAGAGCTCCGACTCGTATTCTCTGCAGCATGATCGCCGCCTCGACGTCCACGCCCGGCAAGCTCGCGCGGTAGGCGGGGTTCAAGCGGGTGGGGGCTCTTGTGGTGGCGCTTGCGGGCCTGGCGCTTCTCGATTCCCTGAACGTCCTCAACGTAGGCGTGGTGTCGGCGGTGGTCTTCGACAGCCGGTTGAGCCGCCGCTCGCCGGTTCCGGGCGCCCTGAGCTTCATTGCGGGCGTGTTCGCCGTGACCACCACGTTCGGGCTCTGCGCGGTACTGGGTCTCAGCTTCTTGACTCATGTCGTCGGCTTCCACGTGACACCGGCCATCCGGTTCGGCGGCGAGCTGGCGCTTGGCCTGGTGCTGACCGGCCTGGCCTATTTCCCGTTGACCGCCCAGTCGTCGGCTCCGGGTTGGGCGCTGGCGGCGATGCGTGAGCGTCCGTGGCTGCTCGGGTTCCTCGGCCTGGCGGTCGGCAGCGGTCAAGCGCCAACCGCCATTCCGTATCTCACCGGCTTGGCCATGCTCGCAGCCTTGCATCCGAGGCCGCCGCTCTGGCCCTTGGCCATCATCATCTACTGGGCGATCGCGCTGTCGCCGCCATTGCTGATCCTTGCCCTCTCGATGAGAAAAACCATGCGGGCCAAGCGCATTCAGCGTCGCCTCGTACGTGTCCTCACCCGTTACGGCCCGATGTCGGTGCGGCTGTTGTTCCTGGTCTTCGGAATCGGTTTGGTGGCCGACGCGCTCGTCAATCACAGCGCGCTGTGGTGACCCATAACTCTTTCTCACCTCCCGCCCAGCGAGCTGGATTACCTTGGCGGCTATGACCGATCGCCAAGAACGCGCGATGTCCTTCGGCTCGATCGCCGAGGACTACGACGGCTTTCGTCCGCGGCCTCCAGAAGACGCGGTGGGCTGGCTGGTGCCGCCCCGGTGCGAGGTGGCAGTCGATTTAGGTGCGGGTACCGGTCTTTTCACCCGGGCGCTGCTGAGCAGGGCGGCGGAGGTCATCGCCGTGGAGCCCGACGCGCGCATGCGGGCGGTGCTCACCGCGCGGTCGCCGCAGGTGCGCGCCGTCGAAGGCACGGGTGAAAAGATTCCGCTCCCCGACGCGACCGTCGACGCGGTGTTCGTCTCCTCGGCGTGGCACTGGATGGATCCTGCGCGCGCCGTTCCCGAGATCGGCCGGGTGCTGCGTGACAACGGGCGCTTCGGCCTGATCTGGACCAGTCGGGACCGTGAGGTGGATTGGGTTCGCGACCTGGACCTGCTCCCGGGCGAGCACACGCCCGAGTCGGAATCCCCCGACCGCTTCCGCCGACGCCACGAGAATGTCGTGCTCCCCGATCCGCAGGTCTTCCACAACGTTTCCCGCGAGACGTTCACGTTCGTGCGGACCATGAGCATCGACGATGTCGTCGCAATGGTCGGCACCTACAGCAGGGTGATCATCGCGCCTGAAGATGAGCGCGCGGCGAGATTGGCCAATGCCCGCGCCGCCTTGAACGAGCGCTTTTCCGGTGCCGAAGCGATCGACGTCCCGATGAAGTCCCGTTGCTGGCGCGCGGACCGACTCCTCCGCGTAGACGTTTAGGCGCCAGCGCCTCAGGACTGCGGCCCCTCCGACGGCGGCCAGTGCGACCCAGGCCATGCCTCGCCGGGCGGATCGTGTTCACCACGAGCCAACGGCACCCAACGCTCGCTCGGGGCGGGCTGCTTCGACGACGGGAAGTCGCGCAGCTTGCCCGACGGCTTGGCGTCCCATTTGGCGAAGGTCAGGGGTGTCTGCAGCCACGAGTGCAGCAGGCAGTACACCGCCTGCAGCGAATCCAGATGCGTGCGCTCCCACCCGTGGCTGCCGTCGAGTCCGAAGCCGACGAGCGCCGCGCGGGTGCCCGCGCCCGCCTCGATCGCCGCCGCGGCGTCGGAGCGGTAAAACCGGAACACGTCCCGCGCGCATTTGATGCCCTGCTCCTCGGCGAGCCGGCACAGCTTGCGCGTCAGGTGATAGTCGAACGGACCGTGCAGGTCGGCCATCGGTATCGTCACGCCGTCCTCGATGGAGTGCTGGCCCGGCGCGCACACCGCGTTGTCCACCGAGACCAATTCGGCGACGTCGGCCGGCAAGCCGTGGCTCGCCCCGTGGCCGACCTCCTCGGTGATGGTGATCATGACCATCGTGCGGTGCGGCAGCACCACCTTGTTCTCGGCGAAATTCTTCGCCAACGCCAGTGCGATCGCGACGCCCGCCTTGCCGTCGAGGTGACGGGAGACGATGTAGCCGTCGGCGGTCAGTTCCGGGCTGGCGATCAGCGCGACGAAATCGCCGATCTGCAAGCCAAGGCGGACGAGGTCCTCCCGCGAGTGCACCTGGCGGTCGACGCGGACCTCGACGTGTTCCCAGTCGGTGGGCTGCAGGTCGATCTCGTCACCGAAAGCGTGCCCGCTGGCCTTGAGCGGTAGCACCGTGCCGGTGATGAACTCGTCGGGATCGTCGGAGAAGATTCGCACCCGAGCGCCCGCGGCGAACCGGGCCGAAAAAGTACCGACCGGAATCACCTCGAGACGCCCGTTGTCCTTGAGCCGACGCACCATGCAGCCGATGGTGTCGGCGTGAACCACCAGCGCGCGGTCCGTCGTCGCCGACTCCCCCGGGAGTTCGGCGGTCAGCGCCCCGCGCCGCGTCAACGAGAACGGCACGCCGAAGTCATCGAAGATGTCACCGATGAGCTGCATCACCGCGTCCGTACGGCCCGCCGGACTTGGCGTCTGCAGCAGCGCGAGCAGCGTGTCGACCATCCACGTGCGGTCGGCCTCGGCCATGGCCGCGGTTTGGCGCACGGTATCTCCTCTCGAATCACCGGGACCGGATTAACCTACCGCGTGGCCACCGTTGATCCACCGGCCCGGGCCGCGGAACCCGCGCCGTAAGAGGGCACCCCGTCTTCCGCTGCCATCACGGTAGAGCACTTCGTATCCGGGCGCCCGTTTGGCGCAACCCAATTCGGTTGCGCAAAGGTAGAGGAGTTAGCCGGCCGGAGCCGGCGTCCTCAGGGATTCACGTTGGGGCAGACCTGCTTGATCCAGCCCGTGATCAGGTCCCTGTTCACGTTCAGATCGGCATCGTTGGGCTGTGCGCCGCCGGTGGTGACGAAGTGCTCGATGGCGGCCTTCACGGTGTCGGGTGGGCCGTACTTCTCCAGCGTGTCGGCGTACTTGCGCGCCTTCTCCGGGTTGTTGGCCACCATCAGGTTGTCCTTGGCGAACGAGATATCCACGCAGGTGGACTGGTCCAAGGGGCCGGCCTGCGTGGACGACGAGGGTGGTGTTGTCGACGGGGCGGGCGGCTGCGAGCTCGAGGTCGGCGGTTGACTGGACGAGGACGTCGTCGGCGACGAGTCGTTCGAGCATCCCGCCGTGACGATCGCGATCGCGACCAGTCCTGCGCATGTAGTTCGGTCTAGCCGCATCGAACCCTCCTCTTGTCCCCCGAGATGTGTTTGCTGCATGCACCCTACCGGCTGCCGATGTCGGACCGGAGCAGTTTGTGAACCTTGGGGTCGCATCGCCGACACGTCGCGCGCCACACGTGGGCGGCCCGTGAGTCGGCCCTTTGTTCACCTAGGAAACCCTTGATCTGCGAATGGTTTCGTCACACGCGGTGCCCTGCGGAGCCGATCCCGGCGCGAAATCCCGCTGTGGTCGTCGCGCGCCCAACGCCGATCGTGGGTTGGACGGTTGAAACGATGACCACTTTGCGATGAATCACGTCAATTTGCTGCCGAAGCGGTTATGCTTCCGTCCACCTCAGAGCTTCGGGCACCGGATCCGCCGGGTCGCGCGGACGCTCGACGACTCCGTGCGACCAACGAAGGGCGAACGACACATGCGCCAACTGTCCACTGCGGTGTCCGCCGCCGCCATCGGAATCCTGCTTGCCGCGTGCGGCGGCAGCAACGGCGGCGCTCCCGGCTCGTCGGCCACGAGCTCCACCAGGCCGCCGGTCGCACAGCCCGCGCTGCCGGGCTTGCTGCTCGCGCCGGCGGACCTCGACAGCGCACTGGGCGTCACCGGATCCAAGAGCAAGGAAAAGAGCGACAAGCTCAAGGACGACGCCGCGAAGCAGCCGTGGCCGGCGGGCTGGAAATTCCCCGACGACTGCGTCTACGCCATCGGCCCCGGGCAAGCTCCCGTGTATGCCGGCAGCGGCTACACCGCTTCCAGCGGCGACGACGAACTCGCGCCCAGCCCGCCGAATTCCAGCGAACCGGACCCCGAGGTGGAACAGGTGGTGGTGTTGTTCCCGACCGCCAAGGAGGCCAACTCCTTTTTCTCCACCTCGGCGCAGCGCTGGCCGGCCTGCGCCAACCGCCAGTTCACCACCCCGGCCGGGCAGGACACCCCGGAGACGGGTTGGCAGGTGGGGCCGGTCTCCAACGCCAACGGAATGTTGAGCACCACCCTGACGATGACTATTCGCGACAACGGCAACGTCGTTCTGACCATGACGTGCCAGCGGGCGCTGACGGTGCGCAACAACGTCGCCATCGACGTCAGCGCGGTCCGCAAGGACCCGTCGGACTTGGCCGTCAAGCTTGCCGGTCAGATCGCCGGCAAAGTCGACAAGCAGTAAGCGAGGATGCCTACGAGGCGGATGCCACTTCCTCGATGATCTCGGCGAGGGCGAGGATCCGTTCGGCGTTGCGGACGTGCAGGCTTTCGATCATGCGACCGTCCACCGTGATCACGCTCGTCCCGGCGGCCCGCGCCTCCCGGTAGGCCGCCACCACCTTGCGGGCGTCGACGAGTTCCCGCTCCGAGGGGCCGAACAGGTCGTTCGCGGGCCCGATCTGCGATGGATGGATCAAACTCTTTCCGTCGAAACCCATTTCGCGGCCCTGTCGCGCCTCGGCCCGAAAGCCGTCCTCATCGGTGATGTCGTTGAACACGCCGTCGAGGATCACCTTCCCGGCCGCCCTGGCTCCCAGCACGGCCAAGGACAATGCGGGTACGACGGGCGCCCGACCGGGTACGTGCACGGCGTGCAGGTCGTTCACCAGGTCGTTGGTGCCGATCACCAGCGCGGCCAATCGGTCACTGGCCGAGGCGATCTCTTCGGCCCGCAGGAAGGATCGCGGCGTTTCGATCATCACCCACAGCTGCAACGACTCGGGCGCGCCCAGCTTGCCCAGCCTGTTGGCCAGCGCCCGGACCTGCTCGCCCGACTCGACTTTAGGCACCAGCACGCCGTGGGCGGGTGAACCAGCGACGGCCGCCAGGTCCTCGTCGTGCCACTCGGTGTCCAAGCCGTTGATGCGCACCACGATCTCGCGGGGCGCGTAGCCGCCCGACAGGATTGCTTCGCACACCGTCGCCCTCGATTCGGCTTTGGCGTCGGGCCCCACCGCATCCTCGAGGTCGAAGATGACCACGTCCGCGGGCAGCGATTTCCCCTTCTGCAAGGCCCGCGGCTTGTTGCCGGGCAGGTACAGCGCGGAGCGGCGCGGGCGCAGGGTCGGTGCCATCGAGTGATTCGCTTCCTGTCGTTGGGCTCAGCGGGTGCCTGGTGAGCGCGGCATAGGCAGAAAGTACCCTTTGGAAACGGTGTGGTCGCGCAGCCCGTCTGCGGCGAACACCCGTTGACGAAATGGCCGCCGCGGCGGCCGAATCCCAGAAGGGAGCAGCGAGTGTCATCACTAGGTTCGGCGCGCACCGAGGGCGACAGCTGGGACCTGGCCTCCAGCGTCGGGGCGACCGCGACGATGGTCGCCGCGTCGCGGGCGCTGGCGTCCCGCGAGCCTGATCCACTGCTCGACGACCGCTTCGCCGAGCCGTTGGTACGCGCGGTCGGGCATCCCTTCTTCGTCCGCATGCTGGACGGCGAAGTCCCGCTCGACAACGACGATATGCCCTTCACCCTGCAGCAGCGGCGCGAGCAAATCGCCGTGCGCACCAGGTTTTTCGACGACTTCCTCACCGCCGCGAGTAGGGCCGGGATACGTCAGGCCGTCATCTTGGCCGCCGGACTCGACGCCCGGGCCTACCGGTTGGCCTGGTCCGCGGGCACCGTAGTTTACGAGGTCGATCAGCCCGAGGTCATCGCCTTCAAGAGCGAAACGCTGGCCCGCATCGGAGCGGAACCGACCGCCGAACGCCGGACCGTCGGTATCGACCTGCGCGATGATTGGCCAAAAGCACTGTGCGACAATGACTTTGATATGTCCACGCCTACCGCCTGGATCGCCGAAGGCCTGCTCCCCTACCTGCCGCCGCAGGCGCAGGACCGGTTGTTGGACAGCATCACGGCACTAAGCGCGCGGGGCAGCCGGCTGGCCACCGAGAACATCACCGACATGGCCGTGTTCACCGACGAGCGAGCCCGGGCAATGCGGGCCGCCTGGCGCAAGCACGGACTGGACATCGACGTCGCCGACCTGGTGTGGCACGGGGAGCGCCAGCCCGCCGGGGACCATCTCGCGGCCACCGGATGGGCGGTCACCCCCTACCCGACCGAGCAGCTATACGCGGACCACGGCTTCGTCGTTCCGGACAACGAGATCATCAAGCGGTTCCGGAACGCCATCACCTACGTCAGCGCCGAGCTGAGCTGAGCGCGCTCCTAACTGTCGGGCTTGCGATCGCGCCATTCCCGCTCGAACGGTAGCCGCCACGCGTTCGGCGCGATCAATTGGTGAATGGCGTTGGGCCCCCACGTGCCCGGCTGGTACATCTTGGCCGGCGGTGGGTCGTCGAGCAGCTCCTGCGAACGCTCCCACAGCGATTCGATGCCCTCGGCGGTGTTGAAGAGCGTGTGGTCACCGCGCATCGCGTCCAGGATCAGCCGTTCGTACGCCTCCAGCACATCGACTGCGGTATCGATCTCCTGGGAGGAGAACTGCATGGACACCTTGTCCAGCTTCATGCCGGGGCCCGGCCGCTTGCCGTAGAACGACAGCGACACCTTCGAGTTGTCGGCGAGGTCGAACGTGAGGTGGTCGGGGCCTTGAGTCCCCACCCCCGAGCCCGGCGGGAACATCGTCCGCGGCGCCTCTCTGAACGCGATCGAGATGATGCGGATGCCCTCCGCCATCTTCTTGCCGGTGCGCAGATAGATGGGCACACCCGCCCAGCGCCAATTGTCGATGCCGACCTTGAGCGCGATGAACGTCTCGGTGTCGGAATCCTTTGCCACGCCCTTCTCGTCGCGGTATCCGCCGTATTGGCCGCGCACCACGTCGGAAGGCTTGACCGGAAGCATCGACCGGAACACCTTGTTCTTTTCTTCGCTGATGGCGAAGGGCTCGAGCGCCGTCGGCGGCTCCATCACCACGAACGCCATCACCTGGAAGAGGTGGGTCACCACCATGTCCTTGTAGGCGCCGGTTTCCTCGTAGAAGTTGGCCCGCTGATCCAGCCCCAGCGCCTCGGGAATGTCGATCTGAATATGGTCGATGAAGTTTCGGTTCCAGATCGGCTCGAACAGACCGTTCGCGAAGCGGAACGCCAGGATGTTCTGGGCCGCCTCCTTACCCAGGAAGTGGTCGATCCGAAAAATCTGGGATTCCTCGAACGTCTCGTGCACGAAATCGTTGAGCGCGACCGCGCTGGCCAAATCGGTCCCGAACGGCTTCTCCATCACCACTCGCGAGCGGTCGACCAGCTTCGCCTCGCGCAACATGGAGATGACTTCCCGCGCGGCTTTCGGCGGCACCGACAGGTAGTGCAACCGCCTGACATTGGGACCCAGGTTGGCTTCGGCTTCGGCGACGGCCTCCGCCAGCGCTTCCGGCCCCCGCCCCTGCGGAACGTAGGTGACGATCTTCGCGAAGTTGGCCCACTGCTCGTCCGAGAGCTTGTGGGTACCGAACGAATCGATCGCCTCTTTGGCGATCTCCCGAAACTCGTCGTCGCCGATGTCTTCCAACGACGTCGCGACGATCTGGATGTCCGGTGCGAGCTCGGACTGGTCCAGGTAGGCCAGCCCGGGGATCAGCTTGCGTTTCGCCAGATCCCCCGTCGCGCCGAACAGGACGATGACGTGCGGGTCGAGCGGCTCGGCTTCGTGGCGGTGCGGACGCCCACCGGCCGCCGGGTACGAGATGGTCTGCGGTTTCTTGTCGGCCACTCTTGCGATAATTCCATCGCCGCGGCGTTATGTCGCGTCCGTCACTCCCCGGTGCGCTCGACGCGCGCGTTTGGGGCCCGGAACGGAAGGATCAGACATGCCGACCGGTTACCGCCCGGCTGACGGGGTACTGGGTACCGGCGGGGCGTACCCGATCACAGTCGATGGAAAGCGATATGACGAAACCGGACAAGGACCTACGGGGTCACTCGGAGGAACTGGAAGACATCGTTGACCAGCTCGAGGAGAAGGTCGCCGACGATCGTGAGGCAGAAGGCGTTGCCGGCAAGCCCAGCGACCGCGACAGCGCCCCCACTCGAGGCTCCAAGGAGGAGCCACCCGACTAGGGCCTACGAAGCGGACGGAGTGCCGGACCAGGCGTCGAGGGCGTCCCGGAGCTCCGAATCGGTGGAACCGCCCACCCAGGCGACATGTCCATCCGGGCGTATCAACACCGCATCGGGGGCCGAGACCACACCGAGCGCCGGAAGCTCCCACTTACCCGAATATTCCGCGTCGATCGTTTCGACCCGACCCACGGCGATATCGAATCGACCCGGTTCACCAAGGTTGAGCAGCACCGGCCGGGCGTGGTGTAGCAACGAGTAGACCCGCAGCGGGCCGGCGGCGGTGACCAGGTCGAGATCGGGCATCCTGCGTCCGAGCAACGGGTGCCCGTCGCCCACGTCGTAGCGGATGTCCAGCCCCGACATCATGGCGGCGAACCGTTTGCGCGGTTCCTCCATCCCGAGGAGGTCGGACATGGTGTCGCGCAAGGCCTTGGTGCGGTCATCGGGCCTCAGCAGCGCCATCTGGGCGACCGCGTTGCGCAGCACGCGCGCGGCGACCGGGTGCCGTTCGGCATGGTAGGTATCCAGCAGGCTGTCCGGCGACGTGCCGTTGACCACCTGTCCCAGCTTCCAGCCCAGGTTCACCGCGTCCTGCACACCGGTGTTGAGGCCCTGTCCACCAACCGGGTGGTGCACGTGCGCGGCATCGCCGGCCAACAGGACACGCCCCACGCGATAGGTCACGGCCTGCCGCGCCGCGTCGGTGAATCTGGAAAGCCAAGCGGGACTGTGGATCCCGTAATCCGTTCCGTAGACCGCGATGAGCCCCTCACGCAGGTCGTCCAGCGTGGGTTCGCTGTTCGGCCCCAGGTGGCGCTCGGTGACCATGACCCGCACCGGCCCACCGTCATCCGGCGCGGCCAGGGAATGGACGCCGAGCGCGTCGTGGCGAATGCCCCATTCGGGTGAATCGCCTGTGCCGAAGTCTATTTCGGCCTCGGCGAGCAGGTAGCTGGTCGTAGGCTCCCAGCCCGGGAAATCGATGCCGGCGGCTTTCCGGACGACGCTGCGTCCGCCGTCGCAGCCGACGAGGTATCCACCTCGCATGAATCGGCCATCGGACAACGCGACGTCAACACCGCTGCCGTCCTGGACGACGCCCGTCACCTCACGGCCGCGGTAGATTCGCACCTCCAGTTCGTTCACCCAGTCGGCGAGTATGCGTTCGATCTCGTTCTGCCACAGCGCGAGACCGTAGGGATGCCGGGTGGGAAAGTCGCTGATGTCCAAGCGAATCTGGGAGAACCCGGCGACCTGGGCGACCTGGCCCCGGGCGAGAAACCGGTCGGCGATTCCGCGCTGGTCGAGCACCTCGATGGTGCGCGCGTGCAGGCCCCCGGCGCGCGTACCGATGAGGTCTTGGCCGCGGCGCCGCTCGAGGATCGCCACATCGGCCCCCGCCAACGCCAATTCACCGGCCAGCATCAGCCCCGTCGGGCCGCCGCCGGCAACCAGCACCGCATGATCGACATTTCGCTGCGCCATTCCAACCCCCAGAGAACGCGAATATTGGCTTCGGCCAGCGATTGTGCGGCATCACCCCGCCCTTGCCACAAGCCCCCCGGTGCGCTATAGGTTGAGAGTGGGAGGGAATCAATACGCCGACCGATCCGCCAGCGCGTCGATGGCGCGGTAGATCCGCTGCTCACTCACCGGCCGTGGCGTGCCCAGCTGCTGCGCCCACAGGCTGACCCGCAATTCCTCGATCTGCCGCGCAACGTCGCGGACGTCGTCCGCCGCGCGCCGTGCGGGTGACAGCGCCTGCATCAGTTCCTCATAGGCGCGCTGCACGGCGTGCACCCGCTGCATCCGATCCCGGTCCGCGTCGACCGCGTACGGGAGCCGGTCGAGGCGCCTGCGGATTGCGGTCAGGTAGCGGGCGAGGTCGGCCAGGTGGTCGCGTCCCGTGGCGGTGACGAATCCCGGCGACAAGAGTCGATCCAGCTGAGCGCGGACGTCGGCGATCGCGTCGGTCTGCGCGGGCGGGGGCCGACCGGGCAGGAGCAGTCGCACCTCCTGCGCGGCGGCGAGCACCCGCTCCACGCGGGTCACCATGTCGGCGGTCGCCGGTGCCAGAGCCTCGGCCACGCGATCGCGCAGCGCGGCGAACTCCTCGCGGGTCCACACCGGTCCGGGCACCAGCGTGTGCGTCGCGGCGTCGGCACAGTCCTCGAGCAGCGCGGCCAGGGAGCCATCCGGGTTCGCGCCGAGCGCGAGCCGTGTGCGTGGGCTCAGTTGCCGCTCAACGGCTTTGACCGGGGACGCCACGCTCAGCCGCAGCAACCGACGCGTGCCCGGCCCCAACGCCCCGTCGCGCTCCGTCGGCGCCGCGAACACCCGCAGCTCGACGGTGTTGCCCGCGTCGACGAAACCCGGATAGCCGCGCACGGCGCGTCCGTCGACGGTTCGTTCGACGACGGCCGGCAGCGCGGCGAGGTCGTCGGGCCAGGCGCGCAGGCCTGTGCGTTCCAGCTCGCCGGCGACCGTCTGGGCGACGGCCCGGCGCGCGGGCGCGGCCAGCCGTTGTTGCAACGTCGCCAGGTCCTTGCCGCGGGCGACCTCGGTGCCGTCGGCGGCCTCGACGGCGAAGTTCACCCGCAGATGCGCCGGCAGCTTGTCCAGGTCGAAGGCATCGATGGGTACCAAAACCCCGGTGCGACGGCGCAATTCGCGTTGCAGCGCCTCCAGCAGCGGCTCTCGCGCCGGGTCGATCGCAGCCAGCACGGCACGCGCGGTGTCCGGTGCGGGAACGAAGTTGCGGCGCAAGTCTTTTGGCAGTGAGCGGATGAGCGCGGTGACCAGCTCTTCGCGCAGCGCCGGGACCTGCCAGGCGAACTCGTCACCGCCCAACCGCGCGAGCACGTCGATCGGCACGTGCACCGTGACGCCGTCGTCGGCGGCGCCCGGCTCGAACCGGTAGGTGAGCGGCAGTGTGACATCGCCGGAATGCCAGGCCGTCGGCCGCTCGGTGTCGACCGTGTCGGGGGTGCGCAATAGGTCGTCGCGAGTGAAGGTGAGGAGATCGGGTGTCTTGTGGCGCTGCTTGCGCCACCACGCGTCGAAGTGCCGCGCCGACACGACATCCGCGGGCACGCGCGCGTCGTAGAACGCGTAGACCTCATCGTCACCGACGAGCAGGTCGCGGCGGCGGGCCCGCTCCTCGAGCTCCTCGAGCTCGGCGCGCAGCCGTGCGTTGTCGCGGAAGAAGTGATGGCGGGTCTGCCAGTCCCCCTCCACCAACGCGTGCCGGATGAACAGTTCCCGCGCCACCGCCGGTTCCACCCGGGCATATCCGACGCGGCGGCGCGCGACGAGTGGCAGCCCATAGAGCGTCACCCGCTCGTAGGCCATCACCTCGCCCCGCGTGGCGTCCCAGTGCGGCTCACTGTGGGTGCGTTGCACCAGATCACCGGCGACCCGTTCGACCATCTCGGGCTGGATGCGCGCGGCGGTGCGCCCGTAGAGGCGGCTGGTTTCCACCAGCTCTGCCACCACCACCCAGCGCGGGGGCCGCTTGATGAGCGCCGAGCCCGGCGCGAGGACGAAGCGCGAATTGCGCGCACCCAGATACTCGCGCCCGTCTTCTCGGCGCATGCCCACATGCGACAGCAAGCCGGCCAGCAGCGCCGCGTGCACCCGCGCCGGGTCGGCCGGCTCCTCGGACGCGGCGTCCTCGACGATGCCGAGGTCGCGGGCGATGCTGCGCAATTGCCCGACCAAGTCCTGCCACTCGCGGATGCGCAGATAGTGCAGGAACTCGTCTCGGCACATGCGGCGGAACTGGTTCCCGGACAATTCCTTTCGCTGTGCCCGCAGATAACGCCACAGGTTGAGGTAGGACAGGAAGTCGGAGTCCTCGTCGGCGAAGCGAGCGTGCTTCTGGCGCGCGGCCTCCTCGCGCTCGGTGGGACGTTCCCGCGGGTCAGGAATGGTCAGCGCGGCGGACAGCACGAGCACCTCCCGCACGCATCCCTCGGTCTGGGCCTGCAGGATCATCCGGCCCAGCCGGGGGTCGACGGGCAGCCGCGCCAGACGCAGGCCGAGGTCGGTGATGGCGCCGTGGGCGTCGAAGGCCCCCAACTCCTGCAGCAAGTGCACACCGTCGCGGATACTGCGCCGGTCCGGCGGGTCGAGGAACGGGAAGTTCTCCACCTCGCCCAGCCGCAGCGCCGCCATCTGCAACAGCACGGCGGCAAGGTTGGTCCGCAGGATCTCGGGCTCGGTGTAGCCCGGCCGGGCCGCGAAGTCGTCCTCGGAGTACAGGCGGATGCACACGCCGGCCGCGACCCGGCCGCACCGGCCGGCCCGCTGCGCGGCGGACGCCTGCGAGATGGGTTCGATCGGCAACCGCTGCACCTTCAGGCGGCGGCTGTAGCGCGAGATGCGCGCGTTGCCGGGGTCGACGACGTAGCGGATGCCGGGCACCGTCAGCGAGGTCTCGGCGACGTTGGTCGCCAGCACGACCCGGCGCCCGGTGTGCGGCGCGAAGACCTTTTGCTGCTCGGCGGTCGGCAGCCGGGCGTACAGGGGAAGCACCTCGGTGTTCTTCAGTCCGGCCAAAGCCTCTGCGGTGTCGCGGATTTCGCGTTCACCCGACAGGAACACCAGGACGTCCCCGGCGGGCTCGGCCTCCAGTTCCCCGACCGCGTCGACGATCGCCTCGACCTCGTCACGGGTCTCGGTGCGCACGATCTCGTGGTCGGGGTCGTCCGGGTCGTCGTCTGGCCCGCTCGACACGGGGATTTCCAACGGCCGGTAGCGGATCTCCACCGGGTACGTCCGCCCCGAGACCTCGACGATCGGCGCGCCGCCGAAGTGGTCCGCGAACCGCTGCGGCTCGATGGTCGCCGAGGTGACGATCACCTTCAGGTCGGGGCGGCGCGGCAGCAGCTCGCGTAGGTAACCCAGCAGGAAGTCGATGTTTAGGCTGCGCTCGTGGGCCTCATCGAGGATCAGCGTGTCGTAGCGCAGTAGCCGCCGATCGCGCTGAATCTCGGCGAGCAGGATGCCGTCGGTCATCAGCTTGACCAGCGTGCGGTCGCTGACCTGGTCGGTGAACCGGACGGTGTAGCCGACGGTCTCGCCGAGCGGGCTGCCCAGTTCGTCGGCGATGCGCTGCGCGACGGTGCGCGCGGCCAGCCGCCGCGGCTGGGTGTGCCCGATGGTTCCCCGGATTCCCCGGCCGGCCTCCAGACAGATTTTGGGCAGTTGGGTGGTCTTGCCCGAACCGGTCTCGCCGGCGACGACGACCACTTGATTGGCGTGCAGCGCGTCGGCGATCTCCTGGCGCCGCTCGCTGACCGGCAGGTCGGGGTACGCGATGACCGGCACCGAGGCTTGTCGCGTGGCGACGAGCGCCTCGGCCCGCGCGATCTGCTCGGCGAGTTGCCGCAGTTTGTCGGGCTGAGCGCCGCGCAGGTTCTTCAGCCGCCTGCCCAGGCGCGCCGCGTCGCGGGTGGTCAGACCGTCGAGGCGGCCGCGCAGATCCGCGACGGACAGTTCGGGCACTTTGGCCAGGATAGGCGTGCGGTACGCGCGGTCGGCCACCGAACGTGGGGCGTATGGACGAAATCGAGCCAGTTTCGGTACGTAAGGCCCACACTCGTCGCCCTAGGGTTGGCGTATGAGCCTCGTCACCTATGAGCTGGCAGACCACATCGCCACCATCACCCTCAACCGACCCGAGGCTCGCAACGCCATCAACGGCGCCCTTCGCCAGGACTTGAACGCGGCGTGGGAGCGGTTCCGCGACGACCTCGACGCGTGGGTCGCGATCCTGACCGCCAACGGCGACGTGTACTGCGCGGGCGGCGACCTCAAGGACGGCGAAGGTTCGGTCGGTACCTTCGGCGGCACCTTCTGGGAGAAGCCGACTATCAACTCCTTCGAATCCGGGATGGAGCTGTTCAAGCCGACCATCGCGGCGGTGCACGGACCGTGCATCGGCTACGGCGTGACCGGGGTGCTGTTCTGCGACTTCGTCATCGCCAGCACCGAAGCCAGCTTCTGTTTTCCCGAGGTGTCGATCGGCGTCCCGACCATCGTCGGGGCCATCCGGCTGCCCCAACGGATCGGCTGGGCGAATGCCATGGAACTCCTGCTGACCGGCAAGCCGATGAGCGCGACGCGGGCGAAGGAGGTCGGTCTGGTCTGGAAACTCGTGGATCCCGACGACCTGCAGGCCGAGGCCCGGGCGTGGGCGCGGACGCTCACCGAGGCCGCTCCCCTCGCCCAACGGGCCACCAAAGAGGTCGCGTGGCGAACGGCGGACATGGGCTGGATCGAGGCGGTGCGCTTCGGCGAGACCATGCGCAAGGTTGCCGGAGCGACAGAGGACGTCACCGAGGGGCTTCGGGCGTGGGCCGAAAAGCGCAAGCCCCAGTGGCGCGGCCGCTGACCGTTGAGCTCCCGATCGCGCGCCGAGGGCGCCATAGCGCCAACCGCCGGGAAGGCTGTGGACCCCGGTGTGACAGGATTTCGCCATGAGTGCACGCAGATTTGGCCGCATTGCTGGTGTCTCGGTCGCGACGACCTGGGCAGCGCTTAGCACCCCGGCCGCCCTACCCAGCGCCGCCGCCGACGCCTGCTCCGACGTCTCGGTGGTCTTCGCCCGCGGCACTCATCAGGAGCCGGGTCTGGGCAACATCGGCCAGGCGTTCGTGGATTCGCTGACCTCGCAACTCGGCGGAAAATCCGTGGACGTGTACGCGGTCAACTACCCGGCCAACGACGACTACCACAACAGCGCGAACGCGGGTTCCAACGACGCGAGCGCACACATCCAGGACACCGTCGCCAGCTGCCCGAACTCGAGGATCGTGCTCGGCGGTTACTCCCAGGGCTCAACGGTGATCGATCTGGCCACCAACGCGATGCCGCCCTCGGTCGCCGATCACGTCGCCGCCGTCGCGCTGTTCGGGGAGCCCAGCAGCGGGTTCTCGTCCATGCTGTGGGGCGGCCAGCCGCTGCCGACGATCAATCCGGCGTATGGATCCAAGACCATCAGCCTGTGTGCCCCGGACGATCCGATTTGTTCCGCCGGCGGCAACATCATGGCGCACGTCTCCTACATCGACGCCGGAATGACCAACCAGGCCGCCACGTTCGCCGCCAACAAGATCAACCAGGGCTCGCCGGCGCGCGCCTGAGGCGCGCCAGTCAGTCTTTAGCCCGCTCCTCTTGACGCTGCTGCTTCTCGGCGTCCGCCAGCTGCGCGACGCGGTCCGCCTCGGCGCGCTTGTCGGCGGCCTCGGCCAGCTTGTCCTCGGCCTTGTCGATTTTCGCGGCCGCGGCCTTCGACACGGCCTTTTCGGCCGCCTGCGTCCGGTTCTCCACTTGGCGTTTGGCCGACTCGACCGTTCGCTTTTGCCGGTCCGCCGCCTCCTCGGCGCGACGCTTCGCCGCCGCGCTCTGCTGCTGGGCAGACTGGGTGGCCTCGCGTTTGCGTTGCTCGGCTGCCTCGCGCGCCTCGTTGATCTCCTGCTGGGTGGCCGCCTGCGCTTCTTGGCGCTCGGCGATCGCCTCGTCGCGGGCGCCGTTCAGCTTCGCGTCGGCCTGTTCCTTCCTGGCCGCGGCCTTGGCGTCGAGCTGCGCGGCGCGGCCCAGTGTGTCGCTGCGTTCGACGAGCGCCGTCCCGCGCTCGACCAGGCTGGGGTCATCGAGCGCATTGCCGACGGTGGCGTCGAGCATGCCCAGGGTGCGCTCGAACAGCAGGCGCGCGGGTGCCTCTGACGGGATTCGGGTGACGACGCGGTCCTCGATCACCTGCAACGGGAAACGGGCCAATTGGTAGTGAAACCGCAGAACGGCCAACGGGACTTCGGATATCTTCATCGACTTCTCCTGTGTCTGGCCCGCCCTCAGGGCAGGTCGGCTTCGTCGGTCACGTCCCGAGCTTGGCGCCGCAGACGGTCGGCCTCAGACTCTTCGTTGCGGGCCACCTGCACCGATGTCTGGTGCTCGGCGACGGCGTCGACAACCTCCTCGGAGGCCTCACGGATCTCGGCGCGTTCTGCGGCCTTCGCTCGTCGCGCCTCGCGCTGCGCGTCCAGTTCGGCCCGGGTGATCTCGGTGGTCGCCCGCTGCCGCGCGGCTTCCTCGGCCGCGCGCTTCTGAGCCGCCTCTTGGGCTTCGATCGACCCCTCGGCCGCGACGGCCTGGGCGTTCGCGGCCACCCGCTGCTGGGCGCCTTCCACCTTGGTTTCGGCCGCGGCGTCGTGCGCCTGCTTGGCCTGCGCCTCGGCGACGGCCTCCGTCGCGTTGGCCTCCTTGCGCTCGTGCGCCTGAGTCTGCTCGAGCTGCCCCTCGGCAGTCAGCGAGTCGTTGCCGGTTACGGCCCCGGCGACCTCTTTGGCTTTGCCCTTGACCGCATCGATCAGGCCCCTGCGCGCTTCGTCGGCTTTGTTGTGCTCGCTCATCGAAAGTCTCCTTGCGGCGTCAGCCAAGAATTGCGTTCGTTCGTGTCACGCCCAGTGGTTCCACCGATCTCGTCGACCAAACCCGCTGTGATCTGGGTCACCACGTGCGGCGACCCGGATTGCCGCCATCGAGTGCACGAATTCACCAGCGCTTCAACCGAAGTCAGCCGGACGGGGATGGCACTGCGCGGCGGGTTTGCGATCGGCTAACGTCGAAGACATGTCCAAAGTCTCCGGCAACGACCCCATCGACGACGTCGCCCCTGGCGACATCATCGCCGTCGACCGCGGCTCTGGTGAACGGCCCTACAAGGTGGTGTTCAAAGATGCCACCGAAGGCGGCTACGTCGTCACGTTCGAGGCCGGCGACGGGGAAACCTTCCAGCTCGACCTGGCGGCCGGCACCCGCGTGACCAGGTCGCTGGAGTCGAAATGGGAATCTGCGCAGAGCCCGACCCCGCGCACTGAAACCTAGACAGCGGCCCCAGGCCCTCAATACCGCTCACCCGCAACGCAATCGCGGCGGCCGCCCGTCGGCGAAGTAAACGCGCCAACTCGTTTGGGCCCGCTCTGGACGGGAATGCAACGCCCCAACGAAGGAACGGAGCGTCGTGAGCTATTTGGATTTCGCAAAGGACCGGGTGCTCGGAGCGGTCAAGACGGTCACTGCCACGCGACCCCGCCACGCCACGGGCCAGACGGTCACCATCGCGTGCCCCGTCGAGCGGATCGAACAGTTCTGGCGCGACCCCGAGCAGATGTCGGTGGTGCTCGGTGACATCGCCGAGGTCGAGCGCCGCGGTCCGGAGCGCTACAGCTGGCGGTCGGTGACCGGGCCGAAAGTGGTGTGGGAATCGGAGTTGATTCCGGAACCCGAGGGGCTGCGATTCGTCGGCACCGGTGACAAGAACCAGATAACCGTCACCTATCGGCCCGCCCCGGGGAAGTTGGGTACCGAGGTGACCTTGCGCGTTAGCGCGCCGGCTCCCAGCTTGCTGGCAGGCGCGGCAACCTTCAAGGCCCTGTACCGGCTGCGTGCGTTGATGCAAACCGGTGAGGTGCCGACCATCCGAAACAACCCGAGCGCGCGCAAGTCCGCGCGGTAGGCGAAAGGCGGCGAACGTGCGCGCACTGTGCTGGAACGGCGTCAACGACCTTTCGGTAGAGACGGTCGACGACCCCAAGATCCTCAATCCCCACGACGCGATCATCGAAGTTCGGCTCACCACCACTTGCGGATCGGATCTGCACTTCATCGACGGCTATCTGCCCGGGATGCGTGCAGGCGACGTCTTCGGCCACGAATTCATGGGCGTCGTGGTGGAGACGGGGCCAGAGGTGCGGGACACCCACGTGCGCGACCGAGTGGTGGTGCCGTCTTTCATCGCCTGCAATCAGTGCTGGTATTGCGAGCACGAGTTGTATTCGTGCTGCGACACCACCAACCCCAACGCCGAACTGCAGCAGCCTCTGCTGGGTTACCCCTCGGGCGGGATCTATGGCTACACCCATCCGTTCGGTGGCTACGCAGGCTCGCACGCGCAGTACGTTCGCGTGCCGTTCGCCGACGCGAATTGCTTTGCCATTCCGGGTGATATCAGCGACGAGCAGGCGCTCTTCCTCTCCGACGCGGTGCCGACCGGGTTCATGGGCGCCGACTTCTGCGACATCGCCGGAGGAGACACGGTCGCGGTCTGGGGCTCCGGTGGCGTGGGGTTGATGGCCGCCCGCAGCGCGCTGCTGCTCGGCGCGGAACGCGCGATTGTCGTCGACCGGATCCCCGAGCGACTGGCCTTGGCGCAGAACGAGTTCGGCTTGGAGACGATCGACTACACGGCGGTCGACAGCGTGCACGAGACGCTGCGCGAGATGACCGGTGGCCGAGGGCCCGATGCCTGCATCGACGCCGTCGGCATGGAGGCTCACGGCACCGGCGCGCAGCAGCTCTACGACCGTGCCAAGCAGTTCCTGCGAATGGAGACCGACCGCGCCAGCGCGCTGCGACAGGCGATCCTGGCGTGCCGCAAGGGCGGAGTCGTCTCCGTCCTCGGGGTCTACGGGCTGACCGACAAGTTCCCGACGGGTGTGCTGACCAACAAGGGGCTGACCCTCAAGACGGCCCAACAGCACGGTCAGCGCTACATGTCCCGGCTGTTCGACTACGTCGAGCAGGGCGACCTGAACCCCGCCAAGCTGATCAGCCATGTCCTGCCGCTCGAGGACGGCGTGCTCGCCTACGACCTGTTCAAGAACAAGAAGGACGACTGCGTCCGGGTGGCGATGCGTCCCGGCATGAAAGCCGGCGCGTCCGACAGCGGAAAGGACGGGCTCTAACGATGACCGCGCAGCCCCCCAACCCCGATCCGGTCCAAACGCCCGGCCTCGAGCCGGGAGGGGGCGTCCCTGAGGGGACCACTCCCCCGGCCGCCCCGCAGACCGCGGGCGCTGGCGAGCACCAACCGCCGGCGACCCGGCGGTTCACCCCGAGCTCCGTACTCACGGTGATCGGCGTCTGCGTCTTTGCCGTGGTCTTCCTTGCCGTTGCGGTGCTGCTCGTGATGAAAATGGTTGGGGTGTCTTGATATGGGCGTCAGCGCTGAGGATGTGCGGCGGCTGCTGGACGGCCACGACAAGGACGCCGTACTGGTTGCCATCGAGGGACGCATCGACGTCGCTTCGACGGCGGAGTTGGAGTCACCGCAGTACCGTGGCGCCCTGCAGCTCGCGACGCGCCGGGAGGTGTTGGAGCGCGCCGGGGGTGCGCAGCTCTCGGAGCGTGAGCTGGCCGAACAGGCCGAGGAACTCGACACGGCGCTGCGCAACCTGGGTGCCTGAATTCGTCCCTGGAGGCGCGGGACAGCCTCGACTAGAGGCCGATTGTGACGGGGTCGCCGACGTGGATGACGCCGTCGGTCACCACCGCCAGATACGCGCCTGCGCACGGCTGAGCGCCGTGACCTCCTGTGTCCCAGCGGTTTTCGGCGGCAGGTGTGCGAAGCGCCTGCGGTGCGCGTGGCAGTGAGCCGTGCTCGAGCGTGGGTACGACGCAGCGTGACGTTGCCGTCAAGACGCGCAGCCGCACCTCGCCGACCGCGATCTCCTGGCCGACCCAGTCGTTCTCCACATAGGGCGGGCAACCCGGCGGCGTCGCGAACACCAGGTTCGGGCGATACCGCAGGGCCTCGACGCCGATGTGTTCGAGCGTGGCCGTGGTGATCGCGTGCAGCGGGGCTTCGTCGGTGAACGAGTCGCCCGGCGTCGTCCGTGCGATCTCCAAGATGCGCCCGCCGACTTCGGCGTCCAAGCCCAGTTCGAGCAGCTGCTCGGGGTCCGGGCGCACCAATGTCGCGCCGTCGGGGCGTTGGGTGACCAGCCGGACGGTTCGCCCCAACAGCTGCGAAAGGCGGTCATCGACGCCGGGGTCGTCGGCCGCCACGCTCGTCCCATCGGGTAGTTCGATGTTGACCCCGCCGGCGTGGCGGTTGGCGGTGCACGTCAACAGCGCGCGCCACAGCCGGGCGTTCTTGGCGCTGGCCACGTGCCCGGTGGTGGCGTCGAGCAGAGCCAGCCTCCGGTCCCCTTCGGCGCCGTGCTCGTCGACGAACATGCTCGGCACGGTCTCGCCGAGCATCGACTTCACCGGGTAGCGCAGCAGGCTCTGAACCCGCATCTCGCCCGCGGCTCGACCTGAAAAGGCCGTTGGCTCCTCCACTGGCTATCCCCACTCAGCGACGCTGCCCGCACTGTCTGGATCCAGACTATGCGGGCAGGACGCGAAACCCAGTGGTAGGTCGTAAACCGATCAGCCGGGGCAGTAGGTCGACTCCGCCGCGCTGACCCAGCCGGTCATGTCCGCGAACGAGAAGCCCTTGGAGCTCATGCCCGAATGCAGGTCGGCGGCGATCGCATCCGGCGTCTTGCCTGCCATCCGGTCGGAGCACACCGCGTGCCCCAGCGCGATCATGTCGGAATCGCTCGACGAGGGCCAGGTGAACCCGAGGCTGTGCAATTTCGCCAAGTAGGCGTCGTCGGTGCTGTCCGCCAAGGCAATTGCGGTGCTCGCGGTCAGGGCAGCGCCAACCATCACGGGAATTGTCAGTTTGGCCAGCAAACGCGGTGGAAGCATTTCGTGCACTTCTTTTCTGGTCGGGGTTGAGGGTGGGGTCAGTATATGAGTGAGTGACGCGCAGCGATATTAAAACTAAGAAAAATGATGCGCCGTCGCCCGGGCCGGTCGCGGGGGGCCATTTTCTGCGAACGCGAATTCGAGTCGCGGTGACGCTGCCCCGCAGGTGAAGGCCATCGGTCAGTGTCCGAAGCGAAAGGCTTTGGCTGGCTGGAAAAGTTGGAACTTCCGCGCGCGGCTATAGGCCAATGATGCCGTGTGGGTGACGCAGGCGTTATCGGCTCAATAATTCAGAACTTCCGGCTGACATCGAAACCAAAACGACGCACCAGCATACAAAAATCATACGAAACAATTGCCCGTGGCATCTGTCGATATTGGACGTCGTTGCCTCGCCATATATAGGCGCAATCGGTGCGGGACACATCAGTGCGGCAGCAACCGCTGTTTCTGCTCGAGGAACTCGTCCTCCGTGATGATCCCCGCATCCCGCAGGGAGGCCAGCTCGCGCAGTTCGGCGGCGATGCTGGTGATCGGGCCGCCGGCTGGGACTTGCGGCGCCGCGCCTCCACCCTGGTTCGCTTTCTGGGTGGACGCCCTGACCCGCTCCGCACGACCCGCGCCGCCCGTACCGGCGATGGCACGCCCGGCCATGCTCGCCGCGGCCATCTCGCCGAACAAGCTTCCGGTGCCTCCTGACGAGGCTGGAGCGGCCGCGCCGACGGTGGTGGTGGGCAGGGCCAGAGCGGACGGGCGCACGGCGGGGGCGGCCGCCGTCCAAGCGGGCGGCACA
>NZ_MPNT01000006.1 GCF_001907675.1 Mycobacterium paraffinicum
CCCACCCCCCCGCCCCCCCCCGCGGCGCACACAACTGCTGGCCGAGGAGGTACTGAAACACCAGCACGCCGATGCCCACCGCTGACAAGTACGAAATAACCACAGAAGCGACCAGATACAGCGGCGCGACCAGCGCGCGCAGCAGCGCGATCAACGTGAGCAGCACCACGAGGAGGGTAACCGCGATGATGAAGCGGATGTCATGTTGGTAGTAGTCGCGGGTGTCTTTCAATCCCACGGGGTATCCGGCCATCGATATGTTGGCGTCCGCCAACGCGGTATTCGGTTGCGCTCCCCGAGCCGCCGCGGTGATCGCGTTGACTTGATCCATGGCTTCGGTGCTGAAGGGGTTGAGTTCGGTCTGAACCAAATACCGCACCGAGTGCCCGTCCGGTGAAATGAAGACCTTGGCCGCCTTCTGGAACTCCGGTAAATGCAGCAGCTGGGGCGGGATGTTGAAGCCGGCCATCGCCGGTTGCGCCGCGTCCCGCTTGAGCGATAACAGAAACGCCGCTGACTCACTGAGCCCCGCACCGAGCTGTTTGACTTGCTCGACGAGTGCAGCCACGGCGTCGGCCACCTGCCGGCTCCCGCCGGCGAGTCGGTCGGCGCCGTCTTGCATGCTACCCAAATTCGCCTGCAGGCCACCGGGTTTGTCCATCCCCATGGAGTGCATCACCTTGGTGAGCCTTCCCAATGCAGCCCGTACGCGATCCGTCGACGCTTTCAGTGCCCGCTTGTCCTGGTAATCCTGCAGTTGGTGGGCCAAATCGTTGATCGCGTCGAGGTCTGCTTGATCGCGCGAGCCAACCAACTGCTCGAAGGTCCCCCGGGTGGCGCTGCACGACTGATCGGCATCACAGATCGGGTTACCCTGCAGCGCCATCAAGACCGGGCCTATCCAGGCGAACACGTTCTTGGCCGCCGAGAAATTCCAGCCCATCGCGTTGCTGAGCGAGTTGACATGATCGACGAGCTGGGCCGCGATGTCGACCTGCCTGACCAGAGCGTCACCGCTGTACTGGCTTTTCGCCGACGAGAAGGCGTTTTGCACTTCCTCCAAGCTGGCAGCGAGCTGGCTGACCTGGCCGCGCACATCGCCGAGGCTGTTCGCCAGCGTGCCGGCCCCGGCGACCAGCCGGTTGAGGTCGCCCGCGTGGTCGTTGATCTGGGTAGACCCGTCGGCCAGTAGGGTGCCGATCGCGCCGGCCTGATAGGTGGCCCTGAACTGTTCTGGCACATTGCCGGTGGGACGCGTAATGCCGCTGACCGCGACGACATTCGGCAGTCGGCTGACTCGATCCGCCATCTGTTCCAAATCCGCAAGGGCCTTCGGCGTGCGGAGGTCATGCGGTGATTGGACGAGGATGTATTCCGGGATCGACTGATTCACCGGGAAGTGACGATCCAGCGCGGCATACCCGATGGAGCTCGGAGCGGATGAGCGCAAAGCCTTGCGATCGTCGTAGTTGTAGCGCACCAAGCCGGCGCAGCTGGCCAGGATGATCAACACGAGCACGCTGGCAAGCAGATTGACCTTGGGCCGCCGGACGATGCGTATGCCCGAACGCCTCCAGAACCTGGCGGTGAGTTCGCGTCGTGGGTTGACCCAGCCACGTGGTCCCGCGAGCACCAGAATCGCCGGCAGCAACGTCACCGCGGCCAGGAACGCTACGCCGATCCCGATCGCCGACGACGCCCCGACTGTTTTGAACACACCCATTCGAGCGAAGCTGATCAGGAGAAACGTGATTCCGACGGTGGCGGCGGATGCGCCGATCACTTTTCCGATCGAGATCATTGCGCCCTTGACCGCCTGGTCGGAATTCGCGCCAGACCGCAAATAGTCGTGATAGCGGCTGATGAGAAAGACCGCGTAGTCCGTACCGGCGCCGGCCATGATGGCGCTCAGAAACACGATGGACTGATTCGAGACGCCCGAGCCGGTCAACTGGGAGTATCCCGCAACCACCGCTTGCGCGATCACCAGGGACGTCCCAATGGTCAGCAGCGGTAGCAGCATGGTGACCGCGCTGCGGTAGATCACCAACAGGACGATCAGCACAAGAACGGCGATGGCCAGCTCAATCGGAAGGCGATCCTGATCGCCCTCGACCGTGAGGTCCGCGACGGTCGCGGCGGGGCCGGTAAGGTTCGCCGTCAGGGAAGTTCCTGCGACCGCGCGCCTGACGATGTCGCCGATCCGGTTGAACGCGGCGTACGACTGTGGGGTGCCCAACTCGCCGGCAACGCCGACCGGCAACACCCAAGATTTGTGATCCTTGCTGGTCACGACCGAGCGCAGCGGCGGGCTGCTGACGAAATCCTGCACCATCGAAACATCCCGCGTGTCCTGGTGCAGCGCGTCCACCAGCTTGCGATAAGTGGCTTCGTCGCTGGACCCAAGCCCCTTGTCGTTGGTCAGGACCACCAACAGCAGGTCTTCTGAGCCCGACTCGTGAAACGCCTGGGTCATCTTTCGGGCGGTTACGTTCGACGGTGCGTCGGCGGGCAAAATGGCGAGCGGATGCTTCTGGGCCATCTCACCCAGGGATGGCAATGTCAGTGGTAGCGCCACCGCAACCGCGACCCAGAGCCCGACAATCACCCAGGGCCATCGCACCACGAAATCAGCCAACCGTCGCATATCGCCCTCGCTCCCGGTCGGCGCAGTCATGTGCGCCCGCCGGCGACGCTCGCCGGCGCTGTGTCAAGCCGCGCGAATTCGTCGTGTGTCCGAGCGGAATTCGCGCTTCCAGATAGGCCCTAGCCATCGAGTGGCTCCACGCTACGCGACGCGTCCCCAGTGTCCGCTACCGGCAACCCGCCCGCACACGGACCTCATCGCAGACATGTAACGGGAAACTGATTTCTCGGCGACGGGGTTGTCGGGATGCATGATCGCCATGGCCGTGCCCTCCCCGTACCGGAATATATAAATGGTCAATTGGTACGAATAGCGGCCGTCGGGATAGATTCCGATATTGTCTGCCAGACCCAGGTCGGCCGCGGCGAGAACGGCGTTGAGTGGAGCGGCGCCGCCGTGGAAGAAGTTGGAGACCGGAAAGTTTGGCTGTGGCCAGCTCAACCACGGCGCCAATTCCAACACGCGGTAGTAGGGCACCTTCGCCATGTCCAGACCTGAATCAAAAGACGTCTGCGCGGCCCACGCGGCGTCAGCGAAGGAGGCTGCGGCTATCGGCACGGTGATCGGGATCAGGCCGGTAAACCAGCCCTGGGTCATGAAATTGTCGGCGCCTGTCCGGGAGTCCCTGGGCGTGAGCCCGTAATACGTGAGCGCACCTGTGAACTCATGCTCGAGCAGGGCGAAGCACGCGAACAAGCCGCCGACGAAACGCGCCCCGGCCGCTTTGCAGGCCGATTCGAATCGTTCTGACTGTGCCGCGTCCATCAGCAGTTCGGACGTCATGGCACTGCTGCTGGGCTCCAACGGATTACCCAGCGGGAGCGGAAATTCCGGGAAACCGCCATTGTTGTTCTCGGCGAAGTCAATCCACGCGCGCACCTCGGGCGAATCCGGGGTTAAGGTCGACGTGTACTCGCGCTCGCGAATGCAGAAATCGTCGAAGCTACCCGCGTCGGGAAGAGCGAGGGCCTCACCGCCTCCGCTCAACGCGGTATACATTCCATTGGCCTCCATCATCGTGGTGCCGATCAACGTCGCGTCCCCGTGGACGTGATCCATGGCGGCAAAAAAGGTGAAGTGGTCGTCGCTCTGGATAATCCCGAAGGTGAAGCAGCCCCACTCCAGTGGATTCGGGATGGCCACGACGTGGGCATGGACTTCTTCCACCGTCATCTGGCCGAAATCGACCGGCTCGAATTCAATATCCGCGGGATCGCTGGTGGTATGCCTGACGAACTCTCCGGTACTGGTGCGCTCGAACCAACTGCGGAAGGTGTCATGCCGACGCAAATAGTTGTTGACGGCGTGGTCCATGGCGGCGATGTCGCACTTCCCGGGCACTTCACACGTAGCGATGATCTGGCGGGAAAAACTCAACCCCGCGGCCGTCCGCTCACAATAGTTGCGAAGATGTTGGCCCTGCATGTAGCTGACCGGGACGGAACTGACCGGCGCTTGTCGGACCTTCTCGTTGGCCGCAGCTGTTGGGTGCCAAGAGGTGACCGATCCCGCGGTCAACGTCCAATCATCGAGTGAGCCGATCGTAATCTTCCCGATGCGCAAACCGACGTCCTCCTCGTTTGAACGGCTCAGTCCGACCATGCTGGCGCCACCAAGATAACCCTCCCCCCGATGGCCGCGCAGTGATGCGTCGGCGACCGCCTAGACTCTCTGACGGATCCGGTGGGCCGTTGTTCGATCGAGCGGCTGGGAGGGACCAGGGCGGCAGCTGCATGGGCCGCCACGGCGCGGTGCGGCCGCTGCAACCGCAGTGCTGTATTCGGAGATGATGCTTCGAGCGCGCGCGACCGGCCTCCCCGGGGGACGTATCTTGACCGGCCAAAGGAGGACAAGCGCATGACATCTGTCGAAGGCCTGAAGGGGCCGTCATCAGGTTTCGCGGTCGTCGGCTACGCGGCGCGCTTTCCGGGTGCTGCGGATGCGGACGAGTTCTGGGATGTATTGCGCCAGGGCCGGGATGCGATATCCGAGGTGCCGCAGGACCGGTGGGACGTCGACGAATTCTTCGACCCAGAATCCGGCATGCCCGGCAAGGTCGTGACCCGTCGCGGAGGTTTCGTCGATGACGTGACCGGGTTCGACGCGCCGTTCTTCGGTATGTCGGCGCGCGAGGTCAGGCTGATGGACCCGCAGCACCGGATCCTGTTGGAGACGGCATGGCGCGCGGTGGAGCACTCGGGTATCGCGCCCACGGCTCTGGCCGACACCAATACGGGTGTCTTCGTCGGCTTGTCCACGCACGACTACCTCGGAATGGCATCCGACGAGCTGACTTACCCCGAGATCGAGGCCTACTTGGCCATCGGGACGTCTAACGCCGCAGCCGCGGGGCGGATCAGCTACCGCTTGGGGCTGAAGGGCCCCGCAATAGCCGTCGACACGGCATGCAGCTCGTCGCTGGTGGCAATCCATCAGGCGTGCCAAGCGCTGCGCTTAGGCGAATGCGACCTCGCGCTGGCCGGCGGGGCGAACGTCCTACTCACTCCGGCGACCATGATCGCATTCTCCAGTGCACAGATGCTCGCGCCGGACGGCCGGTGCAAGACGTTCGACGCGGCCGCGGACGGCTATGTGCGCGGCGAGGGATGCGGCGTCATCGTGATCAAACGCCTCGAGGACGCGATTCGCGACGGGGACCGGATTCGGGCCGTGATCCGCGGCAGCGCGATCAACCAGGACGGCGCATCGGGTGGGTTGACGGTGCCCAACGGCGTCGCCCAGCAACGGGTCATCGCTGAGGCGCTGAAGCGCGCCGACCTCGAACCTGGCGAGGTCGGCTACCTGGAAGCGCACGGCACCGGTACATCGTTGGGTGACCCCATCGAGGCGCAGGCCGCGGGTGCGGTGCTCGGCGCCGGACGCGACCCCGGCGAGCCGCTGCTGATGGGTTCGGTGAAGACCAACATCGGACACCTGGAAGCGGCCGCGGGCATCGCCGGCGTGATCAAAGTCATCCTGTCGCTCGAGAACGAGTTACTTCCGCAGCACCTTCACTTTGAGAACCCCTCGCCCCACATTCCCTGGGATCGGCTTGCCGTGGAGGTCGTCACGGAGGCCACCGCCTGGGAACGCAACGGGCGGCGGCGCATTGCGGGAATCAGCTCGTTTGGGTTCGCCGGGACGAACGCGCACGTCATTCTCGAGGAAGCGCCCGAGCAAGCAGCCCCCTCGGCTCCGGTCCCGGCCGAGGTAGACCCACGGATGTTCAGCATCCTTCCGCTGTCGGCACGAACGCCCGCCGCGCTGGTGCGGCTCGCCGACGAATACCGCGGTTGGTTGAGCGCGCACCCGGAGGCGACCCTCGCGGACGTGTGCTTCACCGCGGGGGCGGGGAGAGCACACCTTGAGCAGCGCGCCGCGCTGGTGGTCAATTCCAGGGAATCCGCCATCGAGCTACTTGGCGCGCTCGCGGACGACCGCCCTGCGCCGGGCTTGTTTCGCGGAGCATCCCGTGATGCGCCGAAGACGGCGTGGCTGTTCACCGGTCAAGGCAGCCAGTATCCCGGGATGGCCCGGGAGTTGTTCGACACCGAGCCGGTGTTCGCGCAGACGCTGAAACGTTGTGCTGCGGCGGTCGCTGATGCTCTCGAAAAGCCTTTGTTGGAAGTCATTTTCGACGTGGACGGCCCAGACGGCGAAGCGACGTTACAACAGACCTCTTACGCACAACCCGCGTTGTTCGCAATCGAGATGGGCCTAGCCCGACTCTGGCAGTCGTGGGGTTTCGAGCCGGATGTGGTGCTGGGCCACAGCGTCGGCCAATATTCGGCGGCCTGCGTCGCGGGCGTATTCAGCCTCGAGGACGGCGCGCTGCTGATCGCCGAACGCGGACGTCTGTTCGGCAGCCTGCCTGCGGGCGGCCGGATGGTCGCGATCTTCACCGCCGGCGAGCGGGTCGAGCAGCTGACCGACGAGTTTCCGAGCCTGTCCGTCGCGGCCTACAACGGCGCCAACACGGTTTTGTCCGGACCCGCTGTGGATCTGGAGCAGGCGGTGGCTCGATTGGCGGCGGACGGTGTGCGCTGTGACTGGCTGGACACCAGCCACGCGTTCCACTCGGCGCTGCTGGACCCGATCCTCGACGAATTCGAATCGTATGCGGCTCGGTTCAACTTCGCGGCGCCACAACGGATCTTGATCGACAATCGCTCCGGTGCCGCGCTCGGCCGGAGCGTGAAGATTGACGGCGCCTACTGGCGCCGTCATGCGCGGCAACCGGTGGAGTTCGCAAAGAGCGTGCGCACCCTTGCCGAGCTGGACTGCAAGGTATTGCTCGAGATCGGGCCGCGACCGGTGCTCACCGCCGCAGCCCTTGCCGCGTGGCCCGACCCGGCCACCGCGCCGCGAGCAATCGCGTCTCTGCGCCGAAACGCCGCCGACCACCGGCAGATCACGGAAGCGGTTGCCGACGCATATGTTTCGGGTCACCTGCCCGACTTCGGCGCCTTGCGACAACCACACGCGCGAAAGCTCGACCTGCCCACCTACCCGTTCGAGCGCCGTCAATACTGGTTCCGGGACAATCGGGGGAACAACGGTAACGACCACCCGGATCACGCCCGACCACAGCACCGTGCCGAGCGCACCCGGGCCGTCCACCTTCTCGAGGACGGCCGGATCGAGGAGCTCGCGACTCTGCTCGACGGTGCGAGCGGCGATCGTCAGACCCTGAATGTGCTGACCAAGCTTGCGGCGCAACACAACCAACAGCGCACGACCGGGTCCATCGCGGACGATCGATACGAGATCCGCTGGGCCAAGTCACCCGCTCCACTATCCCGCACAGACACGGCCGGGGGATCGAGCTGGATCGTCGTCGGGGACAATGGCGATGCGGTCCAGCCGTTGGTCGACGTGCTGGTTGCACACGGCCACCACCACCGGGTCGTCGGGCTGCCGATGTCCGACGCAGACGAGGATCAGCTCGCGGACGCGTTGCGCGCCGCCGCGGAACAGGATTCGACGCCGCGCATCGTGCATGTCGCGGCGCTGGAGGCGGGGACCACACCATCGATGCGGTCACTGCTGCGGGTGCAGCATCGGATCCTTGGGGGAACCCGGCGGCTGTTTCGCGCCACGGCCGCCGCGGAACTACGCAGTCCTATCTGGATCGTGACCCGCGGTGCACAGCGTGTCGCCGACTCCGACACCGTGGCGCCGCATCAGAGCTGCCTGTGGGGATTCGGTCGTGCCGCGGCGCTGGAGTTTCCGCACGTATGGGGCGGTCTTGCTGATCTGGCCGAAGGCACCGCCGAGGATTGGGCCCAGCTCGTCGACCGCATCATGACGCCGCCCGGCTCGACCAGGGAAGATCAGCTCGCGCTGCGTGGTCAGGCGGTCTACGTTCCCCGGTTGGTTCGGCGTAAGGAGCCACCGAGCGCTACGCCGCTTCAACTACGCGACGACGCAACCTATTTGGTGACGGGCGGGCTGGGTGCGATCGGGCTGGAGATCGCCGGATACCTGGCGGCACACGGCGCACGGAACCTGGTGTTGACGAGCAGAAGGGCGCCAAGTGATGCCGCGCAACAACGCATCGAGGCACTCGGTGAACGACACGGCTGCCGAATCCGCGCCGTCCCTGCCGATGTCGGCAATGTGCACGATGTCGCACGCCTGCTGGCAGGTGTGCAGGCTGAGCTGCCGCCCTTGGCCGGCATCGTCCACGCTGCGGGCGAGATCGGTACCACCCCGCTCACCGCTCTGGAAGACGCCGAGGTAGATCGTGTCTTCGCCGGCAAAGTATGGGGTGCTTGGCATTTGAGCGAGGCGGCGGCCGACCTGACGCTCGACTTCTTCATCAGCACGTCCTCGATCGCCTCGGTGTGGGGCGGATTCGGCCAGACCGCCTACGGCGCGGCCAATGCCTTCCTCGACGGGCTGGCCTGGCACCTACGCGAGCAGGGCATCCCCGGGTTCAGCGTCAATTTCGGTCCCTGGTCGGCGGGTATGGCCGACGCGGAATCTCGTGCGCGGCTGGATCAGCGCGGGGTCCGGACGTTGTCGCCCGCCGAAGCGCTCGCGGGTCTGGCCGACGTCCTGGGCGGGGCTGCGTCGCACGGACCCATACAGGAAGTCGTGGCACGCATCGATTGGGCCCGATTCTTGCCGCTCTACCAGCAGGCGGGCAGGCGGGCATTGTTGGCGGAATTGGACCGCGAGGTGCCCGACCCGGTGCCCGCGGTGACGGCGGCCGGGAAGACCCCGTTGGTCGAGCGGCTCACCGGGGCTCCGGTGCAGCAGCGCAAGAAACTTCTCACCGACTACCTGCGGGACGCGGTAGCCGAGGTGACGCGCGTCGATGCCGCGGAGATCCGCGAGGACGCCGGGTTCTTCGACCTCGGCATGGATTCGCTGATGGCCGTCGAATTGCGGCGCCGCATCGAACAAGGGGTGGGCAAGGAAATTCCGGCCACCCTGGCGATGGACCACCCTCGGCTGTCCGACGTGGCCGACTACCTGCTCGTCGACGTGCTCGAGCTCAGTGATCAGGCCAAGCCGACCCCACGGCCCGCGCCATCGGTGACGACGCCCGCCGCCGAACCGATCGCGGTCGTTGCGGTGTCATGCCGTTTCCCCGGCGCGCCCGACCCGGACGCCTTCTGGAGGTTGCTCTCCGAGGGCGTCGATGCGATCCGGGAGGTGCCGGAGGACCGCTTCGACATCGACGAGTTCTACGACCCGGATCCGGACATGCCCGGTAAGACCTACACGCGGTTCGGCGGATTCCTCGACGAAATCGACGGATTCGATCCCGAATTCTTCGGCATCTCACCGCGTGAGGCCGTCTGGATCGAGCCGCAGCAGCGGCTGATGCTCGAAACGGTCTGGGAGGGCCTCGAAAGGGCTGGGTATGCGCCGGCCACATTGCGGGGCAGCCGAACCGGCGTCTTCGCCGGGGTGGCCGCAAACGAGTACGCGCATCTGCTGTCGTCGGAGTCGATCGACAAGATCGAACCGTACTTCATCACCGGCAATGCGCTCAATGCCATCTCCGGTCGGGTCGCCTTCGCGCTGGGACTAGAGGGACCGGCCATGGCCGTCGACACCGCATGCAGCTCGGCGTTGGTGGCGGTCCACCAGGCCGTCCAGGCGTTGCATTCCGGTGACTGCGACATGGCGTTGGCCGGCGGCGTGAACGTCTTGCTTTCCCCGGTGACGGTCATCGCCGCCTCGCGCGCACGGATGCTTTCCCCCGTCGGGCGTTGCAAGACCTTCGACGCCTCCGCCGACGGTTACGTGCGCAGCGAAGGCTGCGGAATCCTCGTACTCAAGAGGCTGAGCGACGCCGAGCGTGATGGCGACCGGATCTGCGCGGTCATTTCCAGTAGCGCGGTCAACCAGGACGGGGCTTCGAGTGGTTTGACGGTGCCCAACGGTGGTGCGCAGCAACGGCTCATCGGGACGGCGCTGGCTCGCGCCGGTTGGGCCGGCGGCGACGTCGACTACCTCGAGGCGCACGGGACGGGCACCCCGCTGGGTGATCCGATCGAGGTGCAGGCGGCCGCGGCCGCCTACGGTGTCGGGCGTGATGCCGACCGGCCATTGCTGATGGGGTCGGTGAAGACGAACATTGGGCACACCGAATCAGCCTCGGGCGCAGCAGGTTTGATCAAGGTCGTGTTGTCGCTGCAGCACGGAGTGCTGCCGCAGAGCCTGCACTTCGAGCAGCCGTCTCCGCATATACCGTGGGATTCGCTACCAGTGCGGGTCGTGGATAAGGCCCTGCCGTGGCAGGCGAACGGCAGGCCCCGGCGCGCCGGCGTGAGTTCCTTCGGATTCACCGGCACCAACGCGCACGTGCTGGTCGAGGAGGCTCCTGCGCGAGCTGGGCGCGCCGACGAGGACCCGGCCGACGTCGCGACGAAGTCGCCATCGTCAGCTCCGGCTGAACGAGTGCGGGTGCTGGCACTGTCCGGACGGTCACCGGAGGCACTGGTGGCCTTGGCGTTGCGTTACGAGGCCTGGCTTGGCGCCCACCCGGATGTGGACCTCGCCGAGGTATGCCTCACCGCCGGAACGGGCCGTTCACACTTCGAACATCGCGCCGCGCTGGTCGTGGATTCGGTTGAAGGCGCGCGTGAGGCTTTGGCTGAATTGGCCGAGAACCGGCTGCGGCCCGGTGTTGTTCGTGGCGAGCACACACACCACCCGACGACGGCATGGTTGTTCACCGGACAGGGCAGCCAGTATCCGGGGATGGCGCGCGAGTTGTTCGACACCGAGCCGGTTTTCGCCGAAACCGTGACACGTTGTGCCGATGCGGTCAGCGATATTTTGCCGCATCCGTTGCTTGAGGTGCTCTTCGCCACCGATCGTGAAACCGGCGGTGAAGCGGGAGCGAGGCTGCGGCACACGTCGTTTGCGCAGCCGGCGCTTTTCGCGGTCGAGATGGGTTTGGCCCGGCTGTGGCAGTCCTGGGGGATCGAACCCGATGTGGTGCTGGGGCACAGCGTGGGTCAATACGCGGCGGCATGTGTGGCAGGCGTGTTCAGTCTCGAGGACGGCGCCCGGCTGATCGCCGAGCGCGGCCGGATGTTCGGCAGCCTGCCTGAAGGCGGGCGGATGGTGGCGGTGTTCGCCGATGCCAAGCGCGTCGAGGAGGTGGCCGGTGAATTCCCGCGCGTGTCGGTGGCGGCCTACAACGGACCCAACACCGTGCTTTCGGGTCCCGGGGAAGACCTGGAACCGATCGTCGCCAAGTTCGGTGAGGACGCAATCCGCTGCACCTGGCTGCAGACGAGCCACGCCTTTCACTCGGAACTACTGGATCCGGTGCTTGATGAATTCGAGTCGTACGCGGCGCAATTGCAGTTCGCCGCCCCGACGATGCCGCTGGTCTGCAACCGCACCGGCGCCGTGCTCACCGCCCAGACCCCGCTCGATGCTCAATACTGGCGGCGGCATTCCCGACAGCCGGTGCAGTTCGCCGAGAGCGTGCACACGGTGGCGGCGCTGGGCTGCTCCGTGTTGATGGAGATCGGCCCGCAACCCGTGCTGACCGGGGCTGCGGTGCAGGTCTGGCCGGAGCATTTGGCCGCGCCGCGCGCCATCGTCTCGCTACGCAAGGGCGTCGGCGACCGGCGCCAGATCGCCGAGGCCATGGCCGGAGCGTACGTCGCCGGCCACCTTCCCAATTTCGCTGCGGTGCATGGTCAGTCGCATCGCAGAGTGGAATTGCCCACCTATCCGTTCCAGCGCCGCCGGTTCTGGCCCAAGACATCCAGCGTTGCGGTAGACGGTCCGGCGGTATCCGGCATTCTCGGTAACGCGAAAGACCTCGCCTCTGGCGACACCGTCTACACCAGCAGGTTGTCCGTCAAGTCGCAGCCCTGGCTGTCCGACCACGTCATCTACGGCACCGTCGTCGTCCCCGGAGCAACGTACGCGGCGATGGCGTTGGCCGCGGTCGGTGCACCGGCGCGGGTGAAGGACGTCTTCTTCTACGAGCCGATCATCCTGCCCGAGAGGAGTTCTCGTGAGATGCAGTTGAGCTTGCATCCGCCGCAGGACGGCGGTGAAGCCAAGTTCCAAGTGCACAGCCGCCCGTATGGTGAACGCGGCGCCGAGTGGTCATTGAACGCTGAAGGCAGCGTGGTGAGCGGCGCCGCCGACGGAGCCGTGTCCGAGGAGGCGGCTCCGGTCGACGAAGCGATCGAACGACTGAACCGCATGCGTCCACAGGAGTTGTTCGAGACCTTCGCTGACTTGGAGTTGGCATGGGGGCCGACCTGGTCCGGTTCCCTGAAGTCACTGTGGCTCGGTCAGGGTGAGGCGATCGGCGACATCGTCGTCGGTGAGGAACTCGCCGAACACCTCGGGACCGAGCCGATGCACCCGGTGCTGATGGACCTGTGCACCGGGGTCGCCTTCCCGGCGTTCCCGGCACTTCTCGCGGCCGAACAAGGCGTCAACGATCTGTTCCTGCCGCTGCGGTACGGGCAGGTGACGCTGCGGGAGAAGATGCCTCGGCGGTTCTACTGCCGCGCGAGGTGGCACGAGAGCGCGCTCGACAGCGAAACCCAGGTCTTCGATCTCGATTACGTCGATCGAGATGGCCGTCATTTGGGCGGTATTCGCGAGTTCACGGTCAAGCGGGCACCTCGCGAGGCGCTGCTTCGTGGCCTCGGCGGCGATGCCACCCGGCTGCTCTACACCGTCGGTTGGCACGAGGTACCGGCGCCTGCGCCGGCCGAAACCACCGTGCACGGCACCTGGCTGATCGCCGGATTCGACGAACTGGCCGCCAACGTGCCGGGCTGCATCGCGTTCGACCCGACCACCGATCCGGATCCTTTGGGGCGGTTAATCACTGAGGCCCACGCGCGTGGAGTGCCCGTCTCCGGCGTCGTGTGGCGCAGCGCAGGCCCGAATGGAGAAGAATCGAGCGCCGACGTCGCTGCGCGCGTCGAGACCGAAATCGCCAATCTGCTCAGCGGCGTACACGCCGCGCAAGGCGGCGACGTGAAACTGCCGAACGGACTGTGGATCGTCACCGAGCGGGCGGTAGCCACCGAGTCCGGCGAACCGGTCGACCCGGTGCAGGCGGCGCTGTGGGGATTCGGCCGCACCACGATCAACGAGGAACCGGCGCTGCGCTGCAGGCTGGTCGATTGCGACGGATCGCGGGAGGCGGTTGCGGTGCTGGCCGGCCTGTTGGCCAACCCGCTCGACGAGCCGGAAGTGGCGCTGCGACAAGGACGGCTGCTGGCCTCCCGGCTGTTGCCATGGGCGCGCAGCGGTCACCTGACGGTGCCGCGTTCAACCGACTATGTCCTTGCGCCCACCGAACGCGGCGCGATCGACAACCTGCGGCTGACCGAGACGGAGGTGCCGCCGCCGGACGAGGGCTACGTGCAGGTGCGGGTGGAGGCGGCGGGTCTCAACTTCCGCGATGTGCTCAATGTCCTGGGCCTCTACCCGGGTGACCCCGGACCGATCGGCGGTGACTTCGCAGGCATCGTCACGCAGTTGGGTGGCGGCGTCACCGGGCTCGAGGTGGGCCAACGTGTTTACGGCTTCATGCAGGGCGCCTTCTCCAGCCGATTCAACGTGCCGGCCCAGTTGCTCGCGCCGATTCCGGACGGAGTTGGTGCGGTCGAGGCGGCCACGATTCCCGCCGCGGCGCTGACCGTCCGACTCGCGTTCGACTGGGCGCAGCTGAAGCCCGGTGACCGAGTGCTCATCCACGCCGCCAGCGGTGGCGTCGGGCTGGCTGCCATCCAGCTGGCCCAGCAACACGGTGCCGTCGTCTTCGCGACCGCCAGCACCTACAAGCGCGCGACGCTACGCAGAATGGGTGTGAAGTACGTCTACGACTCGCGGACAACGGATTTCGCTGACGAGATCCTCGCTGACACCGACGGCACAGGCGTCGACGTGGTGCTCAACAGCCTGACCAACGAGGGCTTCATCGAAGCGACCGTGCGGGCCACCGCCCACAACGGCCGGTTCGCCGAGATCGCCAAGCGCGACATCTGGGCACCTGAACAAATGGCGGAGGTCCGTCCCGACATCGTCTACGAGATCGTCGCGCTGGACACGGTGACCTACCAAGAGCCCGAGCGCATCCGCGGGTTGCTGACCGAGGTGTCGCGCGGGTTGGCCACCGGCGACTGGACGCCATTGCCCGCCGAGATCTACCCGATGACCGAGGCGAGGACCGCGTTCCGGCGCATGCAGCAAGCCCGGCACATCGGGAAGATAGTGCTGCAGATGCCGAATCCGCTTCAGCCGCGGGCCGATCGGAGCTATCTGATCACCGGCGGACTCGGTGCCATCGGTCTGCATACGGCCTCATACCTGGCCCAGCTCGGTGCTGGAGACCTCGTCCTGACCAGCCGGCGCGAGCTCGACGCGGATGCACACCGGCTGATTGAGGAGATCGCCGAGCGCTATAAGTGCCGAGTACACGTCTTTCCGGCCGATGTCGGCGACGAGTCCGCGGTCGCGACGCTGCTGGCCCGGATCCGTGCGGAGTTGCCGCCGCTCGCCGGGGTGGTGCATCTGGCCGGCGTGCTCGACGACGCGCTGATATCCCAACAGAACCTGGAGCGATTCCGAACGACATTGGCGCCCAAAGCGTTCGGCGCTGACCATTTGGATCGCTTGACGAAGGACGACGACCTGGACTTCTTCGTCGTGTCCTCTTCGGTGTCCAGCCTATTCGGTTCCCCCGGTCAGTCGAACTACGCCACGGCCAACGCGTTTCTCGACGGGCTGGTCGCGCGGCGAAGGGCGCAAGGCCTGCCGGCCACCGGTGTCAACTTCGGTCCCTGGGCCCAGGGTGGCATGGCCTCCTCGGAGGCCGCGACCGCCAATATCAGTGCCCAGGGCCTGATTGCGCTGGAACCGTCGGCTGCGCTCGGCGCCCTCGCCGAGGTCGTGGCAAACGGAACCGGCCAGGCCACCGTCGTCAAGGCCAATTGGCAGCGTGCCGCGAAGGTGCTGGGCAGTTCGCGTCCGCCGATCCTCGACCTCGTCTTGCCCAGTGCCATCGGAGAGGTGACCGGCGACAGTGAGTTGCTCAAGCAGCTGATGGAGATACCGGTGCCCCAGCGGGCGGGCTTCGTGACCGAGTTCCTTCAGCGAGAGGTGCAGAGCTTCCTGCGGTTGGCGCAACCGCCGGCCGCGAGCAGCCGGTTCCTGGACCTGGGCACGGATTCGCTGATGGCGATCGAACTGCGCAACAGGTTGCACAGTCAGTTCGGCGGCAAGTTCACCATCAACGCGACCGCGGTGTTCGACTATCCGACCATCGGCGGGCTCGCCGAATACCTGGTGGGTCAGCTGCCCGATGCGGAGTCAGAGTCGGACCCGGAACCGGTCGAGGGGCCGCAGCCGGATTGATGTGCGCCGGCGTCAGCCGCTGATATCGAAACCGGCGATGACCTTGGGCGGGCGCACCCGCACCACGAGTTCGCCGGGAACGGCGTTGCGGCGGCCGAATTCTTCGGCACGGTCGGCGCCCATGTACCGCGCGCCGGTCCGGGTCGCGATGTCCAACACGTCGGCTGCGTCCTCACCGACCTCGGCGACGCCCTGCACCTGAACGAACGAATACGGCGGATGGGGGTCGTCGACGCAGATCACCGTCCGTGGATCACGCGCCAGGGCACGGCCTTTCGACGTGTCACGGCCCGTGGTGAACGCCAGCTGCCCATCGTCGACGACGAACCACACCGGCGCCACCAGCGGCCGGCCGTCGGCGGCGACGTAGCCGAGCATCCACGGTGCGGGCAGCCTGAAAAGGCACTGACAGGAAGGAGACCACCCTGTCGGACAGCTCTGCCATCGGCTAGAGCCGGACTAAGTCGTAGTCGCCGATGTGGTCGATCAGATTGTGCAGGTGTTCGCCGGAGGTGCCCAGGGTGTGCTCGATCGCGGTGAGCCGGGCCGCGTAATGGGCCACCGGATATTCGGCGGTTACGCCGATTCCGCCGTGCAGCTGGATCGACTCCTGGGCGATGTGCCGGCCCGAGCGGCCGATCTGCAACTTGGCGCGCGAGGCGATCACCGGGTCCAGGTTGCCGTCGGCGATCGACATCGACGCGTAGAGGCTCATGCTGCGGGCCAGTTCGAGCGAGACGTACATGTCGGCGGCCCGCTGGGTGAGTGCCTGGAACTTGTTGAGCGTGACCCCGAACTGCTTGCGGGTCTTCAGGTAATCGGTGGTCAGTCGCAGCGCTTCCTCCATCGCCCCGACCGCTTCGGCGCACAGCCCCGCTTGGATGCGGATGATGGCGTCGCGGATGGCCCGCGCCGCGTCGGCCGCTTCGCCCAGGGGTTCGGCCGGGGTGGCGTCCAGATCGATCTGCGCGCCGCGTTGCCCGTCGAACGTCGGGTACGGGTGCCTGGTCACCGCCCCCGCATCGACGAGGAACAGGCCGGTGCCGCCGTCCGGCCGCGCGGCGCTGACCACCAAAGTGTCGGCGGAGTCACCGGCGAGCACCGGGTTCTTCCGGCCGCTCAGCGTCCACGAATCACCCTGCCGCACAGCCTGCGTGGCCACGTCGCCGGATGGTTTGCGCTGGCCCGGTTCCTGGTGGGCGAACGCCAGCAACCGCTGCCCGCCCGCGACCTCGTCGAGCAGTTGCTTCTGCTCCTGGGTGCCGAGCTCGGCGATCAGCGCGCCGGGTCCGAGCGCGGCATGCAGGACCGGTTCCGGGGCGAGCCGGCGTCCGATCTCGGTGAGCACCACCGCGATCTCGATCTGGCCCGACTCGTCGGGGTCGAATCCGAGGCCGAGGATGCCGGTGTCGGCCAGCTGACTCCACACCTCACGACTCCACCCGAGGTCGGAGTCGATGATCTTGTTGCGGCTTTCCGGGTCGTAGGAACGCGCCAGCAGTTCGCGGGTCGTGTCTCGGAGCAGGCCCTGCTCGTCGCTCAGCTGAAAGTCCATGGCTGCCTCACAATCCCAGAATGGTGGACGCGATGATGTTGCGTTGCACTTCGTTGCTGCCGCCGTAAATCGAGGTCTTGCGGTAGTTGAGGTAGTGCGGCGCGCTGCGCTGCGCCCAGGAGGGCGACGAGATGTCGTCGCCGTCGGCGGGCAGCGCGTCCGGTCCGGCCACCTCGACGAGCAGTTCGGTGGCCACCTGTTGCAGCTGGCTGCCGCGCAGCTTCAGCACCGATGACGCCGGGTTGGGCTGTCCGTTCGAGGAGTCGGTGACGACCCGTGACTGGGTGAGTTCCAGTGCCAGCAGCTCGTTTTCGGCCTCGGCCAGCCGCGCCGCGAACAGGCGATCTTCGAGCACCCCGGTGGCGGCGGCGTGCTTCTTCACCTCGGCGAGGCGCACTTTGGTCCGCCCCACACCCGCGATGCCGGTGCGCTCGTTGCCCAGCAGGAACTTTGCGTACGTCCAGCCTTTGTTTTCTTCTCCGACAAGCTGATTCGCGGGAACGCGAACGTCTTCGAAGAAGATCTCGTTGACCTCGTGGCCGCCGTCGATCGTCTTGATGGGCCGCAGCGTGACACCCGGCGTTTTCATGTCGAACAGCAGGAAGGAGATGCCGGCCTGACGCTTGGGCGCCTGCGGGTCGGTGCGCACCAAGCAGAAGATCCAGTCCGCGTACTGGCCCAGCGTGGTCCAGGTCTTCTGGCCGTTGACGACGTAGCTGTCGCCGTCCCGCACCGCGGTGGTGCGCAGCGATGCCAGGTCCGAACCCGCCTCCGGCTCGGAGAAGCCCTGGCACCACCAGATGTCGAGGCTGGCCGTCGGCGGCAGGAAGCGCTGTTTGACTTCCTCCGAACCGAATTCGGCGATCACCGGGCCCACCATCTTGGTGTTGAAGTTCAGCGGCTCCGGGACGCACGCCAGTTGCATCTCGTCGGCCCAGATCTGGTGCTGGGTGGGCGTCCAGTCCTTGCCGCCCCACTCGACCGGCCAGTTCGGGACCGCCAGGCCGTGCTCGTGCAGGATCTTGTGGCTGGTGACGATGTCGTCGTGGTTCACCTCCGCCGAGCCCTTGCGCACCCGCTCGCGCAGCTCTTCCGGAATCTTCGTGGTGTAGATGGTGCGGAGTTCGTCGCGGAACGCGGCTTCCTCCGGTGTGAGCGCCAGTTGCACGGCGGCCTCCTGTCGTCGGGGGAACGTGGCTACCAGCGTCGGATGGGTGCCCGGTGCCGGCTATGCGTTCCTGGTTCCATATTGACCCATCCCGCGGAGCGGTTGTGCACAGCCTCGGTTTAGTCCACAGTCGCCGGCCGCGGCGCCGTCCGGCGGGCCGGATCCGGCGCTCGGTGCACCTACGGTCGGCGCATGCGGACAGAACTACCCGCCGAGCGCCTCCAGCGGCGACTCGGTGCCGAACCGGACGCCGAGCCCGACGGCGCGGAGTTGACGTCACCGGGGAGGCGACGGACGAGGACCAGAATTCGCTGCTGCCGCGGTGGCTACCCGACGCATCCCCGGACCGGGGCTGGATGGCCAGGCTGCGCGCGGACCCGGGACGGGCCGGCGCCATCGGATTGGCCATCGTGGCGGCGCTCGCCGTCCTGGTGACGGTGTTCACGTTGCTGCGCGACCGGCCCGCGCCGGTGATGTCGGCCAAGCTGCCGCCGGTGGAGAAGGCGTCGACGGCCGGCCCCAAGCCGTCGGCGAGTCCCAGTTCCGGCCCCGACCGGCCCGTGGTGGTCAGCGTGGTGGGCCTGGTGCATAGCCCCGGGTTGGTCACCCTGGCGCCGGGCGCACGAGTCGCCGACGCGCTGCAGGCCGCGGGCGGCACCGTGAACGGGGCGGACACCGTCGGCCTGAACATGGCGCGCCCGCTCGGCGACGGCGAGCAGATAGTCGTCGGGCTGGCACCCGTCCCCGGGCAGCCGACGGCGTTGGGCAGCTCGGTGGCCGCCGGTTCGACGCCGACGTCGAAGCCGCCCCGGCCCGGGACGGGGCCGGTCAAGCCGAAGACGGGTCAGGCGCTCGACCTCAACACCGCGACCGCGGAGGACTTGGACGCGCTTCCCGGCGTCGGACCGGTCACCGCCGCGGCGATCGTCGCCTGGCGACAGGCCAACGGCAAATTCACCAGCGTCGACCAGCTCGCGGATGTGGACGGCATCGGCCCGTCGCGCCTGGAGAAGCTGCGCGCCCTGGTCCGTGTCTGACACCGGTGTATCGGTCCGGCGCGATCGAAGCGGCCGCGGTGCGCCTCGATGCGCGCCTGCTGCCGGCCGCGCTCACCTGCTGGGTGGTGACCGCCGCCGGCATCTGGTGGCCGATCGGCCGAGTGGTGGCGGCGTGCTGTGTGGTGTTGGCCGCTGCCTCTGGCGTGCTGGCCTGGCGAACGGCGGCTCGACCGGGGAAATCCGGCCGGCTGCGGGCCGTCGCCGTCGGCCTCGTCGCGGTCGGCGTCACCGGAGCGGGATTCGGTTTGGCGGTGGCTTTGCGCGCCGAAGCGGTAGAGCGCCACCCCATCACCGCGTGGTTCGGGGCTGCCGCCCCGGTGACGGTCACGCCTAGCGAGAGCCCGGTGTCGTTGGGCCGCGGGCGACTCATCTTTCGGGCCACGCTGCAGCGTCTGCGCGACGAGCAGATCTCGGGCCGGGTGGTCGTCTTCGCGCGCGCCGCGGATTTCGAATCGGACACCGACGGGCTGATGGTGGGCCGGCCGGTGCGGTTCACCGCGCGGATCGGACACCCCACCCGTCGCGACCTGACCGTCGCGGTGCTCAACGCGTCGGGCCGCCCGTTCATGGGCACCGCGGGCGCGGTGCCGCGGGCGGCCCACACCGTGCGCGGGCGATTCGCCGCCGCGGTGCGCGGCACGCTGCCCACCGAGCAGGCGGCGATGCTGCCGGCCCTGGTCCTGGGCGACACCTCGGCGGTCACCGCCGAGACGGACCGCGATTTTCGGGCGGCGGGCATGACGCACCTGATGGCGGTGTCGGGTGCCAATGTGACCATCGTCTGCGGAGCCGTGTTGTTCTCGGCGCGCGTGATCGGACCGAGAGCGGCCGTCGTCCTCGCCGGCCTGGCACTCGTCGCGTTCGTCTTCGTCGTGCAACCGACGGCGAGCGTCCTGCGGGCCGCCGTAATGGGCGCCGTCGCGCTGGCCGGCATCCTGACTTCGCGGCGCCGCCAAGCCATCCCGGCTCTGTGCGCCACGGTGCTGGGCTTGCTCGCATTGGCCCCACAACTGGCCGTCGACGTGGGTTTCGCGCTGTCGGTGGCCGCGACGGCAGCGTTGGTCGTCATCGCGCCGGCCTGGTCGCGGCGCCTGGTGGCCAGGGGTTGCCTCAAGCCGCTGGCCGACGCGCTGGCGATCGCCGCGGCCGCGCACGTGGTGACCGCCCCGCTGGTGGCCGGCATCTCCGGTCGGGTCAGCCTGGTCGCGGTCGCGGCCAACCTCGCGGCGGCACCGGTGATAGCGCCGATCACCGTGCTGGGCAGCGCGGCGGCCGTCTTGAGCGTGGCGTGGCCGGCCGGCGCCCAGTTGTTGATCCGCTTCACCGGCCCCGAACTGTGGTGGGTGGTGCGGGTGGCCCGATGGTCCGCCGGCGCGCCCGCGGCGACGGTGCCCGTGCCGTCCGGGGTGCCGGGGGTGCTGCTGGTCGCCGGGATGACCGTGCTGATCGTCGTGGTGGTCGCCCAGCCGCGGGGACGGCGCTGGCTGGGCGTCGCGGCCGTCGTCTGCGCGCTGGCTTGGTGGGTGTCCAACCTGCTGGATCCCGGGGCGGTGTCGTCGGTCGGTCGTGACACCATCGTGGGGTGAGCGAGGATTCGCCGTTGCACCTGATCCTGGGCGACGAGGAACTGCTGGTCGAGCGGGCGGTGGCCGACGTGTTGCGGACGGCGCGCCAGCGGGCCGGCGTCGAGGACATTCCGGTCAGCCGCATGCGGGCGGGCGACGTCAGCACCTACGAGCTCGCCGAACTGCTGAGCCCGTCACTGTTCGGCGACGAGCGGATCGTCGTGCTGGAGGCGGCCGGGGAAGCGGGCAAGGAGGCGGCCGCGGTGATCTCCTCCGCCGCGGCCGACGTCCCGCTGGGCACGATGCTGGTGGTGGTGCACTCGGGCGGCGGGCGGGCCAAGGCGCTGGCCACCGAGCTGCAGTCGCTCGGCGCCGTCGTTCATCCGTGCGCGCGGATCACCAAGGCCAGTGAGCGGGTCGACTTCGTCCGCAAGGAGTTTCGCGCGCTGCGCGTCAAGGTCGACGAAGAGACCGTCACCGCCATGCTGGACGCGGTCGGCTCTGACGTGCGGGAGCTGGCGGCGGCTTGTTCGCAGTTGGTCGCGGACACCGGCGGCGTCGTCGACGCTGCCGCGGTCCGCCGCTACCACAGCGGCAAGGCCGAAGTGAAGGGGTTCGACATCGCGGACAAGGCGGTGGCCGGCGACGTCGCGGGAGCCGCCGAGGCCCTGCGCTGGGCGATGCTGCGTGGTGAGCCGCTGGTGGTGCTGGCCGACGCGCTGGCCGAAGCGATCCACACGATCGGGCGGGTCGGGCCGCTGTCGGGTGACCCCTACCGGCTCGCGTCGCAGCTGGGCATGCCGCCGTGGCGGGTGCAGAAGGCCCAGAAGCAGGCTCGGTATTGGTCGCGCGAGAGCGTGGCGGCGGCGATGAAGGTGGTGGCGGCGCTCAACGCCAACGTCAAGGGCGCCGTTGCGGACGCCGATTACGCGCTGGAGTCGGCGGTCAGGAAGGTGGCCGAGTTGGCGGCCAACCGAAACCGGTGAGCCGGGTTCAGAGCTTGTTGAGCGCGCGCGACAGCGCGGACTTCTTGTTGGCGGCCTGATTCTTGTGGATCACGCCCTTGCTGGCCGCTTTATCCAGCTTGCGGGTGGTCGCCGCCAGCAACTCGGTGGCCTTCTCTTTGTCGCCGGCGTGGGCGGCCTCGCGGAACGCACGCACGGCGGTGCGAAGCGACGATTTCACCGACTTGTTGCGCAGTCGAGCGCGCTCGTTGGTGCGATTGCGCTTCTGCTGCGACTTGATGTTGGCCACGCTTGTAGTTCCTTCTGCGATTCGACGTTTGCTTGGGCGCCGGATACCACCACGGCGACTGCCCAGGTTATCAGTCGGTTACGTTTTCTCCCAAAACGGGAACCCGTGGCCTGCCACAACGTCAATTTGAGGCAGCATCTAAAACCGTGAGTCTTCCTAGCCATCTTGAGGAAACCAGGGGGAAATTGCGCGCCGCGCGCACCGAGCGCATCTTCGGCGGATACAACACGTCGTCGGATGTGTACGCGATGGCGTTCGACGAAATGTTCGATGCGCAGGGCGCGGTGCGGGGGCCCTACAAGGGCATCCACGCCGAGCTCGCCCCGTCGGACGCCTCGGAGCTCAAGGCGCGCGCCGACGCGCTGGGCCGCGCGTTCATCGACCAGGGCATCACGTTCTCGCTCTCCGGTCAGGAGCGGCCCTTTCCGCTCGACCTGGTCCCGCGGGTGATCTCGGCCGCCGAATGGAGCCGGTTGGAGCGCGGCATCATCCAGCGCGTCAAGGCCCTCGAGATGTACCTCGACGACATCTACGGCGACCAGGAGATACTCAACGACGACATCATCCCGCGCCGCCTGGTCACCTCCTGCGAGCATTTCCACCGCGAGGCGATGGGCATCGTGCCGCCCAACGGTGTGCGCATCCACGTCGCCGGCATCGACCTGATTCGCGACGAAAAGGGGAATTTCCGCGTCCTCGAGGACAACCTGCGCTCGCCCTCGGGCGTCTCGTACGTCATGGAGAACCGGCGGACCATGGCGCGGGTCTTCCCGAATCTGTTCGCCACCCACCGGGTGCGCGCGGTCGACGACTACGCGTCCCATCTGCTGCGCGCCCTGCGCAACTCCGCGGCCACCAACGAGGCCGACCCGACGGTGGTGGTGCTGACCCCCGGCGTGTACAACTCCGCGTACTTCGAGCACTCGCTGCTGGCCCGCCAGATGGGCGTCGAACTGGTCGAAGGCCGCGACCTGTTCTGCCGGGACAACCAGGTCTACATGCGCACGACCGAGGGGGAGGTGCAGGTCGACGTCATCTACCGGCGCATCGACGACGCCTTCCTGGACCCGCTTCAGTTCCGGGCCGACTCGGTGCTGGGGGTGGCCGGCCTGGTCAATGCGGCGCGCGCCGGCAACGTCGTCGTCTCCAGCGCCATCGGCAACGGTGTCGGCGACGACAAACTCGTCTACACCTATGTGCCGACCATGATCGAGTACTACCTGGGCGAGAAGCCGCTGCTGGCCAACGTCGAGACCTACCGCTGCTGGCTCGACGACGAACGCGAAGAGGTGCTGGACCGGATCGACGAGTTGGTCCTCAAGCCGGTCGAAGGGTCCGGCGGTTACGGCATCGTGTTCGGGCCGGAAGCCTCCGAGAAGGAGCTGGCCACCGTCGCCAAGAAGGTTCGCGACGATCCGCGCAGCTGGATCGCCCAGCCGATGATGGAGCTGTCGACCGTGCCGACGCAGATCGGGAACTCGCTCGCGCCCCGATATGTCGACCTGCGGCCGTTCGCGGTCAACGACGGCGACGACGTGTGGGTGCTGCCCGGCGGGCTGACCCGGGTCGCCCTGGTCGAGGGCTCGCGGGTGGTCAACTCCAGCCAGGGCGGCGGCTCGAAGGATACGTGGGTGTTGGCGTCGCGGACCTCGGCCGGCGACCACGAGCTCCGCGCCGCGGAAGTGGTGCGCTCGCTGCCAGAGCCCGACCCGGAGCTGGACGGCGCGTCGCGGCACACGCAAACACAGTCGCAAAAGCAGTCCCCGCAGGAACAGCAGCTGCAGCAACAGCAGCGGCCGGGGAGGCGCTGATGCTGACTCGCAACGCCGAGGCGCTGTTCTGGATCGGTCGCTATGTCGAGCGGGCCGACGACACCGCCCGCATCCTCGACGTGGTGCTGCACCAGCTGCTCGAGGATTCCAGCGTCGACCCGGACCATACGTCTCGGCTGCTGCTGCGGGTGCTCGGGATCGATCCCCCGACCCACGACTTGGACGTGTGGTCATTGACCGACCTGGTGGCCTTCGGCACCAACGCATCGGGCGGTTCATCGATCGTCGACGCGATCACGGCGGCGCGGGAAAACGCGAAGTCGGCGCGGGAGGTCACGTCCAGCGAGATCTGGGAGTGCCTCAACGGCACCTACCATGCCCTGGCGGAACGCGAACGCGCCGCCAAACGCCTTGGGCCCCATGAATTCCTGTCCTACATCGAGGGCCGGGCGGCGATGTTCGCCGGGCTGGCCGACTCGACGTTGTCACGCGACGACGGATACCGCTTCATGGTGCTGGGCCGCGCGATCGAGCGGATCGACATGACGGTTCGGCTGTTGCTTTCGCGGGTGGGGGACAGCGCGTCGTCGCCGGCATGGGTGACGTTGCTGCGCTCCGCCGGCGCGCACGACACCTACTTGCGCACCTATCGCGGCGTGTTGGACGCCGGCCGGGTGGTCGAGTTCATGCTGCTCGACCGGCTGTTCCCGCGTTCGGTGTTCTATTCGCTGCGGCTGGCCGAACACAACCTCGACGAACTGCTGCATAACCGGCAGAGCCGGATCGGCGCCACCGGGGAGGCGCAGCGGTTGCTCGGGCAGGCCCGCAGCGAGCTGGAATTCGTGCAACCCGGCGTGCTGCTGGAGACGCTGGAGACCCGCTTGGCCGGGCTGCAGCGAACCTGCCGCGATGTCGGAGAAGCGTTGTCGGTGCAGTACTTTCACGTCACTCCGTGGGTGGCGTGGTCGGATGCCGCCGATCGCCGGCTGGTCAGCAGGCAGGGGGACGCCTGATGTGGCGGCTGCGGGTGGTGCACACCACCGGATACGCCTACCAGTCGGCGGTGACCGCTTCCTACAACGAGGCGCGGTTGACCCCGCGGTCGAACACGCGGCAGAACGTCATCCTCAATCGCGTCGAGACGATCCCGGCGACGCGGTCCTATCGCTACATCGACTATTGGGGCACCGCGGTGACGGCGTTCGACCTGCACGCGCCGCACACCGATCTCACCGTGACGTCGTCCTCGGTGGTCGAGACCGAGCGGCCTGAACCGGCGGTGACCGACGTCGGCTGGGACGATCTGCGATCCGAGGCGGTGATCGATCGGTTCGACGAGTTGCTGCGCCCTACCACGCACACCCCGGCGAGTAAAAAGGTTGCCGCCGTGGCCAAGAAAATCGCCAAGTCGCACCCGCCCGTCGAGGCCGTCGCCGCCGCGGCGCGCTGGGTGCGCGGCGAGCTGGACTACCTACCGGGCACCACCAGCGTGCACTCGTCGGGCCTGGATGCCTTGAACGCGGGCAAGGGCGTCTGCCAGGACTTCGTGCACCTGTCGCTAATGCTGTTGCGCGCCATGGGGATTCCGGCGCACTACGTGTCGGGTTACCTGCATCCCAAGCGCCACGCCGTAGTCGGGGACACGGTCGACGGGCGCAGCCACGCCTGGATTCAGGCGTGGACCGGGGGGTGGTGGAGCTACGACCCGACCAACGAGACCGAGATCTCCGAGCAATACGTCAGCGTAGGCGCCGGCCGCGACTACACCGACGTCCCTCCCCTGAAGGGCATCTACTCCGGTGAGGGCGCGACCGACCTCGACGTCGTCGTGGAGGTCACTCGGCTCGCTTAGCCGCACCGGCATAGCGTGCACGCATGAACGACACCGCGCGCCGGCCCGCAGGATTCTCGTTGCCGCTGCTTTCCGCGCTGTGCGTGGCGCTGCTCTTCGGCGGAATCGCCGTCGGGGTCGGCCTGGGCGGCGTGATGCCGTTGCCCTACGGCCCGGCGGCCGCCGTGGTGGCCTACGTCCGCGCTCAGCCGGTGGCCGTGCGCGTCATCGCCGTGACGACGTTCGCGTCGTCGGTGCCGTTGGCGGTCTACGCCGCGACGGTCAGCGTCCGGCTGCAGCGCCTCGGGGCGGCCGGGCCGGGAGCCGCGACCGCGCTGACCGGGGGAATCTTGGCCACCGGGGCGCTGGGGCTGTGCGGATTGCTGGCCTGGCCGCTGTCGCAGCCCGAAGTCGGCGGGAATGCGACGTTGGTCCGTGCCCTGTATTTGCTGGTGTTCCTGGTCGGCGGGCCGGGACACATCGTCGCCCTGGGTCTCATGGTGGCCGGCATGGCGGCAACCTCGCTGAACCTGGGGACGCTGCCGCGGCCGGTCGGCTGGGCCGGCCTGGTAATCGCCGCCCTCGCCGAATCGGCGTTCGGGGTGTTGATCTGGCCGGATCTGGGCGTCCTCCTGCCGATCGCTCGGGTGCTGGCGTTGTCGTGGCTGGTGCTGGCCGGGGCGTTGTTGCCGTTGCGGCGCAACGACATTCGCTAGTAGAGAGTTATGGGGCGTCGACCTCGACGCGATGCAGGTCGTCGCCGAGCTCGATCCGCCCGCCGAAGCGCGAGGCGGCCAGCGCCCGCCACTGTTCTTCTTGGCCCGGCACCAGCGCCGGCACGTAGTGCGTCATGACGAGTGAGCCGACCCCCGCACGGGCGGCGGTTTCCGCCGCTTCTTCGACGGACGAGTGGTAGTCGCAAATGTCCTGCAGCCGCTGTTGCGGGATGTTGCCGACGATGTCCTTGCGGATCACGGTGTGCACCAGCGCGCCGGCGCCGGCGGCCAGCTCGTCGAGGCCCGCGCACGGCACGGTGTCCCCGGCGAGCACCACCGACGCCGTCCCGTAGTCGATCCGGAACCCGATGGTCGGCGCTACCGGTCGGTGATCGGTGGGCGCGACGCGGATCGCCACGCCATCGCGGTCCCACACCGCCCCGTCGGTGCATTCCCGGACCTCGACCGCCGGCGGGGCGTTCAGATCGGCGTGGTGGGCGAGCCGGTACTCGATGTCGTGGCGGAACGCGTGCAGTGTGGACTCGACTGTTTCCGCGGTCCCGGGCGGTCCGATGATCGGCAGCGGCGCGGGGTCGGGTGCGAAGGTGCTGATCCACCGGGTGATCAGGAGATCACCGAGGTCTCCGATGTGGTCGCTGTGCAGATGGGTGATCAGCAGCGCCGACAATCCGGCCGCGCCTACGCCGACCGCCGCCGCGCGCTGCAACACGCCGCGCCCGCAGTCCACCAGAAACACCTGCCCGCCGGCCCGCACCAGAGTCGAGGGCCCGGCGCGGTTGGGGTCGGGGATCGGGCTTCCCGTCCCGAGCAGCGTGATCTCGATCATGGCCCTTATCTTGCAAGGCCGGGGCCTACCCAGTGGCCCAATCGTGCGATCCGACTCGGCGCGGCGTCAGGCGCCGGTTTCGGGCGCTGACGTCAGGGTATGGACACGGATCGGCCACTGGTTCTCGCTGTGGCTTTTGCGCCGCGCGAGTTGGCCGTAGCCTGGTGTGAAGCCGATCACAACCAGCTGGAGGCCTCGATGCGGATTGCAGACGTCTTGCGGAACAAGGGCGCGGCGGTGGTGACCATCAATCCCGAGGCAACAGTCAAAGAACTGCTCGCGGGCCTGGCCGAGCAGAACATCGGTGCCATGGTGGTGGTCGGCGACGAGGGTGTCGTCGGTATCGTCTCCGAGCGCGACGTCGTGCGTCAGCTGCACACCCATGGCGCCAGCGCGCTGTCGCGGCCGATCTCGAAGATCATGACCGCAACGGTAGCCACCTGCACGAAAGCCGACACGGTGGACTCGCTGAGCGTGCTGATGACGAAGAACCGGGTGCGGCACGTCCCGGTGCTCGACGGCAAGAAGCTGATCGGCATCGTCAGCATCGGCGACGTGGTGAAGACCCGCATGGAAGAACTCGAGGCCGAGCACGAGCAGCTGCAGTCCTACATCACCCAGGGCTGAGCGCCGCTTCGCCGAACGCGCAGTCAGCGCGGAAATTCGGCCGTTCGCTCGGGCCGGTTACGCCCTGCTGAGGCGTTAGCTCCACGCATAGTCGGCACGCAACCGCGCGGCGACCAGGTCGAAGATTTCCCGATCCAGGATCGCGCCCTCGCGGCGGATGCTTTCTTCCGGCACGTCGAGCACCCGGTCCAGCCGGACCCAGCTGGGCCTGCCCTCGTAATCCCACGCCCCCGAACCGATCCCGATCCAGTCCCGGTCCTCGGCGTGGCGCTCCTGGCTGGACACCATCAATCCCAGCAACACGCGGCGATCCCGCCCCACGACGAGCACCGGCCGGTCCTTGCCGCGGGTGGGGTCGTCCTCGTAGACCACCCACGTCCAGACGATCTCGCCGGGATCGGCTCGGCCGTCGAGGTCGGGGGCGTAGACGAGCTTGCGCGCTCGGTGGGCGGTGGGGAAGCTCGTGCTGGTCACCGGCCGGCCGGCGGTGACGGCGGGCGATTGCGGCGCGGCGGCCGCGATGACGTTCGCGGTGATCTTCACGGCCTGCTGCAGTTCCCGCAGCACCGTCTGCGAGTTCTGCACGTGCCTGGCCAGCCGCGGAGCCCGATCGAAGACCAGGTTCTCGGCAAACCGCTGGAACGTCTTCCACTGGGATTTGCGGGCAGACGCCATATTCGCAGCATAGACGCGCGCGCGTGGGTGCGATTGTGTCCAAGTAGGTCCCGGACACCCGGCCTAGATACCCTGGACATACCAACTGAGCCGGCGTTCACGCCGCCGCAAGCATGTGCAGACCAGGAGATTCCCATCAGCAGTTTCGCCGACAAGACCTTCACCGCGCCGGCGCAGATTCGGAACTTCTGCATCATCGCCCACATCGACCACGGCAAGTCCACACTGGCGGACCGGATGCTTCAGCTCACCGGCGTCGTCGACGAGCGGTCGATGCGCGCGCAGTACCTGGACCGGATGGACATCGAGCGCGAGCGCGGGATCACCATCAAGGCGCAGAACGTGCGGCTGCCCTGGAAGGTCGGCGACGAGGAGTACGTCCTGCACCTGATCGACACCCCGGGCCACGTCGACTTCACCTACGAGGTGTCGCGGGCGCTGGAGGCGTGTGAGGGCGCGGTGCTGCTGGTCGACGCGGCCCAGGGCATCGAGGCGCAGACGCTGGCGAACCTGTACCTGGCACTGGACCGCGACCTGCACATCATTCCGGTGCTCAACAAGATCGACCTGCCGGCCGCCGATCCGGACCGCTACGCGGGGGAGATCGCCCACATCATCGGCTGTGAGCCCGGCGACGTGCTGCGGGTGTCCGGCAAGACCGGTGAGGGCGTCGCCGACCTGCTCGACCACGTCGTGCGCGAGGTGCCGCATCCGCAGGGCGACGCCGACGCGCCCACCCGCGCGATGATCTTCGACTCGGTCTACGACATCTACCGCGGTGTGGTGACCTACGTCCGGGTGATGGACGGCAAGATCGTCCCGCGGGAGCGCATCCTGATGATGTCCACCGGCGCCACCCACGAGCTGCTCGAGGTGGGCATCGTCTCGCCCGAACCGAAGGCCAGCGCGGGCCTGGGGGTGGGCGAGGTCGGCTACCTGATCACCGGCGTGAAGGACGTTCGCCAGTCCAAGGTCGGCGACACAGTGACGACGGCGCGGCACGGCGCGACCGAGGCGCTGACGGGATATCGCGAACCCAAGCCGATGGTCTACTCGGGCCTGTATCCCGTGGACGGCTCGGATTACCCCGTTCTGCGCGACGCCCTGGACAAGCTGCAGCTCAACGACGCGGCGCTGACGTACGAGCCGGAAACGTCGGTGGCGTTGGGCTTCGGCTTCCGGTGCGGGTTCCTTGGCCTGCTGCACATGGAGATCACCCGCGAACGCCTGGAGCGCGAGTTCGACCTCGACCTGATCTCGACGTCGCCGAACGTCGTTTACCGGGTCATCAAAGACGACGGGACCGAGATCGTGGTGACCAACCCGTCGGATTGGCCCGAGGGCAAGGTGCGCACGGTCTACGAGCCGGTCGTCAAGACCACCATCATCGCGCCCAGCGAGTTCATCGGCACCATCATGGAGCTGTGCCAGTCGCGCCGCGGCGAGCTGGGCGGCATGGACTACCTGTCGCCCGAGCGCGTCGAGTTGCGCTACACGATGCCGCTCGGCGAGATCATCTTCGACTTCTTCGACTCGCTGAAGTCACGCACCCGCGGTTACGCCAGCCTCGACTACGAGGAGGCCGGCGAGCAGGAGGCCCAGCTGGTCAAGGTCGACATCCTGTTGCAGGGTGAAGCCGTCGACGCGTTCAGCGCGATCGTGCACAAGGATTCGGCGTCCGCGTACGGCAACAAGATGACCACCAAGCTCAAGGAGCTGATTCCCCGCCAGCAGTTCGAGGTGCCGGTGCAGGCCGCCATCGGCTCGAAAATCATTGCGCGCGAGAATATCCGGGCAATTCGCAAGGACGTGCTGTCCAAGTGCTACGGCGGCGACATCACCCGCAAACGGAAACTGCTGGAAAAGCAGAAGGAAGGCAAGAAGCGGATGAAGACCATCGGGCGGGTGGACGTGCCGCAGGAAGCGTTCGTGGCGGCGCTGTCCACCGACGCCGCCGGCGACAAAAGCAAGAAGTAGTCGTGATGCTGATGCGAGCCGTTGGAGTGGTCGGTCTCGGCCTGCTCGGAACTGGATGCGTCACGACGGTGGCCGGAACCCCAACGCGCACCGGCCCCCTCGGCCTGGCCGCGTTGCCGCTCGGACAGGTCTTGCCGGACACCGCCGAGATCAGCGCCGCCGTCGGGAACGAGCTCCCGCCACACAGTCCGCCGTTGGTTGGTGGTATCGATGTGCTGCCCAATGGGATTCGTGATGCTGGTGGCGCCACCCCTATCGAATGCCTCGGGGCCGTCGCCCCCGCGATGCGCCTCGTCTATGAAAAGGGCCCGGTGCGCCGTGTCGCGACGCAGGGCTACTGGAACTACGGCTCCGGCATACAAGTGTCCAGCGCATCAGCAGCGGCGATCGAGCTGGCGACCACGTCCGACGCGCAACGACTCTTCGCGTCGTTCGTTGAGCAATGGCGACGCTGCACGGACACCACGGTCACCACCGACACACACGACCAAAGCAACACCGAGTTGTACTCGAAGGTGACCGACGTCCGCGTCGACGGGCCGATACTGTCCGCTACCGTCATCGCGTGGGACAACCATCACACGCCGCCATCCCCGGATGAGCGGGCGGTCGGAACCACGGGCGACGTCATCGCTGACGTCAAAGTCGCCGTCGGGCCGCACGCGCAGGCCGGGACCCGGGCCATTCAAGTCGTTCAGGCGATGTTGCGAAAAGTCTCGAGCACCAACTGATGTCGACACGCCGGACCATCCTCACCTGCCTGCTGGCCGTCGCGCTCGCCACCGGCTGCACTGTCGACGGCACCGCGCGGCCCGCGCCGAATCTGAAGCCCCAGCCGGTCATCGGGCAACCCGTCAAGAAGGTGCTTCTCGACGACGCTGAGCTGTCGAAGCTCCTGGGCCAGTCCTTCGGAAGCAAGAACGAACTCCCGGCGCGGTTCGGCGGTCCCGAGGTGCTGGCGCCGGCTTTCGGCGCGGTCTCGCCCGCCAACTGCGTCGGTGTCACCTCGATGATGGTGAAGGACGCCTACCGATCCGCCGACGTCAAGAATGCCGCGCGGGAGACGTGGTGGAACCAGCGCGGGCCGGCGAAGGTGATCAGTGTGGCCGAGGGCGTGGTCGCACTGTCCAGCGCCGCCGGGGCCGCGGTGTTGTTCCAACAGTTCGCACAGCAGTGGCGTGACTGTGAGGGCACGACCGTGACCATCGGGCGCCCCAGCATCATCACCGACCGTCCCGCAATCGTCTTCTCGGACAGCATCTCTGAGGTAAGGGTCTCCGAATCCGTTCTGGCCGCGACCATTTCGATCGACACCCAATTGCCCGGAATACCGTCGAGCGGGCCCCGGCCCGAGGCGCGCGCCATCGGCGTGCGGGGGAACTGCCTCGTCGAAGTCGAAGTGGCGTTCTTCAATTCAACCCGCTCGTCGGACGAGGGTTCCGGCGATGTGCACCGCAGCGCCATCGACATCGCGCACGCGATGATGGACAAGGTCAGCGCGCTGGGGTGAGGCCGGGAAGGTCGGGGACGAAGTGAAGAACCGCTGGCGCGTTCCGGCCGTTGTGATCGCGGTGCTGCTGGCCAGCGGCTGCACCGAAACCACTTCCGGCACAGCAGTTCTAGCGCCGAACGCGGGGCACGTGCCAGCCATCAAACGGGCCTTGTTCGACGGCACCGCGCTGGCGAAACTGCTCGGCCAGCCGTTCCAGCCCTACCCGCATTACTCGGAGTTCGGGGGCGCCGACAAACTGGGAAACGCGTGGGATGACGCGCAACCCGCCGACTGCATCGGCGTCGTCCATTGGATGCAGCGGGGCCCGTATGCCCCGGCGCCGATACAACAAACCGCCGCCGAAATGTGGGTACACAAAGGCGATTCGGTGAAGATCGACAGCGTCGAGGAAGGTGTCGTCGCGTTGCGGTCTGACGCGGACGCCGCCGCGCTATTCGCCAGGTTCGCCGCGCAGTGGCAGAAGTGCGACGGAACCACGCTGACCGTCAAGCCTGTCGATGTCTACGGTTTGGATGCCATCTCCGACGTGCGCGTCGCGGATTCGGTCGTGGCGGCGACGGTTTCGATGGGGTCCGGCCAACACTCGGTTTTGAATGCCATCCCCACGGCCCGGGCGCTTGGCGTCAAGGGGCCGTACGTGGTGGAGATGACGGTCGACTTCATTCCCATTTATGGTCCAGCGGATCAGGGCAACGGCGACATCAACACCACCGCCATCGACCTCACCCACGCGCTGATGGACAAACTCAGCGCCCGCAGCTGACGCGGCGCCGGCTGCACTTAGCGCCACGAGCTACATCGGCGCGTTGGCAGGCTGGAACATCCCCGAGCCGTCGGCCTCCTCCTCGGCGCGGATCACGTGCACCACCGCGTTGATCAGCGCCAGGTGGGTGAACGCCTGCGGGAAGTTGCCCAGGTGCCGGCCGGTGCGCGGCTCGATCTCCTCGGCGTAGAGGTGCAGCGGGCTGGCGTAGGACAGCAGCCGCTCGCACAGCCGCTTCGCCCGCGCCACCTCGCCGATCTCCACCAGCGCCGACACCAGCCAGAACGAACAGATCGTGAACGTGCCTTCCTCGCCAGACAGCCCATCGTCTGTCTCCTCGACCCGGTAGCGCAGCACCAGCCCTTCCGAGGTGAGTTCGTTGGCGATGGCCAGCACCGTGTTGCGCACCCGCGGGTCGTCGGGCGGCAGGAACCGGGTCAGCACCACCAGCAGCAGCGAGGCATCCAGCGCGTCGCTGCCGTAGCGCTGGGTGAACACCCCGCGGGCGTCCACTCCGTGCTGCAGGATGTCCTCCTTGATCTCCTCGGCGATCGCCCGCCACTGCTGCGCATAGCTCTTCTCGCCTTGCCGCTCGGCCAGCTTCGCCCCGCGGTCGAGCGCGACCCAGCACATCACCTTCGACGAGGTGAAATGCTGCGGCTCGCCGCGGACCTCCCAGATGCCCCGGTCGGGTTCGCGCCAGTGCTTGATGGCCTCTTCCACCTGCTTCTTGAGCACCGGCCACAGGGTCTCGGGGACCTGCTCGCGCGACTTGGCGTGCAGGTAGAAGGAGTCGAGGATGGAACCCCAGATGTCGTGCTGAACCTGGTCGTAGGCGCCGTTGCCGATGCGCACCGGGCGCGCATGGTCATAACCGGACAGGTGGTGGAGTTCCTCCTCCACCAGGCTGCGCTCACCGCCCACGCCGTACATCACCTGCAGCGGGTGCCGCTCGTTGCTGTTGGCGCCGGACACATCGGCGATGAACGCGAAGAAGTCGTCGGCCTCGCGGTCCAGTCCCAGCGTGTATAGACCCCACAACGCGAACGTGGAGTCGCGCACCCACGCGTAGCGGTAGTCCCAATTGCGCTCGCCGCGAGGCGTTTCCGGTAGCGACGTGGTGCTGGCCGCCAGCAGCGCCCCGGTGGGGGAGTACGTCAAACCTTTCAGCGTGAGCGCGCTGCGCTGCAGGTAGGCCCGCCACGGATGGTCGGGGAAGTTGCCGATGTTGATCCACTGCCGCCAGCATTCGGTGGTCTGCCACATCTTGTCGGCAGCCTCTTCGTAGGTCTGCGGCGCCGGGTGCTTGGTCCAGCTCAGGGCGACGAACACGTCGTCACCCTCTTTCATCCGGGTGCGCGCCCGCGCTTCACGGCCCTCCAGCCCGATCCGCAGGTTGCTGGTGAGCCGTAGCGTCGGGTGGGCGTCGGGCTGCTTGGTCGCCCGGGCCACCGCCTCGCCGTACGCGTTGGCCGAGTACTCCCAGGTGGCGCCGACGCGGTGGTAGTCGAAGGCGGGCTCGCAGCTCATCATCAGCTCGACCGTGCCGCTGACGCAGCGCACCGTGCGCAGCAGGATGTGCTCGGCGTCCCAGTCCATGGGCGTGCGGCGGTGCGTCCTCGACCGGCGCTCGATGTCGTGCCAGGGCCCCATCACCAGCGCGTCGCGCACGATCAGCCACCCGGTGTGGGTTTGCCAGGTGGTCTCCATGATCAGGCTGCCGGGCAGGTAGCGGCGGGCCGAGGGCACCGAGACCCCGTAGGGGCCGAGCCGGAAATGGCCGGCGCTGCGGTCCAGGATCGCGCCGAACACGCTGGGGGAGTCCGGCCGGGGCACGCACAACCATTCGACGGACCCGGCGGGGGAGATCAGGCACGTCGTCTCCCAGTCCGACAGGAACGCATAGTCGGCGATGGGCGGAAATGGGTTTCGCAGCGCCCCGCTGGAAGCCAGGGGCGCTGGTGCGCTGAAGTCGATGGGTGACGGCAGGACCGCCGGGGCCGCTTCAAATGCCTCCTCGGGCATGGCGTCGGCGGGCTGGTCGTCGGGCTGGGCGTGCAGGACCATCCCGACATCATCATCTGTTGAGCGGTCCCCCGTCCATTCTTTCGCCGACGTGGCGTCACTCTTTGTCAACCGCGGCGTCGGGCGAACCTCGGGGCGTGCTCGGGCAGCGGGCCGATCGCGACGAGGTAGCCGAGTAACCGCCGCAGGGGTGTGGATCGGCCCACCAGCCGCACGCCACGCGGCGCGCGGTCCTCGTTGCGGGCCACCGCCGCGGCGATCACGTTGGCATGGATGCCCCGTTGCGCGGCCTGGAGCAGCGCGGTGGGTAGCCAGCGGCGCGCCTGCACCCGGGCCAGCCGCCAGGTGGGCACCCGGCCCGCGCGCAACGCGCCGGCCAGGATGCGCGCCGCGGCCACCGCGTCGGCCACCGCGAGATTGATGCCGATCCCGCCGACCGGCGACATCGCGTGCGCGGCGTCGCCGATGAGCAGGACCCCGTCGGCGTACCAGCGGCGAAGCCGATTCAGTTGCACGTCAAGCAGTTTCACGTCGTCGAACGATGTCAGCGTCTGCACGCGGTCACCCAGCCAGGGCACCATCGCGACCAGCACCCGGTGCAGCGCCTCGATGCCCTCGGCCCGCAGCTGGGTGTCGGTTCCCTTCGGGATGATGTAGGCGATCTGGTAGTAGTCGCCGCGATCGATCACGACGACCGCGTGCCCGGCCCGCAGCACCCCGCCCAGCCCCCGCGGATCGCCGGGGTGGCGGGGCAACCGGAACCACCACACGTCCATGGGTGCGCCGAAGCTGTGCGGGACGAGGCCAACCGCCGAACGCACCGTGGAGGAGCGGCCGTCGCAGGCGACGGTCAGCTCGGCGCGCATGGTCCTGAGCTCGCCGCCCCCGTCGCGATAGGTGACCCCGACGACGCGGTTCCCGTCCCGGATCACGCCGGTCACCTCGGTGCTGCGCAGCAACCGGAAGTTCGGCTCGGCCTCGGCGGCGGTGGCCACCAATTCCAGGAAGTCCCATTGCGGCACCAGGGCGATGTGTTTGTGCGCGCCGGGCAGGCGGGTGAGGTCGAGGGCCACCGGTTGGTTCTGTATCTCCATGCGGATCGTGTCGATGAGGCGATGCGGAATCTCGGCGAACCGGGAGCCCAAGCCCAGTTCGTCGAGCAGCCGCAAGGTGCTCGCGTGCACGGTGTCGCCGCGAAAGTCACGCAGGAAGTCGGCGTGCTTTTCCATCACCGTGACGTCGACGCCGGCCCGGGCCAACAGCAGGCCTAGCACCATGCCCGCCGGGCCGCCACCGGCGATCAGGCAGGCCGTCGCCTCGGGCGTGGGCGGCGGGGCGGACATGCGCCGATCTTGGCACATTGGAATTCCGCTGCAGGGCCGAATAGGGTGAGCCGCGTGACCGCGTTCCTGAATTGGTGGGACGGCAATGAGCTGTGGCTTTCCGGGCTCGCTTTCGTGCTCCAAGCCATGGTGGTGATGCCGGTCGTGCTGGTGGTGGCCGCGGTCACGGCGGGGCTGCTCGACGGCCTGCTCGGCAAGAGCATCGCCCTGATGCGCCGTGCCCGCCACGCCGGTGAGGCGCCCGGGTAACCCGCATGCCTCGGTCGCACGTGACATTGATTCTGGTCGCGCTCGTGGTGCTGGTCATCGTCGCGTGGTGGCTGACGCACTGAGCGCAGGTTGCTGGCTCGACCCCTCGAGCGGTGGCGGGCCTGCCGATTCCTGTTAGGCTTCCCGCCATGCACGTGACATCCGCTGTGGAGCGCCATGTCTTCGTGCACTGTTGTCGCTGACTGCCAAACCCGTGTGCGGTCTGGTATGGGTTCGTGAGGTCTCCCTCCGGTTAAAGGCGCCTTTCCGCAGCAACGGGACAATCGTCCGTAAGTCCCCGTCCTGGAAGGCCCGAATGCCCAACCACATCGCAAGGCGCTGGCGACCGGTGACTGTCTTCGCCCTCGTCGTGGCGGTCATCGCGGGCTGTAGTGGCGGGCCCAGTGACGTCGTGGGCGGCAGCGGCCCCAACAACGCGCACACGAGCATCACCCTGGTCGCCTATTCGGTCCCAGAACCCGGCTGGAGCAAGGTGATTCCCGCGTTCAACGCCGCCGAGGAAGGCAAGAGCGTCCAGGTGATCACGTCCTACGGCGCCTCGGGCGACCAATCCCGCGGCGTCGTCGACGGCAAGCCCGCGGACGTCGTGAACTTCTCGGTCGAGCCCGACATCACCCGGTTGGTGAAGGCGGGCAAGGTCTCCAAAGACTGGAATACCGACGCCACCAAGGGAATTCCGTTCGGGTCGGTGGTGACGTTGGTGGTACGTAAGGGCAATCCGAAGAACATCAGGGACTGGGATGACCTGCTGCGGCCGGGAGTGGAGGTCATCACGCCCAGTCCGCTGAGCTCGGGATCGGCCAAGTGGAACCTGCTGGCGCCGTATGCGGTCAAGAGCGAGGGCGGCAGCAACGCCCAGGCCGGGGTCGAGTTCATCAGCAAGTTGGTGCATGAACACGTCAAGCTGCGTCCCGGTTCGGGAAGGGAGGCCACCGATGTTTTCGTCCAGGGCAGTGGGGACGTGTTGATCAGTTACGAGAACGAGGCGATCGCCACCGAGCGCGCGGGCAAGCCGGTCGAGCACATCAACCCGCCGCAGACGTTCAAGATCGAGAACCCGGTGGCGGTGGTGACCACCAGTCCGCACCTGGACGCCGCGGTCGCGTTCAAGAACTTCCAATACACGGCCGCCGCGCAGAAGGTGTGGGCCCAGGCCGGTTTTCGGCCGGTCGATCCGGCCGTCGCCGCCGAATTCCGTGACCAGTTCCCGGCGCCGGCGAAGCTGTGGACGATCGCCGACCTCGGCGGCTGGACCCCGGTCGACCCGCAGCTGTTCGACAAGAGCACCGGCAGCATCACCAAGATCTACACGCAGGCCACCGGATGACGGCCGCGATCTCGCCTGACCCCCAGGCCGTGAGGCCCGAACTCGCCCCTTCCGAGGGCGGCGCCGGGCGCCGCCCGGCGAAGGCCCGGCGCGCCCGCGGCACCACGTCGCTGCGGTTGGGTGTGGCGACCCTGTGGCTGTCGGTGATCGTGCTGTTGCCGCTGGCCGCGATCGCCTGGCAGGCCGCCGGCGGCGGCTGGCACGCCTTCTGGTTGGCGGTCACCTCCAACGCGGCGTTGGAGTCGTTCCGGGTGACGCTGACCATCTCCGCCGGGGTCACCCTGGCCAACCTGGTGTTCGGCCTGGTGATCGCCTGGGTGCTGGTGCGCGACGACTTCGTCGGCAAGCGCCTCGTCGACGCCATCATCGATCTGCCCTTCGCGCTGCCCACCATCGTCGCCAGCCTGGTGATGCTGGCCCTCTACGGCAACAACAGCCCGGTGGGTCTGCACCTGCAGCACACGGCGTGGGGCGTGGCGGTGGCGCTGGCCTTCGTGACGCTGCCGTTCGTGGTGCGCGCGGTGCAGCCGGTGCTGCTGGAAATCGATCGGGAGACCGAGGAGGCGGCGGCGTCGCTGGGGGCCAGCGGCCCGAAGATCTTCACCTCGGTGCTGTTGCCGTCGTTGACGCCGGCGTTGTTGTCCGGTGCGGGTCTGGCGTTCTCGCGTGCGATCGGCGAGTTCGGTTCGGTGGTGCTGATCGGTGGTGCGGTGCCGGGCAAGACGGAAGTGTCGTCGCAGTGGATACGGACCCTGATCGAGAACGACGACCGCACCGGCGCCGCCGCGATCTCCATCGTGTTGCTGTCGATCTCGTTCGTCGTGCTGTTCATCCTGCGCATCGTCGGTGGGCGCGCGGCCAAGCGTGAGGAGCTGGCCCCGTGACATCATCGCGCCGGGTTCGCTACCTCATCCGATTCGTCGCGCTGGCATACATTTTCGTGTTGCTCATTGTCCCGGTGGCCCTGATCCTATGGCGGACTTTCCGGCCGGGCTTCGGCCAGTTCGTTGACTGGGTCAGCACGCCCGCGGCGATCTCGGCGCTGAACCTGACGTTGCTGGTCGTCGCCATCGTAGTGCCCCTCAACGTGGTATTCGGCATCCCGACCGCTTTGGTGTTGGCGCGCAACCGGTTTCGCGGTAAGGGCGTGTTGCAGGCGGTCATCGACCTGCCTTTCGCGGTGTCGCCCGTGATCGTGGGTGTGGCCCTGATCCTGTTGTGGGGATCGGCCGGCGCGTTCGGCTTCGTCGAGAAGGACCTGGGGTTCAAGATCATCTTCGGGCTGCCCGGCATCGTGTTGGCCAGCATCTTCGTCACACTGCCGTTCGTGGTGCGCGAGGTGGAGCCGGTGCTGCACGAATTGGGGACCGACCAGGAAGAGGCGGCCGCGACCCTGGGATCGGGCTGGTGGCAGACCTTTTGGCGGATCACGCTGCCGTCCATCCGGTGGGGTTTGACCTACGGCATCGTGTTGACCGTCGCCCGCACGCTCGGCGAATACGGCGCCGTCATCATCGTGTCGTCGAACCTGCCGGGTAAGTCCCAGACGCTGACGTTGCTGGTCTCGGATCGGTATAACCGCGGGGCCGAATACGGCGCCTACGCGCTGTCGACCTTGTTGATGGGCGTTGCGGTATTGGTGCTGATCTTCCAGGTGGTTCTGGACCTTCGCCGGGCCCGGGCGGACAGATAGGCTGGACATGGAGACTTGTAGATGACCGAGAACGACAACCGGCCCGTCGACCACGCCATCATCGTGCGGAATGCCAACAAACGCTATGGCGACTTCGTGGCGCTGGACAACGTCGACTTCGTCGTACCGTCCGGCTCGTTGACGGCACTGTTGGGTCCCAGCGGCTCGGGCAAGTCCACCCTGTTGCGCGCCATCGCCGGGCTCGATCAGCCCGACAGCGGGACGATCACGATCAACGGCCATGACGTCACGCGGATCCCGCCGCAGCGACGCGGCATCGGGTTCGTGTTCCAGCACTACGCGGCGTTCAAGCACCTGACCGTTCGCGACAACGTGGCCTACGGACTGAAGATCCGCAAGCGGCCCAAGGCGGAGGTCAAGGCGAAGGTCGACAATCTGCTGGAAGTCGTGGGGCTGAGCGGCTTTCAGAACCGTTACCCCAATCAACTGTCCGGCGGTCAGCGACAGCGGATGGCGCTGGCGCGGGCGCTGGCGGTCGACCCCCAGGTGCTGCTGCTCGACGAGCCGTTCGGCGCGCTGGACGCCAAGGTGCGAGAGGACCTGCGCGCGTGGCTGCGCCGCCTGCACGACGAGGTGCACGTCACCACCGTCCTGGTCACCCACGACCAGGCGGAAGCGCTTGACGTCGCCGACCGGATCGCCGTGCTCAACCACGGGCGTGTCGAGCAGGTGGGTTCGCCGACCGAGGTCTACGACGCGCCGGCGACGGCCTTCGTCATGTCGTTCCTCGGGGCGGTGTCCACCTTGAACGGCAATCTGGTTCGCCCCCATGACATCCGGGTGGGCCGCAACCCCGAGATGGCCATCGCGGGCGGCGACGGCACCGCCGAGTCGATCGGGGTGGTACGGGCCACGGTCGATCGCGTGGTCGTGCTGGGGTTCGAGGTGCGAGTGGAATTGACCAGCGCCGCCACCGGGGGCCCCTTCACCGCTCAGATCACCCGGGGCGACGCCGAGGCCCTGGCCCTACGCGAGGGCGACACCGTGTACGTGCGCGCGACGCGGATGCCGTCCCTTCCCGCTGAGGACGCCGCCGACTCCGGCAGCCGTCCAGGCGGAGCGGGCGAGAATCAGACCACGCTGACGTCGGCGTGACGCAAGGCCGCGGTCAGGAGGCGTGCAGCCCGCACTCGGTCTTGGCCAGCCCCTGCCAACGCCCACTGCGCGGGTCGGCCCCAGCCAGCGGCTTGGCCGTGCAGGGAGCGCAGCCGATCGATGGATATCCGTCGTAGACAAGCGGATTGACCAGCACACCGTGCTCGTCGATGTAGTTCTGCATGTCCTCGTCGGTCCACGTCGCCAGGGGATTGATCTTCACTAGCTTGAAGCCCTCGTCGAAACCGATCACCGGAGCGTTGGCACGCGTCGCCGCTTCGCTGCGCCGTAGTCCGGTGACCCAGGCGGAGTATCCACTCAGAGCCCTGCGCAGCGGTACGACCTTGCGCAACCGGCAGCACTCGCCCGGATCCCGGGAGAACAGGTTTTTACCCAGCAGCTGGTCCTGCTCGGCCACCGTCTGCTCTGGGGTGATGTTGAGCACGTGGATGTCATATACCGACTCCACCGCGTCTCGCGTTCCGATGGTTTCTGCGAAGTGGTAACCGGTGTCCAGGAAGACCACCGGGACGCCGGGCCGGACCTTCGAGGCCAGGTCGATCAACACGGCCTCCTGCATGCTGGAGGTCAGCACGTAGTTGCAGGTGGCCCAGCCGCGGGGTCCGTTGACCCCGCCGAAGGTCTCATCCGTCCAACGCAACACCTCGGTGGCGCTGGCACCCCGAAGCTCCGCGGCGCCACGCGCCGCCAGTTCCCGCAGCTCCGCTTCGGTCCGTTTCGTTGCTTGTTCACTCATCGTAAATCGTCCTCATCCGCCCGAATCGCCCACTGCGCGAACCGTTCTCCCGCACTGCGGTGTTTGATGAAGTTGCGTACCACCCGGTCGATGTAGTCGCCCAGCTCGTCGCTGGTCACCTTGTGCTGGCGCAGCTTCCGCCCGAATCCGCTGTCCAGCCCGAGGCTGCCGCCCAAGTGCACCTGAAAACCCTCGACCGAGCCCCCGTGGCCGTCGTCCACCATTTGGCCCTTGAAGCCGATGTCGGCCACCTGAATTCGCGCGCACGAGTTCGGGCAACCGTTGATGTTGACCGTGATCGGCACGTCGAGTGAAGAGTTGATGTCCTCGAGCCGGCGCTCGAGCTCCGGCACCAACACCTGCGCCTTACCGCGGGTCTCGGCGAACGACAACTTGCAATACTCGATCCCGGTGCAGGCCATCAGGTTACGGCGCCAGTGGGACGGTTTGGTCTGCAGCCCGAGCGTCTCGAGCCCGGCGAGCACCTCGTCGAGTTTGTCGTCGGCGATGTCGAGGATGACCAGCTTCTGGTATGGGGTGAACCGGATCCGGTCCGAGCCGGCCTTGTCCATCAGGTCGGCCACCGCCGAGAGGATGGACCCCGAGACCCGCCCGGCGATCGGCGCCGCGCCGACGGCGTTGAGCCCGTTTTTGAGCCGCTGCACCCCGATGTGATCGATCGGATGTTTGAGCGGCTCTGGGGCCGGGCCGTCGATCAGCGGCCGTTTGAGGTACTCCGTTTCGAGGACTTCGCGGAACTTGTCCATGCCCCAGTCCTTGATCAGGAACTTCAGCCGGGCCTTCGACCGTAGCCGCCGGTAGCCGTAGTCGCGGAATATCGACGTCACGGCCTCCCAGACCTCGGGCACCTCGTTCAGGGGCACCCAGGCGCCGACCCGCTGGGCCAGCATCGGGTTGGTGGACAGTCCACCGCCGACCCACAGGTCCAGGCCGGGCCCGTGCTCGGGATGGTTGACCCCGATGAAGGCGATGTCGTTGATCTCGTGCGCGACATCCTGCAGACCCGAGATCGCGGTCTTGTACTTGCGGGGCAGGTCGGCGAAGTCCGGCTTGCCGATGTAGCGGCGCACGATCTCGTCGATCGCCCAGGTCGGGTCGAGCACCTCGTCGAGCGACTCACCGGCCAGCGGCGAACCCAGGATGACACGGGGGCAGTCACCGCACGCCTCGGCCGTCTGCAGACCGACGGCGGCGAGCCGCCGCCAGATCTCGGGGACGTTTTCGACCTCGATCCAGTGCATCTGCACGTTCTGCCTATCGGAGATGTCGGCGGTGTCGCGACCGAACTCCGTCGAGATCTGGCCGACGGTGCGCAGCGCCGCGGCCGACAGCGCGCCGCCGTCGCAGCGCACCCGCATCATGAAGTACTTGGCTTCAAGCAGATCGGCATTCTCGTCACCGGTGAACGTGCCGTCATAGCCCTGTTCGCGCTGGGTGTAGAGCCCCCACCAGCGGAAGCGGCCGCGCAGATCACTCTTGTCGATGCTGTCGAAGCCGGCCTTGGCGTAGACGTTCTCGATGCGTTCGCGCACCTCGAGCGGGGCGCCGGCATGCTTCATCTCTTCGTTGGGGTTGAGCGGTTCCCGATCTCCCAGCGCCCACTGGCCCTCGTTGCGGGGCTTGGCGGGACGGGCTGTGGTCATCTCGGAGGTCTCCTTCGAACATCGCAGGCATGAAAGCGCAGCTCACCGGTGGTATCGGCGGCGCAGATCCGATGCCAGCTGGACGTACAGGTGGGCGGGTCTACGACATCAAGGAAGACAGCAACAGCTGCAAACACGCTTGAGATCAATGTGCCGCCGCGCCACGAGCGCAATGCGAAGGCTGGGCTGAGCGACGGTCACTCGACCATTGTGCCACGCCCGCCGGGTGGCTATGTAAGCAGGTCAAATATCGGCTCACGGTGAGCGGAATTCCCGATTAAGCTGGCCGCCCGGGTAAGAAAACCCAGGAAACCGCTGCGGGGTGTCGGCGCGGCGGCCGGGAATCGACCCCGCGGACGGGCACCGCGCGCCGTGGGATGATTTGGCATGGCACTTCGCGAGGAAGCCGTCGAGCTGCCCGACATGCAGCCGGTGGCTGGGCGGCCCTTCGGGATCTACATCCACGTCCCCTTCTGCATAACTCGTTGCGGCTATTGCGATTTCAACACCTACACCCCGGCCGAGTTGGGCGGTGTGAACCCCGACGCCTGGCTGGCGGCGCTCCGAACGGAGTTGAAATTGGCGGCCGGGCGGCTTTCCGGGCCGACCGTGACCACGGTGTTCGTCGGGGGAGGGACGCCGTCACTGCTGGGTGGCGCCCGCGTGGCATCGGTGCTGGACATGGTGCGCGAGCATTTCGCGCTGGCCTCGGATGCCGAGATCACCACCGAAGCCAACCCGGAGTCCGCCTGGCCGGACTTTTTCGACGCCATCCGCGCGGCGGGCTACACGCGGGTGTCGCTCGGTATGCAGTCGGTGTCACCGCGGGTCCTGGGGGTTCTCGACCGCATTCACACGCCGAATCGATCGGCCGCCGCCGCCCGCGAAGCGCTGGACGCCGGCTTCGAACACGTCAGCCTCGACCTGATCTACGGAACGCCGGGGGAATCCGACGACGACCTGCTGCGCTCGGTCGACACCGCGATCGACACCGGCGTCGATCACGTGTCCGCCTACGCGCTGGTCGTTGAGGAAGGCACCGCGCTGGCCCGACGGGTCCGGCGCGGCGAGCTCGCGGCCCCCGACGACGACGTGCTGGCCCATCGCTATGAACTGGTCGATGCCCGGCTGTCCGAAGCCGGAATGTCTTGGTACGAGGTATCCAATTGGGCGCGGCCCGGCGGCGAATGCCGACACAACCTCGGCTACTGGGACAGTGGCCAATGGTGGGGCGCCGGACCGGGAGCTCACGGCTACGTCGGCGCCACGCGGTGGTGGAATGTCAAGCACCCCAATGGCTATGCGGAAAGGCTGGCCGCCGGCGCATTGCCGGTGGGCGGATTCGAGCGCCTCGACGCTGACGCCCTGCACACCGAAGACGTGCTCTTGAAAACCCGTCTGCGGCGGGGTCTTCCGCGCGATGTGCTGAACCCCGCCGAAGGCGAGCGCGCCGAGGGCGCCGTCGCCGATGGCTTGCTGGTGTCCGACGCCGATCGGTTCATCCTCACGCCGCGCGGCCGGCTGCTGGCCGACGCGGTGGTGCGCACCGTGTTGGGGTAGTCCTCAGCTGCTTGGGAACCAATGCGCGACGGCGCGATTGATCTCGATGTACAGCGGGATCCCGACGGAGACGGTGTAGGAGAAGGTCAGGCCGAGCGCGGCCGCCAGAGGCAGGGTGGGGCTCGCTTCGGGGATTCCCAGCCGCTGCACCGCGGGCACGGTGATGTAGGACGCCGCACTGCACAGCACCGCGAACAGGACGTAGGTGCCCGGCTGGAAGTGCGTATCGGTCAGGTTGGCGTAGGCGTAGGCGGCGAGGATCCCGAGCGTCGCAAACAGGTTGGGTGCCAACAAGCCGAAGGCGATAAACCCGCCGCCTGCCAACTTCAGGTCGCGTAGTTTGCGGGACGCCGTCATGCCCATCTCGAGCAGGAACAGGCACAGCACGCCCTGGAACGCGGCGACGAAAAGCTCGTTCTGGTCGTGCACAACCTTCTGGCCCTGCACCGCGCTGACGAACCCGATGGCGATGCCGCCGATGAGCAGAATGAGCCCGGGGTTGAGGAACACTTCCTGCAATATCGCGCGCGACAACAGCGGCGCCTTCTCACGGGCGTTCGCGTCCCACTCGGCATGCTCCTGCTTTTCCAGCGCGAACTCCAGCTCCTGCTCGATTCCGCGCTCGACCCCGTCGCCGACGTCCTCGGCCTGGGCGGCCGCGCCGGGACCGACCCGCGCGGGGGCCGTGTAGCCCGGCTCGTCTGGCATGTACCCGGCTTCGTCCATCCCCCGGTGGCGCAGCCTGGCCACCAGGTACAGGGCCACCAGGCAGCCGGGAATCTCCATGAACGCCAGCAGAACCGGCATGTAGGCGTCGAAGGCGATCTTCACGCTGGTCAGCACAGCGACGCAGGTGGCGAAGGCGCCCGCCGAATCCGACCCGTAGTAGCCGGCGACCGTCGCCCGGTCGACGCGTCGCAGCTGCGTCAGATACCTCAGCAGGACGTAGGTGACCACACCGATCCCGAAATTCAACAACAAGCCCAGCGCGACGAACCCGGTGATGTTGTCGATGTCGGCCGGCTTCACTTTGGCCAGTTCTTCGCCACCCTGCCAGCCGATCGCCACCAGCAGATACATCGTCAAACCCTGGTAAATCACGTACGGGAATTCGAACCGCACCCTCAGGATCGGGATGAGGAACCCGAAGTAGAAGAACAGCAGGACCGGCTTCAACAGACTGTGGATGAAGTTCTGCCACATCTCGTAAAGCACGGGCGCCTCCTGGCGACGCAGTTCGGCCCAGCGGGTGGCAGCAAGCGACTCGCAGCGCCCCCGAACCTAGTGGAAACCCGCAGGCTTGAGCGAGTCGACTCAACTCGTCTTTACGAACAATTAACAACCGGCCGGTTTGGGGCCCGGGCCCGGCCCGTCAAAGGAGCTGTCGCCCATTATGATTCGCCGGTCCCGGTGACCGCGCGGCTGGCGTAACTAGAACCAGTGCGAGATCAGCCGGTTGACCTCGATGTACAGCGGGATCCCGATGGTGACGTTGTAGGAGAACGTCAAACCGAGCGATGCCGCAAGCGGCAGGGTGGGGCTGGCCTCCGGGATCGCCAGTCGCTGGACCGCTGGGACGGCGATGTAGGACGCCGCGCCGCAGAGCACCGCGAAAAGGACGTAGGTGCCCGGCTTGAAATCTGCGTGCGTGAGCGACGAGTAGATGTGGGCGACCAGAATGCCAAGCGGGGCAAAGATATTCGGCGCCAACACGCCGAAGACGATGAACCCGATTCCGGCGGTGCGCAGGTCCTTCAACTTCCGGGAGGCCGTCATGCCCATCTCGAGCAAGAACAGACACAGCACGCCCTGGAACGCCATCACGAAGAACCTGTCGTCGTCGGCGACCACCTTCTGCCCCTGCAGACCACTGACCAGGCCGATGATGATGCCGCCCATGAGCAGGACCAGCCCCGGGTTGAGGAACACCTCTTGGAACAGCTCCCGCGAAAAGATCGGCACTCGCTTGCCCTTCGGGCGGGGCGGGCTCTGGTCGGGCTCCCAGTCCGGGTGGTCGAGCTTCTCCAGGGAAAACTCCAGCTCCTCTTCGATGCCGCGCTCGTGCTCGGCCGCGAGGCTCTGGCCGTGCGGCGGCTTGGCCGCGGTGCCGGGTCCGACCGAAACCCTCACCGGCGCCGTGTAGCCCGGTTCGTCGACCATGTTCCCCGCCGCGTCCATGCCGCGGTGACGCAACCGCGCCACCAGGTACAGGGCCACCAGACAGCCGGGGATCTCCATGACCGCCAACATGACCGGCATGTAGGCGTTGAATGCCATGCCGACGGCCGTCAGCACGGCCACGCAGGTGGCGAACGTTCCCGCCGAGTCTGACCCGTAATAGCCGGCCACGGTCGCTCGGTCGACTCGTCGAAGGGAGGTCAGCCAATTCAGCAAAAGGTAGGCGATGCCGCCGATCACGAAGTTCAGCACGAAGCCCAACACCATGAAGCCCACGATCATCCCGATGCTGCCCGCGCCGATCTTGGCCAGCTCTTCGCCCCCGTGCCAGCCGATGGCCAGCAGCAGGTACATCGTCAGGCCCTGATAGATCACGTAGGGAAATTCGAAGCGCACCTTCAGGATCGGAATCAGAAAACCGAAGTAGAAAAACAGCAGGAGCGGCTTGAACAGATTGTGGGTAAAGTTCTGCCAAAACTCTTGCAGCATTTGATGCCTCCCTCGATGAGTGCGGTGATCAGGGAAAGCACCGTCCGCAAGCGGAGCCACCACGAACATCCCGACGACCGTGGAAAACCTATCCCTGGCGATCTCAAACCGCCACTCGAATGCAAAGCTTGATGCACAGGCGTGTTGACTCCCTGCCGGCGCGCCGAAGTCGGGCAAAACCGCAGCTCAGAGGCTTGCTGCCGGTGGCCTTACGCCCGCGCGGCGCTGGCGCGGTAGGCGTGGATTTGGTGGGAATATGCTGTGCATTTGCTGTGGGGCGGGCACAGGAATCAGCGGCCCGACGAAATGACGGAAGGCCTGACCCCCACGCCCTTCTTGCGGTGCGTCACCGACAGCCATGCCATTGGCGAGTAATAGGTGGTGATTTCCTCTAGGCCGTCGACCCGGGAGACCGTGAGCACGCCGGTCTCTTGGTTGATTTCGAGCCCGTCGCTTTCGCTGCCCTGGATCTCTTCGCCGTTCGCCAGCCGGATCACGAACATGGCGTGGCTCTCCAACCAAGACGCCCGTGCGCACCGGAGTCCACTGCCACTCCTTTACTCACGCCGCTGGCGCCTGCCGGACCACCGCATCCAATTAAATCTCTCGGCCAGCGGGTTCGCACGGTCTCGCCCAGAGTCTAGGAGACGTCACGTCGCTCTGGACGCAGGGAGCTCCGCCGGCGCGCGCCCGTCGCGCGCTGTCTACCTGCGATAAGTGGCAGGCGTCCGAGTCAGGGGGTTCGATGTGCGGCACGAGCGGGACGGGCCGGCGCCCTGACTCAGCGAACGTTTTAGCAGGATCGGCCGGATTTGCCGGGCCGCTGCGAGGATAGGTTGCGTGTTCCTAGATAGGTTAGGCTACATTTACTAACCGTGACCGAGGTCAGCGTTCAGACGAGTTCCCCCGGCTCCGCGTCATCGCCGATTCCGCTTCCGGCACACGTCCACCCGGCCGACCTGGCCGCCGAGCTGGCCACGCGGTTGCCGGAACACGCGGGCGAGGAGTACCTGGTCTACGAGCGCGGTGGGCAATGGGTGCTGGCCAGCGGTGTGCGCGCGATGATCGAGCTCGACAGCGACGAGATGCGGGTTATCCGGGACGGCGTGACTCAGCGCCAACAGTGGTCGGGGCGGCCCGGACCGGTCCTGGGCGAAGCGGTTGACAGGCTGTTGCTGGAGACCGACCAGCTCTTCGGTTGGATCGCCTTCGAGTTCGGCGTCTACCGCTACGGGCTGCAGCAACGGTTGGCACCAAGAACCCCGCTGGCTCGCGTGTTCTGGCCGCGCACTCGCATCGTGGTGACCCGGGAACAGGTCGAATTCTGGGGAGCGACCGCATCGCATCGTGACACGGTCCTTGGCTTGCTGGGCGACGGCCTCCCCGAGATGCGCCAGGCGCGCCCCGTCGACGTCATTGCCGACCCGTCCGGCTATCGCAGTCGGGTGGCATCGGCCGTCGGCGAGATCGCTGGCGGTCGCTACCACAAGGTGATCCTGTCCCGTTCTCTGGAAGTGCCTTTCCCCCTGGACTTTCCGTCCACTTACCGGCTCGGTCGTCGCCACAACACCCCGGTGCGGTCGTTCCTGCTGCGCCTGGGTGGAATTCGCGCTGTCGGTTATAGCCCCGAGCTTGTCGCGGCGGTCCGTGACGACGGCACCGTGGTGACCGAGCCGCTGGCGGGCACCCGCGCGCTGGGACGCGGTGTGGCGCGCGACCGGCAGGCGCGCGACGACCTGGAATCCAACTCCAAAGAGATTGTGGAGCACGCGATCTCGGTGCGCAGCTCGCTGCAGGAGATGACCGAGATCACCGAACCCGGCAGTGCGGTAGTCACGGACTTCATGACGGTGCGCGAGCGCGGCAGCGTGCAGCACCTCGGCTCAACGGTCAGTGGACGGCTGGGTCCGGCGAATGACCGGATGGATGCGCTGGAAGCGCTCTTCCCGGCGGTCACCGCGTCGGGTATCCCGAAGGCGGGGGGCGTCGAAGCCATCCTGCGCCTCGACGAGGGGCCGCGTGGGCTCTATTCGGGAGCGGTCGTGATGTTTTCGGCCGACGGAGGCCTGGACGCGGCGCTGTCGCTACGGGCGGCATACGAACGCGACGGCAAGACGTGGTTGCGCGCGGGGGCGGGGATCATCGAAGCGTCCACTCCCGAGCGCGAATTCGAAGAGACCTGCGAAAAGCTATCCACGCTCGCGCCCTATCTCGTTGCGCGGCAATAGCGCCGTCCGTCGCGAGCCGCTGTGAGCGGCGTCCCTTCGGGGTAAGGACCTTTGGCCCTAGTTGGTCCAGTTTCTCGCGTGTCATCTTTGTGTAACCGAATGACACAGATACATTGTGCGTTACTTCACGGCACAGATAACTGGAGGGCTTCGTGTCCAAGGACCTGACTAACCTGCAGCTACTTTGTGAGCTCGAGCCCGTGGTCGAGGGCCTGCTCAACCGCCACCTTTCGATGTTCAAAGAGTGGAATCCGCACGACTACGTCCCGTGGTCGGACGGCAAGAACTTCTACGCCCTGGATGGTCAGGACTGGGAGCCCGGGCAGAGCCGACTGCCCGACGTCGCGCAGGTGGCAATGGTGCAAAACCTCCTGACCGAGGACAATTTGCCGTCTTATCACCGCGAGATCGCGATGAACTTCAGCATGGACGGACCGTGGGGACAGTGGGTTAACAGGTGGACGGCCGAGGAGGCCCGGCACAGCACGGCGCTGCGCGACTACCTGGTTGTCACCCGCGCCGTCGACCCGGTGGCGCTGGAGCAGCTACGGCTAGAGCAAATGACCAGGGGCTTCAGCCCGGGGCAGAACCAACAGGGCGACATGTTTGCCGAGAGCCTGTTCGACTCGGTCATGTACGTCTCGTTTCAGGAGCTGGCCACCCGGGTCTCGCACCGCAACACCGGTAAGGCCTCACAAGAGCCCATCGCCGAGCAGCTGATGGCTCGCGTCTCGCACGACGAAAACCTGCACATGATCTTCTACCGGGACGTCAGCGCGGCGGGTCTGGACATCGCGCCGAACCAGGCGATGAAGTCGGTGCACAAGATCTTGCGAAACTTCAAGATGCCGGGATTCACGGTGCCGGAATTCCGGCGCAAGGCGGTGATCATCGCCGTCGGCGGCGTCTATGACCCGCGCATCCACCTCGACGAGGTGGTGATGCCCGTGCTCAGGAAGTGGCGCATCTTCGAACGCGAGGACTTCACCGGCGATGCCGCGCGGATGCGCGACGATCTCGCCGTCCTGGTCAAGGAGCTCGAGCAGGCTTCCGACAAGTTCGACGAATCCAAGCAGCGCTATCTCGAGCGTGAGGCCCGCAAGACCGAAAGAATCACGGCCCGCAAGGTGCTTCAAACGGAAGGCACGCTGACTTTGAGCGGCCACTGACGAGGTCCTGGCGCTGGCGGGGTCCTATCTCACCCGGCCTGACGGTTTGAACCCCAGCTGGGCGGGGAATTCCTGGGTCCCCCTCATATTGCGAAGATCAGGAAGTCCCATGCTTAGCGCACGTATCGACCGTTTCAAAGAAGATTGGTTTCTGTTTCTGGGCAAACTAGCCGCCGTGTCCACACCGCCGCTGGGCATCATCTACGGCTTTGCCAATCGTCACGACGCGCGCGATCCCGCGAGCCAGGTCGTCCCCACCGCGGGACAACTCGCTCACCGGCCCAGACTCATTGCGTAGCCCGTCACTTTCGACACGCAGACCAACCGGTTGGCAACGCCGCTCAAGCCCCGTCGGCAGTCGCGTTGGATTCCAGATACTCGGCGAGTATGTGGCTCACCAGTGACTCGATATTCGACTCGATCGACGACGCGAGCGTGGCGGTGACCGTCGCCACGGCCTGGGTTCGAAAGCGCACCAGCATGGTTATCAGCTCGGCGATCTCGGCATCCGCGGGCAGGGGCTCGCCCGGCTTGATGCGATCCAGCACATGTTCGGCGCCGGCACGCACCAGCATGTCGCTGATCTTGTCGATCTCGGGCACGATCTGCTCGTGTAGATCGACAAGCTTCTCCAATTTGACGCCGTAGCCGCGAATTTCGTTGAACGCCTCGATCAACTTGGGACGGGTGACAGTGGCGCGCGGGCCGTCGACCCGGATTACCTGCAGCGCTACCAGCCGGTCGAACGCGTCCGGGTCGTCGACGAGTCGCTGCGCGTCGGCCAGGGGCATGGTCTCCGGTTTCTCGGTGGTCCAGGGCCCCGCGAGGGCCGTCTCCAGACCCAGCACATCGCCCAGGTTCTTGCCCTGCTCCCAGGCGCTGAGCATTTCGCGCACGTGCGCGATGTTGTATCCGCGATCGAGCATCGAGGTGATGAGCCGCAGCCGGGTCAGGTGGGTGTCGTTGAACAGCGCGATGCGGCCGACCCGCAACGGCGGGGGGAGCAAGCCGCGGTCACGGTAGACCCGGATGTTGCGCGTCGTCGTGCCGGCCAGCCTGGCCAGGTCGTCGATCCGGTACTCGCCGGACGCGGACACCTCTTGGGGGTGGCGGACCGCGGCGTCGAAAAGCTGCGAGACCGCCGTCTCGATCAACTGCCGGTACTCCCGCGACTGGCGCCGAACGCGCTTGGGCGCACGTCGCACGTTGTGCAGCACGCTGGCGATGGTGCCCGGTTCGGGTCTTGAAGAACGATCGAGCGGGCGGTCCGGTGCCATGCGTCAGCCCGACGCTGCGGCAAGCGCCCGGGCGTTGCGCGCCACCGCTTGGTAGTCCCCGTAGCGGAAATCCCTCATCTGGCGAAGATACTGCGTCGCGAAGCCGGGGTACATCGACCCGTTGTATCCGTCGCGGGTGAGGTACCAGCTGCGGCAACCGGACATCCATGTCGTCTTGGTGAGGCGGCGCTGGAGGCTGTCGTTATGACGGCGCTGGACCTCTTCGCGCACATCGAGGTAGCGCAGGTCGTTGTCGAGGATGGCGGTGATGCCGCGCACCGCGTACTCGAGCTGACCCTCGATGTAGACCAGCAGCGAGTTGTGGCCCGGCCCGGAGTTCGGCCCGGTCATGACGAACAGATTCGGATACCCGTGCACGCTGATGCTCTTGTAAGCCTGTGCGCCGTCGGCCCATTCGTCGGCCAGCGAGCGGCCGTCGAGCCCGGTGACCGCAAAGGGCGGTCCGGTCAGGTGGACGTCGTAGCCGGTGGCGAACACGATGCAGTCGAGGTGATGTTCGATGCCATCGCTGGTGCGGATGCCAGCCGGGCTCAGGGTGGCGATCGGCCAGTCGATGAGCTTGCAATTGTCGCGTTGCAGGGCAGGGTAGTAGTCGCTGGAGACCAGCATGCGCTTGCAGCCTGGGCGGAAGTCCGGTGTCAGCTGGCGCCGCAGCCACGGGTCCTTCACCTGAGCGCGTAGGTGTGCCCGCCCCAGGCGGGCGGCCAACGAGGTCAGCGGCGTGTCCCACACCAGAGCCGTTGCGCTGGCCTCGTGGCCCCAGAACAACGCCTGTCGCGCAAGCTGTTGGGCGGCAGGCACTTTGGCGAACAGAGCCTGCACGGCCGGCGGGGTGGCGGCATCCAGGCGCGGCAGCACCCAGCAGGGAGTGCGCTGGAACACCTTGACGAACCCAGCCTGCTTAACCAGCTCGGGGATGATCTGGATGGCGCTCGCACCCGTGCCGACGACGGCGACCCGCTTGCCCGCGAAATCGTAGTCGTGGTCCCAGCGGGCGCTGTGAATCTTGTGTCCGCGATAGGTGTCCAGGCCCCGGATGTCGGGGAAGCTGACGTCCGACAGCGGCCCCGAGGCCAGCACGACGGTGCGGGCGCGGAACCGCTTGCGGCGTTTGGTGGTTGCGGTCCAGATCCCGCTGCCCTGGTCGAAGCTGAGCCCGCTGACCTCTTCGCCGAATCGGATGTGGCGGCGGATGTCGAATCTGGTCGCCATGTCTTCGAGATGGCGGCAAATCTCCGGGGCGGGGGAGTAGGTGCGCGACCAGGTGGGGTTCTTGACGAACGAGTACGAATACAGCAGCGAGGGGACGTCACAGCTCGCGCCAGGATACGTGGTGTCGCGCCAGGTTCCACCGACCCGGTCGCCGCGTTCCAGGATCACGATGTCGTCGACTCCGGCGTCGGCCAATCGGATCGCCGCTCCCAGCCCGGTGAAGCCGGCTCCGATGATGAGCACCGCGTGGGCGCGGTCGTCTGCCATGGTCACGCCGCCGGCTTGTAGGTGAGCTCCTTGAACCAGCTGGGAACCGGTTTGAGAAGAGGCGTGGGATAGCGGTCGGACAGCCACACCATGGAATTGGCCAGCAGGTGGTACGGGTGGGCGGGGTTGACGACCATCGCTGCGTGCCGCTTGAGCAGTTGGTAAGCCGGCACCCGCGAGGTACGCGCGCCCCGCTCGCCGAGCTGTTTGAAGCGTTTGACCGCGTTGTACAGGCGCTCGGGCTCCATGCCCATCCCGGCCATCTCGTTGCGGACCCGATTGAGCAACGGGATGTACATGAGGGTGCCGACGATCACGCCCGGCGACGCGATGGTGCCGACGAATTCGATGGCCAGTTTGCGCGCCTTCGCGTGGCCGATCATATCGAGCACCGCGAAATCGACGGCGATGTGGCGTGATTCGTCGTTGTTGATCTTCTCGAAGACCTGATGGCACACCGGGTCGTCCACGGTGTCGAGCAAGAACTTCAGCAGAGCGCCGTCGAGGGCGACCTCGAGCATCGGTATGACGGTGCCCAGCACGGACAGCGGCATGTCGTCGGAGTAGGTGTCGAGCCACTGGATCGCGAGCCGGATGTTGACGTTCGGCTTGGGAACTTCGCCGTCGTCAAGCATTCCCCAGCGCTTCATCAGCGCCATCTCGGCGTTGGCGTGCCGCTGCTCCTCGGCGTGGAAATACCGGTAGATCTCGGCCAGCGTCGGGTCGGGCGCCTTCTTCGCCAGCGCTGCGAATCCGCGGGCGCCCACGTTCTCGATCCAGCACAGGTCGGCCATGAAAGCCTTGAGCTTAGGCCGGAATTCGGGCCGGATGGTGTCGGCGCCGGGCGCGTCCCAATCGATATCGGCGAGCGCCCATTGCCGATCTTTGATCTTGGCGAGCATTGCCTCCATGTCGATGGCCATCGGGAGCTCCTTTGCATCGGGTGATCAGGGCAGATTGATTCGCGATACCGCCCCGGCGGCGCGCGTATAGGACTGCGGGGCCAGGCGTTTGATACTCCAGCCGATCTTGGCGTCGAGTTGCGGCATGCAGTACAGGTCGCCGCGGTCGTGTGCGTCCAGGCAGATCCGCGCGACTTTTTCCGCGGAGAATCCGGTCCAGCGCATCAACTTGTTGGCCAGCTCGCTGGACTCCTCGCTGATGCGGCCGGACTCGACGATGTTGGTCTTGACGAAGGTCGGGCACAGCACGGTGACGCGCACCCCCGTGCCGGCCAATTCGGCGGCCAGTGTTTCCGAGAGCGACAGGACGCCGGCCTTGCTGACGTTGTAGGCGGCCATGCCCGGGGCCGCGCCGAACGCCGCGGCGGAGGCGACGTTGATGATGCCGCGGGGAGCGTGCGACCGACCGGCTTCCCGAAGCATCGGGGTGAACACGTGGCAGCCGTGGATGGGTCCCCATAGGTTGATCCCCAAGGTCCACACCCAATCTTCCAGCGGCGTATCGCCGATGGCGGCACCGCCGGCGCCGACGCCCGCGTTGTTGACCACCAGCGTTGGTGGCCCGGAGAACCAGGCCTGTGATTGCTCGGCCAGCTGCTGTACATCCTCGAATCTTGAGACATCGCAACGGATCACGGTGGCCTTGGCGCCCCGTTCGGTGATCGCGTCGGCCGTCCGTTGGGCGGCGGCTTCGTCGATGTCGCTGCAGACGACCGCGCCGCCACGACGCCCGAGTTCGGCGGCGAAGGCCGCCCCGATGCCGCTTCCCGCGCCGGTCACCACCGCCGACGCGCCGCGGCTGGTCTTCGACCTGCCCAGCAGCCTGTCCAGCATGTCAGTGCACCTCCCCGGCCAGGACACGCGCGTCTTGCAACGCATGCGCGACGAAGCGCGCGACGTAGGCCACGGCCCTGGCGGCTTCGGGCGTCAGTCGGGGCAAGGCCTGAAAGACGTGGACCTGGTGCGGCCAGATCTGGAGTTCGCACCGGCCGCCCGCGGCCCGGATGTCGGCGGCGAGCTGACGCGCGTCGTCTTGAAGCATTTCGGCGCCGCCGGCCTGGATGAGGGTGGGCGGAAGCGGCGGGCCGGCCGCCACATTCAGCGTCAACCGCTGGTGGGTGGGGTCGACGCCGGCGTGGTACATGCCCACCAGGCGCGCCGCGTTGGCGGCCCGGATCGCGGGATCGCGACGCATCCGTTCGCGGGCGACGGAGCGCGCGAAGGTGATGTCGTACAGCGGGGAGAACAGCGCGAGGGCGGCTGGCTGATCGGCGACGACCTCGGATTGGAGTAACAGGTCGACGGCCAGGTGACCGCCCGCCGAATCCCCGGCGATCACGATCCGTTTCGGCGAGATGTTGCAGGTTCGCACCAGCCAGTCCCAGCCCGCCCGGACGTCGTCGGCCGCGGCGGGGAAGCGATGGCGTGGCGCGAGCCGGTAATTGATGCAGAAGACGGGCAAGCCGGTCAGCGACGACAGCCAGGATGTGAAGCGCCGGTGCGTCTTTGGCGAGCACACGGCGTAACCGCTGCCGTGCACGTAGTAGATCGCTCCCACAGTTGTGGATGCCCGCCGGATCTCACTCGTCGGCGTGCGCGGCCCGTACACCCATTCGCCCTTGATGCGGCGACCGTCGGGCAGAGTGGTATCGACGTATTCGACGCGGGTGCCCGCCAGCGAGGGCCCGAATGCTCCCATGATTCTGGCGATGATTTGGCGCGACAGCCACAAACCCCATGCCCGTTCGGGCGGGATCATGCCGGTGACCGGCCGCAGAGTGTAAGCACTTATCGCCGCCGCAGCGCGGGACCGCAATGACCCGCGAGTCGGAACATCGTCCGCCATGCAACGCAGTCAATACTAAATGGTGACATTAGTCAATGGCAGTTTCTGCGATCGAGCGGATCCGCCGTGCCTGGGCTGCGGCCGGCCGGGTTGTCGGACATGACCTTCCGGCACTTGGACTGTCGATCACCGGGATTGGCGCCGGCCGGCGATCGCCGATGCCGGCTGCGATGACTAGTTCTCGATATTGCGCCCTTGGTCTGATGGCAAGCTGAACGTCAGGCGGTCGACCGTGGCGTCATGCTCTTCGAGCGTGCGACGTGACAGCGCGCTGCTTGGTCGGTTCGCAACTCACTCGAAGGCGATGACGCCGCGGATGTTCTTGCCGGCGCGAAGGTCTTTCATGGCCTCGTTGATGTCGTCGAGCTTGTACTTCTGCGTGACCAGCTCGTCGAGCTTGATCAGGCCCGCCTCGTACATCGATAGCAGCTTGGGCATGGCTTCGCGCGGGTTCATCTCGCCGTAGAGCGCCCCTTTGAAGGTCTTGCAGGAATTGACCATGTCGCCGAGGGCCATCGGCACCATCATGTCGGTGATCTTGGCCATCCCGGTCAGCACACAGGTTCCGCCTTTGCGCAACAACATCATCGCCGTAAAGATCAGGTCCGCGGGGACGACCCCAGGTGTGAGAACGACACGATCGGCCATGACTCCCCAGGTGATCTCCTTGACCAGTTCCACCGCCGCACCGGCGTCGACAGCGGTGTGGGTGGCGCCGAACGTCGGCGCGACCTCACGCTTGAACTCGTTGGGGTCGACGGCGACGATGTGCTTGGCGCCCGCGACCTTGGCGCCCTGCACCGCGTTCATGCCGATTCCACCGACACCTATGACAACGACTGTGTCGCCCACTCCAGTACCTGCCGCGACGGATCCCGATCCGAAACCCGTTGTCACACCGCAGGACACCAGCGAAGCAGCATCCAGGGGGATCCAGTCGTTCACTTTCACCAGCGAACGCTCGGACGCCACCACGTACTCGGAGAAGGTGCCGACCTGCATCATCGCCATCAGGTCCTCGTCGCCGAGGTGGCGGCGCCGGGTGCCGTCGGTGGTCATTGCCTTGCTGTAGATGTCTGCGCCGACGTCGCACAGGTAGGTGTACCCGGTGGCGCACCATCGGCAGCTGCCGCAGGCGGGTAGAAATGAGATGGCCACGTGGTCACCGGGTTTGAGCGTCTTCACCCCGGGGCCGACCTCTTCGACGACACCGGAGCCCTCGTGGCCGCCGAGCATCGGGAACCACTCAGGCACCGGAATACCCGAAGCCCGCATCATTTCTTCCATCTCCGCGGTCGGCACGCTGTCGCCGGTATAGAAGTGCTCGTCAGAGTGACAGACCCCCGCGTAGGCCATCCTGACCAAAACTTCGCCCGTATGCGGCGGGTCCAGCTCGACTTCCGTGACTTCCCAATCGACACCGACACCGCGCAACACCGCTGCTTTGGACTTCATTGTCTCTCTTTCGTTGGGGTCCGGTCAGGAGGCCGGCCAGCCGACGGTCTTTGTCTCGGTGAAGATCTCGAGCCCCTCGATCCCGCACTGACGGCCGACGCCGGACTGCTTGTAGCCGCCGAACGGTGCGTCGGCGCCGTACCAGAGGCCGCCGTTGATGCCCAGGGTGCCGGTTCTGATCCGGCTCGCCACGGACTTGGCGCGGTCGAGATCATTGGCGAACACCACACCGGACAGGCCATAGATCGATTCGTTGGCGATGCGTACGGCGTCGTCGTCACCGTCGAACCCGATGACGGACAGCACCGGTCCGAAGATCTCCTCCTGGGCGATCGTCATCTTGTTGTCGACGTTGGCGAACACGGTCGGCTCGACGTAATAGCCCTTCGGGAGGTGCTTGGGCACCCCGCCGCCCGTGACCAGTCGGGCACCTTCCCGCTTGCCCTTCTCGATATAGCCGAGCACCCGGTCGTGCTGCTTCTTGGAAACCAATGGACCCTGCAGCACGGACGGATCCGTCGGGTCACCGTATTTGTTGTTCTCCATCGCTGTCTTGACGGTTTCGACGGCCTCGTCGTAACGGGAGTTGGGCACCAGCAGGCGGGTCGGCATCGCACAACCCTGCCCGGCATGCATGCAGATGAACGCGCTGCCGCCGACGGCGCCGCCGATGTCACCATCCTCGTCGAGGACCAAGTACACGGACTTGCCGCCGAGTTCGAGGAAGGTGGGCTTGACTGTCTCGGCGGCGGCGGCCATGATGCGCCTGCCGGTGGCGGTCGATCCGGTAAACGCCACCATATCGACGAGCGGCGACGTCGAAATCACCTCGCCGACAAGGTGATCAGACGACGGGACGATGTTGATCACGCCGGGGGGAATGTCCGTGTGCTCGGCGATGATCCGGCCGATCCGGGTTGCGTTCCACGGTGTGTCCGGTGCGGGCTTGAGCACGCACGTGTTGCCCATCGCCAGGATGGGGCCGATCTTGTTGAGGATGATTTCGAAAGGGAAGTTCCACGGAGTGATGACGCCGACGACGCCTATCGGCTCTTTCCAGACTTCGCGCGTCGTAAGGGTGCCCATGCCGAACGCGTCCTTGTCGGGAAGCGAACGCTTCCACGCGAATTCGCTGATCATGTCCGCGGGCCAGGTAAGGGCTTCCCTGAGCGGTACATCGAGCTGCGGTCCGTAAGTGGACAGCACGGGACAGCCGACTTCGGCGACGAGTTCGGATCGGATGTCCTCGCGTTCGGCCTCGAGCGCCGCTTGTAGTTGCCGGAGCCCGGCGGCACGGAGATCGCCGTTGCGCGCCCAATCGGTGTTGTCGAACGCGTGCCGAGCCGCGGCGATGGCGCGTTCCATATCGGCGCGGGTCCCGTCGCTGGTGGCGCCGATGATCTCTTCGGTCGCCGGGTTGACGTTTTCGAAATGTCGCCCGGTCACGGATTCGACGAGCTTGCCATCGATGAGCATTCGCGATTCGTGGTTCACCATTTGCGAAGTTCCTTCACTGCGTCGGAGGTGCGCGGGGCAAGTGTCAGGTAGGGGATGAAACTGCTTTTTCCGCAACGGATCACGGAATTGACCACATCGGTCAGATGCTCGACGTCGATCAACCCACCAAGCATGTACTTGTTTTCCATCCAATATCGGATGGCCGCCTCCAACGCGTCGGGATCCCAGGCCTTGTTGAACTCGGTCTGCGCGTCACCGCTGCCGCCGAGACTATCGCCCACCGCGAGGCGGGTGAAGCCGATCTCCGGATGTTCGATGCGCCACGCCTCGACGAGCTTGTCCAACGCGCCCTTCGTCACGGCGTAGGCGCCGAGCATCGGCCACGGAGTTGTATAGGACGCACTCAGCGACGACAGGTATACGGCCGAGCCCGCCGTTGCCGCCAGGTGTGGCGCGGCGGCCGCCGTGACGAGCGAAGCCCCGGTGACGTTGGTGGCGAACAGCTGCGCCCATTGTTCCGCCGTCACCTCACGCAGTGGCGCGAGCACGCCCATGCCGGTCGTGTACACCAGGGCATCGAGACCGCCCAGCGCGCCGACCACTTCGGACATCGCCTCGTGGCAGGTGTCGGAATTGGTGACGTCGCACGCCACGGCCACGGCTCCGTTGCCCGCTTCCTTAGCCGCGTCGACCAACCTGTCGTATCGACGCGCCAACAGCGCGACGTGCGCGCCCCGGTGTGCGAGCCCGATTCCGATGCACCGGCCCAGACCCGAGGAGGCGCCCACGACCGCGACTCGCAACGGGCGTTGTCCGTTGTCAGACATCGAGCTTGGCGCTCATCGTGCCGAGGGTTGCGCCCGCGGTGCGTTCCGAGCCGGCGGGGCGGCGGATGACCCGGGGCGCCGCGTCCGCGTACTTGGGTGGAAGCCTGCCATCGAACAGGTTCGGCGGCTCCACCAAGTGGTCGTCGACGCTTACCAAGATCATGTCTTCGGGCTGCATGGGTCTCCTTGCGCACAGAGGTTGAGAACGAGGCTATCAGCTAAGCAGAGGAACTATTTCGATTTACGGAAATATGCATTTCCACAACGGTGGCGCGGCCCGCACGAGTTCGCTTCAACGTTCAGCGCCGCGGCATCGTGTGAGGTTCGACGGCGAAAGAGAGCAGAAGCCGGTCGAGGATCTTGGCGGCCCGACGACGCGCCCTATTGGGGTTTGCGGAGTGCGCGACCAGAAGCGAGGCCTCCTCGAGCGCGGCGACAAGCATGTGCGTCAGCTCGCCGACGGGTTGATCGTCGATGATGCCCTCGGCGATCGCTTCGCGGACCACCTCGTTGATGAGGGCGATGCTGTTGCCCTCCTGGATTTCACGCAGGGTCTGCCAGCCCAGTACCACCGGTCCGTCGACGAGTATCACCCGCTGCACCGCGGGCTCCTGTGCGGCTTCGAGAAATCCGTGCAATCCGCGCGTGAGTCGTTCCCAGGCGTCCGCGCCCGGCGGGGGAGCGGCGATGGAGCGGAGGGTGAGATCGTTTTCGACATCTTCGAATACGGCTCGAAACAGCTCGGCCTTGTCCTTGAAGTGGTGGTAGAAGGCGCCGCGCGTCCCGACGCCCGACCTCGTCACGATGTCGCTGATGCTCGTGTTGAAGAATCCGTGTTCGACGAACAGTTCGCGACCCGCGTCGATCAGGTCACGGCGGGTCTGCTCGCCCCGGGCGCGTCGATCCTCGTCCGCCCCGCCGCGCTTCGCCATGCCGAGATCGTAGCAACCTTCAGCTTGAATGTTGAGTGCCGGCCCGGGCCGTCTCAGCGCACGATCCCGCGAACCGTCATGAGACCTAGTTCGGCGTGGGACTTGAAGCCCGGCTGGGCGTCGCAGATGGCGGGGATAGAGTTCACCGGTTCCATCGCGGTCCAGGCGTAGCCGATGTAGCCGGGCTTCGCGTGCTCTCGGGCTTCCTGGCTGCCCCGCAGGATCAGCTCGGTGCCTGGGTCGCCCTCGATCACCACGCGGTAGTGGTAGTACGGCTCCCAATCGGGCTTCGGGTCGATGGCGTCGTGTTCGATGAACGAGTAGAGCTCGTGCAGCGTGATGAACGGCCTGCCGTCCACCCACGCCGTCCAGAGGTGGTGTTGGGATGCGACAGTGCCCTCCTTGATCACACCCTTAAGGCCTGGCATGTCCATGTCCGGCGTCCCCTCATAGGGGATGTCGCGGGTGGCCATGCCCAGCTCCACGTCCGTCGTGAACTTCTCCACCGTTTTGCCCAGCCCCTCGACCACCATGGTCAGGGACTGCGCGAACAACGACCACGCGTCTTGGAAGAGATTGCCCTTTGCGAACTCGGTCGGGGTTTTGCCGAAACCCATCTCGTCCAAGTACTTCAACGTGTCCTTGTTGAAGTTCACCGCCTCGTAGATGTGGATGTGGTCGGTCTTGCCGACGATCCGCGCCAACGTCAGGACTAGCAGGTCCGCCGCGTATCCGGGGTGGATGCCGCCTCCGTGGAACGAGGTACCGCCGTCTTGGCACGCCGCTTCGATCTTGTCGATGTCCGCGCTGTTGGTTTCGGTCCGATGCCACCACGCTCCGCCCGAGGCGACGACGCTCTTTCCGCCGCGGAGCAGGCGGCAGATCTCGTCGACGTCGGACCAGAGTGGTGCATAGAAAACGCAGTCGGCGTCGAGGGCCTCCAGGGCAGATTTGTCGGTCGTTGCCAGCACGCCGATCGGCGCCACCCCGACGAGCTCGCCCACGTCTTTGCCGACTTTTTCCTGACGATTGCAGAGCACTCCGACGACTTCGTAGAGGGGGTTGTGTGCGAAGTGGCGCAGCGCCAGCGTCCCGACATTGCCCATGCCCCACTGGATCACGCGATACTTCTTCTCGACAGCCAGCGCGCGGGATTCCAGCGGTGATGCGAGCGTCATTGCGTCTCCTTCGGGCGGCCCCTTCGAAAGGTACACCCCCGAAAGGGCAGATATGCCGGTTATGTAAACCACTGTTTCCGGTTTGCGGATAGGGATGCGCATCGGCCTGGACAACCTTCATCCGGTATGTTGCCGCTATGCCAGACGACGAGGCTCGCGCGTACGGGTCGGTTGCTCCCCTGAAAGTCGGCCTGCTGAACGACTATCCGACCACCGGGGACACCAACGATGACAGCCTCGACGCACTGCGCCTGGTGATGGACGAAGCCGTGTCATCCGGGCTGGTCGATCGACCGATCGAACTGTGCATGCGCAACGTGGTTGGCTTGCCCAACGGTACCTACGCCGCGGTCGAGAGGGCCTTCGACGAGCTGGTGGCCGAGGGCTGTCTGGCCATCTACGGTCCGTGGGTATCGGACAATGTGGTGCCGCTGCGTTCCCACGTCGAGGCCACCGCTCGCGTTCCGATCGTCACCCTGTCGGGATCGGAGGGCGCGCTGGGCGAGTGGTGCTTTGCGCTGAACAACGGCTCGATGCCGGAGGAGCCGGTTATGCTCGCCGGGGTGATGATCGGGGACGGCCGATCGCGGATCGCCATCGCCTACGAGTCGTCGTTGATCGGCAAGGAGTATCTTGCGTTCGCTCAGAGGGCTTACGACGCAGCGGGTTTGAAGGTCGTCGCCACCGTGGCGATTCCCCAGGTGGAGGCCGACAAGTCGGAGGCGGTCGCCGCGTTGCGCGCAGCCGCCCCCGACGCTCTGGTGCATGTGGGATTTGGGCACGGCCTGTGGGGGTTTACGGACGCGCTGCTGGCTGCGGGCTGGGACCCCCCGCGGTACACGACGACGGCCTTCGAATTGGCGCACATCAACGCGGAGTGGAGGCGGCAGCTGTCCGGCTGGATTGGTCTGGACAGCTACGACGAGCGCAACGCCGTCGGTCAGGCCTTCCTGGACCGCTTCGAAGCCAGATACGGTCGTCGGCCCGCACATTCCATGCCCGGGCTGTCGCACGATGCGGCCACCGTGATCGTGCGCGGCCTCGCGGCGGCGCGCCCGCTCACCGGGGAGGGAGTGAAGAACGGGATCGAGCAGGTCAAGCTCATCCCGTCGGCCAGCGGCGCTCCGGGGACATTTTTGCGGTTCGGCCGGTTCATCCGGCAGGGCTGGATGGGATCCGATTATCTCGTCGCCCGCAGGGTGCTGCCGGACGGCAGTGCGCACGTCTTCCACGCGGCGCCAAGCGACCACATCGCCCGCGCGGTCGCGCGCGCCTCACGCTAGTTGGATCGCGCCGAATACCGGAGCGGTCACGATGCCGGGCGGTTGGGCAAGCACGTACGGGATCGCGCGAATCGCGCCCATCGCGATCATCAGGTGGCCCGGCATGGCGTGCTGACCGGGTTGCGCCGAGCCATCGAATCCCACATCGAGCTGCAGTTCGAAGCTCGGCTGGCCCTTGATGACCGCGCGGATCAGGGGCGCTTTTTCACCGGGCGCCAGCGGAGCCATGCCCCACTGGGGGAGGTCGCGGGTGAGGACCCATTCCTCGTGAATGGCCAGCAGCGGACGCCCAGAAAAGTGCCCGACCCACGAGAATCGCTGTCCGACAACCGTTCCCGCCTCGATGGTGCCGGCGAGTACTTCGATGTCGTGTGGCAGGGTGGTGGCGTCGACCGCCACGTCGATGTGCGACAGGGTGATCCCGAGGACGTCGGCCGTGGCATTGAGCGCCTGGCGATAGGCCATGTCGAGCTTTTTGATGATCGGGGAATCGATGCTGACGTCTTCCGGTGGTCTGCCCATGCCCATGAGGTCGACCAGCATCGGCCGGCTGTCCACGGCCGAAACGTCGGTCGCCTCGTAGAGATCGATGCGGTCGATCGTCTTGCTCAGCCCCGTCACCGTGGCAACCAGTCGCTCGAACATGAACCCGGGGTTCTCGCCCGCGGCGTGGAACCGCGACCCGCCCTGCCGGCAGGCGTCGATGAACGCCGATTCAGTCTCCGCGCCGTAGCTGGGTAAGTGGTTATACGACGTGGTCGTGATGACGGTGCTCCCGGCGGCCAACAGACGGCAGATGTCCTCGGCGTTCGTCTCGATGGCGTGTGCCTTGCTGGCCGTGTGCACGACGACGTCGGCGCCCAGTGCGACGATCTCGTCCTTGTCCGCCGTGGCGATCACGCCGGTCGTCGGCGGGAGACCACAAAGCTCGCCCGCGTCGAGCCCGGTTTTCGCCGGGTCGTAGACCAGGACCCCCACCAGCTGATAACGGGGATTCTCGATAAGCTCTTGCAGCGCCGCCCGGCCCACGGCGCCGGTCGCCCACTGCACCACTCGAATAACCAATCGGACGCTCCAGGTTGCGCTTTCGGGATGTTGCAGAGCTTCTGGTCCATCCAACCTACATCATGTAGGTTTGCAACCGACAAGATGTAGGTTGACGGGCTGACGAGGTGGCACGTGACGGAGCCGACGGTTAAGGACGACATCGACCAGCGCATCCGCGAGGCGCAGGAGAAGTTCAACGCCGGGATGGGCGCCGACGGTGACGCCACCCCGTACCCGCTGCTGCGCGAGTTGCGTCAAAAGGCGCCCGTTCATCCCGGCTGGCCGGAGATGGGCGTCCCGCGCGACGGGCCCGAGGGCAGGCAGACGTTCACGGCGTACTCGTTCGACGCCGTCAAGGCCGTGTTCACCGACAACATCACGTTCAGCACCCGCATCTACGAGGATATGGTGCGGCCGCTGCAGGGTCCGACGATCCTGGAGATGCAGGAGCCCGAACATGCGATCTACCGGCGCCTGCACGAATTCGCGTTCGCCAAGTCCTCGATGAAACGCTGGGACGCGGAACTCGTTGGGCCGCTGGTAGATCGTACGATCGCGAAGATTCGCGACCACAAACGCGCCAACCTGGTAGACGCGGTGTTCATGCCGATCCCGGTCCGGATCATCGCGGCCCTTCTCGGGTTGCCCGAGTCCGACATCGGCGAGTTTCACCGGCTGGCCATCGACCTGCTGGGCTTTCGCGCCGACATGGAGACCGCCATGAAAGCGTCGGCGGAGATGAAGGAGTACTTCATCGGCGTGCTCGCCGACCGACGCAAGTCGCCGAAGGACGACATGGTGACCATCCTGTCGCAGGCCGAAATCGACGGCGTCAAGATGTCCGACGAGCAAATCTACGGATTCATGCGCAATCTCCTGCCCGCCGGGGCGGAGACCACGTCGCGATCGACAGCGAGCCTCGCGCTGGCCCTACTGACCCACACCGACCAACTCGACGCCGTGCGCGCCGACCGCAGCCTGTTGCCACAGGCGATCGAGGAGGGCATCCGGTGGGAGACGCCGCTGCTGAATTTCATCCGGGAGGTCAGCACCGACACCGAATTCTTCGGGCTCAAGATCCCGAAAGGATCGACGATGATGGTGAACCTCGGTAGCGCCAATCATGACGAGACGCGTTGGCCGGACCCGGAGTCGTTCAACATCTTCCGCGAGCGCAAGCCGCACATCGGGTTCGGTCACGGAGCACACCTGTGTCTGGGAATGCACTTGGCACGGTTGGAGAGCACCAAGTTCTTCAACGCGCTGTTTGACGCATTGCCGGGTTTGCGGCTCGACCCCGCCGCCCCGCCGCCCTATGTGAGCGGCACGATGTTCCGTTCGCCGCCGCGGCTCGACGTGGTATGGGATTGAGGTTTGTCTGACATGACTCGCGTGATCCAATGGGCGACCGGGGTTACCGGCATGATGTCGCTGCGTCACGTCTTGGGCAGGCCGGGCCTGGAACTGGTCGGCGTGCGGGTGTACGACCCGGCCAAAGCCGGGCTTGACGCGGGCACGTTGTGCGGGTTGCCGGAATCAGGGGTGCTGACGTCCGCCGATCGGGACGCCATCATCGGTACCGATGCCGATGTGGTGCTCTACATGGGCAAGGTGGAGACCGATACGCCCGGCTGCTTTGCCGATGTCTGCGATCTTTTGGCGGCGGGCAAGAACGTGGTGGCCACCGGTAGCCGGTTCATCCATCCCCGCTCGCTGCACGCATCGCTGGCCGACGGTATTGAAAACGCTTGTCGTGCGGGCGGTTCGTCATTTCTCGGGCTCGGCCTCTATCCGGGCTTCGTCGGCGAGTCGCTGGCACCGATCTTGTCGCGGCTCACCGAGCGCGCCGACCGGATCAATGTGCGGGAGGTGCTGAACTACTCGACCTACGCCAGCCACGATCTCATTTTCAATGCGATGGGCTTCGGCCATGCGCCGGACGACACCACCCCGTTGCTGACCAACACCGACTACGCGGCGAGCGCATGGATCGGCAGCGCGACGGTCCTCGCGCAGGCCCTCGGGCTTGAGATTCGATCCGTCGAGGGATTCCGGGAAGTCGCGACCACGCCAAGGGCGCTCACAGTCGCGGCGGGGGAGATCCCCGCAGGAACCGTAGGCGCCATGCGTTTTGGTGTGGTGGTCGACTGCGGCGAAACCACACTCGCCGTTGAGCACCTAACCCGCATGGCCGACGATCTGGCCCCCGACTGGCCGACGGAGATCGGTTATGCGGTGACTTTCGAGGGCAAGCCCAACATGAGTTTCCATCTCGTGATCGGCTCCCACAACGAGGATCACGCCGAGCAAGGCTGCCTGGCCACTGCCATGCACGCCATCAACGCCATCCCGGCCGTGATCGCGGCCGAGTCGGGGCTCTACGACCTTTCGACGATCACCCCGTTCGTCGCGCACTGGACCGAACGTGGCGTGGTGTCGCGAACCTGAGTCGCAGTCGAGTTCCTGACCGGCCCGCGGGCCGGCGCACTGTTCTCGGGTATGCGGCTGAGCTGGAACGGCTTCCGTCAATCTGTGATGACTATGGGCCCGTCACCGAAACCCGTGTAGCTGCGGATTAGCGGTAGATCCGCCATCGTGGCGCAACCCGCTGGCGCGGCACATATCGCCGGTATGGCGTTGACGACCTGCAGCGCGACGGCCACGAGCCCGGCCCGCACGTGTTCGGCGACCGTCGCCGGCCGCGAGAAGCTCGCCAGGCAGAAGAAGTGCACGCGCATGGACGGATCACCCTCGAGCGTGAGCGTCCAGCCGTCATCCGGAGTGGGCCAGTGCCCCGGGTACTCGCCGCCGACCGTCCACAGCGTCTCGAACTCGATGATCGGCTCGCCGCGACGATTCCCCACGAAGTTCCACCGCTGCCCCGCCGTCGTGCCGGCGTGAACCCGGTGGTCAAAGATCTCGAAGTCCTTCGTCGCCGGCACCGCGTCAACGGTGACCGTGACATCGTCGATCGCAGCGTTCAAGGTGTCGGCGATGAACCAGGTCTGCTGGGTGAACAAGGCGGTGTTGAACGTCAGGAACTCGTTGGCCGTCGGGGTGATGTCCTCGGTCGGTCGCCCGAACCACATTCCGTCGAAGGTTATTTCGGTGCTCTCCCACAGCGACCAGTCGGCGCGCTCCTGCAGGGTGAACCGGTCGATAGTGCGGCTCATACCCGACAGCGCGAGCGGCAAAACGCCGGACAGGTTGCCCGGGTTGAGGCCGCTGGCGTGGATCGTGCTGTTGCCCTTCTTGCATGCGGCCAGCAGCCGCCGGCGGTCGGCGTCGCCGATGCGCCTGGGGTGAAAAAGGAATGACACGGTCGCAACATTCTTGCCGGTCTCCAAGAGTGCGCACACATCGTCGAGGCTGGTGAACGACGGCGCATAGAGGACGACGTCGGCGTCCATCGCGAGAATCTCCGCGACATCGGTGGTTGCGGTGACGCCGACTGGGTTCCGGCCCACCAGCGTGCCCACGTCGACGCCGTTCTTTGAATCGGAGTACACCCGCGCTCCGACAAGCTCGAGGTCGGTCCGGTAGTCGAGGATCGTCTTGACCATCTCAGTGCCTACGGCACCGGTCGCCCACTGAATGACCCGAAGGGGCCGGGAACTCGCGGTCAATTTCTCAACTCCCAATGCCTGGTGGATGGCCGTGACGTCAGATGAAATCCGACCCGCCGTCCACGTTGACGGTTGCCCCGGTCACATAGCCATTGCGTCGCGACGCCAGATAAGTGGTGACGGAAGCGATCTCCTCCGGCAGCCCCGCGCGACCGATGTCGCACGGATGGCCGTAAGTCCTCTCGACCCACGTCATCACGTCCTTCGGATCCGACGCGTCCAGCCCGTCGGCGGCCAGCACATCGCGCAGGATCTGGGTGAAGCTCGCCGTCACAATGGTCCCCGGGCAGACGCAGTTCACAAGAATGCCTTCGGCTCCAAGGCTTTTGGACAAGTTCTTGGTGAAGCTCGAGAGCGCCGATTTGGCCGCCGTGTAGGCGACCAGACGCGGGCTCTGTCGTTGGATCGAGTGCGCAGAGAGGGTGACGATGCGAGCCCACTCGGCCGATCTCAGCAGGGGCAATGCGCTCCTGACGGAGCGCACGGCGGAGAGCGTGCCGAGGTCGAATGCGGCGTGCCAATCTTCGTCGTCGAGATCGTCGAATGCGCCCGCGTTTGGGCCGACGGTGTGCACCAAGACGTTCAGGGAGTGCCAGGTGCCACCAACGGTTGCGAATGCCGCCGCAATGGAGTCGGCGTCGGCCATGTCCACGCTGATCGGAAGTACCTCTGGAGCGCCGGCGCAACGGATCTGCTGGGCGGCCGAGTCCAGTGCCGCCCGGCCGCGCGCCATGATCGCCACGCAGGCCCCCTCAGCCCCAAGACTCTCCGCGATCGCCAGCCCCATCCCCTTGCTACCGCCGGTCACGACCGCCGTGGCGCCCTTTAAACCGAGATCCATTCAGTCGTCCGCCCTTCGCGGTGCGGGAATCGTCACCGGTTCTTGACGATTCGCGGGGAAAGATGCACGATCTCGCTGACGACGGTGGGGTTCGCGCGTGAGACGGCGATCAGGGAAAGCATCGCGTTGGCCACGTCGTCCACCGTGGACATCTCGTCGGGAATCTGGCCCGCGCGCGCCCAGGCCCGGTAAAGGTCGGCCAGCAGATCGCGGTCGGCTCCGCGCAGGATCTCAGTGTCACAAGTGGGACCAACGCTAACCCGGATCACGGCCAGCTCGGGATGCTCGGCCCGCCATGACCGCAAGATCTCGTCGAGCGCGGCCTTGCTCGCGTGGTAGGCCGCCACACCGGCGCGGGGGCGGCCCACATCGTGGCTTGATGCGACGATGACCGTGGCGTTGTCGGTCAGGTGGGGGAGAGCCGCCCGCAGCACGTGGGAAGCACCGACGGCGTTGACGGCGTACGAATGCAGCCAGGTTTCAACATCAGTGTCTTCGATCAGCACGAAGGGCACCACGGCGCTGGTGAACACCACAGCGTCAAGCTTGCCCAAGTTGGTGGCGACATCGTCGATGACGGTCTCTACGGCCCTCGGGTCGGAAACGTCCAGTTCATATGCCGACCCGTGCAGCCGGTTGGCCAGTGCTGACAGTAGGTCCACTCGCCGTGCGGCGAGCGCGACATGAGCTCCCCTGGAGTGGGCGGCGATTGCCAGCGCCTGTCCGATGCCGGAGGACGCTCCGATGATCAGCATCCGCGTCCCAGCGATGTTGGAGTGCCGGTCGCTCATAACCCGCTTCCTCTGGCCGAATCCGTCACTGAAGGTTAGCCGTAATTCTCGCATGTGAGAATCAATATTCCCGTCGGGGTCGAACATCGGCGCTTCGGCGACAAATACAGGAGGCGCAATGATCGATTTCAAGGGCAAGGTAGTGCTCGTCACCGGCGGTGGCGCGGGCATCGGGCGCGCCACGGCGACGGCCTTTGCCGACCTGGGCGCGTCGGTGGTCGCGCTCGAGGCCGACCCGGCGCGGTCGCAGGAACTGCGCAGCGCACTCGACGATCGGGGGCTCGTCGTCACGGGCGACGCCACCGAGGCGGCCGACATGTCGGCGCTTGCCGATGCCATCGGCAGCCGGTACGGGCGCCTCGACGCGTTGGTGAACAATGTCGGCCACTTCGTGACGCGGCCGACACCTTTCGAGCGGCTCACGGACGACCAGATCGACGACATATATCGGGTGAACCTCAAGCACATCTTCCTGGTCAGCCGGGTCATGCTGCCGCTGCTGCGGGCCGCCGCCGGCGGCGCGAGCATTACGAACGTTTCGTCGATCGAGGGCTTCCGGGGCATACCGCAGTTCGCGGTGTACGGGGCCTTCAAGGCGGCGGTGACCGGCTTTACGATGAGCCTCGCCCTCGAGCTGGGCCCAGAGGGCATCCGGGTGAATGCCGTGGCGCCGGAAACCACCGATAGCGCCCAGGTCCCGCTGGACCGCATGATTCACCCATCGCAGCGGCACAACATTCCGCGCTGGATTCCGCTGGGTCGCTTCGGAACCCCGCAGGACATCGCGGGCTGCGTGCTGTTTCTCGCCAGCCCGCTGGCCGCATGGGTGTCGGGGACCGTGGTGCATGCCGATGGTGGTGCGTTGGCCGCCGCCGGTTGGTATCGCGACGACCGTGGCGCGTGGACGAACATGCCCGTCATCAAGGGCAACAGCGCAACATCCGCCGAGACGTCGGGTTGAAGTTGGATCAACCCGCCCCAAAGGCTGTTTGTGACCGCCGATAACGCATATTCTCATCGGATCAGGCTTCCGGACTTGCGAGGATGTCAAGGTTTGGCATGACGAACATGGTTGGCACCAGCTCCGTTTCCGGGTCCGCAGGGCCCGTTCGGGTCGGTGGTTCGCCGTCGTTGTCCAGCGCGGGATGGGTGTGCTTCATCGTCGGATACCTGGTGTTCGCGCTCGTGACTGTCGCGACAATGCAATCGGGTACGCACGGGGATCCGCGCACCACCAACCCAAACCCGGGGACCGCACCATATCCGCCGTTCCTCGGGTTCGACAACTGGCCGCTCGCGGTCGCCTTGAGCTCAGTTCCAATGGCCATCGGACTGATCGCCACCCTGGTGTGGCTCTCGGTGAGGCAACGCAAGGTGCATTGGACGGTGGTGATCGCGTTCGCGGGGCTGATCACCGGCGCCCTGGATCCATTGGCCAACTGGGCAACGTTCGCGATCTTCGACCCGCGGATGTTGCACTTCCCGCTGTCATGGCCGTACGTGAACATCTCGCCGAACCTGGAACCCGCGCTGTCCTTTCTAGGGGGTTACGCGGCGTACTACTTGTTGACCGGTCTGGGGATTCTGCAACTGCACGATCGATTCCTCGAGCCACTAATTCGGCCCACGAGTTGGCTGGCGCGTCATCGGCTTGCCGCTGTCGCTCTCGGCGCCTTCGTGATCGCCTTGCCGCTCAACGGAGTCGTCCAGTTCACCTGGATGAGGTTCGGCATCTTCTACTACACCGAGGCAGTCGGACCGACGTTGCAGATCGGCCACATTCACTTCCCACTCATCATGGCGGTCTACGACTCATTCATATTCGCGATGGTGGCCGTGATGTGCGTCCGGGACGAAGGAGGCGAGCTGATACTGATCAACCGGATCGCCCGCCGGCTACTGGGTCGCGGCAAATTGACGCTGACGCGCCAGCTCCTGGTGTCTGTTTCGGTGGGGCTCGTATCGTTCGCCGTCCCGCTGGCCATACTGGCGGGGCTGCGTACCGCGGGACTGTCCAAGCCCGCGTACGAGCAGAACCCGTATCCGAACATCAAGGTCTACGACCCTTACGGCCATCTCGAGAAGTCGGGCAAACCGGGACCCTTCTACAAGTGAGCCACACCGAACAAGTAGTTCAAACACGCGTCATCGGGTTGCCGTTGGCCGGCCCGGGGATCGCCACCCGGCTCTCGCGGACCCGGGCATGACGCTCTTCGCGCTGCTGCACGGCGGGCTACATGATGGCTCGTGCTGGGACCGGGTCGCCGTGGAGCTCGCGCGGCGTGGTCATCGGGTCGTTGCGCCGGATCTTCCGGTCGATGATGACTCGGCGGGTGCCCTGGAATGGGCGCGCGTAGCGATCGACGCGATCGAGGGAGCGCAGGGGGGTGCCGAGTCCCCCGACATCATCGAGGATATTGTCGTTGTGGCACATTCACTTTCGGGGCTGTGCACACCGGTCATCGCCACGCTCCACCCGGTGCAAAGAATGGTCTTCGTCGGTGGCCTCCTGCCCGTGCCCGGACAGTCGTTCGCCGACCACCTGGCCGCCAACCCCGATGCGATCGCCTTTCCGGAGCCGCAAGAACAGGGTGAGGGCCCCTTCGGCCTGTCTTGGGAGGCGGTGCGGGAAGGCTTCTATCATGACTGCCCAGAAGCCCTGGGGCGCAAAGCGTTCGAAGAATTGCGACATCAATCCTTTACGGTGTTCATCGAACGTTGTCCGATCGACCGCTGGCCCGACACGCCCTCGGACTACGTGCTCATGCGCGATGACCGCGCGGTCGGCGAGATTTGGGCCCGGCGCAACGCGGTCGGCCGGATCGGTGCTCGCGTCATCGAGTTGGACGGTGGCCACTCACCGTTTTTGCCCGACCCGCCGAACTGAGCGCCGTCCTGCTACGCCTGGGCGACCCCGACGTCGACGGAAATCGCGGCGGCCGTGACGAACCTCGACTCATCTGAGGCCAGCCACGCAACGGCGTTGGCGACGTCCTCGGGCATCGTCACCGCGTTGGGGATCAGTTGCTTGCTGAAACCGTACTGCGGATGCGAATAGGACTCCGCCGCCTCCTGCATCGCTTCGATCATCCGCCCGCTACCCATGGGTGTCGCGACCGATCCGGGATGAAGGCTGTTCACCCGGATGTCGTAGCGGCCGAGTTCGACCGCAAATGAGCGGGCGAGCCCGGTCACGCCGTGCTTGCTTGCCGTGTACGCCACCATGAAGGGCTCCACTTTCACTCCCGCCACCGATCCGATCAGGATGATCGACCCGCCACGTCCGCCGGCGATGATGTGCTTCGCTCCGGCCATGACCGTGTTCCAGGTCCCGACCAGGTTGACGTTGACGGTGTCCTGAAAGTCGATGGGGGAGACGCGGTCCCAGGGAGCAGGACAACAGATCCCCGCATTGGCGACGATCACGTCGAGCCTGCCGAGTTCGGCTACTCCCTTGTCGACGGCTGCGCACAGGGCGTCATGGTCGCGGGTGTCGACGATCGCGGTGACGGCGCGACTGCCGTTGGCGGTGACGAGCTCTGCGGTCTCCGCCAGATCTTCGGGAGTGGCCGAATCGTAGGGAACGCTTGGTGGCAGGGGGCCGGAAAGATCGACGAGGATGGCGTCGGCGCCGTCGGCGCTCAGCCGGACGGCGTGAGCCCGGCCCTGGCCCCGAGCGGCCCCGGTGATGAGTACAACCTTGCCGCTCATATCTGCCACACGGGTACGGTACATCACCGCGTTGGTTCTGAGAACTTCCTTTACCCATTAAGGAGAATTAGTATTCTGCTGCCGATACATTAAGGAAGCGGGGTCGCATGGGCGTACTCGACGGTCAGACGGCATTCATCCTGGGGGCGTCAGCCGGAATTGCCCAGGCGAGCGCTAAGCTGCTCGCCGCTGACGGTGCGGCGCTGTACCTTCTGGGGAGATCGAGCAAGCGCCTGAACGCGGCCTGCGACAGCATCCTCGCCGCAGTCCCGGATGCCGAAATTGTCGTTAAGAAGGGCGATCCCGAAGACGAGGGGACCGTCGCGGCGGCCGCCCAGGCGGCCCATGACATCAAGGGCCGACTGGACATCGTCTTGGGCACGGTGGCCATCGGAGGCACCGGCCCGCTGATCCAGCAGGACCTCGAGACCTTCACCAACTTCGTGATGGGCAATCTGCGGTCGAACTTCCTGGCGTTGCGCTACTCGGCCCCGCTCATGACGAATGGCGGTTCGATCGTCTTCATCTCGTCGACGTCGTCGAAGATTCCGATGGAGGGCCTTGGGCACTACTCGGCCGGAAAGGCGGCGCTTGAGATGATGATCCGGGTCGCCGCATCCGAGCTGGGCCCCAAGGGGATTCGTGTCAACGCCGTCCGGCCGGGCTTGACCGAGGCGGCCACGACCCAGGGCTACATTCACTTAGAGGAGTTGACCAGTAGCTTCCTCGAGCGCGTTCCGCTGGGCCGCCTCGGGGTGTCCGACGATATCGCGCCCGGCGTCCGTTATCTGGCGGGCCCCGAGTCGAGCTGGATGACCGGGCAGAGCTTTGCGATCGACGGCGGCAACGAGGTCAGGGGCGCCCCGCGCGGCCCGATGTTCACCGTCTAGCCGAAATCCAACGCGTCGCGAGGTGCGGTGATCGGCAGATCGAGTGAGGTGGCAATGCCCGGTGCCGCATCGATGACGTACGGGATTGCGTTGACCACGCGCATGGCCGTCGCCTGCATGGCATCGTCGTTCGCTGACTGCGCGGTCGGTTCGGTACCGAACCGAAGATCGCAGTGGATGTGTGGCTCGCCCTCGATGACGATGCGGTAGGTGCCGTGCGGTGCTGACGCCCACTCGGGCGCCAGATCGGGTGCCATGCGGTTGATGTGTTCGATGACAATCACCGGATGGCCGTTGACCATCCCGGTCGTCTCGGCGCGCACCGCCCCACAGGTGCCTGCCGGGATCAACCCGCACGCGACGTGGAGGTCGCGTGGCGTGATCACGCGCTCGTAGCGTTCTGTCACTTCGTCGAGTTCGACGCCAAGGGCCCGCGCCACCAGACCGATAGGTGGTCCCCAGGCGAACCGCTGTGCGCCCTCCAGTTCGAGCAGTGGCGTGAAGTCCAGCGGACGACCGAAGCCCATCGCGTCGAACATCGAGTACTCGTTGGGGTAGGCCGAGTAATCGAAGATCTCCTGCGCGCGGACCGACCGGATGGTGTTGGACAACGTCGACAGCATGACGGCGAACTGATCACCGGCGAACCCCGGTTCGATACCCGAGGTGTATATGGTGACGCCACCGGCCAGCGCTGCCGCTCGCACTTGGTCTGCCAGACCTGGAATCCATCTGTCGGGAAACATCATTCCCGGTGTGTTGGTCGTAACGACGTTGATGCCGGCCTTCAAAAGACGGATATAGTCGGGAACTGCGGCCGCATCCATGTCGGCACCCAAAGCCGCGTAGACCACGCAGTCGGGCTTGAGCCTGATGATGTCGTCCAGATCGGCGGTGGTCGTCACTCCGATGGGGCCGAGCCCGACAATGTCGCCGGCATCGCGCCCCGTCTTTTCGGGGCTGTGCACCCATACGCCGACCAGATCGAGATGTGCGCGCCGGTGGATGGCCCGCAACGCGATGCTTCCGACACCGCCCGTCGATATTACGGCAACGCGTAAAACCTTCTCTGCCATGGTTGTTACTCCTTTGTGGGCGCGTCTGGCTACAGGTCGGGGATGGGCAGAGAGGAATTCGGCCCCTGGAGGCCGCCGTCGACAATGAAGGTCGAGTTCGTCGCGTAGCAATCGCGGGTGCACAGGTACAACGTCAGCCGGCCGAGGTCTGCGACGTCACCGATTCGATGCAGCGGCGTCATCTCCTTCAGCTTCTCTTCGGAGCCCGGCATCAGGTCGAAGCTGGACTGCAGTCCGGTGGTCATAAACGCACCCAGGGCGATCGCATTGACGCGGATTTTGGGGGCGAGCTCCTGTGCCATGGCGCGGGTCAGGGCTTCGAGCCCACCCTTGGCCACCGAGTAGGGCAACAATCCCCGGATCCCGAATCGGCCCGCTCCTGAGGAGATGTTGACGATCGAACCCCGGCCCACCGTCAACATGTGCGGTACGGCCAGCTGGCTCATGGTGAACGCGGAAGTGACACAATAGTCGAACGTTTCCCGAAGGTTGTCGTCGGTCAGGCCCAGAAATGGGCCGTAAGTTGCGAAACCGACGTTGTTGACCAAGATGTCGATGCGGCCGAAGGTGTCGACCGCGGTCTGGACGACGCGCTCGCTGTCGGCGCGTTGCAGCGCGTCGGCCGTGACTGCGAGGCCTTTGCCGCCCGACTTCTCGATCTCGTCGAACGTCTGCTCGACCTCAGACGAGGTCCGCGCCGTACCAACGACCGTGGCACCGGCTTCGGCGAGTACCTTGGCGATACCCTCGCCGACGCCGCGCCCGGCACCGGTGACGATTGCGACCTGACCCTCTAGGTTGAACTGTTCGAGTGCCACGAAGCGCCTCTCCGCCAGGACGTGTGGGTATGCAGCCGCGAATCTACCGCAATGAGAATAGTTATTTCCGGTAATTGAAATCTGTCTTTATGCGCTCGTAGAGTCGTTGACATGTCGTCCTCGCTGCCTCAGCTGCACCACGTTGTCTTCGCGATCGGACTCGAGCGGCTCGATCATGCTGCCGATTACCTGAGCGCCCTGGGCTTTCGATTCCAGGCTTTCGAGCTCGAGCAGCTTGGTCTGCAGGTCCGCCTGGACTGGGACCGCGGATTCGAGCTCATCGCCCCCACGGCCGCGGCGCCAACGGACGCTGGCACCGCAGCGGACTTCCTCGCGCGCAACGGCGACGGACTGTTCTCCGTCATTGTGCGCACGGCGGATTGCGCTGCGGGCGAGCACATCGCCGCGAGGTACGGCGTCAAGTCCGACTTCCGGCAGCGGCACCACGGCGAGGGATTCGAGTTGACCGAAGTCAAACTGGAGCCGTTATTCGGCATCCCGTTGACACTCATGACCACGAATATGGCCGACGGGCAGCCGGTTAGCCCCTAGTCGAGCGCAACCGTTCGCTGAGTTGCCGCGCCAGCTCCGACTTCTTGACCTTACCGGTCGCGGTGAACGGAAGGTCTCGCTTGGCGGTGACCCAGATGTACTTCGGGACCTTGTACGCCGACAGCCGGTCGCGCAGTTGAACCCGCAAAGACTCGGCGTCGAGTGTGGATTCGCCGCGTGGCACCACCACCGCTGCGACCACCGTTCCGTGCTCAGTGCTCTCCGCTCCGACCACGTATGCCTCGAGCACGCCGCCGCAGTCGGCCAGTGCCAGTTCGACTTCGCTGGGTGTGACGTTGGTGCCACCGCCCGTCTTGATCAGGTCGCCCAACCGTCCGGTGAACTTGATCCAACCGTCGTCGTACTCGACGCCGCAGTCGCCCGTTCGGTAGTAGCCATCCGGCGTGAACACGTCCTCGCGCTCACACTTGTGCAGCCGTTGCATCAACGAGTACCCGCGCACCCAGATTTCGCCGGTCACACCAATGGGCGCCGGCTGTCCAGTGTCGGGGTCGACGATCAGGTGGTGCAGCCCTTCGATTGGTGGGCCGCCGGTTTCGGACCGATCGGGCGTTTGCGGCAGATACGGATCGACGCCGAGGTGATTGCCGCATAGCTCGGTCATTCCCAGGCCGCTGGAGCCCTTGGGCTGATACTGGGGTGGCACCATCGCGGGCATGCTGGTGCGGTGCACCGAACTCAGATCGCGTGCTGAGAAGTCGGGATGCTCGGACAGCGTCTTACCCTGCTGCGGCCAGCCCAGCGCGATGGTCGCGTGGTGTCGCTCCATGAGTTCCAACGCCTCTCCTGCATCGAACGCGGGCTGAGTGATCAGGGTCGCACCGTGGTGGATTACCGCATGCAATCCGGTGATCAGCCCGCCCACCCAGAAGAAGGGCATGGACGTGAACATCACGTCGTCGTGGGTGACGGCGTACATGAAGGTGAGGTTGTAGGTGTGGCGGACCAGCGTGCCATGGGTGTGCACAGGCCCTTTCGGGTCACCGGTACTGCCCGAGGTGTAGATGATCATCACCTCGTCGGCCGGGGTCACACACGATTCCACGTCGACCAGGAAGTCGGCCTCGGCGGCCGGCAGCGCGCCGTCGGCGTGGATCCTCGTCGTCCAGGTCCGATCGGACGGTCCCCACACCGCGACGGTCCGTAGGAACGGGGCCTTGCGGACCATGATGCGACCTGGCCGGTCCTGACCGGCGAGACCCGGCAGTGCATCTTCCAACCGGGTCAAGAAGTCGTGATTGCGGAACCGCGGCCACGCCAAGATCGCGCTCAGGTCCGCGTGGCGGGCGGTCCAGGCCAGTTCGGAGGCCTGGTAGAAGGTGTTGAGCGGAACGGCGACCGCACCGATGCGTGTGGTGGCAAACCACGCCAGTGCCCAGTCGACGCTGTTGGGCATCAGGATACCGACATGGTCACCCTTGTTGATGCCCTGTGCCAACAGTGCGGCGGCCAGGGCGGCTGAACGCCGGTCGAGATCGGCGTAGGACAATCTCCGCCCGTCGGCGATGAGGAACGGCCTATCGCCGAAACGCGCCGCGCAATACCTCACCAGTGCAGGGATCGTGGGCAGGATCGTCGGAAAGGGCATGAGCGCAGAATAGTAGCCTTCTCGGCAGACGAGAACAGCGGTTCTCATTCGGCGGCTTGAGCCTACAATACGGCCATGGCCACAGGGTTGAAGAGTTCGAGCGCCGATGACCGGTTGGACCGAGTCGAGTCGAGCCTCGCGATCAGTCAGTTGCCCGGCAAGTATGCGATGGCCCTCGATGCCCGTGATCTCGATGCATTGGTGGCGTTGTTCGTCGACGATGTCGACGCGGGCGCCGAGGGGCGCGGCAGGGATGCGTTGAAGCGCTGGTACGACCGCGTGCTCCGACGGTTCTACCGCAGCATCCACCTAATCTGCGGTCACCAGTTCGACTTCGTCGACGCCGATCATGCGATCGGAGCGATTTACTGCCGCGCCGAACACGAAGACGGCGACGGATGGTACGTGATCACCATGCGCTACGACGACGTCTATGAGCGCCGCGACGGCCGGTGGTGTTTCGTCAAGCGGCGGGAGCACCCCTGGTACTCCGTCGACGTGACGGAGCGCCCGGGGCCCGAATTCATGCGCTGGCCGACTGACGTTCGGTTGCGCGCGGCCATGCCTCAACGGATGCCGACCTGGCGGGCCTTTTGGGCCGACGGCGATCCGGCCCTGCCCGAACGGCTGTCGGCACGCCCGTAGGGTCCGGACATCCTGGCCGGCCTGCGGTTTACAAACTCAGCGGAAACTGACATTCTCGGCTGTGTAAGCAGGAGTTTCCGCCGTTGCTAGGCTGTCGTAGACCCGCATCCGTCCCATCGCGACCAATGGAGGCCGTCATTTCCGTCGACAAAGTACTCAGCGGCGTGCGCGTGCTGGAGGTAGCCGCGTGGACCTTCGTACCGTCTGCCGGTGCAGTCCTTGCGGAATGGGGTGCCGAGGTCATCAAGGTCGAGCCGCGGGAAGGAGGCGACCCGCAGCGTGGCTTGGTCACGATGGGCATCGTCGACGAGGGTGGCGGCGCCGTCAACTACATGATCGAAATTCCCAATCGGGGCAAGAAGTCCATCGGCGTCGATCTGAGCACTCCCGGCGGCCAAGACGTCGTCCGCAAGCTCGCGGCCACCTGCGACGTGTTCCTCACCAGCTACCTACCAAGCCGCCGCAAGAAGATGGGCATCGACGTCGACGACATCAGGGCCGCCAACCCCAACATCGTCTACGTACGCGGGTCGGGCCACGGCCCGAAGGGGCCCGACGCTGACAAGCCCGGCTATGACGGCGTCTCTTACTGGGCACGCGGCGGCATCGCCACCATGCTCACCGAGGACGCTGAGGAGTTGGTGCGCTCACGACCCGCCTTCGGCGACCTGCTCGGCGGAATGACGATCGCCGGGGGCATCGCGGCCGCGCTGTATCGAAAGGCGACCACCGGTGAGGGATCGGTAGTGGATGTCTCCCTTCTCGGGCTTGCGGCTTGGAACCTCAGCCCCGACATCGCCGTGAGCCAGATTCATGGCGGCGGTGCGGTTCCGAGTTGGCGCCACGCCGACGCGCCCAACCCGTTGGTCGGAACCTACCGCACGAAAGACGATCGCTACGTCCAGCTGATGATGTTGCAACTGGACAAGTTCTATGCCGAAGCGATGCGCGCCATCGGCCTACCCGAGCTCGTCGCTGATGCGCGATTTGCCGAGGCGGCAACGCGATTCGCCAACCGAGCGGAACTCATCTCGCTGATGGACGAAGCGTTTGCCCAGCGGACACTCGCCGAATGGCGTGAGGCGCTCGCAGACCTGTCCGGCGCCTGGGGTGTGGTGCAGACGCCGGGGGAGGTGTGCCAGGACCCGGCGGTGACCGCGAACGGCTATGTCGCGAAGACCGCGACGATGAGCGGAGCGCCGTACTCGTTGCCCACCAACCCCGTCCAATTCGACGAAACGGCCGTTACCCCTTCGGGAGCGCCCGAGCACGGACAGCACACCGAGGAGGTGCTGATGGAAGCGGGTCTGGATTGGGACACCATCGAAGCCTACAAAGAGGCCGGAGCGATTCTGTGACTCCTCCTGCGCCACATCAGGTCTCGGAAGGCCATGTCGAATTCGATCCGTTCTCTGAAGATTTCTTCAACGGGGCGTACGACACCTTCCGACGCCTGCGCGACAGTGCGCCCGTCTACTACAACCCGAAGTGGGATTTCTGGGCACTGACCCGCTACGACGACGTGGCGCCCGCTACCAAGGACCACGAAACCTATTCGTCGGCAAAGGGTGCGACGCTGGATATGGTTCAGGCGCACGACGACGCGATACCAGTGCCCAAAGTGATCATCTCGATGGATCCGCCCGAACACCAGAAGATGCGCAGGCTGGTGAGCAACGTATTCACGCCGCGCGCCATCGCGGCGTTGGAAGACATGGTGCGCGAGAAAGTCTACGAACGCGTCGACGCCCTCGACCCGTCGTCGTTCGACGTGGTGGCCGATTTCTCGGCGCTGTTCCCGAATGAGGTCATCACCACCATGCTCGGGGTGCCCAAGCAGGACCGCGACCAGATCCGCATTTGGCTGGATCTGCTCCTTGAACGCCACCCCGGTGGGATCGCCACCACCGCCGCAGGCCGGGAAGCCTCGATGAAAACCGGGCTCTACTATTACGACCTGGTGCAGCAGCGCCGCGCCGAACCTCGTGACGACATGATCAGCCGGCTCATCGAGACCGAGGTCGAGCGGGACGGGAAGGTGGAGAAGCTCACCGACGTCGACATCACCGGATTCGCGACCATGCTTGGGGGAGCGGGCGCCGAGACGGTGACGAAGCTCGTCGGCAACGCCATGGTTGCCTTCGCCGACTTTCCCGATCAGTGGCAGAAGTTGCAGAAGGACCGCAGTAAGGTGCCCGCCGCCATAGAAGAATTGTTGCGCTATGAGGCGCCCTCGCAGTACCAGGTACGCACCGCTACCCGCGATGTGACCTTGCACGGCAACACCATTCCCGCAGGGAGCGCAGTCCTGCTTGTCACGGGCTCGGCGACCCGCGACGAACGGATGTTCCCCGATCCCGACCGGCTGGACATCGACCGGGAGCGCAGAATGGGCTTCAACCTCGCCTTCGGGTATGGCGTGCACAGTTGTTTGGGGGCGGCGCTGGCAAGGATGGAGAGCCGCATCGCGCTCGAGGCGCTGCTCGATCTCCTCCCTGACTACGAAGTCGACCGCAGCGGACTGCGGCGGGTGGCGATGGCCAATGTTTGTGGGTGGTCCAATGTGCCGGTGCGCAGGAAGGAAGAAGCATGACCTCAGATCGAATTGCCTTGCACCGCAGGCTGGCCCACGCAAAATGGGAGACATACGCTAGGGCCCCGGAGACGAAAAAGATCACTTACGGTGATGAGTGGATCTACGCGCCAGACGCCGTAATGATGTGCCCCCTTTTCAATGGCGGCGCCGATCATGTGATGGCCGACCTCGCCTCCGAAGAGGTTCTCGCGGCCATGCAACACTACGCACCCGACGGCGACATGCTTACCTGCGAATTCCGCATGTGGTGGAAGCACATGCCCGACTTTCGAATCGTTACCCCGTTCGACTGCAGGCCTGCCGACTGGGGGTTTGCGGTGCGCGACACCTATGCGGGAACGCTGGCCGACGGGACTGTGCTCAAGCTTCACGAATGGGATTACGTCTGGACTGACGAGGACGGTCATATCAACCGTTGGGAGTGGTTCGTCGATTCACGGGAGTGGTATCCCTGCCTCGATCTCATCGGCCTCGATCGCGACAGCCTGACGTATCAGGCCTACACCGTGAACTTCCTGCGTGAAGGCAGCATTGCAGGCTGAGGTCTGGCGCTTTGACCGGCTGTCCATAATTGATCCGTTCGCCAATGGGCGCGCGTCGGCGTGTCTGTTGTGGTCCTCGGCCGCGCCATTAGCGGGTAACGGTGTAAGGGAGAGATCTAGTTCGTGATTGCCTGCTCACAGCTGCTGGACCCGCCAAGGGAGAGCCAAGCACGCCAGGTGCCGCGTCTACGACCTCGGGTATGGAGTTGACCGCCGCCAGCGCTGTCACCGCGACACCCGGATTGACCCGATCCGAGGGCGATTGCTCGAAGTACAGCTCCAAGGACATACTGGGCCGTCCCTCGACCCGGATGACCATGCCGCCTTGGTTTTCCCTCGACGGCCGCGGCCAACGATGCGGCCAGGGTGTGGAACTCACCGTCGCGAAATACTGCACCGCGACCACTGACCGCCCATCGATGACGCCGGCCAGCTGCCAGCGGTGTGCGCAAATCGTCCCTTCAGCAATAGTGCCGAGGGCGGTCTGCAGATCCGTTGGCGCGAGTAGTGTTTCCCAATCCAGTTCCACTCCATCGAGTTCCAGGCCGAGGATGTCGGCGACGTAGCGCACCACGGTCTCCCAGTCGTGGGTGACCTTGCCCGATGCGATTCGGGCGGGCACGTGCCCGTTCGGCTTTCCAAAACCCATGGATTCGTGCAGGACTTCCCAGATGGGATAGGACTTGTCCAGGTCGAGCGCGTATTCGTCCATCCGGTAGGAATCGACGCTTCCGGCGCCGGCAAGCAGGGCAGTAGGGATGTTGAGACTAATGAAGCCCGGCTCCGCGCCGGTGGCGTAGAAGGTCGAATTGCCCTTCGCCGCTCCGGCTTCGACGGCCGCGCGCCACTCCGGTGGTGCTGCAGGCGGGTAGACCATTGGGATCGTCGAGATCGTCACGACGTTGATCCCCGCCTCGAGGTAGGTGACGATGTCGGCGATCGCGTCGTTCTCGCGCCGGACGGCGGTGGCGCAGTAGGTGACACAGTCGGGCCGCAGAGCCAGCACCGCGTCGAGGTCGTCGGTTGCCGATATACCAACCTCCGGTTCGCCACAAAGGCTTCCCGCATCGACTCCGGCTTTCTCGGGCGTGGACACTTTGACTCCGACGAGTTCCAGTGCAGGATCACCGAGGATTGCCCGGAGTGCCTCCTTGCCGGTCAGTCCCGTGCCTACGTGAACAACCCGGTACTTTCTGGATTCCTCAGTCACCATCGCTCAATCTCCTATCTGCGTTTTCCTAAGGGCGCCGAACCGCGGCTGCCCTAACCCAAGTCTGATCCTGTGCCGCATTGCGGTAGTGGGCATCAGCGCAGCCGGACGGCGCTGGTGCTGGTGCTCGAAGGTCACGATGCGTGGCCGGAGGTGTTGCATAGCCCTCCCACTTCGCGAAGGCACTCCGCTCGTGAAGCGCCACCCGGTCAAGGGTCATCTCATGTCCTTTCCGACTACTGCAGCTGGGCGAATCTCTTCAAGTAGGGCCATGCGATCGCGGGCGGTATCCCGCCGCATAGGGGCGAGATGTTGAACATTTCACCGGCCGCGACGCGCTCCCGCGCTTCGTCGACCGAGAGGATCACATGTGACGACGTATTGCGGAGCTCGTCGACGGTCGTGGCGGTGCTGATGCTGGCGGACACGGCGTTGTCGGGATTCCACTGCGAGTACGCCATCGCGTCGTGCAGGAGGTACCTGCCGATCTCGTCCCACGCCGCGTCGACGTCGTCGGCGACGAAGCAGTTGGTCGCCGCGTCGCGCTCGGGGATGAGGACGAAGCCGGGCTCGAACCCGTGGTCGCGGCACGCATTTTCGTACGCTTCCCGCATTCCGGGCACTCCGCCGTTGGCGAGCAACCCGAGACCGTTGCGGCCGGCACGCCGCGCGGCCGCCAGGCTGGCGCCGCCCCAGCTCATCATGGGGCCTTCCGGCGTGCGCGGTCGTGGGGTGACTTTCATTCGCCTGCCGTCGTGTTCGATCTCTTCGCCGGCAAGGAGGCGGCGTAGCACGCCGAGCTTCTCGTCCGCCAGCTTGCCGCGGTCGGACATGGAGAGCCCGAAGTGAGCGTATTCCTCAGTGCGATAGCCGATTCCGAATACATAGGTGGCTCTTCCCGCGCTGATGTGATCCAGCACGGCGATGTCCTCGGCCAGCCGCGCCGGGTCGTAGAAGGGCAGCAGAATCGTCAGATTCAGCATCAGCTGCTTGGTGCGAGCGGCTATGGCCGCGCCGAGCAGCAACGGCGACGGCAGGTAACCGTCGTCTGCGCAGTGGTGTTCGCACAGTACGACGGCGATACAGCCATGCTGCTCGGCCCATGCCGACATCTCACTGGCCGCGGCGTATAACTCGGTGGCCGGCGCTCCGATGGAGGGCGCTCGCATGTCGAAGCGAAGGGTGAACATAGCCCTGTCTAACCCCGCTGCCGTGCGTCGGAACCCATGACGTCGGCACTTGCCTGCATGATCAGCCGAACCACTTGGTTGCGTGTCATGGACTTGAAGAGTTCAGAGGCCATCCGGACGTCGTCGCCCGTGGCGATGGTCGGTCCGTTGCCGAGGTTGGCGAACGCCTCATCCACCACGCTCGCCGCGGTGACCGCACCGTGGGGAATCTCGTCGACAGACTTGAGTCGGCCGCGCTCGAACTCCAGTTGCCGCAGCGCCGGTGTGTCGGTCATGCCGAGGACCAGACCGAGTACGTCGATGCCCTTGTCGTGCAACTCCGCCCACAGGCCCTCGGTGAAAACCATGTCGAAGGCCTTGGTTCCTCCGTATGCCACCATGTTTCGGCCGCCGGCCAGCGCAGCACCGGAAGTAAAGTTCACGATGCCCCCGTTTCCTCGCTCAACCATGAGGCCCGCGAAGTGGTGACACAACCGCATCAGCACCAGGCAGTTGCGCTGCAGCAGGGCCTCGGCCGCCGATACCGGATTGGCAAGAAAGGGTTGATAATTCGGATCCCCGCCGGCGCAGTACACCAGCATGCCGACCTCGAGGTCTGCGGTGGCGTCGATAATGGACTGCGAAGCGTCGGCCTCGGTGAGATCGAGGGCGACCGTCCGAGTTTCGGCACCGGTGCGCTCGTGGATCGCCTCGGCCACCGTGTCGAGAAGGTGCTGGCGACGAGCGACGAGCACAACGTTCACTCCTTCCTGCGCCAACCGCTCGGCGAACAGCGCGCCGCATCCGTCGGACGCGCCGACGATCAGCGCCCACGGTCCGTACTTCTGCGCGATGTCACCCATGGGCGCCCGCCACTGCAGCGAGCCGAACCGAGGTGTAGGTGCGGCGGTCGATCCGCCAACCGTCCGGTGCGCGTACGGCATGGTCGTCGTAGTAACCGACGGGGTTCGCGCCCGAGCCGTCCTCCATCAGGATCAGCGCGTCGACGTAGGTGCGGATCGTCGCGGTGTCCCCGTCTACTGCTATGGCCTGGTTGGTCATTCGATGGATCGTGTGCGCCGCGCCGACGTGGGCTGCCTCCATAAACGCTGCAACCTCTGCGCTACCGGTCCACTGGCCGACCACACCTAGTCGACGCGCGCATCCTCGGTGAACACTGTCGTAAGAAGCGAGTATTGCCGGCTGTCGATCGCGGTTGCGTACCGGACCGTGAGGTCGAAAACGTCGTCGCGGTCCGACATCAGAGGTCACCGTTCGGGTGGATCACGACGCGGGGCGGCCCTTCGGACCGCCGCGCCGCCTCCAGTGCGGCGGGCACCTCGTCCAGACCGATGATCTTGCCGACGCTGGGCAGTGGGTCCAGCTTTCCCTCGACGACCGCGTCCAGCACGCCGTACCAGTCCTGCGGCAGCGGCCCTCCGCCGAACTGCAGAGTGAGGCCGTTTCGCGTGGCTGCGGTGATGTCGAGGGTGTCGCCGGTGTACCAGCCGCCCGCGCAGTAGATGCGTGATGAGAATTCCGCCTCCGCGACAATACTGTCGATGAGACCCGCAGCGCCAACGCATTCGAACACCACGGCGGAGCCGGCCAGGTGGCGTTCGGCGCGCAACTTGCGGAAGACGTCGAACACCGACTGCCGTGCCGGATCGACGAGAACGTGCGCGCCGAACCCGGAGTGGGCCAGTTCACGGCGGTCGGCGCTGAAGTCGGACACGATGATCGGGTCAATCCCGCGCGCGCTGAGCGCAGCGACCGCTGACAGCCCGATGGCACCCGCGCCGACGACGATCGGGATCTCGCCGGGCTGCAAATTCGAGGCGCGGACATAAAACTCGCCGACCGCGAAGGCGTCGACCACGGCGACCGCATCGCTGGACACCGCACCCGCTACCACCCTCGCCGTTGCCTCGGGTACCACGAGTAACTCTCCGAAACTGCCCAGCGCCTCGGGGTGTTGTCCGATGATGCGTAAACCGCCGGCCCCGCCGTCGACCAACCGGATAGGCATCGACGTCACCCTGGCCCCGATCGGGAAGGCATCGCCGCATCCAGGGCCATGGCCGATCACTTCGCCCACGAACTCGTGCCCCAAGACGATGTCTCGGTCAGGGTCGTAGAGCGACTGACCCGTCGGATCGTCGATCGCCAACTCCGGATGGTCCATGTAGTGCACATCGGACGCACAGATCGCGGTGCTGAGGGTCTTGAGCAGCAACTCGCCCTGCCCGGGAACGGGATCGGCCGTCTCGCGAACCGTAAGTTTCCCGCCTCGCAGCACTACGGCACGCACCGGCACTCACATCCCATGCAATAATCTCTATTATTAGAGAATCATTTATCTGGATACTGAGTCGACCGTAGGATGCGGCGCGAGGGGAGTCAAGATGCGCGGAGTCACTTCAGCACCGGCCGAGCGCGTCCTCGATGTCGTTGAATTGCTCAGCAGGCCGGCAGGTGGCGGGCACCGCTTTTCCGACGTCGCTCGCGAACTCGGCCTCTCTCAGGGCACGGCGCACTCCATACTCAAGACCCTGTGCGACCGCGGTTGGGCGACCCGGGATCCCGTTTCCAAGAAGTTCGACCTTGGCCCCACTGTGGCCCTCATCGCGGAGAGGCTGGAAGCCGCGCGCCCATTTCTGACTGTCGCTCGCGACGCCATCCGCCGTCTCGCTGAGGCAACCGGTGCGCCGGCCTCGGTAGTCGAACGCACCGGAGATGAACTGGTGATTACCGCGTTCGAAACTCCCGAGGGGTCTACCAAACCGGTCGCCTCCCTCGAGCGCATCCCCTATGCGCCGCCGTTCGGGATCGCCTGCGCCGCTTGGGATACCCCAAGCGAACAGGACTCCTGGATTCAGCGCGGTACGGCCGGCGACACCTCGCTGGTGGAACGTCTTCACACGGTGTTGGCTCAGACGCGCGACCGCGGTTATGACGTCGATTGGATGACTCCCGCGCTGGCGCAGGCGGCTCATGCGATCGAAACGTTGTCTACCGAGACGGTGCCCCACAATCTGCGCTCCGTCGTCGACCAACTGCGCGTCGAATTCATCTCGGCGAACCTGCTATCCGGCGACAGCGCACGCGATGCGCTCCCGGTTGCCACAATCTCCGCGCCTGTCTTGGACGAGAGGGGGCATGTGCGATTCATCCTTGGGTTCCACCCACTACGCGCCATGACGATGAGCGAAATCCATGCTGCCGCGAAACCTCTGCTGCGCGAGATCGACCGAGTGGCAGGCCACGCAGTGCCATCCATCGACGGGGCCCGCGCCAAGGCGGGATCCTAGCCGGCGAACATGGCGACGGCTCAGGGTAAGTCGTCGTCAGGGCAAGCTGCTGCTACGTTTGCCTTGGTCACCGACGAAGCCCCGCACGACATACGCGCGGACGAACTCGGCCACCGCGTAGTCGTTCCCGTCGAGATGCGGTGATCGGGTTGTGAACAATGAGAACAGTATTCGCGCAAGCCACTCCGACGCCGATCGAACGTCGAGGTCGCTGCGGACCTCACCGGTCAACCTAGCCGCCGAGATGTAGGGCGTGAAGAATTCGCCACATTCGCGGAGGAGGGTTGATGAGTTCTTGGTCAACATCAAGTTGACCTCTTCTTGGTCGAAATAGGGTTGGGGCTCCACCACGCGGCGGGCCTGGTTGATGAATACCCCTGCCCGGACCAGCTTTTCCTCAAGGGTGCTTCCGCCGTCGCGGTCAATCGCCTTTGCCAGTTTGCGGTAGAAACTTTGTGAGGCCGCTTCCGCGCACGTCTCGAGGATCGTCTCCTTGTCCCGGAAGTACTCGTAGAATGTGCTTCTGGAAACATTCGCGGCGCGAGCGATGTCGACGATCGTAGTCTTTCGCAACCCGCGGGTTCGGAAGCAGGCGAACGCAGCCATGATGAGAGCCGCACGGGTGTCGACCGCGCTAGCCTGTGTCATCGGCCGTCCCGCCCTACGCGTTCAGCGGTCGGGAGCGAGAATCAAACCGCTGGTCGGAACGCCGGTGCCCGACGTGACCAGCACGTGTTCTACGTTGTCCACTTGGTTGTGCGACGTCCCGCGCACCTGACGGACGCCCTCGGTAATGCCGTTCATGCCATGGATGTAGGCCTCGCCGAGCAGTCCGCCGTTGGTGTTGATCGGCATGCGGCCCCCGAGTGAGAGCTCGTCGACGGAGACGAAGTCCTTGGCCTCGCCGCGACCGCAAAATCCCAGTTCCTCCAGTTGCGTGAATACGAACGGGGTGAAGTGGTCGTAGAGGAACGCCGTCGATATGTCCTGCGGTTTGAGGCCGGAATCCCGCCACAGCTTGTCTCCCACGACACCCATCTCGGGCAGGCCGGTGATGTCGTCGCGGTAGTAACTCGTCATCACCTCGCCGTCAGAGGCGGCACCCTGAGCGGCGGCCGTGATGACGGCGGGCGGCTTGGCCAAGTCCCTGGCTCGCTCGACGCTCGTCACCACCATCGCAACGCCGCCGTCGCTCTCCTGGCAGCAGTCGAGCAACCGCAGCACCGGCTCGATGATCCAGCGCGATTGTTGGTGCTGCTCAAGCGTTATCGGCTTACCGTAGAACCAGGCGTCGGGGTTCTTCGCGGCGTGCTTGCGGTCGATGACCGAGATCTTGCCGAAATCGGCGTTTGTCGCCCCATAGGTCGTCATGTAGCGCTGGGCGTGCAAGGCGACCCAGGCGGCCGGTGTCATGAACCCGAAGGGCGCATAGGGCGCCATCCACAGCGGCGTCACGCCCGGCTGGCGGCCGGCCCCGCCGAAGCGGAAGCCGGAGCGCTCGTTGAACGCGCGGTAGCACACCACCGCTTCGGCCGCTCCCGTCGCGACCGCCATCGCGGCCTGCATCACGGTGCCCGCGGCCGCCCCACCACCGTGCGGGACCCGGGTGAAGAACGTCAGGTCGCGGATGCCGACATTCCGGGCGACCTCGATCTCCTCGTTCTCGTCGACGCTGAAGGTCACCATGCCGTCAATGTCGGCGGGCCGCAGGCCGGCGTCGCGGATCGCGGCGATGACCGCCTCACAGGCGAGCTGCATCTCAGTGCGACCCGATTCCTTGGAGAACTCGGTCTGGCCGATCCCGACCAGCGCCGTCTTGCCGCCAATGCCGTCGCTCATGCATCCACACCTTGGAGCAGGCTGAGCACTGCCGTCCCCGAGACGTGGTCGCCAAGGCTGTTGGTGCCCTTGAAGGTGACCTCGAGAAGCCCTTCGCCGTCGGTCTTGGACTTGTCCGTGACGGAACCCGTGAACCGCAGCGGATCGTTCGGGTATGCCGGGACGCCCAGGCGGATGGAAAGCCTCTTGATCATCGCCTCCGGGCCCGCCCAGTCGTGCAAAAACTTCACGCACAGACCGTTGGTGGTGAGGATGTTCAGGAAGATGTCCTTGGACCCTTGGGAATTCGCGAAATCCCGGTCGTGGTGCACCGGCATGTAGTCACGCGAGGCGATGGCGCCGGCGACGATCAGCGTGGTGGTCACCGGAACTTCCAGCGGGGTGACTTCGTCGCCGACATTGACGGAGTTCCACGCCAGCGTGGTGGTGCGGTCGACGGTGGAGGTCATTTGATTCCTTCCGGGTATGCGGCGCCGAGGCGGGCGAGTTGTTGGGACGCCGAGCCGAGCGAAAGCTCGATCTGCTTGGCCCACAGGAAATAACGGTGCAGTGGGTACGTGACGTCGATGCCCATGCCGCCGTGGACTTGCTGAGCGGACGCGACGACCCGCGCTCCCGCTTCAGCCGCCCAGAACTTGGCGATCGCCGCTTCGCGGCTCGCCGGCCGGCCCGCGGCGATCAGCCACGCCGCGTGCCAGGTGGTCCAGCGGATCGCCTCGACGTCGATGAACGCATCGGCCAGTCGTTGCTGTACGGCCTGGAACGAGCCGATCGGCCTGCCGAACTGCTCGCGTTCGCTGGTGTAGGAAGCGGCGATCTTGAGGGCTCGTTCGGTCACGCCGACCTGTTGCGCGCACAGCCCGACGAGCGCCCTGGTATACAGCGAACCGACCGCGTCCGCGGCGCCGGGCCCGTTCAGCCGGTGGCCGAGGGCACCGGCGAGTTCGACGTCGGCGTAGGGCTCAGCGTTGGTAGTGCTTGCGGGCGTGACCGTGAGGCCATTCGTCGCAGTCTCGACGACGAACAGACCCGGGCCGTCGTCGGCCTGGGCCGAAACCACGATGGCGTCGGCAAGCTGCGCAGCGGGTACGAGTTCCTTGCTGCCTTCGAGGGTCCACGCGTCGCCGTCGGCGCGCGCGATCGTGCGTGGCGCCGTCGGGTCGGAGTTGCCCGGTTCGGCGAGGGCGGCTGTCAGGATCGCATTGCCCGCCACGACTCTCGGCAGGTATCGCTGCTGAATAGCCGAATCACCGTGGCGTGCAATGGTATCCGCGCCGAGCATGAGGGTCGCGTAGACCGGGACCGGCGCGACGCTCCAGCCGACTTCGGCGAGCAGCACGCCGAGTTCCAGGAATCCGCCGCCGCTGCCGCCGACGGACTCGGGCAACGCGATACCCAGCAGGTCGGATGACGCCAGCTCGCGCCACAGTCCTGGGTCGTAACGAACCTCGCCCGATTCCAGATCGGCGAGATGCTCAGCGGTGCAGCGGTGCTCGAAGAGCTGGCGGGCGACCTTGCCGACCGTCTCTTGTTCTTCGGTAAAGGAGAAATCCATGCTCGCGTGATGCCTCGTCTGTCAGGGCGCAGGCCGGAACTGGTGCAACACCAGCTCGTCACCGCTCGGGATGGCTTCGAACTTCTCGTAAAAGACCTCGACAGGCAACCCGACCTCGATGGCGGCGGGCTCGATATCGCACAGGTTCGACACGATGCGTACCCCTTCGTCGAGCTCGATCAGGGCGACCACGTATGGATACTGGAGGAATGGCAGCGGGGGATACTGCGGCATCACAAAGCTGTAAACCGTTCCGCGTCCGGTCGATTCGATGGAGTCCCAATTGAGTGACTGGCAGTTGCCGCACATGGGGCGAGGCGGAACCCGCAACATCTTGCAGTCTGCGCACCGCTGAATCAGCAGCTTGTGGTCCTTGAGGCCCGACCAGAAGAATTCGGTGTCGGGACTTATCGACGGGGCAAGCCTGGTGGCCATCAGTTTCCCGTCTTGAATCGCAGCGTGCGGAACCATTGGCGGCCGATGACTTCGTCATTCTGATCGCGGTATGTGGTCACCCACGTGACGAAGAATCCCTTGCCCATTGCCGTCGTCTTCTCGTCCGAAATCGAGTCGAAAACCGTCTCACCGGTGATCTCGTCACCGACGCGGGGATAGCGTTCGATCTCGAACTCCGAATTCGTCGCGATGATGCCCGTGTAGCCCGCGTCGGAGAGGAATTGCAGCGGATTCTTCTTGATTTCGATTGGCACGCCGCCGCGTTCATGGATGCCGGCGAGCTTGGGCGGAGGCATTGTCCAGCTCTGCAGCATCACCGGCGGGGAAACCAGGGCACCGTAGCGGGACTGCTCTGCGAACTCGGGATCGAGGTACGCGGGATTCATGTCATCCAACGCGTACGCCCAATGCCGAATCATCGCGGCATTCACCGGATCAGGGGCGCGGGAGGGCTTGCCGACTCCGTCGGTGGGCGTCCCGATGAGCGCATCGAGGCGTTCGCGCAGCTCATCCTTCGTTGTCTCGGTCATCGGTTGGAGCTTCCTTTCTCGGATGCGCTGGCCCGCATGTCCCGGGGTGCGCGCGGCATCCCCAGACCGGCCATAGCGATGATGTCGCGCTGGAGCTCGTTGGCTCCGCCGCCGAACGTGTTGATGACGGCCAGGCGGTACGCGCTTTCCAGCTCGCCCTTGAGTGGGGCCGCCGAGTCCTTGCGCACACCGCCCTGCCCCACAACGTCGAGCAGTTCGCGGGCGACCTGTTGGGTGAGTTCGGTGCCGAATACTTTCGCCGCGGAGGCCTCGCCCATCCCGAGGGCACCGGAGCTCATCGTCGTGTTTACGCGCAGGTTCAGCAGCCGGTAGGCCGCGACCTGTGCTTCCACCCGCGCCAGGGCCTGCTGCACCCACGGCTGGTCGATGACCATGCCGCCGTCAAGCGGCGTCGTCGACGCCCATTTGAGCGTCTTGTTGAAAAGCGGTTCCAGGGCACCGAGGTTGCCGAGCGCGGCCCGTTCCAGGTTGAGTTGGTTGGTCACCAGCGTCCAACCTTGGTTTTCGCCGAGCACGATAGCGCTCTCGGGGACGCGGACGTCGTCGTAGAAGGTGTAGTAGGTGGACACGCCCGGCATGGTGTGCAGCGGCTTCCAGGAGAATCCCGGTGAGTCGGTCGGCACGATGAATAGTGTTATGCCCTTGTGCTTCTTGGCGTTCGGGTCGGTACGTGCCGCCAGCCAGATGTAGTCGGCGAACTCGGCGCCGCTGGTGAACATCTTCGAACCGTTGATGACGAACTCATCCCCATCGCGCACCGCCGTGGTACGCAGCGACGCGAGATCGCTGCCGGCGTCAGGCTCTGAATAGCCGATCGCGAAATCGACGGTGCCCTCGAGGATCGCGGGGAGAAACTCGGCTTTCTGCTCCTCGGTGCCGTACTGAATCAGTGTGGGACCCACGGTGTTGAGGGTGATCATCGGCAGCGGGGCGTTGACCCTACGTGCTTCCTCGGCGAAGATGTACTGCTCGAGCGCACTTAGCCCGCCGCCACCGTATTCGACCGGCCACGCGACGCCGAGCAGGCCGGCCTCGCCAAGCGCGCGTCTGCATTCGGCGATCGCGGCGCCTCCCTCGGCGAGGTTGCCGACGGCGGCGCGGCGCTCCGGGGTCATCACCGCCTCGAGTCGGGTCCGGTAATCCTTGCGAAGTTGCTCCTGTTCCGGTGTGTAGTCGAAATCCATCAGATTTCCGCTCCCAACCGAATCGGCATGCGCTTTACGCCGGGCACCATCGTGGCGCGCAGCCGCGACACGTCGCCGGTGAGCTCGATCGTCGGGAAGGCACCCAGCAGAACCTCGAACATCACCCTGGCCTCCAGACGGGCGAGCTGCGCGCCCAGGCAGGCATGCTCACCGGCGCCGAATGCGATGTGGGGGTTCGGGTTACGGGTGATGTCGAACTCTTCGCTGGAGGCGCCGAATATTTCTTCGTCGCGGTTGGCGGAGCCGTAGAGCATGACGACGGTGTCGCCGGCCTTGATCTGCTGGCCGCGGATCTCGACATCCTCAGTGGCTTGCCGGGCCATGTGCGTGACCGGGCTGGTGAATCGCAGCATCTCTTCGACCGCGCAGGGCAGCAGCGACGGGTCCGACCGCAGCAGGGCGAACTGCTCGGGATGGTCGATCAGCGCCAGCGTGCCCAGCGCGATGAGGTTGCGAGTGGTTTCGTTGCCGGCGACCAACAACAAGAAGGAGAAGTTGAGCAGGTCCTCGTCGGTGAGGCGCTCGCCGTCGACCTCGGCCGCGGCCAGGATGCTCAGCAGGTCGTCCTGCCCGGTGACCTCACCGGAGCGACGTGCGGCGATGAGTTTGGTGAAGTACTCGTACAGCTCAGCGAGCGCGACCATCGAGTCCAGTTCTATGTCGGGGTCGGCAGTGCCAACCGCGGCGTCCGACCAGGCGCGGAATCGCTCCCAGTCTTCCGGCGGCGCGCCAAGCATCTCGGCGATCATCCGAGTGGGTAGCGGAGCGGCGATTTCCTCCGCGAACTCGTAGTCCCGCGACGGGTCCACGCCGTCGATGATGCCCTTGACGATCTGGCGCACCTTGGGTTCGAGCAACTGCACCTGGCGGCGGGTGAAGCCGGAGTTGATGAGCTTGCGAAGCTGTCGGTGGCGCGGGGGATCGGTGAAAATCAGATTCCCCTCCTGAACCGGTTCTGGTTGGGCGGGGTCCGGGATCGAAATGCCCTTTGTGGACGAGAAGGTCAGTGGGTGGCCCGAGACATAGCGAATGTCCTCGTACTTCAACAGCGCCCAGAAATTGGTGACGTCATTCCACACGACGGGCGTTGTGTTACGAAGCTCCCGGTAGGCCGGGTACGGGTCACCGGCATAAAAATCGGGTGAGTGCAGTGGAACGGTAGTTGTGGGCACACCACGCCTTCCTCGACGCTGAGAGCTGGTCGGACAGATCATGAAAGAATGTCCGTTTTCAAGTTGTCTACAGCAGATCTGAGTCGTCTGTCAATCAGCGCGTATGTGCCGGAAAATCAGCGTCAATCGGCGGCCGGACGGCTGTGGCGGGTTGTGTACACACAGTCAAAGTATGTAAGTTCTCGTGAGGCATCGCCCGCGCCGCGCTGCGGGCAAGCAGTCAGGGAAGGCAGGCGGATGATGGCTGGGTCTCGGTCCCTCCTCGACGCTGAGGGGCACTACATCGGCGGACGGTGGACCGACCCGGACAGTGGGCGTTACGACGTCATCAACCCCGCGACCGAGACGGTGATTGGGACCGCGCCCGATGCCAGCGTTGCGCAGGTCGGGCAGGCGATCGCTGCGGCGAGGACTGCCTTCGACACGGGTCCGTGGCCGGCGGCCGAGCCCGCCGAGCGTGCGCGATGCCTGCAGCAGCTCAGCGACGCACTGCTGGCCAGGGGCGAGGAGATCTACGCCCTGGCGCAGGCGGAGTGGGGCTGTTCGGCAAACGAGCGGCTTATTCACGTGGACGGTCCGGTATTCATGGTTGGTCATGCCGCTGAGCTGGCGGTCGAACCCGCCGAGGCGCCGTTGGATGCCTGGGGTGCCGCGGGCACCACGCTGTTGCGCTACGAACCGCTCGGCGTGGTGGCGGCGATGACCCCGTGGAACTTCCCGCACACCCTCAACGTCATGAAATTGGGCGCGGCGCTAGCTGCCGGAAATACGCTCGTGCTCAAGCCATCACCGCTGACGCCGCTCGCGGGGCTCGCCCTCGCCCGAATCGTGCACGAGGACACCGACATCCCGCCGGGTGTGGTCAACGTGGTGACACCGACCAGCGTGGAGGCCAGCAGAAACCTGACCCTGGACCCCAGGGTCGACATGGTCAGTTTCACCGGCAGCTCGGTCGTCGGCCGCGATGTGATGGCGGGCGCGGCGACCACCATGAAGCGCGTCCTGCTGGAATGCGGCGGAAAGTCGGCGACCATCCTGCTTCCCGACGTCGACATCGGCGACGAATTGATGGAGCGGCTGCTGTTCGAGGGCTGCACGATGCATGCCGGCCAGGCGTGCATCCTCAACAGCAGGCTGCTGCTGCCGGATGCCATCCACGACGAGGTGGTGGACCGACTCGCCGCGCTGGCCCGTGCGGTCGTGATCGGCGACCCCGTCGATCCGGCGGTCACCATGGGACCGTTGATCAGCCGCGAGCATCTCGATCGCGTCGAGGGCTTCGTCAAACGCGCTGAAGCCGACGGTGCGACGGTGGTGGCCGGAGGAGCTCGTCCGAAGGATCTGACCAGCGGCTTCTACTTCGAGCCGACGATACTCACCGATGTCTCGGCCGATTCCCACATCGCACAGGAGGAGGTGTTCGGACCCGTCCTGACGGTGCTGCGGTACCGCGACGACGACGACGCGGTCGCCATCGCCAACAACTCGGCCTACGGCCTCGGTGGTGCGGTGTGGGGAAGCGACATCGACCGTGCGGTGGGCATCGCTCGCCGGATCCGGACCGGGCAGGTGTCGGTCAACGGCACGATTCCCGGGGACGCGCCATTCGGTGGCTTCAAGCAGAGTGGGATCGGCCGGGAGGGCGGTGTGATGGGACTGCGGGCCTACATGGAGCCAAAGGCCATCGGGATACCCGCGTGAACCGGCCGCTGACGGGATTGCGCGTCGTCGAGCTCGCCTCCGAGATTGCGGGGCCCTATTGCACGAAGCTGCTCGTTGATCTGGGCGCCGACGTGTGCAAGATCGAGCCGCCGGCGGGCGACCCGTTGCGCCATTGGGGCCCGTCCGGCTCGGCGGATCCGGACCAAGGGGGGCTGTTCGAGTACCTGAACGCTGGAAAGCATGGCGCTACAGTCGATCTCGGCCGGGAGAACGGGCTCGCGACCGTACACGAATTGATCTCGACGGCGGATGTACTCGTCGAGGACTTGCCGGCAGGGTCGACCGCCCGCTTGGAGTGGGGCCTGGACTCGGAGACCCTTGGCCGGATCAACCCCAAGCTCGTCGTCGTGCGAATCTCGAGCTTCGGCCAGGAGGGGCCGCTGCGCGATCGCGTAACGACTCCATTGACCCTGCAGGCGGCCGCGGGATGGGTCAACGTGCGCGACCCCGAACGGGCTCCGGTACAGGCAGGGGCCCGGATCCCGGAATACATCGCGGGCTCGTATGCTGCGCTCGGCGCGCTGACGGCACTGCGAATCGCCGCGGCCGGAACGATCCGGCCCGTCGAGGTTGACGTCTCGATGTTCGAGTCGTTGCTGTCGACCCTGCCCTACCCCATGCTGATGGCGGCCCGGCTCAAAAGCCTTGGGCTGCCTACGAACTCCAAAGCCGCACCGATGCTCGGGATCGTGCGGGCGGCCGATGGCTGGATCGGCATCAACTGCCTGACCGGTCAGCACTGGCTGGACGTGTGCGCCATGGTCGGGTTGCCCGAGTTCGGCGAGCATCAACTCGCGGTCATGCTCGGTGGGCCCGAGCGCGGCGAGTTTTTTGCCAAGGCGCAGCCGTTTTTCGATTCGATGACGGTTGCCGATCTGGTGGACCTGAGTCAGGCCATGCGGATACCCGCCGCGCCGGTCACTGAAGGCGACACCATACTCGCCTGTCCACAGTACGCAGAGCGGGGGTTCTTCATCGAGGCGGCCGCCGACGGATGGCAATTCACCAGACCCGGAGCGCCGTTTCGGTTTTCGAAGACACCGGTCCCGCCACCGCTGCCCGCTCCAGCCCTGGGAAGAGACGCGCAGGCCGCCTGGGACGAGCGCGGTGCACGCAGCCGGGACGAAGTCGTCCCCAATGTCGCCCTGCCGTTCACCGGGTTGAAGGTGTTCGACCTGAGCACCTTCTGGGCGGGCGCGTATCTGACGTGCTACCTCGGCGGCTTCGGGGCTGACGTTGTGAAGGTCGAATCCATCCAGCGCCCCGACGGCCACCGCTACTCGGGATCGTTACTGCGCGAAGGGGACGACTGGTACGAACGCGGGCCACTTTGGCAGGGAACGAATCTCAACAAACGCGACATCACCCTTGACCTCACTTCCGCCGCCGGCCGCGAGTTGGCCCTGCGCCTGGCCGCCGAAGCCGACGTGGTAGTCGAGAATTTCTCCCCGCGTGTGGTCGAACAGTTCGGGCTCGATTACGAGAGCATCGCGACGATCAATCCCGACGTGATCATGGTGCGGATGCCCGGATTCGGCCTGGAGGGGCCGTGGCGCGACTATGTGGGCTGGGCGCTGAACATCGAACAGGTGTCCGGGATGTCGGCCGTGACCGGTTACCCGGATGGCCCGCCGTGCAACCTGCAGGGCCCCGCCGATCCGATCGTCGGCGTACATGCATGTGTGGCGTTGCTGGCCGCGCTCGAGCACCGGCGGGGGACCGGTGAGGGCCAGCTCATCGAGGTTGCGCAGATCGAGGTTGGCGCTGCGGTGACCGCCGAACCTGTGATCGAGTATTCCCTGACGGGCACGGTGCGGCCGCGCGAGGGGAACCGCCACCGCGTGTGGGCCCAAGGCGTCTATCCGACGGCTCTCGCCGACGAATGGGTCGCGATCTCCGTGCGCAACGACAATGACTGGATTGCGCTGCTGGGCGCCATTGATCGCGACGAGCTGCGAGACGACCCGCGATTCGCGACTTCGGAAGCTCGCCTGCAACACCACGACGAATTCGATGAGGTGGTCGCGAGTTGGACGTGCAGGCGACCCGCCGAGGACTTGGTGGCAACGCTTGTCCGGCACCGCGTCCCAGCCGAGCGATTACTCGCGGCCGCCGAGATGTATGACGTCGAGCAACTCGATGCGCGCGGTTTCTATCAGGATCTAATCCACCCGATCACTGGGCGACAGAGGTTTCCCGGCTGGCCTTTTCAGATTTCGCCGGGCCCGGCGCACCATCACCGGACCGCGGCGCCGACACTCGGCCAGCACAACGCCGAGGTGCTGGGAGCGCTTGGACTGTCCGATGCGGAGATCACCGCATTGCGCGAGCAAAGCGTCATCGGGCAACGGGTTCTCAACGCGTAGGATTGCGAACTGCCATCGGCCGCTATGGCGACCGTGTGCGTTGCTTGCTCAGGCGTCGACCATCGCCGCGATCGTGTCCACGACACACGCCGGCCGGTCGTTGCCCTCGACTTCGACCGTGACGCGCACCGTGGCCCGTCCGCCTTTGTCGGTGCGATCGACCTTCAGCAACTCGGCCCCGGCCCGGATGCGGGAGTCGACCGGCACCGGCGCGGGGAACCGAAGCTTGTCCGAGCCGTAGTTCACCTGCATCGCCAATCCCGTCACTTTGTAGATCTGTTGCACCAGTACGGGCACCAGCGACAAGGTCAGGTAGCCGTGCGCGATGGTCCTGCCATACGGGCCGCTCGCCGCCCTCTCCGGGTCGACGTGGATCCACTGGTGGTCACCGGTAGCCTCGGCAAAGAGATCGATCTCCTGCTGCGTGACTCGATGCCAATCGCTATACCCCAGGTGATCGCCGACGTGGGCCTCAAAGCCTGCGACGCCGTCGTACTCGGTAGGCGACGTGCGCGCCTGGGTCATGCCGGAACCTTGAGCCCCAGCTGCTCAATAGCGTTGCCTCCCATGATCTTCGCCTTGGCCGATTCCGAGACGCCGTCAAGCCGGTCGACAAAGCTCAGCGGGTCGCCGATGCCCTCGGGGTGAGGGAAGTCGGAGCCGAACATCACGTGGTCCTCGCCCATGATGTCGATGATGCCCTTGACGTCGTCTTCGAGGAACGGGTGGATGTAGATGTTGCGCTTGAACACCTCGACGGGATGCTCGTCGAACTCCTTGGGCATGATCTTGTAGGCGGTGTTGAGCTGCTCGAGCAGGTTGCGCACCCAGCCACTGCCGTTCTCGACGCAGAAGATCTTCAAATCAGGAAAGCGTGACAGGGCGCCGTGACAGATCATCGCGGCCAAGGTGTCCTCGATGGCCCGGTGGCCCATCACGACCTCGCGCAAGGCACTTGGCGCGAAGGACAGGTACTCCTCGCCGCCCTCCCACTCCATCAGGTGCTTTTGGTAGCCGCTGTCGGAGGCGTGCATGGTGACGGGGATGCCGGCGTTGACGACCTCTTCCCAGAACGGGTCGAACTCGGGCAGGCCCATGGACCGCGAGCCGCCGAAGCGGCTCGGCACCGGCGCGGGCCGAACCAGGAATGTCTTCATACCGCGCTCGAGGCACCAGTGCAGTTCCCTGATGGCTTCGTCCACGATCGGAAGGCAGACGACGGGCGTCGCGAAGATCCGCTCGTGGTAGTTGAACGTCCAGTGCTCGTGCATCCACTCGTTGAGCGCGTGGATGATCGCGTGGGTGAGGATGACGTCGTCGGTGGTGCGCTCCTCGATGAGGCTGGCGAGGGTCGGATACATCACGCACTGGTCCAGGCCCAGCTCGTCCATCAGCTCCAGTCGGGGGGCGGGCGACTGGTAAGCGGGTATGACATCCATTGCCTCGCCGATGAATTCGCGGAAATTCAAACCTTCGGGGTTGTTCCCCAGGAAATAGTCCTCGGCGCTGCCCGGCCTCGCCACCCGCGCGAACGTCGGGTTCGGGATCATGTGGCTGATGCGGTCCTTGACGACGAGCTTGGGGCGGCCATTGACCTCGACGTAACCGACCTTTCCGCGGTGCTCCTTCGGGAGGTACTTGGTGAGCGCGTCCGTCGTCTCGTACATGTGGTTATCGATGTCGAAAACCGGATAGGGCAAGGAACGGGAAGACACGGGACTTTCCTCCTGGGCAGCGAATATGATCATTTACGCTATATGAGAACGACGTTATCATCCTCGGGGCGTAACATCCAGGCGTGGGGTGGTGTTATCGGTCAGGTCAACGCATTCCACACGTCGACAACCGCACCGGACGTGGTCACCGTGGCCAGCAGGGACAGCGTGTTGTCGATGACCGCATCCGCGTACTCTCGCGGGAATCCACTGACCGCATCGCGTGGCAACACGAACTGGTAACCGCGGTTGACCGCGTCCATGACGAAATTCGTGATTGCCACGTTGACCGAAACGCCCACCCCAACAATCGTCTTGACGCCCAGGTTGCGCAGCACAGAGTCGAGATCGGTCCCGCACATCGGGCCGACGCCGTGGATGCGGGTGAGCACGAGGTCGGTGTCGGCGGGACCCAACTGGGGCAGCACCGATGCCCCGGCGCTGCCGGGCGTCAGGTCGACGGGAAAGGACTTGGCGGCCGCGAACAGCCGGGCGTTCGTGTTGGAGCCGCGACCGTCCGGGCGCCGCTGCATGAGACAATGCACGACGGTGACGCCGGCCGCCCTGGCGGCCTCGACCAGGTTGACGATGTTGGGCACCGCCTCGCGTTGGGCCTCTTCGGCGAGCAGCGGCAGGCCGGCCTGCGGCCCTATCACCCCGCCCTGGCATTCCTGGGTGACCAGCGCGGTGCTGGCGGGATCGATCAGGTCTTTCAGGCTTGGTTGCGGCATGAGAATAGACGTTATCGTGTCGCCGGAGGGAATTTTCGAGAGGAGGACCGGTGGAGGCGTGGGAGCTCGAGGTTCGGGAGTCGGTGCGGCAGACGTTGGCTGACTACACCGCGGCCACAGATCGATTCGATCTTCGCGCCCTGGCGGCGTGCTTCGGCGACGAGGGCGTGCTGGAATTCACTGGAGGTGCTGAGCCGCTGACGGGACCCGCGGAGATCGAGGCGGGCCTCGGCGAAGCTGTGACGCGGCCGGGAGAACCGGGGCGGCCGGCGCCGACCCATGTCCGCCACCACCTCTCCAGCGTCCGGTTCGAGTCGGTGGCTCGCGACAGGGTCGAGGTCAGCAGTTACTTCGCCGTCCACACCGACATCGGGCTCGACCACTGGGGCCGCTACCGCGACGTGCTGACACCCGTCAACGGTCGTTGGTTGTTCGCCCATCGCCGGATCATGGTGGACGCCTTCGCCGCCGGCAGTCTGATGGCCTGACAACGCGTCACCCCGTGATGAACTCGTCGGCGAAGGCGCGGGAGCGGTCGATGAGCTCGGCCCGGTCGGTGCCGGACGGCGCGATGGTGAGCCAGGTGACCCCGGCCTTCTTCAGCCGTGCGATGGTCGCGTGACGTTCCTCGGCGGACCTGCTGTCGTCCAACAAGTTTCCCGCCGAGAAGCAGATGTCCAGCGGTGCGGTGCGGCCGATCTCGGCCGCGTACTGCTTGGCCCAATCGATGGCGAGCTGCAACTCATCGATCGTCGAGATTTCCGCGGTGCGTGACGCCGCCGCGTAGCCGAACGTATTGAACGGCGCCCACCCCTGAGCGCGCGACACCGCCCGGCGAACCGCCGCCTTGCTGTTGCCGCCGACCCAGACCGGGGGTGGACTCGCGGGCAGCGGGCGCAGCCGGACACCGCGGGCGGCGAACGACGTTCCGTCGTAGGCGAGGTCTTCGCCGGTGAGCACCTTGGCCAGCACATCGAGCGCCTCATCGAGCAGGGCGCCGCGGTTGTCGAAATCGATTCCCAGGGCTTTGAATTCGGGCTTCAGGTAGCCCGCGGCGGTGCCGAGGATCAGCCGCCCCCCGGACAGCACCGCCAGGCTTTGGATCGATTTGGCGCCGAGGAACGGGTTGCGATACGCAGCGATGTACACATTGGTCAGCAGCTTGACATGGGTCGTTGCGGCGGCGGCGAACGCCAACGCGACGAACGGATCAAGGGCGTGGTGCCCCCCGTGGTCGAGCCACTTCGCATCTGGTGCGGGGTGATCGGTGACATGGACCGCGTGGAACCCGCTTGCCTCGGCCGCGCGGGCGATGTCGGCAATGGCATCGGCAGTCACGAATTCGTCTACCGCCTCGACGCGCTGGGTCGGCAGTTCGAGGGAGAAAGAAACGGTCACTAGGGTCCCTTCGTTGCGGAGACGAGCGTGGCCAGGCGTTCGGCGTGATAATCCGGGCCGCCAAAGATCAACTGGGCCGCCTTGGCGCGGCGGACGAAAAGATGGGCGTCGTGTTCCCAGGTGAAGCCGATACCGCCGTGGATGCGCATGTTGTCGAGCGCGACGTGGAGGAAGGCCTCCGAACACACCAATTTCGCGACCGATGCGGTGGTCGGCAGGTCGTCGGTGTGAGCCACCTCGGCCGCATGCGACACCGCCGAACGCGCACCCTCAACCTGAACCAGCATGTCCGCGCACCGATGCTTGATCGCCTGGAAACTGCCGATTGGCCGACCGAACTGGATGCGATGCTTGGCGTAGTCGACGCCCATCTCGAGGCAGCGTTGCGCTGCGCCGACTTGTTCCGCGGCCAGCGCCACGATGGCGAGGTCGGAAGTGCGTGCCAGGAAGTCGGCCGCGGCCCCCTCCGTGCCGATCAAAGCCGCATGCGCACCGCGGAACTCCAGCCGGGCGACTTTGCGCGTGCGGTCGAGTCCGGCCAGCGGCGTGCGGTGAACCCTCTCTGCCCCGGCCCGAATCGCCAGCAGCGAGATGCCGGACTCGGTGTTGGCCGCGACAAGGATGATGTCCGCGGTGTGACCATCGATCACCAGCGGTGCCTCTCCGTGGATCCGGTAGATCGCGCCGCTGCGATCGGCCCGCAGCGTCACGGCGGCGGGGTCCCAGGCGTCAAGGCGGCCGTTGAGGACCAGCGTCGCGGTGGCGGAGCCGTCGACGAACCCGGGGACGAACTCTTCGGCCGCGGCATCGTCGCCGCTGGCGAGAATGGCCTGGGTCGCCAGGGCCACCGTGGCGAAAAAAGGCGAGCACAGCAGCGTGCGCCCCATTTCCTCGAAGACCACCGCCAGCTCGGCCATGCCAGCACCCGCTCCGCCCCACTGCTCGGGAACGCCGATGCCGTGCAGGCCCAACTCGCCGGCCATCTGGCGCCACGATGTCTCGTCGTAGCCGGTGTCCGTCATCATCAACTTGCGCACGGTCTCGCTGGGCGACGCGGTCGTCAGGTAGTCGCGCACGACGCTGCGGAGTTCGTCGAGCTCACTGCTGGGCACGGTCGGCCTGCCCGCTCAGCCGCGTCGCGGAATTGGGGCAAATGGATACTTGCGTCGCCGCCTGCCCGATCCCGTTGTACGCCAGGGATTGTGAAGGTGCCATGTCTCCTCGGTGCGGTCGCGGCGGAGCCGCCGCGACCTGCTGCTCAAGCGCTTCGGCCATCCGCCCCGGGATAGCCATTGCCGCACAAGGATAGTATGTTTTTTGAAAATAGAGAATTTGCATTCTCAATGAAGGGGAGCGACGCGGTGACGACGAAACTCGATTACGGCATCTTTGACTGCGATACCCACTGCTACGAGACCCGGGATGCGTTCACCCGCTACCTGCCCGAAAAGTTCCGGGACCGGGCGATCACCACCGTGCGCGGCGCGGACGGCGTCGAGGTGATCCTGGCGGGGCATCGCGTCGCCACCTTCAACAGCGAGGGTGGCCTGGGCCTGGACGTCGCTTACCGGCCCGGCTCGCTCAAGGAGATGCTCAAGCAAATGGGATCGGGCAACCCTGAGGAGTCCTACGAGCCGCAGCCCATGCAACCGGAATTCGTCGAGCGTGCCGCACGCCTGGCCGTCATGGCGGACCAGAACATCGAGCGTATGGTCATCTATCCAAGCGGTATGGCGCTGGCAGCTGAACACTATGTCGATGACACCCCGGCACTGTATGCGAACCTGCGCTCGTTCAACCGATGGTTCGACGAGGAGTGGGGTTTCAACTACGAAGACAGGATCTATGCCACGGCGCTGATGTCGTTGCGCGACTTGGATTCTGCGATCGCGGAGACGGAGGCGATCATCGCCCAGGGTGCGAAGTTCGTGCTGCTGCCGACGGGGCCGGCCTATGGCCGGTCGCCGGGCGACCCGTACTTCGACCCCGTTTATGCACGCCTGGAGGAGGCCGGCTGCGTCGTGGTGTTCCACATCATGCCGTTCTGGTACTTCAATGCGATCTCGCCCGCGTGGGGACAGAACCCGGACCCTGCCTCCTGGCACATGTCGGCGTGGCAGTGGATGAACATCTACGGGCAGCGGCCGATCGAGGAGACCTTGTCCGCCCTCATCTTCGACAACCTCTTCGGCCGGTTCCCCGGTCTGAAAGTCCTCGTCGCCGAGCACGGGGCGGAATGGGTGCCGTTCTTCGTCAGGCACATGGACAAGAGCCGGGGCATGGGCCGCAACGGACCGTGGATCGGTGGCAAGTTGACGGAGCGCCCGTCGGCGATCTTCCGTCGCCACGTCCGCGTCGTGCCGTATCCCGAGGACGACATCCCCGCGGTCGTCGCGGGTCTGGGTTACGACGACTGCCTGGTGATGGGCTCGGATTATCCGCACGCCGAAGGGCTCGCCGTGCCGTCCGAGTTCGCCAAGCTGCTCGATCCGCTCGACGATGCCGCCAAGCGGCGGATCATGCGTGACAACGCCGACCAGCTGCTCACCCGCAGCTAACAGCCCGATGGCAGACGAGGACGTCGACCTCGACCTGTTGAGGGCGTCGGCACGGGAGTTTCTGGCCGAGCGCGGCGATAGGGGAACGGTCAAGGACCTTGCGGCGATGGACTGGACCGGGCTGCTCGTCGATGAGGTGGTGGGCGGCGTCGGCTGGCGTCCGGTCGAGGCCTGCGTCGTGGCCGAGGAGCTCGGGCGAGCGCAGGACGGGTCGGCGTGGTTCGGGACCGTGATGGCTGCCGCGGCGCTCGCCTCCGCGCCCGAGGACGTCAGGGAACAGTGGCTGCCTGGCCTGCTCGCCGGCACCGTGACGGCTGGCTTCGCCACCGTGGGCGAGGCCGCACGGATCATTCGCGGCGACCAGGTCGACATTGTCGTTACGCTGGGAGGCAACGGAATTCACCTCCTCCGCGACCTGGATCGCGACCGGTTCGAGCTGGACGCCGATCTGCTGGACGTGACCAGAACGGTGTGGCGTATCGACGTGACGGACGCGCCCAGCGAGTTGATCGGTTCTCCGGAACGGGCCGACGAGTTGATCGCCGTGGCTCGGTTGCTTATTGCCGCCGACTCCGTGGGTGCGGTGTCGATGACCCTGGAACGGTTGACGGCATACCTCAAGGAGCGCATCGCGTTCGGGGTGCCGATCGCGAGCTTTCAAGCGGTTCAGCACCGGCTCGTGGAACTGCTTGTCTTCGAGGTCAAGGCGCGCGCGGTCATCATGAGGGCGGCGCGGGCGGTCGCTTCGGCCGACGGAAGGGCGACTTTGCTGACGGCGGCGGCGCACGCGTTCGTCGCGGCGAAGGCCGCCGCCGCCATCGACGAGTGCATGCAATTGTCGGGCGGGATCGGCTTCACGTGGGAGTATCCGCTGCACCACGAGCTGCGTCGCGCCTTCACCAACGGTCATCTGGTAGGTACGACGCGCTCGAGTCGGGCGGTGGTGGCGGAGGTGTCGGGTTGGTGAGCGTATTCGGGAACCGGCCCACTGACGCGCAGCTGGCCGACTTCAGGGAGCGGGTCAGGGCCCACATCGCCCAACACGCGCCGCCGATCGAAGCGCGCGAGGGCCACCGGGCACCCGAGACTGCCGAACAAGAGGCCCTGCTGCGCGCGTGGTTCGCCAGCCTCTTCGAGGCGGGGCTGGCGGGCGCGGACTGGCCGGTCGAATACGGTGGTCGCGACGATCACCACCCGCTGCACGATCGCATCGTGAGCGAGGAAATCCTGCGTGCCCGCGCACCACGTCCGGTGGACCAGGTAAACCTCGCCGCTCACGTGCTCCTGCACTTCGGCTCCGACGAGCAGAAGCGGCGGCTGCTGCCTCCCATCCGGCGCAGCGAACAGGTCTGGTGCCAACTGCTCAGTGAACCCGATGCCGGTAGCGATATCGCCGCAATACGCAGCCGCGGTGCGCACCAGGCCGATGGCGGCTGGCTCATCGACGGACAAAAGACCTGGATCACCGACGGGCACTGGGCCGACATGGGCCTCGCCCTGATCCGCACCGACCCGGCGTCGTCGCGCCACCACGGCCTATCGGTTTTTGCCGTGCCGCTGTCCGCCGACGGTGTCGAGATCCGCCCGATCCGCACGATCGGTGACGCGATCGAGGTCAACGAGGTCTTCCTGACTGGAGTCAGGCTTGGCGCTCAGAGCCTGATCGGCGAAGTGGGCCAGGGCTGGTCGATCATCATGGCGGGCCTGGACTTTGAACGATTCGGTATCGGCGGCAACGTCATCCTGCTCGAACTGTTGATCGACGATCTGGTCACGGTGGCCGGCAAGTCGCTCATCGACGGCGCGCCGGCGCTGGACTCGGATGACATCCGCCAGCAGGTCGCCGAGTTGGCCGTCGAGGCCGAAGTGGCAAAGGCGTTCATCGACGATCATGTGGAACGGCTGACATCGGGTGACGAACAGCCCGGAGACGGCTCGATCGCGAAGTTGAGCTTCGCCGAGACCTACCACCGGGTCGCGGCGTATGGCGCGGAGCTGGCGGCGACGACGATTATCGAGGGGGCTGGGAACCCTGATGTGGAACAAGCCAAACAACGCCTGCGTGAATGCTGGCTGTGGTCTCGGGCCTACACCATTTCGGGTGGCAGTTCGGAAATGATGCGCAACATTCTTGCCAAGCGCCGATTGCGCTTGCCAAGCCGATGACCGCATACCCCGCGGCGCGGACCTACTGGTCCCTCGTCGAAACGACAGCGCGAGCGCATCCCGATCGAGTGATCCTCGTCGACGACCACGGGCGCACGCTGTCGTGCGGACAGCTCCACGAATCCGCGCTGACGTGTGCAGCGGCACTGGCGCAACGGGGAATTGGTGCGGGAACGGTCGTGTCGTGGCAACTGCCGAGCACGCTGGAGACGATGGTCGTCATGGTGGCGTTGGCGCGCCTCGGCGCCGTCCAGAACCCGGTACTGCCGATCTGGCGGGAGAATGAACTACGTTTTGTTACAACGCAACTCGCGACCGACGTCATGATCGTTCCCGGGGTGTGGCGCAATTTCGACCACACCGCGCTCGCGCATAAGATCGGCGCTGACCATTCCATGTCCGTGGTGGTCATCGACCACAATGCGCCCATCACCAGCGCACTTAGACTGCCGGCCGGCGATCCGGCGGCGTTGCCTCCACCGCCGCACTCCGGCGAGGAACCGCGGTGGATCTACTATTCGTCGGGCACCACGGCGGCTCCGAAAGGCGCGCGGCACTGCGACCGCTCGGTCATCGCCGGCTCGGCAGGGGTTGTCGGTATCGTGGGCGCCTCCAGCAGCGATGTCAACCCGATCGCTTTTCCGGTGTCGCACATCGGGGGAGCCGCGATGCTCGCCGCCGGCCTACATACCGGCATGCTGCTGGTGCTGTTCGACGCCTTCGATTCCGTCGAGACCCCCTTCGCCATCGCTGCGCACCGCCCAACTCTGTTGGGCAGCGCCACCCCGTTCTTCGTCGCCTTCATGGCGGCGCAGGCGAAGCACGGCGACGAACCGCTCTATCCCGATTTGCGTGGCTGCGTCGGCGGTGGTGCGCCCATCACCCCCGAGTTGAGTCGTGAGGTGCGACAGGTGTTTTCAGTCAACGGGGTGGCCAATTCCTGGGGCCTGACCGAGTTCCCGGTCGCCACTTCTCAGGCGCCGAACGGTCCTCCGGAGCTGTTGGATCACACCGTCGGCAAACCGGTTGCGGGGGTCGCGGTACGCGTCGTCGACGAATCCGAGCGGCAAGTCGGGTGTGGCGTGGAGGGGGAGCTGCGGCTCAAGGGGCCACCGTGTTTCCTGGGCTACGTCGATAAGTCCTTGGATGCCCAAGCGTTTGACGACGACGGATGGTTCCGCACAGGCGATCTTGGCCGCATCGATGACGAAGGCAACGTCACCGTGACGGGGCGGATCAAGGATGCGATCATCCGCAACGCGGAGAACATCTCGGCGCTCGAGATCGAGGGCGTGCTGGCAAGCCACCCTGCGGTCGCCGACGTCGCGGTCATCGGGGTACCCGATGAGCGGACCGGCGAACGGGTGTGCGCTGTCGTCGTCGCTCGCCCGGGCACGGCGGTGACGCTCTCCTCGGTTTCCGAACATTGCCAAGCCCGAGGGCTGAGCAAGCACAAGACGCCCGAAAGACTCGAGATCGTCGATGCGCTGCCTCGCAACCTCACCGGCAAGGTGCTCAAGACCGAACTACGGACCCGGTTCGGGAGCCTATGACTCCGGGCCAAAGATCAAATCAAAAAGGCGCATAGCGGAATTGAGGTCGACCCACCTGATTACGGGTGTTGCCTAGACCCCGATGAGCTCCTTGAGGTTGCCGCCCATCACCCGTGCTGTGGTGGGTGCGGGCAGGTTCTCGAGTTCCTTGACGAAGTCGGCGGGTTCGGCCAGCCCCTCGGGATGCGGATAGTCGGATCCGAACATCACCCGATCTGCACCGAGGATGTCGATGAGGTGCGACATGTCCTCCTCGTGGAACGGGTTCACCCACACGTGCCTGCGGAAGACATCCCCCGGGTGCTCGCCGAAATCGCGCGGCTTCTTGCGGTACACCCGATCGAATGCATCCATCAGGCGCTGCGCCCACGACCCGCCGTTCTCGACCACGCCGACGCGCAGGCCGGGAAACCGCTCGAACACGCCGTGGGCGATAAACGCCGCCAGCGTGTCGAAGATGTGGCGGCTCTCCTCGTAGACGAAGCCGCGAAACTTGGTCAGCTGGAAGCCCTGGAACTCGTCACCGCCCTCCCAGTCGGAGAGGTAGCGGTCGTAACCGGAGTCGGAGTTGTGCATCTGAACCGAGATACCCGACGACTCGACGAGCCGCCAGAAGTCGTCGAACTCGGGTAGGGCCGGTGAGCGGGAGGTGCCGTCTTCCCTCGGCACCGGCGCAGGCCGGATCAGCACCGTCTTCGCCCCGTTGTCCAGGCACCACTCGAGTTCGGCGATGCCCTTCGCCGGATCGTTGAGCGAGATCGCCGGGACGGGGAAGATGCGGTCCTTGAAGTTGAACGTCCAGTCCTCAAGCAGCCAGCGGTTGAATGCGTGGGTAACCGCGTGGGTGAGCTCGGTGTCGCACTTGGTCCGTTCCTCGAGCATGCCCGCCGTGGTCGGGAACATCAGTGCGCCGTCAACGCCCTGGCGGTCCATCAGCGCCAGGCGCAGGTCCGGACGCCGGAACTCGTCCGGACAGCGAATCGGCTCGGCAAGCTCACGCAGCGTCTTACCCTCCGGGTTGTTCCCGCGGTAGTAGTCGGCCCAGGCGCCGGGAGTGGGAATCACCTCGTAGGTGGGGTTGGGTATGGTCTCGGTGATAACGCCGAGGATCTGCAGCTTCTTGCGGCCATTGATGTCGACGAACTTCAATGCTTGGGAGTATTTCTCCGGCAGGTACCGCGTGTAGGCGTCGATCGTCTCGTACATGTGATTGTCCGCATCCCACACTTCAAAGGCCTTGGGCTGGGGCATGTGGTTCCTTTCGAGACGCTGTCAAGGTCGCCGAAACCCCGCCCGGTGCTTCGTCGATGGTCCATCAAGCCATCGGGCGGGGCGGCGACGGCAACGTCACTTTCGCATTACGAGAGTAAACGTTCTCGCATTAAGCTACTTAGAACCGCCGCCAATCGCAAGGTCGCTGACAGGCCGGCGACGCCGATGGTGGCTCACCCCCTCGCCGCGGTCGCGACTTCCGGTAGGCGATCGATCATCAGTCGCGGTTCGTCGCCGGGGACGAGGACTTGCACATGATCGATGCCCAGTCGACGGTAGGCATCACACGTTTCGGACAATGATCGGGCGTCGGAATAGGTGGTCGACGCGACCTTGTACAGGCTCGCCGGCGATCTGCCTTGTGCGTCGGCCAGCCGGTTCAGGGTCGCGATGAGTTCGGCCAGCCGGCCCGCGGACGTCGGCGCGGAAATCCAGCCGTCGCCGATACGCACTGCCCGGTCGAGCGCCGTATCGGAGTGACCGCCCACCAGGATCGGAATGGGCCGTTGAGCGGGCTGCGGGCGCGGATCCATCGGTGCGAAATCATAGAACTGCCCGTGGAACTCGACATAGCGATCGGCCGCGCACCATAGCGTCCGCAAGACCGCGATGTGTTCCTCGCTGCGGGCACCCCGGCGGTCCCATGGCATGCCCATCGCCGTTGCTTCTTCCTTCAGCCACCCGACTCCCACGCCGTAGACGAGGCGGCCGCCCGAGAACGCGTCGAGCGACGCGAGCTGCTTGGCGTTGACGATCGGATTGCGGAGGGGGAGCACGGAAATCGATGATCCGAGGCCGATGCTGTTCGTGAACCCCGCTACCCAACTCAGCGTGGTCATCAGCTCGAAATTTGGGGCGAGATTTTCGGAGAGCCAACCGTCGGCGACTGGCGTTGGCTTACGGCCGAGCACATATGGCGAGTCGGTGTGCTGGGGCAGGACCAGATGATCGACCGCCCAGAGCCTGTCGGTACCGCAGCCTTCCGCGGCCTGGGCGAAGTCGCGGATGAAGGACGGCGATGCATGTGGGCCGCTGTGGGGAAGGACGAGACCGATTTCCACGAGGATCTAGAGGTTGGTGAAGTGGCCGCCGTCGACCCCGATCGTCTGTCCGGTGAGGTATCGGGCGCGCGGACCCACGAGGAAAGTGACGGCCGAACCGATGTCGATCTGCGGATCGCCGATGCGGCCCAGCGGGATCCGCCGTGCGAGCCGCTCCTCCATGGCGGGCTCCGCTTCGATGGCTGCGGTCATCGCGGGCGAGTATGCAAGCGGCGAGATGACGTTGACGGTGATGCCGTGGGCTCCCCATTCGCGCGCCAGGCTTTTCGCGAAGCCCCGCAGCGCTCCCTTCATCGTGGCGTACAGCGGCAGCGTCGCGCTCCCCTCGATGCCGGCGGGCGAGGTCATCACCAAGAAGGTCCCTCCCCGTTCGCTCAGCGCTTCAAAGGCCGCGTGCGCACAGTGATAAGCACCGGTCACCGAGACCCCGATGTGGTCCTGCCACAGCGCCTCATCGACGTCCTGGAGGCGGTGCGGCCGGCTGGATGCGTTGCTTGTGGCGTTGTGAATCAGCGCATCGAGGCGCCCGGTGCCGTTCACTGCGGCCTCGACAGCGCCGACGACGGACTCCTGAACGGTGACGTCACAGCGGACCCAGCTCGCCCGATGACCCCCCTCGACCAGTTCGGCCGCGACTGCCCGCCCGTTTTCCGATCGGGTGGCGACGAAGACGTGGGCGCCGTCGAGAGCGAGGGCGCGCGCGATTCCGTGCCCCACGCCGCCACCGGCTCCGGTGACCAGCACCGTGTAACCGTCGATCGTCATGGGAGCATCATGGCTCCGCCGTCGACGATGACGGTTTCGCCGACGAGACCCGTCACATCCCGCTTGAGCAGGAATCGTGTCGTCTCGACTATCGATTCGATGAGCGCGTCATCGTCCTGAAGCGCGGCCGCGGTCACGTGGCCGGCCGACGCGCTCAGCCGGGGCGCGAAAAGATGAAGCGGGGCGGCGATCATATTGACGATGAGGTTTTGCGATGCCCACTGGCGAGCGGCGGACTTGGCCATCGCGCGGATCCCCTCGAGTGCGGTGGTGTAGGGGACAAGACATGGCGCCCCGGTCATTCCGATGGACGGCAGCACCAGGACGATGCGCCCTCCCTTCTGGCGCATGGAGGAATACGCGCGTTGCAACGCATTCAGCGCCTGTCGCATCGGATGCTCCGCGAATCGGCGCCACTCTGTTGCACTCAAACTGCCGACGGGAGTCGGTTCGAGCGCCGGATCGACGCCGACCACGATGACAACGTGGTCCGACGTCGGCCGAGTCGATTCGTCGATGTCGTGGACGACTGATTTGAGACTCGCTGCGATCGCCCACGAGATCGCATCGCCACGGCCGATGACGTGCGGAGCTGTCATGTTTTGCACCGACCTACGGTTTCGGAATCGAAGGCGCCTTAGCCTGCCGTGCGATTCGCTCATCGTGGATCTTCACCAGTTCGCGGAAGCCGATTCGGTTGTACCGCGGGTGGGGTTGGACTCCCCAGTCGTCTTTCGCGGTGTGCTGCCCAGCCGCTTCGGGGGCACCGCCGAAGGGCGGACCGCCGAGGGGATAGGGCTGCGTGCACTCGAGGGTGTCGTTGGAGTACCGCACCTTGAGCAATTCGCTGCAGATCTCGGTAAGTGACAGCGTGGGCCACCCGTACCAGACCGCAATCACCGGCACGGTAAGGGATCCCTCGATCACCAATCCGAACAGGCAGACGAACAGTGCTCGCCTGAGCCACTTGTGCATCCGCGCCCACGTCGATGTCGTGCCCGGCGGCAGCGACTCGGCCGATGCGGTTGCGTCCACGATTGATTCAGACACCGTAGTCCTTTCGGGGATCGGTCAGTCGGAGAAGATCTCCCGGTTGACCGTGTGCAGGTAGGGGATGGCGAGGAACGGCGTTATGTAAAAGACGTTGTAGGCCCACCAGGCCAGCACCGGCAGGCCCACGGCCGCGTAACGGACATCGGCATACAACGTCATGTTGAAGATGTAGCCGGTCCACACCACCACGCCGAACCAGCACGTCACGACCATCCACTGGTGGCCCCAGCGCTTCATCTGGAGAAAGCCGATCGCGGCGGCCATCCGCATGGGAAAGGCAATGAGGACGCAAACGAGAACCCACGCCTTCTCGCCCGGAGCGCTGGCACCTCCGATCCAGAGTTCGTTGTAGTGCCAGAAATATCCCCCGTCCATCAGGTTCCCCCACGCGGTGAACACGGTGCGGGTGATCAGGGCGTGATTGGCGAATAGGTCGAGCGCCCAGCCGATGCTGTTCAGGGCCGCATCCAGGATGATCACGTAGCCGATGAGCGTGACCATCAACGGACGCACCGATAGGCCCTCGCGTTGGGCATTGCGCAACAGGTACAAGCCACGCAGGAAGAGGGGGAGCCCGACTACGCCGAGCACCAGAGTCCCCATCAGTGCCGTGCCGGCTATCAGCCAGAGATCCGCTTGTCGTTGTGCCCGACGGCTCTGTTGGTCGTGTTCGTCCAAAGTGGCTGCCGGCGACTGAGACCCACCGTTCCGGCGGGGTGACATCGCAGAGGGCAATCGCACGGGTCTACCAATCTCTTGTCAGCAACATCGAGAGCTGGATGAGAAACATCGTCAGTAACAGGCCGTATATCCAAATCTGGAAAACGATGAGCCCGCGTCTGCGTCGGCGATCCTGTTCGTCCACCGCGCTGATTCCTCCTTGATCTTCGGATACCGGTGAGGCATGCCGACCGCGGCGATCCAGTGCAAGCGCCCTTCGGCCTGCTGGGGGTTGATCTGGACCGGCGGGAGCCGTCGCGGCGGTTAAAACGTGCCGATGTTCGACATCATCCAGTAGAAGAACGCGACCAGTGCGCACATGGCTCCCCAGGTGACGGCCATCCGCACGAATTCTTCGATCACACCCTTGCTCCCGTCTCCGCTGGCCCGCTATCGGAAATATGCATTTCCGTAAGATGCTAGCAGCATTATCAATTACGAGAATTTACGTTGTCCGTCTGAGCCTCACACGTCGGCCATGGCGGCGAGTTCGTGCTTGACCACCTTGCCGACGTCGTTGCGGGGCAGCCGGTCGACGAACACGAATCGCACGGGTACGCGGTACGGCGTCAGCCGCTCCCGGCACCAGGCGGTGAGGCTGTCCTCTGTCACTGTGTCATCGCCGCGCACGACGAACGCCCAGGGCACCTCACCGAGCCGCTCGTCGGGCACGCCTACGACGGCGGCTTCCCGCACACCGCCGGCGGCGAGGATGACGTCTTCGACGGTGCCCGGGAAGACCTTGAGGCCGCCGCGGTTGATCATGTCTGACACCCGGCCGTCGAGCCAGAGGAACCCGTCATCGTCGAACCAGCCCAGGTCGCCGGTGTGGAACCAGCCGTCGTCGGTGAGCCGGTCGAGGAAGGCCGGATCGATGTTGCGGGCCGCTGTCGTCGGCGTACGCACCATCACCTCGTCGTCGGCGATGGTCACGTCGATGCCCGGCAGCGGCCGTCCCACCGATCCGAGTTTGGTCTCTCCCCATTCGCGGGCGTCGGCGGCCGACCAGCCCACCACCTCGCCGCCGAGTTCTGTTTGGCCGTAGGAGTTGAGCACGATCACCCCGAACTTGTCCCTGAATCGGGCCGCTTGAACGGGTGACAGGGGAGCGGTGATCGACCGTACGATCCTCAGCGGCGACAAGTCCGTGACTGAGTCGTCGTGCAGCACCATGGTGAGCGCGGCGGGCGGTAGCACGGTGGATCGCAGTTGGTGCCGCCGAATCAGCGCCGCGAAATCAGACGCCGAAAATCGCTCCATCAGGACCACGCCCGAACCCGCCCGGAACGCGAACAGCACCTGGTAGATACCGGCCCACAACGACAACGACAGGGGCACAAGGTTCGGCATCGGTGGGCGCTTGGGGGTTTCCGTGACAGTTCGGGTACCACGCAGTTTCACCAACAGTCGGTCGATCAGATCGAGCACGGTAGTGTGACGAAGTGGCACCGGCTTCGGCGGTCCTGTGGTGCCGGAGGTGAACTGCAGCAGCGCCACATCGCCGTCGTAGCACCGCGCGTCGGCCGGCTGGTCGCATTGTCCCGCCGTCACCCACGCCAACGCGTCACCGACGATGACGGGGACGTGAGACATCGAAAACCGGTGTGCCAGAGCGGGCGTCGTGATGACTGCAACGGGGCGCAATGTCTTCAGCTGGGCCACGACCTCGACATCGGCCGCCCTCGGGTTCAGCGGTGTGTACACCCCGCCGGCTCGCCACGTGCCGAATAGCGCGGCGATGGTGGTTGCGTCGTTGGGCAGCATAGCGGCCACGACCTGCCCCGTCGTCAGTCCGCCTTCGGTGAGCAACGCGCCGAGTTGGTCGGCGCTGGCCGTCAGCTCGTCGCGCGACACCTCGGCACCGAGCATGTGTACTGCGATCTCGGGCAGGCCGCCCAGCAGCTCGGTGAGACTCACGAATCCGCCTCTAACGGAGCCCATTTGGGCCTTCGCTTGTCCGCGAAGGCAAGGGGTCCCTCGTTCTGGTCGGGGTGTCCCCACATCGACGTCAGGTGCTTGGCGCCTTCTCGGCACGCGTCCGTCAGGCCGTATTCGAGTGCGCCCCACAGCGCACGCTTGGTGGCGCGCATCGCCGCCGGCGAGTTCCTGGCGATCTTCTCGGCCAGCTCCTGGGCCACCTCGCGCAGCTTTTGTGGCGGGTCGACGACCTGACTGATCATGCCGAGCTGGTAGGCGCGCTGGGCGCTGAGCCGCTCGTGGCTGCCCACCAGAGCCATCCGCAGCACGGCTTCGGCTGGCATCTTGCGCATCAGGGCGATGGTTTCCAAGGCGCTGACCTGGCCGATCGAGACGTGCGGATCGACGAAGCTCGCATTCGACGACGCGATGACGATGTCGGCGTCGGCCACCCAGTGCAACCCCCCGCCGGCGCACACCCCGTTGACGGCCGTGATGACCGGCTTCTCGACGTTGCAGTGCCACGCCGTCAACTTGAGGTCCAGTGTGCGCATGGTCTCCTGAAACTGCAGCACGGCCTCGCCGTCGAGCTCCTCGACGTCGGCGCCCACCTGAAATGCCCGCCCGTTGCCGGTGTGCACGATGACGCGAACGTCGGGGTCGGCATTCAATTCCGCCCAGGCTCTGGGGAATTCCGCACGCATCACCGCGTCGTAAGCGTTGAGCCGGTCCGGCCGGTCGTTGATGATCCAGCCCACCGGCCCGTGCCGATCGACGACCAGTCTCTGGTATGTCATGAAGCCTCCACGGCGTCCGACAGCGGTTGCCAGCGTGGCGCGCGCTTCTCGCGCCACGCCTGGGCGCCCTCGGCGTGATCGGGATGATCACGCAGCCGCCAGATTTCGTCGGCGGCATCTTCACGCGCCTGGGTCATACCGACTTCCAGGGAATGCCACAGCGCCTTTTTGGTGGCGCGCAACGCGGTTGGGGAATTGCCGGCTATCGCGGTGGCGAGCCGTCCCGCCGCGGCGCGGAGCTGATCGGCAGGTACCACCTCGGACAAGATGCCCAATTCGTAGGCCCGTTGCGCCGAGATGCGTTCGCCTTTGCCGCTTAACGCCATTCGGGTGATCGCCTCCATCGGGGACTTGCGAAGCAGTGTGATCGCCTCGTAGGCGACGGCCTGACCGAGCGACACGTGCGGGTCGACGAACGAGGCCCGCTCGGCCGCGATCACGATGTCGGCGTCGGCCACCAGGTGCAGGCCGCCGCCCGCGCAGACGCCGTTCACTGCGGCGATCACCGGCTTCCACACGCCGCAGTGCGACGACGAGATCTTCAGCTCGGCGTCCCGGGTCCGACGTGAATGCCGGCGCATCGCCTCCTTGTTGCGCGCCACCTGCACCACGTCCATGCCCGTGCAGAAGGCACTGCCGTTGGCCGTGTTGACGATCACCCGGACGGCGGGATCGGCTTCCAGGTCGGCCCAGGCCGCCTCGAGTTCGTCGAGCATCAACGAGTCGAACGCGTTGCCCGCGTCCGGCCTGTTCAGGATCAGCCAGCCGATACCGCCGGACTTTTCCAATACCAGCCGCTGGTAGGTGCTCACGAGCGCGGGATGTCCTTCCAGGGTTTCCCCTTCCAGGGGTCCGGTTCCTTGGGTAACCCGAGCACGCGCTCACCGAGGATGTTCTTGTTGATGTCGGTGGTGCCGCCCTCGGTCCCGTTCGCGAGGCTGCGCAGCATGCCGTGGACGTCTCGCGGCAGGGCGTCCGGGTCGTCGGTCGCCGGCCAGGCGACCGCGTCGGTGCCCAGCAGGTCCGCCATGAGGTCCTGGATTTGCTGGTTGAGCGTGGCCTGGTGCACCTTGCCGATCGAGGACGCGGCTCCCGGCGACTGGCCGGCCGAAAGTGCCGCCTTGACACGGTCATTGGTCCAGCCTCGGATCTGCTCCTGTGCCCACAGCCGCATGATCTTGTTCCTGATGACCGGGTCGTCCCACCGGCCGGTCTCTCGTGCCAGCGCTATCAGGCGATCAGTGCCGGAGCCGCCGAGGCGCCCCATGCCGCCCGACCCGGAGCCCGAAACCATCTGCCGCTCACTGGACAACGTCGACGCGCTGACACGCCACCCGTCGTTGACGTCGCCCACGCGGTGCGCGTCGGGGACGCGGGCATTGTCGATGAAGACCTCGTTGAACTCCGCCTCACCGGTGATCTGACGCAATGGTCGCACCTCGACGCCGGGTTGATGCATGTCGAGCAGGAAGTAGGTGATGCCCTTGTGCTTGGGCGCCTCCGGGTCGGTTCTCGCGAGCAGGATCGCGAAGTCGGCCTCGTCGGCCCACGTGGTCCAGACCTTCTGGCCCGAGATCACCCACTCATCCGCGTCCCGGACGGCCCGCGTTGCCAACGAGGCGAGGTCGGACCCGGCACCCGGCTCGCTGAAGAGCTGACACCACTTTTCCTCGTTGCGCACGATCGGCGGCAGAAACCGCAGCCGCTGCTCTTCCGTTCCGTGGCTGAACAACGCTGCGGCGGCGTTGTTGAGTCCCAGGGGATTCAGCCGGGACAGCCGCAGTGGACGCAGCACCCGATCGATCGCCAGGGCGACCTCGTTGCCGATGCCCAGACCGCCGTATTCGCGTGCCCAGGTCGGCACGACAAGGCCGGACGCGGCGAAGATCGGATACCACTGGCGGTAGTCCGCGGGACTTCGCACCGCATGCAGGGCAGCGGGACCCTCGGCGGCGGAGATGCGCCAGGAGACCGGTACCTCGGCGTCGACCCATTGTTCGACGGCCGCGACGGCTTCAGCGGCGCTCGTGGCCTCGGTGATCGGCAGCGGTGTCATGATCGTCTAGCGTCCCTGGAACTTCGCCTCGCGCCTGTCGCGGAACGCCGCCAATCCCTCCTTGAAATCCTCACTGCGGCTGGATAACTCAAGTGCCATCGCCTCGTTCTGCAGGTGACGGTCCAGGTCGAGCCCGTTGCCGCTGTGCAGCAGCCACTTGGTGAGCCCCAGCGCCACCGTCGGGGCGTCGGCAAGACCCCTGATCAGTTCGCTTGCGGCCGTTTCCAGTTCACCGACAGGGGCGGCGGTGTGAATGATGCCCCACTCGGCCGCGGTGGATCCGGGGATCTCCTTGCCGAGCATCAGGAGCTGCCGGGTGTGGACCAGGCCGACGAGCCGAGGCAGCAGCCAGGCCGCCCCGCTGTCGGGGGTGAAGCCCCGGGCCATGAAGGGTTCCCAGAACCGCGCGTCCTCGGCGGCGACGCAGAAGTCGGAAGCCAGTGCAATGTGAAACCCGAGACCGGCGGCCCAGCCCCGCACCACCGAGACGATGGGCACCTGAGTCTCGAGCATCAGCGGGATGAGCCGGTTCGCCTTGTTGGGCAGCCGGCGCTGTGTGCTGCCCACCCTGGGCTTTCGCTCGGAGCGGGTGTTGTTGGCGATCAGGTCGGAGCCGGCGCAGAAGTCGGGTCCCTCGGCGTCGATCCTGATGACACGAACGGACTCGTCGACACCCGCGGCGGCGAGATGCGCGATCATCGCGTCGAGCATTACGTCGTTGACCGCGTTCCGGCGATCGGCGCGCTCGAATCTCAGGCGCAAGGTCGCACCTTCTTGTTCGGCCCTGAGGCCTTCAACGCTGTCGTAACTCATGTGCTCAGGCTTCGGCGAATCGCGCCGACACGGCGGTGAGCAGGTCTGAGAGGTTGGTTGCCCGTCCGGGTGGATCGGGTAGCCGGACGGGTCCGTGTTCGCGGCTGGGCAGCAGAATTGTCGCGTTCCCCGGCGCCGTGATCTGGCCACGGTGGTTTGTCGCCGCCAGCTCGAGGTCGACGGCCGGCCGATTGTCCCCGGCGAGGTACTTGCGGACCACCTTTCCCGTGATGGTGTGTAAATCGCCGACGTAGTTGAAGAGGCGGAATTCGCACCCGAGCTTCCACAGCCAGCCGTCGTCACCCATCCAGTCGGTGCACAGGTGAATAAGCCACGACTCGCGCATCCGGCCGTAGTCGAAGGTGGTGGGGTTCCCCGCATTGCGGGCCGCCTCCGGTTCCCAGTGCACACGCTGCTGCGCATCCGGCACACCGTATTCGTTGGGCGTGTAGAAACGGGGAATGCGCTGCCGATTGCGCCACGCCAGCCGCAGGGGCCGCACCCCATACATCCCGGTTCCCATGCCGACATGCCAGCAGACCATGTCGGTGACCGTCAGCGGGCCTTTGGTCAAGGTGCCGATGTCGTCACCCTCGTCGACGTCCTCCCACCATCGCGGTTCGGCGCCACGCGGTGTTTCGCGCGCGTATCTGTCGTCCAATTCCGCGATTTCGTCCGGCGTCCACGACTTCAGTTCGACGGCCTCGTACTTCTTACGCCCGCGCGCCTTACTGCGTTCGGTGCGGATCATGTTGCGGTACTGCGCGCCCAAAATGACGCCTTCGTCGTCGCGGAACACCTGTGCCGACCACTCATGGACGGCCCGATCGGCGAATTCGCTGCTCTTGTCCAGGGCCGCGACCAGAGCGCTGCGTCGGAAGACGCGATGATTGGCACGCAGCGGCGCCCACCACTCGCGCGACGAAGACGCGTAGAAAGCATGGACGCCGCGCAGGGGGTCACCCTTGGTCAGCGCGCGGTCTCCGTCGGAGAGCGTGGTCACCTCGTCCTCGCCTATCAGGGTGTCGCCCCCGACGAGCGCGGGCGGTGCGATCGACTCAGCCCACACGGATTTGGCGGCGTACTCCGCGTCGGTCCACAGCGGGTTGGCGTCGCCGTAGCTCTCCGCCACGTGGCGGAAGCAGTCTTCATTGGGTCTGAAGTAATGCGGCGGCTGAGTATGGGGGACCGCGATGCCGATGGTGGCGCGCAACCGGGCCAATCCTTCGTCGGTAATCTGACCGGGTTCCGGCATGGAAATTAAGATACCCGAAAAGCGGAAACGCCGTTAACGCAGGGATGAGGATATGAGCGAGCAACCATCAGGCATCGTGGCGGCCGTCGGTGAGGACGGGGTGCTGCGAATCACCATCGACCGCGCTGATGTCGGAAATTCGTTGTCGCCCTTGGCCCGCGAGGCTCTCACCGAGGCGTTGGTCCTGGCCAACGACCGACCCGACGTCCGCGCCGTGCTGTTGAGCGCGACCGGTGACCGCCATTTCTGTGCCGGTGCGGGCTTGCCGTCGCAGACTGCGAACGCTGACACACAACCAAAACGCCTCTCGGAGAAGCGGCCCGGTGATATCGCTCGCATGCTCCAGCAAGGCTGGCAGCGATTGATTGCCTCGATATTGGATTGCGACAAACCCGTGGTGGCCGCTGTCAACGGCACGGCTGCCGGCGCCGGCGCCAGCTTGGTGCTGGCAGCCGATCTGGTGGTCATGTCAGCGCGGGCGAAGCTTGTGGAGGCGTTCGTGCACCGGGGGATCCTTCCCGATTCGGGGGCCGTCCACCTGCTGACGAGAATTGTCGGTCTGCGCAAGGCCACCGAACTCTTGATGCTCGGCGAACCGGTCGATGCTGCCACCTGCGAGAAGCTCGGGCTGGTCAATCGCGTGACCGCACCGGAAGACACCCGCGCGGTCGCCGAGGAACTCGCGGTACGGCTGGCCGCGGGCCCCACGGTGATGCTGGCACTGACCAAACGGCTGTTGAAAGTGTCGTCGGAGTCGGACCGACACCGCGCGTTCGAGCAAGAAGCCTGGGCACAGGAGGTGGTGTCACGCACCGTGGACCTCCAGGAGGGCCTCGCGTCGTTCGCCGAACGCAGGGAGCCCAAGTTCCTCGGTCGTTGACCGGTCGCGTATCAGGCGGCGGTGGGTCCGCCGCGAATGGTGAACGTGGCGCTGTCGTCGATCTCGTCGATCGACGATGCCACCGACTCCGCAGTCAAAGCCGTGTCCTCGATTCCCTTGGTGACGCCGATGAACACCCGGGAAACCTTCCCGGCGCCGACCGAGTAGATATGCGCGGTGCGGTCGCAGGAGCGATGACAGAGGTAGATCACCACCGGAGTGACGAGCTCGGGATGCATGGCCTTACCGGCCTCGCCCATGATGTCCTCGGTCATCCGCGTCCGCGCGATGGGGGCGATGGCGTTGACCGCGATGCCATTGCGGGCACCCTCGATGGCGAGCACGTGCATCATGCCGACAAGGCCCATCTTCGCGGCTCCGTAGTTGGCCTGACCGAAGTTGCCGAAAAGCCCGGTACCAGAAGTGGTCTGAACGATTCGTCCGTAATTCTGCGTCCGCATGATCGGCCACACCGCCCGTGTCACATTGAAGGCGCCGGCCAGGTGTACCGCTATGACCGCGTCGACTTGCTCGGCGGTCATGTTCTTGAAGGCCGCGTCGCGCAGAATCCCCGCGTTGTTCACCAGAATATCGACCTGACCGAAGGCGTCCATCGCCGCCCTGACGATCGCCGCGCCGCCCTCCTCGGTGGCCACCGAGTCGCCGTTGGCGATCGCGGTGCCGCCCGCGGCTGTGATCTCGTCGGCCACGGCTTGCGCTGCCGACGTCGACGCGCCGCTGCCGTCCACGCTGCTGCCCAGGTCGTTCACGACGACTCGGGCGCCACGCCGGGCGAGCTCGAGGGCGTGACAGCGGCCAAGGCCGCCGCCGGCACCGGTGACGATGGCCACCTGATTGTCGAAAGTCATTGACTGCATGGGTGAGAGGTTACATTTACTCAATCGAGAGCAGTAATTTGCATCGGAGGGACATCCATGACCGGCGCGACTGAATTGCTGCGGCATGCGCAGCGGCGTGCCGAGGCGCTGCGGCACCGGTACCGCGCGGCCGGCTTCTGGACCGGGGAGCCGGTTGACATGGTGCGGTCCGCTGCCACGCGGCATCCCGGCCACCCTGCCGTGGTGGACCGAGGCGCCGAGCTCACTTACGGTGAGCTGGACAAGCGCATCGATTCGGCCGCCCTCGCCATGGCCGACGCCGGAGTGGTCCGGGGCAGCGCAATCGTCCTGGTGGTCGGTAACGACGTGGACTCGGTCGTTGCGGTCCACGCGGCGCTGCGGGTGGACGCGGTGGTCCTGCTCGTGCCGCGCAGCGCCGGGGCGAAGCAGCTCGCCGACATCATCGCCCGCACCCGAGCGCGGGTCGGCGCGGCGCCGAATTGGACCGCGATCAGCCAGCCCGAACTATCGGGGCTTTGTCATTGGATCGAACTTGGCGACGGTGAGCGGGTGGGCGCCGAATCGCCGCGCCCCGCGCGGCCCGCCGACGAACCGTCCTTCGTGCTCTACACCTCGGGTACGACGTCTCGGCCCAAGGGCGTGATTCACTCGCTGAGCACATTGGCCAAGGCTTCGGCGAACTACATCGCGGCGGCAGGTCTGGGCGCGGAAGACCGGATCTTTTTGATCAGCCCGCTCGCATCGGTCACCGGGGTCGTGCAAGCGTTGTTCGTCGGTCCGATGCTCGCGATACCGGTGATCCTCGAGGACCGTTGGGATCCGTCGGCGACATGCGACCTGCTGGTCGCCTCCGGTGCGACGTGGTACGGCGGCCCGGACCGGCTGCTTGACCGCTTACTCGACGAGGCCGCTGCGCGCGATGCCGCGGTCCCGCTGCGCGCGGTCTATCTCGGTGGCACGACGCTGGACCGGCGGATCGTCGAACGCGTCGAACACGATTTCGGCATCGTCGTGATGCGCGCGTACGGGTCCTCGGAAGTGCCGGTCAGCACGTCCGGTCTGCGGGGCGAACCGCGGGTGGTGCGCCATGCCGATGACGGAGTGCCGCTCGACGACGTCGACGTCCGCATCGGATCCGTAGCGGAAGCCACCGAGTGCTGCATCAACGGGCCGCACACTTTTCTCGGTTATACCGATGCCCGCGACGACGAGCCGGCGTTCGACGGTGAGTGGTTCCGCACCGGCGATGTGGCGGAGATCGTCGGCGGGCGGGTGCGCATCGTCGGCCGGATCAAGGACATCGTGATCCGCAACGGGCTGAAGATCCCGGCGGCCGAAGTGGAGGAGGCCGTGTCGCGGATAGCTGGGGTCCGCGAATGTGCCGCCTATGCGGTTGCCGACGACACCACCGGGGAGCGGTTGGCCATGGCAATCGTCCTCGAGCCCGACGTCGAGATGACACTGGCCGAGGTCGCCGGGGTTCTCCTCTCCGCGGGGCTGCCGAAATACAAACTGCCAGAGGAGTTGGTGTTGTGGGACGAGCCGCTGCCCGTCAATGCCAACGGCAAGATCGACCGCGCCAAGCTCGACGCACGGTCGGTCGGGCGCCGGCGGCTGATCGCCGACCGCCTGGCGACTACGGGTTGACGGGCGCGGTCAACGGATCCTGGGCGGTGGCGGGGCGGAATACCGGCACGACGAATCCGTCGTCGTCTTCGCGGAAAGCGATCATCAGATCCAGGTCCGCGCGCAGGTCTTCGACGGCGCAGTCCTCCACGACCGTCATGAGCCGTGGTCCTTCCTCGAGGTCCACCATGGCCAGTACGTAGGGAGTGCGGGTGTCGAAGGGCGCGGCGTTCTGGCGGATGACGCTCCAGGTGTACAGCCGCGCGCGCCCGGTCGCCGGCGTCAATTCGACGTCCTCGCACCAACAGTGTGGGCAGAAGGGCCGTGTGTACAGCGAGGCCTCGCCGCAGGAGCGGCAGTGGTTGACCATCAGCCTGCGGCCTTGCGTGGCGGTCCACCAGGCCTGGCCGTCGGAATCGATCGTGGGCCGATCGGGCGCGGTCATCACTGCCTCCCGAGAATCATCGTGGCGCTGTGGGTGAAGAAGCCACCCATCGCGTGGACGCAGGCCAGACTGGCCCCGCTCACTTGGCGCGGTCCGCATTCGCCCCGTAACTGCCGGACCGCCTCGACCATGAGGAACATCCCTCGCATACCGGGATGGCAGGAGGCCAGCCCTCCTCCGTCGGTGTTGGTCGGGAGCGCCCCGCCCGGGCGCAGCGCACCGGACGCGATGAACGGCCCCCCTTCGCCCTTGGCGCAGAAGCCGAGATCTTCCACGGTCAGCAGCACGGTGGACGTGAAGGAGTCGTAGAGCTGGCACACATCGATGTCAGCCGGATTGACACCTGCTTGCGCGAATGCCCGAGGACCCGAGCGCGCGGCGGCCGACGTCGTGAAATCGGGCCATTGGCTCATGCTCACGTGGGATGTCGCGTCGGCCGCCCCGAGAATCCAGATCGGCTCTTTCGCACAATCCTTGGCCACCCGTTCGCTCGCTAGGACGACCGCGCCACCACCGTCGGTGCGCAGGCACACGTGCTTGGAGGTGAACGGGTCGGCCAGCGTCGGCGCGGCCTCGACGTCCGCGACGGTGATGCGGTCGCGCTCAAACGCGTTCTCGTTCATGGCGGCCCACTCGTGGGCCGCGACGGCGACTTCCGCCAATTGTTCGATCGTCGTGCCGAATTCGATCATGTGTCGCCTGGCCGCCATGGCGTACTTGGCGATCAACGTCGCCCCGTAAGGCGCCTCGTACTGCAGGGCGCCGCCGGTGCCCATCGCGGCGGCGGACGCGCGGGCCCGGCGCTTGACGTCCGAACGCGCGGTGGACCCGTAGGTCAGCAAGGCGACCTCGATTTCGCCCGCCGCGATCGCGGCCGCGGCGTGACTCGCCATCACTTCCCACGAGGATCCTCCGACATTGGTCGCGTCGACCCAATCGGGTCGTAGGCCCAGATACTCGCTGACTTCGACCGGCGGAAGTAACGCCCCGTGCGCGCCGAACCCGTCGATGTCTTGCTTCGTCAGGCCGGCATCGACGACCGCGCGCCGCGAGGACTGCGCCATCAGCGCCATGGCGGTCTTGTCGGGAACTCGGCCGCAGTCGGAAAGGGCCGCGCCCACGATGGCGACGCGATTCGACGGCATAGCTCATGGTTATCACACCCCCCACCGGCTCGATAACAGCAGTTCGCAGAAAGATGGAAACCGCATTCTCGTTCGGCTACCGTGAGCCTATGACGACGGCGCTGCGCGACGCCCTGCGCGGAGAATCGCTGGTGCTGTGCCTGGCTCTGCTCAACTCACGCACCCCAGATGTTCCGGCGGTGGCGGCGGCATGCGGGTACGACGCTGTGTATGTCGATCTGGAACACACATCCACGTCCCTGGAGAGCGCGCAGATGCTGTGCATGAGCGCGCTCGGAGCGGGGATCTCGGGTCTGGTGCGGGTGCCGTCGCACGATCCCAGCGTCATTGCCCGAGTATTGGATGGCGGTGCGGTGGGAGTCATTGTCCCGCACGTTAATTCAAAAGCCGAGGCGGAATCCGTCGTCCGCGCCGCGCGGTTTCCGCCGATCGGCCGTCGGTCGATTTCGGGTCCCAATGCGGTCAGCGGATTCCAGCAGCGTGCGGCGCCACAATTGGTGGAGGTGCTCGAACGGCGCACGGTCGTTGCCGTGATGGTCGAGACACCGCAAGCCGTCGATGCGGCCGAATCCATCGCCTCGGTGGACGGTGTCGACATGATCCTCGTCGGACCGAGCGATCTGACCGCCGAAATGGGCATCCACGGGCAGTATGAGAATCCTCATTTCCAGAGTGCAGTAGAATCGGTGGCGGCGGCTTGCCGTAGTCACGGCGTGGCGCTCGGGATGGCCGGAATAAAGTCCGTTGATCTGCTGACTCGGTTCGTCGGACTGGGATTGCGATTCATCTCGGCGGGGACTGACATCGGGATGATGACGGAGGCGGCCACAAAGCGCGCAGAAGCGCTGCGCGGGCTGGACGAGTTGCCGCGGGAACCGATTTGACGAGAGACCAATAGCGCAAGTGAGTCAACCCATCAGGAGGACCGGATGCCGACAGCCATCTACACCGAACCCGTCACTGACACGATGGCGTGGACTGGAGCCGACTTCACGAGCAAGGAGGACTTCGCCTTCGACCTGTCGGCCCGCAACGTGGCTGCCCTGGAATCGATCCTGGCCAAGACGGCGCACAAGGACCGGGATGACATCACTCCCGAGGACGCTCGGCACCCGGATCTCGATGACGACCTGGCCCGGCTCTACCGGGATCTGATGTTCGGCAAGGGCCTGGCGTGCGTCCGCGGGTTTCCCGTCGAAGAGCACTCGATCGAGGAACTCGAACGAATCTACTGGGCCTTCTGCACCCACCTCGGCTATCTCGTGTCGAACAATTCCTTCGGTCACCGGATGGTGCGTGTGCAGGAGGAAATCCTGCCAGGTGGCGTGCAACCGGCCCGCGGCACCAAGTCCCGGGCCGAGCTGGCCATGCACAACGATGCCGCCGACATCCTCGCGCTGCTGTGCGTGTATCCGGCGGCGCAGGGCGGGGAAAGCCAGTTCGCCAGCGGGCCCGCGGCACACAACCGGGTTCTCGCGGAGCGGCCGGACCTGCTCGAAGTGCTCTACCGGGGCTTCCCGCATCATCGGCGCAGCGAACAGCCCGACGACCAGCCTGACGTGACGCCCTACGATGTGCCCGTCTTCTCCCAAATCGACGGACGGATCTGCATCAACTTCACCTACAGCAGCATCCTGCCCGCGATGCACGCCCTGGGCCGTGAATTCACGCCGCAGGAGGTCGAAGCGGTGGAATTGCTGCGCAACATTCTGATCGAGCAGCAGGTCGAGTTTCGACTGGAATCCGGAGAGGCCGCAGTGGCCAACAATTTCGCGATGTGCCATTCGCGGTCCGACTTCGTCAGCAGCAATGATCCGAAGAAGGCGCGCTGCTTCCTGCGGGCGTGGATGGAAGTGCCGCGCGAAGACCGCCGGTTGCCGATCGGCCGCGAATATTTCCACATGGAGAACAAGGACCTGCGGCTCGGGTACGACGTCGTCGAGGGCCGAGACGGCGCCATCGCCCGCAACGACTACAAGAACGTCAACGCCGAACTGGCCGACATGTTCAAGGCGGCGCAGGCGAAACCCAAAGTCAAGAACACGTGAGCGATCGTCCGCGCCTGGTTTACGAGCGGTGGACGGATCCCGTCGCCGGCGAGATCCTCGAAACTGCCGACGTCGATCTGGTCAAGCTCGACTTGACGGCGGCCGACGGTCAGAACTGGGCCGCCTTGGAGTCCGCGCACGGGTACCAGGTGGCCACCCGCAGTGACGTGGCGGGATACGCCGACGGTGCACAGTGGCTGGCCGGGCCGGCTTTGTTGCGGCGGTGCGAAAAGCTTCTCGCCGTGTGCTCTGCGGGCGCGGGGTACGACGTCATCGACGTGGACGCGTGCACGCGCGCCGGAATTGCGGTGTGCAACAACTCCGGGCCGGGCGCGGAGGCGGTCGCCGAGCATGCGCTCGGTTTCATGCTCGACCTGGCCAAGAAGATCACGGCCGCCGACCGAATGCTGCGAGCCGGCCCCCTGAGCGACCGAATGGCGTTGCGCGGCAGTCAGTTGGCGGGCAAGACACTCGGCGTCATCGGACTCGGGGCAATCGGCGGGCGCCTGGTCGAGCTGTGCGCGCCGTTCGACATGGAGGTCCTGGTCTTCGACCCCTACCTCGACGAGGCGAGCGCGCAAGCACGTGGGGTGCGAGTCGTCACGCTTGCCGAACTCCTCGAGCGCTCAGACTTCGTTCAGGTGACCTGCCCGCTGACCCGTGAGACCGAGGGGCTGATCGGCGGCAAGCAATTTGCGGCGATGAAGCCGACCGCATTCTTCATCACCACGGCGCGCGGACCCGTCCATGACGAAGCCGCGTTGCTTGATGCGCTCACCAGCGGACGCATCGCCGGGGCGGGCCTGGATGTCTTCCACCAGGAACCACCGCGCCAGGACAATCCGCTGCTGCATCTCGAGAACGTGGTCGCAACACCACATACCGCGGGGATCACGGTCGAGGCTGCGCGCGATATCGCCGTCGCCACGGCCACGCAGTGGCAGGCGATTTTCGACGGCGGCATGCCGCCACGGCTGCTGAATCCCGATGTGTGGCCTCGCTTCTGCGACCGTTTTCAAGACGCGTTCGGATTTCGTCCCAGCGCCACAACCGCTTTGGAGAGCGGGGGTCGGATCAGGTGACTCAGTACGCAACGATCGATGTCGAGGTGAGGGGCCACACGGCGTGTGTGACCCTCAACCGTCCCGAGGTCCTCAACGCGATCAACGACGAGATGATCGCCGAGCTATCGATCGCCTACTCGGAAATCGAGCGTTCCCAGGACGTCTGGACGGTGATCGTCACCGGCGCCGGACGCGCCCTGTGCGTCGGAGCGGACGTCAACAAGGCGGCCGACCACGACATGGAGAACGCGGCCGGAATCGACAATCAGGGCGAGCCCATCCTCAGCTCGATGCGGCAGTGGGACGCTCCCCAGGAGGCGACGCCGCCGTGGCTGCAGATGACCAAGCCAATCATCTGTGCCGTCAATGGCATTGCCTGCGGAGCGGGACTGGACCTGGTGACGACCGCGGACATCACCGTCGCGTCGGAGCGCGCGACGTTGATGGATCCGCATGTCAGCATCGGTGTGACGTCCGGGCGCGAAGGCGTGCGGCTGGCCCGGATCCTGCCACTGCCGGTCGCGATGCGATTGATCTTGATGGGCAAGCATGAACGACTCGACGCCCAGCGCGCCTACGACTTGGGTATCTTCACCGAGCTGGTGGCGCACGACTCCTTGATGGACCGTGCGTGGGAGATAGCCGACATCGTCAATTCCAATGCGCCACTGGCGGTCCGCGGTTCACGGATGGCCGTGCGCAAGGGTCTCACGCTGCCGATCTATGAGGCCGAGCTGCTCGCCGAGAACTATCGCATGAAGGTTGCGCTGACCAAGGATGCGATCGAGGGACCGCGGGCCTTCCTGGAGAAGCGGAAGCCGGATTGGAAGGCGCGGTAGCGCTCGGAAAGCTACACCATGCCGAAGAACGTTTTGGCGTTGGTGGACAACACCTTCCGCTTCGTCTCATCGTCCAGGCCCTCCGTCGCCTTGTTGGCGACCTCTAAACTCCTCGGCCAGTTGGTGTCGTTGTGCGGGTAATCGGTTTCGAACATCAGCTGGTCTGGACCGACGAGATCGAGAATGCGGAACGCGACCGGGTCACCGAAGGTGGAAAAGTACACGCGCCCGGGCACCTGGTTGCTCGGCGGCTCGGTCAGCAGGGGATGGATGCCACCCCAGGTCCGGCGGTCTTCCCATACCTCGTCGACACGCTGCAGGTAGTAGGGGATCCAGCCGGCCTGCGCCTCGGCGAACGCGATCTTGAGGTTGGGAAACTGAACGAGCTTGGCCGAGAACAGCCAGTCGACCAGAGCGATTGTGCAGTTGACCGCCATGAGCGCGCTGGTGACCACGTGCGGAGAGTCGGGCGAGGACTTGGTGAGCGAAGAACTAGACCCGATGTGCAGCATGATGCCCACCTGGTTGCCCTCGCACGCGGCGAAAAACGGATCCCAGTAGCCGCTGTGGATGGACGGCAGGTCGAGGCGGCTGGGTAACTCGGAGAAGCACACCGCGCGCATGCCCTTTGCGGCAACCCTTTCGACCTCCTTGACGGCGAGTTCGACGTCCCACAGCGGGATGATTCCCAGCGGGATCAGTCGACCGTTTGAGCTACCGCCCCATTCGTCGATCTGGAAGTCGTTGTAGGCCTCGACGCAGAGCTTGGCAAGCTCTTTGTCCTTGCCGTACAGGAAACGCTGGCCGCAGAAGCGAACCAAGGTGTTGGGAAAGCAGGCTGACGCCTCGATGCCGGCGATGTCCATGTCCGCGAGCCGGTCCGCCGGACGGAAGCAACCCGGGCGCATCTCGTCGTAGGTGATCGGATCGGTGGTGAGTTCGTCAAGGTCGTAACCGGCGGCAGCGCTGATGAGCGGGATCGGTATGACCGCATCCTCATAGCGCCAGATATCCGCGTCACGGCCGTTGGCATCCTCGACGAATGCGACATCGGAAGTGACGCTTGGATCCATGCGGCCCTTGGAGCGAACGATCCGTGGCCCGATGTCGCGGTAGCGTTCCGGCAGCCTGCTTGTCCACAGATCGGCCGGCTCTACCAGGTGGTCGTCCGGAGACACGATCAGAATGTCTGCACTCAACGCTGCACTCCTTCGGTGGGCCGCGGCTTAAAGCTAGGATGCACTGATCCATAAGTGAGAATCACCGTTTCCAACGGTACCGCATGCTATTCGGCGCCATGCATCCGGGACGGGCCGGACTGCTGGGCCTGCGCGAGGAGAGATCCCGCTGTGCTCTCCCAGGGTGTGTGCGCCGATCGGGAACCGATAATTACGTAAGGCGATAATCAACATACACGTGTATGTAGGTCATACATTTTCTTCTGCGGCCGGGTATTCTTGTCGGCATTATGCCTACGAAGAAGCCCGCCGGCCGCGAGATCGAAACTGGCTTGGAACTGGTTGACAACAATGTTGAGGCGCCTGGCACGTGGCAGCAACGCACGATCGAGCGGCGCCTGAGCACGGCGAGGGCCCGCGCTCTCGCCCGCAGTTCGCGGTTTCTGGCCACCGCCTTGGAGTTGGTGGAGGAGTCGGGTAAGGCCGACTTCACGATCCAGACGCTCATCGACAGGTCGAACCTGAGCCTGCGGGCGTTCTACCAACACTTCGCGGGTAAAGAAGAACTGCTGTTGGCGCTGTACGAGAACGTCACGAGTCAGTTCACCGAAGACATCCGGCAGGAGGTCGCCGCGGCCGACGGCCCGATGGAGCAACTCGAGGCCTTTTGCCGAGGTGTGCTATCTCGCGCGGAGTCTTCAGAATCGGTCGGCGGCCGGGTCATGACCATCTACAACCTGAGCCTGGAAATCGAGCGGCCGGATGACTTTGCCAAAGTGTGGGAACCTCATCAGAAGCTGCTGACCAAGATCATCACGTCGTGTGCTCGAGCGGGCTTGGTGCGCACCGACATGACCCCCGCGCAGCTGGCCAGGTTACTGGACACCACGCTCACCGCACTCGCGCAGATCGGGGTCTTCCACTTGGGCGGCGGCAAGGGCCCCAAGCTGACGGAGGACCAGTTGTGGGCGTGGTGCAAGCAGGCCGTAACGCCGCCCGTCGAGGGCACCAGGGCCAGGCCTGCCCGCAAAGCGCCGCCACGGGCGGCCTCGTCGCGCCGGGTCAAGAAGTTAACGGGGTAGGCCGAGCCCTCGCTGGGCGATGATTGTTCGCTGGATCTCGCTGGTGCCTGCGTAGATGGTGGTGCCCAGCGAGAACCGCAGTGAGTGTTCGAACCGCCCGTGCTCTGGAGCGGTCGGCTCGAGATAGCTGCGCAAGCCGTCAGCGCCGACCATTTCGACCACGTCTTGGCTGGCGCGTTCGAGCGCCTCGGTACTGAACACCTTGGACATCGGTCCCTCGGCCACCGGTATGTCGCCCTGTTCGTGCATCCATACGCATCGTCGCTGCAGCAGCATCGACACCTCGGTCTCCATGGCGACTCGGGCAAGCCGGCGCCTGACGTCGGCATTGGCGATGGCCGGTGCGCCATCGTCGGATCGGGTGCTGGCGGCCCAGTGTTCGGCATGATTTAACAGCCGAATGAGGTGCGGGCCCCATCCGGATGCGTGCTCATACCGCAGCGAAAGCCCTAGCACTTCCCAGCCGCCGTCGATTTCGCCAATTCGCCACTCGTCGCCGACGCGGACATCGCTGTAGAACGTGATGTTGGTCCGTTCTCCGGAGAGAGTCCAGACTGCCTGTGCCTCAAAGCCATCCGAGGCGCAAGGCACGAGAAACATCGTCAGGCCTTTGTGCTTGGGCTTGTCGGGACTGGTGCGTGCGAGCAGGAATATGAAGTCGGCGATGTGACCGTTCGTGGTGAACATCTTGGAACCGTTGATCACCCAGTCCGCATCTCCTCCAGATCCGTCGCGGACCGCCTTGGTGGCAGCCGCCGCGACGTCCGACCCGCACTCGGGTTCGGTGAAGCCGAGCGCGATGGTGATGTCGCCGTTGATGGCTCCGGGCAGGATCCGATCCTTCAACTCGGGGGTGCCGATTTCGCGGATGATCGACGCCACCATTCTGGTCGTCTCGGAGAGGTACACCGGTGCGTCACAGCGCATGAGCTCCTCCTTGAGGACCTGCTCGTCCCATGCGTTGCGGTTCTGTCCGCCCAATTCGACGGGCCAGCAGGGGGCGAAATACCCCTTGTCGACGAGACCCTTGGCGAACGCGTCGTCGTGTGCGACGCCACTGCGGTAGATGCGCTCCTCGAACTCGGGGCTCAACACGTCACGAAGGTGGTCGCGGACGCCGTCGCGGAAGGTCGCGGTGTCGGCGTCGAGGTGAAAATGCATAGGCGTGGGCCAATCTGTCGTCGCATGCGGTAATGCTAATCTCAAATCTGAGAGTAACCATATCCGCACGTGAGGGACTGACCGTCGTGGACCTGAGCTTAACGAGCGAACAGCGGCAGCTGGTGGATTCTTTCGCCGCACTGTTCACCCGCGAGTCGACCTCCGAGCGCATCCGGGCGGCCGAGCCGTCGGGCTTCGATCTCAAGCTGTGGAAGGCGCTGCTCGATACCGGTGCGGTTGAGATGGCAGTCGGTGAGGCCGATGGCGGATGGGGCGCCTCCGAATTGGAACTCGCGTTGATCGCCGAACAGTTTGGCCGCGCAGTTGCATCGGCACCGATCATCGAAGCGCAGGTCGCCGCCCGGACGCTGTCCGAGTCCGGGGAGACCGGCGCCGGGCTGCTGAGCGAGGTCCTTGCCGGCGAAAGACTGGCCACGTTCGCGCCCCGCGCCGCATGCGATGGGCGGTTGAGCCTGGTGCCCGCAGGGGCGGTGGCAGACCACGTAGTCGCCCTGTCGGAGGGTCGGCTGCTGGCAGCGCCGATCGGAGACGGCCGCACCGCGGTGGGAAATCTCGCGTCAATGCCCTTGGCCGACATCACAATTGGGGATGACTTCGTTGTGCTCGCCGACGGAGCAGGGGCGCGTGAATTATTTTCGCGGGCGCTCGACCTGTGGCTGGCGATGACCGCCGTCGCGTTGGCCGGCGCCGCCAAGAGGGCCGTGGAGATCGGCGTCGACTACGCCAAACAACGCCACGCATTCGGCGCCGCAATCGGTTCCTTCCAAGCCGTGTCGCACCCGCTGGCCGACAGCGCCACCGCCGCCGACGGGGCCAGGTTGCTCGGGCTGAAGGCGGCCTGCGCCTTCGCCGACGAGCCGGACCGTGTTCGCGAACTGGCGGCCATGGCCTTCGCGTTCGCCTACGAGACGGCGCGGGATGCGACGCGGCGCAGCCTGCACATCCACGGCGGATACGGGTTCGGTATGGAGGGTGACATCCAGTTGTACTACCGCCGGGTCCGCGGCTGGGCAATGGTCTTCGGCGATCCCGTGACCGCATTGGACCGCTTCGCCGACGCGCGTTACGGCGTCGCCGCCGGCTGATCGGGACCCCGGGGCACCAGGATCGCGAAGCTCAACGTCGCCCGTGCCGCGAGCCGGTCTCGACCGACGTCGAATACGTCGACACCGACGACGATCATCCGTTTTCCCGCCCGGAGCAGAGTGGCGCTCGCCCGCGCGGGGCCCTCGACAATCGGCGCCAGGAAATGGATCGACATGTCCGCGGTGCCCGCACCGCTACCGTCACCCGCGTGCTTGACGGCAAGCCGGCCCCCGGCCACGTCGATGAGCGTGGCGACCAACCCGCCCTGCAGCGCCCCACGGTAGTTCACCAGGTCCGGCCGGTTGTGCAGGTCGACGACGACCGACTCATTGGTGTCGACCACGTCGTAGAACGGCAGCTGGCCGAACAGGTGACCGCGAATGGTCACCGCCATCGGTTGTGGCGCCGCGTGATCGGACGACGATTCGGCGGTCACGCGTCCGACCGGACCTGGTCCTTGACCGCCAGGACAATCGGGGGAGCGGTCCGCCAATTCGGTACCCCTTGAGCCTCACCGGCAGTGGGAACCTTGTCCTCCCGGATCTGCGCCCAATGAGAGTGATTCAGTTGGTGCAACGAGAAACATGATTGCAGCGCGTTGTAGAAGCCCATGTTGTCGACCGACTGGTTCACCGACTCCTTGATCAGTAGGGCCGCCATTGTGGGCACTTCGGCGATGCGCCTTGCCAGCTCGAGGGTGCGCTCGGGCAGCTCGTGGCGCTTGAAGATCTTGCTGACCATGCCGAGGCGGTAGGCCTCTTCGATCCCGATCGCATCGCCGGTGAGCATGAGTTCCTTGGTGCGCCGGGGACCGAACTCCCAGGGGTGGCCGAAGTATTCCATCCCGCACATGCCCAACCGGGTACCGACCACGTCGGCGAAGCGCACTTCTTCGCTTCCGACGATGAGGTCGCAGGCCCAGATCAGCATGAGTCCCGCCGAGAACACATCGCCGTGCACCTGCGCGAGGGTGATCTTGCGGAGGTTGCGCCACCGAAGGTTGTTCTGAAAGAAGTAGTGCCATTCCTGCAGCATGGTTCTCTCCGCACCGTCGCGGGTCCCGCCGTTGATCGTCACGGTGGGGTGCTGGCCCGGACCCGGGGAGAATTCGGCGCGCGCTTGTGCCGAACCGATATCGTGACCGGACGAGAACATCGGGCCCTCGCCGGCGAGGATGACCACGCGGACGGTGTCGTCGGTCTCCGCCCGCGCAAACGCCTCGTCGAGTTCGACCAGCATGCCGCGGTTCTGGGCGTTGCGCTGCTCGGGGCGGTTCAGCGAAATCCGGATGATCATGCCGTCGTCTAAGGTCTCCCACTTCAAGAATTCGTAATCGTTCACCGCTGGCCCTGCTTCCTCGTCCACGTTCGGTAATGGTGTTATCTGAGTATGAGAAGATATGTTCTCACGCTTGGGCCGATGGCGGCCGGAAGGGGTGCCGATGGCGGCCGGTCAACGAAAGCCACGAGTGATTCTTTGGGGGCCGGGTCAGGTCGGTGTCGGCGCGCTGCGTGCCCTCATCGCGCACCCTGGGCTGGAGTTGGCCGCCGTGGTGGTCCACGCCGAAGCCAAGGACGGCAGGGACGCCGGTGACCTGTGTGGAATGCCGGCGACCGGCGTCATTGCCACTCGCGATATCGGTGCCGCCTTATCGACGGACGCGGATGTGGTGGCCTATTTCGCCTCGGGGGACTATCGCTACCGCGAGGCGGCGCAGGACATCGCGCGCTGCCTGCGCTCGGGCAAGGATGTGGTGTGCACCTCGCTGGTGCCGATGTGCTACCCGCCCGCCGCGGACAAAGAAACGGTCGAACTCCTCGAGGAGGCCTGCGCCGAGGGCGGCACCAGCTTCTTCAACAGCGGTGTCGACCCCGGGTGGGCCAACGACGTGATCGCGCTGACCATGACAGGCTTCAGCAGCCGCGTCGACACCATCACCATGCTCGAGATACTGGACTATGGGCCCATCAACCAACCCGACATCATGTTCGACTTCATGGGTTTCGGTCGCCACCCCGACCATCCGGCGCCGCTGTTCGACACCGAGCGCCTCGCCGCACTGTGGGCGCCAACCGTGCATCTCGTTGCCGACGGCGTTGGCCTGCCGCTCGATTCCGTCGAGACAACGATTGAGAAGTGGGTTGCCACAACCCGATACGAGGTCGCGTCGGGGTGGGTCGAGCCTGGGACGGTGGGGGGCATGCGATTCAAACTGGTCGGAATGGTGGACCGCGAGGAGCGTGTCACGCTCGAACACGTCACTCGCATGGGTGAAGACGCCGCGCCCGACTGGCCCCGGCACCCGTCACCGCACGGCGGTTACCGGGTCATCGTCGACGGTCTGCCCACCTACACCGTGGACATCGAGATGCACGGCCGCGGGAACAACATGCGCGGCCTGACCTACGCGACGGTCATGCGCGAACTGAACGCCATTCCCGCCGTGATGGCCGCGCCGCCCGGCTTGCTGTCGACCCTCGATTTGCCTCTGGTCACCGGTCCGGTGCGCGGCGGAACCTGGCGGGGTGTGTTGCCTGCGAAGGGGAAGTGAGTGGACGAGAACGTCGCACCGGCATCGGCGGACGTATGGGAGGTCATGCGCTCCGCGTCGGCTGTCCGGCGCTACCGCGACGAACCCGTTTCCGACACGGCGATCGAGGCCTGCCTGCGGGCGGCGAGCTGGGCGCCCTCCGGAGGCAATCAGCAGCCGTGGAAGTTCGTCGTACTTCGATCGAGCAGCTTGCGCGACGTCATCACCGCGGCGGCGCGTAAGACGTGGGAAATAATGACCGACTTCTACCGCCTTTCCGTGCCCGACGACCGGGCCGACGACCCCAAATCGCGGGTGCTGCGAACGATGGCCGAACACATGAGGGTCGGCGGCGACGCGCCCGTGCTCGTGCTGTTCTGTGTCCAGCCACAACGGGGAACCACCGAACTCCAGCAGGGCGGCTCCATTTTCCCCGCCGTGCAGAACTTCTTGCTCGCGGCTCGCGCGCAAGGCCTAGGCGCCGCGATCACCCTGTGGCACGGGTCGTGTGAGGATCAACTGCGGTCCATGGTCGAAATCCCCGACGACTGGAAAATCGCTACCCTGCTGACGGTCGGTTGGCCCAAGGGGGGACACCACCCGGTGCGGCGGAAACCGTTGGAAGAGGTTGCGGCGATCGACCTTTGGGACCGGCCTTGGGGTAAGACAGAGGGGTGACGGCCCCTCGTGACGGCGTTCCGCGACGTCCCGCGGTGATGCACCGACGTCGCGGGATGAAGCGGGAATCGATGGTGCCGCATGCAGTTGCGTGATCACGCGGGATCGGCGAAACCTGCTGTCATCCTCCATCCTTCGGGGACGGTAGTGAGCTTCGCGGACCTCGAAGCCGGAGCGAACAGGCTCGCACACTTCTTGCGACGTTCGGGGTTGCTCGCCGGGGATACTGTCGCGATCCTCATGGAGAACAACGAACACATCCACACAGCGATGTGGGCGGCCAGGCGCAGCGGTTTGTACTACACGCTGGTCAACACCAACCTCAGCCACTCCGAGATCGCGTACGTCATCACAGACAGTGGCGCGAAGGCCATCGTCTCCTCGGCGGCAATGCGCGACGCATGCCGCGAACTGTCCGACCGGCTCGGGGACGGCCTGCCAACAGTCGCGTTGATAGCCGACGACGACCTCCGCGGCTGGCGGCGCTACCCGGAATGCGTGGCTGCCGAACCTTCGACGCCCATCACCGATGAGTGTGACGGCCAGCTCCTGCAATACTCCGCGGGCAGCACCGGTCGCCCCAAGGGCATCCGTCGACCGCTGAAATCGCCGAACTCCGGCGTGTCAAGTTTGTCGACACCCGTCTTCGGGGCGCTCGGGGTGAGCCGCGACTCGGTCTACTTGAGTCCCGCGCCCACCTACCATACTGCGCCGGCCATGTGGACCATGGCGGCGCAATCGGTCGGCGCGACAACGATTCTCATGCAGAAGTTCGACGCCGAGGATGCGCTCTCATGCATACAGCGATACGGCGTGACACATGCGCAGTTTGTGCCGACGATGTTTGTCCGGATGCTACGGCTGCCTCAAGAGATCAGGACGCGCTACGACCTCTCCACGTTGCGGCGAGTCGTCCACGCCGCTGCGCCATGCCCGCCCGAGATCAAGCGCCAGATGATCGACTGGTGGGGCCCGATCGTGGACGAGTACTACGGGTCATCCGAAGGCGCCGGTATCTCGTTCATCCGCGCCGACGAGTGGCTTGCCCACCCGGGATCGGTGGGCAAGCCGATGCTGGGCACGCCGCACATCCTCGACGACGAGGGCCGCGAGCTCGAACCCGGGCAGATCGGTGCGATCTATTACGAGGGCGGTTATCCCTTCGAGTACCTCAACGACGAAGCGCAGACGGCCGCGGCCCGCAGCGCGGAGGGTTGGGTCACCGTGGGCGACGTTGGTTATCTCGACGAAGAGGGCTACCTCTATCTCACCGATCGCCGCAATCACATGATCATCTCCGGCGGAGTGAACATCTATCCTCAGGAGACGGAGAACCGTCTCATCGGCCACCCACTGGTGGTCGATGCCGCCGTGTTCGGCGTGCCCGACCCGGTGATGGGGCAGTCGGTGACCGCCGTCGTGCAACTGGCGGATCCCGCCCTGGCTTCCGAGGAACTTGCCGAGGAGCTGATCACGTGGCTGCGGAATCGCCTGGCGCACTACAAGTGTCCGCGCAGGCTGCACTTCGATGCGAACCTCCCGCGCAGTGACGCCGGCAAGCTGTACAAGCGGGAGCTCATCGAGAAGTACGCGGCTGGCCCCGGAGGCTAGGCCACGTCAAACAAGGGGGGATGGCTCGGGTCGCCGAAATAGACCTGACAAAGGTTACATCATCCGCGGTCCACCGAAACCCGGAACGGTGCCCACCGGGATCAGCGCGAATGTTACGGCGAGAAAAATGAAGAAACGCAGCGCTTTTCGCGTGGGCGCGCACTCGATCTCCGGCCGGCCCGCCGCGAAGAGGATGAACACCACGCCGACATCGAACGTCACGATCGTCAGCCAGCGAGTCCAGTCATAGCCGGTCAAAAAGACCGGACCGATCAACAGCAGCCCGCCGGCGACCCACGTCATCCGGCCCCGCAGCGCCTCGACGAACGTGCCGAGCGGCACGCCCGATATGGTACTGAGCCCCCACATGCTCAGCACCAGGGCGCCGGCGCCGAAGATCAGAGAGACCGTGAGACCGAGCATGCCGATGTGGCCGACGGCGCGGACGGCATCGCCGATTCCGTTGTCGTAATTCGGCATCACGTTGCGGCACACCCAGTCGTGATAGTCGGTTCGAATGGATTGCCCGTCAACAACATAGTGCAGCAAGGTGGTCGGCGACGTGACCGTGGCAAACGGGTTGGGCATCACGCGATGGGGGACCGACGCACACAGTTGAGCCGCGATGCCGTGCCGGCCGAACGCCCCCACCGCGGCCGTCGTGCAGACTCCCGGCGTCACCGCCAGGAGGGCGCCCGGACCCCGATCGGTTCCCAGCGCACCGCCCAGGGCGACGATCCCCAGCACCGCCCCCAGCGCAAACTGCAGGCCGATCGCCTCGTGCACCAGCGTCAACGCCGCGATCGCGGCGCCGTAGGCCGCGCACCATGTCATCGCGACCTTGCGGGAACGCACCAACACCAACGCAGAAGAGAACAGCGCCAGGGCCGCCCCGCCGAACAGGTCCGGCCGGGCCGAATACGCCGCAAACGGAACACCGAAGGGCAGCAACGGAATCAGCAGCGCAACCATCAGCCCCCGCTCGGACCGACGGCGGCCAAAGAGCACCACACCCGCGACCACTGCCAGGCCGCACAGATAGACCGCCGTCGACAGCCACCGCAGACCGAGCGTGACCGCGAAGTAGTGCCCGGGGAGCAAGCCAACCAGTTCACCGCCGAGCCCGCGGCGCACGAACCCGTGCGTGTAGTCGGCGGCGTAGTACGACATCCAGTACACGTCGAGCGGAACGACTTTGATCGCAAACCACATCACGGCCAGCGCCCAAGCCGCGATCGCGGCGGCGCCGGCCGCGTACCTGTGGCGGTATGCGCGCCGGTCCGGCTCGACGTCCAGGGTCACCGTCCGGTCCGGCCCGCGTAGACGGTGGTGGCGGACAGCTGCAGGTCGGCCAGCGCGCTACAGGCGAGCTCGCGGGCGGCCGCCGCACTGTCGGTCCCGCTTCGGCACGCGATGACGTTGAGAAACCGGCTACCGTTGAACGTTCCTGTGCTGCAGAACAGTTGGCCATGGTTTTGCTCGATGCGGCGACGTGTGATGCCCTGCTCGGCCAGCCGGATGCATACCTCGGCTGCGTCCGCTCCGTCGATGCGGCCCACGGCGGCGTCCAGGCTCCCCAGGTTGGAGCAGCCAACCGGAAGTTGACCGGCCGACATGGCAACGCCCTCGGCGCGCCGGACCAGCCATCGTGGCGTGAACGGAATGAGCGGCAATCCGGCAAGCAATTCGTTGGGTTGCCGCTGCAGCGACGTCAGCAGCCTCTTGACATCCGCCCGCACGGGGCTCAAGTCGTCGACCGCCGCCACTGCGTCGACGGCGAGCGTGATCGAAGTCAACGCGTTCGCCCGGTCGTCATCGGGAGTGCGATCGCTGACCGGAAGGACGACCGTCACCGAATTTCCGTCGGCAAGCACCCTATCCATCCGGTGAGCCAGCCGAGCCGCGAATGCGACGAATAGTGTGTTGCTGCTTCCGTTGAGGGCACACGCGCGCGCTTCCCATGCCGCGGCGTCGGTTTGCATCGTGACCGATGGCAGCGCGGTGCGCTCGTCGTCGATCGGCAGAGGCGGACGTGGTCGCCGCCGCGCGGGCGAAACCCGCGGGCCGGACGACGCCCTGAGCAAGATCGTCAGAGTCGCGATCAGCGCGCGGATGACCGCCGGCAAGGCGTTAACCGCATCGGCCAGGTCCTCGAAGACGACCCGCAGCCGGCCGCGCGAATTCGGCTGCGGATAGCGATGTTTACGGCCCTCCGCGTTGACCGCCTCCGTTATTGCCGCGATGAGTCCGAGCCCGTCGACCACACAATGCGATGCCACCAAGGTGACCGCCGCACCGCCACCGTCAAACGGCAGCACGCCGAGGTGAAACGTCGGCCCGAACTCGGGATCGACGGGCACCTGCGCCCGTTGTTCGACCCACGCACCGAGCTCCGACCGGGGTCGGCGTGGTTCCAGCGCGATATCGGGTGAGCGGTAGTCGGCCACCCAGCGGTGACGCCCGAACGGCAACGGCGAACGCTCGATCCGGCGTCCGAGAAGGCCCCCGGCGAGATTGGCGCGGAAGACCCGCAATTGGTCGATATCCACGTCGCGGTCGTACACCCACGTGCACTGCACAGTACTGCCTTGACCGGTGGCGCGCAGCCGTAAGAAAGCGGCCTGGTCCAGCAATGCCAACTTCGGCACCGGAGTTTCGCCGTGCTCGCGGCGCGGCCCGCCGACACGTCTGCGCTGGGTCTCGATGCCGGGACCCCGCGCGGGAGAACGCAAATCCATCAGGCGCGGGTGTACAACCCGGCGTCGCACACTCGCGTGAATTCGGCACGCAACGTCTCGACGTAGCGCTGGATGGACTCGTGGGCGACATCGGTGCCCGGATAGGCGACCACCAATTGTGTGCCGTCGTGCATGCGATTGACCCACATGCACACCGTCTCCGACAGCCGGTTGTCACCCCAGATGCCGGCGCGCAATCCGTCGAAATAGTCACCGAACGGCAGCTTCCGGATGTCGATGAAGGACAACATCGGGACGGGTCGGTCCGGGACCTCGAACTGGTCGTGGGTCGTCTCGAGCAGGTGGTAATAGGGCACCGCGCCAAGGGCCGTGTTCGCGTCGAAGGACGCCTGGGCGGCGCTGACCACCTCGTCGAATGACGCACCGGCAGTGGGGATCGCCAAGGGGACGAAGCTGGCCAGCCACCCGACTGCGGTGGCGTGGGCGGGGTCTCGGCGGTTGTCGAACGGCGTCAGCCCGAAGTAGGTGGGCGCGCCGGTCAACCGATGCTCGGCGAGGGCAGCGCAGGCGAACACCCCGCCACTGAAGCGGGCTCCCGCGGCGCGACACGCCGCCTCGAATCGCCGGCCCTGGTCGTCATCGATGAGGTCGAACACATCGATGGCCCCCGGCGTATCGGCGGCTGCCTCGCCCAGTTCCAGGGGAAATCGGGGCAGCAGGCCATTGTTCGCCGCGAGAAACGCCCGCCAACGCCGAATTTCGGGCGAATCGGCATCCAAGCTTGCGGTATAAGCGCGTTGCCGCGCGCTGTATTCGCGGTGGCTAGGTGCGGGTATCGGCGCAACTGGCGACTTCTGCAGCGCGGCGAAGTAGGCCGTCTGGATGTCCAGGAAGATCACACCGGCCGACATGCCGTCGGCGCGCAAGTGATCCACTGCAATGAAGATGGTGAAGCGGTCTTCACCCTGGATGATTCCGAAGCTGAAGCAGTCCCATTGCAGCGGATCGGGCGTATCGAGAATCAGTTTGCGGATCTGGTGTGGGGCCATTTCCCCGAGATCCGTTGGTGCCAGCGTTATGTTATCCGGGTCGGCAATAACGTAGCGAACCACCTCGTCACTGTCACCCAAGGCGAATCGGTCGTGGTAGGCGTCATGCCGCCGCACATGGCTATTCAGGGCATGGGTCATCGCATCGATGTCGCAGACGCCCCGAATCTCCCAGGCTCCTATGCACAGTCGCGGGATGTCGCGGCCCCGGCTGACCTGGCGGCGGTAATACCGAAGATGCTGGCACTGCTGATAGCTGACCGCCGCCGGATGATATTGCGCTTCGGCTGCCTGCTCGTAGGTACTAGCGGTGGGAAACCACGATACGACGGTGCCCTCGGCTGTCCAGTCGTCAACCGTGCCCAGGAACATGCGCGACCTTTCCTCCGTCAGTAGGCGACGCCGGTCCGGATGACCTTAACGTGACCCTGCATTGGTTGCCGGATCAATATGACCGTCGAGGGAATTGCGCACCGCGAGCTCAGCAAGCGGCCGTGCCGCTAGCTGCGTCGAATACGCAGAAGTGATTTGGCTCACTCTGGTTCGACTTGACGCCGTGAATTCCGTCAGATCGTCGCGCGACGCACTCATAAACGATTCTCCTCGGGCGTGACAATCGCACGAGAATGCAGAAGACCCGCCCGATCGCCGTCGTCTTGCCGTGCCAGGTAACCACAACGCGGACCGATTAATTGGCGCGCGTGGCTAACTCGCAACTACTGCCAAAAGCCGTTTTGCTCGACGCCTCGGCCCGATCATCCCGGATAGCTGGCGCTATCTCGGCGATGCCATTCATGCCACCCCCGGGCCTGCGGAACGACGCCTCGATCACCATATCTCAGGTTCGGTTACGGCGGAATAGTACCAGTCAAAGAAATCTCCTGCGCCCGTCATCCGACCGACGAAGCGGCTATCCACAATGCGAACGCGGCCGCCGCGGTTCTCCGTTGACGACGCCAGATCGCACCCGGGTGGCAACCTACGGCTGGCTATCGCAGTGTCGGGCAACGTTTTTACATTCGAGCCGGCGCATATGACCGGCGCGCGTTGAAAGGCTTGAACGGGTCCGGCCATCTTCTTTGCGGAGTAAGCGCGCCGGATCCGGGCATTTCCACGCGGAACTCTTCCGGGTGCTTCTCCAGCCCTGGCTGGCCACAACGGTTTTGGCCGCCAACGGAAACGCCGGCGCAGCAGGACGATTGGAGCGAGGCGACAAGGGTGTAGGGCGAACGCCAAGGGTTGTCGGAAACCCGAAACCAGTGCGGCCTTGACTCCATACATGCAGTGTGTATGTTTATACATACGGTATGTATCTAGGAGGTTGGGAATCGTGAGTGCGACGCTCGACGCCATCGCGGAGGAACGCGGACTTGTCTTAGAGGTCTGCTCGGGACTGCCCGTTTCGATGTGGGCGGAGGACAGCGGATGTTCCGGTTGGTCCGTGCAGGATCTCCTGTCGCACATGGCATGTAGCTATTGGTTGGCGGTCGATCCGTCGACGCTGCCCGATCCTGGTGGGCTGCCGGCCGAACGCGCCGCGGACCTCTACGTCGAATCACGTCGCTGGATGACGCCGGCAGACGTCGTGGCCGACTACCGGGCAGTCAGTGCACGAGGGCTGGAGGTGCTCGCCGCGGTGGAAGGCCAAGACATCGACATACCGATTGGGGATGTCGGAACCTATCCGGCCTCGGTGGTGCCCACCACCTTCGTCTTCGAGTCCTTCATCCATCTCCGGTACGACTTGTTCGCTCCGGACGGACCGTTGCAGTCGGATCCGCCGACCGTCGACGAACTGCGGCTTGCCCCTACACTCGCCTGGATCGAGGCGGCGCTGCCGCAACAGAACACGCACCTGCTCAACGCTTTACCCGTCGGAGTCGAGGTCCGGCTGAATGGGTTGTGCGCCAGGACCCTGCGCCTCGGCGCCGAGGGCGATGTGGCCGCGCGGATCACCTCCGACTCGCAAGCGTTCGTTCGGTGGGTCACGCAGCGCGGCACCTGGGAAGGCCTGGCCGTCGCGGCGGAGGGCGACCCGTCGGCTTTGGACATCGTCCGCCGGCTCAGGGTGTTCTGACCGACGCCGCCTCGCGCGGTAGCGCCTCTCACCACCTTCATGCGGTATGTATGAGAATGCATACGAGGCGTGAAAGGTGAGGGGTCGCATGGCGCAGGATGGTCGCCGGACACAGGCCGAGCGTGCCGCCGACACGCGGGGCGCCTTGATCAGCGCCGCCCGGCCCCTCTTTGCATCGTTGGGATTCGCGGAGTCGTCGCTCGAGACTATCGTGCGGGACGCGGGTGTGACGCGCGGCGCCCTGTATCACCATTTCGCTGACAAGACAGAGCTTTTCGCAGCGGTGTTCGAGCAAGTGGAGGGGGAGATGGCCACCCGCATGGTCGACGCCGTCGCGGCCGCGGGGCACACCGACCCGGTCGAAATCATGCGACTGTGCGCGGGCCTGTGGTTGGACGCATGCTCCGATCCCGAGGTTCAGCGCATAGTGCTGCTGGAGGCGCTCGCCGTCCTCGGTTGGGAACGCTGGAGCGACATCGGGCATCGATACAACATCGGATTCGTGACGGCGCTGCTGAACGACGCGATCGAGTCCGGCAGCATTCCGCGCCAGCCCGTTGAGGCTACGGCCTTAACCGTCATGGGGGCGCTGCGCGAGGCAACGCTTTACATCGCCCGCGCGGACGATCAGCGGAAAGCGCGCGCGGATGCCGGCGCGGTGATGGATCGGCTTGTGAACGCCCTGCGCGCCAAGGACGGCTAACGCATATGTTATGAGCTGGGCGCTGGTCGGGCCGAAATCTGGCGCGCGATCGCCTTTTTGTCGATCTTCCCGATCGGGGTGGTCGGTAGCGCTTTCATCGCGACAAGCACGTCGGGTCGGGCATGGGCGGCCACGCCACGTTGGTCGAGATGGGCGTTCAGCTCCGCCAGCGTCAGCTCCGGCCCGGTGAATACGACCGCGGCGCAGATCTTTTCGCCCAGGTATGAGTCGGGCAGCGGCACCGCTGCCGCGGAGAACACGGACGGGTGGCTGAGCATCTGCTCCTCGAGGTCCGCGGCGGAGATGGTCTCGCCGCCCCGGCAGATCACGTCCTTGACCCGGCCGGTGACGGTCAGGTAGCCGTCTGGCCGGATTCGGACCAGGTCACCGGTGCGGAAGAAGCCGGCGGGGTCGAAGCAGCGCTCGTTGTCGCGCTCCGCGCGGTAATAGCCGTTGAGCGTGTACGGTCCGCGCACCAGCAGCTCGCCTTCCTCGCCCGGGGCGACCGGTTCGCCGTCGGCGTCGACCACTCGCAACTCGTCCGCCACGCACAGCGGCCGCCCCTGGGTGTGGTCGACGACCTCGGGCGGATCGTCCGGCCGGGTGTAGTTCAACAGCCCCTCCGCCATACCGAACACCTGCTGCAGCCCCGGCGTCAAGGCGGCGCGGATCAGGCGGGCGTCGTCCGCCTCAAGCTTGGCGCCGCCAACTTGCAAGAGCCGCAAGGACTTAGGCGTCACCGGCTCCCACTCGCAGGCCTGCGCCCACAGCTTTGCCAGGGCCGGCACCAGCGCGGTGACCGTGACGCCGTGGCGTTCGATGGCGGCGAAGGCGGCCTCGGGGCTCGGATCGGTGCCGAACACGGTGGTGGCGCCCACCGTCATGGCGCCGAGCAGGCCGGGGCAGGCCAGCGGGAAGTTGTGGCCGGCCGACAGCAGCACCAGATAGACGTCGTCGCCGGTGAGCCCGCACACCTGCGCGCTGGCGGTCGCGTTGAACACATAGTCATCGTGGGTGCGCGGGATCAGTTTGGGAGTGCCGGTGGTGCCGCCCGAAACGAGAAGCAAGGCAGGGGATCCCGGGTCGGCCGGTGGCGCGGGCCGCGCCGGGGCGGTGGCTTGATCGCACAGCTGCGTCCACGAGCTGAACTTGCCAGGGTCACCGTCGACGATGACGTGTTCGAGCGTCGGATGGTCCGCGACGAGTTCGTGCGCCATGGCGCGGTAATCGAAACCGTTTGCCGCGGCGGCGATCACCAACGCGGTGGCCTGGCTAACGGTGGCAAAGTGTCCCAATTCGGCCGTCCGGTGGCCGGGCAGGCACATCACCGGGATGGCGCCCGCCCGCAGCAGCCCGAAGAGCGCCACCGCGAACTGACACCCATTGGGCAGTTGCAACAGGACCCGGTCGCCGGGCTCGATGCCCAGCGCCCGCAGTCCCGCGGCGGCGCGGCCGGCGTGATCGTCGAGCCGGGCGTAGCTCAAGCCGACGCCCCCTGCCGCGTCGAGCACGGCCGTCCGGTCGGGCCAGCGCCGCGCGGCGTCGCTCAGGACGGTGTCCAAAGTTCGGCCCGCCCAGTAGCCGGCCGCCCGGTAGGCGGCCGCGCGATCGGCGGGGAACGGCACGAACCCGTCGAGTGCCCCGGCCGGGGGTTGCCGTGTGTTCGCGGTCATCGAGGTCCTCAGACGGGGGGCGTAGTAGCGGTGATCCGTCAGTAAGGATAGGGTAACCACCACAACTTAGGGCAGCCTGTGCTAATTCAGGGAGGGTTTCGTGGTGCGTGCCTCCGCGCGCTCGGCTGACGACGTCCGGGCAGAGGTAGCCGAACTGCTGGGCGTCGGTGTCGGCGACGTCCACCCAGGCGCCAACCTCATCGCGCAAGGCCTGGACTCCATTCGGATGATGACCCTGGCGGGCCGCTGGCGCCGCCAGGGCGTCGCCGTCGATTTCGCCACGCTGGCCGAGACTCCCACGGTCGAGGCCTGGGCCGAGCTGGTGACCGCCGAGGCGCCGGCCAATCCGGCCCACCGGGAGGCGTCCACCGAGTCGGCCCCGGCTGCCGGCGAGCCCTTCCCGCTGGCCCCGATGCAGCACGCGATGTGGATCGGCCGCCAGGACAACCAACAGCTTGGCGGGGTGGCCGGACACCTCTACGTCGAATTCGACGGCGGGTCCATCGATCCCGCACGGCTGTGCGCGGCCGCCACGGCGCTGGCCCGGCGCCACCCCATGCTGCGGGTCGAGTTCCTGCCCGACGGCACCCAGCGCATCGCGGCAGCCGGCAGCGAATTCCCGGTCACGATCGAGGACCTGCGCCAGCTGGACACCACGGGGGTCGAGCAGCGGCTGGCCGCCATCCGCGACGCCAAATCGCACCAGCAGCTCGACGGCGCGGTGTTCGAGCTCGCCCTGACGCGGCTGCCCGGGGACCGCTCGCGCCTGCACGTCGATCTGGACATGCAGGCCGCCGACGCGATGAGCTACCGGACCCTGATGGATGACCTGGCCGCCCTGTATGCCGGTCGCGACCTGCCGCCGTTGACCTACACCTACCGGCAGTACCGGCACGCGATCGAGGCGGAAGAGGCGCGGCCCCAACCGGCCCGCGACGCGGCCCGGGCGTGGTGGGCGCAGCGCATACCGCAACTCCCGGATCCGCCGACGCTCCCCACCACCGCCGACCGCGGTTCGCGCAGGAGCACCCGGGTCTGGCACTGGTTGGATCCCGAGACCCGTGACGCCCTCTTTTCCCGCGCCCAGGCCCGCGGGGTCACTCCGGCGATGACGCTGGCCGCCTCCTTCGCCAACGCCCTGGCGCGCTGGTCGACCACCTCGCGCTTCCTGCTGAACGTGCCCCTGTTCGGCCGCCAGCCGCTGCACCCCGATGTCGACGCGTTGGTCGGCGATTTCACCTCGTCTCTGCTGCTGGACGTCGACCTCACCGGTGCGCGCACCCCGTCGGCGCGGGCAGGGGCGGTGCAGGACGCGATGCGGTCGGCGGCCGCGCACTCCGCCTATCCCGGGCTGTCGGTCCTGCGGGACCTCAGCCGCCATCGCGGCACGCAGGTGCTGGCGCCGGTGGTCTTCACCAGCGCGCTGGGACTCGGCGAGTTGTTCAGCCGCGACGTCACCGCCCAGTTCGGCGCGCCCGCGTGGATCATCTCCCAGGGCCCGCAGGTGCTGCTCGACGCTCAAGTCACCGAGTTCGACGGCGGCGTCCTGGTGAATTGGGATGTGCGCGAAGGGGTTTTCGCCCCTGGCGTCGTCGACGCCATGTTCGCCTACCACATCGACGAATTGCTCAGGCTGGCCTCCGCGGACGACAGCTGGGAGGCGATCGGGCCGCCGCCGCTACCGGACTCCCAGCGCGCGGTGCGCGACGCGGTCAACGGCCGCACCGCCGAACCCAGCGGGGAAGCGTTGCACGACGGGTTCTTTCGGCAGGCCGAGCAACGGCCCGACGCGCCCGCAGTACTCGCCAGCTCCGGGGACCTCAGCTACGCGCAGCTGCGCGATCAGGCGCTGGCGGTTGCCTCCGCATTGCGCGCGGCGGGTGTCGGCGCCGGCGACACGGTCGCGGTGATGGGCCCGAAGACCGCCGAGCAGGTGCCCGCGCTGCTGGGCATCCTGAGCATCGGCGCGGTCTACCTGCCGATCGGCATCGACCAGCCGCGCGACCGCGCGGAGCGCATCGTGCGCACCGGCGCCGTGCGCCTGGCCGTGGTGTGCGGTGGGCAGCGGCTGAGCCTGCCGGTGCCCGAGCTCTGCCTTGCCGATGTGCTGCGCGAGCCGCCCGGCGACGCCGAAATTGCCTTGGTCAGAGTCGATCCCGCCGAATTGGCCTACGTCTTGTTCACGTCGGGCTCGACCGGGGAGCCCAAGGGTGTTGAGGTGACGCACGACGCCGCGATGAACACCGTGGAGTTCATCGCCCGCCACTTCGACATCGGCCCCGCGGATCGATGCCTGGCCCTGTCCACGCTCGAGGGCGACATCTCGGTGATGGACATCTTCGTAACCTTGGGGACGGGTGGGTCGATCGTGGTGGTCGACGAAGCGCAGCGCCGCGACCCCGACGCGTGGGCGCGGCTCATCGACACCCACCACGTCACCGTGCTGCACTTCATGCCGGGCTGGCTGGAGATGCTGATCGAAGTCGGCTGCGGCCGGCTGTCTTCCGTGCGGGTGATTCCCACCGGGGGCGACTGGGTGCGCCCGGAGCTGGCCCGCCGGCTGCGGACCGAGGCCCCGAACCTGCGATTCGCCGGTCTGGGCGGTGCGACCGAAACCCCCGTCCACAACACCATTTTCGAAGTCGGCGATCCTGACAAGCTGCCGACCGACTGGACCGCTCTGCCGTACGGGGTGCCGCTGACCAATAACTCCTGCCGCGTCGTCAACGAGGCGGGAGACGACTGCCCCGACTGGGTCGCCGGCGAGCTCTGGGTGTCCGGCCGCGGCGTCGCGCGGGGCTATCGCGGGCGGCCCGATCTCACCGCGGAGCGCTTCGTCGAGGACGCGGGACGCCGGTGGTACCGGACCGGCGACTTGGCCAGGTATCGGCCCGACGGCACGCTCGAGTTCGTCGGCCGCGCCGATCACCGGGTCAAGATCAGCGGATATCGCGTCGAACTCGGTGAGGTCGAGGCAGGGTTGCGCCGGCTGCCCGGGGTGGGCATAGCGGTGGCCGCCCTGCTCCCGGGACCCGGGGGATCAGACGTGTTGGCCGCCGCCGTGTGCCCCGAAGACGGGGTTCGGCTGAGCACCGCGCGGCTTGCCGATCTGATGGCTGAAATCGTTCCCGCGCATATGATTCCGCGTCACTTCGCGTTGGTGGAGCGGGTCCCGTTCACCGACGGGGGCAAGATCGACCGCCGGGCCGTCGCGCGCGACCTGGGCGCCGCGGTGTCGGAGGCCGAGCAACCCGGCTACCGCGCCCCGGCGACGCCGCTGCAATCCGCCCTCGCCACGCTCCTGGGCGACCTACTCGGCACGGAGCGGGTGGGTCGCGACGACGACTTCTTCGCGCTCGGCGGCGACTCGGTGCTGGCCACCCAGGCCGTGGGCCGTATTCGCACCTGGCTGGACACCCCGAACGTCATGGTTGCCGACATCTTCGCCACCCGAACCGTAGCGGCACTCGCGAAATTGCTCACCGAACGCGAGCGGGACGGTGCCCGGCTGGACCAGGTTGCCGAGCTGTACCTCGAAGTCATCGAGCTGGACGCCGACACCGTGCTGTCGGCCAGTCGCCACACCGCGAAACCCGGGACGGCACAATGACATCCGACCCTGTACTGAGCATGCCGACGGAGTTCGCATCCTGGATCAAGCGGGTGCCCGGCCGGAACGGGAACCGGCGGGCCGTCGCGACCGTCGTATTTCCGCACGCCGGGGCCGCCGCCGCGAGCTATCGCCCGGTGGCGGCCGCGCTGGCTTCGGGCGGGGACGCCTACATCGTGCAGTACCCGCAGCGCGCGGACCGGCTGAGTCACCCGGCCCCCGACACCGTGCACGACCTCGCCCGGGGCCTGTTCGAAGCGGGGCCGTGGAGCCGCGTCGCGCCGCTTCGGCTGTTCGGCCACAGCATGGGTGCCGTCGTGGCGTTCGAGTTCGCCCGGATCGCCGAATCCCACGACACCGCCGTGCAGCGCCTGTGGGTCTCGGCCGGTCCCGCGCCGTCGGCCGTCGCCGCGATGCCGGAGCTCCCCACCACCGACGACGGATTGCTCGCCGACATCGCCGATCTCGGCGGCACCGACCCCGAATTGCTCGCCGACGAAGAGTTCGCGGAACTGCTGACCACCGCGGTGCGTTCCGACTATCAAGCGATCAATCGCTACCAGTGCGCCCCCGGCGTGCGCATCCGCGCCGGCATCCGGGTATTGGGGGCGTGTGACGACCACCGGGTCGATCCGGCCGCGCTACGGCTCTGGGAGAACCATACCGCGGGGGACTTCGAGTTGTTCTTGTACGACGGCGGCCATTTCTATCTCAACGAGCACATCGGCGCGGTGGCGCGGCGGGTGAATGCCGATGTCTGACAACCGGTGTGACGGCGCGCCCGATCCGGTCGTGATCGTCGGCATGGCGCTCGAAGCGCCCGGCGGCATCGACAGCTCCGAGAAGTACTGGGAGTTGCTGTCGGGTGGCCGCGAGGCGCTCGGCCCGTTCCCCACCGACCGCGGTTGGCAGGTGAGCGAGCTGCTCGCCGGCTCGCGGCGCAGCGGCTTCAAGGAAATCCATGATCGCGGTGGATTCCTTTTGGGCGCAACGATCTTCGACCCCGAGTTCTTCGGCATCTCGCCGCGGGAGGCCGTCGCCATGGATCCCCAGCAGCGCGTGGTGCTGCGCGTCTCCTGGCGCGCGTTGGAGAACAGCGGCATCAATCCCGACGACCTGGCCGGGCACGACGTGGGCTGCTTCGTCGGGGCCTCGGCCACCGGGTATGGGCCGCAGATGGCCAACTTCTCCCAGCACAGCGGCCACCTGCTCGCCGGGACGGCGCTGAGCGTGATCTCCGGCCGGGTCGCCTACACGCTGGGGCTGGCCGGGCCGGCGTTGACGGTGGACTCGTCGTGTGCGTCTGCGCTGGCCGCATTCCATGTCGCGGTGCGATCGGTCCAGAACGGCGACTGCGACCTGGCGTTGGCCGGCGGGGTGAACGTGCTGGGCTCGCCCGGCTTTTTCGTCGAGTTCTCCAAGCAACACGCCCTGTCCGACGACGGCCACTGCCGCCCCTACAGCGCGCAGGCCAGCGGAACGGTGTGGGCCGAGGGCGCCGCGATGTTTGTGCTGCAGCGCAAGTCGGCCGCGCTGCGCGCCGGCCACGAGGTGGTGGCCGAGGTTCGCGCCACCGCCGTCAACCAGGACGGTCGCAGCGCCGGGCTCAGCGCCCCCAGCGGTGATGCCCAGCTGCGCTTGTTCCGGCGTGCCATGACGCAGGCCGGGATTCGTCCGGAGGAGGTCGGCATGGTCGAGGGCCACGGCACCGGCACCCGCCTCGGCGACCGCACGGAACTGCGGTCGTTGGCGCAGACCTACGGTGACACGGCGCCCGGTGGTGGCGCGCTGCTCGGCTCGGTGAAGTCGAACGTCGGGCACGCCCTGGCCGCCAGCGGGGCGCTCGGGCTGGCCAAGGTGGTGGTCGCGGCCGAACACGGTGCTATCCCACCGACCCTGCACGCGACCGATCCGAGCCGGGAAATCGATTGGGACAGCCAAGGTTTGCGTCTGGCGAAGACGCTGACCCCGTGGCCGGCGGTCGCCGGGCAACGGATCGCGGCGACGTCGGCGTTCGGCATCGCCGGCACCAACGCACACGTGATCGTCTCCCTCCCCGAGGTCGCGTGATGCTCACGTCCCCACTGCCCGACGGTCGCATACCCGTATTGCTCACTGCGCACGACGAAGAGCTGATCGTCGACGACGCCCGGGCGATCCTGGATTATCTGGACCGGACTGACGCGGACACCGCGGCGATAGCGTCGAGCCTGCTGGGTCTGCGGCGGGTGCGGCGGCATCGCGCGGTGGTCCGGGCGGCCGACCGCGCCGAGCTCGCCGGCGGGCTGTCCGCCCTGGCCCGCGGCGAAGAGCACCCGCTGGTCACCCGGTCGTCGGCCGGGGCTGCGCCGGGCATCGCGTTCGTGTTTCCCGGCCAGGGCAACCAATGGCAATCGATGGGAGCCGAAGCCTATCAACGACTTCCGGCATACCGGGCCGAGGCAGACCGATGCGCGCAGGCGTTCCTCGCCGCGGGGCTGCCCTCACCGTTGCCCTACCTGACCGATGGGCCCGACCGCGACTGGTCGCGGACCGAAATCCAGGGAGCGCAATTCGCCCACGCGGTCAGCCTGGCCCAGGAATGGCGATTCCACGGGGTGCTCCCCGCAATCGCCGTCGGTCACAGCCTCGGCGAGGTCGCGGCGGCGTACGTGGCCGGAACGGTCACGTTGCCCGACGCGGTCGCGCTGGTCGGAGCCCGCGCCACCATCGTCGACCAATTGGCGGGCCGATACGCCATGGTGGTGCTGGGCGCCGGCGTCGACGAGGCCGAGTCCCTGATCGGGGAAACCGCGGACTGGCTGGAAGTCTCGGCGGTCAACGGCCCCTCGTCGACCGTGGTATCCGGGAACCACGACGCCGTGGCGGCCATCGTGCGCCTGGCCCGCCAACGGGGGATGTTCACCCATCAGCTGTCCGTGGACTACCCCGGGCACACCAGCCTCCTGCGGCCGTTGCGCGCGCAGTTGACCGAGCTGGTTCCCCGCTCGGCCTTCCAGGACAGCCCCGTCAGGTTCGTCGGCTCGACCTTCGGTGGGGAGGTCGGCGGCGGTGTGGGCTTCGCCCAGTACTGGTATGAAAACCTCTGCAATACCGTGCGTTTCGATCAGGCGGTGACCACGGCTCGACGACTCGGGGCCACCACGTTCATCGAAATGTCCGCGCATCCCTCGTTGCTGTACCCGCTCGCGGACCTGATCGACGAACGGACCAGCGTGGTCGTCGGCTCGGGCCACCGCGAGGGTGCCATCACCGAGGTGCTGGCGAAGAACATCGCGACCGTGGCGACCGCCGATCCCGGGTGCCAGTGGGCGAACACCGTTCCCGGCGGTGCCCGCCGGCCGCTGCGCGGGTTCCCCAACGCGCCGATGCGGGCGGTGCACCTGTGGGCGGCGCCGGAGCCGCTGATCGAGGCGCCGACCCCCTCGCTCACCGTCGCCACCGAGGCCTGGCAACCCGCGTCGCCGTCGAACGCGGCGGCCGCCGACATCGGGTTCTTCGCCGCCGGCGCGGAGGGCGCGTTGACGCAGCGGCTGATCGATGCCGTTGGCGCACAGGGCGGTTGCCGAGTCGTCGCACCGCAGGAGGCGGAGATCGTCGCGGTCATCGCCCCGGGGCTCGACGAGCGGGATCCCGTGGCGGCGATCGAGCAGATCGCCCGCCGACCGGACGCGGGGCTACCCGATTACGCCGCCCTGATCGGCCCGCGCTGCCGGGCCGTCTGGTTGCTCACCGCGGGCGCGGAAAGCGTGCATCCCCACGACGTCGCCGCGTCCCCGGCGCAGGCGGCGCTGGCCGCGATGCATCGCAGCGTCGGTTTCGAATTCACCGACCCGGCTTTCGGACATCTCGACCTGGCGGGCCGGGACCTTGACGCGAGGGCGGCGGGCGCCGTCGTCGACGTGTTGCTCGGTGACGCGGCCGAGGTGGCCCTGCGCGGAAGCGAGGTGCTACGACCTTACGTCCGAACCTTCCGGGACTGCCGCGATTCGGCGGCCGAACGGCCGCTGGCCGCCGCCGCGCTGGACAACGTGGTCATCACCGGCGGCAGCGGCGCCATCGGCCTGGAGTATGCGCGGTACTGCATCGAGCGCGGGGCGCGAACGGTCACGTTGCTGAGCCGCACTGGCCTCGACCAGGCCGCGTTGCGCCGGCTGACCGAGGGCCACGACACCGAGGTACGCGCCGTGCGCTGCGACATCACCGATCCGGTCGCGGTGGCCCGAGCCGGCAGGCACGCCGGGGAGCGGGCGTCGTTGCTGATCCACACCGCCGGCATCGCCGAGCCGCGCTCCCACGCCGACCTGACCGGCGCCGACGTGGCAGCGGTATGCGCCGCCAAGGTGCGTGGGCTGGCGCTGCTGGCCGACGCGTGGCCGCTGCGGCCGGACTGCCGAATCCTGGCCTGCTCGTCGGTATTCGGGGTGTGGGGCGGTTACCACCACGCCGCTTATGCCGCCTCCAACCGGATGCTGGACGTGTTGGTCGCCCAGCTGCGCGCCCGGGGCCACGACGGCGTGGCGATCCGGTGGGGACTCTGGCAGGCCGCCGGTGTCGTGGACGCCGCCGAGATCGCCCGCACCGAACGCTCCGGTCTGATCGCGATGGCGCCCGAGGCGGCGATCGAGGCCGGCCTGCACCGCTATGACGGCGATCCGCTGATCTTCGACGCGGACTTCGACCGGCTCGCGGTGTTCTTCGAAAGCCAAGGGATGCCAATGCCGTTCAATTCGACCCCAAGCGGCGGGGGAGCGGGCGAGTCCGTCACCAGGCCGTTGGCCGAGGTGGTGCGCGCCGAACTCGCCGCGACACTGCACCTGGGTGACTCGGTCTCGATCGACCCGGCCGCGCCGCTCATCGACCTCGGCGTGGACTCGTTGCTGGCACTCGATCTGCGTAAGCGGCTGCGCCGGACGGTCGGACGCTCGGTCCCGGTCGCTCGCATGCTCGGCGGGATCACCCTCGACGAATTGATCGATGCGTTGCGCGCCGGCTCCAGCGGGCCGCCGGAAGGCGCAACACCCGACGCTCGCGAAGCTAGAAAGGTTGGACTCCCCGCGTGACGGAAACCACCCGAGCCGGCGCACGGCTCGACGATGAGCGCCTGGAATTGTTGCGCCGCAAGATCGCCGAACGCGGCCTGGCCAGGCCGGCCGCCGGCGCGCCGGTGGCAACCCACGAACACCCGCGCATGTCCGTCGGACAGCACCGGATGTGGTTCGTGCAGTCGGTGGATCCCGACAGCGCGCTGCTCAACGTCTGCATCTCCTATCGCGTCACCGGCACGGTCGACATCGAACGGCTGCGGCATGCGGTCGAGGCCGTGGCGGGGCGGCACGCGATGCTGCATACGACGTACGGCACCGGTTCCGACGGCGACCCTTATCCGGTCATCCGCGAGGAGCTGAGGCCGCAGTGGGCCGAACACGACCTGTCGGAGCTGACCGATCAGGCCCGGCGGCTACGGCTCGACGTGCTGGCGCAGCGCGATTTCCGCCGGCCCTTCGACCTCGCCACGGATTCGCCCCTACGGGTCACCGTGGCCCGGCTTTCGGCCGACGAGCTGATGCTGTTGATCACCGCGCACCACATCGCCTGGGATGACGCCTCGTGGGCACCGTTTTTCGCCGACCTGACCCGCGCATACGTCGACCCTGACGGCTACCGCGGCGAGCCCCCGCAAGCGGCCCCACCGCCGGGGGAAGCCACCGATCCCGCCGCGGATTACGAATACTGGCGCAGCCAGATGGCGAATCTGCCCGAACCGCTTGAGCTTCCGGGCGCCAACGGATCGGTGGTGCCAAGCACCTGGCGCGCGCAACGCGCCACGATGCCGTTGCCTGCGGGCACCGTCGACCGGGCGGCGGCGTTGGCGCGGGAAACCGGTGCAACCCCGTACATGGTGCTGATGGCCGCCTTCGCCGCGCTGGTGCACCGCTACACCCAGTCAACCGACTTCCTGATCGCCGCTCCGGTGCTCAACCGCGGCGTCGGAACCGAACCGGCGATCGGGTATTACGGCAACACCGTGGTGATCCGGCTGCGGCCGGGCCCTCACCAGACGTTCCGCGAGCTGCTGGCCGAAACTCGGGACCGCGCGGTGGGCGCATTCGCCCATTCGCGCGCCGACCTGGACTGGCTGGTTCGCGAATCCAACCCCGATCGTCGGCACGGCGCCGACCGGATGACCCGGGTGAGCTTCGGGCAACGCGAGCCCGATGGCGCCGGCTTCTGCCCGCCGGGGGTGCGGTGCACGCGCGGGGAGTTGCGCGGCCACTTCAACCAGCTGCCACTGAGTTTCATGGTCGAGCTGGACCGCTCGGGCGCCGGGTTGGTCGAGGCCGAGTACCTGGTCGAGGTGCTGGATCAGCAGCTGGTGGATCAACTACTGCGGCACTACGCCGTGTTGTTGGACGACGCGCTGACGAACCCCGACACGGCGCTGGCGGCGTGCGCGCTGATGGGCACCGACGACGCCGAGTGGCTGCGCCGGGCCTCGACCGGTGAAAAATTTGAAACGCCGGCCGCCACCTTGCCGGCGTTGGTCACCCGCCGCGCGGAGTTGTCGCCCGCCGCCATCGCCGTCGTATACGAGGGCCGCGAGTACACCTACCGCGAGATCGACGAAGAGTCGAACCGTCTGGCGCACTGGCTGATCGAGCGGGGCGTCGGCACAGAAGATCGCGTCGCGGTGTTGCTGGACAAGTCACCCGAACTGGTCATCACCGCGTTGGGCGTGTTGAAGGCCGGCGCGGTCTATCTGCCGGTGGATCCGACCTATCCTGAGGATCGGCTGGCCTTCATCCTCGGCGACGCTGACGCCAAACTGGTGCTGCGCGAACCAGTTTCCGAGCTGTCGCGGTACCCGGCCACCGCGCCCGCCGAGTTGATCCGGCCGCTGTCCCCGGACAACACCGCCTATCTGATCTACACGTCGGGTTCGACCGGTCTGCCCAAGGGCGTGCCGGTGCCCCACGCGCCGATCGCCGAATACTTCGTCTGGTTCGGCGACGAGTACCGCGTCGACGAGACCGACCGGCTGTTGCAGGTCGCGTCGCCGAGCTTCGACGTGTCCATGGGGGAGATCTTCGGCACGTTGATCATGGGCGCCCGGCTGGTGATTCCGCGCCCCGACGGACTACGCGACATCGGCTACCTGACGGATCTGCTGAGCCGCGAAGGCATCACCTCGATGCATTTCGTGCCGTCGCTGCTCGGGCTGTTCCTCTCGCTCCCCGGCGTCAGCCAGTGGCGCACCCTGCGCCGCGTGCCCATCGGCGGGGAGGCGCTGCCGGGCGAGATCGCCGATAAGTTCCACGCCACCTTCGATGCGCTGCTGTACAACTTCTACGGCCCCACCGAAACCGTGGTCAACTGCACCAGTTACCCGGTGGAAGGGGCCCAAGGCACCCGGGTGGTGCCTATCGGGCGCCCGAAGATCAACACGCAGGTCCACCTGCTCGACAACGCGCTCCGTCCGGTTCCCGCTGGGGTCATCGGCGAGATATACATCGGCGGAACACATGTCGCGCATGGCTACCACCGCAGGCCCGGGCTGACCGCCGAGCGTTTCGTCGCCGACCCGTTCACCCCGGGCGGCCGGTTGTATCGTTCGGGCGACCTTGCCCGGCGCAACGCCGACGGCGACATCGAGTTCGTGGGCCGCGCCGATGAACAGGTCAAGATCCGCGGCTTCCGCATCGAGCTGGGCGAGATCGCGGCCGCCATCTCGGTGGACCCCAGCGTGGGGCAGGCGGTGGTGCTGGCCATGGACCTGCCCCGGTTGGGCAAGAGCCTGGTGGGATACGTCACGCCGGTGCCGGGCCACGGCCCGGAAAGCGTTGACATCGAGCGGATCCGCGCCCGGGTGGCGGCGGCGCTGCCGGACTACATGACGCCGGCCGCCTATGTGGCCCTTGACGAAATCCCGATCACGGCGCACGGCAAGATCGACCGCGCCGCGCTGCCTCAACCGCAGATCGCGGCCGCCGCCGAATACCGCGACCCGGCCACTCCCACCGAACGCCGCATCGCCGCACTGTTTTCCGCGCTGCTCGGTCACGACCGGGTGGGGGTCGACGACTCGTTCTTCGACTTGGGCGGCCACTCGCTGGTGGCCACGAAACTGGTCGCCGCGATCCGCTCCGAGTGTGGCGTGGAGGTGGGCATCCGCGACATCTTCGAACTGGCGACGGTGGGCTCGTTGGCAGAGCGGGTCGACCAGCTCGGTTCCGGCGAGCTCAGGCAGTCGCGACCCAAGCTGATCGCGACCGCCCACGACGAGCCCATGCCGCTGTCGGCCTCCCAGCTGCGCAGCTGGTTCGCCTACCGCGTTGACGGGCCCAGCTGGGTCAACAACATTCCCTTCGCCGCGAAACTGAGTGGTCCGTGGGACATCGATGCCCTGGTCGCCGCCATCGGCGACGTCGTCGCCCGGCACGAAATCCTGCGTACCTCCTATGTGGAGTTGGATGGCGTGCCCTATCAGGTTGTCGGGCCCGCGGGTGAGGTTTCCGTGCGCCGCGCAACCGGGCCCGATCAGACCTGGCTGCGGCGGGAGCTGGACGCCGAGCGCCGGCACGGCTTCGAGCTGGACCGCGAATTGCCGGTTCGGGTGGCGGTGCTGCGCACCGCCGACGACGCCGAGCACGTGCTGTCGCTGGTGGTCCACCACATCGCCTCCGACCACTGGTCGGCCGGGGTGCTGTTCGCCGACGTGATGACCGCGTACCGGGCGCGGCGGGCCGGGGAAGCCCCGGTCTGGGCGCCGCTGCGGGTGCAGTACGCCGACTACGCGGCCTGGCAGGGTGAGTTCCTGGGCGACGCGAGCGGTCAGGAATCTCCTGTCGCCGCCGAGCAGCGGGAGTACTGGAACCGTCAGCTGGCCGGGCTGCCCGAGGACACCGGGCTGCGGCCCGACTTCCCGCGTCAGCGGGTGCCAAGCGGTGAGGGCGAATCCGTCGACTTCCGCATCGACGCGGCCACGCGCGCCAAACTGGCCGAGTTGTCCCGCGAGCTGGGCATCACCGAGTTCATGCTGCTGCAAACGGCGGTCGCCGTGGTGCTGCACAAAGCGGGTGGTGGGCTCGACATCCCGCTGGGCACCCCGGTCGCAGGGCGCACCGAGGCCGAATTGGACCAGCTGATCGGGTTTTTCGTCAACATCCTGGTGTTGCGCAACGACCTGACCGGCAACCCGACGCTGCGCGAGTTGCTGACCCGCGCACGGGAAACGGCGCTGGCCGCCTACGCGCATCAGGACCTGCCGTTCGACCGCGTCGTCGACAGCGTCAGCCCGGTGCGATCGCTGTCGCGCAATCCGCTGTTCCAGGTGGTCGTGCACGTCCGGGACCATCTGCCGGCGACGCGGGTGATCGAACAAGCCCCCGGCGGCGGCGAGCAGGACACGGTGTGCACCTCGCTGGATCCCGTCTTCGACATGGCCCACGCCGACCTCAGCGTCAACTTCTTCGGTACCGACGGCTCGGGCGGAGTCGGATACAACGGCAACCTGATCTTCCGCACCGAGCTGTACAGCAGGGCCACGATCGAGCGGTTGGCCGGCTGGTTGACGCGGGTGGTCAGCGAATTTGCCGACAACGTCGATCAGAGCTTGCGAGACGTGCAACTGACCGACGCCGCAGAGCGGCGCCGCCTGTTGGAGCACTGGAGCCGCGGCGAGCGGCCGCCGCGCGACCGGCCACGCAGCATTCCGGAACTGTTGGAGCCCAGCCGAGGCTTGGGGTCCGACCGGATCGCGGTGCGCTGCGGCGGTCAGCAGATCGATTACCCAGCCCTGCACCGCCTTTCGGATAACCTCGCGGCGCTCCTCGCGGCGCGCGGCGTCGGGCCGGGGTCGTTGGTCGGGTTGTCGACGCGGCGCAGCATCGACCTGGTGGTGGCGTTGGTGGCCATCATGAAGGCGGGCGGTGGTTACTTCCCCATCGATCCGGGCTACCCGCTGGCACGCAAGCAGTTCATGCTCGACGACGTGCGGCCGCCCGTCGTGGTGGCCACGGCTGAAGCGGCGGGCGGCATCCCCGAAGTCGCCGGCGTCACGGTGCTTTCGCTCGACGACCCGCAGGTGCGCGCCGCGGTGGAGAGCGGGGACGTCGACCGGCGGGAACTGCCGCCGCCGCACCCCGACGACCCGATGTTCCTGGTCTTCACGTCCGGATCGACGGGCAAGCCGAAAGGCGCGCTGGGCACCCATCGGTCGATGGCGGCCCGGCTGGACTGGCAGCTGCGGCACTACCCGCCGCGGGCACACGACATCCGGCTGGCGCAGGCCTCGATCACGTTCCTCGAGGGCGGCATGGAGATGCTGGCCGGCTTGGCGGCGGGGGCGACGATGATCCTCGCCGACGATGCCGAACACCGCGACCCGGAGGCCCTCGGCGAGTTGATGAATCGGCACGCGGTCGCGCAGGTGACCGCGGTGCCCAGCCTGGTCTCCGTCCTGGTGGACAGCCGCCCCGACGCGGTGCGGACGCTGTCCCGGCTGGTGTGCGGCGGAGAACCGGTGAGCGCGTCGCTGCTGCAGCGGCTGGTGTCCGTGTGTGCCGGCGCGGACACCGAGCTGTTGAACAACATCGGTTCCACCGAAACGTCCGGCGCGGTGTCCCGCGGGCGGCTGGAGCCGCCGAATCCCCTCGTGGGCAAGCCGGTTCCCGGGGCGGATGCCTACCTGCTCGACGACGGTCTGCGGCCGGTGCCCGTCGGCGTCGTCGGCGAACTCTATTACGCGGGCGATCAACTCGCGCGGGGCTACTGGAAGCGCCCCGCACTGACCGCCACCCGGTTCGTGGCCAATCCCTTTGCGCCCGAGCCTGGTTCGCGTCTGTACCGCAGTGGCGACCTCGCCCGCTGGACCGAGGACGGCCAACTGGAATTCGTCGGACGCTCCGACCACCAGGTCCAGGTCCGCGGGTTCCGGGTGGAGCTGGCCGAGGTGGAAGCGGCGCTGGCGGGGGCTGATGGCGTCGCCGCCGCCGCCGCGCGTACCTGGGAGGTGCACGGCGGCACCTCGCTGGCCGGATACGTTGTGCCGCACCGGCCGATAGCCGATGACGCCGAGAAGGCCTCGTTCACGTCGGAGGTGCGCGCCGCGATCGGCGCGACGCTGCCCGGCTATATGATTCCGTCCTCATTGACCGTGCTGGACGCGCTTCCCAAGACCGACTCGGGCAAGCTGAATCGGCCCGGGCTGCCGCGCCCCGCGGTCACCACCGGCGGGAGGACGGAGCCGTCGCGCACCGACACCGAGCGGGCGCTGGCCAAGGTGTTCGCCGAACTGCTGTCGACGCCCGAGGTGGGTCGCTTCGACGACTTCTTCGCCCTGGGCGGGGACAGCATCCTGTCGGTGCAGCTCGCCTCGCGGGCGCGGGCCGCCGGCCTGGCGGTCAACCCACGGATGATCTTCGAGAACCCGACGGTGCAGCAGCTGGCGGCCGCCGTCGACGGGCAGAACGACACCGACCACGCCGACACCCAGTTCGAGCCGATGAGCACGTCCGGACTCTCGGCCGACGCCTTGGCTGCGGTGACGCAGCTTTGGTCCTCATCGCGCGACGGGGCGCCATGACGGCCACCAAGGACGTCGCGCCCGACATCGAGGACGTGATGGCGCTGAGCCCGCTGCAGGAGGGCTTGTATTCGCTGACCACGCTCGCCGAATTCGCCGACGGGGATGCCGACGATCCCTACGTGATCGGCATGGCCGCCGACATCTCCGGCGCGCTCGACGTCGAGTTGTTACGTGATTGCGCGACAAAGATGTTGGAGCGACACCCCAACCTGCGCGCCAGCTTCTTCAGCCGAGGGATCGCCCGCCCGGTGCAGATCGTGCCGTCCCGGGTCGAGCTGCCGTGGCGTACCGTCGCCGCGGCGCCCGAGGATGTCCAGGCGCTGCAGGACGGTGAACGCCGGCGCCCCTTCGACCTGGAGCGCGGTCCGGCCATCCGCTTCCTGCTCATCGAACTGCCGTGCAGCCGATGGCGTTTGGTGCTCACCGCCCACCACATCGTGATCGACGGCTGGTCGATGCCGGTGTTCGTCAACGAGATGATGATCCTGTACCAGGCCGGCGGCGACCTGTCCGCGCTGCCCGCCAGGCCGCGGCCGTACCGCGACTACATCGGCTGGCTGGCGAGTCGCGATCTGGATGCCAGTCAACGGGTCTGGCGCGAGCACCTGGCCGGCCTTACCGGCCCCACCCTGCTCTCGGCGGCGCTGGGATCGGCGGAGGACCGGCGGACCGGGCTGCCCCGCACCACCGAACTTCGCCTGCCGGCCGCGGCCACCGCGCGGTTGGTGAACGAGACCCGCGCCCGCGGCATCACCGTCAACACCCTGATGCAGATGGCGTGGGCGCTGGTGTTGTCCAGGCTGACCGACACCCACGATGTCGTCTTCGGGGTCACGGTGTCCGGGAGGCCACCCGAACTGACCGGCGTGGAGACCATGATCGGGCTGTTCATCAACACCGTTCCCATGCGGGTGCGGCTCGACCCGGCCGCGAGCGTCGGCGAGCAATGCCGCACGGTGCAGCGGGAGGCCGCGCTGCTGCGTGAACACGGCTACCTCGGGCATGCCCAACTGCGCGCGCTCGGCGGCGTCGGGGAAATGTTCGACACCCTGCTGGTGTACGAGAACTTTCCCCTGGACGGACTGACCGCCGACGCTGAATTGGCCGCCGGCGGTGCGACATTCCGGCCGTCCGCCCTGCAAACCCTGTCCCACTTCCCGATCACCGTCGCCGCACACATGGAAGGTGGCGAACTGGTGGTGCTGGTCGAAGTGATCGACGGTGCGCTGGGCGCCATCCCCGCCGCGGCCTTCGGCCGGCGGGTGCTCACCGCCGCCGAACGGCTGCTGCAGGATTGGGAGCGGCCGCTGCGCCAGGTCAGCGTGCTCCTGGAGGACGAGACGGCCCCGCTGGGTGGCGCGGCCCCGGCCACCCCGTCGGCGATCGGCATCCACACGAGATTCGCCGACGTCGCCGCCAAAAACCCGGACAGCATCGCGGTCAGTTGGGCGGGCGGCGCGCTGAGCTACCGCGAACTGGACGCCCTCGCCAATGGCCTGGCCGCCCGCCTCGCCGACCGCGGGGTGCGGTCCGAGACCCCAGTGGGCATCCGGCTCGCCCGGGGACCGCAATACATCGTCGCGATGCTTGCCGTGCTCAAGGCCGGCGGCACGTGCGTGCCGATGGAGCCCGTGACCCCGCCGGAACGGGTGGATTCGATCCTGCGTCAATCCGGCGCCGCGATCGTGCTCGACGAGGATTCGCCGGCGCCCGGCGAACCGCAGGGCGCCGACTTCCGCCCGGTCGAGGTGTCGCCCGGCCAGGCGGCCTACGTCGTCTTCACCTCGGGCACCACGGGAGAACCCAAGGGGGTCATCGGGACTCACGCGGCGGTGGGCGCCTACGCCGACGACCATCTGGACAACGTGTTGCGGCCCGCGGCCGCCCGGCTGGGCCGACCGCTGCGCGTCGCGCACGCGTGGTCGTTCGCGTTCGACGCCGCCTGGCAGCCGTTGGTCGCGCTGCTCGACGGTCACGCCGTGCACGTGGTGGACGAGCACACCCAGACCGACGCCGAGGCGCTGGTCGAATTGATCGCCGAGCACCGCATCGACATGATTGACACCACCCCGTCGATGTTTGCCCAACTCGCGGCCTGCGGTTTGCTCAGCACGGTGCCGCTCGCGGTGCTGGCGCTGGGTGGGGAAGCGCTCGGCAAGCCCGCCTGGATCCTTATCCGCGCCGAGTGCGCGCGCACGGGCATGGTGGCCTACAACTGCTATGGCCCCACCGAGACCACGGTCGAGGGCGTGGTCGCCGCCATCGCCGAGCACGACGAGCCGTCGATCGGGCGGCCGACCCTGCACACCCGCGGCTACGTGCTGGACTCCGCGCTGCGACCGGTGCCGTGCGGGGCGACCGGCGAGCTGTATCTGGCCGGCGCCCAGCTGGCCCGCGGTTATCTCGGCCGTGCGGCCGAGACCAGCCAGCGGTTCGTCGCCGATCCCTTCGTGACCGGCGAACGCATGTACCGGACGGGCGATTTGGTGCGTCGGGGCATCGACGGCTCCCTGGGCTACGTGGGCCGCGCCGACGCTCAGGTCAAGATCCGCGGCTATCGCGTCGAGCCGGGCGAGATCGCGGCCGCGCTCGAATCACATCCCGCTATCCAGCACGCGGGCGTTCTGGTGCGCCGGGACCAGGGGGTCGCCCGGCTGACCGCCTACGTGGTGGTTGCGGATGGGGCGGCGCGGCCGCCGTCGGCGGCTGAGCTGCGCGGCATGCTCGGCTCCCGGTTGCCGCGCTACATGATCCCTCAGCGCTTCGTGACGGTGGACGAGATCCCCTTGACGGTCAACGGCAAGCTGGACGAGGCCGCGCTCAGCGCCTTCGAGAGCGCCGAGGCGGCGCCCGCCGAGGCCGACCCCGCCACGCCGACCGAAGCCGCATTGGCCAACCTTCTTTCGGAGATTCTCCGTCAACCCCGAGTCGACGTCTCCGCGGATTTCCTGCAGCTGGGCCTGGACAGCATCACGGCCCTCTCAGTGGTGCAGGCGGCCCGGGCGCGGGGAATTCCGCTGCGCGCCAGGCTCATCCTCGAGTGCGCCAACGTCCGCGAATTGGCGGAGGCGACCGACTCCGAAACGGCAGCCGCCGCAAGCGATGTCGACGACGACACCGGGCCCATGCCGGTGCTGCCCAACGGCCGCTGGCTCTACGAATTCGGAGAACCGCGCCGCCTGGCGCAGACCGAGGCCATCCGGCTGCCCGACAACGTCACCCGCGAGCAACTGGACTCCGCGCTGGCCGGCATCGTGAACGGCCACGAAGTGCTGCGCGTCCGCCTGGACCGGTCCGCCACGACCCTGGTTCCGGTACCGGGCGCCGACACCGGGCTCATCGAGGAGATTCCGGTCGCCGACGATGTGCAGGCGGTAATCCCCGCACACGTCGCGCGGGCCGTCGACCGCCTAGACCCGGAGTGTGGGACGATGCTCGCCGCGGTGTGGCTTCGCCCCCCGGCCGGGCCGAGCGTCCTGCTGCTGGCCGCCCACGTCCTGGCGATGGATCCGGCGTCGTGGCGGGTGGTCCTCGGCGAACTGGATTCCGCCCTAACGGCTTTGACCGCCGGACGCTCGCCCGCGCCGATCCGCGAGCACACCAGCTACCGGCGCTGGGCCGCCGCGCTCATCGAGCGCGCTCACCGGCTGGACACGGTGCAGTTCTGGGCCGCCCAGTCCGACGGCGACGATCCCGAGCTCGGCGCGCGACGGGTCGATCCGCGTCACGACCGCGCCCGCGACCTGGATGTCCGCATGATCGCCACCGATGCCGACATCACCCGTCGGCTGCTGGGCTCGGGCCTGCCGATGCCGAACCTGCTGATCGCCGCCACGGCGGCGACGGTGACGCGGTGGCGGCAGTCCCGCGATCAGGCCACGCCAGCGCCCCTGCTGGCGCTCGAAACGCACGGGCGCGCCGACGCTCTCGTCGACGACTCGGGCGCGCACACCATCGACACCGGCGACACCGTCGGACTGCTGAGTTCCATTTACCCGCTGCGGGTCACGTCGGCGGATCCGCGAAACGTGGGGGAACTGCTGGCGGCGATCCCGGGCGACGGGCTGGACTATGGGTTGCTGCGCTACCTGCGCACCGACACCGCCGAGCGCCTCGCGCCGCTGCCCGCGCCGCAACTGCTACTGAACTACCTCGGCGCCGCCCACGCCCACGGCGGCACCGCGCTGACATTGGAGCGCGAGCTGCTGGCCGGGGTGTCGCCGCAGCCCGAACCGGATCTCGCGGTCCGCCACGAGCTCACCATCGTGGCCGCCCTGCTGACGTTCGACGACGGGCAACAGGTGCTGGCCGCACAATGGCGCACGCTGCCCGACATTCTCAGCGGCGCCGATGTGGCTGTGCTGCAACATCTTTGGATCGATTCACTTCGGGAGCTGGCCAGATGAGCACACTTGCGATCCTCGGTGCTGGAGCCAAGGCGGTCGCCGTCGCGGCCAAGGCTTCCGCGTTGCGGGACATGGGCGTCGATGCCCCCGAGGTGATCGCCGTCGAACGCATCGGCGTCGCGGCCAACTGGCAGGCGAGCGGCGGTTGGACCGATGGGGCGCACCGGCTGGGCACCAGCCCGGAGAAGGACGTCGGGTTCCCGTACCGCTCGGCGCTGGTGCCCCGCCGCAATGCCGAACTCGACGAGCGGATGACCCGCTACAGCTGGCAGTCCTACCTGATCGCCACGGCGTCGTTCGCCGAATGGATAGACCGCGGCCGTCCCGCGCCGACCCATCGCAAGTGGAGCCAGTACCTGGGTTGGGTGGCCGACCAAATCGGCCTCAACGTGGTACACGGTGAGGTCGAACGCCTGGCCGTCAGCGGCGACCAATGGACCCTGCACACCCACGAGACGACCGTGCACGCCGACGCCCTGATGATCACCGGGCCCGGGCAGGCCGAGAAATCCTTGCTGCCCGGCAATCCACGCATGCTGTCGATCGCCCAGTTCTGGGACCGCGCCGCCGGCCACGACCGGATCACCGCCGAGCGGGTCGCCGTGATCGGCGGCGGCGAGACCGCGGCGTCGATGCTCAACGAGCTGTTCCGGCACCGGGTTTCGACCATCACCGTCATCTCGCCTCAGGTGACGCTGTTCACCCGCGGGGAGAGTTTCTTTGAGAACTCGCTGTTCTCCGACCCCACCGACTGGAACGCATTGACGCTGGCCGAACGCCGCGACGCGCTGGCCCGCACCGACCGCGGCGTGTTCTCGGCGAACGTGCAGGAGGCCCTGTTGGCCGACGACCGCATCCGCCACTTGCGGGGCCGGGTGGCCCACGCGGTGGGCCGCGACGGGCAGGTTCGGCTGACCCTGTCCACCAACCGGGGCAGTGAAAACCTCGAGACGGTGCACGGGTTCGACCTCGTCATCGACGGTTCCGGCGCCGACTCGCTGTGGTTCACGTCCTTGTTCGGCCAGGACGTGCTGGACCTGTTGGAGCTCGGCCTGGGCGGACCGCTGACCGCCGACAGCCTGCAGGAAGCGATCGGCTACGACCTGGCCGTCACCGACGTCACCCCCAAGTTGTTCCTGCCGAACCTCTCCGGGTTGACGCAGGGGCCAGGATTTCCCAACCTCAGCTGCTTGGGATTGTTGTCAGACCGGGTATTGGGATCCACGGTGGGTTCGGTCGGCCCGTCCAAGCGCACGACAAGGAGACGCGATGAGCATCAACCCCTTCGATGACGAGAACGGCACCTTCTTCGTCCTCGTCAACGACGAGGAACAACACAGCCTGTGGCCGAGCTTCGCCGACAAACCGGCGGGGTGGCGGGTGGTCCACGGCGAGGCGAGCCGCGCGGAGTGCCTCGAGTACATCGAACAGAACTGGACCGACATCCGGCCCAAGAGCCTCCGGGAATCGATCGAGCGACGCACGTAACAGGCGGCGGCGCACGCGGCCGTAGCGTCGCCGTACCGTGACCGGCCCGAGACACAAATACCCGTAACACCAGGCACACTTACACCAACCAAACCGTGGTCACGCGGAACCGGGTGGGAGACAAGATCGCTGGGATCCCGCCATGGTGCATGCGTATCGAAGGGGGAACCGTGAAAACCATGAAGAGTATTGCCACCGGCGTGGCGGCGTTCGCCGTCGTAGGGGGAGCCGCCGGTGGCGCTTTCATTGCGGCGCCGATGGATCAGGTGCGGCTGGCCGCGCTAGGTGCGCCGTTGCCGCAGGACCCGCCGCCACCGCCGCCGCCCCCGGGCGCCCTGCCGAGCCCCGAGCAGCTGGCGAACCTGTGCAATCAGGCCACCGACCCGGGCGTTTCATACACCACCAAGAACAACCTGGTCGAGAACGGCATCAGCCCGGACGAGGGCCACGTTGCCGACCACGATCTGCGAAAGGCCTACCGCAACGGCAACTTTCCCGAGACGTTCGCGGTGACGAACATCGCGCCGGCCGGCCCGAACATGGCCCAGGCCGACGTGGCCATCTCCGGTCCGAAGTTCGCCGGGCCGGTGGAGAAGCACTTGGTGTTCGTCAATCAAGGCGGCAACTGGATTCTGCAGCATGACGCCGCTATCGCCCTGATTCAGGCGGCGACCGCGACGAACTAGCCGGCCCGAATTCTGGGCTGCCGCACAGCGGGGGCACAGGTTCCGCCTGTTGTCTTCACATGGCGTGGCCGTAACGTAGCCGTGCCGAGAGGCGAAACAACAGGAGTAGCAGGCGCGCTGACACCACGCCGGATGCGTGGATCCGTTTCACCAGGCGTGCCCGTCGAAGGGGGAACCATGAAAACCGTCAAGTTGCTCGCCACCAGCGCGGCAGCCTTCGCCGTCATCGGGGGTGCGGCCGCCGGCGCGGTCTCCGTCGCGCCTTCGGTGGTTCAGGTGCGGCTGGCCTCGATCGGTGCGCCGTTACCGCAGGATCCGGCTCCGGCTCCGGCTGCGGCCGCCGACCTGCCGACCGCCGATCAGCTGACCGGTGTGCTGACCAGCCTGGCCGACCCGAGCGTCTCCTTCTCCAGCAAGAGCAACCTGGTTCAAGGTGGCATCAGCGGGATCGAGGCGCACGTCGCCGACAAGAAGCTGCAGAAGGCGGCCAAGAACGGCGACCTGCCCCTGTCGTTCGATGTCACGAACATCCAGCCGGCCGCGGCCGGTTCGGCCACGGCCGACGTCGCGGTCTCCGGCCCGAAGCTCACCTCGCCGGTCACGCAGAACGTCACGTTCGTCAACCAGGGCGGTTGGGTGCTGTCGCGGGCGTCGGCGATGGAGTTGCTGCAGGCCGCTGGTCAGTGACCGGCGCGCAGCGCGCCCAGGTCTGACTTGGCGATGCGGACGGGGTCGGCCAGCACGTCGATCGAGGCGACCAGGCCGTCGCGCACGACGAATCCCATGATCGCCGTGGCCTGCCCGGCGACGAAGATCACCGCGCCGGCCGCCCCGTTGACCGTCGCGGCGCGCACCTCGCGGTCCGGGCCCGCGTAGGCGCGGGCCAGCCTCGCCACGGCGGGCGCACCCTCGGCGCGGAAGCCGGCGGCGCCCCGGCCGAAGTCGCCGCGCAGCACCACGTCGGGATGCAGCACCGCCACCAGGCGGTCGAAGTCGCCGCTGCGACCCGCCGCGAAGAACGCGTCGACGGCCTCCCGCTGGGCGGTCACGTCGCGGTCGGGGGCCGGGTCGGCCTCTTCGATGCGCCGGCGCGCCCGGCTGGCCAGCTTGCGGGTGGCCTCCGGGGTCCGGCCGACGATGGGGGCGATCTGGTCGAACGGCACGGCGAACGCGTCGTGCAGCACGAACGCCAGGCGCTGCTCCGGGGGCAACGTATCCAGCACCACGAACAATGCCAGCCCGACCGCCTCGGCGAGCATCGCGCGGTGTTCGGGGTCGAACTCGCCGTCGGCTTCCACGATCGGGTCCGGCAGGACGGCGGCCAGCTCCTCGCGACCCCGGGCCCGGCGGTCGCGCAGCATGTTCAGGCAGATGCGGGCCACCACGGTGGTCAGCCAGGCGTCCAGGTTGGCGATGCCGTCGGCCGGGCTCCCGCTCAGCCGCAGCCACGCCTCCTGCACGGCGTCCTGGGCGTCGTCGATCGAGCCCAGCATGCGGTAGGCGATGGCGCCGAGCTGCGGCCGGGCCGCCTCGAAACGCGCCGTCAGCGACACATCCGGGTCACGTGTCACCGTGCATTTCGGGCAGGGCACAGACCCGGTCACCCGAGAAACCTGACGGGCCGATCCCGAGCGCGAGGTTGAAGCGGGCCCGCAGGTTGCCCAGCGTGATGACGTGGGTGAGCCCGACGAGTTGGGCGGTGTCGAAATGCGTGCGCAGCGCATCGAAAAGCTCGTCGCTGACTTCGACAGGGGTGCGGCTGATCGCGGTGGCGTACTCGAGGATCAGCTTGTCGACGTCGGAGAAGCACGCCGCGTTCCGGTAGTCGGCCATCGCCAGCAGTTCCTCGTCGGTGATGCCCCAGCGACGGGCGATCTGCGAACCAAGGTCGATGCAGTACTGGCAACGTATCGTTGTGGCCGCCTTGAGCTCGGCGAGCGCGCGGTCGCGGGGGCGCAGGATGTCCAGCTTCGACTCGGCCTGCTCCAGCCGGCCGTACGCGTTGAGCAGCCGGGGGATGTGCGCGTACATCCGCAGCGGTTCCAGCATCCCGGCCGTTTCGAGCCCGGTCATCTGGGCCAGTTTGCGCTTGGTGAAGAAGAAGGCGATCTTGGCGCCTAGACCGGCGTCACGGTCGGAGACCCCCGGCAACCGGGACATGGCGATCCTCCTAGCAAGTTGCGGTGTGAAACCAACGTCCTCACTAAGTCGACACCCGGCGGCGGGCAAACGTGACCGGCTACGTCGGCGGCCCCGGCGCCATGTCCATGTCGAACACCCGCGCGTGCAGCACCGTGCGGTTCCGCAGTGCCGCGCGGACCGCCCGGTGCAGGCCGTCTTCGAGATAGGTGACGCCCCTCCACCGCACCGCGTGCGGAAACAGGTCGCCGTAAAAGGTGGAGTCCTCCGACAACAGGCGGTCCAGGGCGAGCACCGTCGTCGTGGTGACCAATTCGTCGAGCCGGATCTGCTGCGGCGGAATCTGGGCCCAATCCCGGTACGACAGCCCATGCTCGGGGTACGGCTTGCCGTCGCGCACGCCCTTGAAAATCATGGCCCCATCTCCCACGACGCGTCGCCCTCACCCGACCGATTCATGCTGGACAGGCTAACCGGAAGAAGCGTCGCGAGCGCCGAAGCGCCCGTAATCGCCACCGGCGCCGCCGACCGTCCGCCGCTGCCCGCCTGCTGGTAACCGTTAGCCCGGCTCGAGACCCGTAAAATGGACCCGGTCAGCGCGGTGCAGGGAGGTGACAACGAGTGGGAAGTGCCGACGATCGGCGTTTCGAGGTGTTGCGTGCCATCGTCGCCGATTTCGTTGCCACCAAGGAGCCCATCGGTTCCAAGACGCTGGTGGAGCGCCATAACCTCGGCGTCTCGTCCGCGACGGTCCGCAACGACATGGCGGTGCTGGAGGCCGAGGGTTACATCACCCAGCCGCACACCAGTTCCGGGCGCGTGCCCACGGAGAAGGGCTACCGCGAGTTCGTCGATCGGCTCCACGACGTCAAGCCGCTGTCTTCCGCCGAGCGCAGCGCGATCCTGAACTTCCTGGAGTCCGGTGTCGACCTGGACGACGTGCTGCGGCGGGCGGTGCGGCTGCTGGCCCAGCTGACCCGCCAGGTGGCCGTGGTGCAGTACCCGACGCTGACGTCGTCCACCGTCCGCCACCTGGAAGTGATCGCGCTGACGCCCGCCCGGCTGCTGATGGTGGTCATCACCGACACCGGTCGGGTGGATCAGCGCATCGTCGAACTCGGCGACGTCATCGACGACCATCAGCTGTCCCAGCTCCGGGAGATGCTCGGCCAGGCGTTGATCGGCAAGAAGCTTTCGGCGGCCTCGATCGCGGTGGCCGACCTGGCCGGGCAACTCCGCGCCCCCGACGGCCTGGGCGACGCCGTCGGCCGCTCGGCGACGGTGTTGCTGGAGTCGCTGGTGGAACACACCGAAGAACGTTTGCTGATGGGCGGGACCGCCAACCTGACGCGCAACGCCGCCGACTTCGGCGGCTCACTGCGTTCCATCCTCGAGGCGCTCGAGGAGCAGGTGGTGGTGTTGCGGTTGCTGGCGGCCCAGCAGGAAGCCGGTAAGGTGACGGTGCGTATCGGCCATGAGACGGCCGCCGAGCAAATGGCGGGCACCTCGATGGTGACCACCGCCTACGGCACCTCCGACACCGTGTTCGGCGGAATGGGTGTGCTGGGGCCCACCCGGATGGACTATCCGGGAACTATCGCCAACGTCGCCGCGGTTGCCCTTTATATCGGCGAAGTCCTGGGTGCTCGATGAACGCGCACCCGCGGTATGCCCAGGCGCGGGATAAGGACCAGGTTTAGGAGAGTCAGGCGTGGCACGCGACTATTACGGGCTGCTCGGGGTGAGCAGAAACGCCAGCGATGCGGAGATCAAGCGCGCGTATCGCAAACTGGCGCGCGAACTGCATCCCGACGTGAACCCGGATGAGGCCGCGCAGGCGAAGTTCAAGGAGATCAGCGTCGCCTACGAGGTGCTGAGCGACCCCGAGAAGCGGCGCATCGTCGACCTGGGCGGCGACCCGATGGAAAACGCCGCCGCGGGCGGCGGGTTCGGCGGCGGGTTCGGCGGCCTGGGTGACGTGTTCGAAGCGTTCTTCGGCGGCGGCTTCAGCGGTGGCGCGACCTCGCGCGGTCCGATCGGCCGGGTGCGTCCGGGTTCGGACTCGCTGCTGCGGATGCGGCTCGACCTCGAAGAGTGCGCGACCGGGGTGACCAAGCAGGTCACCGTCGACACCGCCGTGTTGTGTGACCGCTGCCAAGGCAAGGGCACCAACGGCGACTCGGTGCCGGTCCCGTGCGACACCTGCGGTGGCCGCGGCGAGGTCCAGACGGTGCAGCGGTCGCTGCTCGGCCAGGTGATGACCTCCCGGCCGTGTCCCACCTGCCGCGGCGTCGGCGTCGTCATCCCCGATCCCTGCCACCAGTGCATGGGCGACGGCCGGGTCCGTGCCCGCCGCGAGATCAGCGTCAAGATCCCCGCCGGGGTTGGCGACGGCATGCGGGTTCGGCTCGCCGCCCAGGGTGAGGTCGGACCCGGGGGAGGCCCGGCCGGCGACCTGTACGTCGAGGTTCACGAACAGGCCCACGACGTCTTCGTGCGCGAGGGCGATGACCTGCACTGCACGGTGTCGGTGCCGATGATCGACGCGGCGCTGGGCGCCACGGTCACCATCGACGCCATCCTGGACGGCATCAGCGAGGTCGCCATTCCGCCTGGGACGCAACCGAATTCGGTCATCACGCTGCGGGGCCGCGGGATGCCGCACCTGCGGTCGGGCACCCGGGGTGACCTGCACGTGCACGTCGAGGTGGTCGTTCCCACCCGGCTGGACCACCACGACACGGAACTGCTGCGCGAGCTGAAGGCCCGGCGCAGTCGCGACGTGCCCGAGGTCCGCTCGACGCACGCCGGCGGCGGCCTGTTCAGCCGGCTGCGCGAAACCTTCACCGGCCGCTAACCGCCTTCGGCCTGCGAGTGTGGGGGCTATGGATGATTTGAGGCCGGATTTGCGCCCTAGCGCCCACACTCGGCGGCGTGCTCGGTCGGCAGCGTAGGAAGACGACATGGTCGCGACCCTTTTCTACGTCGACGCGCTGCCCGACATCGGCTCGCTGGCCGTCGTCGACGGCGACGAGGGATTCCACGCCGCCACCGTGCGGCGGATCCGCCCCGGCGAGCAACTGGTGCTCGGCGACGGCGCCGGCGGGCTGGCACACTGCGAGGTCGAGCAGGCCGGCCGCGACAGGTTGTGCGCTCGCGTGCTGAAGCGCTGGAGCCTCGCGGCCGGGCAGCCGCCCGTGACCGTGGTGCAGGCGTTGCCGAAGTCGGAGCGCTCGGAGCTGGCCATTGAACTCGCCACCGAAGCCGGGGCCGACGCCTTCCTGGCCTGGCAGGCGGCCCGCTGTGTGGCCAGTTGGCAGGGCGCCCGCGTGGACAAGGGCCTGCGCCGCTGGCGCGCCGTTGCTCGTTCGGCGGCCCGGCAATCGCGTCGGGCGCACATCCCGCCCGTCGACGGCGTCCTGTCCACCGCGGCGCTGGTCGAGCGGGTTCGCGAGGAGGTGGGCGCCGGAGGGGTGGTGCTGGCGTTGCACGAGTCGGCCGCCGACCCGCTGACGCGCATCGATGTGGCGGGCGCGGCTTCGTTGCTCCTCGTGGTGGGCCCCGAGGGGGGCATCGCGCCCGACGAGATCGCGGCGTTGACCGGGGCGGGTGCGGTGGCGGTGCGGCTGGGTCCGCAGGTCCTGCGCACCTCGACCGCCGCGGCGGTGGCGCTGGGCGCGCTCGGAGTGCTCACCCCGCGGTGGGATGCCGCGTCGAGCCTGTAGTTTCGCAGGCCGCTACTCGCACTTCCCGTGCACGATTACCGTCTCGCGACGAAGAAGCCCGGCTCAGCCCGCGAGGTGAGGGATAAGGCTTTGCCGGCGAATACGCTGCTGGAAGCTGACCGCGCAACGCCCCCGGCGTAGACTTAGGCAGCCGAGCAAACCACCGACAAGCCGAGAAAGCAGGCATCGAGAGCCACGTGACGCCCCGCGAGACCAGCGCTGTTGACGCAGCCGGAGGCCTCCAGGCCAACGCCCAAGTACGCAGCAGCATCGATGTTCCGCCCGATGTCGTCGTCGGCTTGTTGGGCTCGGCGGACGAAAATCTCCGCGCGCTGGAGCGCAGCCTGAACGCCGATCTGCATGTGCGTGGTAACGCCGTGACGGTCTCGGGCGAGCCGGCCGACGTCGCGCTCGCCGAGCGGGCGATTTCCGAGCTGGTCGCGATCGTCGCCAACGGTCAGCCGCTGACGCCGGAGGTGGTCCGCCACAGCGTCGCCATGCTGGTGGGCGCGGACAACGAGTCCCCGGCCGAAGTGCTCACCCTGGACATCCTGTCGCGGCGCGGCAAGACGATCCGGCCCAAGACGTTAAATCAGAAGCGTTACGTCGACGCGATCGACGCCAACACCATCGTCTTCGGGGTCGGCCCGGCCGGTACGGGCAAGACGTACCTGGCGATGGCCAAGGCGGTCAGCGCGCTGCAGACCAAGCAGGTGAACCGCATCATCCTCACCCGGCCGGCGGTGGAAGCCGGTGAGCGCCTTGGCTTCTTGCCGGGCACCTTGAGTGAGAAGATCGACCCGTATCTGCGGCCGCTGTATGACGCGCTCTACGACATGATGGATCCCGAGCTGATCCCCAAGCTGATGTCGGCGGGGGTCATCGAGGTGGCGCCGCTGGCCTATATGCGCGGTCGCACGCTGAACTCGGCGTTCATCGTGCTCGACGAGGCGCAGAACACGACCGCCGAGCAGATGAAGATGTTCCTCACGCGGCTCGGCTTCGGATCGAAGATGGTGATCACCGGCGATATCACCCAGGTGGATCTGCCCGGCGGCGCAAGGTCGGGGCTGCGCTCGGCGATCGAGATCCTGGACAGCGTGGAGGACATCCACATCGCGGAGCTCACCAGTGTCGATGTGGTGCGCCACCGGCTGGTCTCCGAAATCGTGGACGCCTACGCGAAATTCGAGGAGCCCGGCTTGGCGACCAACCGGGCCGCCCGGCGGGCGTCGGGTTCCCGCGGGCGCCGGTGATGAAGGCTGTGACTGGTTGATGGGCGTCTTATGAGCATCGAGGTATCCAACGAGTCGGGCGTCGACGTCTCCGAATCCGAATTGATCAGTGTCGCACGGTTTGTCATCGCCAAGATGGACGTCAACCCGGCCGCCGAGCTGTCAATGGTGTTGCTGGACACCGCGGCGATGGCCGACTTGCACATGCGCTGGATGGACCTGCCCGGGCCGACGGACGTCATGAGCTTCCCGATGGACGAGCTCGAGCCGGGGGGCCGGCCCGACGCCCCCGAGCCCGGACCGTCGATGCTGGGCGACATCGTGTTGTGCCCGGAATTCGCGGCCGGGCAGGCCGACGCGGCGGGCCATACCCTGGGCCACGAGCTGGCGTTGTTGACCATCCACGGCGTGCTGCACCTGCTGGGTTACGACCACGGCGAACCGGACGAGGAAAAAGAGATGTTCGCCCTGCAGGACCGGCTGCTCGAAGAGTGGGTCGCCGAGCAGGTCCAGGCCTACCGACAGGATCTCCAGCAGGAGCGCGATCGCCAATTGCTGGACAAGTCAAGGTATTTCGACAATTGAGCCGACACAAAGCACTCGGGATCGCGGCCGCGGCCGCCATAGCCCTGGCACCGGTGTCGGTGGTGGCCACCACGATCGGTGTCGCGGAGGCGGCTCCGTGCGCCGGCGGCGGGGCGAACCCGACCAGCTGCAACTGGTGTCAATACCTGGTGGCGCAGTATCACACTTCCAACGTGTGCTCCCAGGACGCGCCGCCCCGTCGGGCTCAGCCATCGCCGAGCCCGGTGCAGATTCCGGAGGTGCCTCCCTACGTGCCGCCGAGCACGGTGCCGGTGCAGGCCCCACCGCTCATTCCTCCGCCGAACATGCCGCCCGCCAACGCCCTTCCGACGATCAATCCGCCTGGCCCGGACGCGTCGAGAAACGTCTCGGTGGTGGCGCCGCCCAGGGGGCTCGACGTTCCGGCCCAGGCGGTCGCGGCGGCCAAGGCCGCACCGCCGACGCGGGTCAATCCCGCCGACCCGCCGAAACCGCCCAAGCAGGTCGACTTCAACCAGCGGGTGCAGAACGTCGTCAGCACGCACCGGGAGAACGTCGACGTGCTGAAGGTTGACAACCAGCGGCTAGTCCGGCCCCGGCACTGGGACTACGTCGACTACGACGACGCCTTCCGCCGTCCGGCCCTGTTCAATCCGCTGAACCAGGCGATGACGTTCCGTTACTCATACAACGGTGCCGACCGGGAGGCGTACGTGCCGCCGGGTGCCCGGATGGTGCTCGACGCCGCCACCGTCGGCGTGGTCCCCTTCACGGCGGTCGGCGACGGCTGGGTGGTGTCGGGCAGCTTCTATGGCGGGGGCTCGATCCCACCGGACGGCTTCAACGGCCCACCGCCGCCCGACTACAAGCCACCCGAGCCGCCGAAGCTGTACCAAAACGTCTTGGTTTCCGTCCCCGCCGCCAACCAGACGCTAGAGGTCGGCCGCGTATCGGTGGTGGGTCGCGACGACACCCAACCCGGGGGCAGCCAGGACGTCTTCCTGCTCGACGACTCCACGTTGGCCTGGGGTCAGACCAACGACTCCAGCAGCAGCAGTAGCCAGATCAGCGTGACCAAGACGCAGTCGCTGCCGCACGCCGGACCGACCGACGACGGCAACTTCCTGGTGGTGCTCGCGGTGCGCCCGCACGAGGAACCCACCCAACCCGCCCAGCCCTGGTGGCCCTCGGCGCTGGGCTACGGGGCGTTGGGGGTCGTGGTGTGCCTTGGCGCCTGGGCCCTGAACCGGAAGCGGAGCGACGACGACAACGTAGGACAACCTGTCACCACGTCGAGGTCTTCCGGCAATTGACCGGTCTGTCTTGGCTGCTCGGCGCGATGGCGCTGATCGCTGTCGGCGGGCTGTTCGCCGCGATCGACGCGGCCATCAGCACGGTGTCGCTCGCGCGGGTCCAGGAGCTCGTGCGCGAGGAGCGGCCCGGCGCCGTGTCGCTGTCCGAGGTGATGGCCGAGCGACCGCGCTACATCAACCTGGTTGTCCTGCTGCGGATCACGTGCGAAATCACGGCCACCGTGCTGCTGGTGTTGTTCCTTTACGACAACTTCGGTCTCACCTGGGCGTTGCTCGGCGCCGCGGCCACCATGGTGGTGATCAGTTTCGTCGTCATCGGGGTCGGCCCGCGCACCCTCGGCCGTCAGCACGCGTATTCGATTTCGTTGACGACAGCCGTTCCCCTGCGACTGATCTCGTGGTTGTTGATGCCGCTCAGCCGGTTGCTGGTGGTCCTGGGTAATGCGCTGACGCCCGGCCGCGGCTTGCGCAACGGGCCGTTCGCGTCCGAGATCGAGCTACGCGAAGTCGTCGACCTGGCCCAGCAGCGCGGCGTCGTCGCCGCCGACGAGCGCCGGATGATCGAGTCCGTCTTCGAACTCGGCGACACGCCGGCTCGCGAGGTGATGGTGCCGCGCACCGAGATGATCTGGATCGAAAGCGACAAGCTGGCCAGTCAAGCCTTGAACCTCGCGGTGCGCAGCGGGCATTCGCGCCTGCCGGTGATCGGGGAGAACGTCGACGACATCGTCGGGGTGGTCTATCTCAAAGACCTTGTGCAGCAGAGCTTTCTCTCGGGTGACGGTGGCCGGGGCATCACCGTGGCCCAGGTGATGCGTCCGGCGGTGTTCGTGCCGGACTCCAAGCCGCTGGACACGCTGCTGCGCGAGATGCAGCGCGACCGCAACCACATGGCCCTGCTCGTCGACGAGTACGGCGCGATAGCCGGCCTAGTGACCATCGAGGATGTGCTGGAGGAGATCGTCGGCGAGATTGCCGACGAGTACGATCAGGCGGAGACCGCACCGGTAGAAGAGCTGGGCGACAAGCGGTTCCGCGTTTCGGCGCGCCTGCCGATCGAAGACCTCGGCGAGCTGTACGGGGTGGACTTCGACGACGACCTCGACGTCGACACCGTGGGCGGCCTGCTCGCATTGGAACTGGGCAGGGTTCCGCTCCCCGGAGCCGAGGTGGTCTCGCATGGCCTGCGGCTCCAGGCCGAAGGCGGCACCGACCACCGGGGACGGGTCCGGATCGGCACGGTCCTGCTGAGCCCGGTCGATCCGGAGTCCAGCGGCTCCGACGGAGAGAACCCCTCGTGACGCCAAGCAACCCACCGCGAACAAGCGGCTCACGTCCAGTAACGCTCGGTCGGGCGGCGAGATGACCGAATTCCGTTCTGGTTTCGTGTGTTTGGTCGGAAGGCCGAACACCGGCAAGTCGACGCTGACCAACGCACTCGTCGGCACCAAGGTGGCGATCACCTCGACCCGGCCGCAAACCACCCGCCACACCATTCGCGGCATCGTGCACCGGGATAACTTCCAGATCATCCTGGTGGACACGCCGGGCCTGCACCGGCCGCGCACCCTGCTTGGCAAGCGGCTCAACGATCTGGTGCGCGACACCTACGCCGAAGTCGACGTGATCGGCTTGTGCATCCCGGCCGATGAGGCGATCGGTCCGGGGGACAGGTGGATCGTCGACCAAATCCGTTCGACCGCACCGAAGACGACACTGGTCGCCATCGTGACCAAGATCGACAAGGTGCCCAAAGACCGGGTCGCCGCCCAGCTGGTCGCGGTCAGCGAACTGGTGGGCGACTCCGCCGAAATCGTCCCGGTATCGGCAACCACCGGGACGCAGGTGGACGTGCTGATCGACGTGCTGGCCGGGGCGCTGCCCGCCGGTCCGGCGTACTACCCCGACGGCGAGCTGACCGACGAACCCGAGGAAGTCCTGATGGCGGAGCTCATCCGCGAGGCCGCCCTCGAGGGCGTTCGCGACGAACTGCCGCATTCGCTGGCTGTGGTCATCGACGAGGTCAGCCCGCGGGCGGACCGCGACGACCTGATCGACGTGCACGCGCTGCTCTACGTCGAGCGCGACAGCCAAAAGGGAATCATCATCGGCAAGGGTGGGACCCGCCTGCGCCAGGTCGGCACCGCGGCGCGCGGTCAGATCGAGAAGTTGTTGGGTACGAAGGTCTACCTCGACCTGCGCGTGAAGGTCGCCAAGAACTGGCAGAGTGACCCCAAACAGCTTGGTCGGCTTGGTTTCTGAAGTCATCGAAGGTTTTCCCGCACCGGGGCCGGGTAGCCGGTGCGCATGACATTTCAAGTGACCGAAGTTCAGAAGTCCCTGTTCGGATTCGACTACCCCGGTTCGCCGGAAGACCTGGCAATCACGCTCAGCAGCACGGCGCCGACAGCGAGCTGGTAAATACCCTGCGCGGCCTGAAAAAGGTCAGCTTCGACGGCCCTAGCGCCGTGATGAAGGAGCTGGGCAAAGAGGACGCGCTCGGCGGCTCGTCCTGAGGCGTACCGGGTGCAAGGAGCGGATGACCCATGGCTACTTGGCTTTTCCCGGCGAGAGTTTGATGGCCTCGGCGACGGGTAGCCGTCGCGTATGACCCAAGCACAGTTAGCCTTAGTGACCGGCGCGTCCAGTGGTATTGGGCTCGAGCTGGCCAAACAGTTCGCCCAACACGGCTACGACTTAGTCGTGGCCGCCGACGACGACGCCATCAGGGACGTACCCGACAAACTGTCCCGGTGGGGATCCAGCGTGCAGCCGATACAGGTGGACCTGCGCACCCCGGAGGGCGTGGAGCACTTGTATCAGAGCACGATTGAAGGCGACCGGGTGTTGGCCGCCGCGGCGCTCAACGCGGGCACTGGACGGGGCGAGATGTTCCTCAAGAGCGAGCTCGCCGACGACCTGAGCATCGTCGACCTCAACGTGCGCTCGACGGTCCACCTCGCCAAGTTGGTCCTGCGCGACATGGCAAACCGCGACACGGGCAAGGTCCTGTTCACGTCGTCCATCGCGTCCCAGATGCCGGGCTCCTATCAGCCGGTGTACAACGCGTCGAAGTCGTTCGTGCAATCGTTCGCCGAAGCGCTCCAGGACGAATTGCGCGACACCGCAATCACTGTCACGGCGCTGATGCCGGGGCCGACGGACACCAATTTCTTTTCACGCGCCAAGATGGTGGACTCCCTGATGGGCAAAGGGCCAAAGGACGACCCCGCCAAGGTCGCGCGGCAAGGGTTCGAGGCGTTGATGCGCGGTGAGCAGAAGGTCGTCGCCGGTTCGGTCCTCGTCAAAGCAATGGGGGCGGCCAACCATCTACTGCCCGACAGCGTCAAAGCCGTTGGCAACCGGGTAATGTCGCGCCCGCGCTGACTGGATCAAGGGCGGCGACGGCTGCGCTTGCGGTCGCCACTGGATCGATGGCGGCGACCCGCTGCGCCCGGCTGGGCTGAGCGTGGCGACCCGCTGCGCCCGGCTGCGCCGCGCTTGCGATCGCCACGGCCGCGCTTGCGATCGCCACGGCCGCGCTTGCGATCGCCACGGCCGCGCTTGCGGTCACCGCTAGGCAAGCACGCGGATGGTCTGCAGCGATGGATCCGCTGCGTCGGGAACGTTCATGCCGGCGCGCACACCAGAACACAGGTAATTCAGCACGGCGTCGTTGAGGCGTTCACCGGGCACCACCGCGGGAATCCCCGGCGGATACGGCGTGCACTGCTCGGCGGCAACGCGCCCCGCGGCCTTCTGGGTGGGAACTTGCTCGACGCGTCCGAAGAACGCGTCGCGCGGCAAGCAGACGGTTTCCAGCTCCAGCTGCTCGGGTGACGGCAGGTCGACGGGCGGCGGTGGGTCGAAGTTGTCGGCGGCCTTGCGCCAAGCCGCAAGGGCATCCACGAGGCGGCTCGCGGTGTCCTTGTCGTCGGCCATGGACAGTGTCGCGAGAATGCGGCGATGATCGCTCATCCCCGTGTCAATGTGCGCATGCTCGCGCAGCCAGTCGTGGGCCTGATAACCGGAGGTGCCTGTCGCGGACACGTCCATCAACACTTGCATCCGATCCAAGTCGTGGGACGCCTGCACGCCGAGCAATTCGTCGTCGAGCACCTTGACGTCGGGGATGGTTTCGATGTCCTGACGCAGCTGGCAGGCGAGATCCAAAGCGGTACCGAGCAATTCGTGTCCCTGCTGCACCATCTGGCGCCGCCACCCGTCCATGGCGGCATACACCAGGACGTTGGGGCTGGTGGTCATCAACAGGTCGGCGCACGCCGATAGGCGGTCCTGATCGATCCGGTCGCCCTGCACGTGAAATACGGAGCCCTGCTCGAAGCCGGCTCCCATCTTGTGGATGCTGACCACGCACACGTCCGCGCCGGCATCCATCGCCCAGGTCGGCAGGTCCTCGTGGAACGGCAGGTGTGCACCCCAGGCCTCGTCGATGATCAACGGTTTGCCGCGCGCGTGGCAGACCTCGACAATGCCGGCGATGTCGGCGCAGGTGCCGTACGGGCTGGGGCTGACGATGAGCGCACCGGCGGCGTCGGGGTGCTTTTCCCAGGCCTCGTCCACCTGCTGCGGTGACGGCGGATGCGAGAAATGATGCTCGGCGTCCCAGCGGGGCGTGATCCACCGGGGTTGCACTCCGGAGAAGATGAGCCCCGCCACGATCGACTTGTGGCTGTCCCGGCCCACCAGCAGGCTGCCGTCGCCCCCGGCCACGGCCATCATCGCCGCCTTGACCGACAACGAGCTGCCGCAGGTGGAGAACCAGGCGATGTCGGCGCCGACGGCCTCGGCCATCAGGTCTTCGGCGCGTTTCAGATATTGGTGGGTGGTCCTGCGGTCGTCCAGTCCGCCGCTGGCCAGCACGTCGTCGGCGAACGGCTCGCGCCCCAGCACCGCGAGGACCCGTTCGTCGGTGCCGCGGCCCTGTCGATGGCCTGGCGGCGTGAACCCGTACCGGTTCTTCTCGCGGTAATCGACCAGCGCATCTAACAGTGGAGCATCAGATTGGTCCATGGCGAAGGAGTACCCGCCTTGCCGCCGGCTATGCGACCGCCTCGTCCACCTCGAGCAACCCGTGTTCGCGCACGGCCGCCATCGACAATGTGCGGTAGCCGAATTCGTCGAAAAGGACGGTGACGCGATCGCGGTCGCCGCCGATCACCACGCCGTTTCCCCATTCCCGATGCCGCACGGTGGCGTCCATGGGTAACGCGGGTTGCTCCACGCCGACGTCATCAGGCCGTTCCGCAGCGCGGCATCGGTCACAATTCCCGCACGGACCAGCCGACTTCTCCCCGAAGTAGGAGAGCAGGAAAACCCTTCGGCACGAACCCGTTTCGGCATAGCCACGCATCATCTCCACTCGGCTGAGGTTGACGCGTTCGCGGAGTTCGGTCGCCTGCAGCGCTTGGGCGACGGCGGCATCGCTCGGCAGGCGCGTGCGCAGGAAACCCTTGCGCGTGGAGCGGATCGTACCGGCCTCATCGAGAAGGTTGACGGCATTGGTCAACGTGCGTCCGTGGACGTCGAGCCGCCCGTGCAGGTCCTTCAGCCGCATCGGGTCCGATTCGTCCAGTGCGCCGTACACGGCCTCGAGCTGCTGTTCGTCGGGACGGCCGGTGGAGAAAAAGCGTGCCAGACCCAGGTCTTCGGCACGGTAGAACAGCAGCGCCAGCGCGTCGGCGCCGTCGCGGCCCGCCCGGCCTATCTGCTGGTAGTAGCTGTCCAACGAATCCGGCACGGACGCATGGGCGACGAAGCGCACGTTCGGCTTGTCGATGCCCATGCCGAACGCCGACGTCGCCACCACCACCTCGTACTCGTCGTCCCGGAACGCGGCGTGCACCGCGTCGCGCTCGGCGGCTTTCATGCCGGCATGGTAGGCCGCAGTGACGATGCCCTTGGCGCGCAACTCTTCCGCGTAGGACTCGGCTTCTTTGCGGGTGGCCACGTACAGCAGGCCCGGGGTCGCAAGTCCCGGCACGGCCTCGAGCACCGCCGACCGCTTCTCGTCGGCATCGAGGTGACGCTCGACGACCAACCGCAGATTCGGCCGGTCGAAGCTCCCGACGACCACCGTCGGATCACGCAACCCGAGACGGTCGACGATGTCACGGCGCACCACGACAGAGGCGGTCGCCGTCAGGGCGACGATCGGGATCGACTCACCCAGCCGCCGGAAAACGTCGGCCAGACGCCGATAATCGGGCCGGAAGTCGTGTCCCCACGCCGACACGCAGTGCGCCTCATCGACGACGATCATGGAGACCTGCGCCCCGGACAGCCGGTCGGCCACTTCGTCGTTCGCCAGTTGTTCGGGGGCGATGAAGACGAAATCGGCGTCGCCCCGTTCGACGGAATCCCAGCCGCGCCGAAGCTGACCGGCGCGCAGGGCGGAGTTGATGGCGATGGCCGTACCGGCGCCGCTGGCTTCGAGGGTGGCGATCTGGTCTTCCTGCAACGCGATCAGGGGCGAAACGACCAACGTCATTCCGTCGGTCAGCAGCGAGGGCACCTGGTAGATGGCGGATTTGCCGGACCCGGTCGGCAGCACGGCGAGCACGTCACGGCCGTGCAGCACCGCGCGCATCGCGACGCGCTGGTCATCGGTCAGGCGTTCCCAGCCGAAGTGCCGATGCGCGACGGCGTCGAGGTCCAGACCGCCGGATCGCTTCACTGCGATCAGTTACCCGCTGGGGGCATCGGCAAACCCGAAGCCGCCCAAGCGAAGTCAACCTCCGGCGATGTGCCGCTTACTGTTTCACCTTCGCGGCGGCGGGGTACCGGCCACCGGCTGCCCGCCGGTCTCGGCGTTCCACCACACCGTCGGCTGTTTGGTCGACCACCCGCACACGGCCTCCAGCTCGGCGGCCAGCGAGATCAGCATGCCCTCGCTGTTGGCTGGGCCCATCAGTTGCACCCCGATCGGCAACCCCTCGGAAGTGAACCCGGCCGGCACGTTGATCGACGGCCAGCCGAGCACGTTCCACGGAAAGGTCAACGGGCACGCCGCGATCATCGCGCGGTCGGTGCCGAAGCTGCTCAACCGGTCGAAGGCACGGGCCAGCGGTGGAGGTTGGGCGGTCGTCGGAGCCAGCACGACGTCGACGATGTCGAAGATCGAACCCACCCGACGCTGGGCGGCGGCCTCGTGCCGCCGCGCGGTGCGCAGGATCGCCTGACCCAGCACGTGGCCCATGCGCAGGTTGGCCACCGTGCGGGGGTCGAGGACCACCCCGTCGCCCAGCCGCTCCTCCCAGTCCCGCAGGCCGGCGGTGGACCGGGCGAGGAAGTCCCACGACAGCCGCAGGCCGTAGTCGGGATTGCCGGGGACGACGGTGTGGCCGAGCAACTCGAGTTGCTTGGCGACGGCCCGCGTCGCCGCCAGGATTTCCGGGTGCAGCTTGGGTCGGAACCCGGTGTAGGGGAAGCGGGTCGACAGCGCGATGTTGAGCGGGCCGGGTGCGATACCGACATAGTCGGACGCGGTGATCGGGGGCGGCTTGTGCCGGTCACCCTCCACGTTGCCCGACGCCGCGTCGAGCACCAGCGCCGCATCGGCCACCGTGCGGGCCAGCACGCCATTGACGGTGATGCCGTTGAACGCATCGGGCAGCGGCCAGGTGGAGATGCGGCCGCGTTGCGGCTTGATGCCGACCAGGTGCGTCCAGGCGGCGGGGATGCGGATGCTGCCGGCACCGTCGGAGCCGAGCGCCGCGGTGACCAGCCCGGCGGCCACCGCGGCCGCGCTGCCCCCGGACGAGCCGCCCGGAGTGTGCCGGCGCGACCAGGGGTTGCGGGTGTGACCGAAGCCGGGGCCGCTGGTGAATGGCCACTGGCCGAGCTCGCAGGTGTTGGTCTTGCCGACGATCACCGCGCCGGCGGCCTTGAGGCGGCGAACCACCTCGGCGTCGTGGCTGGCGGGCGGGACGTAGCCCTCGGTGCCGTAGGCGGTCGGCACTCCAGCAACGTCGACGTCGTCTTTGACCGCGATCGGGATGCCGAGCAACGGCGCCGTGTCCCCGGCCGCCCGCCGCCGGTCGGCCGCCGCCGCGGCGGCCAGCGCCGACTCGGTGAGCACCACGCGGAAGGCGTTCAACGTCGGCTGACTCGCGTGGATGGCGTGCAGGGACCGGCGCACCAGTGTGACCGATGTCACCGACCGGTTGGCCAGCTGATAGAGCAGGTCAGTCAGTGTGGGCAGGCGCTGGCCGCCGGATCCGAAAACGGACCCAGGACTTGACTCGGAAGCGCCAATCACGGGGTACGAGACTAACCGGCGCGGATACCAGCATTGTCGCGGCGGGGTGCAAAACTATGGTGATGCGGCTGTATCGAGACCGGGCTGTGGTTTTGCGCCAGCACAAGCTCGGCGAAGCCGACCGGATCGTCACCTTGCTCACCCGCGATCACGGCTTGGTCCGCGCGGTGGCGAAGGGTGTTCGCCGCACCCGCAGCAAATTCGGCGCACGGCTGGAGCCGTTCGCGCACATCGACGCGCAACTGCATCCCGGCCGCAATCTCGACATTGTCACCCAGGTGGTCTCGATCGACGCGTTCGCCACCGACATCGTCAGCGACTACGGCCGCTACACCTGTGGGTGCGCGATGCTGGAAACCGCCGAGCGCCTCGCCGGTGAGGAGCGGGCCCCCGCCCCGGCCCTGCACCGGCTCACGGTGAGCGCGCTGCGGGCGGTGGCCGACGGCCGCCGGTCCCGGGACCTGCTGTTGGACGCCTACCTGCTGCGCGCCATGGGCATCGCCGGGTGGGCTCCGGCGCTCACCGAGTGCGCGCGGTGCGCCGCACCGGGGCCACACCGGGCGTTTCATGTCGGCGCCGGGGGCAGCGTCTGCCCGCACTGCCGTCCGGCCGGTTCGACGACGCCGCCGCCGGGCGTGCTGGACCTGATGTCCGCGCTGCACGACGGTGATTGGGAGTTCGCCGAAAACGCCACGCAATCGCACCGCAGTTACGTCAGCGGGCTGGTGGCCGCGCACCTGCAATGGCACCTGGAGCGGCAGCTCAAAACGTTGCCATTGGTGGAACGCACGTATCACGTCGACCGCACCATCGCCGAACGACGCGCGGCAGCGCTGATCGAGCAGGATCGCGACTGTGGCTAGCAAGGCCCAGCGCAAGCCGGCGTCCGCCGTCTTCCCGCAGCTGCCGCCCGCACCCGACGACTATCCGGTCTTTCCCGAAAGGTCGACTTGGCCGGTGGTGTTTCCCGAGCTGCCGCCGGCTCCAGGCGGCGGCCCGAGCCGGCCGCCACAGCACATCTCGAAGGCGGCGGCGCCCCCGATCCCGGCCGATCGATTGCCCAATCATGTGGCGATCGTGATGGACGGCAACGGCCGCTGGGCCACCCAACGCGGATTGACTCGCACCGACGGCCACAAGGCGGGTGAAGCGGTCGTCATTGACATCGTCTGTGGCGCCATCGAAATCGGGATCAAGTGGCTCAGCCTTTACGCCTTCTCCACCGAAAACTGGAAGCGTTCGCCCGAGGAGGTCCGCTTCCTCATGGGCTTCAACCGCGACGTGGTGCGCATGCGCCGCGTGAACCTCAAGACCATCGGGGTCAAGATCCGCTGGGTCGGCTCGCGTCCACGGCTGTGGCGCAGCGTGATCAACGAATTGGCGATCGCGGAAGAGATGACGAAGGACAACGACGTCATCACGGTCAACTACTGCGTCAACTACGGAGGGCGCGCCGAGATCGCGGAGGCCACCAAAGAAATCGCGCGCTTGGCGGCGGCCGGCCGGCTGAACCCGGAGCGCATCACCGAGGCGACGGTGGCCCAGCACCTCCAGCGACCCGACATCCCCGACGTCGACCTCTTCCTGCGGAGCTCGGGGGAGCAGCGGTCCAGCAATTTCATGTTGTGGCAGGCCGCCTATGCGGAGTACATCTTCCAGGACAAACTGTGGCCGGACTACGACCGCCGCGACCTGTGGGCCGCCTGCGAGGAATACGCTTCTCGCAATAGAAGATTCGGGAGCGCATAGTGGGGACCGGAAGCCCGGCCGAGCCGGGCGCAGCGGGTCCTCACGGGGAGGATCCCGTGGGGACCGGAAGCCCGGCCGAGCCGGGCGCAGCGGGTCCTCACGGGGAGGATCCGATGCCGTCACTGCAGGAACGTCTGGCATCGGTGCTCGGCGAGGTCCTTCCGGTCGAGGAGGAAACCGACGGGGCGCTGACCGTGCGTCATGGGGGGACCATCGCCTCACTACGGGTGGTGAACATTGCCGACGACCTCGACTTGGTGTCGCTGACCCAGGTCGTGGCGTGGGATGTGCCGCTCACCAAGAAGGTCAGCGATCAGGTCGCCAAGCAGGCCCGAGAGAGCAACTTCGGCAGTGTCACGCTGGTCGAGAAGATCAACGAGAAAGCCGTGCAGCGCAATTCGGGCAAGAGCACGGCCAAAAGCGCCGACGTGATGCTGCGCTATAACTTTCCCGGCGGCGGCCTGACGGACGACGCCCTGCGCACTCTGGTTCTGCTGGTGCTGGATTCGGGCGCCGGGATACGTCGCACGTTGACGGGTTAGCGCTTTAGGACACCGCCGATTCGGCCAGTGCGACGGCTACCGATGCCCGGGCGTTTTCCCCGACCCGAGTCCGCAGCAACGAGCGGAGGAGGTCTTGGTCGTGCTGAGCCGGTCGCGTCGAGTCGACGAACCGCTCGACGACCTCGACAAAGCGATCCGGGTCGTCCTTGAACGGCATATGCCCGGAGTTTTCGAAGATCTCCAAGCGTGACCCCGGCACCGCCTCGTGGGCTATCCGGGCATGTTCCACCGGGATCACGAGGTCGTCCTCGCCCCAGATCACTTGCACCGGAATGGGTTGCGCGAGATAGCTTCGGTCCAGCATCGTGACGAATTGGCCGCGCCCGTCCACCACCGAACGCAAGGTCCGCGCGAACGCCGACAAGGCGCGCGGGTCTTGGAAGCCCTCCAGCAGGCTCACCACGTCGGCGACGTCGCGTCCGAGGTCGGTGGAGCCCAGCACGGTCGACATGGCACGCCCAAACAGTCGGACCGCGGGCATCACGCCCGGCACGCGCAGCATGGCCAGGGCCTCGCTGCCCAACGGCATCGCCGCCAACCGCAGAGCCACGCTTACCTCCTGGGCGACGCCACCGCTGCTGACCAGCACGATGCGCTCGACGAGCTGCGGGTACTGATAGGCGAATTGCATTGCGACACCGCCACCGAACGAATGCCCGACCACGGTGACACGGTCGATGTCGAGCGCGGCGAGCAGATCGCGCATGCCGTTCGCGAAGGCCGCCAACGAGTAGTCGGCGCGTGGTTTGTCCGACTCCCCGTGGCCCAGCAGATCCGGCGCGATGACCGTGAACCGTTGCGCGAGTTTGGCGTGTACCGGCTCCCATGACGTGGACTTGTCGCCGACGCCGTGAATCAGGAGCAGAGCCGGCCCCGACCCGGCGATCCGGAAGGCACGTCGGTAGCCGTGGATGGTGCGAAATTGCAGCGACGGAACTTCGGGGTCGCGCACGGGCCGCAGGTGGGGTGACGGGTGGTTCCGCATGGTGGTCTCACTTCCCTAGAGTTCTTGCTTGTCTCGGCCCGTGGGCCACTCATGGGTAGGAGCACGCTGCGAGCGCGGGTAGGACACTTTTTTCGGCACTTTTTCGCCGCGCCGCGCCGCGTTCGGCCGGCTCGGGTCAGCCTAGGACCCGCACTGCGAGCACGTGCCGAAGATCTCGATGGTGTGGCTGACGTCGGAGTAGCCGTGCTTGGCCGCGATTTGCGCCGCCCACTCCTCGACCTCGTGGTCACCGACTTCGATGGTGGAACCACAGCTACGACAAACGAGATGGTGATGGTGGTGCTCGGAACACCTCCGGTAGACCGACTCACCGGTGTCGGTCCGCAGCGTGTCGACCATCCCCGCCGCCGCCATGGATTGCAGTGTCCGGTAGACGGTGGTCAGTCCGATGTTCTCACCACGGCGGCGCAGCTCGTCGTGCAATTCCTGCGCGGAGCGGAAGTCGTCGAGCGTCTCCATCAGCGTCGAAATCGCCGCGCGCTGCCGGGTCGACCGGACGCTCGCGCCGGTCAAAGCGTGTCCTCGCTCGCGTGCGCGACCGCGTCCACCACGATGTGCGCCAAGTGGTGGTCGGCAAGCCGGTACAGCACCTCGCGGCCGGAGCGTTCGCCCGCGACCACGCCGGCGGCCTTGAGAATCTTCAGGTGCTGGCTCACCAGTGGCTGCGGCACGCCGAGCGCGTCGACCAGCTCGTGCACGCAGCGGTGCGACTCGCGCAGCTGCAGCACGATGGCGATCCGCACGGGCGCGGCCAGCGCGCGCAGCAGCTCGCCGGCGGCATCGAGGATCTCGCGGGGCGGCGGCACGGGGTAATCGGTCGGCGCGCCGGACCTGGTTCCGCCGTGCTCGTGGGCTACCACGCTCATGTCACCAGCGGTGGTCGGCATCGGCGAAGGCGGGGAGGGGGACATCGCCATGGGAGAGAGTCATCACCTCGGAAAGTGCCAGGTTGTGGGGAGATCCGCCGGGAGGCCTCGCGGGCGGCCGACCTCCACTGTCACATGCGTGATGACGCATGTCAAAGACCGCGGCACCGATCGTTACCATGACTAATGCTCTGCGTGCGGTGGTCGATCGCCGCGCGTGCCCGATCAAACCCGGAAAGGGAGTGCACCACGCCGTGGCGTCCGTCATCGACACCGTAGTCAACCTGGCCAAACGGCGCGGCTTCGTCTTTCCCTCGGGTGAGATCTACGGCGGCACCCGCTCGGCGTGGGACTACGGCCCGCTGGGAGTGGAATTCAAGGAGAACATCAAACGGCAGTGGTGGCGGTCGGTGGTCACCGGCCGCGATGACGTCGTGGGAATCGATTCGTCGATCATCCTGCCGCGGCAGGTGTGGGTGGCGTCCGGCCACGTCGAGGTCTTCCACGACCCGCTGGTCGAGTGCCTGAACTGCCACCACCGGCATCGTCAGGACCATTTGCAGGAGGCGTACGCGGCCAAGAAGGGGATCGATGACCCCGCCACGGTCCCGATGACGGAGATCGTTTGTCCGGATTGCGGCACCAAGGGGCAGTGGACGGAGCCGCGCGAGTTCAACATGATGCTGAAAACCCACCTCGGGCCGATCGAGACCGAGGAGGGGCTGCACTATCTGCGTCCGGAGACCGCGCAGGGCATCTTCGTCAACTTCGCCAACGTCGTCACCACGGCCCGTAAGAAGCCACCCTTCGGTATCGGCCAGATCGGCAAGAGCTTTCGCAACGAGATCACCCCGGGCAACTTCATATTCCGAACTCGTGAATTCGAGCAAATGGAAATGGAGTTCTTTGTGGAGCCTTCTACCGCGAAGGAATGGCACCAGTATTGGATCGACACCCGACTGCAATGGTATGTCGATCTGGGTATCGATCCGGAGAACCTTCGGCTGTTCGAGCACCCCGCCGAGAAGCTTTCGCATTACTCCGATCGCACCGTCGACATCGAGTACAAGTTCGGTTTCGCCGGTAACCCCTGGGGCGAGCTCGAAGGTGTCGCCAACCGCACCGATTTCGACTTGTCAACGCACGCAAAACATTCCGGTGCCGACCTGTCCTACTACGATCAGGTCACCGAGACGCGCTACACCCCGTACGTCATCGAACCGGCCGCCGGCCTGACGCGGTCTTTTATGGCGTTCTTGATCGATGCCTACACCGAGGACCAGGCCCCGAACGCCAAGGGCGTCATGGAGAAGCGCACGCTGCTCCGGCTGGACCCGCGGCTGGCCCCGGTCAAAGCCGCGGTGCTGCCGCTGTCCCGGCACGCCGACTTGAGCCCCAAGGCTCGTGATCTGGCCGCCGAATTGCGGACCTCCTGGAACATCGATTTCGACGACGCGGGCGCGATCGGTCGCCGCTACCGGCGCCAGGACGAGGTGGGGACGCCGTTCTGCGTGACTGTGGATTTCGATTCCCTCGAAGACAACGCCGTCACGGTGCGGCAGCGTGACGACATGAGTCAGGAGCGCGTCCCGATGAACGCCGTGGCCGACTACCTGGCCGCGCGACTCAAGGGCTGCTAACCGGCGCCGGCGCCATACTTGTTCGCTTTCTTAGGACACCTGTCCGGTTAGTCGGCGCGGTCGCCACGCCGAGGTATTAAACGTTTGATAAAAAGCTGCTTCTGGGTAGCCGATTGCCTTAGGCTCGTAAAGCGAATGTTGCTCACGTGTCTAGTCGGCGTAGGTGGGGTGTCGGCGTCGTGCGTGTAGTTAGGTGCCGTTGACTCGGTCGGTGGGTTGGGGATGTCGTGATTCCAGCTTTTCTTTTCTTCCCCCCCGAGATCAACTCTGCGCTGATGTATGGCGGCGCTGGCCCCGGCCCATTGTTGACGGCGGCGGCGGCCTGGGAGGCACTGGCGGCGGACTTGGCCGCGGCGGCGGCGTCGTTCGAGTCGGTCGTGACGGGGGTGGCCTCCGGTCCCTGGACCGGCCCATCTGCGGCGGCGATGCTGGCGGCGTCGACGCCGTATCTGCAGTGGCTGATCTCGGCGGCGGGGCAAGCCGAGATGGCGGCCGCCCAGGCGACCGCGGCGGCGGCGGCGTACGAGGCGGCGTTCATGGCCACGGTGCCCACCCCGGAGGTCCTCGCGAACCGCATCCGGTTGCTCGCGCTGATCGCGACGAACTTCTTCGGCCAGAACACCGCGGCGATCGCGGCGACCGAAATCGAGTACATGGAGATGTGGGCCCAGGATGTGGCCGCGATGGTGGGCTATCACATCGGGGCGCAGACGGTGGCGGCGACGCTGCCGACGTTCAGCGTCCCGCCAACACTGCTGAGTGGATTAGCCAGCGTGGTGACGGCGCCGCTGAGCTTCGCCTCCCAGGCTTTCGGGGCCTTCTCGTCGTTGGGCACCGCATTCGTGTCGGAGCTGCAGTCGGTCCTTGGGGCGTTCTTCCCCGGCCTGTCGTCGGTGACGTCGTTGCTGTCCTCGATGCCGGTCACGACGATGACCGCGTTGGCGCCGATCGGGATGTACCCCGCGAGCGCGCTGATGTCCCCGATGATGGTGCTGGCCCACAGTGCGGAACCCGTCGCACCAGCGGTGGCCGGCGTCACCACGGTGGCCGCGGAAGCCCCGCAAGCCCTCGCGGGTGGCGTCCAAGGGCTGCAGTCGGCCGGCGGGCTGGGCGTTGCGACCGCCGGGCTGGGCACCGCACGCTTCGTAGGCTCGATCACCGTCCCGCCGACCTGGGAGGGGTCGATGCCGGTGCCGGCGGTCCTGACCAGTCTTGCCGTGCCGGCCCTGGGCGCCCAATTGCCGACGCCGATCGCGACCGGCCCGACGTCTTCCGGGGCTTCCGCGGCCACGGGTTCGGGTTCAACCGCGGCCATGGCGATGGCGGTGGACGATCGGGGCACCGACGACAACAAGACCGACAAGAGGGGGCGGCGCGGCGGCGAGAACCCACACGTGGTGCAGTCGCGGCCCAAGGTGGTGCCGCGCACGAAGGGCGGCTAGGGCTGTGGCCGCCCTCCGCTGCTTCGGCCCGGGACCTCGGCGTGCGCTGCGCAGACGCAAAACCACAGTTTTCCGGTATTTCCCTCACGTTTGTCTTACGATGAGGCTGCTTGGTGTTAGTAGGTTCGGCCACAGCGTTCGACTAACGGCTGTGTAAGGGGGCAACATGCTTTTGCCTCTTGGTCCGCCGCTACCAGATGACTCGGTGTCGGCGGTTCGGGGTGAGTCGGGGATGCTCGGTGGCCTGTCGGTTCCGCTCAAGTGGGGCGTGGCCGTGCCGCCGGATGACTACGACCACTGGGCGCCGAAGCCGGATGTGAGCGTCGACGCCGGCGACACGCTGGCCGACGTCCCGGCCCCGGCCGTGGTCGCGGAAGCCAACCAGTGGAACGACTGGCAGCGGTGGGAAGGCGAGACCGAACCCCACTTCGAAATCCCGCGCACCGGCGGTGTGATACCGCATTCACCGGCCGCCGGCTGACCCTCTGGCCTCACGCGAGCGGCTCAGAATCGGCCGCCGCCACCCATGAAGCCGCCCCCGAACGATCCGCGCGACGAGCCGCCGAATGACGTCGGACTCCAGCCGCCGAACCCTCCCCGCATGCCTCCACTGAGCACATTGCCGATGATGATTCCGCCCAGCATCGCGCCCATGTCGCTGCCACCGCCACGGGCGAAGGCGCGCTGAGCCGATTGCACGTCGGCATTGGCCAATGCCTGTGCCTGGGAAGCCAGCGTCGACGCCGCGTTGGCGTGGGAGATCGCTTCGGTCGGGTTGGTCGCCCGCTTGTCCCGCGCGGCCTGCAGGTGCCGTTGACCTTCGGCTAGCCGGGTTCGGGACTCCGCGCCAATGCTGCCGCGGCGCGTGTCGATGTAGTCGGAGACCGCCCGCACCCGGGACTCGGCGGTGAACAACGCCTGCTCCAGGGACCGGTTGAGCTGCTCGGCCGCGGCCTGCTCTTGGGCCAGGGTGACCAGCAGACCGTTGAGGTCGGCGTCCGCCTTGGCCAACTGGGCGAACGCACCCAACGGGTCGGTGGATGCTCCGGCGCGGGCGACGTCGACCGCCCGGGCGGCCGCGTCGCGCGCCGCGCTCAGGTCCTCGGTGTGCGCGGGCGTGGCAGATGGATGCGCTTTCCGCAGTAGCTCGTCGGCGCGCTTGATGTCCGCCTGAATGTCGGTCATGGTCGACGGCAGCCGATCGATGGCGTGTTGGATGTCGGTGGCCGCGTTGTCGACCGAGTCGAGCAGGGCCCGGGCCTGGCCGAGCGCGGACTCGGCGGCACGGACGGCATCCACCAAACCGGCCTGCCGGCCGCTGACCGCTTCGGCGGCCAGGTCCCGGGCGGTGCTGATGTTGCGGTCGGCGAACGCGAGCCTCTCCTTCGCCGCCGTGACGTTGCCGGACACCGAAGTCAGTGCGGCGGCGTCGAATTGGTCGTGCAACTCGGCGAGCCGCTGTTCTGACGGGTCGATGCGGGTGGTGAGCTCAACGTATTGCTGGGTGAGTCCGTCGAGCCGCGACGATGCGTTGATCACCAGATCGCGCAGGTTTTCGAACGCCTCGGCCTGGGACTCCAACTCGCGGTCGGCACGCGCCGCCGACACGACTACCCGGGTGAGCAATTCCCGGCGCTGCGCGGGCGTCTCGGGCGTGCTGTCGTCGAGCTGCTGGCGGACCGTGAACGCTTGGACCAGAGCGGCTTTGGCGTTGTCCAATGCTTCGGTGAACGGCTGGGTCCGGTCCGCACCGAACTCGGCGATCGCCAGGTCGAGTTCGTTGGAGCTGGTTCGAACGGCGTTGTCGACTTCCACCACCAGCTGGCGGGACAAGTCGTCGAGGGCTTGCAGCGGCACGGCGGCCAGGGCTAGGGGGTCGGTGGGGTCGACCCGACGGGCCGCGGCAAATTCGGCCGCGCGCCGTCGACGCCGGCGGTATCGCATGACCAACAGCAGGGCCGCCAAGGCGGCGAGAATGGCGGCCAGTGTGATCAGCAGGACCACCCGGCCCGACGAACCCGGCGCCACGTTGAGCCCGTTCGCCGCCGCGACCGCCGCGCCGCTCCAGTCGCCGTTGTGGAGCGCGGGTTCGATTTTGTTGTGCCGCAAGTCATCGACCTGGCGTGCGTTGACGTTCTTGACGGTCGACGGCACCAGGAACGCGTATGCCCGGCCGGTGGTCGCGACGGCCAGCAGGGCGTCGTAGTTGCCCAGATCGCTGGAGCGCATCGTGTCCTGCGCCCAGTTCATCGCGCTCCGGCCGGAGAAGTCGTCGACGTAGACCACCCACAGCCGGATGTGTTGATCCGTATAGAGCCTGTCCACCGCCGACGTCACCGCGGCGCGCCCGGAGTCAGACAGGACGCCCGCATTGTCGGTGACGTAACCCGCCAACCGGAAGGGCGGTTGCGCGCCGGCCGCGGGAGCGACAAACAGCCCGCCGCTCAGACCAATCGCCAGGATCGTCGCGATCACGCCGAGCAGGCGAGCAGTGCGCATGACGCCAATTTAGCCCCGCGACAACGCGGGCAAACAGCGGTGCACGGCGGCGGTCCTTTGCCCGGCATTCCCTGGCAGACTGTGCGTCGGTGACCAGGAATCGGCAAGACCCATACGACGACTTCGACCGTCAACGGCGGGTACGCGAAGCGCCGAAGACTGCGGGTTTGCCGGGAACGGAAGGCCAGCACCGCACCGATTTCGCCCGGGACCGTGCCCGGGTGCTGCATAGCGCCGCGCTGCGGCGGTTGGCCGACAAGACCCAGGTGGTCGGGCCCCGCGAAGGCGACACGCCGCGGACCCGGTTGACGCACTCGCTGGAGGTCGCCCAGATCGGTCGGGGGATGGCGGTCGGCCTGGGTTGCGACCTCGACCTGGTCGAGTTGGCCGGCCTCGCCCACGACATCGGCCATCCGCCCTACGGGCACAACGGCGAGCGCGCCCTGGACGAGGTCGCCGCCGACTACGGCGGGTTCGAGGGGAACGCGCAGAACTTTCGCATCCTGACCAGCCTCGAGCCGAAAGTGCTTGACGAGCAAGGCAATAGCGCGGGGCTGAACCTGACCCGCGCATCCCTGGACGCGGTCACCAAGTATCCGTGGTTCCGTCGCGGGCAAAGGCGCAAGTTCGGGTTCTACGACGAGGATCGCGAGCCGGCGGGCTGGGTGCGCGCCCGCGCGCCGGAGGGCCGAATGTGCCTGGAGGCGCAGGTGATGGACTGGGCCGACGACATCGCGTATTCGGTCCACGACGTGGAGGACGGCGTCGTCTCCCAGCGCATCGACCTGCGCGTGCTGGCCGACGACGACGAGGCGGCCGCGCTGGCCAAACTGGGCGAGAGCGAATTCTCGCGGGTCAGCGCCGACGACTTCATGGCCGCCGCGGGGCGGCTCGCGGGACTGCCGGTGGTCGCCGCGGTCGGCAAGTATGACGCCACGCTGGCGGCGTCGGTCGCGCTCAAGCGGCTCACCAGTGAATTGGTCGGCCGATTCGCCTCGGCCGCCATCGCCACCACCCGCGCCGCGGCGGGTCCCGGGCCGCTGGTGCGCTACCGGGCCGACTTGCTGGTGCCCGACCTGGTGCGCGCCGAGGTCGCCCTGCTGAAAATCCTGGCCCTGCAGTTCATCATGTCCGATCCGCGGCATCTGAACACCCAGGCCCTGCAGCGCGAACGGATCCACCGCGTCGCGCAGTGGCTGTATTCGGGGGCGCCCCAGACGCTCGACCCGGTCTTCGCCGCGGCGTTCATCACCGCTGCCGACGACCGTGCCCGGCTCCGGGTCATCGTCGACCAGATCGCCTCGTACACCGAGGGTCGGCTGGAGCGCATCGACGCACGCCAGGCCACCCGTTAGCGGCGTGTCATCCCTCGGCAGCGGCGTCGCCGCCGCGGACTAGGCTGCCGGGCATGACCAAATTCAGCGGTATCGCCACCCTCGCGGTGGGGCTTCCCGTCGTCGCCATGACCGCCTGCAGCTCACCCCAACATGCGAGCACCCAGCCCGGTACCACCCCTCCGGTGAAGAGCGCCCCGCCGGCATCTTCGGGCGAGACGACGACGCCGGCGCCCAGCGGCGAATCGCTCAGCGCGCAACTGAAGACGCCGGACGGGCGGTCGGTCGCCACGGCGACGTTCGACTTCACCGGCGGATACGTCACCGTCACGGTCAAGACGGTGGCCGGCGGCATCCTGTCGCCGGGCTTCCACGGCCTGCACATCCACGAAATCGGCAAGTGCGAGCCCAACTCCGTCGCCCCGACCGGCGGCCCGCCCGGGAACTTCCTGTCCGCCGGCGGCCACTACAACGCGCCCGGGCATACCGGCAAGCCCGAAAGCGGCGACCTGACCTCGCTCGAGGTGCGGTCGGACGGCTCGGCCTACCTGGTCACCACCACCGACGCGTTCACCCGGGACGTCCTGGTGGGCGGCCAGGGCAAAGCCTTGATGCTGCACGGCGCGGAAAACACCGACAGCGCGATGGAACGGGTGGCATGCGGAGTCGTCGGAACCGGATAGCCGGCCGGTTCGGCGCTCTAGACTGAGCCGATGTCCAGCCCGGCAGGTTCGTGGGGTCACCACCCGCGCGCGGGGGACGACGATGCCCGGCCCAAGGGCCGGGGCCGGATTCCCGATCGCGACATCGCCGCCATCCGTGAGCGGGTCCGCATCGAGGAAGTGGTCGGCGACTACGTCCAATTGCGGCGCGCGGGTGCCGATTCCCTCAAGGGGCTGTGCCCGTTTCACGACGAGAAGTCGCCGTCGTTCCACGTTCGACCCAACCACGGACACTTCCATTGCTTCGGCTGCGGCGAAGGCGGCGACGTCTACGCGTTCATCCAGAAGATCGAACACGTCACCTTCGTCGAGGCCGTCGAGCTGCTCGCCGACCGGATCGGCCACACCATCAGCTACACCGGCCCGGCCACCAGTGTGCAGCGCGATCGCGGGAGCCGCAGCCGGCTCGTCGCGGCCAACGCGGCCGCGGCCGAGTTCTACGCAGCCGCGCTGGAATCCGAGGAGGCCGCCCCGGCCCGCCAGTACCTGACGGAGCGGAACTTCGACGCCGACGCCGCCCACCGCTTCGGCTGCGGATTCGCGCCGTCGGGATGGGACTCACTGACAAAACATTTGGTGCGCAAGGGTTTCGAGTTCAAGGAGCTGGAGGCGGCCGGCCTGTCGCGGCAGGGCCGTCGCGGTCCGATCGACCGTTTTCACCGGCGGTTGCTGTGGCCGATTCGCAGCGCGGCCGGCGAGGTGATCGGGTTCGGCGCCCGGCGGCTCTTCGACGACGATCCGATGGAAGCCAAGTACATCAACACGCCCGAGACGCTGCTGTACAAGAAGTCGTCGGTGATGTTCGGCATCGATCTGGCCAAACGCGACATCGCCAAGGGGCATCAGGCGGTGGTCGTCGAGGGCTACACCGACGTGATGGCCATGCATCTGGCCGGGGTCACCACCGCGGTGGCGTCGTGTGGCACCGCGTTCGGCGACGAGCACCTGGCCATGCTGCGCCGGCTGATGATGGACGACAGTTTCTTCCGCGGCGAGCTGATCTACGTTTTCGACGGCGATGCGGCCGGGCGCGCGGCCGCGCTCAAGGCCTTCGGCGGCGAGCAGAACCTGGCCGGACAGTCCTTCGTCGCGGTCGCCCCGGACGGCATGGACCCGTGCGACCTGCGATTGAAATCCGGTGACGGCGCGCTGCGCGACCTGGTGGCGCGGCGCACGCCGTTGTTCGAGTTCGCGATCCGCACCGCGATCGCCGAGATGGACCTGGACAGCGCCGAGGGCAGGGTCGCGGCGCTGCGCCGCTGCGTACCGATGGTGAGCCAGATCAAGGACCCCACGCTGCGCGACGAGTACGCCCGCCAGCTCGCCGGTTGGGTCGGCTGGGACGACGTGGCGCAGGTCATCGACCGGGTGCGCAGCCAGGCCAAGAAGGCGCCGGCCCCGGCCCGGGGCGGTTCCGGGCCGAACGCCGCCCGGAACGCCGCTCAGCAGCCTCGTGCCGCGGCCTCGGGCCGACCCACCGCCACACTCCCGGACCCTCGTGATCCGACGCTCAGGCCGCAGCGTGCGGCGCTCAAGTCGGCGCTGCAGTACCCGGCGCTGGCCGGGCCGGTCTTCGATACCCTGCCGGTCGAAAGCTTCACCCATCCCGGTTACGCCGCGGTTCGTGCGGCCATCGAGGCCGCGGGCGGCACGTCGAGCGGCATGACGGGGGCGCAGTGGATCGACGCGGTGCGCCAGCGGGCCGGCTCGGACCTCACCGCGGGCCTGGTCAGCGAGCTCGGTGTGGAGGCAATCCAGGTCGACGACGACGAGAAGCTGGTGCGTTACATCGCCGGCGTGCTGGCGCGCTTGCAGGAGGTGTGGATGGGCCGGCAGATCGCCGAGGTCAAGTCCAAGCTGCAGCGCATGTCGCCGATCGAGCAGGGCGACGAGTACCACGCGCTATTCGGCGACCTGGTCGCGATGGAGGCCTACCGCCGCAGCCTGCTGGAGCAGGCTAACGGCGACGATCTGACGATGTGAGGGCCTCGTCGGCCGCCAGCTCATCGCCGCGCTCCATGATGGCCGTTTGGTCGTCGATCTCGGCGACGGTCACGAAGCCGGTGTCCGGGGAGATGCGATTCGCGACCTTGCGGCGCCCCCCTTCGATCATCGACTTGGCCACGGGGCTGCTGGTCAGCGCGCGGTAGGTGCCGACGATCTGCTCGTAGCGGCGGCGCCCGGCCTTCGAGCCCAGCACGTAACCCAGTCCCAGCACCACGACATACCGGATCAAAAGCGTTCCTCCCGACTATCGACCATTCCATCCTGCCTCACCCGGCCCGGTGCGTGCGCGTCCGATCCGTCCCTGTCCAGTTGGGTGCGGTTATGCCAGTACGCTAGAGTCGTCCCGCGATCGTGTTGATCCCCTGTAGCTCAATTGGCAGAGCGTTCGGCTGTTAACCGATAGGTTCCTGGTTCGAGTCCAGGCGGGGGAGCAAGGTTGAGACTGGGTCTCCGGTGCTCCGCGCGTCGAGCCTGTAAATCTGCAGACAATGTGCGAGTGCGCGCGTGCAGGATTACAGCCTCGATGAGGGGAGCGCCGAAGCCCACGCCGCTGGCGCCGCACCCGAACGACCCGGGCGCCGCCTCATCGGAAGCGCGCTAGTCGTACGCCGGGGTCCACACGGTATCGAGAACGGCCTGCCGCGGGTCGGTGTGCGTCCGCGTCGCCACCTGGTCGGCGACGGCGGCGTGATAGACGGCTTCGGCGACCGCCGTCGAGATGGCGCGCAAGTCCTTGACGTCCGGCAGCAACGAGTCCCCCGGTTTTGACGGGCTCGCTTGTTGCACAACGGCTTTCGCGGCGGCCTGCAGCATTCCCTTGGTGAGCAGCCGGGCGCCCGCCACGATGATGCCCAGCCCGATTCCGGGGAACACCAGCACGTTGTTGGCCTGCCCGATCGTGTAGGTGGTGCCGTCGTATTCGACCGGCGCGACGGGGGTGCCGGTGGTGATCAGCGCCTTGCCGTCGGACCACTGCAACACGTCGGCCGGCATGGCTTCCATCCGCGAGGTCGGGTTGGACAGCGGGAAGATCATCGGGCGCTCGCAGGACGCGGTCATGGCCTGCACGACCTTCTCGGTGAAGGCGCCGAAGACGGTCGAAGAGCCCAGCAGAATGGTGGGGGAGGCGAGCTTGATGGCGTCCACCAAGCCCACCCGGTTCCCGGGCGGCACACCGAGCTCGGCCCGGTTCTTCGCATAGGGCACTTGGAAATCCCGCAGGTCGTCCATGTCGTCGAACAGCAGGCCCTGCCTGTCGATCGGCCAGATCTGCGCCGCGGCCTGCTCGACGGAGGCGCCGTCGGACACCATGGCGTCGCGGATCTGGTCGGCCACCCCGATCCCGGCGGTTCCGGCGCCGAAGACGATCACGCGCTGGTCGCGCATCGGCACCCCGGTGAGGTGGCAGCCGCCGTACACGGCCGCCACGACCACCGCGCCGGTTCCCTGGATGTCGTCGTTGAACACGCAGTACTTCTCGCCGTAGTCGTGCAGGATCCGTCGCGCGTTCAACGGCCCGAAGTCCTCGAAATGCAGGATTGCCTTCGGGAAGAGCCGGTGCGCGGTTTCGATGTAGCGGTTGACGAACCCGTCGTACTCCTCGCCGCGGGCTCGCGCGTGCCGGTTGCCCAAGTAGAACGGATCTTGCAGCAGCTGTTCGTTGTTGGTGCCGACGTCGAGGGAGACCGCGATGCAGCGGCGCGGGTCGATGCCCCCGCCGGCGGTGTACAGCGCCAACTTGCCCACCGCGATCTGGATGCCGCCCACACCCCAGTCACCGATGCCCAGGATGGCTTCGGCGTCCGTGCATACGATCAGGTCCACGTCGTCGGGCTCCAGCCCGAAGGTTTCGAAGGCCGCCTCGATGTCGTCGCGCTCGTCGATGCTCAGGAAAAGCCCGCGCTGTCCGCGGTATTCGTCGGAAAACCGTTGAATGGCCTCGCCGACGGTGGGCGTGTACACCACCGGCATCAGCTCGGGCAGATGGTCTTCCAGCACCTTGTAGTAGAGCAGCTCGTGGCGGTAATGCAACTGCTCCAGCAACAGGTTGCGGCCCAGATCCGTTGCCAGGCTCTGCAATTGATGCCATACCCGGTCGGCTTGTTGGTCGAGCGTGAGCACCGCCGACGGCAGCCGTCCGATCAGGCCCAGCTGCCGCCGCTGCCCATGGGTGAAGCCGACTCCCCGGTTCAGGCTCGGCGAGGCCAGTGCCGGCGGGATCCGCGGCGCGTGCGCGTCGTACATCGCAATCTCACCTCCGGTGACTCAGCCCTTCAGGCCAACCGTAGCGTCGATCGCGGTGAACGCATCTTGAAAAAGCGGTCGAAGCGCGGAGTGGTCAGCCGCCGACCGCGACGCCCGGCCGACCGCTCGACCAGCCCGACACCGGCAGCAAGCCCAGGTGTTCGCGTAGCGTCGCGCCACGGTATGCGGTGCGGAAGCTGCCGCGTTCCTGCAGCAGTGGCACCACCTTGTCGACGAATTCGTCGAGGCCGCGTGGCGTCAGATGTGGCACCAGGATGAAACCGTCGCAGGCATCCAACTGCACATGGCGATCGATCTCGTCGGCGACCTGCGCCGGTGTCCCGACGAACTGCTGGCGACTCGTCACCTCGATGATCAGCTGGCGGATCGACAGGTTCTCTTCTTGCGCGCGGGCCCGCCAAGTCGCCGCGACCGTTTTCGGATCGCCATGGCGGACGCGTCCCCGGGTGATATCGGGATTTTCGACGGGATCGACGTCCGGCAGGGGCCCGTCGGGATCGTAGGCGGACAGGTCGGTTCCCCAGACTTGCTCCAAGAACGCGATCGCCGTCGGGCCGCTGACCTGTTGCTCGCGGATGTGACGCGCGTTGTCCTCCGCCTCTTCGGGGCTATCACCGAGCGCGAACGTCGCGCCGGGCAGGACCTTCAGTTGGTCCGGATCCCTCCCGTAGGCGACGGCGCGGTTCTTGACGTCGGCGTAGTAACGCTGACCCGCCTCCAGCGATCCGTGCAGCGTGAACAGGGCATCGGCGTGCCGGGCGCCGAAGTCACGGCCATCGTCGGAGTCACCGGCCTGCAGCAGCACCGGATGGCCCTGTGGGCCGGCGGGTAGCGAGGCCACGCCGCGGACGTCGAACTGGGCACCGTGGTGCTCGACGGGGTGGATCCGGGCGGGGTCGGCGTAGATTCCGGCATCGACGTCGGCGAGTACGGCATCGGGCGCCCAACCGTCCCAGAACCGCCGGGCGACGGTGATGAATTCCTCGGCCCGCTTGTAGCGGTCGGCGTGGTCGAGGAACCCGCCGCGGCGGAAGTTCTCCCCGGTGAACGCGTCGGAGGAGGTGACCATGTTCCACGCGGCGCGTCCGTCGGAGAGGTGATCCAACGTCGTGAATTGCTTTGCCACCTCGTAAGGTTCATTGAAGGTGGTGTTGATGGTCCCGGCCAGACCGAGCCGATCGGTGACGGCGGCGAGGGCGGCCAACACGGTGAACGTGTCGGGTCTGCCCACCACGTCGAGGTCGTGGATCTTGCCGCGGTGTTCGCGCAGCCGCAGGCCCTCGGCCAGGAAGAAGAAGTCGAACAGTCCGCGCTCGGCGGTTCTGGCCAGGTGCACGAACGATTCGAACGCGATCTGGCTGCCGGCGTCGGGATCGGACCACACGGTGGTGTTGTTGACCCCGGGAAAATGCGCGCCGAGGATTATCTGCTTGCGGCGCTTGACAGTTCGCGCGCTCATCCGGTCAGCCCCCAGCGCTTGGCGATCAGCTCGTGCGAGCGCAGCCGGTCGGCGTGCCGATGCGTGACCGATGTGATCACGAGTTCGTCGGCGCCGGTCGCTCGGCGCAGCAATTCCAGCCGATCGGCGACCTCGTCCGGGTTGCCGACGAATTGTGTTGCGGTGCGGTCTACCACCAGCCCGAGTTGGTCCTCCGTGAGGGGCTCGCAGAGATCCGGATCCGGATAGGGGATGGCGCCCTGCCCGCTCCGGATGGAATACACCCAGTGCCCATAGCTTGACGCAAGGTGACGTGCGGTGGCGCTGTCCTCGGCGACCACGACGTCGGCCGAGACCACCACGTAGGGCCTGGCCAGGCGCGCGGACGGCCGGAACGCTTCACGATAGGCGCCGATCGCGTCCAACGCGGTGGCCGGCGTGATGTGGTAACTGGCGACGAACGGCAGCCCGCGCGCTCCGGCGACCTCCGCGCTCTGCCCGCGGGTGCTGCCGAAGATCCACGGAGTCAGCTGGCCGTCTCCGCCCGGAACGGCATGCAGGTCTTGCCCATTGACCGTGTACGTACCGTCGAGCAGCGCTTCGATGTCAGTGAGCTGATCGGCGAAATCGGGTGGTACCGCGCATGGCTGGGTGAGTACCGACGCCTGGGCGCGGAAGCGATCGCTTTTCATCAGCGGTGTCGGGTCAAAGGGCGGGGGAATGACCAGACCGTCGACTTCACGCCACGGCCCCGGCGCGGGCGAAGGTGCCGGCGGCGGCGACGATGCGGCTTCCTTGCGCCGATGCCCCGATCGGCCCAGGCCCATGTCGATACGATTCGGGTAAAACGCATCGAGAATGCCGAAGCTCTCCACGACCGCGATCGGCGTGGTGTGGCCGATCTGCACCGCGGCCGAGCCGACGCGGATGTGGTCGGTGGCCGCCGCGATCTGGCCGATCAGCACCGCCGGCGACGAGCTGGCCACCGCGACGAAGTGATGCTCGGCGAGCCAGTAGCGCTTGTAACCCCATCGTTCGGCGTGCTGGGCCAGGTCAATCGTGTTGCGCAGCGCCGTCACGGCGTCGCACCCGGCGCTGATCGGGGACAGGTCGAGGATGGACAGCGGGGTGACGGTCACCGCGCCACCGCCGCGTAGCGGTTGGGTGCGGAGGCCAATTCGAGCCGCTCGCGCAGTGTTTCGCCGTCGCGGTAGGCGGTGCGGAACACCCCGGCGCGCTGCAGCGCCGGCACCAGCTCGTCGACGATCAGGGGCAGGTCGATCGCGTTGACCGCGGGCCGCAGCCGCACCCCGTCGACGCCGGTGTTCTGCCAACGAAGGAGCAGCTCGACCAAATGGCGTGCGCTGCCGGCGAATACGTGCGCGTCGGAGGAGATGGCGGCGGCGGGCGTCAGTGGGTCTTCGGCCAGCGAGACGACGAGGTCGGCGAACACCTTGAGCGAACGACCCGTGGCCCGCTGCGCTTGGGCGACGTCGCGCAGGATCGAGCGCAGCGAGTCGTCGTCGTGCGGGGTGATCAACACGACGTCGGCGCCGGCGGCAGCGAACTCGTAGACCCGCGACGCGTGCGCCAGCGCCAGCACCACCGGTTGGCCCTGCGGCGGCCGCGGGGTGATGGACGGGCCTTTGACCGAGAAGTACTTGCCGGCGAAGTCGATGTAATGCAGCTTGTCGCGGTCGATGTAACGCCCGGTCGCCACGTCACGGATGACGGCGTCGTCTTCCCAGCTGTCCCAGAGCCGCCGCGCCACCTCCACCGCGTCGGCGGCCTCGTCGAACAGCTCGTCTGCCTCGATGCGGCTGCCCCGCCCCACCAACGCGGCCTCGTGCGCGGTGGCGCTCACCCGAACCTGCCAGCCCGCCCGGCCGTGCGAGATATGGTCCAGCGTCGCAATCGCTTTGGACACGTGAAAGGGCTCGGTGTGGGTGACGGTCGCGACGGGCACCAAACCGATGTGTCTGGTGACGGGCGCGACGCGGGCGGCGACCAGGACGGCGTCCGCGCGGCCCGCCAGCCGCCGTGGGGATATCTCGGGCCGCCGCCCCGGCTGCGCGTCGAATGAGTCGTCGATCGTCAAGAAATCGAGCAGGCCCCGCTCCGCGACGCCGGCCAGGGCGCCCCAGTACCGGCCGCTGAGGTGTCCGCCGCCGGTGGCGTTGTGCGCGAAGGCGTATCGCCAAGCGTGTGGGTGCCAGCCGTAGCCGTCCAGCCCCACGGCCAGATGTAGCTCGGTCATGGCACGCCTTCCGTTGCAGCCGATAACCCACTGTGCAACGCCGCGGGTGACCGTGCATTCCGTAGCCGCGTTAAGTTCACCGTGAGTAATACTTCGCCGAGCTCACGCCGCGCGCGGGGGTAGAAAGGCGTTCGATGACTTGATGATTCGAGGGCTAAGCCAATAGCGGTTGCAACACCGCCCGCAGGTCGCCGACCTTCGGCACTCCGGCGCTACGGTAGCGCTGACGGCCGTCGGCGTCGAAGATCAATGTGGTCGGCAGTGACAACACCGACAGCCGCTTGGCGGCGGCGGGATTGGCGTCGATATCGATTTCCACGTGCGACACGTCGGGAAGAGCGGCGCAGACCTGGTCGACCACGCGCCGCACCGACGCACATGGACCACACCACGCCGCGCTGAAGTGCACCACGGTCGGCCCCGTCTGTGCCAAGCCAAGGTCGGACGTGTCCGGTTGGGAATCAGGGCTAGTTTCGCGCAGCACCCCGGAGCGTCGATTGACCATCGCGCCGGCCGCCGTGGCGACAGCCAGCGCCGCGAGCAGCGCCGTCCCCGCTATGACAAGAGTGCTCACGAAATCCTCAGATGGAGAAGTCTTCGCCGTGCCATACCCCGGCCTCCGGTGGGCGGATCACCAGCTCGGACTGTTGTTGTCCGTCGTTGGCCGCCTCCAGCCGGGCTACCCGGGTGAGGAGCGACTGCAGACTGACGCCGACGAGGTCGGGCATCATCGAGTCGTCCGGGCTGCTTCGCCCGTGGCGGCTGATGACCTGTCCGGGTACCCCGGTCACCACGGCGCTCGACGGAACCTCCTTGACGACGACGGCGTTGGCCCCGATCCGGCTGTCGTCGCCGATCTTGATCGCGCCGAGCACCTTGGCGCCGGCGCCGATGATCACCCGGTCGCCGATGGTCGGGTGGCGTTTGCCAGTGTCCCGTCCGCTACCGCCGAGGGTGACGCCGTGGTAGATGGTCACGTCCTCGCCCACCTCGGCAGTCTCGCCGATCACCACGCCGGTCGCATGGTCGATGAACAGCCCCGGGCCAAGGACCGCACCCGGGTGTATCTCGACTCCGGTGAGGATGCGCAAGACCTCCGCAAACGTCCGCGCGGCGAGCCTGGCGCCGCGCTTCCATAGCCAGTGGTTGATCCGGTGGCCCCAGATCGCATGCACACCCGGATAGGCGAAGATCACCTGCAGCGTGGTCGGGCGGGCCGGGTCGCGCTCCCTGGCGGCCCGGATGTCACGTCGAATGTCCGCGAGCATGGCTAATCCGCTAGGTCGGCGAAGAGCGGGGTGCTCAGATACCGCTCACCGAAGCTCGGCAGCACCACGACGACCAGCTTGCCCGCGTTCTCCGGCCGGCGGGCCACCTGCAGCGCCGCGACCACGGCCGCGCCCGAGGAGATGCCGACCAGCAGACCCTCCTCCCGGGCCAACCGACGTGCCATATCCAGCGATTCTTCGTTGCCGACCGCGATGACCTCGTCTACCAGGTCCAGCTCGAGCACCGGCGGGACGAATCCGGCACCGATGCCCTGGATCGGGTGCGGCCCCTTCTGGCCGCCGGACAGGACCGGTGACGCGGCGGGCTCCACGGCCACGAATCGCGCCGACGGCTTGCGCTCCTTGATGACCTGAGCGACGCCGGTGAGAGTTCCCCCGGTGCCCACCCCGGCAACGAAGAAGTCGATCTTGCCGTCGGTGTCTCGCCACACCTCCTCAGCGGTGGTCTTGCGGTGGATCGCGGGGTTCGCGGGGTTCTCGAACTGTTGCGGGATGAAATACCGTTGGTCGTTTTTGGCCAGCTCCTCGGCTTTTGCGATGGCCCCCGCCATCCCTTCGGCCCCAGGCGTCAGGACTATTTCTGCGCCGAACGCGCGCAACAACATTCGGCGTTCGGTACTCATCGTGTCCGGCATCGTCAGCACGCACCGGTAGCCGCGCGCCGCGCACACCATCGCGAGCGCGATGCCGGTGTTTCCGCTCGTCGGCTCCAGGATGATCGTGTCGGGTTTGATGAGCCCCGCCTGCTCGGCCGCATCCAGCATCGCGACGCCGATGCGGTCCTTCACGCTGTTGGCGGGGTTGAAGAACTCCAGCTTGGCCACGACGTCGGCGACCGCCCCCTCGGTGACCCGGTTCAGCCGGACCAGCGGCGTGTTCCCGATCAGTTGTGTGACGTTATCTGCGATGCTCATCTGTCTTCCTCAGGCGATGTCGGTACATGACTCGTCGGTCTGCCAGCTGATGTCGAATTCGATGGCCACGGCCGTCGGCACGGTCAGGGCAATGGGCGTGAATCCATGTCCTGCCCCCTCTAACGCGATTCCGGTCAGCACCCTTCCGGTGAGGATTTCCGGTGTTGTCGCGGTGACCGTCGTTGTGGACGTACCCGGTGCGGGCCGCAGGTAAAAGTCCGTGCCCGCCTGCACAGTGCCGACGACCGTCTCGCCGTCGGAGCCGACGAGTTCGTGTCCGTCACCGACGTTGAGCGTCAACGGGATTGGCACTTGAAACGGTCCTATGAGCTCCGAATTGGCGGTCGCTTCGGTATCGATTAGTTGTGGTTCCACCGTATCGCTCGAGGCTTTGCGCGCCCCAGTGATCAGATAATTGTAGAGGTGCACAATTCGATCGGCATTGCGGTAGTGGCGGGCGCCGGTCAGCCAGAAGCGAACATGGTCGATGGTCGGATTGGCGGCGTCGGTCGTCGCGATCAGTCGGTAATGGCGATAGCCACGCCCGCCGCTGCCGTGGCTGCTGGCCGACAGTGTGCTGCCCACTCCGAGCGTGCGTCGATGACGGCCCTTGCCCGCGTCCACCGTCAGCTGGGAACGCGAAATGTCTTGCCATGCAATGCCGTCGGTCGACTTTTGGAGCTTCAGGCCGACGGCGGCGTCGGAGTCGACCCACACCGAGTAACCACCGAGTTGCGGTTCGCCGTCGAATTCGAAGCTCATCACGCGTCCGGCCGCTCGGCGCACCTTGACGGGTACGTTGAGGGGCCGAGTGTCCAGGGTCAAACCGTTGGTGAAATGCCAGACCGCGGCCTGGGTGGCGGCGATCGCCTCGTGTTCGGTGATGTGGGCCCGCCCCAGGGGGGTGCCCGCGGCGCGCAGTTGTTCGCTCAGTTCGGCCGTCGTGCGCATCGGGAAGGAGTTGCGCAGGATCCAGTCGACCTCGGCCTCGTGGTTGCGGCTGCGCAGGTGGGGTAGCGCCGACCAGCTGTCCAAGCGGTATCGGGATGGCTCATGAGGCGCGATGCCGAAGAAGTCCAAGGAATACGCGTGCAGGTTGGGATTGACCCTGATCAGGTCGGTTCGGGCCGAGCTGCCGTCGGCGAACACGACCGTGTCCACGGTATGGGAGTAGGTGCCCCCGCGGTAGCGCGTCATCCGCGCGACTTCGGTTGCCGGCTTGACGAGAACCCGGTGGCGGGTCTCCACCGGCGCGGAGGCGCGGGTGGGTAGTGACATCACTGTCATGGGTGGTTGTCTTCCTGAAAGAATCTGCTGGCGAACGCGCGCCTGGCGACCGCGGGGCGGTGGTAGCCCGATCCAAGGGCAGGGCGCGGGATTTCTACTGCGTCTTAAGGGCGTCAGGAAATCAACAACAGCGACAACAACAGCAGGCGGCGATGCGCGAAGGAACGAAGCGCGGCTGAACGGCCTGTTGCATGGCCCCACTATAGGCCCAGACGAAGATCACTGTCAGATTGCGGGTGCTTTACGGCCCTTTAATTCAGCACGGGAGTAATGCTTTGCGCCGTCCCCGGAGTCCCCTAGGCTCGGCGCGCGAACCTGGTCACAGCGGGTGATCATGGACCTGCCGCACCACGCTGCAACGCTTGATCGAGCATGGAAGGACCACGATGACGTCGGCTCAAAACGAGTCTCAGGCACTCGGCGACCTCGCAGCTAGGCAGCTTGCCAACGCGACGAAGACCGTCCCCCAGCTTTCCACCATCACGCCCCGCTGGTTGCTGCACCTGCTCAGCTGGGTGCCGGTGGAAGCGGGCCTGTATCGGGTGAACCGGGTGGTCAACCCGGAGGGCGTCGCGATCAAGGCCGAAGCGGGTGCGGGCACCGAAGAACCGCTGCCGGAGACCTACGTCGACTACGAGACCAGCCCGCGCGAATACACGCTGCGGAGCATCTCGACCCTCGTTGACATCCACACTCGCGTCTCCGACCTGTACTCGAGTCCCCACGACCAGATCGCGCAGCAGCTGCGGCTGACCATCGAGACGATCAAGGAGCGCCAGGAGTTCGAGTTGGTCAACAGCCCCGAGTACGGGCTGCTGGCCCAGGCGACTCCGGAGCAGACCATCCAGACCCTGGCGGGCGCTCCGGCGCCCGACGACCTGGACGCGCTGATCACCAAGGTGTGGAAGACGCCCAGCTTCTTCCTGACCCACCCGCTGGGGATCGCCGCGTTCGGCCGCGAGGCCACCTACCGTGGTGTGCCACCGCCGGTGGTCAGCCTGTTCGGCGCGCAGTTCATCACCTGGCGCGGCATCCCCCTGATCCCATCGGACAAGGTGCCGGTGGAAGACGGCAAGACCAAGTTCATCCTGGTGCGCACCGGGGAGGAACGCCAAGGCGTGGTCGGCCTGTTCCAGCCGGGCCTGGTCGGCGAGCAGGCGCCAGGGCTGTCGGTGCGATTCACCGGCATCAACCAGTCGGCAATCGCGACCTACCTGGTGACCCTCTACACCTCCCTGGCCGTGCTTACCGACGACGCGCTCGCCGTGCTGGACGATGTCGCCGTGGACCAGTTCCATGAGTACAAGTGAGTACCGAGCGGTAGACGCGGAAAGCGACCTGCCCATCAGCGCCGCGGAGCTCGCCGCGCTGGCCACCCAGCTGTATGCCGCCAGCATCCGGCCGGGCCCGGACAGTCCCCCTCAGTCGGTGCCGGTCGCGCCGCGTGGCAGCGTGCCGGACACGACTGCTGCTACATCGGCTGGGCAGACCGCGGTGGGCACCGCAGACGTTTACCCAACACCGGCGCCAGCGCTCGCTGTCACTGATACCTACGTGCCGGCCCCGACGTCCTACCAGCTCGAGCCGCCGCCGCAGACGGTGCCGGTTGCCCCGCGGGGCAATGCGCCCGACACCACCGCCGGCGCGTCAGCGGGGCAGGCGGCGGCGGGCGTCGCGGACTTGTATCCCGCGCCGGTGCCGGCACTGGGTCTCACGGACATTTATCTGCCAGCCCCAACCTCCCGCGAACCCGAAGCACCCCCGCAGACGGTGCCGGTGGCTCCCCGCGGCAACGTTCCCGGCACTACGGCCGCGCCGTCGGCCGGTATCGCCACGGGTGGCGTCGCGGAGCCGTACCTGCCCACCGGTGATCTCAGCTCCTTCGCCGTGCCGACCCATGGGATCGTGCCGACGGTGCCAGGCGTGCTGGCCGGCTCCGCGCCCACCAGCCCCGTCGGTCACCAGACTTCGACCGCGTCCGCGCCATACGCGGCGCCGTTCGCGTTGCCCGAGGTGCCGTCGGTCGGCGATCGGCGCTGGTCGCATGCGGCACCCGCGACACCGAACACGCCGGCCGGCGACGAGCGCGACTACTACTTCCTCAACGCTGCGGAGACGGTGCCACGGCTGCCTGATGAGCACGAGGTATTCGACGTCAACGCGATCCGGGCGGATTTCCCGATCCTGAAGGAAGTCGTCAACGGAAAGCCGTTGATCTGGTTCGACAACGCGGCGACCACCCAGAAGCCACAGGTGGTGATCGACCGGCTGTCACACTTCTACGCCCACGAGAATTCCAACATTCACCGCGCGGCACACGAATTGGCGGCCCGGGCCACCGACGCGTACGAAGAGGCCCGCGACACCGTGGCCGATTTCATCGGCGCGCCAAGCTCCGAAAACGTCGTGTTCGTCCGTGGCACCACCGAAGCCATCAACTTGGTGGCGCACGCGTGGGGCGGCAAGCACCTACAACCAGGTGACGAGATCGTCATCACCCATCTCGAGCACCACGCGAACATCGTTCCCTGGCAACTCGTCTCGCAGAAGACCGGAGCGATCCTGAAGGTTGCGCCGATCGACGATGCCGGCAACCTATTGCTGAGCGAATTCGAGGAGCTGCTCGGTCCTAGGACGAAACTGGTGGCCGCCAGTCAGGTGTCCAATGCGCTGGGCACGGTGGTCCCGGTGGACAAGATCGTGGAATTGGGTCATCGCTATGGGGCACGGGTGCTGATCGACGCCGCCCAATCGATTCAACACGTGCCCGTTGATGTTGCCGAGCTGGGCGCCGATTTCCTGGTGTTCTCGGGACATAAAATTTACGGCCCCACCGGAATTGGCGCGCTCTACGGTACGGAGGAGGCGCTGACGGAGACGCCGCCGTGGCAGGGCGGCGGGCACATGATCGCCGACGTGACGATCGAACGCTCGCTATATCAGGGGCCGCCGACCAAGTTCGAGGCCGGCACCGGCAACATCGCCGACGCGGTCGGGCTGACCGAGGCGCTGCGCTACGTGCAGCGGTTGGGCATCGAACGCATCGCGGCCTACGAGCACTCGTTGCTGGAGTACGCGACGCCGCGCCTCGCCGACATTCCCGGCGTCCGGTTGGTGGGCACCGCGACCGAGAAGGCCAGCGTGCTGTCCTTCGTGCTCGCGGGACACGAGCCGCTCGAAGTGGGTAAGGCGCTCAACGCCGAAGGCATCGCGGTCCGCGCCGGGCATCACTGCGCGCAGCCCGCGCTCCGGCGGCTGGGGCTGGAGGCCACCGTTCGCCCGTCGTTCGCGTTCTACAACACGTTCGAGGAGATCGACGTGTTCCTCCGCGCGGTGCGCAGGATCGCCGAGGGCGGCACCAACGTCGGCTGACGGCCCAAGCCCGCGGCTAAGTGCCCGTGTACCAATCCAACACGCGCGACGTCAGCAACACGATGCCCAGGGAGACCGCGGCGACGACCGTGAGCCCGATGACCGCGACCACCAGCGGTCGCCATCCGGTGCGCGCGATCTGGCGGATGTCGGTGTTGAGCCCCACCCCGGCAAAGGTCAGCAGGAACGCCCATTTCGACACGTTGGCGAGGTTGGCGGTCTGGCCCTTGGTCAGCCAGCCCGCCGTCGCGATCGCGGAGACCACCAGGAAGCCCAGCACGAACTTCGGGAACTTCTCCCAGATGAACGCGGCCTTGGCCTTCGCCCCGGGCGCGATCTCGTCGGCCTGGCCCCGCGCGGCCCAGTACAGGGCGAAGCCCAAGACCACGAATCCGATCAGCGCGTTACGGGTCGACTTCACCAGCACCGCGATCTTGCCGGCATGGTCGGAGTACAGGTAGCCGGTGGCCGTGGTCTCGGCGGTGTTGTCCACGGAAAGGCCGGCCCAGAGGCCGAATTCGTGATCCGTCAGCCCGATCGCATGCCCCAGCGGCGGCAGCACGAACAGCGACACCGCGCCCAAGGCCAGGATCGCCGCGATCGCGTAGCTGACATCGGAGTTGCGGGCCCGGATAGCGCCCTTGGCCGCCACAATGGCCGACACCCCGCAGATGGACGTTCCGATCGCCAGCAATGAGCCGAGCTTGCCCGACAGCCCGAACGCGCGCGCCGCGACGATGATGATCGTTCCGGCGATCGTCATGTCCACCAGAATCTGCACCAGGCTGATCCCGCCCAGTTTGGCGATATCGCCCAACACGAAACGCGAACCCAGCGCCACGATCCCGACTTTGAGCCAGAATTCGTAGGTCAGCACGCCGGGCCGGAAGATGGGGTGCAGGCCGATGGTGTTGGTGATCAGCAGCCCAATCACGATGGCCCACAACACGTATTCGATGTCGGGCACGGTCCAGCGGTGGTGTTTGGCCAGCCCGTTCCACCAGACCTGGGCGTACTTGCCCAGCAGCCCGACGCCGATGAGAAGCAGAATGCCCGGCACGTAGTCGAGCGGGCGCGTGCTGGTGAAAGTGGCCTCGACGGACGTCTCGTCGGGCTCGGCGCGAAGGGTGCTCACCCGATCACCACGGAATCTTCGGAAGCACGTTGGCCACCGCCAGCGCGACGATTACTCCGGCCACCGCGGTCGCCCACCAGTCCACCGAGATCGAGCCGAGCCGCGCGGGCCAGCCGGGCCGCTGCGCGGCCTCTTCCTCGCGTCCGTCACCAGGACCGCTTTCACCCACGTGACCGCTCCTCGTTCGCGTTTGACGGCCCGGGTGCCGCACGGCCGCTGACGGAATGGTGACGTGTCGGGCGGTTCGGACCAAGTGATTGGCTCGCCCTGAATTTAGGGTGTTTCCGCCGCGGTCAGGTTGGTAGGCTGAGCTTCTCGGCATCCGCACGATACCGATCCACCCACTCATCGGAGCGCTGGTCGGCCTGGCGTTCCAATACCGGTTCGGGGGCCAGCCGTGGGTCGAGTCCGAGCGCCTCCAGAATGGCGGCCACGACCTGAGTCAGGTTGCGCCACAACACCGGATACGGGATCTCCATCGGGTTGACGCCTTCGTCGGCGAACCAATTCCGCCAGCCCTCATTTTGGGCGCGCAGCATGGTGACGACGTGCGCGATCGCGCCGGGGTGATAGGTGGCGCGTGCGTCACGAGCCGGGTCCGGCCGGCCTCGCCACACCCGCGTCTGCACCGCGCGCCAGAACGACACCGCCTGCGAAATCACGTCGGGCCGATGCACATAGATGAAGAGCGGCTCTTCGCCCACCACGTCGGTGATGGCGGCCAACAGGCCGTCGCCACTGCGATTCGGGAGATTCTTGGCGCGGTTCAGCAAGAGCGGCGTCTGGTTCCACATCAGCTTCCCACCCCAAATGCCGTTCGGTGTCCTTCCGACCGTGCGGATGTAGTCCCGCCAAATCTCCGGTGGCGCCAGGTCGGGCGTCCCGGCGTCAAGCGGGTCGAGCAGGCTCAGGATCGATTCGTCCTCCACCCCGGCGAACCACTCGCGCGGCTGCGGCGCCTGGCTGGTGGCCGGCAGGTATTGAAAGAACTCCTGCGGCTCGCCCGCGACGCCGGTCGCGCGCAGCGACTCGACCAGCAGCGTGCTGCCGCTCCGTTGGGACGCCAACACCAGGTAGGAAGACGGGGTACCGGTCACTCGAGCAAGCGTATCCGGGCGGAAATGCTGTCGCTATCGGTGCTTTTAGCCTCATCCTGAACCTAACCCTTGCTTTGAACATCGATAATCCGAACCGTGTCGTTTGGCGGCGATAGCCGAATGGGACGGTGGCCGTGGGCGCTCAACTAGCTTGTTGGCAACGAAAAACTCGTCAAGAGACGAGCGGCCATTCCGCGTCGCCGCTGCCGAGCCGCTCCGCGAAGTCTGCGACATTCGCCGCTTGCTGGCCCGCGTCTCTTCGCGCTCCACCGGCTGGGAGCCCCGCGGCCTGAACTCAAACAGGAATCAGCGCCACAACCTGGGGTTTCTTCTATTTTCGTGTGCCGGGTGTGCAGACGGCACGAGCCGTGCGCGAGGGGTTGCTCGCGGTTGGCCAATTTAGCTTCGTGTTGATTCCAACCCTGACGCGGTGTTGGGTTTGCCCGTAAATTCCTCGCGTGATCATAGGCGCGCAAATTGACACCGCGGTCGGCGTGTAACAACAACCGGCGCTTTCGCCCTGGCTAATTGCCGGCGCATTAATTGCATTACGAGAATGGAACACGGGATTGGGCCATATGAACGGCGGTCGGGCGGGGCGAACCTTGTGAACGGCTCCACCATCGCGAAGCCCATGAACGCGTTGGGCGATTTCTTCGTGCTTTGCGCCCAAGCGCTGGTCGCCGCGGTGCGGGGCCCGTGGGCGTGGCGGGAGTTGCTCGAGCAGATCTGGTTCGTTGCCCGGGTTTCCATCTTTCCGACGATCATGCTGTCCATCCCGTACACGGTCCTGATCGTGTTCGTCCTGAACATCCTGTTGGTCGAGATCGGCGCCGGTGACCTGTCCGGGGCCGGCGCGGGTCTGGCGTCGGTGACGCAGGTCGGGCCCGTCGTCACGGCGATGGTGGTCTCCGGTGCCGGGTCGACGGCGATGTGCGCCGACCTGGGCGCGCGCACCATTCGCGAGGAAATCGACGCGATGAAGGTGATCGGCGTCGATCCGATTCAGGCCCTGGTTGTTCCGCGCATCATCGCCGCCACGTTCGTCGCGGTTCTGCTGTACTCGGTGGTCGCGGTCACCGGGTTGGCGGGAAGCTACGTTTTCGTGGTCTTCGTTCAGCACGTCACCCCCGGCGCTTTCGTCGCAGGCATGACCCTCGTCACTGGGCTTCCTCAGGTAGTGACGTCGCTGATCAAGGCCACGCTGTTCGGGTTGTCGGCGGGCCTGATCGCCTGCTACAAGGGCCTTTCCGTGGGCGGCGGTCCTACCGGTGTCGGCAACGCCGTCAACGAGACGGTGGTCTTTTCTTTCATGGCATTGTTTTTCATCAACATCGTGCTCACCGCGCTCGGCGTGAAGGTCACCGCGAAATGACCGACGCAGCGCGGCAACCGTCGTGGATCATCGGCGTTGGCCCCAAGGTCACCGATTACGCCCGCAAGCTCGGTGAACAGACGGCGTTTTACGGGCAATCACTGGCCAACATCATCGACGCGGTACGCCGCTATCCAGGCGAACTATTGCGGCTGATCGCCGAGATGGGCATGGGCACAGGAGCTTTGGCGGTTATTGGGGGCACCGTAGGCATCATCGGCTTCCTCACCCTGACCACCGGCGCCCTGGTCGCGGTCCAGGGCTACGACACGCTGTCCAACGTCGGGGTCGAGGCGCTGACCGGATTTCTGTCGGCCTTCTTGAATGTTCGGATGATCGCGCCGTGCACCGCCGGCCTGGCCCTGGCCGCCACGATCGGTGCCGGCGCGACGGCCCAACTGGGGGCCATGCGGATCAATGAGGAGATCGACGCGCTGGAGGTGATGGGCATCCGCGCCATCACCTACCTGTCGTCGACACGGATCATCGCCGGAATCCTGGTCGTCATCCCGCTCTACGCCGTCGCGGTGCTGATGTCGTTCATCGCGGCCAAGTTCCTGACGATCTACAGCTACGGCCAGTCGCGCGGGGTATATGAGCACTACTTCTCCACCTTCCTGCGGCCGACCGACTTGTTCTGGTCGTTTCTGGCGGCGCTGACCATGGCGACGGGCGTGATGGTCGTGCACACGTACTACGGTTTCACCGCGACAGGTGGTCCCGCCGGGGTGGGGGAGGCTGTCGGGCGCTCGGTGCGGTCATCGATGATCGTCACGGCGTTTGTCTGCCTGGCGATTTCGTTGTCCGTCTACGGGCAGTCCGGCAACTTCAACCTGTCGGGATGACCGCATGAGCAATCACAGGGGGAGTGGCCCGGGGCCACGGAATCGGGCTCGCCGCAGCAGAATCGATCCGATCTGGTGGGCGCCGACTCTGTTCATCCTCGTCGGGACGATCATCGCGTTGACCGCGGGGGCATTCTCGGGCAAATTCCAGGAATCGATCCCGCTGACACTGGTGTCGGACCGGGCCGGGCTCGTGATGGAGCAGGGCGCCAAGGTCAAGCTGCGCGGCGTGCAGGTCGGCCAGGTGGCGTCGATTGGCACCGACGTGAAAGCGGCTCAGCTACAGCTCAAGATGCAGCCCGGCCCGTTCAAATATCTGCCGAGCAACCTCGAGGCCGAGATCAAATCCACCACGGCGTTCGGGTCGAAATACGTCGACCTGATCGTGCCCGAACACCCCAGCGCGACCCCACTCAAGCCCGGCGCGGTGCTGCACTCCCGCAACGTGACGGTCGAGGTCAACACCGTTTTCGAGAATCTCCAGTCGGTGGTCCATGCGATCGACCCGGCGAAGCTGAACGCTATTTTGTCCGCCTTCTCGGAAGCGTTGCGCGGCAAGGGCGAACGGCTCGGGCAGGCGATCACCGGGGCGAACGACGTGTTGCTGACCGTCAATCCCCGCATGGACACCATCGACAAGGACTGGAGGCTGTTCGGCAAGACGACAGCGATCTATTCGGGCGCGGCCCAGAATATTCTGTCGATCCTGGACTCAGCGGCGACGACTAGCACCACCCTGACCGAAAACCAACGGTCGCTTGACACGCTGTTGTTGTCGGCGGTCGGCTTGAGCCAGACCGGCATCAACGTCATCGGCAGGAACGAATCCAACATCGTACGGTCGATCAACCTGCTCGATCCGACCACGGCGCTGCTGAACAAGTACTCGCCGACCTTCACCTGCTTGTTCCAGGGCGCGCAGTGGTACGTGGACCACGGCGGGCGAGACGCGTTGGGCGGTAACGGCTACTCGGTGATCTTGGACGCCGGGCTGCTGTTCGGTGACGATCCGTACCGGTACCCGAAACACCTACCGAAAACCAATGCCACCGGCGGCCCGGGAGGCAAGCCCAGCTGTGGGTCGCTGCCCGACCCGAGCGCCAACTTCCCGGTGCGTGCGCTGGTGACCGACACCGGGTGGGGTGCCGCCCCGAACGAGATCCGAACCAACATGGCCGTCGGCAACCCGTGGTGGGCGAACTGGTTCCCGACCACGAAGAACCCGCCGGAAGCGCCGCGCTACTTCTACCGTGGGGGACAACCGCCGCCGTGAAAAGACGAAAGATGTCCGCCATCATCGTGCGCATCGCGGCTTTCACGGCGGTGTGTGCGGTGTTCACTTTCACGCTGATCGCCGTCTTCGGCCAGTTTCGATTCGAGGACCGCACCGGCTACCAGGCGGTGTTCACGAACATCTCGGGCCTAAAGTCCGGCAACTTCGTGCGCATCGCGGGGGTCGAGGTCGGCAAGGTCGGTGACCTGCACCTGCAGCGCGACGGCACCGTCACCATCGGTTTCTCGGTGGACAAGGGCGTCCGCCTCACCGAGGGCACCAAAGTCGCTGTGCGCTATGAGAACCTGATCGGCGATCGTTACCTCGCCCTGGAGGAGGGGCCCGGCTCGCGCCGGCTGCCGCCGGGCGCGACGATCCCGCCAGCGCGGACGTCCCCCGCGCTGGACATCGATGCGCTGATCGGCGGGTTTCGGCCGTTGTTTCGGGCGTTGGACCCCGATCAGGTCAACGCTCTGTCCGGTCAGTTGCTCCGCATATTTCAGGGTCAAGGCGGCACCGTCGCTTCGGTACTGGCCCAGACCTCGATGCTGACTTCGACGTTGGCCGGCCGCAGCGAGCTCATCACCGAGCTGATCACCAACTTGAACACCGTGTTGCACACGTTTGCCCTCCGCGACCGAGAGTTCTCCGGCGCCTTGGACAAGCTGTCCCAGTTCGTGAATGGCTTGGCGCAGCGCAAAGATGACATCTCCACCGGACTGGCCTACGTCAATGCGGCGGCGGGATCGGTCACCAACCTGCTTGTCCAGGCCCGCCAGCCCATCAAAGACGTTGTGCACGAGACGGATCGCATGTCCGCGCAGGTGCTGTCGGACCGTGATTACGTCGACAACCTGCTCAAGCAGCTTCCCGACATCTATCAAGTTCTGGCCCGGCAGGGCCTCAACGGCGACTACTTCGGCTTCTACTTCTGCGAGGTCTTGATGAAAGTCAACGGAAAGGGGGGCAACCCGATCTTCATCAAGCTGTTCGGCCAGCCGAGCGGGCGGTGCACGCCCCAATGACCAAGTCCGAAACCAAAGCCGGCGGGCGAAGCCCTTGGAAGATCGGCGCGATGGGTGTCTTCATCTTGGTGTGCGTGACCTTCGCGGCCTTCAAATACGACAAGCTGCCCTTCATCAAGAACACCAACGACTACGCGGCCTACTTCTCGGAGGCGGGCGGCATCCGGGCGGGCAACTCGGTGCGGGTCTCCGGCATGGGTGTCGGGAGGGTCACCGGCATCAAATTAGAAGGCACCAAGGTTCGAGTCAGCTTCACCGTCCGTAACTTCATCACGTTGGGGGACCGCACGGAAGCCGCGATCAAGACCGAAACCATCCTGGGCGCCAAGATGCTCGAGCTCACGTCACGCGGAGAGGGGAAGCTCTCGGGCACCATCCCGCTGGAACGGACCCACTCGCCCTACGATCTTCCCGACGCGCTCGGAGACTTGACGACCGAGATCAGCGGACTGGATACCGCGCAATTATCCTCTGCTCTAACGACTCTGGCGGACACCTTCAGGCAAACACCGTCGGAGGTCAGGCCCGCGCTGGAAGGCGTGGCCCGTTTCTCCGAGACCCTGAACAACCGCGACGCCCAGCTGCGCAGCCTGCTGGGGAACGCGAACAAGGTCTCGACGGTGCTGGGTCGACGCAGTCAACAGATCGCCGCTCTGGTGGCGGACTCAAATGCGCTGCTGGCGGCGCTGCTGGACGAACGTGATTCCATCGATGCGCTGATGAACAATCTCACCGCGGTGTCACATCAGGTGTCGGGGCTGGTCGACGACAACCGGACTCAGCTGAAGCCCGCCCTCGACAAGCTGAACGGCGTCCTCGAAGTCCTCGACAACCGCAAGCAGGACATTCAGGCGAGCCTGCCCAAGTTCAAGCGTTACGCGATGTCGTTCGGCGAATGCCTGGGCTCCGGACCGTTTTTCAAGGCCTACGTGGCGAACCTGATCCCGGGTCAGATCAGCGGACCGACCATCGACGCCCGCATGTACAACCGGTTCTTGGACCCCGAGCAGAAGCTGCCTTCGGAGTCGGTGGACCCGCCCACCGGAACGCCGCCCGTGCCGCCGGAGCAAGCGCCGCACCCGATTTGGTCTCAGCCCCCCTCGCCGGGTCCGGCGCCGGGCCCGCCGCCCGAGCCGGAGCCCGCGAACGCCCAACCGGGGGGACAATGAAGATAAGCCGCCGCACTCTGCAACGACTCACCGCTGTCAGCCTGGTCGGCACCCTCGCCGTGGCTTCCTTCCTGGTCGGCTCGAAGCTGTGGAACGAGGTCGAAAGAAACACCTACACGGCATATTTCACCGAAGCCAACGGCCTGTTCGTCGGCGACGATGTGCGCATCCTGGGGGTGACGGTCGGTGTGATCGACAAGATCGAGCCGCAACCCAACAGCTCCAAGGTGACGTTTTCGGTCGACAAGCAATACGCCATTCCCGCCGATGCCCGCGCGGCGATCCTGTCGCCGTCGCTGGTGACTCCGCGGGCCGTCCAGCTCGTTCCCGCCTATTCGGGCGGTCCCAAATTGAGCCCCGGCGCGTCGATCCCGCTCGGCCGCACCGCCGTCCCGGTCGAATGGGATGACTTTCGCAAGCAGCTGGAAAAACTGACCGAGGCGTTGCGGCCCACCTCCCCGGACGGGGTGAACTCCCTCGGCGAATTCATCAACTCCACCGCTGACAACGTGCGCGGCCAGGGCGACACCGCCCGAGACACCGTGATCAAGCTGTCCGCCGCGATCTCCGCGCTCGGCGATCACGCCGACGACATCTTCAGCACCGTCCGCAATTTGCAGCTGCTGGTCTCGGCCCTGTCGTCCAGCAGTGATCTGCTGGCCTCGTTCAACCAGAACCTGGCCACCGTCACAACGCTGCTGACGAACACGCCCAACGAGGTCGCCAATGCGGTCAAGGGCCTCGACGGCGCGCTGACCGATTTACGCGACTTTCTGGCCGAAAACCGGGAAGCCATGGGCGTTACGTTCGATCGGCTGTCCTCCGTCACGACCGCGTTGAACGACAGCCGCATGGACATCAAGCAGATCCTGCACGTCGCCCCGACGGTGTTCCAAAACTTCCTCAACATCTACCAGCCGGCTCAAAGCGCGATGACCGGCATCATCGCGCTGAACAACTTCGCCGACATCCCGCAGTGGATCTGCAGCTCGATCGAGGCGGCGTCCCGGGCTCGGCTGGACCGGGTGTCGAAGCTGTGCTTGCAGTACATCAATCCGATCATCAAAAACCGGCTCTACAACTACATCCCGGCGGGGCTCAACCCATTTGTCGGCACTCAGGCCCGCCCCAGCGAGATCACCTACAGCGAAGATTGGTTGCGGCCCGGGTATACACCTCCGGCGCCACCGCCCGACGCGCCACCGCCACCACCCGAGGCGCCGACGCCGGCGGCCGTCGAACCACCACCGGCGGAAGCGCCGGCGCCGCCACCCGCGCCGAACGGCACTATCAACTCGAACCAGGTGTTGCGGGACCTGATGCTTCCGGCGGGGGTCTCATGAAGCGGGCACTGATGGCGGTGCTGTGTCTCGCCTGCGCCACAACGCTTTCCGGCTGTGGTTGGAAGGGACTGAACTCCTTCACCCTCCCCGGCACCTCCGGCAACGGCCCCGGTGCCTACACGATTCAGGCCCAAATGCCCGACGTCGTCACGATTCAGGAAAACACCCGCGTTCGGGTCGACGACGTCAACGTCGGCAATGTGACCAAGATCCAGCTGCAGGACTGGCACGCGCTTGTCACCATGCGCATCAATGGCGATGTACACCTGCCGGCCAACGCGACGGCCAAGCTGGGACAGACCAGCCTGCTCGGTTCGATGCATATCGAACTCGCGGCGCCCAAGGACGAACCGCCGGTCGGCCAACTGAAGGACGGTTCGCTGATCCCGCTGTCGCACGCGAGCATGTATCCAACCACCGAACAGACCCTGGCTTCCGTCTCGATCCTGCTCAACGGCGGTGGCATCGGGCAGCTGCAGGAGATCACGCAGTCGATCGCCAAGGCATTCGCCGGACGCGAGAACGACATGCGCAGCCTGCTGCGCCAACTGGACGAGTTCATCGCCCGGACCAACGACCAGACCGACGACATCATTGCCGCGGCCGAGAATCTCAACTCGCTGGTCGGCCAGTTCGCCGATAAGGACCCGGTGGTCGACAAGGCGTTGACGACCGTGCCCAAGGCGCTGAAGGTGTTGGCCGACGAGCGCACCAAGATCGCCGACGCGATCGATCAACTCGGCAAGTTCAGCGCCGTCGCAGCCGACACCGTGCGCCAGAGCAAGGAGTCTCTGGTCAACAACTTGCGCAACATCGCGCCGGTGCTGCGGTCACTCGCCGATGCGGGACCGTCCTTGACCAAAGGGCTGGATGGCCTGGTGGCTTACCCGTGGCCGGCGTCGACCGCGAGGAATTGGTTCCGCGGCGACTACGCCAACCTCACCCTGATCGTCGATCTCACCTTGAGCCGCCTCGACACCGGCTTCTTCACCGGCTCACGGTGGGAAGGCAACCTCACCCAACTCGAACTGCTGTGGGGACGGACGATCGGAATGCAGCCCAGCCCCGCCACCGCGGGCAACCCCCTGACCTATCCGTATCACTTCGGGGGGTACTGAGTGCTGCGTCTGAACCGTCGAACCTGGATACAGTTGGCGATCCTGTCGCTGGTGACCGTCCTGTCCTGTGGGGCAATGGCATTCAACTACATGAAGCTGCCCGAGACGCTGTTCGGGATCGGGGAATACGTCGTCACCGTCGACCTGCCCGAGTCGGGCGGGCTCTACCAGACCTCGGTCGTCACCTATCGCGGCACCGACGTCGGCCAGGTCAAGTCGGTCGACGTGACCGCGACCGGGGTCCGCGCGGTGCTCGCCATCAAGTCCGGCGTCAAAGTGCCCGCCGACGTCCAAGCGTCGGTGCACAGCCGCTCGGCGATCGGCGAGCAATACATCGAGCTCACCCCCCAGCCCAGCAAGGACGGCGACCATGGCCGGGCGCTGCAAGCCGGCGATGTCATTCCCGCCGGCCGAGTCGACGTGCCCGTCGACATCGGACACCTGCTCGACGTGACCAACCGTGCGCTGCAGGCGATCCCGCGCGACAACCTGCGTACGGTGGTTGACGAGACGGATCGCGCGGTCGGTGGCCTCGGACCCGAGCTGTCCCGGATCGTCGACGGTTCCGCCGCTTTGGCCATTGCCGGGGGAAACACCGTCGGGCCGCTCGCCGCGCTGATCGACCAGACGCCTCCGGTGCTCAACTCACAGGTCGAAACCTCGGATTCGATTGCCACTTGGGCGAATCGGACCGCAGCCATAATGGCCCAGTTCAAGGCGCAGGACGCCGCCGTGCGGGACCTGTTGACGCAGGGGACCAACGGGGTGGAGGAAAGCCGGGCGCTGCTCGACCGGGTGTCGCCGGCGCTACCGGTGCTGTTCGCGAACCTGGTCAGCCTGGGCGACATCGCCGTCGTCTACCGCCATGACATCGAACAACTCTTGGTGCTCTTCCCGCAGGGCATCGCGGCGATGGCCGCAATCGTCGTGCCCAGCTCGAACACCAAGCAGGAGTACCGGGGCGCCCAGCTGGACTTCAACCTCAACATCAACCTGCCGCCGCCGTGCACCACGGGCTATCTGCCGCCGACTCAGCGCCGCTCGCCGGCCAACGTGGATGCGCCCGACCGGCCCGCCGCGGATCTCTTCTGCCGCGTGCCGCAGGATTCGGAGTTCAACGTTCGCGGGGTCCGAAACATCCCGTGTGAGAGCAAGCCGTGGAAACGCGCGCCCACGGTCGAATTGTGCGAGAGCGACGAAGAATACGTGCCGCTCAACGACGGCTACAACTGGAAGGGCGACCCGAACGCCACCTACAGCGGGCAGGGCGTGCCGATGTATCCGCCGGGACAAGACCCGCGGCTTCCACCGCCGCGGGGCACCGCGCCGCCGGCGCCTGCGCCGCCGCCGCTCGCCGTCGCCACCTATGACCCGGCCAACGGTGACTACATAGGGCCAGATGGGCGTCGGTACACCGAATTCGACCTGGCGCACCCGCGTGCCAAGAACTGGCAGTCACTTCTGGTGCCGCCGGCCTAAGCAAAGGAGCAAGATGCCTGAAGATGCCGAGAAGCACGAAACCAACGATGCCGCCGAGGAACTCGGCGAGTCGACAGCGGCCGGCGACCACGATATCGCTGAACAGGCGAGCGAGGCCGACGACACCGCTGAGGACCAGCCGGCTGCCAAGAGCAGGCTCGCGCGCGTGTGGAACCGTGTGGTCCCGCGGCTGTCGCACACCGGGCAGGCGTTGTTGGCCGGTGCCCTCGTCGTGGCGGTGCTGGCGGGGTTGACCGGTTGGCTCGGGTTCCGGGCCTACCAGAAACACGAGGCACAAGCGCAGCGCGATCTGTTCGTGCAGGTCGCCCGTCAGGGTGCGGTGAACCTCACCACCATCAACTACACGGAGGTCGATGCCGACGTGCAGCGCATCATCGATCTGGCCACCGGGGCCTTCCGCGAGGATTTCGAGCAGCGCTCCAAGCCGTTCATCGAGGTCGTCAAGGCGGCGCAGTCCAAATCCGAAGGCACGGTGACCGATGCGGGGCTGGAATCCCAACACGGAGACGCGGCCCAGGTGCTGGTTGCGGTCGCGGTGAAGTCCCGGACCGCCGGCGGCGAAGAGGCGCCGCGGGAATGGCGCATGCGGATCGAGGTCCGGTCGGTCGGCGACGACGCCAAGGTGTCGAACGTGGTGTTCGTGCCATGACGACGCTGAGTGAAACCCCTACGCGGGGCGAGGAACTGGTCGACGACGCGGCGGCGCCAGAGGAATCGGACGCCGTCGACGTCGATGAGACGTCCGAAGACGAGCCCGGCGCCGAGCAGGAGGGCCGCACGATCCCGTGGTCGCGAGTTGTTGCCTACGGAGTGCTGCCCGCGTTGGCATTGCTGTTGGCGCTCACGGCGGGCTACTTCAAGTGGGTGGTGGCCACGGCCGACGACCTGGCCGGAGTCCGCACGGAAACGGTCCGGGTCGCCAGCGAGGACGCGGTTGCCTTGTTGTCCTACAAAGCGGACTCGGTGGAAAAGGATCTGGGCGCCGCACGCGAGCGGCTCACCGGCGATTTCAAGGACGCCTACACGGAGCTGACCCGCAAGGTGGTGATTCCGGGGGCCAAGGAAAAGCGCATCACCGCGGTCGCCAAGGTCAGTGCGGCGGCGCCCGTTTCCGTGACGGCCAACCACGCCGTGGCCTTGCTCTACGTCAATCAGACCGTCACGATCGGCGAGGGCGCTCCGACCGACACCCAGCCGGTTATCCGGGTGGCGTTGGAAAGAGTCAACGGCCGATGGCTGGTTTCGCACTTCGACCCGGTGTGAGCGGAGTGGTGATGATCGGATGGGTACGCGCACTACCCGCGGGCGTGATACTCGCTGCGCCGGTGCTGCTGGCCCCGGCAACCGCGCATGCCGACAATAAGCGGCTCAACAGCGCCGTGGTCTCCGCGGTCTACACCCTGCAACACCAGGTCGGTTGCACCAACGACGTCATCAGGGATAACGCACTCACGCTGGCCGCTCAGTGGCACGCCGACGACATGATGAATAACCGAAACATCAACGACGACATCGGATCCGACGGATCGACGCCGCAGGACCGGGCCAACGCCGCAGGGTTTCATGGCAAAGCGTCCGAAACGATCGCTACCAACCCGGCCATCGCCATCAGCAGCCTGGAACTGGTCAACCAGTGGTACTACAACCCCGACGACATGGCGATCATCCGCGACTGCGCGAACAGCTCCATGGGGGTGTGGTCGGAGAACAGCATGGACCGCACCGTCGTGGTGGCGATGTACGGACAACCGGCGCCCCGTCGATGACAGGTGTGGAGGAAGGTTCCCGATGACCGAGGCGCCGCGCACGAAGCTGGTTGAGGCCTCGCCACGCCTGACCATCGGCCAGCTCGCCGAATTGCGTGGCCTTGACCCGCAATTGCAGCTGCTGGATGTCCGCGGCGCCGACGAGACGATGCGGGGCATCATCCCCGGCGCGCGAGAGATTCCGTTGCCGGACCTGACGGGTTCGCTTTCCGCCTTGGATCCGACGGCCCCGGTGGTGGTCTACTGCGCCAGCGGCCGGCGCTCGATGGTGGCCGCGGGCGTGCTCCGGGCTTCGGGATTCGACGACGTCGCGACCCTGGTTGGTGGCTTCGAAGCCTGGCAGAACGCAGGGTTCCCGATCGCCATCGGTGGTGAAATCATCTCGGATACACCGCAGATCGGCCCCCGAGCCGCGAAAGCGTTGATCGACGCGGGCGCTCTGCTGCTCGACGTGCGTGAGCCCGACGAGTGGTGTACCGAGCACGCGCCGACCGCGATGCTTCTTCCGGTCGGGCGCGTGCGCACTCGAGAAGACGAACTGCCTCGCGACCGCCGCATCGTCGTGGTATGCCGCTCGGGTGGACGGTCCGCGGCGGTGACGGCCCTGTTGCGCCGCTCGGGTTTCGACGCGGTGAACCTGGCGGGCGGCATGTGCGCATGGGCTGCCGCCGGGTTACCGATCGTAAGCCATGGCGCCGAGCCGGGATTGGTCGTGCACCGCGAGGATCCGCTCAATTGCGAGACGTCGCTCCCCGCGCTGATCGGGGGCGTCGTGATGCCCTCCACCCACTTCTACGTTCGCAACCACTTCGCGACACCGGTGCTGGATCCGCAGCTGTATCAGTTGACGGTCACCGGGTTGGTTGAGCGGCCCCTTTGCCTTTCCCTGCGCGATCTCCACAACTTGCCGCGACAGTCACTGCTCGCGACGCTGGAATGCGCCGGCAACGGTCGCGCCCACTTCGATCCGCCAGTCGACGGTGAGCAATGGCAATCCGGGGCGGCGAGCACCGCCGAATGGACCGGCGTCCCGCTGGTTGATGTTCTGAACCGGGCGGGACTGTCCGCGGGCGCCCATGATGTCGTGTTCCGCGGCGCCGACTCGGGGCCGGTGGATGGCGCGACGGGGCCGGTGCGGTTCGAGAGGGCCCTATCGGTGCGGGACGCCTGCGATGCCGGTGCGCTCGTCGCGTACGCGATGAACGGCGAACCGCTGCCACTGCAGCACGGTCGCCCCGTCCGGTTGATCGTCCCGGGCTGGTATTCCGTCGCGTCGGTCAAATGGCTGACCGAGATCGACGTCGTGGGCCACCCATTCGAGGCCTTCTTCCAAACCAACCGGTATCACTACGAATACGAGCGCGACGGCGGTGTCGTCCGTGAGCCGGTCCGCCTGCAACGCGTCCGCGCCCTGATCGTCGAGCCCACCGACGCCGGCTCGGTGGCCGCCGGGCAAATCGTGGTACGAGGTGTCGCCTGGTCGGGCGCGGCACCAATCGACCACGTGGACGTCTGTGTCGATGACGGTCCGTGGCAGGTGGCCCGACTGGTCGGCGAAGCGCGCCGGTACAGCTGGCAGTGGTGGGAGTTCTTCGCGCACCGGGCTGTTCCCGGGACCATGAAGGTGCGGGCAAGGGCGACAGACGAGGCCGGCAACACGCAACCCGAGCAAGCCGAATGGAATCGGTTCGGCTACGGCGGCAATGCGATTCAGGCCGTCGCCGTCGAGGTGCAGTGAGCGCCGCGACCGGGCTTAGCCCCGGAGCTGGGACAGAATCTCCTTGACGTCGGAGTTCGCACCGCGGTTATAGGGCAATTTCGACAGGGCCGTGGCCATGGCGCACGTGTCGCTCAGTGCGGCGTAGGTCAGCCCGCCCCCGGTCAGGGCGGCCACCCTAGTTTGGCGCTGAGGCCCGCGCGAATTTCAACCCCGGTGATTTCTTCTCCGCCCAGTCGGACGGGGCCGGGGAAGTGCTACCGACTCGACATCGACTCGGCGTCGCCGGGGTAGACGCGTCGGCCGTCGGCCGCGAAGTCACAGGCGCACCATTGGCCCCGGTCCTGCGACCGCCGAAGCTGTGTGCCGCGCTTTCGCATCAGGTGCTGCTTGTACACCTTGTCGCGCTGCTGTGGCGAGAACGCGAAGTCCAAGTTGATCGGCAACCCGGCCCAGTCGACCTGGTCATCGGGTTGGTCGTCGGCTGCCGCACCACGCCGCAGCCGACATTGCAGCGGGCAGATGGCCCGCAGGGTGTCCTCGAGGGGCCCGTCAAAATCCAGAGCCACTACGTCCCTCCTCGGCGCGACCAATGACTGAATGGTGCAGCGAGGTTGTTTCAGCGGCAGGTGCGTGACGTTTCCGTCGTATTACGAGTCGAGCGAGAGCGGGAGGGGCTAGTACACGTCGCGGTGGTAGCGCTTGTCGGCGCTCAACGACCGGACATACTCCTTCGCAGCGTCGGGGTCGAGGCTGCCGTGCTCGGCCGCGAGTTCGCACAGCGCGCGGTCGACGTCCTTGGCCATCGGGTCCGCGGTCCCGCAGACGTACAGTTGCGCCCCGTCCTGCAGCCAGCGCCACAGCTCCGCCCCGCGGTTGCGCATCAGATGCTGCACGTAGATCTTGTCGCGTTGGTCCCGCGAGAACGCCAAGTCCAGCTCGGTGAGCAGCCCGTCGGCGTACATCTTTTCGATCTCGTCGCGGTAGTAGTAGTCGGTCGCGGCGTGCTGTTCGCCGAAGAACAGCCAGTTGGGACCGGTGTGCCCCAGGGCGCGTCGCTCCTGCAGAAAACCGCGGAACGGCGCGATGCCGGTGCCCGGCCCGATCATGATCATCGGCGTGTCCGGATCGCTCGGGGGCCGGAAATTGCTCGACGGCTGCAGGTAAACGGCGATCCGATCGCCGGGGGAGCGGTCGGCGAGGTAGGTCGAACACACCCCGCGGCGTGGGACGCCCTGGAAGTTGTAGCGCACCGGCGAGACCGTCAGGTGGACCTCTTGCGGGCATTCCTTCGGGCTGGAAGAGATCGAATACAGCCGCGGCTGAAGGCGTTTCAGGACCCGCAGCCACTCGTGGGCCGACGCGGAGACCGGATGCTGTGCCAACAGGTCGATCGACTGGCGGCCCCACGTCCAATTGGCCAGAGCGGCTTTGTTTTCCGGCTTCAGCAGCTCGGCAAGCTTCGGGTCGCCGGTGCGCTCCTGGACGAACCTCACCAGGTCCCGGCTGATGTGGGCGATCTCGATTCGCTCGGTGAGCGCCGAGCGCAACGACATCAGGCCATGCTCGCCGACCTCGACGGGGGTCTGCCCGTCCAGGCCGGTGACGGTCAGCCATTCATCGACCAACTGGTCACTGTTGCGCGGCCACACCCCGAGTGCATCACCGGCCTCGTAGCTGATGGTGTTCTCGGGCAGACGAAACACCAGCTGCCGGACGTCTTTTGCCGATTCCGGCCGGCCGAGCTTGATGTTCCGGGCCATGTCGGTGATCAGGGGATGCTTCTTGGTGTACCCGGCTGTCTTCGACCCGTCGGCCGGCCGGGGCGGCGTGGCGACCACGGAGGTTGCCGCCACCGGCGCACCCCCGTCGGGGCCCACCGGTGCGGGCGTGCGGGATAGCGCTTCGATGACACTGTCGAGCCACCTGGCCGCGGCCTCGTCGTAGTCGGGTTCGCAGTCGACCCGCTCGACGATGCGGGTCGCCCCCAGCTGCGCCAGCCGCTCGTCGAGCTTGCGCCCATGACCGCAGAAGTCGTCATAGTTGGAGTCGCCCAGCGCCAGCACCGCGTAGCGGGTGGCGGCGAATCGTGGTGCGGCGTCGGACGTGAGGGCCCGCCAGAGGCTGGCGCCGTTGTCGGGCGGGTCGCCGTCACCGGTGGTGCTGGTGACCAGCAGCAGCTGCCGAGCCGTCGGCAGTTCGGTCACCGGGAAGTCGTCCATGCTGTGCAGCGCGACGGGCAGGTTTTTCTCACCCAGTCGCGCCGCGATGTCGGCGGCGAGCTCTTCCGCGTTGCCGGTCTGCGACGCCCACAGCACGACGACGGGCGAGCGCTCGGCGGGTTTTGCTTCGGGTGGCCCGGTGATCGGCTCCTTGACCGCCGCGGCCGGCGTCGCGCGGGGCGCGTCGTTGCGCGAGAACAGGCCCGCGAGCAGGCCATCCACCCACAGCCGGGTGCTCGAATCGAAGGGAGCGCTTGGCGGCAGGGTCGGCACACCGGCCGCGCATCGACCTGGTTCCGACCGCAGGGCGGTCAGCATCCCGGCGAGATAGGAGCGGCCGAGCTCATCGAATTCCGGCACGGGCTTCGGTGCCACACCAAGCAGGGCGGCCAGGGCATCGACCTGTGACACGCTGATTTCCGGTACCTCCGTGGGCACGGGAGCTGGTGCGTCGACATCCGCCGATGGCTGCGGGCCCGCGCCCGGATCTGCAACGGGGACAGCGACTTTCGCCAGTGCGACGGCGCAGGCTTTGAATTCCGGTTGGTTCGAGATCGGGTCGACCGCGTCATTGGTGACCGCGTTGATCGCCAGGTATTCGCCGAAAACGTCGTTCCAGTGGAACGGTGCGAAGCAGTTGCCGGGCCGCACCCGATCGCTGATCGCGGCGGGCAGCACGGCGCGACCGCGTCGGGAAGCGATTTCTATCGCGTCACCCTCGGCGATCTGTAGTCGTGCAGCGTCGTCCGGGTGGAGTTCGACGAACGGCCCGGGATTGAGCTTGTTGAGCTTGGCGACCTTGCCGGTCTTGGTCATCGTGTGCCACTGGTGCGGCAGGCGACCGGTGTTCAACAGGAACGGGTAGTCGCCGTCGGGCATTTCCTCGGGCGGCAGGTGCGGGCGGGCGAAGAACACCGCGCGGCCACTCTCGGTGGGGAAGGCCAACCGCGGGGTGCTGCCGTCCTCGCGGACCAGCCGCGCCTGACTGACGCCGTCGTTGAGGTAGCGAATGGGGTTGCGGTTGCCGGCGCTCTCGGGTGCGCACGGCCATTGCAGCGGGCTCCGCCGTAGTCGCTCGTAGCTGATCCCCCGCAGGTCGTAGCCGGTCTTGGGGTTCGAAAACCGTTTGATCTCCTCGAAGACTTCCTCGGCGGAGTTGTAGCTGAACGCGTTTGCAAACCCCATCGCGCAGGCGATCCGGGCGATGAGCTGCCAGTCGGGCATCGCGTCGCCCGGTGCTGCGATCGCCGGTTGGAAGAGCGTCATGGTGCGCTCGGAGTTGACCATCACGCCCTCGGCTTCCGACCACAGGGCCGCAGGAAGGAGCACGTCGGCGTATTCGTTGGTCTCCGTTTCTTCGAAGGCGTCTTGGGCGATCACCAGCTCTGCGCGCTCCAGGCCGGCCAGCACCGTCTTCCGATTGGCAACGGAGGCAACCGGGTTGGTGCAGACGATCCAGCACGCCTTGATATCGCCGTCGGCCATCCGGGAGAACATGTCGATGGTGCCGGTCCCGACGTCCGTGCGGAGCGCTCCCCGCGGGATGCCCCACTGGTCTTCGGTGAAGGCGCGGTCGTCCGCGGACAGGACGGAGCGCTGTCCGGGCAATCCCGGTCCCATGTAACCCATTTCGCGGCCGCCCATCGCGTTGGGCTGGCCGGTGAGCGAGAAGGGGCCACTGCCGGGTTTGCAGATCGCGCCGGTGGCCAGGTGGAGATTGCAGATGGCGTTGGTGTTCCAGGTGCCATGGGTGCTCTGGTTGAGGCCCATGGTCCAGCAGCTCATGAAATTGTCGGCCTCGCCGATCATCCGGGCCGCTGCGCGGATGTCGTCCTCGGGAATACCGGTGATCTCGCTGACCGCGTCGGGGGTGTACTGCGCCAGGAAGCTGGGCATCACCTCCCACCCCTCGGTGAACTCGGCGATGAATGCGGGATCGGTGTGCCCATTCTCGACGATCAGGTGCAGTAACCCGTTGAGCAGTGCGAGATCGGAACCGGGTGCGATCTGCAGGAACAGGTCCGCCTTTTCGGCGGTCGCCGTGCGGCGCGGGTCGACCACGATCAGTCTGGCCCCGGCCTTGACGCGTTCCATCATCCGCAAGAAGAGGATGGGATGGCAGTCCGCCATGTTTGCGCCGATGACGAAGAAGACGTCGGCGTGTTCGAAGTCTTGGTACGAGCCGGGCGGCCCGTCGGCGCCCAGGGAGAGCTTGTAGCCGGAGCCGGCGCTGGCCATGCACAGCCGTGAGTTCGACTCGATCTGGTTGGTGCCGATGAAGCCCTTGGTCAGCTTGTTCGCCAGATACTGCGCCTCGATGGACATCTGGCCCGACACATACATGGCAAAGGAATCCGGGCCATGGGCATCGATGATTGCACGTAACCGCTGGGCGGAGTGGGCGATTGCGCGCTCGACAGCGACGGCCTGGGCGGGCTCGCCACGGTCGGCGCGCAGATACGCCGATTCCAGTCGCCCGGGCACCTTCAGCAAGTCCGACGTGGTGGCACCTTTGGTGCACAGCCGGCCGAAGTTGGCTGGATGTTGTTTGTTTCCAACCGACTTCCCGATGTGGCGCCGGCCGCTCTGGGGATCGGTTGTGACCTGCAACACCATGCCGCAGCCGACGCCGCAGTATGCGCACACGCTGTTCACGGCATCGTTGTTCGACGCCATGGACTCGGTGGACACGCCTGCCTTCCCTCCGTTGAGCACAACGGGCTTTACGTGAATGGTGCGACCGGGATGTTTCGACACCGGGTATCGGGAGTTTCCCCCGCTTTACGGCTTCCTCTCACCGGCCCAAGCGCGTCCGTGAACTCTCGGGAGTGCCGCATAACCCCAGGTCAGGGCGGGTCATCATCGACCAGCCAACCCCGGCCAGGCTACCCGCGGGGCCTGATGCATGACCTGTCAGAACGGGGTCTCGGACCAAATAAACGGGACATTCACAGCCTTCGCTAAGCTCACCGAGTGCGTCAGCTGATCGTGATCCTGGTGATCCTGCTGGCCTCGGGGTGCGGTGGGCACCAAACCAGTTCGCCGCCGACCTCGGCCGAGACGTGCAAGGATTCCGACGGGCCGACGCCCGACGCGGTGCGGCGGGCGATCGCGGCGGTGCCCATCACCATCCCCGGTACGAGTTGGGTGGAAATCGCTCGGGGACATGCCAAAAAGTGCCGGCTCTATTGGGTGCAGATCATCCCGACCATCGCCAGCGAGTCCACCGGGCAGCAGCTGCTGTTCTTCGATCACAACACGCCGCTCGGTACTGCCACCCCGAATCCCAAGCCGTACATCACCGTGTTAGCGCCGTCCGACGACACCGTTGCCGTTCAATACCAGTGGTTGAAGGGTAACGATCAGCCGTGCTGTCCCACCGGTAGCGGGACGGTGAAGTTCGGGATCGGCCCGGACGGTAAGCTGAAGGCGCTCGGTCCGATCCCGAATCAATAGCGTTGCGTCACAACGTGAGCAGGCGGTGCGTCAGTGCGTGGCGGCGTCCGTCAGGTTCTCCGGATGCAGCATCTCGGCGTAGCGCAGCTGCTCGGGGATTCCGAAACCGTCGACGAGTGTCTCCGCATGCGGTCGCAGCGCGCGGCACCGATCGTTGATGCCTCGGGTGACCGCCTTGGCCCGCTCGGTGGACAGGTACCGATGTTCGATGTACCACGCCTTATCGTCGTCGATGACAGAAAGCGCGTACAGATCGCAGAGGATGCCCAGCAGTTCGCACGCCTCCTCGTGCGGGCAGGCGTCGATGCCGGCGACGAACGCCTCGAGCACCACCCGGTCGATGTGCGCGGACGCCGCGTGTAAAACGTGGTCCTGCACCGTGTTGAACGCTTCGAACTCCGACATCTCCTTGGATTTGGCCTGCAACCGGCGGGCCACGGACGCCAGCAGATATTCCTCGCGGTCCTCGAACATCTTGATCTGCGTACCGCGGTTGAAGAGGCTGCCCTCTTCCTCGCTGTCCTGCCGGGCATCCACGATCGTCTGGATAATCGTCTCGGCCGCAGTCCGTTTGACGACGCGCTCGCCGACAGTGTTGGCGGCGAAGCGCACCCACTCGACGGGGCTCATGCTGCGGATGTCGTCGGCGTAGGCCGTCAGCAGCTCCTTGGCCACCAACTGCGTCAGCACGTGGTTGTCGCCCTCGAACGTGGTGAACACGTCGGTGTCGCCGCGCAGCGCAACCAGCCGGTTCTCCGCCATGTAACCCGCGCCGCCGCAGGCCTCGCGCGCCTCCTGAATCGCGCGCGACGCGTGCCAGGTGTTGGCCGCCTTCAGCCCGGCGGCACGCGCCTCCAATTCGCGCTGCTCGTCGGCGTCCACCGCGTCCGCGGTCTGGATGTCGTGGCACTTGCTGACCAGCTCGTTTTGGGCGAATTGCAGCGCGTATGACTTCGCGATCAAAGGGAACAGCCGGCGCTGGTGCACCAGGTAGTCCATGATGAGCACCTCGGACTCGTCGTCGGGCGCACTGAACTGCTTGCGCTGCAACGCATATCGCGTCGCGATGTCCAGCGCGACGCGGGCGGCGGCGCCGGCGCTGCCGCCCACCGTGATCCGCCCGCGCACCAACGTGCCCAGCATGGTGAAGAACCGGCGGCTGGTGTTCTCGATCGGCGAGGTGTAGGTGCCGTCCGGCGCCACGTCGCCGTATTTGTTGAGCAGGTTCACCCGCGGGACCCGGACGTGGTCGAAGACGATGCGGCCGTTGTCGACACCGGGGAGGCCGCCCTTGTATTCGCAGTCCGACGTCGTCACCCCGGGCAGGTCGTTGCCCTCCGCGTCGCGGATCGGCACCAGCAGGCAATGCACGCCGTGGTTGACCGGCTTGCCGTCCTCGGTCGTGATCAGTTGGGCGAATACCGCTGCCATGGTGGCCGTTTCGGCCGCGCCGCCGATGTAGTCCTTGCGGGCCGTCGGCGTCGGGGAGTCGATGACGAACTCCTCCGTGGCCGGGTCGTAGGTTGCGGTGGTCTCCAGCGACTGAACGTCGCTGCCGTGTCCGGTCTCGGTCATCGCGAAGCAGCCCCGCAATTCGAGGCTGATGATCTTCTTCACGTACGCCTCGTGGTGGCGCTCGGTGCCCAGATTTTCGACGGCGCCGCCGAACAGCCCCCACTGGACGCCCGCCTTCACCATCAGCGACAGATCCGACATGGCGAGCATCTCGATCATGGTGATCGCCGCGCCGATGTCGCCGGTGCCGCCGTGCTCCTTGCGGAAGTTGTCGGCGGCGGCACCGAAGGCGGCCATGATCCTCATCTGCTCGGCCACCTTGGTGCGCGCAATCACGGTGTTCGGGGTGTAGTGCGGCCGGAAGAGGTCCACGCTCATGGTGGACCGCAGCTGGTTTCTGGTGTCGCGCCAACGCCCGTCGAGGGCGTCTCGCAGCTGGTCGGCAACGGTGGTGGTCTCTGGCGCCATAACCCGACCGTATCTCGCGGTTCACGTCGCGGGTATAACGACCCGATCCCAATTGGCGGTGCTGGTCAGCGACGACTCAGTTCGTGTTGAGCGGGGTGCGCTGAGGGGCTTGGCGCTGCCGCGGCCGCAGCCGGTAGAGGGTGAAGCCGGCCGCCGCGACGCCGAGCAGGACAAGCATCATCATGTCGAACAGCCACCAGCCGCTGTAGTGGGTCCACGTTTGGCAGTCGGCGGCCAAGGGGTCGACCCGGCGCAGGTTGGCCGTGGACGCGGCTGCGGCGAAGCCCCAGCGGGCGGGCACGAACCAGGAGATCTGTTGCAAGCCCCACTTGCTCACGAGCTGAACGAGGCTTCCGTTGAAGAGCGCGGAGGCCAGGATCACCGGCAGCAGCAGCGGGAGGACTTCGCGTAGCGACTTGCCCAGGCTCGATAAGGCGAGCCCGACCACCGCGGACACGATGGCCGTCACTGCCAGGCTCACATAGAGCTCGACGGTGGCGTTGTGCAGCAGGGCCGCGCCACCCGCCGGTCCGCCCTTGTCGGCGATGACGATGGCGAACACGACGGCCGTCAGGATCGCCGCGACGAGGCTGAACACCAGGATCTTGGCGGCCAGATAGGCCACGGTCGACAGGCCGAGCGCCTGCTCGCGGCGCAAGATGCGATGCTCGCGCGCCACGGTGCGGATCGTCAGCGCGGTGCCGATGATCACCGCGGCGATGTTGAGCGCGGCCAGGATCTCGATGGCTTCGTGGGGGTGGGCGTCGCCGGCATGGGGCCGGGTCAGGCCCGAAGCGCCCGGGATCAGCAGCGCCAGGGCCGCCAGCACCAACGGCAGCAGCACCAGGAACACGACGTAGAGGCGGTCGCCGAGGAGCAGCCGGACGTCGCGGCGGGCCAGCAGCCGGACTTGCCGCCCCAGCGGGGTTTCGGCGGGCGGCGGCGCCGGGGGGGCGATCTCGGGCGGCGTGCGAGCCGCCGGTGGTTGGGCGCGAAACGCGCGGTGGGTTCCGGCGGGGTCCGCCCTTACCCGTTCCAGCACTTGCGACCAGTCGGCGGTGCCCAGCGCGGATTCGGCCTGCCCGGGCGGCCCCAGGAACGCCGTCGTACCGGCTGAAGTCAACAGCAGCGCCTGGTCGCACAGGTCGAGGTTCGTCAACGACGTTTGCGATGACATGGTCGCCACCACCACGCAGCCGATGTCGGCCTGGCGCCGCAGCATCGTCATGACGTGACGTTGTTGCTGCGCATCCAGACCGGCGGTTGGCTCGTCGACGACGAGCAGCGTCGGCCGAGTGAGGAGCTCGATGGCCAGCCCGGCGCACCGTCGCACTTCGGGTGAAAGCTTGCCGATCCGGGTGGACCGGTGCTCCGAGAGATCCAGTTCCTCGAGGACCTGATTGACCACGCGGTCGCGTTGCTCGGGTGAGATGTCCTGCGGCAGGCGCAGTTCGGCGGCGTACCCCAACTCCCTTTCAACGGTGAGCTGGCGGTGTAAGGGGTCCTGGGGCGAGACGATGCCGATGCGGGCGCGCATGAATGCCGGCTCTGCGTGCACGTCGTGGCCGTCGACGGTGACGCGCCCGGAGCTGGGCTGCCTCGTCCCGGCGAGCAACTCGAGGAGGGCGGAGTTGCGGGTGGCCGTCGGCCCGACGAGGGCGGTGAGGGTGCCCGGACGCGCCGAGAACGAGATGCCCGACAACACGTCGCGCCGGTCGACCGTCAGTCCCAGTTGGTATGCGGTGACCCCGAGGGTGCGGGCCTCGGCTTGGAGCGGCAATCGATAGGTGGAGTTTCCGGTTTCCGTTGCGCCGACGGCCGGACGGGGGACGCGGAATTTCGAGGTGACCATCCGCTCGATGAGGCCCGGAGTCTTCGCCTGTGCATCCGCCGCGGGGATCGCCCGGACGGGCGGAGCCGGCGGTGGGTGGGCGGGAGGTTCGGCCGCCGGCGGCTGGGGCGGCGGCAGCACCCGCATGCGCTGGGTCTCGCGCTCGGTCGGGGTCCGTAGGTTCGGATCGCCCGGATGAGCGGGTTGCGGCGGGACGGGCGGAGGCGGCGGGTAAGCGGGCGGTCGAGCCGGCGCCTGCCGGGGCGGACCGGCCGGGTGAGCGATTTCGAAAACTAGCCGGGGACCGCGCTGCGGATCACCGATGCTGATCGCCTGACCATTGCGAATCGTGACCGTCGAGGCACGCGCGCCGTCGACGAAGATGCCGTTGTGGCTCAGGTCGATCGCCACCCACTGCGTGCCCGCGAATCGCAAC
>NZ_MPNT01000007.1 GCF_001907675.1 Mycobacterium paraffinicum
AAATAGAAGAGAAAAACAGAAACAAGCAGAAAGCAAGAGAATAAGAAAGAGAATGATACCAGATATATTAACAAGAAGAAGAAGGCATACGAGATGACGTAGAGCACAGTGGGGTCGAAGATGAGAATAAGAGACAGGTCCAAGCGGGCGGCACCGTCAATGCGCCGACGGTGTTGGCCTCGCCGAGGGCGGCCGTCGCCGCCGAGCCCCCCGCTTCATTGGTGATGACCGGGAAAGGCGTCGGGGGTACGGGCGCCCAGCCGGGCCAAGACTGAACCCCGGCCCAGCCGCTGACGATGTCGTCGGTGTGGAAACCGGTCAACGCGCCGGAGACGTCGTAGGGAAGCGCCACGATTGCGGCGGCAAGCCCCGCGCTCCCGACTTCTGGGTCGATGAACACCGCACTCAGGTCGGCCGCCAGCCCCAGCAGGTCCCGCCCGCCGAAACCGAAGTCGAGGGGGCTCGCGAGGTTGAGCAGCGCATTGGGCGCTGCGGAGAAGGCCTGCTGTGTCGACGAGAGGGCGTTTTGCACCTTTCCGGCCGACGTGCCGGCAGCCTGGGTGAGCGCGGCGGCCTGCCGCACCGATCCGCCCGAATCGGTGCTCGGCTCGGGCGCGGCGAACGGCGTCAGCCTCGTTGCCGACGCTGACGCCGCCGCGTAGGCGTACATGGCCCCGGCGTCTTGGGCCCACATCTCCGAATACTGCGCCTCCGTTGTCGCGATCGCGGGCGTGTTCTGACCGAAGATGTTCGTCGCGATCAGGGACACGAGCAGGGTGCGGTTGGCCGCGACGACCGGCGGCGGCACCGTCTCGGCGAACGCGGCCTCGTACGCCGCCGCGGCGGCTTTGGCCTGGTTGGCGGTCTGTTCGGCCTGCGCCGCCGCGGTGCGCGTCCAAGTCACGTAAGGGGCGGCCGCGGCCGCCATCGCCTCCGCGGCCGGCCCGAGCCACGGCCCGCCGGTCAGCGCTGCGACCTCCGCCTGGTAGGAGGTCGCAGCGGAATGCAGCGCGCCGGCCAGCGCGTCCCAAGCCATCGCGGCGGTGAGCAGCGGCGCGGCCCCGGGGCCGGTATACATCCGCGCGGAGTTGATCTCCGGAGGCAGTGCTGCGAAGTCCATGTCGTCGTTCCCTCCGGACGGGTTAACGGGTAGCCACGGCGTTAACGGCTCATTGCAGGCGGTAGGGGGATTGCCCAACGGACAGCAAACAAATCTCGTTTCCTTTTAGTAGTACAGGTTCGGCACCGGCGCATAACCGAGTGCCGCCCCCTCGCCCCCGCAGTGTCCGTCCCAAGAACACCGATAAATTACCCCCGCAGCGCAACGGAGCCTGCCAACGCCACGGAGCGGCCTTCGGAGCCTTCCCGTGCGAGCTCGGCCAATCGGAGCGGACCGTCCCCCGTCACTTGGTCTGCTTGGATCGACTCCATCACCGCGAGTTAGGTCGTCCATGAAATTTGTGCTGGCAGCCTACGGAAGCCGGGGCGACGTCGAGCCGTGTGTCGCCGTCGGCCGCGAGCTGCTCCGCCGAGGCCACGACGTGCAGATGGCGGTTCCGCCTGACAGGTGCCGATTCGCTGAATCGGCCGGACTCGCCGCCGCCGGCTATGGCCCGGACACGCGAGAGCAGATACACCAGGCCACGGAATTCGTTCGCCGCGTCCAGGATCCGATGAGCGCGCTGCCGCAAGTCACGGAGCAAGTCACCCGGGTGTGGGCGGAGAAGAGCACGGTGCTGGCTGCTTTGGCAGAGGGCGCCGACCTGCTGGTGGCCGGCATGAACGAGCAGCGGCTGGCCGCCAATGTCGCGGAGTCCTGCGGCCTGCCGTTCGCCGCGCTGCACTTCTTTCCCGCGCGCGTCTTGGACCTCGGCGTTGCCCAGGCGCATGTCACGAGCGTGGCCGAGCGCGCGCAACGCTTGGCGCTTGGCTTGCCGGAAGGCGGTCGGTCGTCGAAGAGCCCGACGCTGGAAATCCAGGCGTACGAAGAGTTCTGCATGCCCGAGCTCGCGGCCGAGTGGGCGCGACCTGGGTACCGACGGCCGTTCATCGGTTCGCTGACGTTGGAAATGCCGACCGATGTCGACGACGAGGTGCTGTCGTGGATCGCCGACGGACCGCCGCCCATTTACTTCGGCTTCGGTAGCACTCCGATCACCTCGCCCGCTGAGACGGTCGCGGTGATCAGCGGGGCATGCGAGCAGTTGGGCGAACGAGCCTTGATCTGCAGCGGGTCCAACGATTTCGCCCGCCTGACCCGCTCGGGTCATACGAAGATTGTGGAGGCGGTCAATCACAGCGCGGCCTTTCCGGCATGCCGCGCGATCGTGCACCACGGAGGCGCGGGTACGACCGCCGCGGGCATGCGAGCCGGAGTCCCCATGCTGGTGCTCTGGCTCTGGCTCGATCAGCCGATCTGGGCATCCGCGGTAAGCCAGTTGGGCGTCGGCATCGCAAGGGCATTCTCGGAGTCGACCTACGATTCACTGGTCGCGGACCTGCGCGCCCTGCTCGCCGCGGATTACGTCACGGCAGCAGCCCGAGAGGTGGCCGCTCGGATGACCAAACCCGCCGAAAGCGTTGCCAAGGCCGCCGATTTCCTCGAAGACGCCGCTCGCTCAGGGTGATCGGCGCGTGGAATCGATCGGTGGTGCAAATCCGCCGGGTCGTGTAGAAGGTTCTGGTGCAGGGTCCGCCTTCTGAGCCTCTCGATCCGTCGATCCGCTACGAGGCAATGATCAGGCGGTGGTATCGCCGGACGTCGGCCGAGGGGCACATCAGAGTGCCGGCCGTCCCGAGCCTGATCGACGAGTACGTACAGTTGTGCGGCAACATCTGCGCCACCCTGGGCGTCTGGCACACGCCCGAACAGTCCGCTCAGCTGCGGAGCTCGCTCGAGACCGAGCTGGCGAAGGGCTTCAAGGCCTCCCCCCGCTCGGACATCCTGATCTCGTTCGACGCCCCCTTCGGGACGAGCGTCAACATCCGCGTCAAGGCCGAGTGGCGGACGCTAGACGCCGACTACGACGAATGGGTGGCCGTGCGCCCGGCGCCGCTGTTCGGCAACGAGCCCGATGCGCGGGTGCTGGCTCTGGCCGCCGAAGCGCCCGACCCGACGGCCTACCGCGTGCTGGATGTCGGGGCGGGCACGGGGCGCAACGCGCTACCGCTGGCCCGGCGCGGCCACCCGGTGGATGCGGTCGAGATGGCCGCGAAGCTTGCCGACGTCATGCGCGCGGAGGCGCAGAGGGAATCGCTGGCCGTGCGGGTGATTCAGAGCGACGTCTTCACCGCGATGGAAAGTGTCCACGACGAATACCAGCTGATGGTGCTCTCCGAGGTGGTGCCCGACTTTCGCACGGCCCAGGAACTGCGGGGCGTGTTCGAACTGGCGGCCGAATGCCTGGCTCCCGCAGGACGATTGGTCTTCAACACGTTCCTGCCCCGCGGTGGTTACGTGCCCGACGAAGCCGTGCTGCAATTCGGTCAGCAGTGCAACACCATGATCTACACGCACGACCAGATGGCGAGCGCGGTGGCGGGACTCCCCCTCGAACTCGTCGCCGACGATTCCGCGTACGAATACGAAAAGGCGCACTTGCCCGCGGGCGCCTGGCCGCCCACCGGCTGGTTCGAGGGTTGGGCCAGTGGGCTCGACGTCTTCGACGTCGACCGCGAGCACTCACCGATCGAGTTGCGCTGGCTCGTCTACCGCAAGACGGACTGAGCCCCCCTTCTAGGCGGACACGGACAAGTCGCGGGTGGCCGGCCCCTCCAGCAGGGTGCCGTCCGGGGCGAAGCGCGACCCGTGCAGCGGGCATTCCCAGGCCTTGTCGGCGTCGTTCCAGTTCACAATCCCGCCGAGGTGGGGGCACACCGGCGAGACACGATGCTCCGTGCCGTCGACGCGGCAACGCGCCTCCAGATGCCACGGTGGTCCGCTGACCACGCCGCCCTCGTCCGCGCCGGGGCTCCGGCGGCCCGCGCGCAGCAGTGGGGTGATCCAGCCCTTGGCCAGATCGAATCCGACCTCGGCGTTGAACTGCATGGCGGTCGGCAGCCCGGACAACTCGTGGGGGCTCCAGCTGGCGAACGCCTTGGCCCAATCCATCCGCCCGCCCAGGATGCGGCTCGACAACGCCAACGCCGCGGCGGCGCCGTTCGTCATCCCCCACTTATTGAATCCGGTTGCGACAAAGATGGTTTGGGTGTTCGGCAGGATGGGCCCGACGTAAGGCAACTGATCAATGGGGGTGTAATCCTGCGCCGACCAGAAATGCGTCTGCTCGGCCCCCGGGTAGTGCGTGCGGGCCCATGACGCCAGTTCCTCGAGCCCCTTGGTCGGGCTCTTCTTGCGACCCACCGTGTGGCCGGCGCCGCCCACGATCAGCCGCTCCCCGTCCGCGACCGGCGCATAGCGCACGGAGCGGGTCGGCGAGTCGGTCGAGATCATCATCGGTCTGGTGATGTTGCCGGGGACCTTGAACGCTAAGCAATAGGACCGGCTCGGCTTCACGCGCGCGAAATATCCCCCGCGGTCCAGGATCGGGATGCCGGTGGCGAGTACCAGCTGCGCGGCCACGAGTTCCACGTCTTGCTGAGCGGCGTCGTTGACGTGCACACGCACGCGGTCGCCGCGGCTGGATACCCGCCGGACCCGCGTGTGCTCGACGAGGCGGCCGCCGCGGCCGAGCAGCTCCGTCGCCAGCGCGTCCAGGAAGGGCATGGGATCGAACTGCGCCTGATCGGGCAGCCGCACCCCGCCGTGGTACGGGAACGGCACGCCGGCGTCGTCGTCCCAGACCGCGGGCAGCCCGACCGCCCGGCAGGCCTTGAGCTCCAACTGCGCGGACGGCACCCCCTTGGCGGACTGCGCGTAGGTGTAGGCGTCCTCGCGCTGCACGGCGATGCCATGCGACTCGCAATAATCGACCACCCAGTCCTGGCCTTCGCGGTTCCCGTCCACGTAGGCACGGGCGAGGTCCCTGCCATGCCTGGGCACGATCTTCGACAGGTGAGTGCCCTGCAGCAGGCTGATCTTCGCGGTGGTGTTCCCGGTGGCGCAGGCCCCCACGGTCCGAGCGTCGAGCACCAGCACGTCCTTGCCGGCGCGGGCCAGCAGCACCGCGGTCATCAGCCCGGTGATGCCGGCACCCACCACGATGACATCCGCGGAGCGGGGTCCCTGGTCAAGCTGGCTCGCGGCCCACGGCTGTTCGCCTCGATTGGCCAACCATAAAGACGTCACGGCTGGGCTAATACCCCTGCCCACCCCAGGGAAACACCGACGCGGCCCGGCGGCCGGCGTCAGCCGCGCCTCAGCTGCGCTTTCGCCTCCCTGACCGCCTCCTCCGCGGCGCGGCCGGCTCGCTTCGCGCGGTCGTAGCCCGCTTCGGCGCGTTCGAGTTCCCGCTCGGCGGTCCGCAACGCCGCGCGCGCCTCGTCGCGACGCTCTCGGGCCGCATCCCGCTCGGCGCGGCGCGCGGCCAGCGCGGCGTCGGCCTCGGCCCCCTTGCGCTCGGCGGCCGTCACCGCCGCCGTCAGTTTTTCGAGACGCCGCTGAGCGGCGGCGTCGCGCATGGACCGCTTGGCCGGCCGTGGGCGGGACTTCGCCGCCGGCTCGTTGGACTTTGCGGTGCGGGCGGAGGCCGTCGCTACCGTGGTCGCGGCGCCGAAGTCACCGAAACCCGACCACTGTTCGGGCCGGGCCAACCGGCCGAGCCGCTGCCTGACCTCCGGTTCGGCGATGGCGGCTTGCAGCGTGCTGGTGATGTCGTCGCGCATGGTCGAGGACGGCTGTTTGACGTCGGCGGCGTGGAATGCGGCCCGCGTGAGCTCGTCGATGAGCCGGTGCTGCCGGGCCGACAACTCCCGGATGCGGGCGCCGTCCATCGCGGCGTGCGCGGCGCGCAACTCATCACCCAACTCCGCCAGGCGCTCCGCGGTGTCCCGGTGCCGCAGCGCGAGCCGGTTGACGATCCACGCAGCCGTAGTTGGCTTGTTGCAGGAGGAAATTCGCTTGGCCGCCGCGTCGTCCCCGCGGCGTTTGGCCGCGGCGGTCAATCTGGCGCGCTCGGCGGTGAATTCCTTCGGCGGGGCCCAAAAAAGACTGTCGAGTTCGTCGTCGGCCATGACGCCATGATCCACGCGCCCGGCACCGCCGGTTTAAAAACCGCACCTCTGTGGCACCTGAAGGACAACATCGTCGCGCCGGGGCAGCAAGCGATTTCGACCCGGCACCAACAGAACGCAAGGATCCGCCAGATCAATGATGTCCAAGAGCAGTGATCGGCCCGTCCACCGGATCCTGCGGGATCGCCGGTTACTGATCGCCGTGGTGGTGGTCGTCGCGCTGGTCGGCGGAGTCCTGATCGCGGCGTCCCTCGGTTGCTTCGGCGGCGGGTGCGGTCACCGCGGCGCCTCGTCCAAGGCGTCGGGGCCGGCGCAGGTGACGATCACGCCTGGCCCCAACGCCCATGACGTCGATCCGGTCGCCCAGGTGATGGTCAAGGCCGACACCGGAACGCTGACAGAGGTCCGGATGGTCAACGAAAGCGGCAGGTCGGTGCAGGGCGTGATGACACCCGACAACACGGTATGGAAGCCGACCGTCCCCCTGGGTTACGGCCGCACCTACACCCTGACGGTGACCAGCCGGGGCCCCAATGGCATTGCGTCAAACCAGGTTTCGTCCTTTTCGACGGTGAAGCCGTCCAACCAGACCAAGGTGTCGTTCACCACCACGTCGGAGGCCGCGCTCAAAGAAGGCGGCACCTACGGGGTCGGGACGGTGATCGTGGCGCACTTCGACGAACAGATCGCCGATCGCGCCGCCGCCGAGCGTCAGCTGGCGGTGAGCACCAACCCCCGAGTGGAGGGTTCGTGGTACTGGGTCGACGACCAGAACGCCCACTGGCGCCCGGAGCGCTACTACGCGCCGGGCACGACCGTCACGGCCGAGGCCAAGATCTACGGAATCTCGTTGGGAGACGGCCTATTCGGGCAGGACGACACCAAGGTGTCGTTCCGGATCGGCGACGCCCACGTCTCCGTCGCCGATGACGCGACCCATCAGGTCAGCGTCTTCGACAACGGAGCCCTGGTCCGCACGATGCCCACCTCGATGGGGATGGGCGGGACCGAAGACGTCGGCGGCAAGAGCATCTCGCTCTGGACTCCCCCGGGCGTCTACACCGTGCTGGACAAGGGCAACCCCGTCGTCATGGACTCCTCCACGTTCGGGCTGCCGAAGAACTCCCGCCTGGGCTACCGCGAGACCATCAACTGGGCCACCAAGATCAGCACCGACGGCATCTACCTGCACGAGCTGGACGCTACGGTGTGGGCTCAAGGCCATCAGGACACCTCGCACGGATGCCTGAACCTCAACGCCGACAACGCGAAATGGTTCTACGACTTCTCCGTACCCGGCGATGTGGTGGAGGTCCGCAACAGCGGCGGCCCGCCGCTGACCCTGGCGCAGAACGGTGACTGGACGATCAGCTGGGACGACTGGCGCAAAGGTAGCGCCCTGAAGCCGCAGACGTGACGCAGCTCATTCGTCACCAGCGATTGTGCCCCAGTTCACAGTAAAGTCTTGACTCGTTCCAAATAAGTGCGTCATATTGGTGCGGTGTCATCGACGGCCGATTACGCGGAACGACTGCGCATGGCCGATCTCCGGGTGACCCGGCCCAGGATCGCGGTGCTCGAGGCCGTCGACGCCCATCCCCATTCCGACACCGAGACGATCTTCTCGGCCGTCCGCGTGGGCCTGCCCGACGTGTCCCGCCAGGCGGTATACGACGTCCTGAACGCGCTGAGCACGGTCGGGTTGTTGCGCAGGATCCAGCCCTCCGGGTCGGTGGCCCGCTACGAGTCGCGCGTCGGCGACAACCACCACCACGTGGTGTGCCGTGTTTGCGGCGTGATTGCCGACATCGACTGCGCCGTCGGCGAGGCGCCCTGTCTCACCCCGTCCGACGACAACGACGTTCTGGATGGCTTCGTCCTGGACGAGGCCGAGGTCATCTACTGGGGCGTCTGCCCCGACTGTTCGACTGCAGGTTCCTAGATCGCAGCCCATCACCCCCCAAGAAAGGAATGCTGTGTCTTCCGATATCTCCCAAGGCCGGCCGCCCCACGAGGACAGCAAGACGGCTAGCAGCAGCGAGAGCGAAAACCCCGCAATCCCCTCGCCCAAGCCGAAATCGCACGCGCCGCTGACCAACCGGGACTGGTGGCCCGATCAGGTCGACCCGTCGACGCTGCAGCCGCACAACCCGCGGTCCAACCCGCTCGGCGACGACTTCGACTACGCCGCGGAGTTCGCCAAACTCGACGTCGACGCGCTCAAGGCGGACGTCATCTCGGTGATGACCACGTCGCAGGATTGGTGGCCCGCTGACTACGGCCACTACGGCGGCCTGTTCATCCGGATGAGCTGGCACGCCGCGGGCACCTACCGCATCTTCGACGGCCGCGGAGGCGGCGGCCAGGGCATGCAGCGGTTCGCCCCACTGAACAGCTGGCCGGACAACGTCAGCCTCGACAAGGCCCGCCGGCTGCTGTGGCCGGTCAAGAAGAAGTACGGCAACAAGATCTCCTGGGCCGACCTGATCATCTTCGCCGGCAACTGCGCCCTGGAGTCGATGGGCTTCAAGACCTTCGGCTTCGCCTTCGGCCGCGAGGACGTCTGGGAGCCCGAGGAAATCCTCTGGGGTGAGGAGGACACCTGGCTGGGCACCGACAAGCGGTACTCGGGCAAGCGTGACCTCGCCCAGCCGTACGGGGCGACGACGATGGGTCTGATCTACGTCAATCCTGAAGGGCCCGAAGGCAAACCGGACCCGATCGCGGCGGCCATCGACATCCGCGAGACGTTCGGCCGGATGGCGATGAACGACGAGGAGACCGCGGCGCTCATCGTCGGCGGGCACAGCTTCGGCAAGACCCACGGCGCCGGCCCCGGCGACCTGGTCGGGCCCGAGCCGGAGGCCGCCCCGATCGAACAGCAGGGGCTGGGCTGGAAGAGTTCGTATGGCACCGGCGTGGGCAAGGACGCCATCACCAGCGGCCTCGAGGTGGTGTGGACGCCCACCCCGACCAAGTGGGACAACACCTTCCTGGAGACGCTGTACGGCTACGAGTGGGAGCTGACCAAGAGTCCCGGCGATGCCTGGCAGTTCGTCGCCAAGGACGGCGCCGGTGCGGGCACCATCCCCGACCCCTTCGGTGGGCCGGGCCGCGCGCCGACGATGCTGGTCACCGACATCTCGATGCGAGAGTCCCCGATCTACCGGGACATCACGCGCCGTTGGCTGGACCATCCCGAAGAGCTGACCGAGGCGTTCGCCAAAGCCTGGTACAAGCTGCTACACCGCGACATGGGGCCGATCAGCCGCTACCTCGGGCCGTGGATCCCCGAACCGCAGCTCTGGCAGGACCCGGTTCCCGCCGTCGACCACGAGCTGGTGGACGACAACGACGTCGCGGCGCTGAAGAGCAAGGTTCTCGAGTCGGGCCTGTCGGTTTCCCAACTGGTCAAGACCGCCTGGTCGGCGGCCGGCAGCTACCGCAACACCGACAAGCGCGGCGGCGCCAACGGCGCGCGGCTGCGCCTGGAGCCGCAGCGAAACTGGGAATGCAACGAGCCCTCCGAGCTCGACAAGGTGTTGCCGGTCCTGGAGAAGATCCAGCAGGACTTCAACGGCTCGGCGTCCGGCGGCAAGAAGATCTCGCTGGCCGACCTGATCGTGCTGGCGGGGTCCGCGGCGGTCGAGAAGGCGGCGAAGGACGCGGGCTACGAGATCTCCGTGCACTTCGCGCCCGGTCGCACCGACGCCTCCCAGGAGAACACCGATGTGGAGTCGTTCGCGGTGCTCGAACCGCGGGCCGACGGATTCCGTAACTACATCCGGCCCGGCGAGAAGGCTCCGGTGGAACACCTGCTGATGGAGCGGGCGTACCTGCTGGGCGTGACCGCCCCGGAGACGACGGTGCTCATCGGTGGGCTGCGTGTCCTCGGCGCCAATCACGGCGGCACCAAACACGGGGTGTTCACCGACCGGACCGGCGCGTTGACCAACGACTTCTTCGTCAACCTGCTCGACATGGGTACCGAGTGGAAGCCGTCGGAGACCGGCGAGAACGTCTACGAGGGCCGCGACCGGGCCTCGGGCGCGGTCAAGTGGACGGCGACCGCGAATGACCTTGTCTTCGGGTCGAATTCGGTGCTGCGCGGGCTGGCCGAGGTCTACGCCCAGGATGACAACCAGGGGAAGTTCGTGGAGGACTTCGTCGCGGCGTGGGTGAAGGTCATGAACAGCGACCGGTTCGATCTGAAGTAAGACCGGAATATCGAGCGGCGCCCCGCGGGCCATCGGCTCGCGGGGCGCCGTGCGTCAGGTCGGCGCGCGGATACGGGCCCCCCGTTCCGCGACACATAAACCACGTACCCGACGCGCGAACGATCGCCAAGGTTTATGTCTCGTGTTCGTCGACGGCGTCAAGCATCAGTTGGCCTGGCGCGGTCGCCACTCGTTGCGGGCGACTAGAACCTCACGGAGAACATCGGCCCGATCCGTGATGATGCCGTCGACGCCGATATCGAAAAGTGCGTGCATGGTCTCCGGGTCGTCGACCGTCCAGGCGTGCACCTGACGTCCGGACTCATGAAGGGCCCTGACCAGTCCACGCGTGATGATCGGTAACCGGCCTAGCCGTGGCGGCAGTTGCAGGCAGTCGCTGTCACGCAACACCTGCCAGGCGTAGGCCCGGCCGGCGGGCGTCTGCGCCGCCGGCAACGCCAGGAACGCGCCGAGACCCGCCGAGCTGGCGACCCGTCTGGACAGCAGCCTCAACGCACGACGCCGACGGCGTTCGGAGAACGATGTGATCAGCACCCGGTCGTGCGCCTTCATGCGCTCGATCACGTCGACGGTGGGAACGACGGCGGACGGCGATTTGATATCGATGTTGACCCGCATGTCCGGCAGCGTCTCGAGGAGTTCCTCCAGGGTCGGGATCGATTCTCCCGCACCCAACTGCAGGTGGCGGACCTCGCGCCAGTGCCGGCGGTCGATGGCGCCGGCTGCCCCCGATTCCGACCGGAAGTTGCGGTCGTGCAGGATCACCGCGACGCCGTCGCGTGTCGCCCGGACGTCGGTCTCGACGTAACGAAACCCGAGCTTGGCCGCCTCGCGGAACGCCCCCATGCTGTTCATCGGCCATTTGACCGACGTAAATCCCCTGTGCGCCATGGCGATTCGCCCGGCGTCACGCAGAAACTGCACGGTGGATACGCCGCGATCAGCCATCAGCCGCCCGCTCGGCTCACCGATCCAGGCTCCACTGGCCATAGTCGGCGGCCAGCACCTCGTCGATGTCGACGTTGATCCCGCCGAGGAGCGGGCTGGGGTTGGCCGGGCTGTTGACCACGGACTGGTAGAGCACCGCTGCGGGTTCGCGCGCGCCGCGCGACCACGACTTCGTCTGCCACGCCCACCGGTGCCCGGGCGTGGTCGAGTTCCCGACGACGCCGTCTCGGATCGCCCAGCCGCACGCGTTGGCATGCCCATAGATGCCGGTGCGGCCCACGCCCAGTGCCGAGTTGATGCCCCGAAACCATTGCACCGCAATGCTGTTCCAGGTGTTCTCGTCGATGTCGTCGTCGACGCTGAAGAATATCGGGGCCGAGCCGGGGCCCCCGGCGGCGGCGTGCAACCGCTGCGCCGTCCGGGCATCCGCCATCCCGCCGTCGTAACCGCGGGTGTAGTCCGACGGGTCCGGCCACCCGGGTTTGCCGTACTGGAAATTACTGACGATCTGCAGACCCGCCGCGCGCAGCGCGTCGGCGTACTCGCGGGTGATCGGCTTCGCCTCGAAATTCGCGCCCGGCCGCGACTCGGAGACGTAATTCACCACCCCGGCATAACCCGCCGCCTTGATCTCGTCCGGCGAAATCCTGCGCTCGGCGAAATCGATCAGCCGCACGTCGGCGGCGAACGCCGTCGGCGCCGCGGAGTTGGCGGCCGACGTCACGAAGCTGAGGAACGCGGGCGCCACGGCAAGTTTCAGGACGTCGCGTCGCGACGCCGATCGCCGTCCGCGGCATGCGCCTGACGCAGCCGAACCCTGCACCGCGCGATGGTAACAAAACAGCTCAGAACTGGTGGTCGGCCTTCTACGACCTGGGCGGTGCACTCTCGCGGTCGGCTTCGGTCGCCGGCAGCGGGCCGCGCTAGGTTCGGCAGCCGGGCGACGACGACGCCGACCCGGCGTACGCCGGTTGCGCGGGCGGGTGGCCGAACGGTTCAACTCAACGCACTTTTTGGCCGGGTGGCATGATCCTTGGATGCCGGATTTCCGCGAGACCGTTTACGCGGGGGCCGGTGATGTCCGAGCTCGTTGCGCTCGATTAGGTGATCGAACTATAGTCTGGACACATGTCCAGTTTGCTGTCACGGAGTTCGGGAGTCCGTTGACCGCGATGGGTTCGGCGCTGTTCCGCGGTCATTCACCAGCAAAGAAGAGTTGAGTATGCGAATTGCCTTGCTGTCCTACCGTAGTAAGACCCATTGCGGCGGACAGGGCGTCTACGTGCGCCATCTCAGCCACGGGCTGGTGGAACTCGGTCATGACGTCGAGGTGTTCTCCGGCCAGCCCTACCCCGATCTGCTCGACCCGCGGGTGCGGCTGACCAAGGTGCCCAGCCTGGACCTGTATCGCGAGCCCGACCCGTTCCGTGTGCCGCGGCCCAGCGAGATTCGTGACTCGATCGACCTGTTGGAACTGCTCACCACGTGGACCGCGGGGTTCCCGGAACCGCGGACGTTCACCATGCGCGCCGCCCGGCTGCTGGCGGGCCGGACGGCGGATTTCGACGTCGTCCACGACAACCAGAGCCTGGGCACCGGACTGCTCACGATCGCCGGCGCGGGCCTGCCGGTGGTGGCCACCGTGCACCACCCGATCACCCGCGACCGGGTGCTCGACCTGGCCGCCGCGCGGTGGTGGCGAAAACCGTTGGTGCAGCGATGGTATGGGTTCCTCGGCATGCAGCAGCAGGTGGCGCGCCAGGTTCCTGACCTGCTGACGGTCTCCTCGTCGTCGGCCGCGGACATCGTCAGCGACTTCGGCGTTTCCCCCGATCAGCTGCACGTCGTGCCGCTGGGCGTGAACACCGAGCTGTTCAAGCCGGGCCCGCGGCCCCGGCAGGCCGGACGGATCATCGCGATCGCCAGCGCCGATACCCCGCTCAAGGGTGTGCGCACCCTGCTGCACGCGGTCGCCCGGCTGCGCACGAGCAGGGATCTCGAGCTGCGCCTGGTGGCCAAGGTGGAACCCAACGGTCCCACCCACAAGCTCATCGCCGAGCTCGGCATCTCCGACATCGTCCACATCACCAGCGGGCTTTCCGACGCCGAGCTCGCCGCGCTGTTCGCCTCGGCCGAAGTCGCCTGCATTCCGTCGCTCTACGAGGGGTTTTCGCTACCCGCGGTGGAGGCCATGGCCAGTGGGACGCCGATCGTGGCCAGCCGGGTGGGTGCGCTGCCCGAAGTCCTCGGCACCGACGGCGCATGCGCCGAACTGGTGCCGCCCGCCGACGTCGACGCGCTCACCCGCGCCCTAGGTGACCTGTTGGACTCACCGGAGAAGCGACGGAATCTGGGCAAGGCGGGACGCGCCCGCGCCGTCAGCGTCTTCAGCTGGGAAGCCGTGGCCGCTCAAACGGTTCGCGTGTACGAGCGGGCAATCGCTCGCAACGCTGCTTCGGCGGCGACCGAGGGGGAAGCGCAGTGCTGACAGTCGATTTCGACCGGCTGCGGATCGGGCCCGCGACCAAGGTCATCGACGTCGGTTGTGGGGCCGGCCGGCACGCCTTCGAAGCGTATCGGCGCGGTGCCGACGTAATCGCGTTCGACCGCGACGAGGCCGAATTGCGTTCGGTGGACACCATTTTGCGCGCCATGGCGGAAACCGGTGAGGCGCCCGCCGGGGCGTCGGCCAAGGCGGTGCTCGGTGACGCGCTGAAGTTGCCGTACGCCGACGAGACGTTCGACTGCGTGATCGCGTCCGAGATCTTGGAGCACATACCGCACGACGACGCCGCCATCGCCGAGCTGATCAGGGTGCTCAAGGTCGGCGGCACCCTGGCGGTCAGCGTGCCGCGTTGGCTTCCGGAGCGGGTGTGTTGGTTGCTGTCCGACGAATACCACAGCAACGAGGGCGGCCACGTGCGCATTTACCGGGCCAGTCAATTGCGCGCCAAGATCCTTGGTGGCGGGATGGAATTGACGCATGCCCACCATGCTCACGCGTTGCATTCGCCATTTTGGTGGTTGAAATGCGCCGTGGGAGTGTCGAACTCCGAGCACCGTGCCGTGTCCGCCTACCACAAGCTCCTGGTGTGGGACCTGATGCGGCGTCCGAAGGTGACGCAGCTGGCGGAATCGCTGCTCAATCCGCTGGTCGGCAAGAGCGTGGCCATGTACTTCGTCAAGCACCCGGCGGCGCAAAGCCGGGCGACGGTGGGATATTCAGTTGCGTCGGTCTAACCCACCATCGGTCGCGGGCGTCCTAACCCCCGAGCAATGCCGTCAAACCGCGCTGTCCATCGCTGCCACACAGGAACCCTCGGGAGCCATCCCGTGGTCCGAGGGCGGTCACACCGATCCGTGGGACCACGTGGAATGCGCGATGGCGCTCACCACCGCCGGACTGCTCGAACCGGCGCGCGCCGCGTTCGACTGGAGCCGTCGCACCCAGCGGGCCGACGGATCCTGGCCTATCCAGTTCCGCGACGGCGTCGTCGAAGACGCCAACAGCGACAGCAACTTCTGCGCCTACATCGCCACCGGCGTCTGGCACCACGTGCTCGTCACCGGTGACCGGCGCTTCGCCGCTCGGATGTGGCCGGTGGTGCACAAGGCGATCGACTTCGTCATCGACCTGCAGGTCGGCTATGGCGAGATCTGTTGGGCCCGAAGCGAAGCCGGTCCGTTGGAGGAAGCCCTGCTGACCGGTTGCGCGAGTGTGTTTCACAGCATCCGGTGCGCCCTCGCGCTCGCTGCCCTGGTCGGCGAGCCGCAGCCGGAGTGGGAACTGGCGCTGGGCCGGCTCGGCCACGCGATAGTCGCACACCCCGAGGCGTTCACCGAGAAGGAGCGCTACTCGATGGACTGGTATTACCCCATCCTCGGCAGCGCCTTACGCGGACCCCAGGCGGCCGCGAGAATCAAACAGCGCTGGGACGACTTCGTGGTCGGCGGCCTGGGCATTCGCTGCGTGGCCGACCGGCCCTGGGTGACCGGCGCAGAGACATGCGAACTGGTGATGGCGCTGGACGCCATCGGCCAGCGGTCGGCCGCCTACCGGCAGTTCGGCGCGATGCAGCATCTCCGCGAGGGGGACGGCTCGTACTGGACGGGTTTGGTGTTCGCGGACGGGAAACGGTGGCCCGAGGAGCGCACCACCTGGACCGGAGCGGCGATGATCCTCGCCGCCGACGCGCTGTCGAACACTACTGCCGGCGCCGGGATCTTCCGCGGTGAGGGCTTGCCGATGGGCCTGCAGACGGACTTCGACTGCGAATGCGTCGCTACCGGCCCCGGTTGGTGACCTGAGTGTCTGGTTGGATCGGCGCGCCCGGCTCGCCCCCGACCCGTTCGAGCACCCGCAGCGACCCGGTGGCCGTAACTTCCCGGAACTGGCCGGAAGCGAGCGCTCGGCGGTAGATGTAGTAAGGTGGCCGCCCGCCATCCCGGGGATCCGGGAACACGTCATGGATGGCCAGCGCTCCGCCGACGGCGACCCACTTCGCCCAGCCGTCGAAATCCTGGTTCGCCGCCGCCTCGCTGTGGCCGCCGTCGATGAACAGAAACCGCAGCGGCGTGCGCCAACCGGCGGCCACGACCGGCGACTTGCCCACGATGGCGACGACGTGGTCGTCCAGCCCCGCGGCGTCGAGTGTGCGACGAAACGTCGGCAGGGTGTCGAACATGCCCGTGACCTCGTCGACCAGCGAGGCGTCGTGGTACTCCCAGCCGGCCTGGTGTTCCTCGGAGCCGTGGTGGTGGTCGACCGTGTAGAGCACGCTTGCGGTTTGTTGGGCTGCCGCACCGAGCAACAGCGTGGATTTGCCGCAATAGGTGCCGATCTCGACGCCGACGCCGCCGCCGAGATACCGCAGCGCGGCGTCGTAGAGTGCGCGCCCCTCGTCGGCGGGCAGGAAACCCCGCACCTGCTCGGCCAAAGCAAATAGGCGCTCGGTTGAACCGACGTCGGTGTGACTCACACCGAAGAACCTATCGGTAACCGGCCTCGCCCGATCGGCGTGGTCGATGGTGGCCGGCAACGTTGACCAGCGGCCGAGTCGCGATCGCTCTACGATCATGCTGTGTTCGCCCGCAGACTCGGTGGCATCGCCCTGGCGGCGGTTCTGGCCGCGGCCGCGCTGGCGCTGCCCGCTGCGCTGCCGTCGCCCGCAATTCCCAACGCCACGGCCGCCAACTGTCCCCCGGTGCAGGTGGTGTTCGCCCGCGGCCGAATGGAATCGCCAGGAGTGGGAACGCTGGGCAACGCGTTCATCAGCGCGCTCCGGTCCAAGGTCAACAAGAACATCGGTGTCTATGCCGTCAATTACCCCGCCGACACCGAGGTCGCTCAGGGCGCCAACGACATGAGCCGCCATGTTCAGGACATGATCACCAATTGCCCGGACACCCGGCTGGTGCTGGGCGGCTACTCGCTCGGCGCGGCGGTGACCGACGTGGTGCTCGCCGCGCCGATCAGCGCGTTCGGCTTCGACAGCCCCCTCCCGCCGGGCGCCGACCAGCACATCGCCGCCGTGGCGCTATTCGGCAACGGCAGCCAGTGGGTGGGCCCGATCACGAACTTCAGCCCGATCTACAACGACCGGACCATCGAGCTGTGCCACGGTGCCGATCCCATCTGTAACCCGGCGGACCCGAACACCTGGAAAGCCAACTGGCCCCAACACCTGGCCGGTGCATACATCGATGCCGGGATGGCCAACCAGGCCGCCGACTTCGTCGCCGGCAGGCTCTGATCCGTCGGGCGACGCACCGCTGCGCCAGCGCACGGGCGGTGTGCGGGCGGAAACCGATTGTTGGCCATCGCTTCTCGCGACCGACTTCGCTTCCGAACGCAAAAAAGGCGACGGGCGGCAATGCGAAAAATCGCGGAACGCGAACGGGCTTCGAGCGACCGATGGGTCGTGCGTCGAACGGGCAGCGTTATCGGATCGTTTTTGCGTGGCCATTAACTCGGCCGGCGAGTAAGACCGCTCGGCACTTTTGAAGCAATTTGCGGCCGGGAATTCTCAGGCCGGCGTGTTCGTGCTCGAGTACAGCTTGAAGTCGCGCACGAGCGGGACCACGTCGCCGCCCGACGCCGCGGCGCGCTGACGGGCGCGGAAGGCGGGATGGCGGCGCATCGCCTCGTTGCGTTCGCGCTCCTGGCGCTGGGCCGCAGTCCATAGCGGGTGGGACTGAAGGAAAATAACCGTCGCTCCCGGTGTATTAGCCACGATCGTTAACTCCTCTCAGCGCAACCCGCAAAAGCTCTACGACTTGTGGTTATCGGCTTGTGATTCCAGAATGCCCGGACGATCCTGAGACCAAACCATCCACAAAGTTGAGAATTAGCCATGAATTTGACTAATCCTTCAGCCGCTTCACGCCGCCGTCCGCGCTGGCCCGCCGGCGATCCGAAACGTTAGCGGCAGCCACCGACAACAATTCCCGCTTCGGCCGCCGGGGCGGCGGCTGCTATGGTCCCTTGCGTATGCCCAAGATGGATCGCCGCCGCATGATGTTGACGACCGGGATCGGCGTGCTGGCCGCCGCGCTGCCTGCGCCGGAAGCCCGGGCCCGCCCCTCGGGACGGGACCTGCCGGCGGATCGCCCGCCCGCTCCCGAGGCGCCCAGCGGCCAAGCCGGCACCTACATTTTCCAAGATGAATTCGAGGGCCCAGCCGGCTCGGCGCCCGACGCGTCGAAGTGGGCGGTGGCCAAGGCCCGCGAGACGATCAAAGACCCGACGTACTGGGAGCAGCCCGAGCGGATCGGGCAGTACCGCGACGATCGCCGCAACGTCTTCCTGGACGGCAACTCCAACCTGGTGCTTCGGGCGGCGAAGGACGGACCCACCTACTACAGCGGCAAGGTTCAAAGCCTCTGGCGCGGCGGCGTCGGCCACACCTGGGAGGCCCGCATCAAGCTCAACTGCCTGACCGCCGGGGCGTGGCCGGCGTACTGGCTGGGCAACGACGACCAGGGCGAGATCGACGTCATGGAGTGGTACGGCAACGGCAGCTGGCCCTCGGCCACCACCGTCCACGCCAAAGCCAACGGTGGAGAGTGGAAGACCCACAACATCGCGATGGACAGCGGCTGGCACACCTGGCGAACCCAGTGGGATGAGGCGGGCATCCGGTTCTGGAAGGACTATGCCGACGGCGCACAGCCCTACTTCGACGTGCCGGCCAGTTCCCTGCCGGACTGGCCGTTCAACGGGCCCGGCTACACGGTCTACCCGGTGTTCAACCTGGCGGTGGCGGGTTCCGGTGGCGGCGATCCCGGGCCGGGGAGCTATCCCGCTGACATGCTCGTCGACTGGATCCGCGTCTGGTAAGCGCGCTCAGCGCGTGAGCAGGGCCGTGGCACTCCACGCTCTGCCGCCGGGATGCCGCGGGTTCGGCGGGGGCAGCCAGGTGAGTGGGCGCATCCACACCGGCAAGCGATGGAACCGGTGGGCGGCGAGATAGAGCGCCTGCACGTCGACGGTGCGCCAGCCCAGGTTTTCGAAGTAGGCCAACCCGTTCTCGGGTGCGAATTTGAACGGCGCGTTCTGCAGCATGCCGGCCATCTTCTTGTTCATCATCTTCTTCAGTCCCGGGCCGGCGAAGTCCAGCATCCACCACCCGACCTCGGGTCGCGTGATCGCCGCTGAAAGCGCGGCGACGTCACCGTCCTCCAGGTACATCAACAGGCCTTCGGTCAGCACCAGGGCCTTGGTTGCGCCGGCCAGGGCCTCGTCCAGGAAGGAACCCCGGGCCGCGGGGTCGGCCAGGTCGACGGCCATGCGCGTCAGCCGGCAGCGGGGCATCTCGTCGGCGAGCAATTGCGTCTTCTCGGCGAGCAACGCCGGCAGATCGGCCTCCACCCAGGTGAAGTCGGCGGGCAGGTCCAATCGGTAGGGGCGGGTGTCCAGGCCGGCGGCCAGGTTCAGCACGCGGTCACAGCCGGCGGCGATGGCTTCGGCGATGGCGTCGTCGATGATCTTGGTGCGCGCGACGAGCCACCAGCCGTTGCGGGTGGACCGCGGCACGTTGGCGACGATCTCGCGGCCGTGTTCGCCCGCGAGGCGCTCGGCCAGCGGGTCGTTGAAAAGCGCGTCGGGACGGGCGGTTTCGGTCGCCCGGTGCAACGCGGTCCAGCGGGCGGTGTCCGAAACGTGGGTGATCGTGCGTCTGGGGGCTGACATACGTGCGTTATAGCAGCACCCGCGCCGGCCTATTGGCCGGCCTTGCCTCCGGCGAACCACGCTTCCGCCACCGTCCGGGTTTGGGGCGGTGGAAAGGCGGTGCCGGGCGCGCCCAGCTGGCCGACCTTGACGGTCCATGCCGCCGACGAGCGGTCGATGCACGTCCCCGGACCCTGGCTGGGCAGCCACAGCACCGAAAGGTTTGCGTGCGGGTCTCCGCACCAGTAGGCGCCCTCGTAGCCGTCGGCGCGCGAGCCCCATGCGCCGCCGTTGCGGAGCTGGCAATGGGTGCCGTCGTCGAGGCTCAGCGCGAACGGGTCCGGGGTCGCGGTCGGATGCACCGGCGGGAGAGAACCCACGTAGTTCGCCCGATGCAGCCGCCGCTCCCACGGGTCGTCCACGCACAGCAGGGAGCCGGGCGTCGAAGGCCAGCACGTGCCGGCGCCGGCCGCACTGGGCGAGCAGGAGTACACGTTGTCGTCCACCGCCGACGGCGATGCCGTGTCGCAGGTGACGGTGACGATGTTGCCCTCCGGGGGCGACTCCCGGTAGCCGTTGATCGGTTGGCCATCGGGACCGACTGCCATGACGGTGATCTGCTGGGTGGGGGGCGGATCGGCAGTGGCCGACCCGGGCGGCGATAGGGCCGCGACGGTCAGCGCGGCGACAGGGACAGCGACGATTCGCGACATCACGTTCACCGTGCAAAACCCTTCGTTCGGCGGGCCCCTTGCTGAAGGGTACGGTGCGCATATGGCCGATCGAAACCGCCGTTTCCTGCTTCGCGAACGCCCCGCCGGCCGCATCGGCCCCGGCACATTCGAACTGGGCGAAGAGGCGATCCCCGAGCTCGGCGACGGTGAGGCGCTGGTGCGCGTCGACTGGATTTCGCTCGATCCGACCAACCGCACGTGGATCAACGACACCCCCACCTACCTCCCCCCGGTCGGGCTCGGTGAGGTCATGCGCGCCGCCGGGATCGGCGAGGTGGTCGCGTCCAAGAGCCCTGCCTACCCGGTCGGGCAGCAGGTGCAGGGCCTGCTCGGCTGGCAGGAGTACGCGGTCATCACGGACACGTCGATGGTGAACCCGGTGGACGTGGCACCCGGTATCTCGCCGAGCGCCTACCTGGGCGCGCTCGGGATGACGGGCCTCACCGCGTGGGTCGGGATCCGCGACATCGGCAAGCCCCGGCCCGGTGAGACCGTCGTCGTCTCGGCGGCGGCCGGCGCGGTGGGCTCGGTCGCCGGGCAACTCGCCAAGGCGGCCGGCGCTCGTGTCGTCGGGATCGCCGGTGGTCCCGAGAAGTGCGCGCTGCTCACCGACAAGTTGGGTTTCGACGCGGCAGTCGACCACCGCGCCGACGATTGGGCCGCCCAGCTGGCCGCGGCCACACCGAAGGGCATCGACGTCGACTTCGAGAACGTCGGCGGCGACCTGATGGACGCCATCTTCACGCGCCTCAACATCGGCGCCCGCGTCGCACTCTGCGGCCTGATCTCGGGCTACAACGCGCAGGACCCCCCACCCGGTCCGCGCGCGTTCGGGAACCTGCTCATCCAGCGGGCGACCGTGCAGGGCTTCATCGTCCTCGACCACTTCGGGCGCGCGCCGGAAGCGATCGGCGAGATCGCCGGCCTGATCGAGGCGGGAAAGCTCACGCCGCTCGAGACCGTCGTCGAGGGGTTCGAGCAGTTGCCGACAGCGATCAACATGCTGTTCGACGGCAAGAACGTCGGCAAGCTGGTGGTCAAGGTCGGCTGATCAGCCGAAGCCCGGGGTGTCACCCGACCCGTGCCTCTCACCGCGGGGTTTAAGGGTGACGCCATGCCTTCATCGTCGGACAACGTTGGGATCGGTAGCCCGCGCCGCGGTTTGTACTTGGCGCAACGACGACGCCAATCCGGCGGCGCGCCCACGAAAGGAAGTCAGAAATGAAGATCGTCCCGGCCAGCATCGAAGACCAGATCAATCGAGTCGACCGGCAACGCAGCCTCTACATCGGACTCAGCGCCGGCGCGGTTGCGCTCTGGAGCGCCTACCGGCTGATCTGGGCCCTCTACATCGGGATGACATTCGGCTGGCTCTTCGGGTCGATGGTCTTCCAGCTGGTGCTCTGGGGCGTGATCGGCGCTGTGTCGGCGGTGGCGGCCTTCGGGTTCCTGACCCGCTACGCCAAGGGCTCTTGAACGCGGACGTGAGCTGACGAAAAGCCCCGAACCCGTTGCGGTTCGGGGCTTTTCCGTGTCCGGAAAAGTCAGAGCTGAGCCCAGACCGACTTCGTCTTCAAATACATGTCGATGCCCTCGCGGCCGAACTCGTGTCCCCAGCCGGACTGCTTGTGACCGCCGAAGGGCACGTCGTGGTCGAACACCAGCTGGCAGTTCACCTGGACGCTGCCCGCCTGCAACCGCTTGACGATCCGGTGGGCGCGGCCGACGTTCTCGGTCCAGGCGGTGGCGGCAAGGCCGTAAGTGGTGTCGTTGGCCATGGCCACCGCTTCGTCTTCGTCGTCGAACGGCAGGATGCTGACCACCGGCCCAAAGATCTCCTGCTGGTAGAGCCGCATCGCGGGGTCGACGTTGGTCAGCACCGTCGGATGAACGAAGTAGCCCTTGCGGTCGAGGCGGTGGCCGCCGGTGACGACCTCGACGCCGTCGCGTCTGCCCTCGTCGATGAAGCCCATCACGCGGGTGAGCTGCTTCTGGCTGATCAGGGGGCCGCTGACGCAGCCCTCCTCCCCCGGGCCGCCGAGCTTGAATGTGTTCGCCATCATGGCGATGCCTTCCACCACCCGCTCGTAGACGCCGCGCTGCGCGAAGATTCTTGAACCGCACACGCAGCCCTGGCCGGAGTGCACGAAGATGCCCAGCGACGCCATCAGGATGGCCTTGTCCAGGTTCGCGTCGTCGAAGATCAGCACCGGCGACTTCCCGCCGAGTTCGAGCGTGACCTTCTTCAAATTGCCCGCCGCCGCCCGCACGATCTCCTTGCCGACTTCGGTCGACCCGGTGAAGGCGACCTTCTCGACATCGGGATGCGCCGTGATCGCCGCGCCAGCGGTGTGGCCGTAGCCGGTCAGCAGGTTGACCACGCCCTCGGGCACGCCCGCCTCGTGGACCAGCCTGTCGAGCAAGAGCGCCGACAAGGGAGTTTCCTCGGCGGGCTTGACGAGCATGCTGCAGCCGGCGGCCAGCGCGGGCGCCAGCTTAGCGCTCGCGTTGAAGATCGGGCCGTTCCACGGGAAGATCAGTCCCACCACGCCATACGGCTCCTTCAGTGTGTAGGCGTGCATGTTGACGAAGGCGTCCGTCGCGATGCCGTCGGTCTTCACGTCGTACGCAACGCCGTTGATCTTGGAACACCAGCCGGCGTAGTAGCGGAAGAATTCCGAGCAGGTGGACATCTGCAGCTGCGCCTGCAGCAATGGCATACCGGTGTTGAGCGAGTCGAGCTGGGCGAACTCTTCGGCGTGTTCGTCGATCAAGTCCGCGATGCGCCACATGATCTTGGCGCGTTCGCGGCCCGGGAGCTGAGACCAGATGCCCGACTCGAAGGAATCCCTGGCCCGCCCGACGGCGTCGTCGACAGCCGCCTCGCCGCAGTCGCTGAATTCGGTGATCGTGTCCTCCGTTGCGGGGTCGATGACCGTGATGACATCCCCCGTTCCCGGGCGCTTGCGAATGTCCTCCAATACCGTCTGCAGCGTCATCTGATCCCTTCCGAGTCGCGGGGCCATTCGGCCGGAACCCCCCAATGCTGAGCACTTGCTTAGCATTGGGGGTGCGGCGCGGTCAAGGCCGCGGTCACGGATGGGTTCGACGCACGGGGCCGCGAAAACGGCCGCTACCCAACTGCCTAGCGCAGCTGTTGGATGCGGATCAGGTTGCCGGCGGGGTCGCGGACCGCGCAGTCGCGCAGCCCGTACGGCTGGTCTGTCGGCTCCTGGACGACGTCGACGTCGTCGGCCTGCAACCGCTCGAAGGTGCGGTCGAGGTCTTTGGTGGCCAACAGCAACGTGGCGTAGCTGCCCTTGGCCATCATCTCGGCGATGACGCGCCGCTCCTCGTCGGTGATGCCCGGGTCGGCAGCCGGGGGGTTCAGGACGATCGAGGTATCCGGCTGGTTCGGGGGGCCCACGGTGATCCAGCGCATCTTGCCCTTTCCGACATCGAGGCGAACATCGAAGCCGAGCGTGTCGCGATAGAACGCGAGCGAGGACTCCGGGTCGTCATGCGGCAGGAAGCTCGAGTGAATCGTGATGTCCATGGGGTCAGGCTAGGTGCGGCCCAGTGACCGGTGCTTCTCGATTCCTGACCGGTCTGGTCACCTGTCTCGCCACGCACGGCGGCAGTCCGGCCAGCGCGTCCACCGCCCGGCGTCGGTAGGTGCTCGGCGGCACGCCGACCAGTTCGGTGAAGCGCGTGCTGAAGGTGCCCAACGAGGAGCAGCCGACGGCGAAGCACACCTCGGTGACGCTCAGGTCGCCGCGGCGCAGCAGCGCCATCGCGCGCTCGACGCGTCGGGTCATCAGATAGGAGTACGGCGACTCGCCGTAGGCACGGCGGAACTCGCGACTGAGGTGGCCCGCCGACATGTGCACCTCGCGGGCGAGCGCCTCCACGTCGAGAGGCCGCGCGTAGTCCCGATCGATCCGGTCACGTACACGTCTGAGCAGCGCGAGCGCGCGCAGCCGCGCCTGATCGGATTCTGGGCGCATTCGTAAGCCCTACGCGCCGACCAACTCCGGATGGAACTTGGCGGCCATGCGGCGCAGTCCGTCACGCCAGTCGACGGTCGTGCCGCCGATCAATTCGTGCATCCGTTCGCTGGCTGTGGGATTGCCGCGCAGCGCCTGCGCGCTCACCTCGAAAACCGGCTCCTTGCCGACCAGCGAGCCGAGGTAACCACACCAGTCCTGAATGCTGACCGTCTGATCGCCACACCAGTTGACCGTCGTGGCGGGGACCGAGGCCACCTCGAGCAACTTCGGGATGGTCGCGATGATGTCGTCCTCGTGAATCGGGTTGTACTGGGCCGATTCACCGGGCGGGACCGGGATCGGGATGCCCGCCAGCATCATCTCCATGTGATAGAACGGCCACCCGCCGTTGTCGCCATAGGGAACGTTGAGCCGGGCGATGGTGGTGGGAATCCCGAGAACCCGCGCCGTCGACCGGGCGACGACCTCCCCGGCGATCTTGGAGATGGAATAGGTGGGAAACAGGCACTTGTGGTTGTCGCCCAGGGCGGCGGCCTCGGTGCGGGGAAGGTCGTCCGGCGGGTCGTAGACCGCGGCGGAGGAACAGTGCAGGAAGGCCTTCGCGCCGCGGCAGTGCGCCATGAGCAGGCCGACCGACTCCGCGTTGGCCGCGAGGTCGGTGTCCCAGTTCCCGCTCTTGGCGACCGCGAGGTTGAGGACATACTCGAAATCGCTTGGCAGAGCGCTGAAGTCGCCGGCAGCTAAGTTAACCGTCTGGCAGTGGACGCCGGCCTTCTCCAGGCCCTCACGCGCGGCGGGATCGGTGAAGCGGGCGATGCCCCACACCTCGTTGTCGGCCGCCAGCGCCCGGGCGATGGGGGTTGCGAGTTGCCCGGTCGGGCCGGTGATCAGGATCTTTGAACCGCGCACGCGCTGATAGTAGGCGACGTTGGGACAACGCCCGGGCTTTCAGGGTTCATCGGTCGGATGGCCGCCGCCGGGCGGCCCTTCACAACCCCGGCTGGTCCTCGATGATGCCGAGCCAAATCTGCGCGACGTCGATCGCCACTTTCTCGCTGATGAAGGCGTGCTGCGTGCCGGTGTAGATGTCGCGGAAGGCGCGCTCGAGCCGGCTGCCCTCCCGGATCGAGCTGGTGCCCGCGACCAAGTGGGCCCACTCGGCGCAGCCGCGGGCCGTGTCGGTCGCATAGACGGCGGCCACCCGCATGTCCGCGCGCAGGGTGGGCGTCAGGTCCTCCCCCGCCGCGACCGCGGCCTCGGCGGTGGTGAACGCGTCGAGCACCAGCAGACGCGCGGCGCGCCACGCCGCTCGGTGGTGCGCCAGTCCTTTCTGGAAGGTCGGTCGGCTGGCCAGCGATGCCATGTCGCTCATGCGGAACTTCGTCGCCGCCAGCTCCTGAACGTCATCCAGCATGCTCTTGGCGACGCCGAGCGCCCAGGACGCGTGGCCGGCGGCGGTGACGGGCATCAGCCCCATCCGGGTGGCCGGCGATGTCCCCCGGTACGGCCGGCGCACGAAGAGCTCGAAGGTGCGGCTCGCCGGCACGAACACCTCCTGGACGCTGTAGTCATAGGACCCAGTCCCCTTGAGGCCCTGCACAAACCAGCCGTCGTCGAAACTGATCTGCTCCCGGGGAATCACCGCCACCCGCATCTCGGGGAAGCCCTCGCTGATCCAGCGCATTTCGCCGTCATCCATCGGCAGGAAACCTGCGGCGACGTACTGCGAGTGACCGATGCCCGAGCCGAAACTCCACGACCCGCTCACCAGGTAGCCACCGTCGACCGCGGCCCCCTGCCCGTTGGGGAAGAATTGGCCGCCCATGGTGACGCGGTTGTCGTGCGCCGCGAACACCTCCGCGAAACCCTCGTCGGGCAGATACGCCGCGGCGGCGAACGAGGACGGCAGGTTGGCGATGCCGACCCAACCGAAAGAACCGTCCTGCCAGGCCATTTCGATCCACGTCTCGATCATCTCGGTGAACGACGGCTCGACACCGCCGGCCTCGACGGGGTTGAACGCGGACATCAGCCCGCTCGCCCACATCTCGTCGACGACCGCGGGAGTGAGCGTGCGTGCCCGTTCGGATTCGGCGGCCTCGGCTCGCACCAGTTCGCGCATTCCGCGGGCCAGCGAGACAACCCTGTCGGCGGTGTCGGCTATCGACGTCATTCACCTGTCCCATCGTTGCGACGGCATCAGCGGGGAACTGATATCGGTGACCGTACCAACCGCTTAGCGTTGAAAAGAATGAAATTCGCGGGTGAGCGTGAGCGCGCATGAGCTGCCGCCTTACCGTAGGGGTCGTGCGGTGGATCGTGGACGGTATGAACGTGATCGGGAGCCGCCCGGACGGTTGGTGGAAGGACCGCGGCCGCGCCATGGTCGCGCTGGCCGACCGCCTCGACCGCTGGGCCGCCACCCACGGGGACCGCGTGACGGTGGTGTTCGAGCGGCCGCCGTCGACCGCCATTCCCGCATCGATTATCGAGATCGCGTACGCGCCCAGGGCGGCCGCGAACTCGGCCGACGACGAGATCGTCCGGCGGGTCGAGGGGGACCCCAGTCCGCACGAGATCCGGGTGGTCACGTCGGATAAGGGGCTCAGCGACCGCGTCGAGGGCCTGGGCGCGTCGGTCTATCCCGCCGCCGGGTTTCGCGACCTCATCGACCCGAGGGAATCATGAACACGACCAACCGGGTCTGCGAACTGGCGCGCATCGACATCCCGATCATCCAGGCGCCGATGACCTACATCGCCGGTGCGCAACTAGCCGCGGCGGTGTCCAACGCGGGCGGGCTGGGCATCATCGAGACGACGTCCGACCGGGGCCGGGCCGATCTGCGACGGGTGCGTGACCTCACCGACCGGCCGGTGGGCGCGAACATCGCGCTGATCATGAACCGCGACCCGGCCACGGTGGATCTGCTGGCGGCCAACGATATTCGCTTCGTCACCACCTCGGCGGGCGATCCGGCGCTGTTCACCGACCGGCTGCACGACGCCGGCATCACCGTCTTTCACGTGGTGGGCACGCTGGCGGCGGCACGCAAAGCCGTCGACGCCGGAGTGGACGGGCTCGTGGTCGAGGGTGTGGAGGGCGGCGGGTTCAAGAACCGATTCGGGGCGTCGACCATGGTGGTGCTGCCCCTGGTGGCCGCACATGTCGACGTCCCCATCGTGGCCGCGGGCGGTATCTGCGACGCGCGCTCGATGGCGGCCGCTTTCGTCCTCGGGGCCGAAGGTGTGCAGATGGGCACCCGGCTGCTGGCCTCGGCCGACTCGCCGGTGCACGGCAACCTCAAGCGGGCGGTCGTTGCGGCCGACGAGACGGCGACCGTGCTGCTGCCGCTCGACGGCAAACGGATGATGCGCGTCATCCGGACGGACGCCGCCGAAAGGCTGGACGCGGCAACGTCTTCCGCCGAGGGCGCCGCGGCACTGCAGCGCGTGCAGCGGCTCTACTTCGACGGGGACATGGACGCCAGCGTCGCCAACACCGGTCAGGTGGCCGGACGGATCGCGGACCTCCCGCCGGCCGCCGCCATCATCGAGGGAATGTGGGCGGGGTGCCGCGAGGTGCTGGCGGCCACCGCGGACCGGCTAGGGCCTAGCTTGGATGGGTCTTGACGTCGAACTCGACCCGCTCGCCGTCGACTTTGGTGATGCGCATGTTCGCGGTGTACTGCACGCCTTCGGGCCCGGTGAAATGACAGTCGAACTGCATTCCGACTTTGGCTTCCACCCCGGACCGGCAGTGCACATCGGCCGGACGGAAACCGGTCTGTTTGGAGACCACGTCGACCACCGATTGCTCCGCGCCGTCGGGCTTGATGGTGGGCTTGGAACTACAGCCGGCGAGTTGCAGGCTCACCACACTCACCAGCACCCCCGCGACAACACCGACCTTGCCGCCGTCCATCGCCGGTACTCCTTTGCCGCCGACCATTCCACCGCCCGTCCGGCGGAATGGTCAGGCTAACACGTTCGGCGGGCGACAGGCAGCTCAACGCGACGGGCGCCGGCACATCGCAAACAACCGAGCTGCCGAAGCGCTCGGCGAAAAGGCGGTTAGCTGAGGGTCAGCCCGCCGCGGCCAGCGCCGCGTCGTAGTTGGGCTCCTGGGCGATCTCCGGGACCAGCTCGGTGTAGGCGACCTTGCCGTCGGCGCCGACCACCACAATGGCCCGGGCCAGCAGACCCGCCATCGGGCCGTCGTTGATGGTGACGCCGTAGTCCTCGCCGAAGCTGCTGCGGAACGCCGAACCCGTCTTCACGTTGTCGATGCCCTCCGCCCCGCAGAACCGGGCGAACGCGAACGGCAGGTCCTTGGACACGCACACCACCGTGGCGCCGCTGGCGGCGGCACGCTCGTTGAACGTCCGGACGCTGGTCGCGCACACCGGCGTGTCCACGGACGGGAAGATGTTGAGCACCAATGCCTTACCGCCGAGCTGGTCGCTACTCACCTCCCCCAGGTCGCCGCCCGTCAGGGTGAAGGCCGGCGCCGGCGATCCGACGGAGGGAAGCTCGCCGACGGTGTTGATCGGGTTTCCACGCAACGTTATCTGTGCCATGTCGCACAGTCTGCCAAGCCCGCCGCGGCCGCTACGGGCCAGGTCCCCGTGTCCTAATTGGTGGGGTGCATGACGTAGACGACATGCCGGGTTGTGCCGAAAACTTAGGTCCATGACTCGCAGGGTGGTCATCGCCGGTTTCCCCGGCGTGCAGGCGCTCGACGTGGTGGGGCCGCACGAGGTCTTCACCGGCGCGTCGCTGCTCACCGGCGGCGGGTACGACGTCGCCCTGGCCTCCATCGGCGGCCAGGCGGTCACCACCCCGACGGGGCTGGCCTTCGTCGCGGCCCCGCTGCCGGACCCGGGCGAACCCGGCGAACAGATCGACACGGTGGTGTTGCCCGGCGGCGGCGGTGTCGACGCCGCGCGGTCGGATGCCGAGCTGATCGGCTGGATCAAGGCCGTCGCCACGACCGCCCGCCGCGTGGTCACGGTGTGCACGGGCGCGTTCCTGGCAGCCGAGGCGGGCCTCCTGGACGGGCAGCGGGTGACCACCCACTGGGCTTTCGCCGGGCGGCTGGCCCGCGAGTTCCCCGCGATCGACGTGGACCCGGATCCGATCTTCGTCCGCAGCTCGGACACCGTGTGGACCGCGGCGGGTGTCACCGCGGGCATCGACCTGGCGCTCTCGTTGGTGGAGGACGACCACGGCACCGAGGTCGCGCAGACCGTCGCGCGCTGGCTGGTGCTGTATCTGCGCCGCCCCGGCGGGCAGACACAGTTCGCGGCGCCGGTGTGGATGCCGCGGGCCAAGCGCAACTCGATTCGCGCCGTGCAGGAGGCGATCGAGGCCGAGCCGGGCGGCGAGCACAGCATCGACGAGCTGGCCCGTCGCGCGGCGATGAGCCCCCGGCACTTCACCCGGGTGTTCACCGCCGAAGTCGGCGAGGCGCCCGGCCAGTACGTCGAGCGGATTCGCACCGAAGCCGCGCGCCGGCAGTTGGAGGAAACCGACGACACCGTCGTCGCCATCGCCACCCGCTGCGGCTTCGGCACCGCGGAGACCATGCGGCGCAACTTCCTTCGTCGGGTCGGCATTCCGCCGGACCAGTACCGCAAGGCTTTCGCCTGAGAGGAAAGGACGACACCATGACCCAGATCGCGATCGTGAGCTATCCGGGCTTCACCGCGCTCGACATGATCGGCCCGTACGAGGTGCTGCGCAACCTGCCGGACGCCGAGGTGCGGTTCGTCTGGCACCGGGCGGGGCCGATCACCGCCGACTCCGGCGTACTGGTCATCGGGGCGACCCACTCGCTGGCCGAAACCCCTTCGCCCGACGTGGTTCTCGTGCCGGGTGGCCCGTCCACCCCGGTGCACGCCCGCGATGAGGCGCTGCTGGACTGGCTGCGCCAGGCGCATCGAAACGCCGCGTGGATGACATCGGTGTGCTCGGGGTCGGTGATCCTAGCGGCCGCCGGCCTCCTCGAGGGCCGCCGCGCTACGTCGCACTGGCTGACCGTTCCGGCGTTGAAGGCGTTCGGCGCGGTGCCGGTGGGCGACGAGCGGATCGTGCACCAGGGCAACATCGTCACGTGTGCGGGGGTGTCGGCGGGACTGGACCTGGCGCTCTGGCTCGCCGGGGAGATCGGCGGCGAGGGCCGCGCCAAGGCGATTCAGCTGGCGATCGAATACGACCCGCAGCCGCCCTTCGACTCCGGCCACCTGTCGAAGGCGTCGACGACCACCAAGGCGGCGGCCACCGCGCTGCTGTCGCGGGACAGTATGAAGCCGGCCAACATGAAGGCCGCCACGATGCTGGCGTGGGAGCAGGCGCTGGCGGCGGTCAGGTCGCGGCGGCGGGGTCGGCAGCCGGCGTCCGTCTAGTCCCGGGGGCTCAGGCGCCCGGCTGCAGGATCTCGTCGCTCTCGAGCCGGCCGCCGGCCTGCAGCCAGGCCGTCACGACGCCGGGTGCGTCCCGGTTGGGGTTGTAGATGTCCTCCTCGCTGGAGAACAAGCCGTCGCCGGCGTAGACCAGCCGGGTCCAGTTCGGGAACCAGAAGGGCTCACCTTTTGGATCCGTCGGGTGGTCGAGCAAGTTCTTGATCATCACCACCACGGCGTCGTTGTCCTCGTCGTAGGCCGTCCAGTCGGACGGAAATCGCATGTGCGGGAAGGGCGCCATGACGGCGACGATCCAGTCCCGCACCGCCTCGCGGCCGTGAAACACTCCGTAGTGATGTTCGGTGTAGACGACATCCTCGGTGAAGAGATCGGCGAACGGACGCCAGTCGCCCGAGGCGCTGCACCCCTCCACCACCCGCGTGTAGTTCTCGACCGCTTGCTCGATTTCTGCCCTGGTGAATTTGCCCATGGCGGACACACTAGAACGTGTTTCGGTTGTTGGTCGCTCGTCTGGATGGGGATCTCGCATGAACGTCTTGAAGTTGTTTGATCTGCGCGGCAAACGGGCGTTGGTCACCGGGGCATCCAGCGGCATCGGCAAGAAGGTGGCGCAGGCGTATCTGCAGGCCGGTGCCGACGTGGCGATCGCCGCGCGGCGCGCCGAGGACTTGCAGGAGGTGGCCCGCGAGATCGCGGCGGACGCCGAGGGCAGGGTGGTGCCGATCCCCTGCGACGTTACCCGGCCCGACCAGGTGACCGCGATGGTGGACCGGGTGACCGCGGAGTTGGGCGGGGTCGACATCGCCGTCTGCAACGCCGGCATCATCACCGTGACTCCGATGCTGGACATGTCGCCCGTAGAGTTCGAACGCATCCAAAGCACCAATGTCACAGGCGTTTTCCTCACCGCCCAGGCGGCGGCCAGAGCGATGGTCCGGCAGGGTCACGGCGGCAGCATCATCACCACGGCCTCGATGTCCGGCCACATCATCAACATCCCGCAGCAGGTGGGTCACTACTGCACGTCGAAAGCGGCGGTGATCCACCTGACCAAGGCCATGGCCGTGGAGTTGGCGCCGCACAACATCCGGGTCAACAGCGTCAGCCCCGGTTACATCCTCACGGAGCTCGTGGAGCCGATGACGGAATATCACCGGCTGTGGGAGCCGAAGATCCCGCTCGGCCGGATCGGTCGCCCCGAGGAACTTACCGGCCTCTACCTCTACCTGGCCGGCGAGGCCTCCAGCTACATGACCGGATCTGACCTCGTCATCGACGGCGGATACACCTGCCCATAGGTCATGCGACGACGACGCGGCGGCCGAAACGGGTTCGCACGCCGGGCGAGAAGAGCGCTCGCAAGCGCTCGCCGGCGGGGCGCACCATGGCGGCCGCCACCAGCTCGTCGTCCAGCTCGACGATGTCGGCCGCGCGCAACGGCCAGGGTTCGTGTTCGTTCGGTATCCACCAGGTTCGGCCGGCCGTGCGGGTGTGTGCGCCCCACCGGGCGGTAAGCCAGACCTCCAGCGGCGTCGGGTCCACCGCGGCGCCGACGGTGATCGCGATGCTGCTGCGCAGGCCGCGCCGGGGCCACAGGCGCACGCTGTGGTACGTGACGCGGTCGCCGTCCCGGCTTGTCCGCATTCGCGCCCAGGTATAGGGCACGCCGAGGCCGGCCCGGACGACCGGCACGACCGCCAGCCGAGCCGTTTCCAGCGACCGGAACAGCACACCGTGCCGGCCGGAATCGTCGACGGAATAGAGCCGCACGTTGGTCTCCGGGAAGCTGCCGAAGTATGGAAGAGGAAGGGCGGAACCAACTTTGGTGCCGTCCATGACGAAGGGGATCAGACCGACGTAGGTCATCCCATCGGAGAAGACGTCCGGGCGGGTGCCGGGCGGGTACATCGTTGCGACGGTCTCGGGCCGGACCGGCCAATGGATGAAGGTCAGGTCACGCCACCGCTGATCGAAGGTGACGGGGCCGCGAAGCGGCGGCGGCGTGACCGAAAATCCCGCGAGAGGTGGGTCCCCGCCGGGTTCGGCGACCGGCGGGTCGGGCGTCGCGGTCATCCCTCCAGCTCCCCGAAGGCCCTGCGCTCGATGGCGGCTTGCGTGGTCGCCGGCAGGACGAGGAGGCCATCGAGTTCCTGACGGGCCAACTCGTAGGCGCGCCGTCGTTCCTGTGGTGCCGCGGCGGGGTCCGACGCCACGCGCAGCAGGTTCTGGGCGCGCGCGATTCGCTGCTGGTCCGAGCTGGAGAAGTCGCTGCGCCGCCTGCGCTTCGCTTCTGTCTCCGCGGTGTTGAAGGCGGTCACGTAGTCCTCGACGGCGGACCGGTATTGCGCGGCGGCTTCCCGGTCGTCGAGGAGGTCTTCGGCTTTGACCGGGCGCAGGAAATCGGCCCGCAGCTTGGCCTTGTGGAAGGCGACCGTCAGCGGATCGCGCATGTCGGTCATCATCGGGAAGTCCAGAAGCTTGGCGACGTCGAGTTCATAGTCGAGCCATCGGGTGTCGGTACGGCTGTGCTCCTCGACGACCCGGCGCAGCGACCGCCACTGCGCGACGTGATTGTCGCCGGTGTCCGGCGGCGCTTCCGCCCGGTCGGTGACCGGCGGTTGCTCGGCCGCGCGCCGGTTGGCGCCGAACGAGCGGACAACGGCGACGGCGGCACCCGCCAGGGGCAGGATCACGATCAACAGCTCCGCCAGCCGGATGAGCAAACCCACACGGCCAGGATGCCACCCGCGGCCGACCGACATGCCGTCCAACGTGGGGCCTATGCACGGATCGAGGGCCGTTTTCGTGCGTAGGTCCCACACTCGGCGGCCCGGGGGCTGGGATCGTCACGTCTGCGGTCGCACCCCGAGGACGTCGCGAAACAGCGCCTGCCGCAACGCCAGTTCGCGCGGGTCGCTCCACAGGTGAAAACCCAGCCGGTTCATCACGTAGGCGAACCCGACGCCGGTGTCCGGGTCGGCGCAGCCGAACGACCCGCCGAAGCCGGGCGTCCCGAAGGCCCTGCCCGAGGAGCCGAATTCGAAGTGGGGCACCGGTTTACAGAAGCCGAGTGAATACGCCACGTCGACGTTCATCACCTTGTCGCGCACACCCTGGCTGGGCGGTTGCGCCGGCGCGGCCAGCGCCTCGAGGGTGTCGGCGCGCAGGCCAAGCTCGGCTCCCCCGGTGGCCGCGCTGCCGTACATGCGCGCCACCGACCGGGCCGTGCCGATGCCGTTGGCCGACGGGATCTCGACCGCGCGCACGTCGTCGCGGTTGTAGTCGCCGTTGAACGCGTTCACGCCGCGCGGGACCCCGACGGCGCGCGCCGTCAGGCCGACCGGGTTGAGCGAGGCGCCCACGAACCCGGCCGGCATCACGTTCAGGTGCAGCAGCGTTTCCGCGCGCGCCCAGTTGTGGACGTGCGCGACCCGGTCGCGCTCGACCGAGTCCGGCAGGCCGATGTGCAGGTCGAGACCCAACGGCCGGACGATCTCGTCGGCCATGAACCGGCCCAGCGTGCGGCCGGCCGGATCGGTCCGGCGGATCAATTCGGATTCGTACCAACCCAGCGTGATCGCGTGATAGCCGTGCCGGGAGCCCGGGCGCCACGCCGGTGCCTGGCCCGCCAGGATCGGCGAGAGCCGGGCCGGATCGGCGACGTCGGCGAGCGTCGGCCGTGGTCTGAGCGCGCACAGCCCGGCCTGATGCCCCAGGAGTTGACGGACCGTCACGTCGCCTTTGCCCGCCTGCCCGAATTCCGGCCAGTAGTCGGTGACCTTGGCGTCGTAGGAGATGAGCCCGCGGGAGACCGCGGCCGCCACCACCAGGGCGGCGACGCCTTTGGTCGTGGAGAACATGTTGACCATCGTGTCGGGCCGCCACGGCTGTTTCGCCAGCCCGTTGCGGTAGCCGCCCCACAGGTCGACGACCTTGACCCCGTCGCGGTACACGGCGACGGCCGCACCCACCTCCGCGCCGTCGCGGAAACTGGCGCGAAAGGCGTCGGCGACCTTTCCGTAGCCGGCATCCACGTCGCCGCCGATCAGGTCAGCCGACACCGCAACCTTGAGAACCATCGTCCTGCCTTCCGCATGGAGACTAAGTCAGCCGAGGGGGCCACGGCCGATTTTCCGGCCGTCCGCCCGAATCAGTGCGCGCCCAGGCCGCCGCTCAGGTACTGGGCGCGGCAGGCCCGGCGAGCGAGCTTGCCGCTGGTGGTGCGCGGGATGGCGCCGGCCGGCAGGAAACACACGTCGGCGACCGGCAGCCCGTGGCGGCGCATGACGGCGGCCCGGATCGCCTCGATTGCCGGCTGCGGATCGACCCGGCTGGTGCCCGTCGCGCGCTCGGCGATGATCACCAGCTGGGCATCGGATTCCCCAGCCGGCACGGCGAAAGCGGTTACGTATCCGCGCCGGACGATCGGGGACGCTTCGGCGACGGTCGCCTCGATGTGCTGCGGGTAGTGGTTGCGTCCGGCGACGGTGACCATGTCGGCGATCCGACCGGTGACGTAAAGCTCGCCGTCGAGATAGGTGCCCAGGTCCCCGGTCCGCAGCCACGCGCGGTCGACGGCCGAACCCGCCGCGTGACTGCCCTCGGCCAACCGAGACCGCAGCCGGCCGCCGAAGGCGCGCTTCGTGTCGTCGGGCAGCCCCCAGTAGCCCCGGCCGACGTTGTTGCCCTGCACCCAGATCTCGCCGACGCGACCGTCGGGCAGTTCGTCGCCGCCGTCCGGGTCGACGATGACCGCCCATTCGCTGCGGCCCACCTGGCCGCAGGACACCTGCGCGACGGCCCCGGGGGCGTCGGCCGCCACCCGCACCGCGCGACCGGCGCCCAGCTCCTCGCGGTCGAAATAGGTCGGGGTCGCCTCCGCTTCGGGCGCGATCGTCGCGACGAACAGGGTTGCCTCCGCGATGCCGTAGGAAGGCTTGAAGGCCGTCGGCGGTAGACCGTACGGGGCGAACGCCTTATTGAAAGCGCTGATCGCGTCGATGCTGACCGGTTCGGATCCGATGATCAGCACCACATTGCTTAGGTCGACGGCCTCACCCGGCGCGGGCAGCCCCCGCTGGGCGGTCCATTCGTAGGCGAAGTTCGGCGCCGCGGTGACCGCCCGCCCCGCCTCGGCCGACAAGGCTTTGATCCAGCGCTGCGGCCTGCGCACGAACGCCGCGGGCGACATCAGGGTGGAGTGTCCCCCGTACACCGCCGGGAAGCCGATCATCGACAGGCCCATGTCGTGGTACAGCGGCAGCCAGCTCACACCGTGGGTGTTGCGGTCCAGCAGGTCGATCGAAAGGATCATCTGCACGAGGTTGGTGCCCACCGCCCGGTGCGTGATCTCGACGCCGACCGGGGGCCGCGTCGAACCCGACGTGTACTGCAGGTGGGAGACGTCGTCGTGGCGCAGCCCGGTGGGGGTGAACGATTCCCGCGCCGAATCGGGTATCTCGTCGATGATGATGACCCGCGGCCGCCGCAGCTGCGGGAGCGTGCTCAGAAAGTTCTCGACCGCTCCCCTGGCCGCCACCGTCGTCAACACGGCCGTCGGCTGCGAATCGCGCAGGGCCGTGTCCAGGCGTTCGGCGTGGCCGGGCAACTCCGGCGCGAACAGCGGCACCGCGATGGTGCCGGCCTTGATGGCCGCGTAGAAGCCCATCACATAGTCCAGGCTCTGCGGCGCCAGGACGGCGACCCGCTCGCCATGGCCGGCGGCCTCCTGGACGCGCGCGCCGATCGCTTCCAGCCGGACGCCGAACTGCTTCCACGTCACCTCTTCCGCCACCCCGTCGGCCGAGCGGTTGTAGTCCAGGAAGCGGTACGCCACGGCGTCACCGACGTTCGCGATGTTGCGATCGATGAGGGAGATCAGCGTGACGTCCGGCGGCGGCATGATGTTGCCCTCGGCGTCCAGGCAGTCCTCGATCTTGAGCATGCCGGGGACACCGTGGGCGTGTCGCCCGGAACCGAACTCCATGAACCCCACTGTAGGCAAGGCGATGCGGCAACCCGTCGTGCCGCGAACGTGATCATCGGCACGCCGCACGCGAAGGCCGTTGTCTGCGAACCGAATACGTGAGCTACATCCAGAGTTTTCCCAGCGCGTCCGCGAGGGCTTCCGGATCTTGCTTGTCGCTGTTGCAGCTAATGGCCAGCGACGTAGCCCGATCCTTGCTGACCCGGAAAGCCGTGACGAACCCGCCCCACGATCCATCGTGATCGAGCGTGCCGTTCGCGAACAGGTAGACCCCGGCGCCGTAGCGGTCACTCCCGCCCGGCTCGGTCGGCACGGCTCCGGCCAATTGCGCACGGAGCAGCGCGGGACCGCCCACGCGGCCGGTGCGGTAATTGTCCGCCCAGCGGACGAGTTGGCTCGGTGTGGTTTGGATGCCGCCGTCACCGACCTGCTCCCAGCCGGACGCGACCACGTTGCCGTCCTTGTCGTAGCCGACGGCCTTACCGGGAATCGACCCGGTGGGATCGACGATCATGTTCAGTCCGAGGGGGCGAAAGAAGTGGCTGGAGAGGAAATCCGGCAACGGTGAGCGCGCGGTGCGGTGAACGATCTCGCCGAGCAGCAAGTAATTGGAGTTGGAGTACTCGAACCGCGAACCGGGTTCGAACTCGAGCTGGTCGACGCCGGCCAGCGCCCGCAAGGCCTGCTCCTCGGTCGTGCGGTCGCCGACCTGGGACCCCTGCGCCTCGAGCAAGCCGACGTAGTCGGGGATCCCGCTCGTCTGGTGCATCAGCTGTTCGAGGGTGACGGTGCTCGCCCACGCCGGCAGCTCGGGCAGGTACCGGGAAACGGGGTCGCCCAGCGTCAGCTCACCGCCGTCGACCAGCAGCAGCACCGCGCCGGCGGTGAACTGCTTGGACACCGACGCGATGTCGAACACGGTGTCGGGCGTGATGGCTTCGTGCGTCGAGACGTCCGCTACGCCGCGCACACCCGTCCAGGCGACTTTGCCCTCGACGCCGACAGCGGCCGAGCACCCCGGCTCGCGTGCGCCGATGGCGTCGTCGAGGACCCGCTGACCGCGGACGTGGGCGTCGGGGCGGCCGGCGGTGGAGGTCGCGCGGGCACCGTCGTGGCCGCCGCACGCGCCGAGCAAGATCGTGACGGCAAACATGAACAGCGCCCGCCGCATTCGCCGATTCTAGGCAACCTCGGAGGGGCCGCCGGGTGCTTTCGCCGCGCCGCCAGTGGAGGGGCCGGCGAACCCCGCCCCGCACGGGCGCGGTGTGGGCGGTAGCCTACGCGCGAGCGGCCGGCAGGGTCGGGGACGAGTTACCGGGGAGTGGGTCATGTCAGGCAGGACGCATTCGTTCGAGGTCGCCCGCACCAGCACCGCGCCCGCCGCGACGCTGTTCCGCCTCGTGACCGACGGCGCGAACTGGTCGAAGTGGGCCAAGCCCATCGTCGTCCACTCGAGTTGGGCCCGGCAGGGTGATCCCGCGCCGGGCGGGATCGGGGCGGTCCGCAAGCTCGGGATGTGGCCGGTGCTCGTGCAGGAGGAAACCGTCGAATACGAGCCGGACCGGCGGCACGTCTACAAGCTCATCGCGCCGTCGACCCCGATCAAGGACTACGTCGGCGAGGTGGTCCTGACGCCGAACCCGGCCGGCGGCACCGACCTCCGCTGGACCGGCTCGTTCGTCGAGGGCGTTCGCGGGACGGGTCCGGTGCTGCGGGTCGCGATGGGTGGAGCGGTCCGGTTCTTCGCGCGCCGGCTGGTGGAGACGGCCGAGCGCGAGTCGAACTCCCAGCCCTAACCGCCTGCGCCCAAGGCGGGCGCTATGGGTTGTTGGCCTGCTGCTCGTCGAGCTGAGCCTGCTGCATGCTCTGTTCGAACTGCTGCTGCGCCTCTTCGTTTTGCTGTTCGGCCTGCTGCATGGACTGCTGCAGCTGCTGCTGAGCAAGCTGCTGCTGCAGTCGAGCCTCGTCGTCGCCGTCATCGGCGGCGAAACCGCTCCCGCCGGAGAGGTTGGGCGGTGTCTGTGGGAAGGCCGTCGCGTCGGTCGGGCGCGCCGATGCCTGCGCCGCGTCGACCAGGGTCAGCAGCGCGACGGCCGCGGCCGCCGCGAAGAAGAGCCGCGCAATCCGGCGCCTGGGATGGTGAGGGGTGGTGGTCATCCCACAGTTGTGCGCCGAGACCCTAGCTGCCGGCTGGGAAGCGGCTGTCGCCGGAATATGAAGCCTGCGGATCGCTACTTGGCGTCGACTTCGTCCTGATACTTCTTGGTCATGTGCGCGACCGCATCCAGCTGAGATTGCGCGAGGCTCTCGCGGGCCTGTCCGGCCCGGGCGGCGGCGTCCAACGTCGGCTGCGCCTGGCCCTGGAAATGCGGCATCACTTCGGCGGCGAACAGTTCGGCGGACCGCCGGGTGGCGGCCGGGTTCGCCCACTCGTGGCCCATCTGCAGCATGCAGCCGAACCCGCCGGATTGATCCCATAGCCGCTGCACCTGTTCCCGTGCCCGCTCCGGCGTGCCGATCACACCCGCGCCGTTGTCGTTGATGACGTCGATCATCTCGTCGAGCTGCTCGCCGGGCATCGTCATCTGCGGGAACGCGGCCACCTTCTGGAAGTACCGGAACCATGGCTCGATGCCGAACTTCACCTCTTCGCGCGCCTGCTTCTCCGTTTCGGCGAGATGGAACAGGCCGACCAGGCTCCAGTTCTTGCGGTCGACCTGCGTGCCGAAGGCCGCCGCCCGCTCCTCGACGATGCCCCAGTGATAGGACAGCGCGTTGAAACCCTCGACGGTCAGCGTCGCGCCGATGGACAGCAGGCCGATGCCATGCTTGCCGGCCAGCCGCGCGCCTGTCGGCGACGCGACCGCGGCCACCGACAGCGGGATCCCGCCGTCGGAATAGGGGGCGAGCTGCAACCTGGCGTCGAACAGCTGGTGCGTGGCCGTCTTGGCGCTCACGGTTTCGCCCGCGAGCAAGCGGGCGACGATATCCAGGTTCGTCTCGAGCAGCTCACGGGTGTCGGTCGGAGTGAGCCCGATCATCGACGAATCGCTGGGCAGGGAGCCGGGCCCCACACCGCCGATGATCCTGCCGTGGGTGAGGTGATCCAGCAGCATCAGCCGGTCGGCGACCCAGAGCGGGTTGTGGTACGAGAGCGAAATGACGCCTGTGCCAAAGCGAATGCGCTTGGCGCGCTCGGCCGCCGCGGCGATGAAGATCTCCGGCGAACTGATGATCTCGCTGCCCGCCGAATGGTGTTCGCCCAGCCACACCTCGTCGAAGCCAAGGGCGTCGAGGTGCTCGATGAAGGACAGGTCGCGCTGCAGCGCGAGCGTGGGGTTCGTGCCCGCCCGATGAAACGGCGCGATGAAGTATCCAAACCTGAGTTTCGTCATCGAGATCCCCTTGCAGCCGAGTTGGCCAGAACCATAACTCGAATGCGGTGTCCGGCCTAGGCCGTTACGCCAGAACGCTCGGTGTGCGAGAAGTTTTCAGCCGGCGGGGCCGGGGATACCAGCCCCGCCGACTAGGGAGCAAGTCTGTGTTGTGGTGCGTTGGCGCCGTTTCGGCGAGATGTCAGTAGCCGCCGCAGACGTTGCCGACGCAACCTCCCCCGCCACCCGGGCCGCCGCCACCACCCCCGACACCGGGGATGCTGCCGCCACCGCCGCCCGGGCCGCCGCCACCCGTGGGGCCGCCGGGCACGCTGCCGCCACCGCCGCCGGGTCCTCCACCGCCGGTGGGGCCGCCGGGGACGCTGCCGCCACCGCCGCCGGGCCCTCCGCCGCCCGTGGGGCCGCCCGTGGTGCCGCCGCCTCCGCCGGGCGTGGACGGGGCCACGCTGGACGACGGCGTGGTCGTCGGCGTGGTGGTGCTGCTGTTCGGTCCCTTGTTGCCGCCCCCGCATCCGACGGCGAGCACGAGCATGGCCGCACCGCCGAAGAGCGCGACCGAGTTTCTGGCTGCAGATCTCATCTCGAAGTTCCCCAATCCCCACTTGCACCAGGTGCAACTGGTCCACTTGGCATTACCCCGGTGCGCGCCCGGGCAAACGGGATGCGCCACAGGGGCTTCGAGGCCCAGAAAGGCGGATGGCCCATCACCGGGATGGGCCATCGGGAAAACGCTTCGACTAGCAGTCGAGACCGGACACGCAGCCGGCCAGGGTGGCCGGGTGGCCGCCGGACGCAACCGAAGGTGCCGACGTGATGGCGGACGGCGAGTGTGTCGCCGCGGCGCCGGTCGGGCTGACGCCCAATCCGCCGAATCCGACCGCCAAGGCCACCGCGGCCATTCCGCCGAACACCGCAACCGCCGTCCTCATTTGCGCCCTAATCGGCCGATCCTTTCTCTCGTAGCGCGTCGGGAGGTGGCGCGCGTCCATAAGGCAAATTCTACACCTGTGCAACTGTTGCTACAAGATAGTGTTGGGGTCGCCAGACGGCGACCGAGGGCGCGCCGAGCCGGCGGCAATGGACTAAGGCAAAACGAGTGGGCGCGAAGCGGGGGTCGCGGTGGGCGGCCGGGGCGCCTTAGGAGCCGATGGCCCATCTCGGGCTAATGGACCATCGGCGAATCAAATCGTATCCGCGGACAACTGTGGCTATGCGGGATTCTGCTGACGCCGCGGTAAGAAATTTTCTTATTCGTAAATTGGATAGTCCATCCGCGGCACGACGCGACGTCGCTCTTCGAAGCGGTGGTGCGGGCGAAGCTCGAGCGAACCGGGGTTCGCTCGAGGGCCGCCCCTTAGTCTTCCTTGGTGATCAGCTTCCGCAGCGCCACGCGGTCGGGCTTCAGCAGTTCCTCGATGCGCGGGCGGTTCACCTCGGCGACGATGATCTCGCCGACCTCCTGATTCACCTCGCTGAAGATGCCGTGGGACTTCATCTTCGACGTTTGATACTGGTTGTCCTCGGTCGGCGTCACGTAATAGACCGCGTCGGCCTTGAAGCGGTGCACCAGCCACAGGTGGATCAGCGTCATCAACCGCTTCTGGCGCAGCTTTTCGGCGAACGTGTTCTGGTCGCGCACCGTGAGGATGCTGCGGCCGTGCCGGTCCTTGATCGGATCGAACACGACGTTGGCCAGCTGTTCGTCCCCGCTGCCGTGGATGCCCAGCACCAGCACGTCCGAGCCGGGCCGCCGCGGCCGCAGCTGCACGCGCAGCTTCTCGCCGAGCTGGTAGTGCTCGCTCCACAGCGCCAGCCACTCCTCCAGCAGCTTCTTGGGCACCTCGGTCTGCACGAGATGCTGGTGCTGGGTCGAACCCTTGCCCATGGCCTTGGTGGTGGCCGTCCGCCCGGAGGACGCCTGCAGCGCCGCGTCGCTGCGTGGCCCGCCGACCAGCGTCTGCGGTGTGCGATAAGGCGACTCCACCAGGCGCATCTTGCGCTGCAGGCGAGCCAGCGCCAGCATGCCGTCCTGTTTGAGGGAGGCCGCGAACTCCTCGGCGGCGACGCCGTCGATCTGGTGGCCGCCGTAGGTGATGAAGTTGAAGACGAAGCCCATCTTGCCGAGCTCCTCGGGGAAGCGCTTCATCTGCTCATCGGTCATGCCGGTGGTGTCCCAGTTGAACGATGGGGACAGGTTGTAGGCCAGCATCTGATCGGGGAACTCGGCGTGGATCGCCTCGGCAAACTGCCGGGCGTCGGCGAGATCGGCCGTCTTGGTCTCCATCCAGAGGACGTCGGCGAACGGCGCCGCGGCCAGCGACTTGGCGATCGCGTAGGGAATGCCGCCGCGGATCTGGTAGTAGCCCTCCGGCGTCTTCGCCAACTCGCAGTCCCACGGCGGGTCGACGCCCAGCTGCTTCGCCTTCTCCCGTGCGGCGTAAAGCGACGCGCGCTGGGCGAATTGCCGCCACTCTGCCGGGCTCATGCCGACGGGCTCGTCTTCTTCACTCTCGCTGAATTCGAGCACCTCGGCGACGGCCTCGCCATAGGTCATCAGGCCGGCGTCGTCCTCCCAGGCGGCCACGAACCGCGACTCCACCTGGTCGAAGAGGTCGTCGATCGAACCCTGCCCGTCTTCGCGCCGGGCGTTGACGGCGTCGGAGATCAAGCCCTGGATGCCCTGGCGTTCGAGCCAGGCGGTGGCCGCGGCGTACTCCGAATCCGGGAGCGCATAGAGCAGATGGCCGTTGAGTTCTTTGACGCCCAGCTCGTAGAAACGCCGGAGCATCGCCAGGAAACAGGCCTTGTACGACGGGATGTTGAGGTTGGTTGCGCCGAGCAGGAACGGCTGGTCGCGCTCGTCGGCCCGGCTGTCGATCAGGTTGGCCGCCTCGGCATCGGTGCGGGCGACGATGATGCCCGGCACCCGCATGATGTCGAGCTGGAAGCGAGCGGCGTTGAGTCGCTTGATCTGTTCGTCGGAGGGCACCAGGACCTTGCCGCCCTGGTGGCCGCATTTCTTGGTACCCGGGCGCTGGTCCTCGATGTGATAGCCGGCGACGCCCACCTCGACGAAGCGGCGGACGAGGTTGCGCACGTGCGGATCACCGCCGTGCCCGGTGTCCGCGTCGGCGATGATGAACGGGCGGTAATCGTACGCGGGGGTGCTGGCTCGCTGCGCCTCGCTCATGTTCAGCCGCTGGTACTGCTGGTTGCGGTCGGCGGTCAGCAGGGCGCGCACCAGTACCGCAGCGTCGTCGGGCACCTGGCTGAGGGGATAGCTCGCCAGGTCCGGGCCGGGGTCCTCGGTGGTGGAGCCCTTGGCCGAGGTGGCCCAGCCGCCGAGATAGATGCCCTCGATGCCCATCCGCTTCATGGCCACGGCCTGGCCCGGCGAGTAGGGCCCGAACGTGGTGATGCTCTTTCTGGTGGCGAACAGCTCGCGTAGCCGGTCGTAGAAGGCGGCCGCCGCTTCGCGCGCCACGATGTAGTCGGTGGGGATCGTGCCGCGTTGTTCCACCACCTGGCGGGCCGTGTAAAGACGCGTGATTCCGGCGAACCGCGGGCCGTCCATGTATCGCTGCGTGGCGGCGATGTCGTCTTCGTACGAGGTCCGGACTTCAGTGTCCGAGTCAATGATGGCCATGGCCCTACGCTCCCTGTTCGGCACGATTCCCTTGAACGTGAGTCTATCCCCGGGGGTGACGGTTGAATCAGGGGTCAAAAGACCCGTGCCAAAACTGTTGCCAATTGCCCTCCTCCGGCCCGCGCCGGCGGCTTGAGCCCGGCGGGCACACGAGACCGTTGTTATCGACGGGCGGGCGCCGAACCGGCGCGGGCAATTCGGATTGGATGGATTCCGTTGCACGGCAGCGCATTTCAAAACCATCGAGAGCGTGCCAGACCGGCCGCCCGAACGGAAATGCGAAAAACCGGCGAACTCAGCAAACAAGAGGTACGGTCAGTGCCGTGCAAACGGAATTGCGCTATGCCCGGTGGTATCTACCGCTTTCGGTTCCTGTCGGACTGGGACCCAAACGCAGCCAACTCAGGGTGGACGCCGGCACCCTGCACGTCAAGATGGGTTGGGCATTCGACGCCCAGATTCCCTTGGCGTCGATCACCCGCGCCGAGCGGGCGAACGACCGGGTCCTCACCTTGGGGGTGCACTACTCGAGTGGGCGCTGGCTCGTCAACGGGTCGGGTAAGGGCCTGGTGGCGTTGACGATTGACCCACCGGTGGACGCGAAGGCCGTGGGCCGATCCATCTCGCTGCGCGAGTTGTGGGTCAGTGTCACCGACCCGGACGCCCTAATCGCTGCCTGCACCGGCACCGGTCCGCGCGTTTAGGCCGGGTCGGCGCCCGCGCGTCGGGCCAGCCAATCCCGCTGGCGACGGACGAATCCGCCGTCGACGACGCGTCCGTGGCCCGGCACGTAGATGGCCTCGGCTCCGCCGATCGCGAGTACCCGATCGAGGGTCGACGGCCAGGCCGCCAAATCGGAATCGGCGTCGATATCCGGGTCGGCGGACTCCTCGACGAGATCACCGGTGAAGACGACGACCGGGTCGCCCTCGCCGTCGGCGCCGGGCGCGATGACGACCAGGTCCGCGGTGGTGTGTCCCCGGCCCGGGTGGGTGACCGTCACGGTGCGATCGCCCAGGTCGACAACGGCGTCGTAGACACCGCGCTGTGGTGGCTTCAACGCCGCGATCGCGCGGTCGACCTCCGCGGGGTCCGCGCCATAGCTCATGGCTTCCGAACGGAGGTGACCGGCGTCCGACAATAAATACTCGACAACCTCTGGGGCGCAAAGGATTTCGGCTTCACCAAACGTCGAAGAACCCAGGACGTGGTCGAAGTGCTGGTGCGTCAACACGACATGCGTGACCGGCCGCCCCGCCAGCCGGCGCGCGTCGGCGGCGATGGCGTCCGCGTCGACCAGCGTGGTGCCGGTGTCGACGAGCAACGCCCCGGTGCGGCCCCCGACCAGACCGACGGTGACATCGCAGAACGCCAAGCGGCAGCGGTGAACGGTGGGCGTCAGCCGCTCCCAGGCGAAATGCATAATCCGGAAGATAGTGGTAAGCACGGCCCGAGGTCAGCGCTCGTCCGGGATGGTTGACACGTCGGAAATCTCCGGCGTCGGCCTCCCCCGCCTCGCCGACGCCGTCAACCAGGCCTGAGCGGCCGGGAGGAAGCTGCAGATGCGCGCAGTCGTCATCACCAAGCGCGGCGATCCATCGGTGCTGCGAGTGCAGCAGCGGCCCGATCCGCCGCCACCGGGCCCCGGGCAGCTGCGGGTCGCCGTGCGGGCCGCGGGGGTCAACTTCGCCGATCACCTCGCCCGCGTGGGCCTGTACCCCGATGCGCCGAAACTGCCGGCGGTGGTCGGCTACGAGGTCGCCGGGACGGTCGAGGCCGTCGGCGAGGGTGTCGATGCCGGACGCGTGGGCGAACGAGTCCTGGCGGGCACCCGGTTTGGCGGTTATGCCGAGGTCGTCAACGTGGCGGCGAGCGACTCCGTGCCGCTGCCGGCCGAGATGAGCTTCGAACGGGGCGCCGCCGTCCCGGTCAACTACGCGACCGCGTGGGCCGCGCTGCACGGATACGGGTCGCTGCGCGCCGGTGAGAGGGTGCTGGTGCACGCCGCGGCGGGCGGCGTGGGCATCGCGGCGGTCCAGTTCGCGAAGGCCGCCGGGGCGGAGGTGCATGGCACCGCATCGCCCACGAAGCATCAGAAGCTGGCCGAACTGGGGGTGGATCGGGCGATCCATTACCGGCGCGACGGCTGGTGGGAGGGCCTGGAACCGTACGACGTGGTGCTCGACGCGCTGGGCGGAACTTCCTTGCGGCGGTCCTACGCGCTGCTGCGGCCGGGCGGAAGGCTTGTGGGATACGGGGTTTCGAACCTGCAGCACGGCGAGAAACGCTCGCTGCGGGCGGCGGCCCCACACGCCCTGGCGATGCTGCGTGGGTTCAACCTGATCGACCAACTCTCGGAGTCCAAGGCCGTGATCGGCCTGAACATGCTGCGGCTGTGGGACGACCGCGGCACCCTCGAGCCGTGGATCACCCCCCTGACCAAGGCCCTCGAAGATCAGACGATCGCGCCCATCGTCCACGCGGCGGTGCCGTTCGACGAAGCGCCGGAGGCGCACCGCATCCTGGCGGCCCGCGAGAACGTCGGCAAGGTGGTCCTGGTGCCGTGAGTTTTTAGCGGCCCCGCAGTGGTTATCTATCCCCCATGGCTGTCACCGAATCCCGCGAGGTCGTCATCGAAGCGACACCGGATGAGATCATGGATGTGCTGTTCGACATCGAATCGCTGCCCGAGTGGTCGTCGGTTCATCAAAAGGTGGAGGTTCTCGAGCGGGACGATCAGGGCCACCCCACCAGGTCGAAGCAAGTGGTCAAATTGGTCGGCGTCAGCGACGAGCAAGAGTTGGCGTACACGGTTCACGACGACGGCGTGAGCTGGACCCTGGTCAACGCCAAACAGCAGCGCGCGCAGGACGGCCGCTACACGCTGACGCCCGACGGCGACTCCACCCGGGTGAGCTTCGATCTGACCGTCGACCTGTTGATGCCGGTGCCCGGGTTCTTGATCAAGCGCGGGTCCAAGAGCCTGATGGACACCGCCACCAAGGGGCTGCGCAAGCGCGTGCTCGACGTGAAGAAGCGCGACTCCTAGCGGCGCTGCGGCACTACCGGACGGCCGCCGCGCGGTCCACACTGTCCGTTATGGAATCGACGACGCCGCGCGGCCCTCGCCGGATCGCATCGATCATCGGCGGGCTCGCGATCATCGCCGCGCTGGTCGGCTGCGGCGGCCACGGTGACACCCGGGTGACGTCGCCGTCGACGCCGAAGGTGACGACCCTGGGGCGCACGGTCGCGGCCGCGCCCGCCGGGGCGCCGTTGACCATCAGCAGCCCGGCGTTCGGCGACGGCGCCCCGATTCCCGTGCAGTACACATGCAAAGGGGCCGACATCGCGCCGCCGCTGGCATGGTCGGCACCATTGGGGGCGGCGCTCGTGGTCGACGACCCGGACGCCGTCAACGGGCTGTACGTGCACTGGGTCGTGGTGGGCATCGCGCCGGGATCCGGCAGCACCGCCGATGGTCAGACGCCCGCCGGGGCGGCCACGCTGCCGAACACGGCCGGGCAGGCCGCCTACAAGGGTCCGTGCCCGCCGGCGGGGACCGGCACGCACCACTATCGGTTCACCCTCTACCAGCTGCCCAACGACTACCAGCTCCCCGGTGGCCTCGCCGGCGTGCAGGCGGCGCAGACGATCGGCGGCGCCGCGACCGCCCAGGCACAGCTGACCGGAACCTTCGCGGGCTGAGCGTCAGGCCATGTCGTCGAGCGCCTGATAGCCGGCGTTGTAGCCGGGCGTGAACGTGATGCCCGGCCCGCCATGGCAACCCGCGCCGCCGAGGTAGAGACCGTCGATAGGGATCGGGAAGTCGAGGAACCCCTTGGGGCCCGGCCGGTTCGGGCCCATCAAATCCGGATGCAGCAGGCCGTGGCAGAAGTCGCCGGCGGGCGCGCCGAACATCGTGTTCATGTGGTAGGGCGCGAACGTGATGTGGCGGATCACGATGTCCTTGAAGTTCGGGGCCAGCCGGGTGATCTTGTCGATAACGCGTTGCGCCATCACGTTTTTGAGATGACCATGGTCCTGGCGGTCGACTTCGACCGGGAACGCGTACGCGTAGGCGCTGGCGGCGTGCTTACCGGGCGGCGCCATGCCCGGATCGTGCACGGACGGTATCTGCATTCCCATCGAGGGGTTGTCCGGGACGATGCCCCGACGGCAGTTCTCCCAATGCAGTTGTTGTTCTTCGGGATCGCCGAAGATCCCGACCGATTGCTGCATGCCTTCTTCGTTCAAGAACTCATACGGTGCGGCGAACTCCGGCAGTCCGTCGAGGGCGAAGTGGATCTGCACGAACGAGGCCCGGTGGTCGCGGCCGGACAGCCGCGAGACCAGCTCCGGCGGCACGTGTTCGGAGTCGATGAGCTCGGTGAGCGTGACGTCGGGCGCGAGGTTGGAGACGACGATCGGGGCGGAGATGGTGGAACCGTCGCGTAACCGCACCCCGGCCACCGCGCCGTGCTCGACGAGGATCTGGTCCACCTTGGCGCGGTAGCGGATCTCACCGCCGTGGGAGACGAACAGCTCACGCAAGTGTTCGGTGAGGGCGCCGATCCCGCCCTTGAGTTTGGTCATCATCGCGGTGGAATCGTCGGGTACCGCCAGCGCGAAGGCCAGGCACGTCGCGCTGCCCGGGGTGTAGGGCCCACGGTAGGTGGAGTTGACGGCCAGGAACGCGAGCATTCCCCGGATGACCGCATGCCTGTCCTTGTCCGGCAGGTAGCGGTCGATGACATCCATCGCCGACCCGAACAGCATTTCGTGAATGGCCCGGCGCTCCGCGTCGTTGGCCGCGCAGGCATACATCTCGTCGAGGGTCTTGGGGGGTGTGCGGACGTCGAAGCGCCCCAACGCCTTTGCCGGCCCCTGGCTCCACCCGATCAATTCCGCCATGCCGGTGACGGCTGCCATGCCGTGCTTGTCGCCCAGGTGCGTCATCAGCTGCATCGGGTCGCGGTAGAAGATCATCGGCTCCTCGCCGTGGTCGCCGATGTTGGTCGACATCACCTCTGGCTCCACCGTGGGCAGGGTGTCGAGCCCAAGGTCTTTGGTGATCTGGCTCGCGGTGGGAAACTGCACCGAACCGGCGATCTCGTAGCGGAAGCCGTCGATCAGTTCGACGGTGGCGGCCATGCCGCCCGCATAGGTGTTGGCCTCCAGGCACAGCGTGCGCAGGCCCGCGCGCTGCAGCACCGCGGCCGCGGTCAATCCGTTGTGTCCGGCTCCCACGACGATCGCGTCATAGTCCGACATGGCTTCCTCCCTCGGGTCGGCGCGCGTGGACAAGAATATGTCAGTACTGACATAATTGGAAGATGTCAGCCCTGACGACTTCCGGCCGGCTGGGATACCATCTCGATGGGATGAGCGCGCCGACGAACCGCCACGAGCTACGCCGACGATCGACGCACGAGGCACTGCGCCGAGCGGCCTTGAAAAGCTTCGCGCACAAGGGATTTGCCAACGTCACGGTGACCGAACTGGCGCGGGAGGCCGGCGTCACGGAGCGAACCTTCTTCCGGCACTTCCCCACGAAGGAGGCGGTGCTCTTCCAGGACTACGAGACGCAGCTGGAATGGCTGGCCGAGGCGCTCGCCGGCCGCCCCGCCTCCGAGTCGCTCTTCGATGCGGTGCTGGCGAGCGTCGCGGCGTTCCCGCATGACCTCGAAGTGGTCCGCCAGGCCGCGACGGCCCGCTCGGAGCTGATCAGCGCGGAGCGCATCGCCGGTCACCTGCGCGTCGTGCAAGCGTCGTTCGCGCAAGTGCTGACCGACTTCGTCAAGGGCCGCAACGTGGGAGTGGCGAACATCGATCTGCTCGCCGAGGTCGCGGGCTCGGCCCTGGCCGCGGCCCTCGTTGTGGCAGTGGAGAATTGGGGCCGCAACGGCTGCGCGGGGGATCTCGGCGAACGGGTGGCGTCCAGTCTGGATCTGCTGCGCTCGGGCTTCGCGCCGCTCGCCTGACCCGTTCCACGGTGGCGACCCCGGGCAACGCGGCCGCGCGCAGGCTCAAACGTGCTGCGCGCTCTCGATGGCGGCCTCGACGAAGCGGCGCAGCACGGCGTTGCGGGGGCGCGGCAGAAACGCCAGGGCGACCGGGCTCTCGGGGGCGCCACGCAGCGCGACGAACCGGACGCCCGGGTGGATGTTGCGGCGGACCGCTACGTCGGGGATCACGCCGATGCCGCGATCGGCAGCGACGGACTCGAGCCACTCATCGAAATTGGTTGTCTCCACAATTGTTTTCGGTCCCTCCCCCGGCGGCCACGACCATGGCCCGGTGGTCCCGCTGGCGGTGTTGACGACCAACGGCCATCGCGGGACCTCGGCCCAATCCAATTCCGATCGGGACGCCAGCGGCGAGTGCACCGAACACACGGCCACTCGTTTCTCGTCGAACAGATGCACCACCCGCACGGCGGTCGGCGTCACCTGTCCGCGGACCACGGCGACGTCGACCCGGCCCTGTTGCACGGCACTGAGCGCATCGTCGGTGCGGACCAGCCGGACCGTCGTCCCGGTGGCTCGTTCGAAACGGGCGACGGTGTCCTGCGCCCACGGGTCGGGCAGCAACCAGCTGAATCCGAGCCCGATGCTGGCCTGCCGACGCACGGCGCCGAACGCCCGCTCCAGTTCGGCGAGCACCCGCTCGACATGCTCGAGCAACGTCCGCCCGGCCCGGGTCGTCTCCACGTGCCGCGAACTGCGGTCCACCAGCGTCACGCCGAGCGCGTCTTCGAGTTGCCGGATGGTCCGGCTGAGCGCCGGCTGGGTGATGCGAAGTTCGTCGGCGGCCTGGGTGAACGACGCGAGTCGCGCCACCGCCTCGAACGCCCGGAGGTGGCGCAATTCGACTCGACCACCATCGAACGCGCCCATGCCTGACGAGCATAGATCGATTACAGCAGGCATTTCACAGTCGATCCGGGCGGACCTAACGTCGTGGCTAGGACACAGATCGTAAGGAGACACCATGCCGCTGCTGTACATCGACCTCGTCGAGGGCCGCACGCCGTCGGAGGTGCGCGCGTTGCTCGACGCCGTGCACGAGTCGGTCGTCGAGGCGTTCGGGGTGCCACCGCGCGACCGTTACCAGGTGGTGCGCAGCCATCCCGCCCACGAAATCATCGCGCTGGACACGGGCCTTGGCATCGCGCGGTCGGCGCAACAGGTGATCGTCCACGTGGTGAGCCGCCGGCGCACGCGGGCGATGAAGGAGAAGTTCTACGAACTGCTGGCCACCAACCTGGCGGAGCGGTGCGGGCTCGACCCGGCTGACCTGATCGTCTCGATCACCGAAAACGGCGACGAGGATTGGTCGTTCGGCCACGGCCGGGCGCAGTTTCTCACCGGGGAGCTCAAATGAGCCTCGACACTCGAATCACGAACCTGCTCGGGATCCAACACCCCGTCGTGCTCGCCCCGATGGCGATGATCTCCGGGGGGCGGCTGGCGGCGGCGGTGGCCGCGGCGGGCGGCCTCGGCCTGATCGGCGGGGGCTACGGCGACGCGGAATGGCTGCGGCGCGAATTCGAGCTGGCCGAGGACGCGAATGTCGGCTGCGGTTTCATCACCTGGAGCCTGGCCCGGCAACCGGAGCTGCTCGACGTGGCCCTGGAGCGGCGGCCCGCCGCGATCATGTTGTCCTTCGGCGAGCTGCAGCCGTTCGCCGATCGCATCCGCGCCACCGGCGTCCCGCTCATCGCGCAGGCGCAGACGCTCGACCACGCGCGCCGGGCCCTGGACGCCGGCGCCGATGTCGTGGTGGCCCAGGGCGGCGAGGCGGGCGGACACGGGATGACCGCCCGGTCCACCTTCACGCTGGTGCCCGACGTCGTCGACCTGGTCGCCGAACGTTCGCCCGGCACGCCGACGCTGGCCGCGGGCGGGGTCAGCGACGGGCGCGGCCTGGCCGCCGCGCTGGCGCTCGGCGCCGACGGGGCGCTGGTGGGCACCCGCTTCTGGGCGACGCCGGAGGCGCTGGTGTCGCCGCGCGCGCACGAGCGGGCGCTGGCGGCCTCCGGTGACGAGACGGTTCGCACGCGCGCCTACGACCTTGTGCGACGGCTGGATTGGCCGGCCGAATACAACGCGCGGGCGCTCGGCAACGCGTTCCTCGACACGTGGCATGGCCACCAGGACGGGCTGGCGGCATCGCTGCCCGACGCGGTGGCCGCCTACGAAAAAGCCGTCGCCGCCGAGGATTTCGACACCGCCGCCATTCTTGTCGGCGAGGGCGTGGGCCTGCTCCGGCGGGTCCGGCCCGCGGCCGACATCGTGACCGACATGGTCGAGCAGGCCGCCCGGATCCTCAACCGACCGGCCTCAGTACAGCGGTGACCAGTCCGACGTCCGCAGCAGCCGGCTCTGCCACTGGTCGCGGTACTTGAGCGCGTCGAACATGTAGCTGCCGGAACGCGGCCTCGACGTCGTCTTCACAGCGTCCGCGGGCGTTGTGCACCTCGTGCATGAACAGCATGCCGAGACCTCCCACCGAGGGCGCTCGGCCTTGAGCGGCCCCGTCCAACGGACGCTAACGCCGACCGGTTGGCCGTGTCCATGGGCGGCTTTGCGCGGCCCTGGACAGGTGGGGGGCGAACTGGTTTGCTCGACTCAGTAATTACCCTCACCGGGCAGGAGTCGCCGATGGCCCGTCTCACCGTGCCGGATGGCCCGGGCGGCGAAGCCGCGATGATCTGGACGCTACGGCCGCAGCTCGGCGACGTGGTGGAGCGGATGATCCGCGGTGCCTACCAGCAGAGCGTGTTGCCTGCCGACGAGCGCGAGCTGGCCAGGATGCGCATCGCGCAGATCAACGACTGCGCCGCCTGCTCCGGCTTTCGGGCCCAGTCCGTGCTGGACGCCGGCGTGCCGCCGGAGCTCTACGACAACGTCGCCGCGGACGCCAGCTACCCGGGCTACACGCCGCGCCAGCGGCTAGCCATCGAATTCGCCGAGCGCTTCGCCACCGACCATGCGTCGTTGGACGACGCATTCTTCGAGCGGCTGCGGGAGTCGTTCTCCGACCCCGAGATCCTCGATCTCACCCTCTGCGTCGCGGTATTTCTCGGCCTGGGCCGTTCGCTGACCGTGTTGGGTGTCGATCAGTCCTGCGCGATCGATCTTTAGTGAGGAACACACCGGATGGACCTGGCCAGCGTCGACGAACTGCTGACGACGACGCGGGCGGTGCGAAAGCGCCTCGACCTGAACCGCCCGGTCGGTCGCGACGTGATTCTCGAATGCATCCGGCTGGCGATGCAGGCGCCCACCGCGAGCAATACGCAGGACTGGCGGTGGCTGGTGATCACCGATGCCGACAAGCGCGCCGCGATCGCCGAGATCTACCGCAGCGTAGGCGCCGAGTATCTGGCTCGTGCCGCCGAGGAGGCGTCGGACCCGCAGACGCGGCGCGTATACGCCGGCGCGTTCGCCCTGACCGAAACGCTGGGCAAGGTTCCCGTCCACGTGATCCCCTGCCTGGCGAACCGCATCGACAACTCCACCCTGTTAACCGCCGCGTCGGCTTGGGCGTCGATCATCCCGGCGGGCTGGAGCTTCCTGCTGGCCCTGCGGTCTCGGGGGCTGGGTTCGGTGTGGACGACGATGCATCTGGCCAAGGAGCGGGAGGTGGCCGAGCTCCTCGGCATCCCCGACACGGTCACGCAGGCCGCGCTGTTTCCGGTGGCCTACACCATCGGCACGGATTTCCGGCCCGCCGCGCGGCCGCCGGCGGAGACAGTCACGTTCTGGGATAGCTGGGGAGACGGCTGATGCAGTCCTACACCGTGCGGTTTCATGTCGACGCGCCACCGGCGAAGGTGTGGCGGGTCCTGCATCCGCCGGCGCCGCCCGACGCGCCCCGGCCCCGAGTCCTCGAATGGCCCGGCGGCAGCATGGAGATCCTCAACGAGGGCAACGAGGCAGGCGAGGGTCTGGTCCGCACCTGCGTCTACGAGGTGCCGAAGTACCTGCTGTCGGGCGGCCGGGCACGGTCGTGGGAGACCGTCACGGAGGCCGAAAAGAACAAGCTGTCGCGGTACGTCGCCGTCGGCGCGCCGCTTTGGTCCCGGGCCGAGGGCTACCACCGGCTCGAGGAGCAGCCGGACGGGACCACCGTGCTGACCTTCCACGAGACCTACCACGCCTACAACCCGGTGTTGCGGTTCCTTCTCGAACGGCCGGTACACGCGAGGATTTCCCGCGACAACCTCAAGACGTACGAGCATGCGCTCGGCTATGCCGGCCGCGTTCGGCGCCTGACTTAGGGGTCGCCGACCAGGGTTTACGTGCCCGACGAGGGCAACCGCCGTATGCCGCGTTGTGTGATTTACGGTGCCCACCCCGGTACGCTGGCGTGCTATGGGGTTTGAGGCTGGTGTTCCTACCGCGGCACGGCTGGCCGTCGCGGGACTGATGATCGCGGGTTGGACCGCTTCGGCGGGTTTCGCGGGGGCCGACCCGGACCAGACGCCGGCGCCGTCACCGTCGCCGGCGGCCTCGCAGGGGCCGCCACCGGGCCCGCCGCCGACGTCCGCCTCGCCGGCGCCCTCGCCGGCCGCCTCGTCGCCCTCACCCGGCGCTTCGCCGTCGCCCTCACCCGGCGCTTCGCCGGCCGCCGCACCGGGACCGGGACCGAAGACGACGATCGACAAGGACGGCCTCTACAACGTCGGGTCCGACATCGCGCCCGGCATCTACAGCTCGGGCGGTCCCGTCAACAACGGCACCTGCTATTGGAAGCGGACGGGCAACCCCGACGGCAACATCATCGACAACGCGATGAGCAAGAAGCCGCAGGTCGTGCAGATCGACCCGACCGACAAGGCGTTCAAGACCTCGGGTTGTCAGCCCTGGCAGCTGACCCCGGATGCTGTCCTACCGCCCACCACCCCGCCCGCTGGCGTGCAGGGCACGCTCGGGGTCCTCAACGGGCTGCTCGGCGGGCAGGGCGGCGGGCAGCAGCCTCCCCATTCCTGACGGGCGCTGACGGGGTTCCGCCCGGTTTCGTTACGGTGGCGCCGTGGCCAGTGCGCAACAGATTGTCGTGGTCGGTGCCGGAGTCAGCGGGCTGACGTCGGCCGTGCGCCTGGCCGAGGCCGGCTGGCCGGTGCGGGTCTGGACGGCCGCGCTGCCGCAGCAGACGACCTCGAAGGTGGCGGGTGCGGTGTGGTTGCCGCCGCGGCCCGCGGGGCGTGCCGGCGACACCCTGGAGTGGACGGAGCACTCGCTGCGGGTCTTCGGCGAACTCGCCAACGATCCCGACTCCGGCGTCCAACTCGCGCCGGCGCTCGCCGCCGGTGAATTGACCGCGGCCGAGGCGATGTCGTCCGCGGCGGCGCTGATCCCCGGCCTGCGGCCGGCCGATCCGTCCGACCTCCCCGAGGGCTTCGGCAACGGCTTCCGCGCCACGCTGCCGATGATCGACATGCCGCACTATCTCGACTACCTGACCCGGCGACTGGCCGCGGCCGGCGGCGACATCGAGGTGCATCCGGTGCGCTCGCTGGCCGAGGCGGCCGACGCCGCCCCGATCGTGGTCAACTGCACCGGCCTCGCCGCGGGACAGCTGACCGGCGACGAGACCGTGCGCCCGCTGTTCGGCCAGCACGTCGTGCTCACGAATCCCGGCCTGCGCCAGCTATTCCTGGAGATCGACGGCGGTCCCGAATGGACCTGCTACTTTCCCCATCCCCAGCGGGTGGTGTGCGGAGGTGTCAGCGTCGCCGGCCGCTGGGACACCGCCGCGGATCACGCCGTGACGGAGCGAATCCTGCGGCGCTGCAGGCAGATCGAGCCCAGGCTCGCCGAAGCCGAGGTGATAGAGATCATCACCGGCCTGCGGCCCGACCGTCCCACGGTGCGCGTGGAAGCTGAGCCGCTGGGTCGGGCCCGGTGCATTCACAACTACGGTCACGGCGGCAACGGCGTGACCCTGTCATGGGGTTGCGCGCGCGACGTGGTCCGACTGGTGGGTCAGGGGGCGGCGCGCAGGCGGGGCCGCTGAGCCTTCAGGCCCGGGTGCGGCGGCCGACGTCGCGAATCACCAGCGACAGCAGCCAGCTCACGATGGACAACACGATCGCCGCCCAGATCGCCGTCCACCAGAAGTGATCGATCTGCAGACCCCAGTGCGTGGTGTGTTCGGTGATCCGGGCGGTCAGCCACAACATCAGCGCGTTGACGACGACGTGGAACAGCCCGAGCGTGAGGATGTAGAGCGGGATCGACAGAATCTGGACGATCGGCTTGATGAACGCGTTGACCAAGCCGAAGATGACGGCGACGACGAAGATGATGCCTACCCGCTCCAGTTTGGTGTCGCCGCCGACGAAGGTGATCCCGTGCACGAACTTGGTAACCAGCCATAGCGCGAAACCGGTCAGCGCGGCGCGCAGCAGAAAGGGGCCCATGCTCACGATCCTCCCACCACCGGTGCGCTAAGGGCAGCCTTTTCCGCTCACCGCCGGACGCTAGCTAAGCGTCGCCGCGCCGCCCCTCAGCCAACGACCGAGACCGGCTGCCAATCATCAACCCCGAGAACCTAATTCAGGTTGTAGAAGCGCTGCGCGTTCAACCCACCGATCTTCTCGCGGGCCTCTTCGCTGATATCCGGACGCGTCCGCAGGTGCTTGGTGCTTTCCGGCCATTCGCCGTCCCAGTGCGGGTAGTCGCTGGCGAACATGATGAAGTCGGCGCCGAGCACGTCGATCACCCCGGGCAGGATGGGTTCCTCCGGCTCGCACGTCACCCAGATGTTGCCCGCCGCCAGGTATTCGTGCGGGTCGCGGCGCCAGCCGCGTTCGACCCAATCGCCCCGCTTCTCGTAGTGCTCGTGCAGGCGATCCATGAAGAACGGGACCCAGCCCGCGCCCGCCTCGAGGAAGGCGACGCGCAACCGCGGGTGGCGCTCGAAGACGCCGCCGGACACCAACGCCGTCATCGCCGTCATCTGGTCGAACGGGAAACTGATGCAGTGCACCTGAATGTAGTTGGTGAAGCGGTCCACGCCGATCTTCGGCAGGTGAATGCCCGGGGCGCCGTGGATGCCCAACGGCATCTCCAGGTCGACCGCTGCGGCGTAAAAGGGGTCGAGGTCGGGGTGGTCGAGGTTACGCGTCTTGAGCGCCGGCGGGACCAGGGTAGCCACCAGCCCAAGCTCTTTCGCTTCGGTCATGACGTCGATCGCCGCCTGGCCGTGCTCGATCGGGGTGACGGCGACGCCCCGTAACCGTCCATCCGACGGGGCGCAGTAATCCGCGATCCACTGGTTGTACAGCCGGGCGAACCCGGCGGCGAACTCCGGATCCTCGAGGGTAGGCGCACACAGGCCCAGGCTCGGATACAACACCATCGTGTCGATGTGGTCGCGGTCGGCGTCGCCCAGCACGCCCTCGGTCGATCGACAGTTGATGTCGGGCGCCTTGCTGATGCCGTGCTCCGGTGGACACCCCGCACCCGGGCCCTGGTCCTCCGGATAGTTGCGGCCTTCGAACGTCAACCGCATCCGCCCGTCGGTGCTGGGCTTGACGTACTGCGGCCAGCGTTTGATCGCTTCGATTGCCAGCGAGGGATTCTCGGCGACGTGACCATCGGCGTCGATGATGCGCATGTATCCGGAACTTACTCTCGCGAATTGCGTGTTGAAACGGCTCACGCGAACTCTTTCGGACAGCCCCCGCGGACGACTCCGATCGACATAGCGCACGCGCGCGGGCAGAAGGGCTCGCCTTCGCGCGCCCGGTAGGCCACGATGCTGAACGTGAGAACACAAAGTCCTCGAAACAAGCTGACCGCCGATCAGCGGAACTCGTTCATCGCGGCCTTGCTGGGCTGGACGATGGACGCCTTCGACTATTTCATCGTCGTGCTGGTCTACGCCGACATCGCCAAGACCTTCCACCACAGCAAGGCTGAGGTCGCGTTCGTCACCACCGCAACGCTGATCATGCGTCCCGTCGGCGCGCTGTTGTTCGGGCTGTGGGCCGACCGCGTCGGGCGCCGGCTCCCACTGATGGTCGACGTGATGTTCTACTCCGTGGTGGGCTTCCTGTGTGCGTTCGCGCCCAACTTCACCGTGCTGGTGATCCTGCGCCTGCTGTACGGCATCGGCATGGGCGGTGAGTGGGGACTGGGCGCCGCGCTGGCGATGGAAAAGGTTCCCGTCGAGCGACGTGGCTTCTTCTCGGGGTTGCTGCAGGAGGGCTACGCGTTCGGCTACCTGTTGGCGAGCGTCGCCTCGCTGGTGGTGATGAACTGGCTCGGGTTGTCGTGGCGGTGGCTCTTCGCGCTGAGCATCGTTCCCGCGCTGGTCAGCCTGATCATCCGCTATCGGGTGGAGGAGTCCGAGGTGTGGGAAGCCGCGCAGGACCAGATGAAACTGACCAGCACCAGGATCCGCGACGTGCTGCGCGACGGCGCGATCATCCGCCGGTTCTTCTACCTTGTGCTGCTGATGACGGCCTTCAACTGGATGAGCCACGGAACCCAGGACGTCTACCCGACCTTCCTGACGTCGACGGCCAACCACGGCGCCGCCCTGTCCAGCGCGACCGTGAAGTGGATCGTCATCGTCTACAACGTGGGCGCCATCATCGGCGGGCTCGTCTTCGGCACGCTGTCACAGCGGTTCAGCCGCCGCTACACCATCATCTTCTGCGCCATGCTTGGCCTGCCGATCGTGCCGCTGTTCGCCTACTCGCGAACCGCGGCGATGCTGTGTCTCGGTTCCTTCCTGATGCAGCTGTTCGTGCAGGGCGCGTGGGGCGTGATTCCCGCGCACCTGACCGAGATGTCGCCGGACGCCATCCGCGGCCTCTACCCGGGCGTCACCTATCAGTTGGGAAACCTGTTGGCGGCGTTCAACCTACCGATTCAGGAGCGCCTGGCCGAGTCGCACGGGTACCCGTTCGCCCTGGCGGCGACGATCGTGCCGGTGCTGATCGCGGTGGCATTCCTGACGCTGATCGGCAAGGATGCCACGGGCATTCGCTTCGGAACTGCCGAAAGCGCTTTCCTGCCAACCGAAGTGACGTGATTCACGGCTTCGGTACGTCGAGATTGCCGAGTGCAGCGAGATTGCCGTGAAGGCTGTGATTGGACGTCGATCGCGACCATCGCGGCGATCTCGAAATCGCTCCTAGTCGGCGGCGCTGAGCAGGCGCAGCAGCAGGTGCATCGCCACGGTCGTGGAGCGCTCCCGGATGTCCGAGCGGTTCCCCGGCAGCCGCAACGTGCGGGTGTCCTTGCGGCCGTCGGCAAGGGCAACGCTGAAACAGACCGTCCCGACGGGTTTTTCGGGTGTACCTCCGCCAGGGCCGGCGATGCCGGTGATCGCGACGGCGGTGTCGGCGCCGAAGCGGCGGATGGCGCCGGCCGCCATCGCCTCGGCCACCGGCTCGGACACCGCCCCGCGCGCCTCGATCAGCGCCGGGTCGACGCCGAGCAGCTCCGCTTTGGCCTCGTTGGAGTAGGACACGACCCCGCCGGCGACGTAGTCCGACGATCCCGGCCGGTCGGTCAGCCGCGCGGCCAGCAACCCGGCGGTGCAGGATTCGGCCGTTGCGATCCGGCGGCCGGCCAGCGCCCGGGCCACCAAATCGTCGACCGTGGAACCGTCTTCGGAGAAGAGCTGCTGGGAATGCCGGTCGCGCACCAGCTGCATGAGTTTCGCGTAGCTGGCCGCGGCGTCCGGCTCGTAGCGCGTGACCATCTCGACCTCGCCCCGCCGCAGGCAGGTGGTGATCTCGAGCGACTCGAAGCCCGGCACCGACGTCTCGGCCTCGCGCAGCGTCTCGGCCAGGCCCGATTCGGGCAGCCCGAACATTCGCGCGGTGTCCTGCCGGTAGAGCGTTCGGCCGGCGATCGCCTGCTGCGCCGCGGGTGTCTCGATGGCCCGGCCCCACATCGGCTGCAGCTCGCGCGGCGGCCCGGGAAGCACGATCACCGTCGGCTTGCCGGGGACGACCACACCGGGCGCGGTGCCCACCGGGTCGAGCACCTGCGCCCCGGCGGGAATCATCGCCTGCTTGCGGTTGGCGGCGCGCACCGCGTCGAAGTCGACGCCCTCGAAGCGGGCCATCAGCTTCTTGAGGATGTTCGCGATCTTGTTCTCGGTCTCGTCGTCCAGGATCAAATCGCGCCCGCAGAACCGCGCCACCACCTCGACCGTCATGTCGTCGGCCGTCGGCCCCAGGCCGCCGCTGGTGACGATCAGGTCCATGCCCTGGTCCGCCATGAAGCGCAGCTGCGCCTCGATGTCGGCGGGACGGTCGCCGCAGATCGTGATGTGCGCCAGCTCGACACCCAGCTCCAGGAGGCGATCCGCGATCCAGGGGCCGTTCGCATCTTGGACGCGTCCGGTAAGGACTTCGGTTCCGGTGACGACGATGCCTGCACGTGCGCTCACCGCCATGAGCCTACGCACCAGCCGAACCCGATCAGGGCCGGCTCCTGGCGCGTTGTACGCGGGGCGCGGTTCACGGCGATGCGGCCGAGCGCGCGTTCCGGGAAGGCGTTCGGGGCTAGCCGCCTTCGAGGTAACGCTCGACGGTGGCGACCTTCTGCGTCATCGCGTCGCTGACCCCGGCCCGCCAGTCCGCCTTGATCACCGTGCTGACCCGGGGCGCGCGGGCGGCGACCGCCTCCACCGCGCGCTGCACGACCGCCATCACCTCTTCCCAGGTTTCGCCCTCGATGACGGTGAACATCGAATCCGTCTGGTTGGGCAGGCCGGAATCACGGACCACCCGAACCGCCTCGGCGACGATCTCGCCGACGCCCTCACCCACCCCCATCGGGGTGACGGAGAACGCGACGAGCACAGACACCCAACGAGCCTACCCAAGCTGTTCGCGGCCGGCCTGGCAGCATCAAAGCCCATGCGTGTTCTGGTGCAGCGGGTGACGTCGGCGGCGGTGTCGGTCGACGGAGACGTGGTGGGGGCCATCCGGCCGGAGGGTCAGGGCTTGCTGGCCTTCGTGGGTGTCACCCACGGCGACGACCTCGATAAGGCTCGGCGGCTCGCCGAAAAGCTCTGGTATTTGCGGATTCTCGATGACGAACGGTCGGCCGCCGACGTCAAGGCGCCCATCCTGGTCGTCAGCCAGTTCACCCTGTACGCCGACACCGCCAAAGGTCGACGCCCGTCGTGGAACGCGGCCGCGCCGGGCGCGGTCGCCGAGCCGATGGTCGCGGCGTTCGCCGAGGCGCTGCGGCGGCTGGGCGCCGAGGTCCAGACCGGGGTGTTCGGCGCGAACATGCAGGTCGACCTGGTCAACGACGGTCCCGTCACGGTGCTCCTCGAACTGTGAACCGACGGGTAGGTTGGAGACGTCGCTTGCCGTGGCCGATCGTTGATGGGAGGGGCGATGATGAGCCCGACGCCTGAGTTTGGGTCGCTCCGTTCCGACGACGACGATTGGGACATCGTCAGCAGCGTGGGTTACACCGCGTTGCTGGTTGCGGGATGGCGCGCGCTACACGCGCAGAGCCCGCGGCCGCTGGTCCGCGACGACTACGCCAAGGTTTTCATCGAAGCGTCGCGAGACCCGTATCTGGCGGCCAAGCTCGCGAACCCGGGGACCTCCGAAGACGAAATGGCCTTTCCGCGCCTCTACGGCGTGCAGACGCGGTTTTTCGATGACTTCTTCGTCGAGGCGGGCGCCGCCGGCATTCGCCAGGCGGTGATCGTCGCCGCCGGGTTGGACTCCCGCGCATACCGGCTCGAATGGGTCCAGGGCACAAGGATTTTCGAGGTCGACCTGCCGAAGGTGCTGGAATTCAAGGCGCATGTGCTCGCCCAGCACGGCGCCAAACCCAAGGCGCCCCGGGTCGAGGTCGCGGCCGACCTGCGCGCCGACTGGTCCAGAGCTCTGGAGGACGCCGGCTTCGACGTGGAGCGGCCCAGCGCCTGGTCTGTGGAGGGAGTGCTGCCCTACCTGAGCGACGAGGCCCAGAACACCCTCCTCACCCGCATCAGCGGGCTCAGTGCGCCCGGCAGCCGAATCGCCATCGGCGCGCTCGGTTCTCGCCTGGACCACGACCGACTAGAGGCTCTGGAGACGGCCCATCCCGGCGTCAACCTGTCCGGCGACGTCGACTTCTCCGCCCTGACCTACGAGCCACAGACGGACCCCGCGGAACGGCTGGCCGCCCATGGTTGGTCGGTCGAGCCCGTCCGTAACACGCTCGACCTCCAGGCCCGTTACGGGATGACACCGCCGGACGTCGACGTCAAGATCGACAGTTTCATGCGGTCCCAATACGTAACGGCGACACGCTAGCCGGCTAGGGCGTCAGCAGGATCTTCACGTCGTCGCCCGACCGCGACGCGGCGGTGGCGTAGCCCTTCGCCGCGTCCTCCAACGGCAGGGTGGTCGTGAAGATGCCGTCGACGTCCAGTCGCCCGGACTGCAGCAGCGGGATCAATTCGGGCCAGGTGCGCTGCACGGGGGCGGTCGTCATGCGCAGGGTGATGCTGCGGATCAGGCAGCCCAGGGCGTTGAGCGGAAACGGATTCATGTCGTGCACACCGACAACCGAGACGGTGCCGCCGGGCCGCACCGCGTTGAGCGCGTCCGTCAGCGACGCGTCCGTGGCGACGGCGTCGATCACCGCGTCCGCTCCCCGGCCTCCGGTGGCGTCGAGAATCGCCCCGACCGCGGGCGCCTTGAGCGGCGTTGCCCCCCACTTGGCGGCGCGGTCCAGCCGCCCGTCCACCTGGTCGACCGCGAAAACCGTTGCGGCGCCTTGGAACAGCGCGCTGCGCAGCGAACATAGCCCGACCGCGCCCAGGCCGATGACCGCGACGGTGCCGCCGAACGGAATGTCAGCGCGTTGCGCCGCCGCCCAGCCGGTGGCGAGGTTGTCGGTGAGCAGCAGCGCCTGTTCGGTACTGATCGCGTCCGGCATCTTGAGCAGCTGGAAGTCGACCGCGGGCACGGCCAGCAGATCGGCCTGCGCCCCACCGAGCATGCCTCCCCCAAAGATCTGGAAGCCGTTGTGGCACATGACCGGATCGCGCGTGGCGCAGCCCGCGCAGGCGCCGCACCCGGTCACCGACGACACCATGACGAGGTCGCCCACCTCGACGGTATGCACTTGCGGTCCCGCCTCGACCACGGTGCCGATCGCTTCATGCCCCAGCGCAATCGGCTCGGGCATCGGGAAATCGGCCTCGTAGAAGTGCAAGTCGGATCCACAGATGCCGGCGGCGGTGACCTCGACGATCGCCCCGTCGGGGCCGGGAAGGGCGGGATCGGGCCGGGTGTCGACCCGGATGCTGTGGGGCCCGTCGACGACTACCGTACGCATATTGGCGTGCTCACTTCCCTTGCCGCACCACGAATTGAGACCAGTCGGGCTCGCGCACCGCGGCCCAGTACTCGTTGAGCCGCCACGGACTGACGGTATGGATCTCACCGTCGGCGTTCTTGAAGTAGGAGTGTTTGACCGCGGGGTGCGCCCACACCATCTTCTTGATCTGGGTCTGCGTCCGCTCGTGCCACGCGGTCGCCGCGTCGGGCTTCGGCTCCAGTGAATGCACACCGGCCTGCGCCAGCCGCGCCAGGCACTGGTCGATGTAACGCATCTGCAGTTCGGACTGGAAGATCAGGCTGCCTCCGTGGGCGAGGTGGGTACCGGGCCCGTAGATGATGAACAGGTTGGGGAACTTCGGGACGGTGACGCCGAGGTAGGCGTACGGACGGCTCCCCCACATCTCGCGCAGGTCGACCCCGTCGCGGCCGGTGATCTTCAGCGGCCACAACACGTCGGTGTGCCGGAATCCCGTGGCGTACACGATGATATCGGCGTCGTGCGTCTCGCCGTCCTCGGTGACGATGCCGCGCGGGGTGATCCGCCGGATGGGCGTGCGCACCAAATCGACGTTGTCGCGTTGCAGCGTCTGCAGCCAGCTGCCGTTGTCCTGCAAAGTCCGTTTGCCGCAGGCGGGGTAGTCCGGCATCACCTTGCTCAACAGCTCGTGCCCTTCACCCACCTGGCTGGTGATCCATTGGGAGAACATCATCTGGGCGGCGGCGTTGATGTCGCTGACGGCGTGGTCCTGGTCGGCGTAGTCCGGGTCGCTTTCCGCCGCGTCCAGGCCCTTGTCGGACCCGGGCCAGAGGACCAGGAAGCGGTACCACCGTCCGTAGAACGGCAGGTGGCGCATGGCCCAGCGCATCCCCTCGCCGACCTCGTCGTGGTACATCGGGTTGGGGAACATCCACTGCGCGGTCCGCTGAAAGACGGTGAGGTGCCCGACCCGCGGGGCGATGGCGGGGGCGATCTGGAAGCCGCTGGCGCCGGCGCCGATCAGCGCGACCCGCTTGCCGCTCACGTCGACCGAGTGGTCCCAGGCGGCGGAGTGGAATGAAGGCCCCGCGAAGCTGTCAGCCCCGTCGAAGGGGGGAATGTTCGGACGGTTGAGCTGGCCGACCGCGGTGATCAGGGCGCGGGCGCGCACGGTGTTCGTCTGGCCGTCGGCGCCGCGCAGCCGGATGCTCCAGGTGGCGTCGTCGTCGACCCACTCGGCGGCCAGCACCTCCGTGTTCCATAGGACGTGTTCGGCCAGGTCGTGCTTCGCCATGACCTTCGTGAAGTAGTCCTGCAGTTCGTGCTGCTCGGCGAAGAAGTGTGTCCAATCGTTATTGGGTTCGAAGCTGTAGCAATAGAAGTGGTTGGCCACGTCGACCCTGGCACCGGGATAGCTGTTCTCCCACCAGGTTCCGCCCGGCCCGGCGTTCTTCTCCACGATGGTGAACGGCATGTTGGTCTGCTTGAGACGGATCCCCGCGAGGATGCCTGATTCGCCGCAGCCGACGACGAGGACCGGGATCTCCGCCGCGCTCTCGGCCGGCAGGGCATGCGGGCGGCGGGGATCGACGCCGTCGAGGTCCATCTCTTCCAGGATCAGTGGCAGGTAATCGTCGGTCACGTGCTCGCAGGCGGCCCAGTCCATCATCTCGCGAATGAGGTCGAGGCTCAAAGGCTTTGGCTCGGGGCAACCGCGGTCCCGATAGTCGATGATCGCCGGCAGGGCCGCCGCGCGCGCCCGCGCCTTGTCCTCCTCGGACATGAACCCCTGAATCTCGTTGAGGAAGACCCCCATCTGCTTGAAGTCGCGGATGAATCGGGGGTCTCCGGTGATGTGCACCAGCGACAGCAACAGCGTCGGGATGCTGACGTCCGCGAGGGCGGCCTCGATCTCCGCCGTGGACGTGGTGAAGGGATCGCCGGCGTAGGCGCTGCGCATCGAGCCGATCCTCTCGGTGACGGGGGTTCCCAATTACGCGACGTACCGTGTCGTAATTGGCAGCACTACGCTACCCGCTGGCCACGGAGCGGATCAATAGTGTGGCCGCTACGGCGGGTCGTCGTCCTCGTCCCCGCCTGACATCAGCTTCTCGGGGTGGTGGAAAGTGTTGGTGCGCGGTCGCCCGCGGTCAAGGTGTGGTGGTGGTATCCATTCGGTTTCGCCGTCGGCACGTCTTCGGGTGGTCCAGCCCTTCTCGAGGAGCCGGTGGTGCGGTCCGCAGGCCAGGGTGAGTTGGTCGATGTCGGTGCGGTGCGTGTCCGCCCAGACTTGGACGTGGTGGACTTCGCAGTAGTAGCCCGGTACATCACAACCGGGATGGGAACAGCCGCGGTCCTTGGCGTACAGGACAATTCGCTGGCCGGGCGAGGCCAGACGCTTGCCGTGATAGAGCGCCACCGCTTCACCCTTGTCGAAGACGGCCAAGTAGTGATGGGCGTGGCGGGCCAGGCGGATCACGTCGGACATCGGCAAGATGGTGCCCCCGCCGGTCAAGCCCTTACCGGCGGCGGCTTCCAACTCGGCGAGAGTGGTGGTCACGACGATGGAGGCCGGCAGGCCGTTGTGCTGGCCCAGTTTGCCGCTTGCCAGCGTTGCTCTCAATGCGGCGTTGAGGCCGTCGTGGTTGCGCTGTGCGGCCGTGCGGGTGTCCCGCTGCACCGCCTCTTCGGGCGGGGCGCCATCGATGACCGGGGTGTCGTCGTCGGGGTTGCACATGCCGGGTGCGGCGAGTTTGGCGAGCACCGCCTCCCAGGTGGCGCGGGCTTCGGGGGTCAGCCAACCGCTGAGGCGCGACATGCCGTCGCCGTCCTGGGTGCCCAGGGTCAGGCCGCGGCGGCGCGCGCGGTCTTGGTCGGTGAACTGTCCGTCGGGGTTGAGGTAGCAGGTGATGCGATCGGCGACTTTTCGCAGGCCTTCCGGGCGCTGCACGCCGGCCCAGCGGGCGAGGTCGGCCTCGGCGGCTTCGCGGGTGGGGTCGTCGACCCAGCTCGGCAGCTCGTCGAAGAAGCGGTGGATGACCGTGAGGTGGGATGCGCCGATATGGCCGGCGCGTTGGGCCGCCGCGGTGGCCGCATACCGCGGCGCGAGTGGTTCGCCGGTCAGTGTGCGCCGTGCGCCGAGGGTGCGGGCGTCAGCGATCCGGCGATGGGCTTCGCCGCGGGTGATCCGTAGCCGGTCGGACAGCACGTGGGCGAACTTGCCGCCGAGTTCGGCCGGGTTGGCTTGGCTGTCGATCTGGTTGATCAGCTCGTGGCCGGCCGCGGGTAGCCGTCGCACTTCGCGTTCCAGCAGTTCGAGGTGGGCGAAGCGTTCCGGGGTGGTCAGCGCATCGTAGGAATGGCCGAGTACGCGGGAGACGGCGTCACTCAGCGCGGCGTAATCCGCGGCGATCTCCTCGCGACTACTCGAACGCATGTTCGAATGATATGCCTGGCCACCGACAACTCCCCGGGCCAAGCGACCGAGGAGGGGTGGTGGAGGGCCCCGAATGAGACCGTCGCGGTTGCCCCGCCCTGCCCCGCGCCACACCCCTGAAACTGAAGTGGCAGAAGTGATTCCATTTCGACGCGGCGCTGGGAAACAATGGGGTCCACGTCGACGCGTGCTCCCAGCGAGCCGCAGATGGAGGAATCGTCATGGCCTCGGTACTCACGGCCTGCGCCGGATTCCTGCTCGCCGTCCTCTGGATGGATCTGATCTTCGACGTGCAGGTGCTCCGCTTCCGTTCCGCGCCAATGGATCTGCCTGAGGAGGTGCTCGCCTCCATCGCGGCTTACTACCATCGCGCGACCACCACGTCTCGCCCGATGAGCCGGCTGATCGCCGTCGTGATGGTAATTCTATTGGGGGCGTTGACCTACGAGTCCGCCCGTGGGCTGGAACCGTGGTGGCTGCTGGTGCTGTCGGCCGGGCTCGCCGGGCTTGCGATCATGCTGGCGCTGACCCAGACCGTCCCCGACGCCGTGCGGCTCGGGCGACGGACGGACGGTCCGCCCGAGCAGACCCGGCTGGCGCGCTCCGTTTGCCGGGATCACCTGGTTTGCGCCGGCTGCATGTCCGCGTTCGCGCTGCTGTGGGTCGCGCGCAGCGTGGCGGTTTGAGCGGCCGACGGGTCGTAGTGACAAAACGCAGGTCAGGACCCCCTGGCCACGTCAATGCCGTGCGTACTAAACTAGAACACGTTTCAATTCGGCCGCGCCCCAGGAGTAGGCATGCACACCGCCATCTGCGATGAGCTTGGTATTGAGTTTCCGATTTTCGCGTTCACCCACTGTCGTGATGTCGTGGTCGCGGTCAGCAAGGCCGGGGGGTTCGGGGTCCTCGGCGCGGTCGGCTTCACGCCCGAGCAGCTGGAGATCGAACTCAACTGGATCGACGAGAACATCGGCGACCACCCCTATGGCGTCGACATCGTCATCCCGAACAAGTACGAGGGCATGGACTCGCACCTCTCGGCCGAAGAACTCGCCGAGACGCTGCGCAAGATGGTGCCCCAGGAGCACCTCGACTTCGGCAAGAAGATCCTCGCCGACCACGGCGTGCCGATCGAGGACAGCGATGGCGACAGCCTGCAGCTCCTCGGGTGGACCGAGGCGACGGCCACGCCCCAGGTCGAGGTGGCGCTCAAGCACCCCAAGGTGAAGATGATCGCCAACGCGCTCGGCACTCCCCCGGCCGACATGATCAAGCACATTCACGACGCCGGGCTCAAGGTGGCGGCGCTGTGCGGCTCGCCGTCACAGGCCCGCAAGCACGCGGACGCGGGCGTCGACATCATCATCGCCCAGGGCGGTGAGGCCGGCGGCCACTGCGGTGAGGTGGGCTCGATCGTGTTGTGGCCGCAGGTGGTCAAGGAAGTCGCCCCGGTGCCGGTGCTGGCGGCCGGTGGTATCGGCAGCGGCCAGCAGATCGCGGCGGCGCTGGCGCTGGGGGCCCAAGGGGCATGGACCGGCTCGCAGTGGCTGATGGTCGAGGAATCCTCGAACACCCCGGTTCAGCAGCAGGCCTATGTCAAGGCGGGCAGCCGGGACACCGTCCGCAGCCGGTCGTTCACCGGTAAGCCGGCGCGCATGTTGCGCAACGACTGGACCGAGGCGTGGGAGCAGCCGGACAACCCGAAGCCGCTCGGTATGCCGTTGCAGTACATGGTTTCCGGCATGGCGGTGCGGGCCACCAACAGGTACCCCAACGAGAGCGTGGACGTCGCGTTCAATCCGGTCGGTCAGGTCGTCGGTCAGTTCACCAAGGTGGAGAAGACGGCGACGGTCATCGAGCGCTGGGTCCAGGAGTACCTGGAAGCGACCAACCGGCTGGACGAGCTCAACGAGGCCGCCTCCGTCTGACGTCTGACGTCTGACGGCGGGACTAGACCTCGTCGTCGTCGAGCGCGTCGCGGCCGCTGAACATCTCCCTCGTCCGGTCGACGGCGTACGTGCCGATCTCGATCGAGTTCTGAACGATCCCACTGGCGCCGCCGGAGATGTCACCGCGGATGATGTCGCTGGCGTGTTCGACGATGTCGGAGGCCTTTTCGACCGCGTTGGTGGCGATGTCCCTGGCCGCGTCGACCGCATCCTTCGGGGTGAAGCCCATCTCGATCTCCTCTAGTCGCAGGACGGTTGCTATGACTCTAGCCGGGCTGCGCCGGGCTAGTAGTTCACCAGGCTGCGCCAGTAGTCCTCGGGGATTTCGGCCCCAGACCGCAATATTCGCGCCAGGCCGACGGCCATCGCGATCCCCAGCAGGCCGAGCCACAGCCCGGTTATCCCGATGATGCCCCACAGCACCGCGGTGACGGCGGGCCACGGCGACAGCACCGCGAGGACCGGAGCGAAAAAGAATCCCGTCCCGACGTACCACGCCGAGCCGGCACGATCGGACGCGAGGACGAACCGCAGCCAGCGCGGGACGAGGTTGTCGCCGGGCCGGCCGTCGTTCATGATTCAGCGACTCATCCGGCGGGAGGGAAGAATCCCGCCCCGGTGAACCAGCCCTCCTGCCACCCCCGCTCGCCCAGGCAGAGCATGGGCAGCCCGCGATCAGACTGCGCCGCCGCCTGCGGCCCAGGGCACTTCGCGCCGGCCTGCTGCACCCCGTACAGCGGATAGGAGATCACCCAATATCCGGTGGTGGCCGCCGGGAACTGGTTGGGCGGAGGAAAGTGGCACGCCTCGGCCTGGCCGCTGGGGCCCCGGCCGAAGATAAAGCTCTCATAGTTGTCGCACGGCGCACCCAACGACGCCTGGTAGTTCATCCCCGGCACATCGCCGTCGTATCCGGCGGCGGCGCTCGGCGCCATGCCAATCGCAATGCCCGCTACCGAAGCCGCGCTGAGCAGTTCCCGAATCATGTTCCACCCCGCCTGTCGTCGCCGGTGACCTGCACCAAAGCATATCCATCGGGCCGCCGGCCACAAGACCGTATCGGCCGCGCGGCCCGGGAACGAGGAACACGTTCCAATTTGTGCTCGGCGATCTTGTGCCAACGCTTCCCAACCGTGGTGCGGCAATGGTTTATTTGCACAAAGACGACTAGACCACTTCGTGATCGAGGAGCGGGCCATGCCAACCGTCGAACCAACCGCCAAGCCGGTCCCGAATCTCCCGCCCGGATTCGACTTCACCGATCCGGACGTCCACGCCGAGCGGTTGCCGGTCGAGGAACTGGCCGAACTGCGGCGGACCGCGCCGATCTGGTGGAACGAGCAGCCGACGGGGGCCGGCGGATTCGACGACGGCGGCTTCTGGGTGGTGTCCAAGCACAAGGACGTCAAAGAGGTCTCGCTGCGCAGCGACGTCTTTTCCAGCCTGGAGAAGACCGCGCTGCCGCGCTATAAGGACGGCACGGTCGGCGAGCAGGTCGAACGCGGCAAGTTCGTCTTGCTCAACATGGACGCCCCGCAACACACCCGGCTGCGCAAGATCATCTCGCGGGCATTCACCCCCCGTTCCATCGAGCGCCTGCGCGGTGACCTCGCCGAGCGCGCCCGGCGCATCGTCGAGGAGGCCGCCGCCCAGGGTCGCGGTGACTTCGTCGAGCAGGTCTCGTGCGAGCTGCCGCTGCAGGCCATCGCCGGGTTGATGGGCGTGCCACAGGAAGAACGCAAGAAGCTGTTCCACTGGTCCAACGAGATGGTCGGCGACCAGGACCCCGAGTTCGCCAACAACGACGCCATCACCGCTTCCGTCGAACTCATCATGTACGGCATGCAGATGGCCGCCGACCGTGCGAAGAATCCGGGCGAAGACCTCGTCACCAAGCTGGTGCAGGCGGACATCGACGGGCACAAGCTCTCCGACGACGAGTTCGGCTTCTTCGTCATCCTGCTGGCCGTGGCCGGCAACGAAACCACCCGCAACTCCATCACCCAGGGCATGATGGCCTTCACCGACTTTCCCGATCAGTGGGAGCTGTTCAAGTCCGAGCGCCCCGCCACCGCGGCCGACGAGATCGTCCGGTGGGCCACCCCGGTGACGTCGTTCCAGCGCACCGCGCTTCAGGACTACGAATTGTCCGGCGTGCAGATCAAGAAGGGCCAACGGGTGGTAATGGTCTACCGCTCAGCCAATTTCGACGAGGACGTCTTCGACGACCCGTTCACCTTCAACATCCTGCGCGACCCCAACCCGCACGTGGGTTTCGGTGGGACCGGCGCGCACTACTGCATCGGCGCGAACCTGGCGCGCATGACCATCGACCTGATGTTCAACGCCATCGCCGATGGCATCCCTAACCTGGAATCGATCGGAAAGCCCGAGCGGCTGCGGTCCGGCTGGCTCAACGGGATCAAGCACTGGCAGGTCGACTACCACACCGACGGCGCGAAATCCCCTGCCGCACAGTAGCCTCAACTGCATGGCAACCCATCGAGCTGTTCACGTAAAGTCGGCCGGGGCACCGTTGGAACTGGTCGATGTCGAAACCAAGCCACCGGGACGCGATGAGGCGCGGATAAACGTCACCGCGTGTGGAATCTGCGGCACGGACGTACACTTCGTCGCCGGTAGTTTCCCGGGGATGGCGTGGCCGTTGACGCCCGGGCACGAAATCGCCGGAACGATCGCCGAACTCGGTGCGGGAGTCGAGGGTTTTGCCGTCGGCGATCGCGTCGCGGTCGGGTGGTTCGGCGGGTGCTGCTACCACTGCGACGAATGCCGCAAAGGCCACTTCATCCATTGCGAGAACGGGAAGGTCCCGAGTTACCAATATCCGGGCGGATATGCGGAATCGGTGACCGTCCCGGGCAGTGCGCTTGCCCGGATACCGGAAGGGCTTTCCGACGCGGAAGCCGCTCCGATGGGCTGCGCCGGCGTTACCACCTACAACGCGCTGCGTCATACCAAGGCGGTGCCCGGCGACCGGGTCGCCATCCTCGGTGTCGGCGGGCTCGGCCACCTGGGGGTGCAGTTCGCCCGGGCGATGGGTTTCCAGACCATCGCCATCGCTCGCGGCGGCGACAAAGAGGAGGACGCCCGGAAGTTGGGCGCCCACCACTACATCGACTCCACCGCCGGCGATCCCGCGGAAGCGCTGCGGGCCCTGGGCGGAGCGTCGGTCGTGCTGGCGACCGCCGGCAACTCGCCGGCGATGGCCGCCACCGTCGGCGGGATCTCGCCACAGGGCGAACTCGTCACGATCGGCGTCACCCCAGAACCGTTGCCGATCCGCCCCGTCGACCTCATCGGCCCGGGGATCAGCATCGTCGGTCATCCCTCCGGAACGGCGAAAGACGTTGAAGACACGATGCATTTCGCCGTCCTGTCCGGGGTACGGGCGTGGATCGAGGAGCTGCCGCTCTCGCAGGCCGCCGAGGGGTACGCGGCGTTGGAGCAGGGACGCGCGCACTACCGCACGGTCCTGACGATGTGATTACAGTCGGCCTATGACCGGCGAGTGGAGCTTGAACGCGTCCGACGGCGAACTGCTGCTCGCCACGGGAGTCCAAGGCCGCGCCGCCCGGATGGGTCACCGACTCACGATCGCGATGACCCGCTGGCACGCCACCGTGAGCTGGGCCGGTTCCGAACCGGCCACCGTCGAGCTTGTGGTCGAGACGGACTCGCTAGAGGTGCTGCGCGGCGAGGGCGGCGTCAAGGGACTGTCTGCGCCCGAGAAGGCCCTGGTGCGGTCCAACGCCTTGAAGTCGTTGGATGCCAGCCGGTTTCCGGAGATCCGCTTCGTCACACGGGCCGTCGACAAGACCGGCGACGGGTACCGGCTCAACGGCGAACTCACCGTGCGGGGAAAGACGCGGGACCACGTGATCGAGTTGCGCACAGAGGATCTCGGGGACGCGTGGCGCATGTCCACCGAGTCCACGGTCCGGCAGACCGACTACGGCATCAAGCCGTACTCACTGCTGATGGGTTCGCTGCAGGTCGCCGACGACGTTGCGTTGTCCTTCACCGCCACTCACGCGAAGGACGCCTGAGCGGCGCGACGTCAGGGCTGCGGCTGCACGGGGGCTTGTGGCGCCGAGTCGCCCGTCGGCTCACCGGCGTCGGCCGGTATGTGCTCGAGAACCCTGGTCAGGTAGGGCTGCGGGGTAGCGGCGTCGGGCTGCTGGACCTCCGGGGCGGCGGATTCCGTAATCGGTTCTCCCGCGGGAACCTTCGCCTGCGGGGTCAGCGGCGCGACGACCGGGGGCGGCGCCACGGCTTCGGCGATTTGCGGTGTGGGCGGCTGCACCGCGTGTCGAGGCGCCGGCTGGCTGGCCGGGGCCAGCTGCATACCCACGGCGAGCGATAACGAGGAGACGAAGGTGACCACTCCGGCGGCCAGGGTGGTGACGGCGCCGGCGTACGAGAGCTTGCGCGGTGGTGCGGGCGCGGCGGGTGCACTGGTGTGCTCCACCAGCTGCTCGTCGGTGAACTCGGTGCTTCGGGCGGCGGTCAGCGCCGCGCCCCGCGCGATGGTTACCTGCGCCATCGTTTGCACGAAAACCGGTACGGGCAGCGTCTTTTCGAGTTGCCAGGAGAAACCGTCGTCGCAGTGCGGGCCGACGACGACAACCCCGCCCGGCTGCCAGCCAACGCGGTCGAACATGCCGCGCAGCCAGCGGGTCAGGCCGTCGAGACCACCGCCCACCTGCTTGGTGACTGTCCGCGTCTCCCCGTTGTGGGTGTCGACCATGACAACGGTCGTCCCGTCGCGTTCGAGGAGACAGACGGCGGTCTGCTCGTAGCCGATGACCGGCGCGATGGCCTGCGCCAAGGTCTCGACGGCGTCGAGCGCACGGACCGGTACGACGTTGTCGAGGCCCGCGTCGGTGAGCGCTTCGAGCACCAGCGCTGCCTGCGCGGACGCGTCGTCGTTCCAGGTCACTCCGACGACCCGCAGCCGGTGATCGCTGGCGGCCGCCTGCGCTTCCACCCGCAATACCTCGTCGGCTACTTGCTCTGCGGTACTGAGGGATCGCACCCCGCGACCGGCGTCCAGTGCCAGCTCTCGGTGGTCCAGGATGGTGCCGTCCGCGCCGTGTCCTTCAGCGAGGACCCAGCCAATGGCGGTCGGCGTCACTGATAGCCCAAGTACCGTGTCCAAAACTTATGCCCCAATCGGTCCCGGGCCTCCGACACCCTCACCCAAACCGACGCGCACCAGTGAATCCCCTGGTGAGGTGGTTCGTGAGAGCCGGAACGGACCGAGAAAATGTGGTCTCCATCGGCTTGCTCCGTGAGAGCCTACGCGGTCGGTGCAAGTCCGGCTGCCCCGGTTCGGCCTTCGTTGGACGCCCGCCCGGGACGACAACCACCGATGCTGCCCGGGACGCGCTGGTGAGCGACGGCCCACCGCGCCGGGAAACCCCCGGATGCGTTCGCGGCGATAAAGGTCGTGGACTGAATCGGTCTTGGCTACTGAATCGACTTTCCCCGGCAGTTGGGCCCCGTGGAAGGGGGCGGAAGGGGTTTGCCGTACTGGCGGGACCGGAAAATGGGGCTTTGTGCACTGAGTTAAAACCGGTCCTGGGACCGCTGCCAGGCGTTTTGAGCCGGGCGCTGGTGGCGCGGGTGGTGAACCGGCCGGCGGGTACTTCTGCGGTGCCCTTATCCCGGCCGCGAAATTGACGGCGAAAAAGCGATACCAAATCGGGATGTCCTCGCGTCCCGATCGACATTCGGCCTATTCACCCGGTAAATTCCTGCTGAGACCGCCATCACATACGACAAGGGGCAGGTATGACAGAAGTGCGCGAGAAGGTCCGGGCCTGGGGGCGCCGGCTATTAGTCGGTGCGGCAGCGGCTGTGACGCTGCCGGGCCTGATCGGTCTTGCCGGCGGCGCGCCTACCGCGGGGGCGTTTTCGCGCCCGGGTCTGCCCGTCGAATACCTGCAGGTGCCATCGGCGGGTATGGGCCGCAACATCAAGGTCCAGTTCCAAAGCGGCGGCAACAATTCCCCCGCGGTCTACCTGCTCGACGGGTTGCGGGCCCAGGACGACTACAACGGCTGGGACATCAACACGCCCGCGTTCGAGTGGTACTACCAGTCGGGCCTGTCGATCATCATGCCCGTCGGTGGTCAGTCCAGCTTCTACAGCGACTGGTACAGCCCGGCCTGCGGCAAGGCGGGTTGCTCCACCTATAAATGGGAAACCTTCCTGACCAGTGAGTTGCCGCAGTACCTGGCCTCCAACAAGAGCGTCAAGTCCACGGGCAGCGCCGCGGTCGGCATCTCGATGGCGGGCTCCTCGGCGCTGATCCTGGCCGCCTACCACCCCAACCAGTTCGTCTACGCCGGTTCGCTGTCGGCCCTGATGGACCCGTCGCAGGGTATGGGCCCGTCGCTGATCGGCCTCGCCATGGGTGACGCCGGCGGCTACAAGGCCAGCGACATGTGGGGCCCGTCGAGCGACCCCGCGTGGCAGCGCAACGATCCCACGCTGCAGATTCCCAAGCTGGTCGGCAACAACACCCGCCTCTGGGTCTACTGCGGTAACGGCACCCCGTCGGAGCTGGGCGGGGCCAACATGCCCGCCGAGTTCCTGGAGAACTTCGTGCGCAGCAGCAACCTGAAGTTCCAGGACCAGTACAACGCGGCCGGGGGCCACAACGCGGTGTTCAACTTCAACGCGAATGGCACGCACAGCTGGGAGTACTGGGGAGCTCAGCTCAACGCCATGAAGCCGGACCTGCAGGGCACCTTGGGTGCCACTCCCGGCGGCGGCGGATAACCTCACCTGCCCCGAGGTCGCTGCTGCGCCCGACGACGACGCCGTCGGGCGCAGTAGTGCGTTATGGGCCCGATCAGCTCGGCCTGGCGAACTCGCCGGTGATGTCCGTCCAGGCCGTCGCGTCCGCGTGATGATCGGTCATGTTCCGGCATTGGCCGTAGACGCGGAGCACGCCCACGTTGGGCTCGTCGTCGTGCCGGTAGACGATCACCGTGACGGCGTCCTTGGTAAGCGTCTTGGCGAAGGCGTGATTGTTGGGCGGTAGGCCCTCGGTCCAGCCGTGGTCGGTCAGCGTGGCGGCGATTCGGGCGAAGTATGTGTCGGTCTGCGTTGCGGTCGGCACCGAGAACGTCAGGTAGACCGCGCCTTGATACGGCGGGTCGTCGCGGTTTTTGCAGGACATCAGCGAGTAGCCGGCCGACGACGTCCGCAAGGCCGCCGCGGCGACGACGCCCTGCGCCGACTGGACGACTTGAGCCCTCGACTGGTCGTCACTCACCGGGCTGGAGGGATGGTCGAGCGTGTCGGCGGGCGTCGAATGCAGGCGATCGAGCATCAGGATCGCCGCACCCAGCAACATGGGGACCGCCAGCGCAGCCGCGATCAGCGCCCGAATCTGCTTCGAACGCAACGACTTTCCGCGCTTCCCGCCTACGCGCTGCGGGCCGCGACTGCCCATGGTCGACGACATCAGCACTTTCAGGCTAACTCCGAAGTGCCCATCCGCCCGCGACTGCCGCAGAATCATGGTCATGACCGGCCGCCGCGTCACGCTGACTGCGCGCTGCGGCGTCGTCGTCGGCACGTTGGCGGTGCTGGTTGCCTCGCCGGCCGCGGCCGACGACTCCGGTGCGCTCACCGAGTTGGTCGACGCCGCCGCGCGGCGGTTACAAATCGCCGAGCCGGTGGCCGCGTTCAAGTGGCACACGCACGGACCTATCGAAGACCCAGACCGCATCCAGCAAGAACTCGCCAACTTGGCAAACCAGGCTTCCGCCCGGCAGGTCGACCCCGACTACGTCACCAAGGCGTTCGGCGACCAAATCAGCGCCACCGAGGGCATCGAATACAGCCGGTTCGCGGATTGGAAGCTCGATCCCGCGGGCGCGCCGACCCAGTCGGCGGACCTGACGGCGTCACGGTCGGCGATCGACGACCTCAACCAGACGATGCTGAACCAGATGGTGGCCAACTGGGACCTGCTGCATTCGCCGGCCTGCCCCGCGCAGCTCGACCTCGCCAGGGGCGGCGTCGTCCGTACGCGGCGGCTGGACGCCCTCTATCAGCGGGCGCTGGCGTTAGCAACCCAGTCATATTGCCAGCAATAATTTATTTTTTCCTCATCGGTTTCTAACATTTTCTTTCTGCGCCGCAATAAGGCCATTTCCGCAGCTGGAAGGCATATCTCGCACCATTTTCGAATGGGTAACGCTTTGGCCACGGCGGCCGAAATCCATCACATGAAAATTCTCTGCAAGTCTCTCGTCAAGTCCCTGGCGGTCGGCGGGTTCGTTGCAGCGTCGATAGCTTCGTCCACCGGTATCGCCACCTCCGCCCCCACCCCAAACTGGGACGCGGTCGCTCAGTGTGAGTCCGGTGGCAACTGGCACGCCAACACCGGGAACGGTGAATACGGTGGGCTCCAATTCAAGCCGGCCACCTGGGCCGCATACGGCGGTGTCGGCAACCCGGCGGCCGCAACCAGGGAGCAGCAAATCGCCGTGGCCAATCGGGTTTTCGCCGACCAAGGCGTGGAGGCGTGGCCGAAGTGCGGCGCGCAGTCGGGCCTGCCGATCGGTTGGTACTCGCACCCCGCGCAGGGCATCAAGGAGATCATCAACGGGCTGATCCAGGCGGCGGCTCCGCACTGACGATCAACACCGTCGCGGTCTATGACCGCGCGGGAAGCTGTGTTTGGATCAGCGCATGGAAGGTTCGGCGACTGTTCATATGGCGGCGCCCGCGGACAAGATCTGGGATCTCATCGCGAACGTTCGCAACATCGGACGGTTCTCCCCGGAAGTATTCGAAGCCGAGTGGCTGGGTGATGCAAGCGGCCCGGCCCTCGGCGCCAAATTCCGCGGGCACGTTCGGCGCAACGAGATCGGGCCGGTGTATTGGACAACCTGCGAGGTCACCGCATGCGAACCCAGTCGTGAGTTCGGTTTCGCGGTGCTGCTCGGTGATCGGGCGGTCAACAACTGGCACTACCGGATGGCGCCCAGCGGCGGCGGCACGGACGTGACCGAGTCGTTCCGGCTCAGCCCCGCGCCGTGGCTCGGCCTCTATTGGCTGTTCGGCGGTTTTCTGCGCAAGCGCCGCAACGTCCGCGACATGACCAAGACGCTGAACCGGATCAAAGATGTGGTCGAGGCGGGCTGACGCGCCGTGAAATCGGTCTTCATCACCGGCGCGGGCAGCGGCATGGGGCGCGAGGGCGCAAAACTCTTCCACGCCAAGGGCTGGCGGGTCGGTGCCGTGGACCGCAACGAGAACGGGTTGGCGACGCTCCAACAGGAACTGGGCGGCGACCGGCTGTGGACGCGCCAAGTCGACGTCACCGACAAGGCGGCCCTGGAGGGCGCCTTGGCCGACTTCTGCGCCGGCAACACCGGCGCCGGCCTCGACATGATGTGGAACAACGCCGGCATCGGCGAGTCCGGATGGTTCGAGGACGTGCCCTACGAGGCCGCCATGCGCGTCGTCGACATCAACTACAAGGCCGTGCTGACGGGCGCCTACGCGTCGTTGCCGTATTTGAAGAAGACCCCGGGCAGCCTGATGTTCTCGACGTCGTCCTCGTCGGCGACCTACGGCATGCCGCGCCTCGCCGTGTATTCGTCGACCAAGCACGCGGTCAAGGGCTTGACCGAGGCGCTCAGCGTCGAGTGGCAGCGACACGGGGTCCGCGTCGCCGACGTGCTGCCCGGTCTGATCGACACCGCCATCCTGACCACGACGACGAATCACTCCAACGACGGCCGCGCGCCGATGACGGCGGAGGAGCTGCGTGCCACCGCGCCCAAGAAGGGCATCCTCCGGTTGATGCCGGCAAGCAGCGTGGCGGAAACCGCGTGGCAGGCTTATCACCACCCCAAGCGGTTGCATTGGTATGTGCCCAAGGGCATTCGGTTGATCGACTTGTTCAAGGGCCTGAGTCCGGAGTTCGTGCGACGCAGCATCGTCAAGTCGCTACCCAGGATGATGCCGGATCGGCAATGAAGATCGGCAATGAAGGAGGTGCACCGGTGCGAAACCGGTTACTCGCGGTCGTCTTCCTCGTGATCGCCGGTGTCGGCCTCGCGGGGTGCGGTCAGGCGCAGACCACGCCGCGCAAAGCGGCCCGCCTGACCATCGACGGCGCCACGCACAGCACACGACCACCGTCGTGCAGCCAGAACCAGCAGTACCGGACCATCGACATCAAGGACCACGACGGCGGCGTCGAGGCCGTGGTGCTCACCAGTGGTTACCGGGTGATGCCCCAGTGGGTCAAGATCCGCAACGTCGACGGGTTCACCGGCAGCTTCTGGGAAGGCGGGGTCGGCGACGCGCACGCCGAGGTCACCAACGACGCGTACACGATCACGGGCAGCGCCTACGGCATCAACAGCAGCAACCCCAACAAGGTCGTCACGACCGAGTTCAAGATCAGCGCCGAGTGCTGACCCGATCGGGGGTGGCGGCCTACGCTCGAAAGACATCGATCGACGGAGGGGCCGGTGAAGGACCGACTGCACTGGTTGGCGATGCACGGATTCATCCGCGGCGTCGCGCGGCTCGGGGTCCGGCGGGGAGACCTACATGCCAGGCTGATCGCCGACCCGGAGGTGGCCGCCAATCCCGTGGCCTATTACGACGAACTGCGGGCCGCGGGGCCGCTGGTCAAGGGCCGCGTCAGTTACCTGACGGCCGATCATGCGCTCGCCCATGAGCTGCTGCGCTCCGACGATTTCCGCGTGGTGATGTTCGGCGCGAATCTGCCGGGGCCGTTGCGGTGGCTGGAGGGCCGCACCCGCGACGACCTGCTGCACCCGCTTCGCGCGCCCTCGCTGCTCGCCGTCGAGCCGCCGGACCACACCCGTTATCGCAAGACGGTGTCGGCGGTGTTCACTTCCCGGGCGGTCGCCGCGTTGCGAGACCGCGTGGAGCAGACCGCCACCGACCTGTTGGACCGGCTGGCCGCCGAATCCGGCGCCTCCCCGGTCGTCGACATCGTGGGACGGTACTGCTCGCAGCTTCCGGTCGCGATCATCAGCGACATCCTCGGCGTGCCCGAGCCGGACCGGCGGCGGGTGCTGGAGTTCGGTGAGCTCGCCGCGCCGAGCCTCGACATCGGGCTGACGTGGCGGCAGTACCGCAGCGTGCAGCGAGGGCTGGCCGGCTTCAGCTCCTGGCTCGCCGAGCACCTGAGCCGGCTGCGACGCGACCCGAGCGACAACCTCATGAGCCAGTTGATTCAGATAGCCGAAAGTGGCTCCGCCGAAACGTATTTGGACTCCAACGAGCTTCAGGCCATCGCCGGGCTGGTGTTGGCCGCCGGATTCGAGACGACGGTCAACCTGCTGGGCAACGGCATTCGCATGCTGTTGGACGCCCCCGACCGCCTCGACACCCTGCGCCGCCGCCCCGAGCTGTGGCCCAACGCCGTCGAGGAGATCCTGCGGCTGGAGTCGCCGGTGCAGCTGACCGCGCGGATGGCGTTGGGCGACGTCGAGCTTGCCGGCGCGCGGCTCCGGCGGGACGATCTGGTGCTGGTCTATCTGGCCGCCGCCAACCGCGACCCGTCCGTCTTCGACGATCCGCACCGCTTCGACATCGAACGACCCAACGCCGGAAGGCATCTCGCGTTCTCGGGCGGCCGGCACTTCTGCCTGGGCGCCGCGCTGGCGCGCGCCGAGGGCGAAGTGGGCCTGCGCACGTTCTTCGACCGCTTCCCCGAGGTGCGCGCGGCGGGCGCGGGCAGCAGGCGCGACACCCGCGTGCTGCGGGGCTGGTCGTCGCTGCCGGTGACGCTGGGCCCGGCGCGGTCGATGGCTCACGTCAACGGCTAGGGATCGGCGGCTAGGGATCGGCGCGGTTGACACCCGTCCGGTAACCGAGTTTATTTGCGCTATGACAGACGTATCTATGATCTCGGTCGAGGAAGTCGTTCTCGGGCTGTGGCAGGCGCTCTCGCGGCGGGACTGGGAGGCGGTCAAGACGTTCCTGTCCGATGACTGCCTCTATGTCGACATGCCGGTGCCGGCGCTGTCGGCGCGCGGACCCGAAGACATCGTCAAGCGGCTGAAGATGGGTCTTGAGCCGTTGGCGGGCTACGAGAATCACGACGGCGTGCTGGTGTCCAACGGTTCCGACGTGCTCTACGAGCACTCCGAGACATGGACATTCACGACGGGCGAACAAGGTGTGCTGAGGTTCGTGACGGTCCACAAGGTCGCCTTGCAGGAGGGCGGGGCCAAGGTCACGGTCTGGAAGGACTATTGGGACATGAACTCGTTGGTGGCCTTCGCTCCCCCGAACCACTTCGAGAACCTCGCGAATGCCGACACCAGCTGGGTTTTCGACGCGAGCGCCTTGGTCTAGCAGACTCGTTCACTCATTTCTCTCCTGGTGTGAGCGCACAAGCACTCCCCCAAACTGACGAAGCGGAAGGTCCAGGGCCGGCTAGCCAGACTGAGAAACGCTTCGGCGCCACCAATCACGTTGTCGCCGTGGCAGGTTGGACAACCGCTTTCAAGTATGTCGGGTCATGGCGGAGGAGGGCGAGATCTCTTCCGATCCGCTTCCTGGGTGCACTGGTTCCGTCTAGCCAATGAGGCCCCGGCGCGGGGCGGGTCACGCTCGCGATGCTGCGCGATGGCGGTACTCGCGACGAGTAACTGCGGCGCCAAAAAAATCAGAGGTTTCGGGTGCGGTCGTCTGACGACTTCAGGCCGGGCGCGACAACCGAAGCTGGTTGCACTCGATCACGCGATGCTTACCAAATGGATAGGAAACTCTATCCCCCGAGGCAACCCAATCTGGCTTCCCGGTCATTCCGGAAGAGTGCTTCGTCGATCACCATTTCCTTCATGACTCGTCATGGATTAGGCAACGACAATGCCATGACCGCCAGTAGGTTCCACCGGTCGACTGCCGTCGACCAGCAGAACCCTCTCCGCGTGGCGCTCTCCAGGAGCTTCCGGGCCGCCTTCATCGTGGCTGTGACTGGGGGCACCTTGGCTGGGACCGCGCTGGTCCTGTGGCTGTTGAAAGCGCTCGCGACGAGTAGCTACGGCGTCTACTTCGGGGTCTAGCCCGAAGTGATCTCGGCATCTTGAGGAGGTCCCGTGTTGAAGTCGGAGATCGCGGTTGTGCTCGCCCTGTGCGCCGCGCTGGCATCCGCGATCGGCGCCGTGAGCCGTCAACGGTCCGCGCATGAGGTCGCCGACGAACCAGTCGGCCACTGGGAATTGTTCCGCATGTCGTTGCGCGACACCCGGTGGTGGATTGGCGGCGGGGGAGCCGTTGCCAACTACAGCCTGCAAGCCGCCGCGCTGGCGGTCGGGTCGGTGATGTTGGTGACGGCGCTGCAGGTGACGGCGCTGCTATTCGCCTTGCCGGTGAATGCGCGGCTGACCCATCAGCGGGTGACCCGCCGGCAGTGGATGTGGGCGACGGTGCTCGCCGTCGCTTTGGCGGTGGTCGTCACCGTTGGAGACCCGAAGGCCGGACAGTCGCAGGGGTCGCTGACAACCTGGACTGTGGTGGCCCTGGTGTGGGGTCCGCTACTGGTGTTCTGTGTCCTGGGTGCGCGCATTTGGCCCGGTCCGCGTGCGGCGGTACTGCTGGCGGTGGTGGCCGGTTCGTCGCTGGCCCTGTTCGCGGTGCTAACCAAAGCCGTCGTCGCGGCGGCCGGACATGGTTTCGGGGCGCTGCTGTGCGCGCCGGAATTCTATGTCTGGATACTGGCGGCGTTGGCGGGGATGGTCTTTCAGCAGTCCTCGTTTCGCGCTGGTGCGCTGACCGCCTCAATGCCGTCGGTGACCGTGGCCAAACCAGCCGTGGCATCGGTTCTGGGCATCGTGGTGCTCGGCGAGACCCTCAAGGCCAATGGTGTGGGCATGATCGTCATGGCATCGGCGGCGATAGTGGTGATTGTCGCGATAGTGGCTCTAGCCCGCGGCGAGGCCCACACGCGGACGTTCAGCGAGCAAAACGCGGACACCTCGCCGATGCCGACACCAGCTGGGTTTTCGGCGCGACGGCCTTGGTCTGACGTTAATCCCCTTGCACTACAAGATGTTCGGCGATGCCGGCGCTTGGCATCCGGGTGGTCACCCCTCGTCCTTCGTCCATCCGGTCGCTGCCAGCGGCGCCGGTCATCGCCGATCGCTACAAGTACTGCTGGACTCCCCCGTGTCCATGACACGTGCCGCCTGAATGCGGGTGTTCGCTGAACGACCAGCTGCCGTCCACGCATTGCGCGGTGGCACCCGGCGGCTGTGACGGGCCCTGCTGCGGATACGGCACGCAGTCACCGGAACTGGCGATATAACAGCCGGGAGACGAGTAGGCCGGTGCCGCCATCCCACCGGCGGCTGCCGCGACGGCCGCGGCGACAAGAGTTGCTCGGAACAACATGCCCCCAAACCCTTTCCTGTTTGATGTGTTTGGTGACGTTGCCCGATTCGTCGATCGGAGCGTATGCCGACGGGCAGTTGATCACATCGGGAATTGAAGAAATTCCCGGGATCAGTCCGCCAGTCCATGCAGCACGAAGACCTCGACCGCGTCGCGCTTGCCCTTCACCTGCACTGAACCCCGGCTGCTGACCCGGGCGGCGCACCCAAGCGCCGCCGCGGTGCTCGCGCCGAGTATCACCTGGCCGGGCTCGGCGAGGCTCTCCAGCCGCGCGGCCAGGTTCATGGCGTCCCCGATAGCGGTGAAGCTTCGCATCTGCGGGGCGCCGATGTTGCCTACCAGCGCCGGCCCGGTGTTGACGCCGACCCGAAAGCGTGGCCAGTCGGGATGCCCGGCGGCCGCCTCCTCGACGGCGGCGTGCAGGGCAATCGCGGCGTGGGCGGCCCGCATCGCGTGATCGGGTTGGCGCATCGGAGCGCCCCAGAGCGCCATCACCGCGTCGCCGACGAACTGCAAGACGGTGCCGCCGCCGTCGAGGATGACCGGAACGATCGCCCCGAAGTAGGTGTTCAGCATCGTGACCACCCGGTCGGGTGAGGTGGCTTCGGCGAAGCCCGTGAACCCGTGCAGGTCCGCCATCAGCACCGTCACCTCCGTGATGGCACCACCCAGCCCCGCCTGATCCGGATCGGCCAGCAGCGCGGTGGCCACGGCGGGCGACATGTAGCTGCGGAACAAGCCGTCCAGATCGCGATAGAGCCGGGCGTTTTCCAATGCGATGGACGACTGGGCGGCAAACGACCGCAGCAGCGCGACGTCGGCTTCGGCGAACTCGCCGCCCGGTCGATACGCCTCGATCACGCCGGCGACCTGACCCTTGACGAGTAGGGGAAGCTCGAGCGCGCCGTCGTCGGCCGCGTCGTTTGGAAAGGCGAGGCCGCCGGAACGCATGAGCCCCAGCCGAAATCGGTCACCCGGGAAGGCGTCCGCGATCGCCGCCATCACCCGCTCGAGGAGCGCGTCCTCGTCCTGAATGATGCTGGACGCCTGACCCAGATCGACGAGTGCGCCGAGCTTGCGGACACGCTCACGCTCGGAGCCGAGTGCTTCCGCGCCGCGTTTGAGCACCGCAACCTGTTGCTCGGACAGCTCGAACCTGTCGGCGAGCGCGGCGGCCGCGGCACCCGGCGCCACCGGTTCGCCATGTTCCCTGCGCTGCAGAATGTCGACCATCGCCTCCAATGCGGCTGCGTAGTCCTGGCGGAGGGCGGCGATGGTCTGCTGGGTGGCCAGCGCATCGAACAACCCCGTTGTCGAGCCTTCGCGGCGGAACTGGACACGGGCGCTGTAGGCGATGAAGCAGAAGGCCGTTGTCATGAGCAGGTGCCACAGCCACCAGGAGGCATGCCAACTCATCCCGAACGCCAACGCCACAGCCGCCTCGGCCAGCAGGACGAAGGCGGTCAGCACCGACATGACGACCACCGCGGGGCGCCGGCGGTAGAGGGGAAGGTACGCGAGTGCGGCCAAGGCGAACAGCGCGCTGCCGGTCAGGGCGGCGAGCTGTTCCACCCGCTCGACCAGCAGCTGATCCGGCAGTCTGTCGAGCAGACCGGACCCGATCACCACTGCGCTTGACGCCATCAATGCCCACGTCAGCAGCGACAACGCGCGACGCGACGACCAAAGCGTGGCGCTTCTGGCCGGGGTGAACTTGATCGCCGACGCCAGCGCCACCGCCCCCGACAACACCAGACCCAGGCGGGTCGGCAGCATGAACTCGGCATCGGAGGTGTTCAGCAGTACACCGGGCGTGACGAGGGCGTGCACCCCGAAAAAGCCGGCGGTCGTCGTGAACACGAGTGACACCAACCAAAGGCGAGCGTCGTCCCGAGCGCGAGCCGCCCGGGAGATCAGGACGCCCAACACCACGCTGACCACGGAAGCGGTCAGTACCAGGACGAAGTGCGCTACCCGGTTGTCCCATTCCAGATCGACCCTCGGTTGATCGAGCAGCAGCCACAGCGCCAGCATCGGCAACGCCATGTGCATGAGCCAGTTCGCCGTGCGCACCCGCGATCCGCGGCGTGAGTCCACACTTGGCTTCGTACGGTCCATCGGCCGTACCAACGCAACCAGTGACCGCATTTATTCGGCTATGACTCGTATTCGGCTATGACTCGGACAGTTCCCTGAGGCGTTTCAGCGTTTCGGCGAGCCTGCGTCCCACCTGCCGCACGGCGATCCGGTCGGCGATGTACCCGACGATGCCCCCGGGCGCCTGATACGACAGCCGGAACGTGACCTTCGTGCAGCCTTCGCCCGCGTCGCGCAACCGAATCCGCCCGCGCAGCGTGACGCCGGTGATGCCGACCCAGGCCAGATCGCGACCGTCGTCGAACTCGACCACCTCGATGAGACCGCCCACCGGAACCGAGCCGATCTTCCAGTGCACCGTGTAGCGGGCGCCGACCCCCGGCGGCGCGTCGTTCGACGACTCCCAGCGCTCCAGGCTGCTCATGAACGACGGGTAGCAGTCCGGGTCGCTGACGATCTTCCACACGGCGGACCGGTCGGCCTTGATGACGCAGCGGCGTTCGACGCGCATCAGCCGATCACCGGGAATCGCCGTTCGGCGGCCAGTCGGTCGACCCCGCCCTGCAGGCTGGCCATCACCTTGTCGTGCACCGCCTGGTCGTCACCGTCGACCTCGATCGGGTGTTGGACCTCGATCACGATCTTGGTGGGCAACGGGATGTGGCCCGCCAGGTCGCTGATGTTCAGTCCCCAGGGCAGTGCCAGCGATATCGGGACGCTCTTGAGGCGAAGCAGCTTGTCGGCCATCAGCAGTTTGGCCAGCCACTGCCCACGGTTCAGGAATAGCGCGCTTTCCTGGCCGCCGACGCTGGCGACCGGCACGATCGGCACCCCGGCCTCGCGGGCCAGCCGCACGTAGCCCATCCGGCCGCCGAAGTCGACCTTGTGGCGCTCCCACGAGGGCCGGAACACCTCGTAGTCGCCGCCGGGGTAGACCAGCAGCGCGGCACCGGAATCCAGCGCGAGGCGCGCGTTCTCGGGGTTGGCGGCGACGGTGCCGAATTTGCGCAACCAGCCCAGGGGCGGTGCGGAGACGACGAGGTTGTGGGCCAACTGGTAGAAGGGCCGCTCGACGCCGAAGTAGGAGCAGAACGCCAGCGTGAACACGAAGGTGTCGGGTGGCACGTTGCCGCCGCTGTGGTTGCCGACCAACAGCACCGGGCCCTCGGCCGGGATGCGGTCCAGGCCCCGCACGTCCGCCCGGAAGTAGAACGACGCCAGCAGCCAGGTCCCGGGCAGCTGGTCGCGGATGTAGTCGGGGTCCCGCTGATCGAGGTCGGCCTTGGGCACCCACGACACGACCTTGTCCCGGGCCCACTCCAAGACGCCCTTCACGGTCGCCATAATCGCCCGTATACCCCGGTGTCACCGGGGGTCAAACGCGGTACAGGCCTGCGGCGTTGTCGTGCGCGATCAGGTCGACCACCCGGATGGCGTCGGGCTCGCTCCAGTCGCCGTCGACCACGAATTCGCGCACCACGCGATGAATTGCCCTGCGCCACAAGGCCGCACCGAGAAAGTGGAGTTCCGCGGGACCGAACCCGTCCGACGAGTAGAGAACCTTGTCGAAGGGAGCCAGTTCCAGCAGCCGCGCGACGAACGCCGGCGACCGAGCCCCCAGCTGGTTCACGCTCAGCCCGCCGTCGACGTAGACGTGGTTGAAGGCCTGCGCCAGGTACCCGGCCTCGCGCTCGTAGGGGTAGCAATGCAGCAGCACGATCGGGGTGTCCCCGGACTGCCGCAGGAAGTCGAGCAGCAGCAGCGGGTTGGTCTTGTGCAGGTCGCAGTCCCGGTCGCCGAGGCCGACGTGGAATTGCAGGGGCTTGCCCAGTCGCAGCGCCTGATGCAGCCCGAACCGCAGCAGCACACGGTCCTGTAACCGGGTGCCACCCCGATCGCGCCACCGGCCGGCCGCCTCGGCGACCTGAGCCGGCTCCGGCTCGCTCAGGTCGCCGTCGAACCCGCCCCGGTAGGCCAGGATCGACTTGGTGGCGACGGCCGTCGCGGCGCGCCGGTGCAAGATGTCCTCGAACGCCGTCGCGTAGTCGCCGGACGCCCGCGCGGCCTGCTCGGCGACCTGCTCGAGGCGGATCACCTCGTGAGCGCGGTTGCCGGACAACTCGGCCATGTCGGCGGGGTCGGCGGTGTCCACGCCGATCCCGGTGTCCACCAACCAGTCGCTCACCCCCGCGGCCGGCAGGAACCTGTGGGCCAGTTCCGCCTCGCCCAACTGGCCGCGGCGCTCCCAATATGAGTGCGGGTCAGCGTGTTTCGGGAGACCGAGGATGGGGCCGCAGTGGGCGCGCACGGCGAAGCCGAGTTGAGTGTCGAATCCGGAGCCGACGATGGGTTCGGTGTTGGCCTCGTTGAGCGCGTTTTCGAACCGATGCCGGTCCCCCGCGGTCGTCCAGCAACCATGGACGTGCTGATCGATCAGGGTCACGTTGTCGATGTGCTCGGCCAGCGCGCGAGGATCGGAAGCCATGGGGCGCCTGTCACAGGCTCCAGGCCATGCGGAACTTGTCCGCCAGTTGCTCGGGGTCCAGGTCGCCGTATCGCTCGTGCTCGAGCGTGCGGACGGCGACCACCATGTCGACCGCGGCATTGCCGAGGAGTTTTCGCATCAGCTTCGAATCATTCAGGGCGGCAATCACTTCGGCCTGGTCTCGATGCAGGCTCAGGATGCCGTCGCGTTCGCGTTCGGAGGCGGCGAGGTCCGCCGGGTCGATCGTGACCTCCGGGGGCAGCTGTGCTCGGCGTTCGATTCCATCCAGCGCCAGCCCCAGGATCGCCGCCGACGCCAGGTAGGGGTTCGCGGAGGGGTCGACGATCTTCACTTCGACGTTTCCGCCGCGCGGGTTGCCCGGCCCACCGGTGATGAATCGGACCGCGGCCTCGCGGTTTTCGGTTCCCCAGCACGCGTACGCGCCGGCCCAGTTGCCGGGATGCATGCGCAGGCCGGACACGATCGACCCGCACAGCACGCCCTGCGCCTCCGGTAGCCCGTGCACCACCCCGGCAACCGCGTTCTCCCCCACGGCCGTCATGCCCCGGGCGCCGGCGCCGTCGGAGAACAGCGGCTCGTCGGACATCGTCAGCGAAAAGTGTTGATGGGCACCGGAGCCCACGCCGTTGGCGAAGGGCGCCGGCGACAGGCTGATGCGCAACCCGTGGCGGCGGGCCACCCGCCCGATGACGAGGCGCAGCAGCACCAGCTGGTCGGCGGCGGCCACCGGTGGCTGCGGCGCCACGGACAGCTCGAATTGGTTGGCCCCGTACTCGGGGTGGAACTGCTCGATCGCGATGCCCGCCGCGCCGGCCGACCGGGTGACGTCGCGGACGAACGCCTCATGTTCCAGGACGCCGGCAAGGCCGTACTGCGCCCACAGCGTCGACGGGAGGCGCTCACCGTCGGGGGCCACCAGCAGGAATTCGACCTCGTGCCCGACCACCGCCTCGACTCCGGCTTCGGCGAGCGCGGTTTCGACCCGGCTCAGCGTGCCGCGGGCGCAGGCGGGGACGGGCGCGCCCTCCTGGGAGAAGAATGCGGCGGGCGCCCACGCCAGGCCGTCGCCGACGATGCGCAGGGCGGACAGGTCGATGCGGAGCCGCTGGTCGCCGATCACGCCGACATCGCGGGTGAAGGCGATGCCGCTCTGATCGATCGCGAAGGCGTGCCACGAGGGGCTGGCCCCGAGGCCGGGATCGGCGAAGGTGTTGGTCCGCCGGATCGGGACCGTCTTGGCCAGGGTGAGCCCGGCGGGATTTACGACGGTGCCGACGACGGTGTCGACGCCCTCGGACTCCAGCTGGGCGATCGCCGCGGCGGCAAGCGGTGTGCCGGTCATGGCAGTCATTGTGCAGGGTCGGGAGGCCCGGGCTCGCCAATTCAGTTCTGGCGGGCGGTCAGCTCGCTGACGAACCGGTTGAGGAAGTCGTCCAAGGGCGCGCCAGCTGCGGGCCGGATGACGAACTTCGTCAATCCGGCGTCGATGTAGGCGTCCAGCTGCCGGTGCAGCCGATCCCATCCGACGGCGATCAGCTCATAGGGGTCGACGTCCGGGCGGCGGTTGCGGGCGGCCGCGGCCAGCGCCGCGGGCATTTCGCCGTCGGCCGCGTCCACGATGGCCAGCGAGATCCCGAAGTGGTCGGGTTCGATCCGCCGGCCCGCTTGCGCCGCGGCGCGTTCGATTGCCTCGCGGCCGGTCCGTGCCTCGGCGGGCGTCAGGAAACTGCCCAGCCAGCCGTCGGCCAGCGCACCGATGCGCCGGAACGCCGCCGGCGCCGAGCCGCCGAGCCAGATGTCCAGCGGGGGTTGTGGCCTGGGCAGGACGGTGGCCCCGCTGACGGTGAAGTACCGGCCGTCATAGTTCGCCGAGTCCTCGGTCAACGCCGAGCGCAGCACCCGCAGCGACTCGTCGAAGACCGCGGCCCGTTCGCCGTCGGGGACCACGAACACCTCACGCTCGGCCGGAATCGCCGACCGCAGACCGAAGACGGGGAGCACCCGCTTCGGCGCGACGGCCGCCAGCGACGCCAGCTGCTTGGCGACCAGGACCGGATGCCGCCCGGGCAGCACGGCAACCGAGGTGCCGACCTTCAGCCGGGTCGTCCTGGCCAGTGCGTACGCCATCCCGACCACCGGGTCCACCGCCGGCGAGTACACCAACTCGGAGAACCACAGGGAGTCCACACCGTTGGCCTCCAAATGATCAACGATGGGTGCCAGTCGATCTGGCGCGGTGTCCGCACCGAGCCCGACGCCGAAGCGAATCTTCACAGCTAGGCCAACGCGGTGACGCGGCCTTTTGTGCCCACCAGATATAACCGGCCGCGACGCCTTTCGGGGCGGATTCAAGCAGCGTTTCGGTGCAGCCGGTTATGTGTCGCGGTGTGACCGAAGGCGGGTGCGCCCGTCGCGGTTATGCGCGGCTAGGGATGGTGAGCTTGCAGGCTTGGCCGATGTCGAGCGTCCGCAGGACGCGACCCATGCCGACCCACAGCGCGCACGAGAGGGCAAGGTCGGCCAGCAGCTCGTCGGAGAAGTGTTCGGAACACCGGCTCCAGAAGTCCTCGTCGTCGCGCAGACCCGTGTGATCGCTCGCGAACCGGTCCGCGAACTCGGCGGCCAGCCGTTCCTGATCGCTGTAGCCCGGCCAGGTGCGCCACTGAAGGGCGTGGTCGTACAACTCCTCGTCGACGCCCGCGGCGGGCCCGTCCTCGTCGCGGGTGTTGACGCAGACGACGCATTCGTTGCGGTGCGCGATCACCGCGCGCGCCAGCTCGCGGGTGCGCAGCGGCAGCCGGTTCTTGGTGTAGACCGCGTTGCTGAAGCCGCCGAGCGCGCCGCCGATGTCGGGGGATTTCACAAACCAGCCGGCCAGGTCGTCGTCAGCAAAAGTTCCGATTCGGCTCATGGCGTGATGGTACGCCCGCACCGCCCGCTTCAGGGTGTGGACGCCGGGATCTTGGCGGTGGGACGGTCGTCGGTCCAGTCCCGTTGCGCCAGAACGCGGCCCGCGACTCGATTCAGCGCCGCCTCGACCACGCGCCGATCCGGCCGCCCGTCGAATCCGGGTGAGCGGGCGAGCTTGTCGACCAGCCAGCCCACCAGCAGCGAGTGCACGTAGTCCACCTGCTGGGCCCCCGCGGGCGTCAGCCACAGCTGGTCGCCGTCGCCGCGCGCGTATCCGGTCGCGATCAGCCGTGAAAAGGTGGGCTCCAAGACCTCGAACGGTATGCGTAGGTAGTCGGCGATGTCGGTGAGCCGGGCCGTCCCGTTCAGCTGCCCGTAGCGGTTGATGCGCAGGACGCCCCACAATCCGGCAACGTCGAGTCGGCAGTCGGGTCGCATGGCGATGCTGCGCAATCGCATGCCGGGCACACCGCGCAGCATCCGTTCGACCGCGCCCTCCAGCATCTGATCCGGGGTCTCGGTGTTGGGCATGCCGAACGCGTCGCCGAGATCGATTGTGCTGTCGTGCATTTCCCGCAGCGGGACCTGCCGCAGGAACAACGCCAGGACGAACCCCACCAGCGCGACCGGAACCGCCCAGCCAAACACGTGGGTGAGCGACTCGGAGTAGGCGGCGACGATCGGACTGGCCGTCTGACGGGGCAACCGGTGCAACGCCTCCGGTGACGCGGCGGCCGCGGCCGGCGCGCGGCTGGCCACCAGCGCCGGGCCGATGCGGCTGTGCAGGAAGTTGGTGAACAGTGAACCGAAGATCGCGGCGCCGAACGAGCTGCCGATCGTGCGGAAGAACGTGACGCCGGAGGTCGCGACGCCGAGGTCGTCGAAGCCCACGGTGTTCTGCACGATCAGGACCAGGGTCTGCATGCACATCCCGATCCCGGCCCCGAGGATGACGAGGAACAGCGATTGAACCAAAACCGATGTCGACGGGTCCATCCGCGACATCAGAAAGAACGCCACCGCCATGGTGGCGGTGCCGGCGACGGGGAAGACTTTGTATCTGCCCGTGCGGCCGACGATGACACCGCTGCCCATCGAGGTGGTCAGCATCCCGATCACCATCGGCAACGTGCGCAGGCCCGAGGTGGTGGCCGAGACGCCGTCGACGAACTGCATGTACGTCGGCAGGAACGTCAGGGCGCCCAGCATCGCGAAACCGACCACGAAGGACAGGACGCAACACACCGTGAACACCGGACTGCCGAACAGCCGGGTCGGCAGGATCGGCGCGGCGGCGCGGTTTTCCACCCAGGCGAACAGGCACAACGCGAGCACCGAGGCGGCGAACAGGCCGATGATCGTGGGCGATCCCCACGCGTACGTGGTCCCGCCCCAGCTGGTCGCCAGGGTCAGCCCGGCGGCGCCGAGACCGACCAACAGGATGCCGGTGTAGTCGATCACCGGTTTGGTTTGTTCGGACAGCGCCGGGATGGCGGCGGCCGCCACGAAGAACACCACGACGGAGATCGGCACGTTGATCCAAAACGCCCAGCGCCAGGTGAAGTGGTCGGTGAAGTAGCCGCCGAGCAAGGGACCGATCACCGTGGTGACGCCGAATACCGCGCCCATCGCGCCCTGGTAGCGGCCGCGGTCGCGCAGCGGGATCACCTCGCCGATCAGCGCCATGGCGGTCACCATGAGCCCGCCGCCGCCGATGCCCTGCAGCGCGCGGGACGCCACGAGCATGCCCATCGAGCTCGAGAGCCCACACAGCACCGATCCCGCGACGAAGATCACGACGGCCGCCTGGAACACCCGCTTGCGGCCGAACAGGTCACCGAACTTGCCGACGAGGGCGGTGATGATGGTCGAGGCGAGCAGGTAGCTGGTGACCACCCACGATTGATGGCCTGCGCCACCGAGATTGGCGACGATGGTCGGCAACGCGGTCGCCACGATCGTCTGATCCAGCGCGGCCATCAACATGCCGAGCAGGATCGCCACGAAGATGAAATTGCGGCGCTGCGGGTCGACCGCGACGTCCCCGGGTCCGGAATCCGAAGCGTGGCCGGCCGGAGCCGCCGCTGGTGTCGCCCTCGTCATGCCCGCCTTCCCACGGCCTTCGATGGTAGTGAGTGCCCACGGTCAACCCGTGGCAACCAAAACCGCGAAGGGCGTGGGCGGGGTCAGCTCGGCGGACGCGAGACGCACTGCGCGGAGTAGAGCTCCACGCCGAGCTTGTCCATCAGCTCCAGCTGCGTTTCGAGGTAGTCGATGTGCTTTTCCTCGTCCGCAACGATCTCTTCGAGCAGGTTGGCGCTCGTGGTGTCCTGCTTCTCGCGGCACATGATGATGCCGGGCTTGAGCCGGTCCATCACTTCGTACTCGATGGCGAGGTCGGCCTCGAACTGCTCGCGCAGCGTCTGGCCGATGCGCAGCGAGAACAGCCGCTGGTAGTTCGGCAACCCGTCGAGCAGCAGGATGCGGTCGGTGATCGCCTCGGCGTGCCGCATCTCGTCGAAGGACTCCTCCCGAGTGTGCTTAGCGACCTCTGTGAAGCCCCAGTTGTCCTGCATCTTCGAGTGCAGGAAGTATTGGTTGATCGCGGTGAGCTCGCCGGTCAACTGCTCGTTGAGCAAGCGCAAAACATCCGGATCCCCTTGCATGATCACTCCCCTACGGTGACGGTCTGAAACGGTGGTCATTCCTGACATTGGCCGGGTGCGCCCGGGCTGCGGGCACCACGCCGGGCCGTAGTCGCACTTTGCCATGCCGGGGTGCAATCTGCCAGCAAGGTATGCCTGTGCTCAGTGTGTGTCCTGCGCGCTTCGATGGTCCGACGTTGCTGGCGAGTAAGGTTAGACTGCGCTAACGAACTTAGGTTAGACTCAGCTAATATGGCGATCGGTTCGGCATTTTTCCGGGAATCCCGATGAGACGGGACACCGAGAGGGAGGGCGAATTGAGCTCGCGTGGACAGGCCGTCGAGGACGGGAACGTCGCTCGCATGCAGGGGATGCGCTGATGTACGTATGCCTGTGTGTCGGCGTGACCAACCACACGGTCTCCGAGGTGGTCGCCCAGGGCGCCTCCACCTCCAAGGAGATTGCGGCCGCGTGCGGGGCCGGCGGCGACTGCGGGCGCTGCCGAAGGACGCTGCGGGCGATCATCGCCGCGTCGGCGAACCTCGAGACCGCCCCGTCGCTTTAGTATCGGCGCCCGCTCAGCGGGCCTTGTTGAAGTCCGCCAGGGCCGCTGCATTCGCCTGCGCCCCCATCAATTCGGCGAAGTGCGCGTTCTCCCGTGCGGTGGCCGCCGCGATCTCCGGCCGGACCGGTTCCACCATGGTGTGCTTGACCGCCATCAGGCTCGAAATCGGGCGGCTGGCAAGAATTTCCGCGTGCCGGCGCGCTTCGGGCAGCAGATCGTCGGGCGCGCAGACCCGCCAGACCAGGCCCATCCGCAACGCCTCCTCCGCGTCCACCCACTCCGAGGACATCAGCAACCAGGCGGCGTTCTGCCGGCCCACCAGCTGCGGCAGCAGGTACGACGACGCCGCCTCCGGCGCCACCCCCAGGCTGGTGAACGGGCACTTCAGCCGGGCGGTCGACGACATGAAGGCCAGATCGGCGTAGCCAAGGATGGTGGCGCCGATGCCCACCCCGACGCCGTTGACCGCGCAGATGAGCGGCTTGGGGAACCCGCTGAGGGCATCGATGAGGCCGATGAAGCCGTGCTTGCCGGGGGTGAAGTCCGGATCGACGATGCGGGCCTGCATTTCGGCGAGGTCGGTGCCGGCGCTGAAGCCGCGGCCCGCGCCGGTCAGCAGCACCACGGCGACCTCGGGATCCTCGGCCGCGGCCAAGAGCGCCTCCGCGGTGGCGTCGTAAAGTGCCTCGTTGAATGCGTTCAGCGCCTCGGGCCGGTTCAGCGTGAGGGTGCGCACCCGCTTGTCGTCGTCGATCTGCAGCGTCACGGCTGCAGCCTAACCAGGTCAGCCGTTGCTGTAGACGCGGGTGGGCGCGATGAGCACGACGGCGCGCCGCTCGCGGGCCATGACGCGGTCGTAGGTGTCCCAGTCGTCGTGCGTGCCGCCCGCGGCGGTGAAGACGTCGCGCAGCAGCAGTCGCAGCTGGTCGTCCGAGGTCAGCCAGGGCTGGGCGTCTTCGGGGCCGGCCAGCTCGGCGCGGCCCTCGACGGTGGCCCATTGCCAGCCGTTGCGGAAGGTGACCGCCAGCTGCGGCCGGGCGCGCAGGTTGGCCAGCTTGACCTTGCCGTAGGTGGTGAAACCCAACACCTCTGCACCGGTGTCGGGGTGCGGCAACAGTCCGACGTTGACCAGCGACGCCTGCACCGTTGCGTCGGCGCGCACCGTGGAGACCACGGCGAGGCCACTTTCGGCCGCGGCCAGGGCCACGGCGTCGCTCAGAGTTGTCATGTGCGTTCCTCGATGAACGGTGTCTTGAAGACGTAGCGGCTGGTGGGGACGGTGTCGATGTTCTCGTTGGCGCCGAACGCCGTGGTGCTGGCGACCATTCGGCCCAATCGGTCCTGCAGGTCCTTGTCGTCGGCGGCACCGAAAAACGCCTTGAGATCGGTGATCGCCTCCTCGGGGAACAACTCCTCGACGATGCCCGCGATTCCCGGCGCGTCCGGGGTGAGGGCGCGCACTACCCAGTTCTGGGTGTAGCCGAAGGTCGACTGCGTCTCGATGGCCACCGAGGTGTGGTCACGCTGCCACCGGTTCAACCAGCTCGCCTGGTCGAGGCTCTCGGGCCGGCGTAGCAGCGCGATGTTGGCCAAACCCGTTGTGCGCGAGCCCGGTTCGCTTACCGGCGCCCTGAGCGGGACCGATTCGGTCACCAGGTAGGCGGCGAGCTGCTCGCATTCGTCCGCGAGCAGGGTGAGGGCCGCCGCCATCCGCTCTCCGTAGCACTGCTGGGTCCACATGCTCACCACCGCGGCGACCGGCGGGTCCAGCGTCGTGAGCGTCATCAGCGAATGGCGCACCGCGTCGTCGCGAACGTTGACCGCCAGCCCCGGCAGGCCCAGCTCCAACAGGGCGTCGGCGACGGGGCCACGCTGCCGACCGCACCACTTCTCGTCCGAATCGGCGCGCATGAGCACTGCGATGACCTTTTCCATGGGCTGAACCTACCGTCGAGGTAGCGCTATTTGACCAGCCGTACGGGGTGGTCGTCGCTGATCAACTTGCCGATCATGTGCGCCAGCTGCCGGTAGGACTCGTCGCGACCGCTGGACGAGCGGTACACCAAACCGATGCGCCGCCCGGGGCGGGGTGCGGCGAACTGCGCCAGGCCGAGGCGGCTTCTCGTCGCCTCGACCGGCACCGCGCTCTGCGGGATCAGCGTCACCCCCAGCCCGCCGGTCACGCATTGCACCGCGGTGGCCAGCGACGCCGCGCGGGTGTTGGCGAGCTCCGCTCGCACCCCGGCCTTGTGGCACACGTCGAGCGCCTGGTCGCGCAGGCAGTGCCCCTCGTCCAGCAGCAGCAGCGGCAGGTCGGCCAGCGCCGTCACCGGGACTCGGCGCTTGCCCGAAAGCGGATGCCCAGGCGGCAGCGCGAGCACGAAATCCTCGTCGTAGATCGGGATTGCGCTGATGCCGCGGGCGTCGACGGGCAGGGCGAGGAGCGCCGCGTCGAGCGCGCCCTCGCGCAGTACCGTCAGCAGCCGTTCGGTCTGGTCCTCCGTCACCCGCAAAGTCATTTCGGGGAATCGCTCGGCGAGACCGGCCAGCACCGTCGGCAGCACGTAGGGCGCGATCGTCGGAATGAGGCCCAGCCGCATGCCGGCCCGCAGCGGATCCGACGATCCGGCGGCCGCGGCGCTGAACGCGTCGACCGCCGCGACGACGGCCTGGGCGCGCGGGAGCAGTTCGGCGCCCTCCGTCGTCAAGAGGACACGCCGTGTCGACCGCTCGAGGAGCTGGGTGCCAAGCCCGGTCTCCAGCGCCGCCAGCGCCTGCGACAGGGTGGACTGACTGACGCCGAGAGATGTTGCGGCACCACTGAATTGACGCTTTTCAGCGATCGCGACGAACGCACGCAGGCCGGCGATCGTCGGCTGATAACTCTTATCGGGCATGCCGATAAGTATAGTGGGAAATATCACCTTTACTTTAGACAGCGTCAGCGGGCACCATGACAGGGAAAGCTAATCTTGAGTAGATCCAAATTAGGAGAGCCATGCCTTTGCTGACCATCGGCGACCAATTCCCCGCCTACAACCTGACTGCGCTGATCGCGGGCGATCTGTCCAAGGTCGACGCCCAGCAGCCCGAGGACTACTTCACGACCGTCACCAACGAGGACCACGAAGGCAAGTGGCGCGTTGTGTTCTTCTGGCCCAAGGACTTCACCTTCGTGTGCCCGACTGAGATTGCCACGTTCGGCAAGCTCAACGACGAGTTCGCCGACCGCGACGCGCAGGTGCTGGGCGTCTCCATCGACAGCGAGTTCGTGCACTTCAACTGGCGCGCCCAGCACGAGGACCTGAAGAAGCTGCCGTTCCCCATGCTCTCGGACATCAAGCGGGAGCTGAGCCTGGCCACCGGCGTTCTCAACGCCGACGGCGTCGCCGACCGGGCGACCTTCCTGGTGGACCCCAACAACGAGATCCAATTCGTCTCGGTCACCGCGGGATCCGTCGGACGCAACGTGGAGGAAGTGCTGCGAGTCCTCGACGCGCTGCAGTCCGACGAGCTCTGCGCCTGCAACTGGCGCAAGGGCGACCCGACGCTCAACGCCACCGAGCTGCTCAAGGCTTCGGCTTAGTCCGGGCCTGGGCGGGTACAGGGCCTGATAGGAGGCGAGATGAGCGTAGAAAACCTCAAGGAAGCGCTGCCGGAGTACGCGAAGGACCTCAAGCTCAACCTGGGCTCGATCACTCGCACGACCGAGCTCGACGAGGAGCAGCTGTGGGGCACCCTGCTGGCTAGCGCCGCGGCGACCCGCAACACCCAGGTGATCAGCGAGATCGGCGCCGAGGCGGCCGACGTCCTGTCGGCCGAGGCGTACAACGCCGCGTTGGGAGCCGCGTCGATCATGGGTATGAACAACGTGTTCTACCGGGGCCGCGGCTTCCTCGACGGGAAGTACGACGATCTGCGCGCGGGATTGCGGATGAACATCATCGCCAATCCCGGTGTGGAGAAGGCGAACTTCGAGCTGTGGTGCTTCGCGGTGTCATCGATCAACGGGTGCCCGGACTGCGTGGCCGCTCACGAGCACACGCTGCGCGAGGCGGGTGTGACCCGGGAGACCATCCAGGAGGCGTTGAAGGCCGCGGCCATCATCGCCGGCGTCGCCCAAGCGATCGTCGCCTCCCAAACCCTGGCCACCGTCGGCTGACGCGGTGACGGCACCAGCCTGGGTAGAACACGCGATCTGGTGGCAGGTCTATCCGCTGGGGTTCGTCGGCGCCTTTCCCGCGTCCTCGGAGCCGCCGCAGCCGGACGAACACCGGCTGCGGCGGCTCGTCGACTGGTTCGACCACGCGATCACCCTGGGTGCCTCGGGGATTGCGCTGGGCCCGATATTCGCTTCGCGCACACACGGTTACGACACCACCGACCACTACCGCATCGATCCCCGGCTCGGTGACGACGGCGACTTCGATTACCTGGTCGCCGAGGCCCGTCGCCGCGGGCTGCGCATCCTGCTCGACGGCGTGTTCAACCACGTCGGGGTGGATTTCCCCCGCTACCGGGAGGGCGCGCCCGGATGGTTCACGGGGGGGACGTTCGAGGGCCACTCCGAGCTGATCACGCTCAACCACGACAACCCCGAGGTGATCGCCTACACCGCGGACGTGATGGCGCACTGGCTCGAGCGCGGCGCCGACGGCTGGCGCCTCGATGCGGCTTACACGGTGCCCGAACGGTTCTGGGCGTCGACCCTGCCGCGGGTCCGCGAGCGCTTCCCGGACGCCTGGTTCGTCGGCGAGCTCATCCACGGCGACTACGCCGCCGTCGTGCGGGCCGCGACCTTCGACTCGGCCACCCAGTACGAGCTGTGGAAGGCGATCTGGAGCAGCCTCAACGACGGCAACTTCTTCGAGCTGGACTGGGCGTTGCAGCGCCATGCCGAGTTCCTGGCCGGCTTCGCCCCGCTCACCTTCATCGGCAATCACGACGTCACCCGGATCGCCAGCCGACTGGAAGACCCGCGGCACGTGGCGCACGCGCTGGTGCTGCTGCTGACCGTCGGCGGCGTGCCCAGCGTGTACGCGGGCGACGAACTGGGATTCCGCGGCGTCAAAGAGGAGCGCTACGGCGGCGACGACGCCGTCCGCCCTGAATTCGCTTCTCCCCCAATAGAATTGGATGCTTTCGGGACGGAAATCTGGGCGTTGCATCAGTTCCTCGTGGGGTTGCGCCGCCGTCACCCGTGGCTGCACCGGGCGACGACCAGCGCGCTGCGGCTGGAAAACCGGCACTACGTGTACGAGACCCGCAACGGCGACCACGCGCTGCTGGTCGCACTGAACATCGGCGACGAGCCGATGCGCGTCGCGCTCTCGGAGCTGGGCACCACCCACCGCCGGGTCATCGGCGGATCCTCGGCGCCGCCGCAGGAGGTCCTCGACGCGGTGGAGGTCGAGCCGCACGGCTGGCGGATCCTAAGCCCCGCCTAGGCGCTCCAGCGTGAGTGCGTCCTGGCGACCGTCGTAGTACTTGTCGAGCAACGCGACGAAGTCCCCGTTGTCGTCGGTCGCGTGGGTGAACAGCGTCATCGACGAACGCAACTTCAGGTCGTCGGGCGAGCCGAAGATGTCGCCGACCGACCGGCCCTGCACCTCGTTGACCAGCCGGGCGCACTCGCGCAGTCGCGGCCCGAGCAGCCCATGGCGCAGGTAGGCGCGGGCCTCATCGAGCGACGAGATGCCGTAGTGCACGGCGGTCGGGCTGCCGCCCAAGCCGCGCAACTGCGGGAAGACGAACCACATCCAGTGACTGCGCTTCCGGCCGGCGCGCAGCTCTTCGACCACGTTGCGGTACACCGGGGCCTGCGCGTCGACGAAGCGCTGGAGGTCGAAGGGGTCGCTCTCCGGTTCCATGTGACTACGATTGCACACTGTGGAATCCAAAAGGTGGAAGGCCGCCCGACGAGTGCCCAAGGTGCGCGATCTCGCGCCGCTGATCAAGTTCAAGCGACCGCAGCTCGACGCGACCAAGCGCCGCCTCGACGCCGCGTACACCGTCGAGGATCTGCGACGCATCGCCAAACGGCGCACGCCCAAGGCGGCGTTCGACTACACCGACGGCGCCGCCGAGGACGAGATTTCCATTCGGCGTGCTCGAGAAGCCTTCCGCGACATCGAGTTTCACCCGACTATCCTGCGCGACGTCACCAACGTCACCGCCGGCTGGAACGTACTCGGCCAACCCGTCGTCCTGCCGTTCGGCATCGCGCCGACGGGCTTCACCCGGTTGATGCACACCGAGGGCGAGATCGCCGGCGCGGCGGCGGCGGCCAAGGCCGGCATTCCGTTCTCGCTGTCCACGCTCGGCACCTGCTCGATCGAGGACCTGGCGACCGCTGTTCCCCAGGGTCGGAAGTGGTTTCAGCTCTACATGTGGCGCGACCGCGAACGCTCGATGGCGCTGGTGCGGCGCGCGGCCGAGGCGGGTTTCGACACCCTGCTGGCCACCGTCGACGTCCCGGTGTCCGGCGCGCGGCTGCGCGACAACCGCAACGGCATGACCATCCCACCGACGCTGACCCTGCGCACCGTCCTGGATGCGGTCCCGCACCCGAAATGGTGGTTCGACCTGCTGACCACCGAGCCGCTGGCGTTCGCGTCGCTGGACCGCTGGCCGGGCACCGTCGCCGAATACCTTTCCACCATGTTCGACCCCAGCCTCACTTTCGACGACCTGGAGTGGATCAAGGCCCAATGGCCGGGCAAGGTGGTGGTCAAGGGCATCCAGACGCTCGACGACGCCCGAGCCGTCGTCGAGCGCGGAGTCGACGGCGTGGTGTTGTCAAATCACGGTGGGCGGCAACTGGATCGGGCGCCGGTGCCCTTCCACCTGCTGCCGACGGTGGCGCGCGAACTCGGCAAGGACACCGAGATTCTGGTCGACACCGGCATCATGTCGGGCGCCGACATCGTGGCGGCGATCGCGCTGGGCGCGCGGTGCACGCTCGTCGGGCGGGCCTACCTGTACGGGTTGATGGCCGGCGGCGAGGCCGGCGTCACCCGCGCGATCGACATCCTCGCCGACGGCGTGATCCGCACGATGCGGCTGCTGGGCGTCACCTGCCTCGAGGAGCTCTCCCCCAGGCACGTGACGCAACTGCGGCGCCTGCGCCCCGTAGAGCCGCCAGTGTGATGTGGCGCTGGCCGCACGCCCGTTGCCGGAGCGCGGCGGTGGCCGTTCCCCGCCGAGCGTGCGGCTGGCCGCACATTCGCCCTCGACTGTGCGGCTGGACGCACATTGGGCAGGGGAAAGCGTGCGCGGGAACAAACCGGCGACGGGCTGGGTTGAGCGCATCAGACTCAGATTTTTGGAGGATTGATGGCTGAAGCCAAATCGGTGCCGGTGCTCTTTGTCACCGACACCATCGTGTTGCCCGGAATGGTCGTGCCGATCGCGCTCGACGAGACCGCGCGGGCGGCGATCGACGCCGCTCAGGCGAGCGAATCGGGGCAGCTGCTGATCGCGCCCCGGCTCGACGACCGCTACCCGTCCCACGGTGTGATCGCGAAGATCTTGCAGGTCGGCCGCATCGCGGGCGGCGGCACCGCGGCCGTCGTGCGCGGCGAACGCAGGGCGCAGATCGGGACCGGCGCGTCCGGGCCCGGCGCGGCGCTGTGGGTCGAGGTGACCGAGGTGCCCGAGGTCGAGGCGACCGACGAGATCAAGGCGCTGACGGCGGAGTACAAGAAGTTGCTGCTGGCCATGCTGCAGCGGCGCGAGGCCTGGGAGATCATCGACTACGTCAACAGGCTGACCGACCCGTCGGCGTTGGCGGACACCTCCGGCTACGCGTCTTACCTGTCCAGCGAGCAGAAGCGGCAGCTGGTCGAGACCGTCGACGTCGCCGAACGGCTGCGCGTGCTGATCGACTGGACCAGCGCGCATCTGGCCGAGGTCGAGGTCAACGACAAGATCGCCGAGGACGTGCGCGAGGGCATGGAGAAGACGCAGAAGGAGTTCCTGCTGCGCCAGCAGTTGGCCGCCATCCGCAAGGAACTCGGCGAGGGCGAACCCGATGGGTCCGACGATTACCGGGCCCGCGTCGAGGCCGCCGACCTGCCCGAGAAGGTTCGGGAGGCCGCGCTGCGCGAGGTCGGCAAGCTGGAACGGTCCAGCGACCAGAGCCCGGAGAGCGGCTGGATCCGCACCTGGCTCGACACCGTGCTCGACCTGCCCTGGAACGTCAGGACCGAGGACTCGACGGACCTCAAGGCCGCGCGCGGCGTCCTGGACGCCGACCACCACGGGCTGGACGACGTCAAGGACCGCATCGTCGAGTACCTGGCCGTGCGGGCGCGACGCGCCCAGCGGGGGCTGCAGGTCGTCGGCGGCCGCGGCTCCGGTGCCGTGATGGTGCTGGCCGGTCCCCCCGGCGTCGGCAAGACGTCGCTGGGTGAGAGCGTGGCCCGGGCGCTGGGCCGCAAGTTCGTGCGGGTCGCGCTGGGCGGTGTGCGCGACGAGGCCGAGATCCGCGGGCACCGGCGCACCTATGTGGGCGCGCTGCCGGGCCGGATCGTGCGGGCCATCGGCGAGGCGGGATCGATGAATCCCGTTGTGCTGCTGGATGAAATCGACAAGGTCGGCTCCGACTATCGGGGCGACCCGAGCGCCGCGCTGCTCGAGGTGCTCGACCCGGCGCAGAACCACACCTTCCGCGACCACTATCTGGACCTGGACCTGGACCTGTCTGATGTGGTGTTCCTGGCCACCGCCAACGTCATCGAGAACATCCCGTCGGCCCTGCTGGACCGCATGGAACTGGTGCAGATCGACGGCTACACCGAGGACGACAAGGTCGCCATCGCGCGGGACTACCTGCTGCCCCGCCAGCGGGAGCGGGCGGCGCTGACCGAGGACGAGGTCACGCTGACCGACGCTGCGCTGCGCAAGATCGCCGCCGATTACACCCGGGAGCCGGGTGTGCGCCAGTTCGAGCGCCTGCTCGCCAAGGCGCTGCGCAAGGTGACGACCAAGCTGGCGGAGACGCCGGAGCCGATCACCGTCGACGAGCCGGATCTGGTCGACTACCTGGGCCGTCCGCGGTTCACTCCCGAGTCGGCCGAACGCACGGCGGTGCCGGGCGTGGCCACCGGCCTGGCCGTCACCGGCCTGGGCGGCGACGTGCTCTACATCGAAGCCGGCGCGACGGACGGTGAGGCGGGCTTGCAGCTCACCGGTCAACTGGGTGACGTCATGAAGGAGTCGGCGCAGATCGCACTCTCCTACGTGCGCTCCCACGCCACCGAGTTGGGCGTCGACCCAAAGGCGCTGGACCGGCGCATCCACGTGCACGTGCCCGCCGGGGCGGTGCCCAAGGACGGCCCGTCGGCCGGTGTCACCATGGTGACCGCCCTGGTGTCGATGGCCACGGGACGGCAGGTGCGCTCGGACGTCGGGATGACCGGGGAGGTCACGCTGAACGGGCGGGTGTTGCCGATCGGCGGCGTGAAGCAGAAGTTGCTGGCGGCCCAGCGGGCCGGCCTGTCGACGGTGTTCATCCCCGCGCGCAACGAGCCGGACCTCGATGACGTGCCCGCCGAGGTGCTGGACGCGCTGACGGTCAAGCCGATGACCGACGTTGCCGAGATCGTCGCGCAGGCGCTGGAACCGGTGGCGCAGGGCGCCGCGGTCGCCGCTTGATTTGAGCTTGGCCGGGATGCGCAGCAAACTCGCGCGCATCCCGGCCAACCGCATTAAGGTCTGTGGATGGCCGTGATCCTGCGCAGATTGCTCCGTATCGGCAACCTTCCCGCCGACATGCGGGCGGAGGTCGAACCGGAGGGCATCCTCCATCTCGCGGAGTTCGTTCCCGTCACGTTCCGGTTCGACGGCTCCGTGCCGGGCTTCGTCTCCAAGGGCAGCGTCCGCAGTTATGTCGGCTCCCTGGTGCTCACGTCCCAACGGGTCCTCGGCACGTTGTCGACGGTGCCCAAGCTCGCCGGGCGGGCCATCGACCAGCGCTGGGACGCGCCGCAGGACGGCCCGGCGAAAGCCGAGATCTCGTCGAGCGGCGTTACGGTCAACCTCGACGTCGGCCGAGTGGATCCCGCGTTCTCCGGTCAGCTGTCACTGCACTACAAACCGCGATTCCGGAGCCGGTACTGACCACCCTCCCCCGCCGTTCGCTGGCTTTCTCCGTCCCGCGTGAGTGGGTGTTACGGGCCGTCGGCGTGCCCGCGCCCCGGCCTGCGTGAGGCGCGAGGAGGTTTCCGGCGCCCACCCGTCGGGTATCTAGCGGTTGGAGGTTCGACTGCCCGATTGAGGGCGGTGGGGTGAGCGAATCACCAAGTCAATTGGTTCAGCTGCTGTTCAGGCAGCCAAACTGCACGACAAGGGGGTTCACTGATGAATCTGAACAGGATCGCAGCCGGCGCGGTAATGGCCGGCACCATCACGTCCGCGGCGTTGGGAATCGGCGCCGGCATCGCACAGGCAGACCCGAATGGCCCCAATATTCCGGGGCCGAACGTGCCGGGCCCGAATGTGCCCGGTGGCGACCGGGATGTGCCGGGTCCGGGCCAATACGTGCCGGGACAGCCGATTTGTAACCCCGGGGCGCCGGGCGCTAACTGCAACGTGCCGGGCAGCCCGCTTCCCCCGGGACAGAACGGGTTCCCGCCGCCGGGGCACTACAACGACCCGGTCCGCTACGGGCTCCCGGCCACTTGGGTCCCGCCAGTCGGTGACCCCGACGGGACCCAACTCCCGGTCGTTTTCAACCCGCAGCTCGGCCAGTGGGGCGTCAACACGTCTACCGGCTTCCAGGTGTTCACGCCGGCAGGCGGGACCTCGGGCTCGGGCCAGGTCAACGGCGGGATTAACCCCGGGACCTAAAACGGCACCACGAAGCAGCCGCCTCCTGTCCGGGGGCGGCTGTTTTCGTTGCCCGGTGACATCACCGCGAGCCTGGCGTTGAATATGACCGTGAGTCTCAAACGCCAAGTGGTCCATCGCGTGCAGCGGTTGCTGGTCAACCCGGTGGGCCGGCAGATGCCCGGAATCATTCTGGAAACCACCGGCCGAAAGAGCGGCAAGCCGCGACGCACCGCCGTGGGCGGACGCCTGGTCGACAACCAGTTCTGGATGGTCTCCGAACACGGCGAGCACTCGGACTACGTCCGCAATATCAAGGCCAATCCCGCCGTTCGCGTCCGCATCGGCGGTCAATGGCGTAGCGGCACCGCGCATCTGCTGCCCGACGACGATCCGCTGCGGCGGCTCGGCGACCTGCCGCGGCTCAACAGCGCGGTGGTGCGCCTGATGGGCAGCGACTTGCTGACCATTCGGGTGGATCTGGACTGACCCGCCGCATGGCCTACGACGAAAACCTGGCGAACGAAATCCGCGAACTCGTGGCCGCCGAGCGTGGCATCGAGGAGAAACGCATGTTCGGCGGTCTCGCCTTTCTGGTCAACGGCAACATGTCCGTCGCGGTGAGCGGCCAGGGCGGTCTGCTGGTCCGGGTGCCGAAGGACGACCTCGACAAACTGCTACAGCGAAACCACGTCAGCCCCATGGTGATGGCGGGCCGCGACGCCCGCGGCTGGGTGCGGGTGGACGCCGCCGGTGTGCGCACCAAACGCCAGCTTCAGGGTTGGGTGACACGCGGCGTCGGCTACGCGCGCAGCCTGCCCGCCAAGTGACGGGCGCGGTTTGCTGACACCCGGCGCGGGTACGTGATCGGGTATGCCCAACCGCGAGCGACTGGTGCGGCGACTGCTCGACGTTGCCGGCACCACTTATGCAGCCGAGGCGCGAATCAGGCTCGGCGACAAGCCGATGCCGCTGTTTCAGCTGCTGGTCGTGTGCATGCTGGCCAGCAAGCCGATCGATGCGGCCATCGCCATGGGGGCCGGGCGCGAGCTGTTCAAGGCGGGTCTGCGCACGCCCAAGGCCGTGCTGGAGGCCGACCGGCAGACCATGATCGACGCCTTCGGCCGGGCCCACTACGTACGCTACGACGAAAGTTCGGCCACCCGGCTCGCCGAGATGGCCCGGCGCGTGCGCGACGAATATTCCGGGGATCTGCGCGCGCTGGCTGAACGTAGCCAGCACGACGTCGCCGCAGCGAAACGATTGCTCAAGCAGTTCAAGGGGATTGGGGACACCGGCGCCGATATCTTCTTGCGGGAGGTGCAGGACGTGTGGACCTGGCTGCGGCCGTATTTCGACGACCGCGCCACCACGGCGGCCAAGCAATTGGGCCTGCCCGCGCAACCGGCGAAGCTGGGAGCCCTTGCGCCGCAAGCCAATGCGCGGCTGGCCGCCGCGCTCATCAGGGTGGCGCTGGATGACGAGGTACGCCGGCAGGTGACCGGTTGACCGTCCGGATTGGCACCTCCGGGTGGTCCTACAACCATTGGGCGGACGTGCTGTACCCGACGGGCCTGCCCGCCGCGCGTCGGCTGGCTCGCTACGTCGAGGTGTTCGACACCGTCGAGCTGAACGCGAGTTTCTACCGCTGGCCCAAGGACACGACGTTCGCGGGATGGCGCGACAAGCTGCCGGACGGCTTCAAGATGTCGGTCAAGGCGCACCGGGGACTGACGCACTACCGTCGCCTGGCGTCCGTCGGGCCGTGGATCGAGCGCTTCGAGCGGTGCTGGGAACTACTGGATGATCGACGCGGGGTGCTGCTCGTCCAGCTGCACCCCGAACAGCAGCGCGACGACGCGCGCCTGGACGCGTTTCTAGGTGCCGTGCCGGAGTCGATCCGGGTGGCCGTCGAGCTGCGCCATCCGTCCTGGAACGACGAGGGCGTCTACGAGCTGCTCCAACGACGCCGCGCCGCCTACGTGGTGATGAGCGGCGCCGGGCTGGCGTGCGTGCCCCGCGCCACCACCGACCTGGTGTACGTCCGCATGCACGGTCCGGACCAGGACGCGATCTACGCCGGCTCCTACTCGAACGACCAGTTGCGGGTGTGGGCCGAGCGAATCGCCGCGTGGAGCGGGGACGGGAAGGACGTATGGATTTACTTCAACAACGACCTGGGTGGTCACGCGGTGCGCAACGCGCTGCACCTGCGCGAACTGCTGGGTTAGTCGGCGAGCTGGTCGATGGGGGTCCACGCCCCGTCGATGACCTCGGGCGGGCGCTGCGCCTGCAACCGGTCCCGCTCGGCGCGGCGACGTTTGATCCGCAACCGGGCGTCGCCGGGCATGGCGACCAGCTCGTCACAGGTCAGGTAGTACACGTCGTCGCCGACATCGAACAGGTCCGCCGCGACTCGGCGAGATCCCAACTCCCGCAATGTGATTCGAAGCTGATGGGTGTACCGCAGGGTGGCGTCGTGGGCGAGCTCGCGGGAGTCGCGGGCGTTGGTGGTGAGCCGCTGGGCCAGCGTCGGCGGCGGCGGTTCGGTCGACGCGGCCGCGGCCACGGCGACTTCCCCGGCCGCCCTGAGCAGCATCGTCGGGTCGTCGGCGTACGTCTGGCTGGCCAGCTCCGCCTCGCCGGGCCCGCGATGGCCGATGCGGGCGATGGCCGCGTCCACGGCGGCCGCGGTGGTGGGAGACAACGCGCGAATGCTGGCGAGGTTGCCATCCTGGGCCAGCGCGCACAGCGGCGGGTCGGCCCGAAGCACCGCGGCCAGTTGCTCGGTCTCGGCCGCCACCAGGCTGCTCTCCAGGATCATGCCCACCCCGGGCACACCCCGTGCCGCCTTGCCGCGCTCCAGCGCCGCCGCGGTGACACCGCTGTCGATCAGCCACAACCCGGTCAGGATCCAGCCCTGGTGGATGCGGTCCCGCAGCAAGCCGATCCGGGCCTCCAGGCCGGCATCGGGCAGCGACGCCAGCTGCGCCGCGTCGAGGTGTTCGGTTCCGGCGGCGGCGCTGTAGGCGCGGGTGTCGGACTTGAGATGGCGGAGCAACGCCAGCGACCGGCCCGTGGCGACGGCTTTCGCGACGGACCCGAGCGCCCCGCCCGCGAGCGCGGGCTCGCCGAACGGCAGCAGGTCGCCCACGTGTGGCCGGCCTAGCAGCGCCTCGCGGGCCACGGCGTCCTGATCCCAGCCGGGCAGCTGTGCGGCGGCGACCATGTTCACCGACACCCCGACGTAGGGCCGGTGGCCGAACACGGCGATGGCCCGGTTCCCCCACTCGTCGCCGACCACGCCGCCGAGCGCCAGCACGTGGCTCAGCGCCCGATTCGCCGCGCGCAGCCCGCTCAGCTGGACGTCCAGCGTGATGGGGGTGAGCGGTCCGGGCAGCGCCTCGGCGAGGTTGGCCGCACTGAAGATCGGAAAGCGGGGGTCGATCCGATCGTCGAATTCGCCCTCCACGCCCTCGGGCGCCGCGCTGCGCTCCTCGCCGGAGGGGCCGGAGCGCGGGATCACCTCGACCGGAATCGCGAGTTGGCGACCGTGGCCGGTGGCACCCGCGGGGGCGATCTGGCGGCCGACCAGACCGCGGGCGGTGTCGGCGACCGCATCGAGCGCCTGCCAGCCGAACTCGAACGACCAATCCTCTTGCACCCCAGCGATGTCCATAGCCGGGATGAGCTGCGGCCAGCTTCGCACGCGGTTCAACCGGGACCGCGGGTCCGCGGACCGCAGCATTCGCCACGCGGTGACCACGTTGACGGTGTCCGGCGAGGCGAGGTCCACCACGCCCGTGCGGTCGGTGTTCAGCGACGCCACCAGGAAGCGCACCAGGTCCTCGACGTGCAGCACCCGCATCGGTTCCGCCGAGACCTTGGTGCGCAGCAGCGTGGCGACGGTGCGGCAGACCATCCAGTCGAGCTGGCGGCCGACCGGCGGGGCGATGCGCACGACCAGGCTGGGACCCCAACTGGTGGCCACCAGGTCCTCGGCCGGCCCGTACAGCTCGGGCGGGCCGGCGGCTTGGGACACGAACAGCAGCCGGGCGCCGGCGCGGGCAGCGACGTCGGTCACGTGCGCGAGGCCGTCGATCTCGACGCTGCCGGGGGCGCTGGTGTCGACCGGGGCCAGGTGGACCACCGCGTCGGCCTCGCCGGCGAGCTCACGCAGGACGGGGTCGCTCAGCGATGCGCAAACGAATTCGACGTTCGTGTGTAGGCAGGGATGCGGGCGCTCAGCGATGCCGCTGACCGTGTGCCCGGCAGCGATGAGTTGCCGTGCAACCAGCCGCCCGAGTGCGCCGGTGGCGTCGGTAACCAGGATCTGCACCTGGGCTCACCTCCCCCGACCTCAAACTAAACAATAGGCAGACGGCATCACCTATGCGACCGTTACTGAGCAAACGCCAACCTGCGCCGGCGAGGACCGCTTTCGGGCGGTTATTGCACCGCGGCACTGCCGTCGGCGGAGACGGCAACCTTGGCGCCGCCGATGTCTTCCTGCACGGTGGCCTGCGCCGCGGCGCTGTCGGTGATCACCGCCAGGGTCCGCGAGCCGTCGGGCGTGCGCACGGCCAGGAAGGCCTTTTCCGGTCGTCCCTCGCGGTCGAACGGCGTCGTCCACGCCTCCACCGTGCCGACGCCTTCCCATTCCACCAGGCCGGCACGGGTGGGCTCGCGGTCGACCGCCGGTTGCGCGTCGTCCCACCGGAATTCGGCGGGCGGCGGCTCGGTGCCGTACACGCCGAAGCTGTGCTTGGTCAGGTAGCCGCCGTTGGCGGTGATCAGTCCGCGACGCCCGGGGTTGGCCGCCAGCAACTCCGCCATGGTGGCGATGGAGTGCATCACATAGTTGCTCCACGGGCCGCCCGCGAACGTCAGCCCGCCGGTGACGGTGAGCGGGCGGGTGGGGTCGTCGACCGGCAGCCCGAGTTCGGCCGCGGCGACCTGGACGGCCGACGGGAAGCAGGAGTACAGGTCCACGTAGTCGACGTCGTCGATGCCCAGCCCCGCGAGCTCCAGCGCCCGGCCGCCGGCGATCCGGATGGCCGGCGAGCGATGCAGCTCGTCACGCTCGGCGATGGCCGAGGTGTCGTGCGCGTCGGTGCCCGCCTGCGGGTAGATCCAGCGGTCCGCGGGGACCCGCAGTCGCCTGGCCTGCTCCACCGAGGTCAAGACGAGCGCGGCGCCCTGGTCGACCATGTTGTTGGAGTTCATCAGCTTGGTGTAGGGCCAGCTGATCATCCGGTTCTGCGGACCGGGCTCGCAGATCTGCGCGGCGGTCACCGGCTTGCGGATCCAGGCGTGCGGATTGTCGACGGCGACGGCGTTGAAGCGGGCCCACAGTTCGCCGATGCGCCTGCGGTGGTGCTCGACGGACTCGCCGTTCGCGATCCGCAACGCCTGCTCGAAGAGCGGGTAGACGTAGGCCGGCCGGTCCAGCCGGATCCTGATCTCCGCGTCGCCGGCCATCGGGACGTCGTCGCCGCTGACCTCGGCCATCGGGACGGAATTGTCCTGAACGGTCCACTCGAGCTTGCCGCCCCTGGCCCGCAGCCCCCGACGGGTGCGCCAGGTCTCGGCGCCGGCGAGCAGCACCACCTGGGCCCGGCCCCGCTGGATGTCCAGGCAGGCCTGGTTGACCAGCGACTGCGGCACGTTGCCGCCGACCGGGCTGTACAGGGTGGTGAAGTCGCTCGCGCCGATCCGCTGCCCGAGCAGCAGTCCGGGGTCGCGGTACTGCGCCGAGAGGATGTTCACCACGCGGATGGAATCCACTGCCTCGATCACCCGCGCATCGGCGGCCTGCCGGGCGGCGGCCGCCATCAGGTCCATCGGTTCCACGGACCGCTTGTCCGGGTCGATCTCGTCACGGTGGTTGACCTGGCCGTAGCCGATCAGCACCGGTGTCCTGGGGTCGACGGTCATGGGACGAACCTAGCGGGGCTATCGATCCGTTTGGTCGCGTGGGGCGCGTTCGCAGCGCGTCAGGGCGGCCCGAACAGCACGCCCTCGGCGATCAGCCGGTCGATCTCCTGCGGGCTCATGCCGAGCACCCGTCGGCAGACGTCGACGGTGTCCTGGCCCGGCACGGGCGCCGGGCGCTGCGGGGCCGGCGGGATGTGCTGGAACGGCGCCGGGCCGGTCTCCGCGGGCAGCGGACGTTCGACGAGGGGATGCAGCATCTCGGCATAGAGTTTCCGCTCGATCAGCTGCGGGTCCTCCAGAACGTCGGGCGGCCGGTTCATCGGCCCGGCCGCGACCCCCGAGGACTGCAGCAGTTGGGCGGCCCGCATCGGGGTGCGCGTCCGGGTCCAGGCCGACACCAATTCGACCAGCTCGGCCCGGTTCTCCAGCCGCGCCTCGCCGGTGGCGAAGCGCGGGTCGTCGGCCCACTCCGGGTGATGGAAAACGCCAGCAGCGCAACGCCATTCCTCGTCGGAGCCGATCGAGATCGCGCACCATTCGTCGTCGCCGGCACACGGATAGACGGCATGCAGGCTGGTGTCGGCGGAGATTCGCGGCACGCCCGCGGCCAGCGCGGCCTGCGCGACGTACAGCGTGTCGAGTTGATTGACGACGGCCTCGGCCTGCGAGATGTGCACGTGCGACCCGCCGCCCGAGCGATGGCGGTGGATCAGCGCCGCCAGCGCCGCGATCGCGGTGATCCGTCCGACCACATGGTCCGGGAAGATCGTGGTCGCATCGTAGAAGTGGTGCCGGGCGGCGCCATCGTGTGCCTCCGGGTCGTCGGCCGTCCACAGCCGGGTCACGCCGGTGGCCGCGCGAACCAGGGGGCCGTAGCCCATCCGTGTGCTCCACGGACCGCGATCGCCGTACGCGCTGCTCTCGGCGAGCACGATGCGCGGATTGATCGCACGCAGGTTGTCGTAGGAAAAGCTAAGTGCGGTAAGCGTTCCCGGCTTGAAGTTGGCGAAGACAGCGTCGGACTCCGCGACGAGCCGAGTGAAGATCTCCTTGCCGGCGGCGCTGCGCAGGTCCAGGCCCATCGCCAGGTGGTTGCGGTGCGTCCAGGCGAACGACTCGCTCATGGCGTCGCCGACGCGCGCCTGCCGCAGCCCGTCGGGGTACTCGGCGCTTTCGATCTTGATGACCTCGGCGCCCAGGTCGCCGAACAGGCGGCTCAGTTCGCCGCCGGCCACGATGATGCCCAGATCCAGGATGCGCACGCCGGCAAACGGATAGTCGCCGATGCGGCCCGACGGTGACTGCACCACCGCGGGATTTCCGCGCCAGCCCGGTCCGTCCTGCCCCGCCGCCGGGGCCGGGCTGCGGAACCCCGCGTGGTGGCCGTCGACGACGAAATAGCCGGTCGGCACGCGAGTGCGCACCCCCGGAACCAGCTCCGCCTCGGTGACTGCGCCCACCGCTTGGAAATGCTCGGAATCCATCACCCACGACGGCGTCAGCACGGCGGCGATCGGAACGCCGTGGGCCTGTCCCGCCGTCACCAGATCCTTCATGGTCTGTCCGGCGAACAGCGCCTGGACCAACTCGCTGATCTGAGGCCACGCGGCGAAGCGCGCGCCGATCACGTCATACTTGGGGTCTTGGAAGTCGGCGGGCTCCCCCAGCCAGCGCCGCAGGCCCCGCCACTGGCGCGGCGCCATCACGCACAGCCGGACGTAGCCGTCCTGGCAGGGGTAGATCGGGTAGGCGTCCTGGTTCTTCGGGCGTCCCCGCCACTGTCCGGTGTGGCGGATGCCGGCGGCGACCTGCCCGTGCGCGCCGAACGCCGGATCGAGCGCCATGACCACGGCGTCGAACCGCGAAAAGTCAATGAATTCACCTGTGCCGCAACGTAATCGGTTGTAATAGGCGACGAGGGCCGCCCAGGCCGCCTGGACGGCGGCGGTGGACGACGCGATCCCGTCCGGCGGCAACACGGGGGTGCCGGTGGTGGGCCCGGATCGCGACAGTGAGCCGGACATCGCGTAGAACACCGGATCGGTGGCCCGCCACAACGATCGGGGCCCGGTCGCTCCGAAGTCGGTGATCGACAAAACCACCAGATGCGGGTGCTGGGCGGCCAGTTCCTCGACCGACGTCCCGAAGATCGGGGCCTCCCCGTAGAAGCCGTCGTCCACGACGATGTCGGCCTGCGCGGCGAGGTCGAGGAAGGCGCCGCAGGCGTCCTCGTCGAACGGGTCCAGCACCACGCTGCGCTTGTTGGCGTTGTGCACGGCGAAGGGAATGCTCGCACCGGCGATCGTCGGCGGCGCATCGCGCGCCGGGCTTCCGGTCGGGGGTTCGACCTTGAGCACGTCCGCGCCCAGGTCGGCGAACAGGCGGGTCACCGCGTCGCCGTTGCCGCTCGACAAGTCGAGGACGCGCACGGCGTCGAGGAACCCGTCGGACATCAGCACACCGTACCCGCACGTGCCGGATCCGGCCCGGCCCGGCGTTGCGCCAAAAAGCCAACTGGGCAAGCTGATTGGGTGGGCGCGTCCGCCGTCGGCTATCGTCACAGGCCGATCGGCGAGGCCATGGGCGAAACGATCCGACGGAGGCATCCACTATGAGCGCGCACCTGACCTACATCGAGGCCGTGGTGGTCGGGGCGTTCCAGGGCGTCACCGAGCTGTTCCCGGTGTCCAGCCTCGGGCACGCCGTCTTGGTGCCCGCGGTGGTCGGCGGTCGATGGGCCCGGGATCTGAGCGTCTCCGCCCCCGAATCGCCCTACCTCGCCTTCATCGTCGGACTGCACGTGGCCACCGCGGCCGCGTTGCTGGTGTTCTTCTGGCGCGACTGGCTGCGCATCGCGACCGGATTCGTGTCGTCGCTGCGGTATCGACGCATCCGGACCCCCGACGAGCGGCTGGCCTGGCTCATTGTGGGCGCCACCATCCCGGTGGGTCTGGCGGGGCTGGCCCTGGAGCGAACGTTCCGCACCACCCTCGGCAAGCCCATCCCGGCCGCGATCTTTCTCTTGCTCAACGGCGTCGCCCTCTACGCGGGCGAGGTGCTGCGCCGACGCGTCTCCCCCGCGCCCGACGATCAGACCGGTGGGCAAGAGCCCGCGCACACCGGCGAGGCCGTCGACAACCGCCTGGCTCAACTCCCCTTGCCCCGCGGCATGCTGATCGGCGCCGCGCAAATCCTGGCCCTGCTGCCCGGCATCAGCCGCTCCGGCATCACCATGGTGGCCGGCCTGTGGCGCGGGTTGTCGCACGAGGACGCCGCGCGGTTCTCCTTTTTGTTGGCGACGCCGATCATCCTGGCAGCCGGGGTCTACAAGATCCCGGAACTGTTCGGGCCGCGCGCGGCCGGGATCGGCGGCCAGGTGCTCGCCGGCAGCGTCGCCTCATTCGTGTGCGCGTACCTCGCCGTGCGGTTCCTCACACGCTACTTCCAGACCCGCACCCTCACGCCGTTCGCCATTTACTGCGCGCTGGCCGGTGGCGCCAGCCTGGTGTGGCTCGCCGTCGGGTGACGCATACACGATTTCGGTGACCGGGCTTCACCCAAACGGCAACTGCTGGCTGTCGATTCGCGCAAGGACATGGGCGGGCGGCGTGGCGTAGCGCACCCGCGACGGAGCAAATGCGGGGCGTCTCAACCACAGACGCTACACCGGCTCTAGCCGATAGCGCACCAGTCGCGCCGTTTGATTACCGAAATGCCTTGTGCGGCATGCCCCGTCGGGGCGCCAGCCACCCCGTTCGTAGAACCGCCGGGCGCGGGTGTTCGCGTCCAACACCCACAACACGGCGTCGGTCACGCCGACCGCCCGCATCCGCGCACGGGCCGCCGCCAGCAGCAGGGTGCCCACGCCCGCGCCCACATGTGCCGGGTCGACGTAAAGGGCCATCAGCTCACCGGAATTCGGCAACTCACCGTCGCGACACAGACCCGCGGTGGCGAAGCCGCGAATCGCGGGGCCCTCGACGGCGACCAGGGTGGACGGCACCCGCAACCCCACGCGGCCAAAGGTGTACCGGTCGACCACCGCCTCCGGGGTCAGGTTGTCCAGATAGTCCGGGGCGATCAGACCGCGGTACGCCGACTGCCACGACCGCACGTGCAGGCGGGCCACCTCGTCGGCGTCAGCCGCGACCGCCGCCCGCACCTCGGTCATCGTTGCAGTATCCACGGTTGTTGCGCAGGCCGACGCCGAGTGCTGTGCTTACCAGGTTGCCCTGTTGACACCCGTCAAGAATCCGGAGGGTAGGGAGAATGGCAGACACGGCATCCGTCGGGCGCAAGGTCCGCGGCAAGGTCATCGTGATCACCGGTGGCGCGCGGGGAATCGGGCTGGCCACCGCGACCGCCTTGCACAACCTGGGCGCCAAGGTGGCGATCGGGGACGTCGACGAGGTCCGGGTGAAGGAATCCGGCGCCGCGCTCGGCCTGGATGTGTACGGCAAACTCGACGTCACCGACCCGCATTCGTTCTCGGACTTCCTGGACGAGGTCGAGCGCCAGCTCGGCCCGATCGACGTGCTGGTCAACAACGCCGGCATCATGCCGCTCGGCCGGATCGTCGACGAGCCGGACGCCGTCACGCGGCGCGTCCTGGACATCAACGTCTACGGCGTGATCCTGGGCAGCAAGCTGGCGGCCCAGCGCATGGTGCCCCGCGGATCCGGTCACGTCATCAACATCGCCTCGCTCGCAGGGGAGACGTACATCGCCGGGGCGGCCACCTACTGCGCCAGCAAGCACGCGGTCATCGGCTTCACCGACGCCGCGCGGATCGAATACCGCCGGGCGGGCGTGAAATTCTCGGTCGTCATGCCGACATTCGTGAACACCGAGCTGATCGCCGGCACCTCCGGAGCCAAGGGCATCAAGAACGCCGAGCCGGCCGACATCGCCGAGGCGATCGTCAACCTGGTGGCGCATCCCAGGCCGCGAGTGCGGGTCACGAAGACGGCCGGGGCGATCATCGCGTCGCAGAAGTTCCTGCCGCGCGCGCTGTCCGAGGGGCTCAACCGCGCGCTCGGCGGCGAGCACGTCTTCACCGACCACGTCGACGCCGAGCAGCGCAGGGCCTACGAGTCGCGGGCCCGCGGCGAGGAGTAGTCGGCGATCGCGAGTGCGGCGGAGCCGGGCGATGCGGGTCGCCGCCATCGGGTAGTCGGCGATCGCGAGTGCGGCGGAGCCGGGCGAAGCGGGTCGCCGCCATCGGGTAGTCGGCGATCGCGAGTGCGGCGGAGCCGGGCGATGCGGGTCGCCGCCATCGGGTAGTCGGCCGCGTCGGGCGCCGTTCACCGCAAGCGCGGACAATCGGCGGAGTGAGCCTAGAAACCCAGACAACCGCTCCCCTTGCCGACGACGAACTCGACCTGATCAACGCGTACTGGCGTGCCGCCAATTACGTTTCCGTTGGGCAGATCTACCTGCTGGACAATCCGCTGCTGACCGAACCGCTGTCGCCCGAGCACGTCAAACCGCGGCTGCTGGGACACTGGGGCACCACCCCGGGCCTGAACCTGATCTACGCCCACCTCAACCGGATCATCCGCGAGCGCGACGCCAGCGTCATCTACGTCACGGGGCCCGGCCACGGCGGCCCGGCTCTGGTCGCCAACGCCTATCTCGAGGGCACCTACAGCGAGGTGTACACCGGCATCGAGCAGGACGCCGAAGGGTTGCGAAAGCTGTTCCGGCAGTTCTCTTTTCCCGGCGGCATCCCCAGCCACGTCGCCGCCCAGACGCCTGGCTCCATCCACGAGGGCGGTGAACTCGGCTACGCGCTGGTGCACGCCTACGGCGCGGCCTTCGACAACCCGGATCTGGTCGTGGCCTGCGTAATCGGTGACGGCGAGGCCGAAACCGGGCCGATGGCGGCGAGCTGGCACTCCAACAAATTCCTCAACCCGGTCACCGACGGCGCGGTGCTGCCCATCCTCGCGCTCAACGGCTACAAGATCGCCAACCCGACCGTGCTGGCGCGCATCCCGCACGCCGAACTCGAGGCCCTGCTGCGTGGTTACGGCTACCGGCCGATCACGGTCGCCGGTGACGACCCGGCGAACGTGCACCAGCAGCTGGCCGCCGCCCTCGACGACGCGTTCGCCGACATCGCGGCCATCCAGAGCGCGGCGCGCAGCGGCGACCGGACCGAGCGGCCGGTGTGGCCGATGATCGTGTTGCGCACGCCCAAGGGCTGGACCGGCCCGAAGGTGGTGGACGGCAAGAAGGTGGAGGGTACCTGGCGGTCGCATCAGGTTCCGCTGGCCGAGACGCACGACAACCCGCAGCACCGCGCCCAGCTCGAGGAGTGGCTGCGCAGCTATCGGCCCGAGGAGCTGTTCGACGGCGACGGCAGGCTGCGCGCCGAGCTGCGGGCGCTGGCGCCCAGCGGTGATCGCCGGATGAGCGCGAACCCGCACGCCAACGGCGGCCTGTTGCTGCACGACCTCGACCTCCCGGATTTCCGTGACTACGCGGTCACGGTGTCGCGGCCCGCGGCCACGACGCACGAGGCGACCCGGGTGCTCGGCACCTTTCTGCGGGACGTGATCGCCCGTAACTCCGACCGGTTCCGCCTGATGGGGCCCGACGAGACGGCATCCAACCGGTTGGACGCCGTCTACGGATCGACTGACAAGGTGTGGCTCTCGGAGATCGAGCCCGACGACGAGCACCTCGCGCCAGACGGCCGCGTGATGGAGGTGCTCTCCGAGCACCTGTGCCAGGGCTGGCTGGAGGGCTACCTGCTGACCGGCCGGCATGGCCTGTTCAACTGCTACGAGGCGTTCGTCCACATCGTCGACTCGATGCTCAACCAGCATGCGAAATGGCTCGCCACCAGCCTGGAGCTGCCGTGGCGGCGGCCGATCGCGTCGCTGAACTACCTGCTGTCCTCGCACGTGTGGCGCCAGGATCACAACGGCGCCTCGCACCAAGACCCCGGCTTCATCGATCTGGTGGCCAACAAGCGGGCCGAACTGACCCGGGTGTACCTGCCGCCGGACGGCAACACGCTGCTGTCGGTGGCCGACCACTGCCTGCGCAGCCGCGACTACATCAACGTCATCGTCGCCGGCAAACAGCCGGCGCTGGCCTACCTGGACATGGACCAGGCCATCGCGCACTGCGCGCGCGGCGTTGGCATCTGGCCGTGGGCGAGCACCGGTGGATCTTTAGACGCCGAACCCGACGTGGTGCTGGCCTGCGCCGGGGACATCCCGACGCTGGAAACCCTGGCCGCGGCCGACATCCTGCGCCGCGACCTCCCGGAGCTGGCGGTCCGGGTGGTCAACGTCGTCGACCTGATGCGGCTGCAGCCGGAATCCGAGCACCCGCACGGTTTGCCGGACCGGGAGTTCGACGCGCTGTTCACTCGCGACAAGCCGGTGATCTTCGCCTACCACGGGTACCCGTGGCTGATCCACCGGCTCACCTACCGGCGCACCAACCACTCGCACATCCACGTGCGCGGGTTCAAGGAGCGCGGCACCACGACGACTCCGTTCGACATGGTGATGCTCAACGATCTGGACCGCTTTCACCTGGTGATCGACGTCATCGACCGGGTGGACGGGCTGGCCAGCAAGGCCGCGGTGCTGCGCCAGCGCATGGTCGACGCCCGGCTCGCGGCGCGCATCTACACCCGCGAGCACGGCGAGGACGACCCGCAGATCGCCAACTGGACCTGGGAGCCGAGCGAGCAGAACGAGCGCAGTGAGTGAGTGATGGGAGCGAGACGACCGAACGACCTGGGGGTCCACCTGACGCCGAGATTGCCGTCACGGTCGCGGCCCGGGCGCCAACCACAACCGTGACGGCAATCTCGTTGAAGTCACGCTGCCTTGGCTCACCGGTAAACTGGCCAGATGCTCGAGGCTCCCGCGATCGCTGACACCCACCCGGTGCTCGCGCAGCTGTCGGCGCTGCACAGGTTTCGGATCCACCTCGATATCGCCGTCGTCGTGCTGGTGTTGGTGCTGACCAACCTGGTCGCGCACTTCACCACCCCCTGGGCCGGCATCTGCGTCGTTCCCGCCGCGGCCGTCGGGCTGGTGTTCCTGATGCGCGCCAATGGTCTGGACTGGGCCGACTTGGGTCTGGGGCGCGAACATTGGAAGTCGGGCTTCGGCTACGCCGTGGTCGCGGTGCTGGTCGTGGCGTCCGTGATAGCTGTCGGGGTGCTGCTGCCGATGACCCGGCCGATGTTCCTCAACCACCGCTACGCCACGGTCTCCGGCGCGCTGATCGCCTCGATGGTGATCATCCCGCTGCAGACCGTGATCCCGGAGGAGCTGGCGTTTCGGGGCGTGCTGCACGGCGCGCTGCACCGTGCCTGGGGCTTCCGCGGGGTCGCGCTGGCGGGTTCGCTGCTGTTCGGGCTGTGGCACGTCGCGACGTCGCTCGGGCTGACCAGCAGCAACGTCGGATTCACCCGGCTCTTCGGCGGCGGCATCGTGGGGATGTTGGCGGGGGTCGCCGGCGCGGTGCTGGCTACCGGCGCGGCCGGCTTCGTCTTCAGCTGGCTACGCCGGCGCAGCGGCAGCCTGATCGCACCGATCGCGTTGCACTGGTCGCTGAACGGGCTTGGTGCGCTGGCCGCCGCGCTGGTGTGGCACCTGACCCGCTGAGGACGCTCACACCAGCAGCACCGCCGCGCCGGCGATGCGGCCCGCGCTGAGATCCGCCAGCGCACGATCGGCTTGGTCCAGCGGGTATTCCGGCGTGGTCACTTCGATATGGTGCTCGCCCGCGAAGTCGAGGAACGCCCGCGCGTCGGCCCGGGTGTTGGACGTGACCGAGCGGACCTGGCGCTCCTGGAACAGGTGGCGCTGGTAATTGAGGACCGGGATGTCGGACAGGTGGATGCCGGCGATCGCCAGGGTGCCGCCGCGGTCCAGCGCCTCCAGCGCGGGCAGCACCAGCTCCCCGACCGGGGCGAACAGGATCGCCGCATCCAGCGGCACCGGCGGCGGATCGGCCGCGCCCTGCGCCGACGCGGCGCCGAGCTGCATGGCCAGCTCACGCGCCTCGGCTCCCCGGGTCATCACGTGCACCTCGGCGCCCTGCGCCAACGCGACCTGCGCGGTGATGTGGGCGCTGCCGCCGAAGCCGTACAGCCCGAGCCGCCCGCCCGGCGGCAGATCGGCACGGAGCAGCGAGCGGTACCCGATGATGCCGGCGCACAGCAGCGGCGCGAGTTCGCTATCGCTGTATCCGCCGGGCAGCGGATGTGCGAAAGCGGCCGGGACCGTGGCGAATTCGGCGTACCCACCGTCGGCGTCCCAGCCGGTGTAGCGGGACTGCGGGCACAGGTTCTCGTCGCCGCGGCGACAGTACTTGCACACCCCGCAGGTGTGGCGTAGCCAGGCGATGCCGACCCGGTCTCCAACCCGAAACGCGTCGCCCGCCTGTGCGCCCAATTCCACGACCTCGCCGACCACCTCGTGGCCGGGCGTCACGTGCTCGCGGTGCACGGGCAGGTCGCCCTCGGTGACGTGCAGGTCGGTGCGGCACACGCCGCAGGCCCGGACGGCGACCAGCAATTCCGACGGCCCGGGGCGCGGCACCTCGGAAGCGACTTGCTCGAGCGGGGCGGTGTCCATGGGGCCGGGTTGACGCACCCGCCATGCGCGCATGGCCGCGGTGGATAGCGGTGCAATCATTCGTCAATCATGCCGCCAACCGCCACGGCCGCAACGCGTTAACTGTTGGTTAGGTTCTGCGCAGCAGTCGCGAGATCCACAGCAGCACGACTGCGCCAGCCAGGGCGACAAAGAATGTGAACCAATACCCGCCGCTGTTAACGTCGACACCCACGAGGTTGAGCACGAGGCCTGCAACGAATGCCCCGACAACTCCGATCACGATGTCCATCAGGATGCCGGAGCCGCCGCCCTTAACGATTTTGCTCGCTAGGAGACCGGCTATGCCACCGATGATGATGTATCCAATCCACCCGATACCGGTCTTTCCATTTAGGTTCAGGGCCAGATATTCGGTAGCTGCCATGACGTCCATGCGGGTCTCCTTGCATTCGCTGGCAAAGCCCAGCGAATTGCTGGGCCGTCAGTTCGGTATACCCGCTTTGCGTAACGGAAAAGGCTCGGGTTCGGCGACCCTTCGCCCACCATCCCGGCGCCCTGATCAGGGGGTCAGGTCGATTGCGTCCGCTGTGGTGACGGCGCCGGGGTAGGGCTAACCTCCCCGGCCGGCGCCGGGGCCGGCGCCGGCGATGGCGTTGCCGGTGCCGCCGGTGCCGCCGGTGCCGGCTGGCCCCCTGGTGCAGGTGCCGCCGGGGCCGGTTGGGCTCCCGGAGCCGCCGGGGCTCCGGCGGCGGGTGCGGGCGGGCCCGCCCAGGGCTGGATCGACTCGGCCAGCGCCTTGGCCGCGCCCTTGTCCACCGGATCGTTCGCCGTGCCGAGCCACACGACGAACCAGCGTTGCGGCGGTGCGCCGGAGGGCGTGTTCGCCGCGGGCAGCCCGACCACGCCCGTCCAGATCTGACCGTTGGGCTTAGACGTGTCGCTGAACTTGACCTCGTAGTAGGACGCGCTGCCGGTGACGCCGTTGGCCCCGGTGAGCGGGGTCGCCTCCTGGTTGATCCGGGTGCCGGGGTACGGCAGGAAGAACTCACCCATGTCCGAGCCGAGCCGCACGGCGGCCTTGGCGTCATTGGCTTCTGCGCTGGCGTAAAGCTTCTGGTCCAACCGCCCCATCACGATGCGGGTGTCGTTGGCGACCGGCGGCGGCTGGTCGGGCAGCGGCGGCGGTCCCGTCGTCTTGCTCAGCAGCGCCGAGCCGTAGTCGAGGTGGGACGCGTCCGATTCGACCCAGCCGGGGGGAAGGACGTAGCTGAAACCGCCCACGGCGTTGGCGACCCGCCCGGCGTTCGGGTCGACGGGCGGCGGCGGCGGTGCGTTCGGGTCGACCGGCGGCGGTGGTGGCGCGTTCGGGTCGACCGGCGCCGGCGGCGCGCCAGGCGCCGGGGAGGCAGGCGCAGCAGTGGTCGCGGGGGCCGCGGGGCCGGCTGCCGGCGGCGGTGCCGTCGTCGTCGGGGGCACCGGGGTCGGCACCTCCGGATCGGCGTTCGCGGCCGCCGGCAACGCGATGGTGACGGCGCTGGCGCTGGTCACTGTGGCTATCGCCAGCGTCGCCCAGAGGCCTTTGCGACGTGTCGAGTTGGGATCCACCTGCTCCATGGCGACGAACCTACCGTGTTACCGCTGTGACGCAAGGAACCTTGCGGACAATTGCATCGTCGTTTTGCCGATGTTGCCGATGTGCGACCGGGCGCCCAATTCCACGGCTCAGTGCGCCGCCGGATACAACGCCACCTCGTGCGCTTTGACCGAGAACCACACCCTTTCGCCGGGCGCCAGCCGCAGCTCCGATGCCGCGTCGACCGTGATCTCCGCGGCCAGGCCGGGCGCGCCGTCGGGTTGCTGCTCGCCGCGCACCAACACCGCCGCCCCGCGGATGTCGAGCTCCGCGACCGTCACCTCGACCGTGTTGCGTGGGCTGCCGTGCGGTCGCTCCCGATAGACCGCCACCGCGGTGGGCGGAAAGACCGCGATCGCATTCCGCCCGGCGGCCAGCTCGTCACCCCCCGGGGCGGCGTGCCAGCGCATGCCCGAACGCGCGTGCAGCGCGGCGTCGGCGGCGGCTGTCCCGTTGACCAGGTTGATGCCCGCGATCCGTGCTCCGAAGTGACTGCGCGGCGCCGTCAGCACCGCCGAAACCGGGCCGATCTCGGCGATCCTGCCCGACTCCAGCACCAGCACCCGGTCGGCCAGCGTGAACACGTCCAGCAGGTCGTGCGTTATCAGGACGACCGCGCAGCCGGTGCGGGCAACCACGCGTCGCAGTACCGCGCGAATGCCCGCGGCCGCCGCGACGTCGAGACCGTTCAGCGGCTCGTCGAGCAGCAACACGTCCGGCTCGGCGGCCAGCGCCCGAGCGACCGCCACGCGCTGGGCTTGCCCGCCGGACAGCTGCCGCGCCTTGCGGTCGGCGAACCGCTCGGCGTCCACCTCGCGCAGCCAGCGCAGCGCCGCCGCCCTCCCCGCGGCCCGTCGAGGGCGCAGCCATCCGTCCCGGCTGCGCGGCCCGAAGGCCACGTTGGCGGCGACGCTCATGTGGGGGAACAACAACGGGTCCTGCAACAGCAAGCCGACGCGGCGGTCATGCGTGGCCACGTTCACCCCGGCCGCGGTGTCGGTCAGCACCCGGTCGCCCAACCGCACCACCCCGTGGTCCGGGCGAACCAGCCCGGCGATGACATGCAGCGCGGTCGACTTGCCCGCGCCATTGGGCCCGAGGACCGCGAGCACTTCGCCCGCCGACACGGAGAACTCCACGTCCAGGCGGCGATCCGCGACGACGGCGCGCAGCTGCAACTCGCTCATGGCCTCGGCTATCTCGCCGTGTTTCCGGTCAACCGGCCGGCGCCGAGCCCCAGCACCACCAGCGCCGCCACGGCGACCAACAGGATCGACAGCGCGACCGCCGCGTCGGCGTCGGTGACCCGCTGCAGGTATATCTCCAGCGGCAACGTGCGGGTGACCCCCTGCCGGGACCCGGCGAACGTCAGCGTGGCACCGAACTCCCCCAGCGAGCGCGCGAACGCCAGCACCGCCCCCGACGCCAGGCCCGGCAGCAGCAGCGGCAGGGTGATTCGCCACCAGACGGTGCTGGGACGCGCTCCCAAGGTCGCCGCCACCACCTCGAAGTCGGCGCCGGCGGTGCGTGCGGCACCCTCCAGGGAAATCACCAGGAACGGCAGCGACACGAAGGTCTGCGCCAGCACCACGGCGGTGGTACTGAACGCGATGGTGACCCCGGCGGCCTCGAGATACCGACCGAGCAACCCGAGCCGGCCGAACGCATACAGCAGCGCGATCCCGCCCACGACCGGCGGCAGCACCAACGGCAGCAGGATGAGCGGCCGCAGCAGCCGCACCAGTCGCGCGGTGCTGCGGGCCAGCACCAGGGCCATCGGGACGCCCAGCAGCACGCAGAGCGCGGTGCTGGCCGCCGCGGTCTTGAGGCTGAGCAGCAAGGCCGTCCGCGACGAGGGGCTGGTGATCAGCGACCAGAAATTCGGCCAGTCGACCTTGATCGCGATGGCCAGCAGCGGCAGCACCACGAACCCGGTCCCCACGACGGCGGGCACGTACACCCACCGCGGTAGATCCGCACGACGCTCGCTAATACGGACGCTCCTATGGTCGGGAGACCTTTACCGCCTCAACCTAGCGCTGCGCGATCGCCAAGCGGGTAGAGCGCGTGGTTTCCGGATGTGCCAGTTCAAGGCGCGTGCGTTGTGAGATTCTGCAGAGGTGCCAGCGCCTTCGGGTGTCGTGACGTTTCTGTTCACCGACGTCGAGGGTTCGACGCGTCGGTGGGAGGCCGACGCGGACGCGATGCGGGTCGCCCTCGCCGCCCACGACGGCGCGTTGCGCAAGGCGATCGAGGCGCACGGGGGCTGGTTGTTCAAGCACACCGGTGACGGTGTGTGCGCCGCGTTCGCCTCGCCGCGCGCGGCGGTGGACGCCGCAGTGGCCGCGCAGCGCGCGCTCGAGTTGCCGGTCCGGATGGGGCTGGCGACCGGCGAGGCCGAGCTGCGCGACGGCGACTACTTCGGCGCGGTGCTCAACCGCGCCGCACGCGTGATGGCCGCGGGCCACGGCGGCCAGGTGTTGATCGCGGACTCCACGGCCGGTCTGCTCACCGGAGTGGATCTGGTCGACCTGGGGCCGCGGCGGTTGCGGGATGTGCCCATGCCGGTCGGCGTGTTTCAGGTCCGAGCCCCCGGGTTGCGCTCGAGCTTTCCGCCGCTGCGGGCGCTGGATAGCACTCCCGGAAATCTGCGGCCGATGGGCACCAGCTTGGTCGGACGCGAGGCCGCGATCGCCGACATCGAGGCGGCGGTCAAGGCGCGTCGATTGGTGACGCTGACCGGAGTGGGTGGGGTCGGCAAGACACGCCTCGCGTTAGAGGTGGCCGCGCGGTTGGCCGATGAATTCCCCGACGGCGCTTGGCTTTTCGAGTTGGCCGCGGTCACCGATCCGGCGGCGGTGCCCGACGCGGTCGCGGCCGTGTTGGGCATCACCCAGCAACCGGGCAAGACCGTCGGCGCGTCGGTGGCCGCCGCATTGGAGGATCGGGTCCGGCTCCTGGTGTTCGACAACTGCGAGCACATTCTCGACGCCGCCGCCGACCTGATCGAAGCCATCCTGGCGCACTCGACGACGGTGCGAATCCTGGCAACCAGCCGCGAAGGACTCGGAATCCCCGACGAGCAGGTCTGGCCGGTGCGCCCGCTGGATGCCGCGGCGGGAATCGACTCCGCGGCGGTGGCCCTGTTCGCCGAACGCGCACAAAGCATCTCGGCGGGATTCACGATGACCGACGGCGGTGAAGCCGCCGCGGTCACCGAGATCTGTCAACGGCTCGACGGCATTCCCTTGGCCATCGAGCTGGCGGCCTCGCGGATGGCGTCGATGACGGCCAGCGAGGTCCGTGACCGTATCGATCACCGGTTCAGACTTCTGGTCGGCTCGCGGCGCGGCCTGGAACGCCACCACACGCTGCGCCACGCGGTGGCCTGGTCCTACGACCTTCTCGGCGATGCAGAAAAGACGGTGCTGGACCGGTGCTCGGTGTTCGCGGGCGGATTCGACCTGGAAAGTGCCTGCGCCGTCATGGGTTCCGATGACGACTACGTCATCCTGGACCTGCTCGACGCCCTGGTGCGCAAGTCGCTGCTGATCGCCGACCGGTCTTCGGGGCGCACCCGGTTTTCGATGCTCGAGACGATCCGCCAATTCGCCGAGGAGCAACTCGTCGCCTCCGGCACTGCGGAGGAGGTACGCGACGCGCATGCCCGCCATTTCGCGGGGCGTGAGGCCGGCATCATGGCCCTGTGGGACAGCCCGCGCCAGCGCGAGGCGTACGCCTGGCTCACCGTCGAGTTGGCCAACCTGCGCACCGCCTTTCGCTGGGCCACCGACCACGACGACCTGGACGCGGGCGCCGCCATCGCCGCGTATGCGGGATTACTCGGTCCGTTCCTCGAGAACTACGAACCCATCGCCTGGGCCGAGGAACTGGTAGGAGCCCTCCGCGCCGTCGACCACCCGCGCCTCGCGGCCGTATGTGTGAGCGCATCGCTGTGCGTTCTCGTCGGTCGGTTCCAAGAGGCCGTGCGCTACAGCGAGGTCGGTCAGACAGTTATCGCGGCCGCCACCGACAAGGTGTCGTACTTCGGTGAGCCGTTTCTCGGCAGTGCGTACCTGTTCGTCGGGCAGCCCGAACGGTATCTCGAGCTGTGCCGTGCCCAAGTGAGGCGCAGCGGCGACGCGAACACGTTTGGCATGGCGAACCTGGTGTTCGCTCTCGCCGTCTGCGGTGCGGCTGACGAGGCGATGGCAACCGGCGTCGGCCTCATCGATGCCGCCGAAGCCACCGGGAATCCCTGGGTGCTTGCCTACGCGCTTTTCGCGTACGGGTACGCCGTCCGGGCCACCGATCCGACTACGGCCCTCGCGGCGCTGCGCCGTACTCTGCTCGTCGCGCGGGACAGCGGCAACCGGTTCTTCGAGACCCAATTCCCGTACTGGGCGGCCGGACTAGTGGCCGAGCAGGGGGACCCGGGGGCGGCGGTGGACCACCTCGCGGTGGCCATCCGCAATAACCACGAGTCGGGCAACATCGGCATGTTGTTCAACGCCCTGGGTGTCCTTGCCGTGGTCCTCGACCGGCTCGGACGCTACGAACCGGCTTCCACCATCGCCGGTTTGGCAGCGGTCAGTCCCATGGCAGCAACCACCTTGCCCGAACTGGGCGCAATGATCGCCCACCTTCGCAAGGTTCTCGGTGACCAAACCTACGAAACGCTCGCCCGCGAGGGCGAGAAAATGACCACCGCCGAGATGGTGACTTACGCGTACGACCAAATCGACCGGGCCCGAACGGAATTCGAACAGCCCCGCTGATCAGGGTTTGGCGAAGCCCGACTGGGCCAGGATGTCTTGACCGGTGGCACCCGTCACCATGGCCACGAACGTCTGCGCCAACGTCGCCTGCGCGGCGTTCTTCAACACCGCGATCGGATAGACGTTGACGGCGCCGGCGGCTTCCGGGAAGCCGACCGTCGTCACCTTGTTCCCGGCGCTGTGGGCGTCGGTGACGTAGACGAGTCCGGCGTCGGCCTGGCCGCTGGTGACCTTGTTGAGGACGTCCGTCACGCTCAGCTCCTCGCTCACCGGGTTCAGGTGGACGCCGGTGCTGTCCTCGACGCGCTGCGCCGCCGACCCGCACGGCACCGGCATCTGGCAGATCACCACGCTCAGCCCCGGCTTGGCGAGGTCGGCGAAGGACCCGACCTTCTTCGGGTTGCCCGGCGCCGTGACGATGACCAACGTGTTCGAGGCGAAGTTCGTCGGGTTGCCGGTCAGCAGCCCCGCATTGGCGACCGTGTCCATCTGCGCCGTGTCCGCCGACGCGAAGACGTCGGCGGTGGCGCCCTGCGCCAGCTGGATGGCCAGCTCGGACGACCCCGCGAATTCGAAGTCGACGCTGCTGCCCGGGTTCTGGGCCTTGAACTGCGCACCGATCTGGATGAATGCCGGCTTCAGCGAGGCGGCGGCGAACACCACCACCTTCCCGGACGCCGAGGCCGGCGAGGCCGATTTCGAGCCGCACCCGATCAGGGTCGCCATCAGCATCGTCGACACCAAACCGGCCAGCAGCCCGATCCGAGGCATGGATCACCCTAACCCGCCGATGATGCGGTCCGATTTGAGGGTTAATCGGCGCAAAAGAGGGACGGCCGAATAGTTACCCAAATGATCCGCGAGTCGCGGCGCCAACAATTTCGCCGAATAGCTACTGTCCAGTAACATGTACGCATATTGATGCCATAGCGCGCTGAGATCCCAGGCCGGTGTTTCGAGCGATCCCCGCCAGGATCTGGGTTCAACGTTGAACACGAGGAGGTCATGGCAGTGGAAGTATTGGTCACCGGTGGGGACACCGAATTGGGGCGCACAGTGGCCGAAGGCTTCCGCGATGACGGTCACAAGGTGACCCTCGTGGGCGCGCGGCGCAGCGACCTGGAGATCGCCGCCAAGGAGCTGGACGTCGACGCGATCGTCTGCGACACCACCGACCCCGCGAGCCTGACCGAGGCCCGTCCCCTGTTCCCCCACCATCTGGACACCATCGTCAACGTCCCGGCGCCCGCCTGGGAGGCCGGCGACCCGCGCACGTACTCGATCGCCGACACGGCCAACGCGTGGCGCAACGCCCTGGACGCGACGGTGCTTTCCGCCGTGCTGACGGTGCAGACCGTGGGTGATCACCTGCGTTCGGGCGGTTCCATCATCAGCGTGGTGCCCGAGAACCCGCCCGCCGGAAGCGTCGGCGCCGCGATCAAGGCCACCCTGTCGAATTGGGTCGCCGGACAGGCGAGCGTCTTCGGCACGCGCGGCATCACGGTCAACGCCGTGGCCAGTGGGCGCAGCGCGCAGCCCGGTTACGACGGCCTCTCCCGCACGCCTCCGTCGGTGGCCGCCGAGGTGGCCCGGTTGGCTCTGTTCCTGACGACCCCGGCGGCCCGCCACATCACCGGCCAGACGCTGCACGTCAGCCACGGCGCGCTCGCGCAATTCGGCTGAGGGCGTAATCGGAGCCCGAGCCGTACCCTCGCGCGCGGAGCCGCACTACCGTAGATCGCGTGGCTATTCGACTCGGTCTGCAGATTCCCAACTTCTCCTACGGCACCGGGGTGGACAAGCTCTTCCCCACGGTCATCGCCCAGGCCCGCGAGGCCGAATCCGCCGGTTTCGACTCGGTGTTCGTGATGGACCACTTCTACCAACTGCCCATGCTCGGCGACCCCGATCAGCCGATGCTGGAGGCCTACACCGCCCTGGGCGCGCTGGCCACCGCTACCGAGCGAGTCCAGTTGGGCACCTTGGTGACCGGCAACACCTACCGCAATCCCGCGCTGCTGGCGAAGACCATCACCACCCTCGACGTGGTGAGCCAGGGCCGCGCCATCCTGGGCATCGGAACCGGCTGGTTCGAACTCGAGCATGACCAATTGGGTTTCGAATTCGGCACTTTCACCGACCGGTTCAACCGGCTCGAGGAGGCGCTGCAGATCATCCTGCCGATGCTCAAGGGCGAGCGGCCGACCTTCTCCGGCAACTGGTACCACGTGCGCGAGGCGGTGGCGAATCCCCGCTTCCGCGACCACATTCCGCTGATGATCGGTGGTAGCGGTGAGAAGAAGACGATCCCCCTCGCCGCGCGGCATTTCGATCACCTCAACGTCATCGCCGGGTTCGACGAATTGGCCGGCAAATTGGACGTCGTGCGGCGGCGCTGTGAGGAGATCGGCCGCGACCCGGCGACGCTGGAAACCAGCACGCTGACCACGGTGCTGGTCGACGAGAACACCAAACCCGACCAGATTCCAGCCGAGATGACCCAGCGCATGGTGGTCGGCAGCCCCGAGTCGGTCGCCGACCAGATCAAGAGCAAGGTGGTGGACGCCGGGATCGACGGCGTGATCATCAACCTGCCGTTCTACACCCCGGGCGTGATCAGCGCCGTCGGCGAAGCGCTGCGCCCGGTCGTCGGCCGGTAACCGCGAGGCCCGTGCGGTCGCGGATTGGCGGCGCGGCGGTAATACTTCCGGGTAGCAGCGTTTACCTGCGCCACCCGGGCGCATCGCGGAAGGAAAGGGGCGGAACGGCCATGAACAAACTAGTCCTGGCGGTCGTCGCGGCCGGCGTGGCGTTTGTCGCACCCCCGGTCGCGCAGGCCGGCGGCGACGCGATCGCGATGGCGATATCGGACTCCACCGGCCACATCGACATAGCCGACGGCGCCTCGAACGTGGGTGCAGCCGAAAAGGCGGTCATGGAGACGTGCCGCAAGACGATCAGCGACTGCCGCCTGCTGGCCAGTGGGCAGGGTGGGTGCGTGGCGCTGGTGATGAACGCGTCGAAGACTAAATACTTCGGGGGCTGGGGGCCGACGCCCGAAGAGGCGGAGGCGCAGGCGCTCTCACGCGCCCCCGGCGGAACGATCCAGGCGGGCCACGACCACTGCGTGGGCGGGGGCTAGACCCGCCTACCGGCGACGGCGCCCCTGCGGGTGACAACCTGATAGCTGCGCCACAGTGACCGCCGTCCACCAGGGTTTTCGGCTCGCGAACCGTTAGTGTTGCAAACAACACACGCTGACCAACTAGGTTTCCGGGTATCCGCCTGACTAGCGTTGTGGCTAACTGCAGTCGCGTGTCCAAAAGCCCCCGTCAGGAGCAGCGGAAACATGAGCCCCCCACCAGAAACCACAGCTGGAACCGAACGGCGCCACCGGGTCGTCATCATCGGTTCGGGATTCGGTGGGCTCAACGCGGCAAAGAAACTCAAGCACGCCAACGTCGACATCAAGCTGATCGCGCGCACCACCCACCACCTGTTCCAGCCGTTGCTGTATCAGGTGGCGACGGGCATCGTGTCCGAGGGCGATATCGCACCGCCCACCCGTGTCGTCCTGCGCAGGCAGCGCAACGTCCAGGTGCTACTCGGCGACGTGACGCATGTCGATCTGGACGGGCAGTTCGTGGTGTCCGATCTGCTCGGCCACACCTACGAAACCCCTTACGACAGCTTGATTATCGCCGCCGGCGCGGGGCAGTCCTACTTCGGCAACGACCACTTCGCCGAATTCGCGCCGGGCATGAAGTCGATCGACGACGCACTGGAGGTGCGTGGTCGCATCCTGAGCGCGTTCGAGCAGGCGGAGCGGTCGCGCGATCCCGAACGACGGGCCAAGCTGCTGACGTTCACCGTCATCGGCGCCGGCCCCACCGGCGTCGAAATGGCCGGCCAGATCGCGGAATTGGCGGCTCACACGCTGAAGGGCTCGTTCCGTGGCATCGACTCCACCAAGGCGCGGGTGATCCTGCTCGACGCCGCGCCCGCGGTGTTGCCGCCGTTCGGCGACAAGCTGGGGGCGCGGGCGCGGGCCCGGCTGGAGAAGATGGGCGTGGAGATCCAACTGGGGGCGATGGTCACCGACGTCGACCGCAACGGCATCACCGTCAAGGACTCCGACGGCACCATCCGCCGCATCGAATCCGCCTGCAAGGTGTGGTCCGCGGGCGTGCAGGCCAGCGGGCTGGGCCGGGACCTCGCCGAACAATCGTCGGTGGAACTGGACCGGGCCGGCCGCGTCAAGGTGCTGCCCGACCTCTCGGTCCCCGGCCACCCGAACGTGTTCGTGATCGGCGACATGGCCGCCGTCGAGGGCGTTCCGGGGGTGGCGCAGGGCGCGATTCAGGGCGCCAAGTACGTCGCCGGCACGATCAAGGCCGAACTCGGCGGCGCCGATCCGGCCGAGCGCGAGCCGTTCCAGTATTTCGACAAGGGCTCCATGGCCACGGTTTCGCGGTTCTCCGCGGTGGCAAAGGTGGGCCCGCTGGAATTCAGCGGCTTCATCGCCTGGCTGATGTGGCTGGTGCTGCACCTGGTCTACCTGGTCGGGTTCAAGACCAAGGTCAGCACGCTGCTGTCGTGGACGGTGACCTTCCTGAGCACCCGCCGCGGCCAGCTGACGATCACCGAGCAGCAGGCCTTCGCCCGCACCCGCCTGGAACAGCTGGCGGTGCTCGCCGCCGAAGCCAAGGGGCCGGCGGCCGCCAAGCGAGCGAGCTAACCGGCTAGCCGGAACACGGCCCGAACGGCGATCACGGCGCCCGCGAAAGTCGTTGCCAATTGCCGCAATACGCCGTCGGGGTGGGTCTAGAGGTTCTGCAGGCGCACCTGGCCGCGGGCGACCACCCTATCGTCGTCGTCGGTGATGGTGACCAGCCACAGCTGTTGGCGCCGTCCGCGGTGGATCGGTTCGGCGGTGCCGTACACCATGCCCGCTCCGATGGAACGCAGAAAATCGGTGTTGTTGTTGACGCCCACGACGTTCCCGCCGCCGCGACTGGCAAGCCAGGTGTAGGCGGCCACGCTGGCCATGCTCTCGATGATCGAGCAGTAGACCCCGCCGTGCACGAGGCCCATCGGCTGCAACAGTTTGGGAGTGACCTCGAGCTGGGCGCGGGCGCCGTCGGGGCTGAGTTCGGTGAATTGCAGCCCGATCTCCTGATCGAAGGGCGCGATGAAATCCGGCGGCTCGGGAGGCTGTGGCACGTGTTGTGTTTACACCATCGCCCGGAAACGGCTGAGCCCCGTGCCACAGGGGCACGGGGCTCGCCGATCGAGTAGACCGGGGGTCACTGCAGCCCTCAGGACTCTGCCGCGGTCGTTGTTCGCTCGACTGGGTTAGCATAGGCAAGGCTGCCCTAATTTCGCAAGCGCCTATCCGGGGCGGGGCGAGAAACTTCGGTACGACCGTCCGTAGTAATCGGAGTACGATGGTGTCGACGTCAGGAGAGAACGCACTATGGCGAAGCTGACCCGGCTGGGGGATCTGGAACGCGCCGTGATGGACCACTTGTGGTCCACACCAGAACCTCAAACGGTCCGCCAGGTCCACGAGGCGTTGTCCGCGCGGCGCGACCTCGCCTACACGACGATCATGACCGTCCTGCAACGACTGGCCAAGAAGAACCTGGTCTCGCAGATTCGCGACGACCGTGCCCACCGGTACGCTCCCGTGCATGGCCGCGACGAACTGGTCGCCGGGCTCATGGTCGACGCGCTGGCCCAGGCCGAGGATTCGGGCGGCAGGCAGGCCGCGCTCGTCCACTTCGTGGAGCGGGTCGGTGCCGACGAGGCGGATGCGCTTCGGCGGGCGCTCGCCGAACTTGAAGCCAATCAACGCAATAACGCGCCATCCGCTGGCGCGTTGCCGGAGGACTGAGGGAGACTGACAGCGTGTCCGCGCTGGCCTTCACCATCCTCGCGGTGCTGCTGGTCGGTCCGGTGCCGGCTCTGTTGGCACGCGCGAGCTGGCCGCTGCGCGCCCCCCGCGCCGCGATGGTGTTGTGGCAGGCCATCGCGCTGGCCGCCGTCCTCTCGGCGTTCAGCGCCGGGATTGCGATCGCCACTCGGCTGCTCATGCCCGGTCCCGACGGGCGGCCCACCGCCAGCGTCCTTGGCGCCGCCGGCCGCCTCGGCTGGCCGCTGTGGGCCGCCTACCTCGGCGCCTTCGCGCTGACCATGCTGGTCGGCGCCCGGTTGACGGTGGCCGTCGTTCGGGTGGCGATCGCCAACCGGCGCCGGCGCGCCCACCACCGCATGGTCGTCGATCTGGTCGGTCTCGGCCACGGCGGGGAGCTTCCCCAGCCTTGCGCCCACACGCGCGATCTTCGCGTGTTGGACGTGCCGCAGCCGCTCGCCTATTGCCTGCCGGGGGTCCGCAGCCGGGTGGTCGTCAGCGAGGGCGCGCTGAGCACGCTCGCCGACGCCGAGGTCGCGGCCATCCTCACCCACGAGCGGGCCCACCTGCGGGCCCGGCACGACCTCGTCCTGGAGGCCTTCACCGCGGTGCACGCCGCGTTCCCGCGCCTGGTGCGCAGCGCGAACGCGCTCGGCGCGGTGCAGCTGCTCGTCGAGCTGCTCGCCGACGATGCCGCCGTGCGCGCCGCGGGTCGCGCTCCCCTGGCTCGCGCGCTGGTCGCGTGCGCATCCGGGCGCGCGCCGTCGGGCGCATTGGCCGCCGGTGGTCCCAGCACCGTGGTCCGCGTCCGCCGGCTGGGTGGGGGCGGCAACAGCCTGGCGCTGGCCGCGGCCGCATACCTGGCCGCGGTCGCCGTGTTCGTCGTACCCACCGTCGCGCTGGCCGTTCCGTGGCTCACGGAGCTGCGGCGCCTGTTCAACCTCTGAAGCGCCGGGGAGCCATCACCCCGGGCGGACACCTGTCCCCTGTGCCACAGTGTGACGGAAAGCTTTTGGGCACAGTTCTCCGACTCGAGAGGCGAAGACATGGGTTCGTCGGAATCAAAGACCGCTACCGCGCAGATCGGCGTCACCGGACTTGCGGTGATGGGCTCGAACATCGCTCGCAATTTCGCCCGGCACGGCTACACGGTGGCGCTGCACAACCGGTCGATCGCCAAGACCGACGCGCTGCTCAAAGAGCACGGTGACGAGGGCAAGTTCGTGCGGTCGGAGACCATCGCGGAGTTTCTCGACGCCTTGGAGAAGCCGCGGCGGGTGCTCATCATGGTCAAGGCCGGCGACCCCACCGACGCCGTCATCAACGAGCTCGCCGACGCCATGGAAGAAGGCGACATCATCATCGACGGCGGCAACGCCCTCTACACGGACACCATTCGTCGCGAGAAGGCGATGCGCGAACGGGGCCTGCACTTCGTCGGCGCCGGGATCTCCGGCGGCGAGGAGGGCGCGCTCAACGGCCCGTCGATCATGCCGGGCGGCCCCGCCGAGTCCTACACCTCCCTGGGTCCGCTGCTCGAGGAGATCTCCGCACACGTCGACGGCGTCCCGTGCTGCACCCACATCGGCCCGGACGGCGCGGGCCATTTCGTCAAGATGGTGCACAACGGCATCGAGTACTCCGACATGCAGCTGATCGGCGAGGCGTACCAGCTGCTGCGCGACGGCCTGGGCAAGACCGCTCCCGAGATCGCGGACGTGTTCGCCGAATGGAACAAGGGCGACCTGGACAGCTTCCTCATCGAGATCACGGCCGAGGTGCTGCGTCAGACCGACGCCAAGACCGGTAAGCCGCTCGTCGACGTCATCCTCGACGAGGCCGAGCAGAAGGGCACCGGACGCTGGACGGTGAAGTCGGCGCTGGACCTCGGCGTCCCGGTCACCGGCATCGCCGAGGCCGTGTTCGCCCGCGCACTCTCGGGCTCGGTGACCCAGCGCAAGGCCACCACGGGACTGGCGTCGGGCGAGCTGGGCGCCAAACCGGCCGACGCGCAGCAGTTCGTCGAGGACGTGCGTCAGGCGCTGTACGCGTCGAAGATCATCGCGTACGCCCAGGGGTTCAACCAGATCCAGGCCGGCAGCGCCGAATACGACTGGGGCATCACGCCGGGCGATCTGGCCACCATCTGGCGCGGCGGCTGCATTATCCGGGCCAAGTTCCTCAACCGCATCAAAGACGCGTTCGACGAGGACGCCGACCTGCCGACGTTGATCGTCGCGCCCTACTTCCGCAGCGCGATCGAGGCCGCGATCGACGGCTGGCGCCGCGTCGTGGTGACCGCCACGCAGCTGGGCATCCCGATTCCCGGCTTCTCGTCGGCGCTGTCCTACTACGACGCCCTGCGCGCCGAGCGGCTGCCCGCGGCGCTGACCCAGGGCCTGCGCGACTTCTTCGGCGCCCACACCTACGGCCGCATCGACGCGGACCCGGACAAGCGCTTTCACACCCTGTGGAGCGGAGATCGCAGCGAAGTTCCCGCCTAGCCGGGTACTACTGATAGGACACGAGGGGGCACGGCGACCGCGATGAGATTCCTGGATGGGCATGGGCCCGGCTACGACCTGACCTACAACGACGTCTTCGTCATGCCGAACCGCTCGGAGGTCGCGTCGCGCTTCGATGTGGACCTGTCCACCCAGGACGGCTCGGGCACCACCATCCCGGTGGTGGTCGCCAACATGACGGCGGTGGCCGGGCGGCGGATGGCCGAGACGGTCGCCCGGCGGGGCGGCCTGGTCATCCTGCCGCAGGACATTCCGATCACCGCGGTGCAGCAGACGCTGGACTTCGTCAAGAGCCGCGATCTGGTCCTCGACACCCCGGTCGTGCTGGGGCCCGACGATTCGGTGTCCGATGCGATGGCGCTGATCCACAAGCGCGCGCACGGGGTCGCCGTCGTCGTCTTCGAGGGCCGGCCGATGGGGCTGGTGAGCGAATCCTGCTGCCTGGGTGTGGACCGCTTCGCCAGGGTGCGGGACGTCGCGATCACCGACTTCGTCACCGCCCCCGTCGGGACCGAGCCGCGCAAGATCTTCGACCTGCTCGAGCACGCCCCGATCGGCGTCGCCGTCGTGACGAACGCCGACGGCACGCTGGCCGGCGTGCTCACCCGAACCGGGGCCGTCCGGACCGGCCTGTACACCCCGGCGGTCGACGGCGACGGGCGGCTGCGGGTGGGCGCGGCCGTCGGCATCAACGGCGACGTGGGCGCCAAGGCGCGCTCGCTGGTCGAGGCGGGTGTCGACGTGCTCGTGATCGACACCGCACACGGGCATCAGGTCAAGACGCTCGAGGTGATTCGGACGGTGTCCTCGCTCGAACTCGGTGTGCCGCTGGTGGCGGGCAACGTCGTCTCCGCGGAGGGCACCCGCGATCTGCTGGGTGCCGGGGCGAACATCGTCAAGGTCGGCGTCGGGCCCGGGGCGATGTGCACCACCCGGATGATGACCGCGGTGGGGCGCCCGCAGTTCTCGGCCGTCGTCGAATGCGCCTCGGCGGCAAGGCAATTGGGTGGGCATGTGTGGGCCGACGGCGGGGTCCGCCATCCGCGGGACGTCGCGCTGGCGCTGGTGGCCGGTGCGTCCAACGTGATGATCGGATCGTGGTTCGCCGGCACCTACGAATCGCCCGGGGACCTGATGCGCGATCGCGAGGACCAACCCTACAAGGAGAGCTACGGCATGGCGTCCAAGCGGGCGGTGGTCGCCCGCAGCGCCGCCGACACCGCATTCGACCGCGCGCGCAAAGCGCTCTTCGAGGAAGGCATTTCGACGTCGCGCATGGGCCTGGACCCCGACCGCGGCGGCGTCGAGGATTTGATCGACCACATCACCTCGGGCGTGCGCAGCACCTGCACGTATGTCGGCGCCGCCAACCTGACGGACCTGTACGAGCGGGCCGTCGTGGGGGTGCAGTCGACCGCGGGCTTCGCCGAAGGGCATCCGCTGCCGCTGGGTTGGTGACGTTGGATTAAGTAAGGCTAGCCTAGCCTAAGTGTCGATGTTAGCCTCTCCGGCATGACTTCCTTCCCCGCTGTGAGCCAGGCCGTGCTGAGCATCCTGCGCGACGACCTCAACGTCGACGTGACCCGCGTGACCCCTGACGCCCGGCTGGTCGACGACGTCGGAATGGATTCCGTCGCGTTCGCCGTCGGGATGGTGGCGATCGAAGAACGGCTCGGTGTCTCCCTGTCTGAAGAGGAACTGTTGACGTGCGAGACGGTCGGGGAGCTGCAGGCCGCGATCGCCGCGAAATCCACCGATGAGTGAGCTCGCCGCGGCGCTCACGCACTCGATGCGGACCGCCACCAGCGAGCTGGTCGTCCTCGATCGCGAGACCGCGCGGTGGCGGCACCACCCCTGGCCGGAGGTGCACGGCCGAGCCGAGAGCGTCGCGGCCTGGTTGCTCGACCACGGTCGGCCGGACGTCCTGGGTTTGGTCGGGGAGCCGACGCTCGAACTCGTCGCCGCGATCCAGGGCGCATGGCTGGCCGGTGCCGCCGTGTCGATCCTGCCCGGGCCGGTGCGTGGCGCCGATGGTCGCCAATGGGCCGAGGCGACGCTGATGCGGTTTCGCGGCGTCGGGGCGACGACCGTCCTGGGCAACGGGGCGCAGCTCGGTGCGCTGCAATCGATCGACGCGGCCGGCGTCGACGTCGAGGACCTGACCGTCGCGGCTGACCCGGCTCGCTCGCTTTCCGGCGCGCCCGCCAAAAGCCGTGGTGCCGCAATCCTGCAGGGAACCGCGGGGTCTACCGGGGTGCCCAAAACCGCCGTTCTCTCGCCCGGCGCGGCGCTGGCCAACCTGCGCGCGCTGGGCGAGCGCCTGGCCCTGGGCGGCTCGGACACCGGGTGCTCGTGGCTGCCGCTCTACCACGACATGGGGCTGGCCTTCCTGCTCACGGGAGCGTTGACCCAGATGTCGATCTGGCTGGCGCCCACCGCGGCATTCTCCGCGTCGCCGTTTCGCTGGCTGGGCTGGCTGTCAGAGAGCCGCGCGACGGTCACCGCAGCGCCCAACTTCGCCTACAACGTCCTTGGTAAGTACGCGCGGCGGGTGTCTGACGTCGACCTCGGCGAACTGCGCGTGGCCATCAACGGCGGGGAGCCGGTCGACTGCGACGGTTTCGAGAGATTCATCGACGCAATGGCTCCCTTCGGTTTCGACGCCGGCGCCGCCGCGCCGTCCTACGGGCTCGCCGAATCCACATGCGCGGTGGCGGTGCCGGCTCCGGGCACCGGGCTGCGCGTCGAGAAGGTCACCGACGAAACCGGGTCGTCCCGGCATGCGGTCCTCGGCGACCCGGTTCCCGGTACCGAAATCCGGATCTCCCCCGTCCGGGGCGTGCCGGGTGAGATCGGCGAGATCGAGATCCGTGGGGCGTCGATGATGGACGCCTACCTCGGCCACGACGCGGTCGGACCCGACGACTGGTTCCCCACCGGCGATCTCGGGTTCTTCGGCGCCGGCGGCCTCGTGGTGTGCGGCCGGGCCAAGGAGATCATCTCGATCGCGGGTCGCAACATCTTCCCAACCGAGATCGAGTCGGTCGCGGCGCAGGTCCGCGGCGTGCGCGAGGGCGCCGTGGTGGCCCTCGGCATCGGCGAGCGCTCTGCGCGCCCTGGCCTGGTTGTCGCCGCGGAGTTCCGCGGGCCGGATCAAGGGGGTGCCCGCGCCGAGGTGATCGAGCGCGTCGCCTCCGTGTGCGGGGTCGTCCCGGCGGACGTGTTGTTCATGGCGCCGGGCTCGCTGCCCCGGACGTCGTCCGGCAAGTTGCGTCGCCTCGAAGTGCGGCGCGCATTCGAGGCGGTGGACTGAGGTGACTGTAACTCCGGATGCCATCGCGCCCACCGGCACCGGGCTGGCCGCCTACCGCGCCCTGCTCGCGCGCGCCTTCGACAAGCGGGTCGTAGCGTGGACGGCCGAAGCCGAAGCCCAGCAACGCTTTCCGCGCGAACTCATCGAACACCTGGGGGCCCACGGGGTTTTCAGCGACAAGTGGTCGACGGGCCAGCTTCCCGATGTCGGCAAGCTGGTCGAACTCGCTTTCGCGCTCGGCCGGCTGTCTTCGGCGGGCATCGGCGTGGGCGTGAGCCTGCATGACTCGGCGATCGCCATCTTGCGCCGCTTCGGCAAGTCGGATTACCTGCGCGACGTCTGCGATCGCGCGGTTCGGGGGGAAGCGGTGCTGTGCATCGGGGCATCGGAGGAGTCCGGCGGATCCGACCTGCAAATCGTCGAGACCGAGATCGCCTCCCGGACGGGCGGTTTCGCTGTCCGCGGAATCAAGAAATTCGTGTCGCTATCTCCGATCGCCGACCATGTCATGGTGGTGGCGCGCAGCGTCGACCACGACCCCACCAGCACACACGGCAGCGTCGCCGTCATCGCGGTGCCGACCTCCCAGGTCAGCGTGCAGCGGCCTTATGGCAAGGTCGGTGCCGGCCCGCTGGACACCGCGGCCGTTCACATCGACACCTGGGTGCCGGCCGACGCGCTCGTCGCCCGGGCCGGCACCGGGCTGGCGGCCATCAGCTGGGGCCTGGCGCACGAACGGATGTCGATCGCCGGGCAGATCGCCGCGTCATGCCAGCGGGCGATCGGAATCACCCTGGCGCGCATGACGACTCGACGTCAATTCGGCCGCACGCTGTTCGAGCACCAGGCGCTGCGCCTGCGGATGGCGGACCTGCAGACGCGGGTCGACCTGCTGCGGCATGGGCTGCACGGACTCGCGGCCCAGGGGCGATTGGACCTGCGCGCGGCGGCGGGCGTCAAGGTGACGGCAGCGCGGCTGGGCGAGGAAGTGATCTCCGAGTGCATGCACATCTTCGGCGGCGCAGGGTATCTCGTCGACGAGACACCGCTGGGCCAATGGTGGCGGGACATGAAGCTCGCTCGCGTCGGCGGCGGCACCGACGAGGTGCTGTGGGAACTGGTCGCCGCGGGAATGGCGCCCGACCACGAGGGCTACGCGTCGGTGGTCGGGCGTCCCAAAGCGTAAAGCGACATGCGCCGGTTCCCCGTGTCGTGCTCGCCAAGGAACGCGCACCCCACGTACTCGCACAGACGCCGTGCCGTGGTGTTGCGGTGATCGGGGTCGAACATGATGCGCCGGCAGCGCGGCTCCGCCGCGAAGGCGCTGCCGACGATCCGCGGCAACAGCATCGGACCCAACCCCCGGTTCACCAGGGCCGGGTCGGCGATGGCGGCGTGCAGGCCCAGGTCATACGGCTCCGCATCGTAGTAATGCGATATGAGATCCTTTGCCCCCCAATATAGTTCGAGGTAGGCGCAATCCTTGCCACGGACGCTGCCGAGCAGCGGCAGCGAATACGTTCCGTCCAGCTGCGCACCGAGGTGCCGTTCCCACCGCGGGGCCGGCCAGTCGTATTCCCAGGCCGCCGCCAGGTGCGGGCGGTTCATCCACTCCGCCACCATGCCCGCGTCCTGGCGCCGCGCGACGCGCAGGGCGAAGGGCGGGTCGAGCGCGGGGGTCGGCGGCCGCCCTGTGCGGGCCACCTCGTCGGAGATGTCGAAGCGCTCGCGCGGAAGCACTTGGGCCGGTTCGGTTTCGGGTGGGGCCTCGGACTCCATAGTGCGCCACCCTATCGAGTAAGGTTAGGCAACCCATACTCGGGCCGGGTCGGGGCGGCCGTCGTCGAAAACGGTCGCCGACCGGATTGGGGCGGACCGGGCTACGATAAATCGGCAAAGACGGAGGCGACCGCGTCCGCACCGGTTTCAGGCAGCGAAGGGATTGACGTGCCGCAGGCACCCGTGCAGCCCATGGGCTTCCGGGCGCGGCAGCCGTCGGACGAGCCGCCGGATGCGGAGCCTTCCCCGGCGACCCGGGCCACACGAGCGGCGCGCGGGCGCCGTCATCGATGAACGTCAGTGTCGCCGTGACCAGCGTCCTGGCCATCGCGGTGCTCATCTTCGGCAACGCAGTCTTCGTGGCGGCCGAGTTCTCGCTGACCACGCTGGACCGCAGCGCGGTGGAGGCCAACGCCCGGCGCGGCGGCCGTCGCGACCGGGCGATCCGGCGCGCCCACCACAAATTGTCGTTCCAGCTGTCCGGTGCTCAATTGGGCATCTCCGCAACCACACTGGCGGCCGGTTACCTGACCGATCCGATGCTGGCCGACCTGCCGCACCCGTGGTTTGACGCGATCGGAATACCCGACCCGGCGGCCGACGCGATCATGGCGTTCGTGGCGCTGGTCATCGTCACCTCCGTGTCGATGGTGTTCGGCGAGCTGGTTCCGAAATACCTCGCCGTGGCCCGGCCGCTGTCCACGGCGCGCGCCGTGGTGGGCGTTCAGCTGTTGTTCTCGCTGCTGTTCACCCCGGCGATCCGGCTCACCAACGGCGCGGCGAACTGGATCGTGCGCCAACTGGGCATCGAGCCGGCCGAGGAGCTGCGATCGGCCCGGTCACCGCAGGAACTGCTGTCCCTGGTGCGGTCGTCGGCGCGCAGCGGCTCCCTGGATGCGGCGACGGCGTCGCTGGTGCGGCGCTCGCTGCAGTTCGGCGCCCTGACCGCCGAGGAACTGATGACGCCCCGATCCAAGATCGTCGCGCTGCAGACGGACGACACGGTCGCCGACCTGGTGGCCGCGGCCGCCGAGTCCGGGTTCTCCCGCTTCCCGATCGTCGACGGCGACCTCGACGAAACCATCGGGATCGTGCACGTCAAACAGGTGCTGGCCATCCCGGCTGCCGACCGGGCGCGCACGGCGCTGACCACGGTGGCGCAGCCCGTCCCGGTGGTGCCCTCGACGCTGGACGGCGACGCGGTCATGGCCGAAATCCGCGCCAACAGCCTGCAGACCGCGATGGTCGTCGACGAATACGGCGGCACCGCGGGCATGGTGACCGTCGAGGACCTGATCGAAGAGATCGTCGGCGACGTCCGCGACGAACACGACGACGCCACCCCGGATGTCGTCGCGGCCGGCACCGGCTGGCGCGTCTCGGGTCTGCTGCGCATCGACGAGGTGGCCACCGCCACCGGCTTCCGCGCCCCCGAGGGGCCCTACGAGACCATCGGCGGGCTGGCGCTGCGCGAGTTCGGCCACATCCCGGTGGCGGGCGAGACGGTGAAGTTGCCGGCGCTGGACGCCGACGGGTTGCTGGACACCTCGCTGCGCTGGCAGGCGACCGTGATCCGGATGGAGGGGCGCCGGATCGATCTGCTCGAGCTCAACGAGCTACAGGGCGACGGCGACGACCCGGGGAGTCAGCGATGAGCGATCCCCTGGGCGTGATCCTGGCGATGCTGCTGATCGGCGTCAACGCGTTCTTCGTCGGGGCGGAATTCTCGTTGATCTCGGCCCGCCGCGACCGCCTGGAAGCGCTGGCCGAACAGGGCAAGGCGCGCGCGGTCACGGTGATCCGCGCCGGCGAGCAGCTGCCGGCCATGCTGGCGGGGGCCCAGCTCGGTGTCACCGCCGCCTCGCTGCTGCTGGGGCGGATCGGCGAGTCGGCGGTCTCCAGCCTGTTGCGCTCGGCGCTGGGGTTGACCAGCATTCCGCCGACGCTGCTGCACACGTTGTCGTTCGCGATCGCGCTGGCGATCGTGGTGACGCTGCACGTGCTGCTCGGCGAGATGGTGCCCAAGAACATCGCGCTGGCCGGCCCCGAGCGCACGGCAATGCTGCTGGTGCCGGCCTACCTGGCCTACGTGCGAGCCGTCCGGCCGTTGATCACGTTCTACAACAAATGCGCCAGCGTGGCGGTCCGGGCGCTGGGCGTGGAGCCCAAGGAAGAGCTCGAGCTCTCGGTCTCCCCCGTCGAGCTCAGCGAGATGATCGCCGAATCGGAATCCCAGGGTCTGCTGGACCGCGAGGAACACACCAGGCTGACCCGGGCGCTGCAGATCGGCACCCGCGTGGTCGGCGACGTGGCGGTCCCGCTCGCCGACGTGCGCGCGGTGCCGGTGGCCGCGCCGGGGTCCGGCCCGACGGTCGGCGCCGTCGAGCAGGCCCTGGCCCAGACCGGATACTCGCGGTTCCCCGTGGCGAACGCCAACGGCGACTTCATCGGCTACCTGCACATCAAGGACATGCTGACCCTCGGCGACGATCCGGGGACCGTGATCGACCTGGCGATGGTGCGCCCGCTTCCGCGGCTCCCCAAGTCGCTGCCGTTGGCCGACGCGTTGTCGCGGATGCGCCGCAGCAACAGCCATCTGGCGCTGGTGACCGGCGCGGGCGGCGAAGTGGTCGCGATGGTGGCGCTTGAAGACCTGGTTGAGGACCTCGTCGGCACCATGCGCGACGCGTAGGGGTACCGGGTCGCCGAGGAGGGCTCCGGCGAGCCCGTATGATTTCCATCGGCTGCCAGTCAAGAAAGTGCTGGAGGGCGCAGGATCTCAGGCGCGCTGACGCGTTGCTGTAAATCGATCCCCGGGCTCGCCGCAGCGGCATGGTTTGGAGCTGTCAGCGCGGCCTGACCTGGTGTGGCGGGTCGGGCGGATACGCTCACCAGGCTGCTGCTCGGTACGCTGAAGGCATTGCCGCTCCGAGCCAATGCGGCTTGGTGAGGCTTCATTATGGAGGAGAAACATGACTGATCGCGTGTCGGTGGGGAACCTGCGCGTCGCCCGAGTGCTCTACGACTTCGTGAACAACGAGGCCCTGCCCGGCACCGACATCGACCCGGACAGCTTCTGGGCGGGAGTCGACAAAGTCGTCACCGACCTGACGCCCAAGAACCGGGACTTGCTGAACCGCCGCGACGAGCTGCAGGCCCAGATCGACAAGTGGCACCGGCAACGCGTGATCGAGCCCTTCGATGTCGATGCCTACCGCCAATTCATCACCGAGATCGGTTACCTGCTGCCCGAACCCGAGGATTTCACGATCACGACCTCGGGTGTCGATGACGAGATCACCACCACCGCCGGCCCGCAGCTGGTGGTGCCCGTGCTCAACGCCCGCTTCGCGCTGAACGCTGCGAACGCGCGGTGGGGCTCGCTGTACGACGCCCTCTATGGCACCGACGTCATCCCCGAGGATGACGGCGCCGAGAAGGGCAGCAGCTACAACAAGGTCCGCGGCGACAAGGTCATCGCCTACGCCCGCAATTTCCTCGACCAGGCGGTGCCGCTGGAATCGGGCTCCTGGGCCGACGCGACCGGGTTGTCGGTCGAAGACGGCCGGCTGAAGGTCGCGACCGGCGACGGGTCGGTCGGCCTGGCCAGCCCGGAGAAGTTCGCCGGCTACACCGGCGAGCTCGGCTCCCCCGCCTGGTCGGTGCTCCTGGTCAATCACGGCCTGCACATCGAGATCCTGGTCGACCCGGAGTCGCCGATCGGCAAGACCGACCGCGCCGGCATCAAGGACGTGGTCCTGGAATCGGCCATCACCACGATCATGGACTTCGAGGACTCGGTGGCCGCGGTCGACGCCGACGACAAGGTGCTCGGTTACCGCAACTGGCTGGGGCTGAACAAGGGCGACCTGTCCGAAGAGGTCGCCAAGGACGGCAAGACCTTCACCCGCGTGCTCAACCAGGACCGCACCTACACCACGCCCGACGGTGAGGGCCAGCTGACCCTGCCCGGCCGCAGCCTGCTGTTCGTGCGCAACGTGGGTCACCTGATGACCAACGACGCCATCGTGAGGAGCGAAGGCGACGGAGAAACCGAGGTGTTCGAGGGCATCATGGACGCGCTGTTCACCGGCCTGACGGCGATCCACGGGCTCAAGACGGGCTCGGAAAACGGGCCGCTGGCCAACAGCCGCACCGGGTCGATCTACATCGTCAAGCCCAAGATGCACGGCCCCGACGAGGTCGCCTTCACCTGCGAGCTGTTCAGCCGCGTGGAAGACGTCCTGGGCCTGCCGCAGGCCACCCTGAAGGTCGGCATCATGGACGAGGAGCGCCGCACCACCGTCAACCTCAAGGCCTGCATCAAGGCCGCGGCCGACCGGGTGGTGTTCATCAACACCGGATTCCTGGACCGCACCGGCGACGAGATCCACACGTCGATGGAGGCCGGCCCGATGATCCGCAAGGGCGCGATGAAAAGCACCGCGTGGATCAAGGCCTACGAGGACGCCAACGTCGACATCGGCCTGGCCGCCGGCTTCAAGGGCAAGGCGCAGATCGGCAAGGGCATGTGGGCGATGACCGAGCTGATGGCCGACATGGTCGAGCAGAAGATCGGCCAGCCGAAGGCTGGGGCCACCACCGCGTGGGTGCCCTCCCCGACGGCGGCCACCCTGCACGCGATGCACTACCACTACGTCGACGTCGGCGCCGTGCAGGAGGAGCTGGCCGGCAAGAAGCGCACCACCATCGAGGAACTGCTGACCATCCCGCTGGCCAAGGAGCTGGCCTGGGCCCCCGAGGAGATCCGCGAGGAGGTCGACAACAACTGCCAGTCCATCCTGGGCTACGTGGTGCGCTGGGTCGCCCAGGGCGTCGGCTGCTCGAAGGTGCCCGACATCCACGACGTCGCCCTGATGGAAGACCGTGCGACGCTGCGGATTTCGAGCCAACTGCTGGCGAACTGGCTGCGCCACGGTGTCATCACCGAGGAGGACGTGCGAGCCAGCCTGGAGCGGATGGCGCCGCTGGTCGATGAGCAGAACGCCAAGGACGCGGCGTACAAGCCGATGGCGCCCGACTTCGACGACAGCCTGGCCTTCCTGGCGGCCCAAGACCTGATCCTGACGGGAACCCAGCAGCCCAACGGCTACACCGAGCCGATCCTGCATCGCCGTCGGCGCGAAGCCAAGGCCCGCGCGGCGCAATCACATTGAGCCGGTGCCTCGATCGGGCTCGGCACGCATCGATGCCGCTGGTGACTAAGATCAGCGGCGGGTTCACAACGAGTCGGATCGACCGACAGAAAGGCGACGGACACCGCTATGGGTAGGCACAGTTTGCCCGACCCTGAGGACTCCGTCGACCAACCGTACGAAAGCGGCGAGGCGGACGACGGCCGGCGCGACGCCGTCGGCGAGGACGACTGGGACGCGGGCCGCCACCCCGCCGAAGACGATTTCGCGGACGCGGACGACTTCTCCGCCGGCGAAGAGCCTTACGGCGCCGAGGACGCGTTCGCGGGTGACACCGCCGACGAATACCCGGAGTTTCCGCCGCGCCAGCCGGGCCCGCCCGCCTCGGAGCCGCCGGCCGCGTCGCCCTCGCTGTTTCGCGGCGGGCACCGGGGACTCGGCGATTGGCGGGGCGGCCACCGCAGCGAGGCCGGGCGCCGGGGGGTCAGCATCGGCGTGATCGTGGCCCTCGTCGCCGTCGTCGTGGTGGTGGGCACCGTGATCCTGTGGAGCTTCTTCGGTGACGCGTTGTCCAACCGCTCACACAAGGCCGCTGGGCGCTGCGTCGGCGGCACGGCGATGGTCGCCGTCATCGCCGACCCGTCGATCGCCGACTCCGTGCAGCAGTTCGCGCAGAGCTACAACTCCTCGGCCGGCCCGATCGGTGACCACTGCGTGCAGGTCAGCGTCAAACCGGCCGGCTCGGACGCGGTCCTGAACGGCTTCATCGGCAAATGGCCCGCCGAGATGGGCGGGCAGCCGGCGTTGTGGGTTCCCGGCAGCTCGGTCTCGGCCGCGCGGCTCGCCGGGGCCACGGCGCAGAAGACGATCACCGACAGCCGCTCGCTGGTGACGTCGCCGGTGGTGCTCGCCGTCCGGCCAGAACTCGCGTCAGCCCTGGGCAACCAGAACTGGGCGGCGCTGCCCGGGCTACAGACCAACCCGAGCGGATTGGCCGGCGTGAACCTGCCGGCCTGGGGACCGCTGCGACTGGCCGTGCCGACGAACGGCAACGGGGACGCGGCTTTTCTCGCCGGGGAAGCGATAGCGGCCGAGTCGGCCCCTCCCGGCGCACCGGCGACCCAGGGCACCGGCGCGGTGCGCGCGGTGCTGAACGGGCAGCCCAAGCTGGCGGACAATTCGCTGACCGAGGCGATGAACACCCTCCTCAAGCCCGGCGACGCGGCGGCCGCGCCGGTGCACGCGGTGATCACCACCGAGCAACAGCTGTTCCAGCGCGGCCAGTCGCTGTCAGACGCCAAGGGCGCGTTGGCCTCCTGGCTGCCGTCGGGCCCGGTGCCGGTTGCCGACTACCCCACCGTCCTACTGAGTGGCCCGTGGCTGAACCAGGACCAGACCGCCGCCGCCAGTGAATTCGCTCGCTACATGCACAAGCCCGAGCAACTCGCCAAGCTGGCCAAAGCCGGTTTCCGGGTCAACCGGGTCACGCCGCCGAGCAGTCCGGTCACCACGTTCCCGGCGCTGCCCGCGACGCTGTCGGTGGGTGACGACGCGATGCGCGCGACGCTGGCCGAGGCGATGGCCGCCCCGTCGAGCGGGCTGGCCGCGACCATCATGCTCGACCAGTCGATGCCCGGCCAGGAGGGCGGAAAGACCCGGTTGGCGAACGTGATCGCCGCGCTTCAGGACAAGATCAAGGCGCTGCCGCCCACGTCGGTGGTGGGCCTGTGGACGTTCGACGGTCACGAGGGCCGCTCGGAGGTGCCGGGCGGCCCGCTCGGCGACCCCGTCAATCCCACCAGTGGCCAGCCGCGCTCGGCGGCGCTGGCGGCGGCGCTGGACAAGCAATACTCGTCGGCCGGTGGTGCGGTGTCATTCACCACGCTGCGCATGATCTACCAGGAGCTGCAGGCCAATTACCACGCCGGCCAGACCAACTCGATCCTGGTCATCACCGCGGGCCCGCACACCGACCAGACCCTCGACGGGCCCGGGCTGCAGGACTTCATCCGTAAGAGCGCGGACCCGGCCAAACCGATCGCGGTGAACGTCATCGACTTCGGCGGCGACCCGGACCGTGCGACGTGGGAGGCGGTCGCCCAGCTCAGCGGCGGCGGCTACCAGAACCTGGCCACCTCGGCGTCCCCCGACCTGGCCGCGGCACTCAACGCCTTCCTCAGCTAAGGGTTAGGCTCGCGTGCGGGGGGCGAGCCAACGTTGCGGCGGCGTCTTCGCCGTCCGGACCGCAAGTTGCGGCTAGGCTTCGACCGAGGTTGATTCCACGGCCGACGCTATGGGGAGCGGTGCGAAGGCATTCGGTTGAGCGCCTTCCACTCCATCTGGAGGGTGCCCCGATGTACGCGCGGCCGTGACGACGGCCGGGGCGCCGCGAAAGGATGATCCAGACAGCAATGACGAAACTGATTACCGGACAAGCGCTTCCAGACGTGGTGGTCACCGGGTTCGCCATGACCACCGCGTTGGCCACCGACGCGGAGACCACCTGGAAGCTGCTCCTCGACTGCCAGAGTGGCATCCGCGAGCTCGACGACCCGTTCGTGGAGGAGTTCGACCTGCCGGTCCGCATCGGCGGGCATCTGCTGGAGGAATTCGACAGCGAGCTCAACCCCGCCGAACTGCGCAGGACGGGCTACCTGGCGCGGATGTCCGCGATCGTCAACCGGCGGGCGTGGGACCACGCCGGCTCACCCGACGTCGACCCGAACCGCCTGTTGGTCTCGATCGGCACCGGTTTCGGTTCCGGCGAGGAGCTGGTGTTCAGCCTGGACAATTTGCGGGCCCGCGGCGTGAAGGCGGTCTCGCCGCTGGCCGTCAGCAAGTACATGCCCGATGCCGCCGCCCAGGCGGTCGGCCTGGAGCGGCGCGCCAGGGCCGGCGTGATGACGCCGGTGTCGGCGTGCGCGTCGGGGTCGGAGGCCATCGCCCGGGCCTGGCAGGCGATCGTGTTCGGTGAGGCCGACGTCGCGATCTGCGGCGGCGTCGAGACCAGGATCGAGGCGGTGCCCATCGCCGCCTTCGCGAACATGCGGATCGTGATGTCGACGAACAACGCGAATCCGGCCGGTGCCTGTCGCCCGTTCGACAAGGACCGCGACGGTTTCGTGTTCGGCGAGGCGGGGGCGCTGATGGTCCTCGAGACCGAGGAGCACGCCAAGGCGCGCGGCGCGCGCATCCTGGCCCGGCTGATGGGGGCCGGGGTGACGTCCGACGGATACCACATGGTGGCGCCGGACCCGAGCGGGAGCCGCGCCGGCCAGGCGATGACGCGCGCCATCCAGCTCGCGGGTCTCACGCCCGACGACATCGACCACGTCAACGCCCATGCCACCGGGACGCAGATCGGTGACCTGGCCGAGGGCAAGGCCATCAACAACGCGCTCGGCAGCAACAAGCCCGCGGTGTACGCGCCGAAGTCCGCGCTGGGGCATTCCGTCGGCGCGGTGGGCGCGGTGGAGTCGATCCTGACCGTGCTGGCGTTGCGCGACCAGATCGTCCCGCCGACGCTGAACCTGGAAAACCTGGACCCCGAAATCGAATTGGACGTGGTGTCGGGAAATCCCCGGCGCGGCAATTACCGGTACGCCATCAACAACTCGTTCGGGTTCGGCGGGCACAACGTCGCGCTGGCCTTCGGCCGGTACTGACGTCGCGGGCCTAGCATCATGAGCGCGACCGAAGGAGCGCCATGAGCATCGATTTCACCCCGGACCCGCGGCTCTATCCGTTCCAGTCGCGCTGGTTCGACAGCTCGCGGGGACGCGTGCACTACATCGACGAAGGCGCCGGGCCCCCGCTCGTGCTGTGGCACGGCAACCCGACCTGGAGCTTCCTGTATCGCAACATCGTCCTCGGGCTGCGTGACCGGTTCCGCTGCATCGCACCGGATTACCTGGGGTTCGGGCTATCCGACCGGCCCGCCGGGTTCGGGTACACCATCGAGGAGCACGCCGGGGTGCTCGGCGAGTTCGTCGACCACCTAGAGTTGGAGAACTACCTGACGATGGGTCAGGACTGGGGCGGCCCCATCAGCATGGCGGTCGCGACGGAGCGGGCCGAGCGGGTGCGCGGCGTCATCCTGGGCAACACCTGGTTCTGGCCCGCCGACGTATTCACGACGAAGGTGTTCAGCCGGGTGATGTCCAGCCCGCCGCTGCAATACGCGATCCTGCGCCGCAACTTTTTCGTCGAGCGACTGATTCCCGCCGGGACCCAGCGCCGCCCGAGCGACGCGGTGATGGAGCACTACCGCGCCGTGCAGCCCAGCCCCGAGGCGCGCAGGGGCGTCGCCGAAATGCCCAAGCAGATCCTCGCCGCCGAGCCCCTGCTGGCGCGCCTGGCCCGCGACGTGCCGGCGAAGCTCGGCGCCAAACCCGCCCTGTTCGTCTGGGGCATGAAGGACTTCGCCTTCCGGCCCGGCCCGACCCTTCCGCGCATGCGCGCGACTTTTCCCGACCACGTCCTGGTCGAACTGCCCAACGCCAAACACTTCATCCAGGAGGACGCACCGGAGGAGATCGCCGAGGCGATCGTCGAGCGTTTCGGCTGACCGGAGAACTTACGCGAAGGCCTCCACCGGCGGGCACGAGCAGACCAGGTTGCGGTCGCCGTAGGCGCCGTCGATGCGCCGCACCGGCGGCCACACCTTCGGCCGGAAGTTCTTGCCCAGCGGATAGGCGGCCTCCTCGCGCGTGTACGGGTGCTTCCAATCGGAGACCAGCAGGCATTCGGCGGTGTGCGGCGCGCCGCGCAGCGGGTTGTCGTCCACGGGCCACTCCCCCGTGCCCACCCGGTCGATTTCGTGGCGGATGGCGATCATCGCTTCGCAGAAGGCGTCGACCTCGGTCAGGGTTTCGCTCTCGGTGGGCTCCACCATCAGCGTGCCGGCAACCGGGAAGCTCATCGTCGGCGCATGAAAACCGTAGTCCGCCAAACGCTTCGCGACATCGTCGACCGTCACGCCGGTCGACTTGGTGATGCCGCGCAGGTCCAGGATGCATTCGTGGGCGACCATCCCGTTCTCCCCGGTGTAGAGCACCGGGAAGTACTCGTCGAGGCGGCGGGCGATGTAGTTGGCCGAGGCGATGGCGGTCAGCGACGCGGCCCGCAGGCCGCTAGCACCCATCATCCTGATGTAGGCCCAGCTGATCGGCAGGATCGAGGCCGACCCGTAGGGCGCCGAGGACACCGGATGCCCCTGGGGCAACTCGGGAGCATGCGGGTGCCCGGGCAAGAACGGGGCCAGATGCGATCGCACCGCGACGGGTCCCACGCCCGGCCCGCCGCCCCCGTGCGGGATGCAGAACGTCTTGTGCAGGTTCAGGTGGCTCACGTCGCCGCCGAACTTCCCGGGCCGGGCCAGGCCGACCAGCGCGTTGAGGTTGGCCCCGTCGACGTAGACCTGGCCGCCGGCGTCGTGGACGGCCGCGCAGATCTCGGCGATGTCGTGCTCGTAGACGCCGTGGGTGGACGGATAGGTGATCATCAGCGTCGACAACTCGTCACCGTGCTGGGTCACCTTGGCGCGCAGGTCATCGAGGTCGACGTCGCCGTTGTCGTGGCAACGGACTACCACCACTCGCATGCCGGCCAACGCCGCCGACGCCGCGTTGGTGCCGTGCGCGCTGGATGGGATCAGGCAGATGTTGCGGTGCGGTTCACCCCGGCTGGCGTGGTAGTCGTGGATGGCCAGCAGCCCGGCGTATTCGCCCTGCGAGCCGGCGTTGGGCTGCAGGGACACGGCGTCGTAGCCGGTGATGTGCACCAGCCAGGTCTCCAGGTCACTGATGAGCCGACGCAGTCCCGGGGTGTCCGACGCCGGCGCGAACGGATGCTGGCGGGCGAATTCCGGCCAGGTGATCGGCTCCATCTCGGCGGCGGCGTTCAGCTTCATCGTGCATGAGCCGAGCGGAATCATGCTGCGGTCCAAGGCGATATCCTTGTCGGCCAGCGTGCGCAGGTAGCGCATCATCGCCGTTTCGGTGCGGTACTGCGTGAACGCGGGGTGGGTCAGGAACTCCGAGGTGCGGGTCGCGACGTCGATCGTGGCGGGCTCGGCGGCCGCGACCCCGAAGGCTTCCAGTACCGCGGCCACGTGGGCGTCCGTGGTGGCTTCGTCGCAGGCCACCGACACGTGATCGGCGTCGACGCGCCACACGTTGACGCCGTTTGCCTTGGCCGCCGCCACCACCGCGTCCGCGCGTCCCGGAACCCGGGCCAGCACGGTGTCGAAGAAGGTGTCGTGCACCAGCGCCTCGCCGAGCGCGGCGGCGATCGCCTCGGCGTGGCCGTGCACCCGGCGGGCGATCGCGGTCAGCCCTTCGGCGCCGTGATAGCTGGCGTACATGGCGGCCATCACGGCGAGCAGCACCTGTGCGGTGCAGATGTTGCTGGTCGCCTTGTCGCGGCGGATGTGCTGCTCGCGGGTCTGCAGCGCCAGCCGGTAAGCCGGGGACCCGTCGGCGTCCAGCGACACCCCGACCAGCCGGCCGGGCAGCTGACGGGCGTGCTTGGCGTGCACCGACAGGTATCCGGCGTGCGGGCCGCCGAATCCCATTGGCACGCCGAATCGTTGCGTCGTTCCGAACGCGACGTCGGCGCCGATGTCACCGGGCGGCGTGATCAGCGTGCACGCCAGCAGATCGGCGCCGATGGCGATCAGCGCGCCACGGTCGTGGGCCTCTACCACCAGGGCCGCCCAGTCGGTGATGCGGCCGCTGGCCCCGGGCAGCTGGGTGACGACGCCGAAGAAGTCGCCGTCGGGAAGTCCACGGCTCAGGTCGGCGGTGACGATCTCGATGCCCAACGGCTGGGCCCGCGTCGCCAGGACGGCCGCGGTCTGGGCGAACAAGTCGGCGTCGACGGCCAGCCGGTTCGAGCTGCCGCGGGTCGCCCGGTGCATCAGCGTCATGGCCTCGGCGGCCGCGGTGCCCTCGTCGAGCATCGAGGCGTTGGCGACTTCCAGCCCGGTCAGGTCGGCCACCATCGTCTGGAAGTTCAGCAGCGCCTCCAGCCGGCCCTGGCTGATCTCCGGCTGGTACGGCGTATAGGCGGTGTACCAGGCCGGGTTCTCCAAGACGTTGCGCAGCAACACCGGCGGGGTGAGCGTGTCGTAGTAGCCCTGCCCGATCATCGAGACGGCCACCGTGTTCGCCTCGGCCAGCGCCCGCAGCTCGGCCAGGGCCTCGGCCTCGGTGGCGGCCGGCGGCAACTCGTCGAGGCCCGGTGCCGCGCCGCCGCCGGTGAGCTTGTCGAGGATGCCCGCGGGGACGGCCTTGGCGGCCAGCTCGTCCAGCGAATCGACACCGATGACGGACAGCATCGCCGCGACGGCTTGGCCGTCCGGGCCGATGTGCCGGGCTGCGAAGGTTGATTGGTCGGGCACTGGCGAACTCCTGGCTTGGCATCGACAAAGGCAGAGGACTAGCGGCCCTCTCCCTCTGTCTTCACCCGTTCGCCGGGCGCCTGAGAGATTCGGCGCCGAGCACTGCCCGCGCGCCTTTCCCCATCGGCGGGTGTCGACCGCTGCAGCCGGCACCGCTTTCCAGAGGCATCGTTAACCCGCGCGGTCCCGGGTGCCTGAGAGGTTAGCGGAGAGGTGTTGCTCCTTCGGCGTCCGTGACTGGCCGTCACGAAACTCTCCCGCACGAGTGCGATGCAGCGTCCAGTTTACCCGGCCCGGTGGCGCGGGTGCGCTTAACCGATCTTGCGGTCGCGGTGCTTGCGGCGCGAGGCCAGCTCGTCTTCCGGGGCGGCGATCGACTCGCCCCCGTCGGCCCGCTCGCCGGGGAAGTCGGCGATCACGCCGGTCAGCTCCCGCATGGCGCCCGACACCGCGATGCCGAACACGCCCTGGCCGCCCTGCAACAGGTCGACGACCTCCTCGGCCGACGTGCACTCGTAAACCGTGGTGCCGTCGGAGAACAACGTGATGTTGGCCAGGTCCTGCACGCCGCGCTGGCGGAGGTGATCGACCGCAACCCTGATGTTGTGCAGCGAGATTCCGGTGTCGAGCAGCCGCTTGACGATCTTGAGCACCAGGATGTCTTTGAACGAGTAGAGCCGCTGGCTGCCGGAGCCCGCCGCGCTGCGGATCGACGGCACCACCAGCGAGGTACGCGCCCAGTAGTCCAGTTGACGGTAGGTGATTCCGGCGATCTGGCAGGCGCTCGGGCCGCGGTAGCCGACTAGCTCGTCCGGCACGGAGTCGTCGGGAAACAGCCCGGGCTGCACGGGCGCTTCCGGCGCGGCGGTCGCGTGGTCAGCTAGATCCAGCTGTTCTTGGCGTGGCTGCTCGCTCACGGTGCTTCCTCTCGCCGATCGCGCGTTCGTTTCCAGCTGCGTACTGGCTGCGTCGCAGCCACGTTTGCTCAGGCCCGAGTGCTTGAGAGCTTACGCTGTTCGATAGCTACCGTGCCCTTAAGTCGTGATCAAAGTATGGCTGGCGCCGGGCAAAGTGAGGGCGCTATCCGCCAGGCGTGTCGACATCCCGGTGGTAAGTGAGATGGATCCGTGATGTCGGTGCCCAGGGTAGTCCCCGTCGACGGGGTTCGCGAAGCCGCTGGAAGGGGCCCGAAAGGGGTTAGGTGGCCTTGAAATCGTCGGGCGAGACGCTGTCGAGAAACTCCTTGAACTTCTCCACCTCGTCCTCGCGGACGGCGGTGCCGCCCTCTTCGTCGGTCTCGTCGGGGATGAGCAGGCCGGCTTGGGCCAGCACGGCCTCCTCGACGTAGATCGGGACGCCGACGCGCAGCGCTATCGCCACCGAATCCGAGGGCCGCGCCGACACCGTGATGTTGCGGTCGAAGACCAGGTCGGCGTAGAAGGTGCCCTCTTGGAGGTCAACGATCCGCACCTCTTTCAGCGAATGGCCAAGCGCGGCAATGACATCCCTGATCAGATCGTGCGTCAGCGGGCGCGGCGGCTCGACGCCCTGCTGCTCGAGCGCGATGGCAGCGGCCTCCGATTGACCGATCCAGATCGGCAGGTATCGGTCGCCGTCGGTTTCGCGCAGTAACAGGACCGGCTGGTTCTGCGGCTGCTCCACGCGAATGCCGACAACACGAACTTCACCCATTTGTGTCTGCCCTCCGCATATGCTGCCGTGTCGGTTCTTGGCGCAACGGCGGCGCCGAATTTCCGCCGTGCCGCTGAAGACCAAGCTATCGACGAAGTCTAGTCCTCAGCGGTGCAGAACGTCGCGAACGGCGGATTTGATCAGCGACGTGTGCAGGGTGATCGCAAGGGCCGCCACCTCGCGCGCCAGGTCGTCGGCGCGGTCCCGGGCCCCGGTCTTACCGGCTTTCCCTATCGGCCCGGCGATTTGGGCGATCAGGTCCGATTGCCGGTCCGCCGCCGAGCGGAACGCCCGCAGGTGCCGCGGCTCGACACCGTATTCCGACAGCGCCCGCGCGCACTGCAGGATGACGACGGCGTGTTCGTCGAAGAAGCCGCCCGGGCCGGTGGTGATCACCCCCGCCTTGACCAGCGCCGTCAACAGGTTCTCGCCCACCCCCGAGCGCTCCAGCAGGTCTTCCCGGCTCAACCGGATGCTCGACGGTGCGACGGCGGCCGCATCGGATGCGGCGCCGGGCTCGGTGCCGTTCTCCCCGACTCCCGCCACGGACACCAGTCGCGGGGCGGCGTACGGCGACCCGAAGGGCGGCAACTCGCCGTCGGGTTGCGCGTCCAACTGCGCCCGGATGACTTTGAGCGGTAGGTAATGATCGCGCTGCGCGGTGAGGATGAACCGCAGCCGAGCGCAGTCGTAAGCGGTGAATCTCCGATAGCCCGAGGCGGCGCGCTGCGGCGTCACCAGTCCTTCGGCCTCCAAGAAGCGAATCTTGGAGATCGTGACATCGGGAAAGTCCGGCCGCAACAGTTCCAGGACCGCCCCAATCGACATCCCGGCCAGTGCCGGGCTATCGGGTGCGCTCACTAGCCTCCGGATCCTCCGTCCTCACCCTGCTTGGGTCCGGTCAGAAACACCAAGCGGAACTTGCCGATCTGCACCTCGTCGCCGTTGGCGAGCACCGCCGAGTCGACGGGCTCCCGGTTGACGTAGGTGCCATTGAGGCTACCGACATCCACGACGTTGAATTCGTTGTTTTCCAACCTGAATTCGGCGTGGCGGCGGCTGACGGTGACGTCGTCGAGGAAGATGTCGCTGTCGGGATGCCGGCCGGCCGAGGTTATGGGCTGGTCGAGCAGGAATCGTGAGCCGGCGTTGGGTCCCCGTTTGACGACCAGCAGCGCCGAGCCGGCGGGAAGGCCCTCCACCCCGGAAACCGCGCTCTCGGTGCCCGCCTGCGCGGGCGCATCCAGTTCGTTGAGGAAGTCGGCACGGAAGACCGAAGTCGTCTCCACCGTGACTTCGTCAGAGGTCTGGTCGTTGTCCATGTCCGTCACGCGCTGCTCCTCACTGGCCGCTGTGGCGTTGTCTGACCGGGCCGCTCGGCCGGCTGCTCACTGGGTTTACTCGCCCGGTACTGCCGATTGCTAAGACTGCTGCCTTCAAGTGTCGATCTGTCGACGGTACCGCGCATAGGTCTGCAATGTGCCCCCCACCCGACGATCGGCGGACCGATCGCCCGCCTTTCCCCCGCCCACCTTCCGTGCCGCTCGCGTCGCCGCGCGGGGCTGGCAGGCAGATTAGCAATCGTCATTCGGTCAGTGTTCCGCGGTAGGCCTCGGCGTCAAGCAGCGACGAGATGGCCGACTCCAGCGCGGCGACGTCGGACACCTGGACATCCAGCAGCCACCCGGCCCCATACGGGTCGGAGTTGACCAGCTGCGGGCTGCCTTCCAATTCGGCGTTGACCGCGGACACCGTGCCCGACACCGGCGCGTACAGATCCGACACCGATTTGGTCGACTCGACCTCGCCGAAAGATTCACCCGCGGTCAGTTCGGCGCCGACGTCGGGCAGCTGAACAAAGACGACATCGCCCAGCGCCGACTGCGCGAAGTCGGTGATCCCGACCCGAACGACGTCGTCGCCGCTGCGGCGAACCCATTCGTGTTCGGGGGTGTAGTGCAGATCGGGCGGGATATCGCTCACGAGTAATCCTGTTCTGTTGCGGACGTGCTCACTTGACGGGCTGAGCGTATTGGTGCGGTTTTGGTTGTCGCAAGGTGGTCACGTCCACTCGGTCGGCCTGCCGCACCGACATCCGCGCACCGACGCGCTTGATGCTGTCCTCGGCGCCGCCCGGAATGTTCATCGCTGCGGCCAGGGTGGGCGGATCACCAATGGCCAGAATCGAATACGGGGGCGCCAGCGTCTTGGTGTCGATGGTCAGCGAGCCGGGCGTGCCCACCACCCAGGTATCGACACCCACGCGCACGGACTGGCGTGCATCGTTGATCTCGATCGCCTCGGCGCCGGCGGCCCGCAGTTCGTTGATCACGTCCAGGATCACCTCCGGCGACACCCCGGGCCCGGGATCGTCGATGGTGACCGTGACGCCCGGCCCGGTGGCGCCCACCGCGCCGGCCAGGATGGACAGGGCGGCCAACCTGGCCTGCGCGGCCTGGATGGCGGCCTGGTCGTTGTTGCCCGACGCCTGCAGCGAATTCAGCGTGTTCTGCAGTTCGTTCACTTCGGCGTTGAGGGTGGCCTCGCGCTGCCGCAACGAATCCAGGAGCACCAATAGATCCGCGGGGCGCGCCGTTTCCAGCGAATCACCCGACTCGTTTTGGCGCACCTGCGTGACGATGGCGATGCCAAGCAGCAGACACAACAGCGCCGCCAACGTCCCGAACGCCATCCGGGAACGGCCGCCGCGGATCATGGCCGACAGTCCGGTGCGGCGCACCGGACCGATCTCCGGACGTGGGCGCCTGGACGGTAGTTCGTGCCGGCCGTGCGGCGCACGGCTTTCCGCTGCACCGCTTTCGGCGGCGCCGCCTGGCGGTTCCTCGCTCACGCTGGCCCCACCTTGGCCATGGCGCCGCTCCCCTTCATCGCTTCGTCCACATCGTCGCGTCGCCCGTCACGCCCCGAACAGCCGGCGGCGCAGCGCGGCGGCATTGCCGAAGATGCGGATGCCCAGCACCACGATGATCGCCGTGGACAGCTGCGTGCCCACGCCCAATTGGTCTCCGACATAGACGATCAACGCGGCCACGAAAACGTTGAACACGAACGAGATCACGAAGACCTTCGGGTCGAAGATCCGCTCCAGGTAGGCGCGCAGCCCGCCGAACACGGCGTCGAGCGCAGCGACCACCGCGATGGGCAGGTACGGCTGGACAACCTCGGGCACCGCGGGGTGGAACACCAGGCCGAGCACGATCCCGATCGCCAGCGCCGCGATGCCGATCATGCTCGGTTTCCCTTCCGTGACTCGCACCGGCGGAGATGTCTGCCGAGGACGTTTCTCACTGTGGCCCAATCTGTTTGGCGAACCTGATATCCCGGATCGATCCGGCGGGAAGCGTCAGCCCGTCGGCGTCGTCCACCGTCACGACGACGCCGTAGGAGACCTCGAGGAGCTTGAGACGCTGCCGACCGGAGCTCTGGTCGAAGACGTCCCGCATCGCGCGGGGCGGGCCCACCGCGAGGATCGTGTACGGGCTGCTGGTGGGGTTGTTGTCGACCAGGATCGCCCCGCCGGCTTGCCGGATCGTCACGTTCGGCCCGACGCGAACGCCGCCGACCGAGATCGCTTCGGCCCCGCTCGCCCACAACGAGTTGACGACCAGCTGCAGATCCCGGTCCAGGATGATCTGCCTGCTCCCGCTGACCCGTTGCTTGGAGACGTCGGAAAGGTTCGGGCCGGCACCGGGATCGGTCACGGTCACCTTCAGGCCGGGACCGATCACGGGCCGGCTCGCCGCCGCCAGGCCGAGCTCATCGAGACGAGCCAACAGCCGCTGCCCTTCGGCGTCGTCGGCCAGTGCGCGCCGCTGCACCTCGTCGACTCGAGAGGACAGCTCGCTGCGCCGCTGGGCGAGTTTGGCGGCGGTGCTCTCCGTCGAACGCACATTGCCGAGCAACAGCTGCTGCGCGGAGCGCACGCCGGGGGCGACCGAGCGCGCCTGCGCGACGGCGGCGGCGAAGACGGTGGCGATCAGCAGCGCCGCCAACGCCTGCCAGACCCAGCCGAAGGCGCGTTCGCGCCCGGTCGCCGGCGTGGCGGCGTCGCGCCGCCGCTCGGCGGCCGCGGCGTAACCGGGATCGAGGTGCTCGGAGAGCAGGGCGCGCAGCAGGGACGGCACCGGGATGAGCGTCGGCCGCGACGCCACGTGTGCGCTGCGGCCGGCGTTGGGGTCGTAGCCGCCGAGCAGGCGGTCCGGGTCAGCCACGATCGACCGCCTTGGGGGTGGCGGGCGGGCGCCGACCGTGGTGGAGCCGGGGCATCCGGCGAACGACGAGCGTCATCTGCACCACGTACAGCGCGAAGGCCCACAGGTAGCCGTACATGCCCCAGATCAGGAAGGCCCAGCCGCAGGCCCCGACCACCCGGCTCCACAGGGCATCCCACGTACCCAGCAGCACCAGCGGAAAGCCCGACATCAACGCGAACGTGGCGGCCTTGCCGATGTAGGTCACCGGCAGCGCGGACAAGCCTCGGCTCCACAGCAACGGCAGCGTCGCCGCCAGCAGACCGTCGCGCGCCAGCAGGATGCCGACGAACCACCACGGCACGATCCCGCTCATCGCCATCACGACGGGCACGCAGATCATGTAGAGGCGATCGACCGCCGGGTCGAGCAGGACGCCGAGCCGCGAGGACTGGTCGAGCAGCCGGGCGATCTTGCCGTCGGCCCAGTCGGACGCGCCGCTGAACATCAAAATCCCGACCGCCCACCCGTTGGCGTGGGCGAACAACAGGGCATAGACGAATACTCCGATGAGCACCAGGCGGATGGCGCTCAGCGCGTTGGGCACCGTCAGCACCCGGTCGGGTGGAAGCGCCGGCTCCATAAGCCGTGACCTTAGTCGACCGCCGAACGCGCGGCTGGCAGCACGCTCGAGCACCAGCGTGCGGCTGGCCGCACACTCGGCGGCTCAGCTCAGCGGAAGACCCCGGGCAGGCTGAGTGTCGACAGCGTGTCGTCCGACAGCGGGTTGTCGTTGACCATGTAGGTCCACGTCGAGGTCGGCCGGGCCAGCTTGGACAGATCCAGGCCCTGCTCCTCCTCGAGGACGTTCGCCGTCTCGAACGTCTGCTGCGCCGCCTCGATCGCGTCCGCGGCCAGCGACGCGAACGCGTCGACCGCCAACCGGTGGAACTCGTCCAGCGGGTTCTGCCGGCCCAGCGCCCGAAGGTGGATGCTCTCCCGGATGTCGGCTAGGTACGCCAGGTGGTCGGCCCACCCGCGGTCGAGGTGGTAGAGCATGATCTGCCGGCAGATCTTCTCCAGCCGTTCTTCCGGGATGTCCTTGGAGAGTTCCTTGTACCGCTTGGGCGCCAGTTCGGCGAGTTCCTCGCGCGCGGTTGCGGTGCGCAGCAACGTGTTACGGCGATCGACGATGATGGCGCGCTGCTGGGCGATCAGCTGGTTGTAGCGCCAGGTATTGGCGTGCACGTCCAACATCCGGCCCTCGGCGACCCGCTGCGCGTGGTCGAGCAGCCCGGCCGCCTTGGGGCTGACGATCCGGCCGTCCTCGTCGGTTTCCATCGGCAGCTTGTTGTGGTCGAGGTTGGCCGCCACGACGTCGTCTTCCCAACTCGAGAAGAACACCGACGAGCCGGGGTCGCCCTGGCGGCCCGCGCGCCCGCGCAGCTGGTTGTCCAGCCGCTCCGTGTGATGCCGCCCGGTGCCCACCACGTGCAGACCGCCGAGCTCGGCGACCCGGTCGTGGTCGGCTTCGTCGGAGCCACCGAGCCGAATGTCGGTGCCGCGCCCCGCCATCTGTGTCGAGACGGTGACCACCCCGAACTTGCCGGCCTCGGCGATGACCTCCGCCTCCTCGGCGTCGTTCTTGGCGTTGAGGACCACCGCGGGCACGCCGCGGCGCAGCAGCCGCTCATGCAGTTCCTCGGATTCGGCGACATCACGGGTGCCGACCAGCACCGGCTGGCCCGTCTCGTGCACCTCGGCGATGTGCTCGACGATCCCGTCGTTCTTGGCTGCGGCGGTGATGTACACGCGGTCGGACTCGTCCTCGCGAATGTTGGGCTTGTTGGAGGGAATCGGCGACACACCGAGCTTGTAGAACTGGCGCAGCTGCTCCCCGGCGGCCAGCGCGGTGCCCGTCATCCCGCACACGGTTTCGTAGCGGTTGATCAGCGCCTGCACCGTGATGGTGTCGAGCACCTCCCCGGTTTCGGTGGTCTCGATCCCTTCCTTCGCCTCGACCGCGGCCTGCAGGCCGTCGGGCCAGCGCTGCAGTTGCGCGATGCGTCCGCGGGAGGCGTTGATCAGGTGCACGGCGTCGTCGCGGACGATGTAGTGCACGTCGCGCTGCAGCAGCACGTGCGCGTGCAGCGCGACGTTGACTTCGGTCAGGGTGGTGCCGACGTGCTCCTCGGAGTACAGGTCGATGCCGCCGAGCGCCTTCTCCACTTTGCGCGCCCCGACGTCGGTCAGATGGACGTTGCGGCTGTCCGAGTCCGTGTCGTAATCCGTTTCCGGGGACAGTTCGCCGACCAGCTTGATGATCTCCAGCCGGGGCGTCTCCCGGTGCGTCGTGCCCGCCAGCACCAGCGGCACCAGGGCCTCGTCGACGAGCACCGAGTCGGCCTCGTCGATCAGGGCCACGTCCGGGTTGGGCGACACCAGGTCCTCGACGTCGACCACGAGCTGATCGCGTAGGACGTCGAACCCGATTTCGTTGACCGAGGCGTAGGTTACGTCGCAGCCATAGGCGGCGCGACGCTCCTCGCTGGTCGACTCGGCGGTGATCCAGCCGACCGTCAGCCCCATCGCCTCGATCAGCGGGCCCATCCACTCCGCGTCGCGGCGGGCGAGGTAATCGTTGATCGTCACCACGTGCACGTGCCGCCCGGCGAGGGCATAGCCGGCCGCCGCGATCGCCCCGGAGAGCGTCTTACCCTCGCCGGTGGCCATCTCGATCACGTCGCCGGCGAGCATGCGAAGCGCACCCAGGAGCTGGACGTCGAACGGGCGCAGCGTGGTCGCCCGTTCGGCCGCCTCCCTGGCGATCGCCAGGAATTGCGGGACGTCCTCGGATTCGGCAAGGTCGTCGAGCTTGAGCAGCTTGGCGGCCTTGCGCAGTTGCTCGTCGGTGAGGCCCGCGGCCTCCTCGTCGTAGTCGGACGAGTCGGTGACCTGGGAAAGGGAGCGGTTGCGGTTCTTTTCGGTGCTGGCGCCGAGCAGCCGCCAAAATCGGCTGCTCAGGCGGCCGGGCTGCGCGCGGATGGTCTTTGGCACAGGTCAACGGTACGCGGTGAGCAGCGATGACCCGTCAAGCGAGGTTGGATCGGCGTGGATAAGCGACGGCGGGATCGGTGAGCACATTGACCACCGAGGGCAGGCCGCTGGCGAAGGCGCGTTCCAGCGCCGGACGCAGCTCGGCCGGCGCGGAGACCAGCTCGCCGTGGCCGCCCAGGGCGCGCACCACCTCGTCGTAGCGGGTGCCCGGCCGCAGTTCCGCCACGACCGAATAGCCGTACAACGCCTCCATCGGATGTTTCTCCAGCGCCCAGATCCCGTTGTTGCCGATCACCGAGACGACGGGCACGCCGTGCCGGACCAGGGTGTCCCATTCCATGCCGCTGAACCCGAAGGCGCCGTCGCCCTGCAGCAGGACCACCTGACGGTTCGGCCGGGCCAGCTTGGCGGCCAAGGCGTAACCCGGCCCCGAACCGAGGCAGCCGAAGGGCCCGCTGTCCAGCCAGCAGCCCGGTTGGTAGCTGTCGATCACCCGCCCGGCGTAGGACCCGAAGTCGCCGGCGTCGATGACGACGATGGCGTCGCGGTCCAGCATCGGCGCCAGCTCCGCGTACACCCGCATGGGATGCAGCGGCACCCGCTCGTCGGCGAGTTCGCTCTTTTCCGTTGCGCGCGCGGCCGTCTCGGCGGTGCGCAGTTCGCCGATCCAGTCGCGGTGGTCGGTCCCGCCACCGGACGCGAGGCCCGCGAGGATGGACAACAGGTCGCCGTAGAGCTCGGCCTCAACCGGGCGGGGATGCTTGCGTTCGGGTTCGGCGCGGTCCACCACGATGAGCCGGGTCTGCGGCCCGAACACCCCGCCAAAGCCCAGCCGGAAATCCATCGGGACCCCGACGATCAGCGCAACATCGGCCTCACCCAACGCTTTTCCCCGCACCCGGGAGAAGGCCAACGGGTGGTCGGCGGGCACCGCACCACGGGCCATCCCGTTCATCAGCACCGGGATCTGTAGTTCCTCGGCGAGGCGCAGCAGGGCCGCCTCCCCGTGCCCCCACCAGACGTTGGTGCCCGCCATGATGACCGGCCGTTTGGCCCCCGACAGCAGGCTGGCGGCGCGGCCCAGGGCGGCGCCGTCCAGGTCGTCGACGCCGGGCCCCGGCGGCAGGTCGGTGAGGGCACCGGGACGCCCGTGATCCTCGGACATGGAAAACACGTGGTCCATGGGGAAGTCGACGAAGCCGACCCCCGACGGTGCGCCGACCGCCGCCCGCAGCGCCTCGTCGACGAGCCGGCCGGCGTCCTCGGCGGACTGCGCCGTCGCGGCGAAGCGGGCCAGCGGCGCCACGAACGGCACGTGGTCGACCTCCTGCAGCGAGCCCATGCCCCAGCGCCCGGCCGGTGCCCGGCCACCGAGCACCACGAGCGGCGACTGGTTCTGCTGCGCGGCCGCCATCGCGCTCATCCCGTTGGTCACGCCCGGTCCCGCGGTGAGCGCGGCGACGCCGGGCACCCTCGTCACTTTCGACCACCCTTCCGCGGCGAAGGCCGCGGTCTGCTCGTGGCGGGTGTCGATCAGCCGAATCCCCTCCTCGCGGCAGCCGTCGTAGACCGAAAACAGATGGCCGCCGGACAACGTGAAGAGGGTGTCGACACCGCTGGCCCGCAGGCGCCGCGCGATGAGCCGACCGGCGTGCAATGTTTGTGTGGGGATGGCGTCGGTGCTCATAACCGCAGCCTATCCAGATCCTTCGGGTACCTTCGCCGGAGGATTTGAAGTCCCAGCCAAGTCCAGCAGCTCGACCGTGAGGAGACAGCGACCATGGGCCCGAAGCCGTTCAAGCCCTCGATCAACTGGTCGGCGGCAGCCGTGGATTCCTTGCGGTGGGTCGCCATCGCGTGGCTGATCAGCGCCGTCTGCCTGTTCGTCGCGCTGGTCCTGTTCAGGTATCTCACGCCGTGGGGCCGGCAATTCTGGCGCATCACGCGCGGGTATTTCGTCGGGACGCGCAGCATCGGGGTGTGGGTGATGCTGGGCGTGCTGTTGCTGTCGGTGTTGCTCTCGGTGCGGCTGATGGTGCTGCTCAGCTACCAGGGCAACGACCTGTACACCGCGGTGCAGAAGGCGGTCCAGGGCGTAGCGGCCGATGACGACGCGGTCAAACAGTCGGGCATTCACGGCTTCTGGATGTCCATCGCGATCTTCAGCGTGCTGGCCACCCTCTATGTCATCCGGTTCATGATCGACATCTATCTGACGCAACGGTTCATCATCGCCTGGCGCATGTGGCTGACGTCGCATCTCACCGACGACTGGCTCGACGGGCGGGCCTACTATCGCGACCTGTTCATCGACCACACGATCGACAACCCCGACCAGCGCATCCAGCAGGACATCGACATCTTCACCGCCAATGCGGGCGGCACCCCGAACATCCCGTCGAACGGGACCGGCAGCACCTTGCTGTTCGGGGCCGTCAACGCGGTGGCCTCGGTCATCTCCTTCGCCGCGATCCTGTGGAACCTGTCCGGAAATTTGAACGTGCTCGGCGTCGAGTTACCGCGCGCGATGTTCTGGACCGTCCTGGTCTACGTGTTGATCGCCACGCTGGTCGCCATCTGGTTGGGGCATCCGCTGATCTGGCTCAGCTTCAACAACGAGAAACTCAACGCCGCCTTCCGCTACGCCTTGGTGCGACTGCGCGACGCCGCGGAGGCCGTGGGCTTCTACCGCGGTGAAAGAGTCGAGCGGGCGCAGCTGTGGCGGCGGTTCACCCCGATCATCGACAACTACCGCAAGTTCGTGCGCCGGACCATCATCTTCAACGGCTGGAACTGGTCGGTGTCGCAGGCGATCGTCCCGCTGCCGTGGGTGATTCAGGCGCCGCGGCTGTTCGCCGGGCAGATCGACTTCGGCGACGTCGGCCAGAGCGCGACCGCCTTCGGCAACATTCACGATTCGTTGTCGTTCTTCCGCAACAACTACGACGCCTTCGCGGCCTTCCGGGCGGCCATCATCCGGTTGCACGGCCTGGTCGACGCGAACAGTCAGGGCCGTGCGCTGCCGACCATGCTGGTCAAGCCGAGCGAGGAGACGGCGGTCGAGCTGCGCGACGTCGAGGTGCGCACCCCGGCCGGCGACCGGCTGATCGATCCGCTGGATGTCCAACTGGCCGAGGGTGATTCGCTGGTCATCACCGGGCGCTCGGGCGCCGGCAAGACCACCCTGCTGCGCAGCCTGGCCGAATTGTGGCCGTACGCGTCCGGGACCCTCTGTCGTCCCGACGGCGAGAACGCGACGATGTTCCTCTCACAGTTGCCGTACGTGCCGCTGGGCAGCCTGCGCACGGTGGTGTGCTACCCGAACTCGCCGGACGGCGTATCCAATGACGAGTTGCGTGAGGTACTCACCAAAGTGGCCCTGGCCCCGCTGCTCGACCGGCTCGACGAAGAGCGGGATTGGGCCAAGGTGCTCTCCCCCGGCGAACAGCAGCGGGTCGCCTTTGCCCGCATCCTGCTGACCAAGCCGAAGGCCGTCTTCCTGGACGAGGCCACCTCCGCGCTCGACGAAGGCCTGGAATTCGCGCTCTACCAACTGATTCGGACCGAGCTACCGGACTGCGTGGTGGTCAGCGTCAGTCATCGGCCCACGGTCGAGCAGCACCACGAACAAGAACTGCAATTGCTCGGAGGTGGCCCCTGGCGGTTGGGCCCCGTGGAGGAGAAGAAAGAGCCCGCGGGCGTCTAACGCGCCTACGCGCCCCCGGCGCCTCGCGCCGCGTGCGCTCCGGCGCGGTGTCGTAACGCGCCTACGCGCCCCCGGCGCCTCGCGCCGCGTGCGCTCCGGCGCGGCGCCCAAAGAACGAGCCCTCCCCCAGCTGCGTCCCGCTGGCGTAGCCCTTGCCGTCCTGGGCGATGTTGGAGGCGCAGGCGCCGGCCGCATACAGCCCCGGCACGACGGTTTTGTCCTCGCGCAGTACCTCACCGTCCACGGACGTGGCCAGACCACCGATGGTGAAACCGGCGTACATCGCCTTGCCCAGTGACATGTCGAACGCGCCCCAGGGGCCTTGATCCTGCGCCGCAAGGAATTCGGGCTGCTTGTGAAAGTCGGGATCCTCGCCGCGGGCGGCGTTGGCGTTGTAGCGGTCCAGCGTCGCCACCAGGTTGCCCGCCGGAATGCCAAGTGCCGCTTCCATTTCCGTGACGGATTCCCAGCCGTCGATCAGCGGAACCAACGGCATCTTCGGGTGCTCCAGGTGCGCCTCGTCGACGATGAGGAACGCCGCGCTGTCCGGCTGGTCCATGATGAACCCGGACGTCCTCGAGTGGTAGGAATCCTCGGCGACGAAGCGCTGGCCGAGCTTGTTCACGATGATCCCGGTCAACAGGATGGACGGCGGGTAGGGCGGGGCCGTGATGAAGATCTGGTCCATGTGTTCGGTTGCGCCGCCCGCCGATACGCCCAGGCGGATCCCCAGGCCATCGTCGTAGGTATTGCCAAGCACGAACGGCTTCTCGGCCAGCTTCGGCGTGTATCGAGCGACCATCTCCGGGTTCATCACGAATCCCCCGGCAGCGATGATCACCGACTTTGCTTTGATCGCACCCGTTTCGGCGAATTGCTTCCACCTGACACCGCGTACCGCGCCCGAACCGTCCACGATGAGCTCGGTGGCTCCGGTCTCGTACCGGATCTGCACACCCAGGCTGGCCGCCCGTTTCAGCAGGAGATCGATCACCATGCTGGCACCCCCGGTGTCACCGGGCACGGGAACCTTGTGGCCGCGCGGCGCGGGCACGGCCTTCTCCAGGAACGGCCACACCTTTTCGTTACCGGTGAACATCAGGCCTTCGGTGTTGGGCTGGATGACCGCCTTGCCCGGGAAGTAACTGCGCTCGAACTGAAAGCCCAAGTCTTCCAGCCAGTTGAAATGCTCGACGCTGCCCTCGCAGTAGGCGCGGATCTTCTCGTGGTCCGGCTGCCGGGACACGGCCACCAGGTACTTGTACATCTCCTCGGGCGAATCGGGGTGGCCGGTCGCCTGCTGGACCGCCGTGCCCCCACCGAGGTAAAAGTGGCCGCCCGCAAGCGAAGTCGTGCCGCCCGCCACGGCGGCGCGCTCGACCACCAGCACCCGCGCCCCGGCGGCCGCGGCGCTGACGGCCGCACAGCCGCCCGCGATGCCGAAGCCGACCACCACCACGTCGACTTCATCGGACCACGACGCGACGTCGTCCGCGTTGACCGTTGCCGGAATGTCGGTGCTCACTGGCGCCACTTCCCTTCATCGCTGTGCAGCGCATCGTCGCCGACGCGGCTCACCGCTGCTCCTGTTTGATGTAGTCGTAGAACGCCCTCATTTCGGGCGTTATGTAGGCGATTTCCACGAACGGCACCGCCGCTTGCGGGGCCGACACATAGGCGAACTGGATCCCGCCGGGCATCACGCCTTGCTGCACGACCGACGCCCCGAATGCGCCCGCCTCCGCCAACGCCGCGTCGAATTGCTCGGGGCTCTCGGCCTCCATGCAGATGTGGTGCAAGCCCTGCCCGGAGTCGCGCAGAAAGTCACTATAGATGTTCTTTCCGCGCACCGGCTGGATCAGCTCCAGCTGCATGTCTCCGAGATAGCTCAGCGAGATGCTGGCGACGAAATCGGCGGGCTCGCCGAGGTAGCTGCAGGACTCCGGAGCAAAGTGCACCTCGGGTATCCGCACCCACTTGCGCACACCTAACAGGCCGGTGAGGGCGGTTTCGGTGGCATCGAGGTCGGTGGTCACCCACGCGATCTGCGTCGGGGACTGAACGGAGAGGGTCATCGTCTCGCAGGATAGTCCAGTGCGGCGGCCGCCAGAAAGGGCCACGAATACTTTGCCCACTGGGCCCCGGCTTAATCCCCGAGAGCTCGGTGAACACGTTCTAGTTCCGGTCCGGGGTGGTCAATGCTGACTCAGCATGCCCACCAGCAGTCGCAGTTGCGCGTCGAACACCGCCTCGGGGTCGGTCAGGGTGTCGCTGCCGTATTGCCCGAACACCTCGAGGCTGATAGCGCCCAGCACCCCCGCCCACAGCAGAAAGCACTTGGCGACCACCTGGTCGTCGCCGGGAAATCCGAACTCGTGGCGAATCCGCTCGAAGTCCGACGACATCGGTTGGGGGGCAACGACATCGGTCAGCCTGATGTCCCCCGTGGCGATCCCGGATGCGACGGCGTCGAAGAAGGCCGCCACCACCCGGGTTCCCACGGCCACCGTGCGCTCGGGCGGTGCGTGGTACCCCGGCACCGGGCTGCCGTACAACAGGGCCCAGCGGGCGGGGTGCGCCACGGCCCACCGCCGGGTCGCCCGGGCGATCGCGATGACGTCGTCGCTCCAGAGTTCGCCGACCGTCTCGCGTGCGCGGTCCACGGCGTCGGCCAGGTCCGAGTAGGCGTCGACCAGCAGCAACGTCAGCAACTCGTCGCGGCTGGACACATACCGGTACACGGCCGACGACACCATGCCGAGCTCCCGGGCGATCGCCCGCACAGACAGCCCGGCCGCCCCGCGCTCCACCAGCTGCCGGCGGCCCAGCTGGATGATGCGCGCCTCGGTCTGCTCCCGGGTGTCCTGCCGCTTGCCCACGCGGTCAGTCTGGCACAACCGAGATCACCGCTCTTGCTTTCCGGCCAGGACTATGGCAGTGTCGCGAGCAAAGAGAGCACTGCTCTCGTTAGGTTTGCGAGAGAGGACGCGACATGGCTACGCGATACGACGAACCGAACCGGGCCGCGCGGGCCGCCAACGCGGTGATCCGCTGGCTCGCCGAGATGGGTGTCAGCATCGCCGGCACTCGTGCGCTGCGGGTCCGCGGGCGCAAGAGCGGTAAGCCGCGCGCGGTGGTCATCAATCTGCTGACCGTCGACGGAGTGGACTACCTGGTCTCCCCCCGCGGCAACACCCAATGGGCGCGCAACGTGCGCGCCGCGGGCGTCGTCGAGACGGGCCCCCGGTGGCGCAGGCGGCGCGCCCGGGTCAGCGAGGTGGCCGACGCGGCCAAGCCGGAACTGCTGCGACGCTATCTGGACCGCTGGTATTGGCAGGTCAAGGAGTACGTCGCCGGGCTGACCCCGGACAGCACTGAAGAGCAGTTCCGCGCTGCCGCGCCCACCATCCCGGTGTTCGCTCTGGCCGAGGCGGACGCGATCCGCTGACTGACCTACCGGACGCCCCGCGCCACCCCGAGATCCTCACGGACTTCCTCGGACGTCGCCCGCCACGACACCGCAGCCGGAAAGTCGCCCCAGACGCTGTTGAAGATCCCCACGAGCAGCCCGGGGCCGGCGCTCGACGGCAGGTACACCGGGCCGCCGGAGTCGCCGTTGTGGCTCTGCACGCCGTGCGACATGGTGAACCAGCCGTTGTTCACGCTCTCCACCGTCCCGCACGTTTCACCGGTGCTCACGCCGAAATGGCAGATCGCTTGCCCGGGTGCCAGCGCGGCCGCCGGATTCGAGATCAGTTGCCGCCCGCCGGGCAGGACGTTGTTCGCCATGACGCCGTTGTCCAGCACGATCGCCTCATAGTCGGTGATCAACTGGTCGGTGGCCACCGTCGTCCCGCTGGGAGTGTTGTCCCGGAAGGCGGCCAGGCGCCCGATGACCGCTCCACCCCGGTCGGTGACCACCCCCTCGCCGCCCCGGCAGTGCCCCGCGGTGAAGGCGATCTTCAGGCCGGGGTCGACGTAACCCAGCGTGCAAACGCGGTTGCCCTGATGGATCTCCATGCCCGGATAAACCATGACGGGATCGGCTTCGGCCGGCGCAGGCGGCAGCGCTTGTGCGAGCGCGGCGACGGCGATCGACGCGGTGATCGCGCGCAGTGCCAGGCGACGCACCATGAACTCCGATCCGTCCGGGCCAAATCTCGACCGATCTGAGATTACGGCGTGACTTTCCGTTACGCAGAAGTCTTCGCGCCGTCCGCCATCGGCGTTACGGCGAGGTCGCCACCGGAACGGCCGCCTCGATCCGGTCCGCGGTGCGCGGCGCCCAACCGGGCGGCCCGAAAACGTAGCCCAACCGATCGCGGAGCCGAGTCGCCGAACGCCAGTCACGGGCGATCGCGACGTATTCGCGGGACTGCAGCTTCCAGATGTTGAATGTGTCGACCCGCTTGGTGAGCCCGTAGTGCGGCCGGAACAGCTCGGCCTGGAAGCTGCCGAACAGCCGATCCCAGATGATGAGGATGCCGCCGTAATTCTTGTCGAGGTAGATCTGGTCCATCCCGTGGTGCACGCGATGGTGCGACGGGGTGTTGAAGACGAACTCGAACGGCCGGGGCAGCTTGCCGATCCGCTCGGTGTGCACCCAGAACTGATAGATGAGGCTGATCGAGAAGCTGAAAAACACCATCCACGGGGGGATCCCCAGCAGCGGCAGCGGAACCCACATCAAGATCTCGCCGCTGTTGTTCCACTTCTGCCGCAGGGCAGTGGCGAAGTTGAAGTATTCGCTGGAGTGATGCGCCTGGTGCGTCGCCCAGATCAATCGGACCCGGTGCGCGATCCGGTGATAGGCGTAATACAGCAGGTCGACGCCCACGAGCGCGATCACCCACGTGTACCATCGGCCGACCGAGAGATGCCAGGGCGCCACATACGTGTACAGGGCGGCATAGCCCAGCAACGCCAGCGTCTTCCAAGCGGCGGTGGTGCCCACCGAGACGAGCCCCATCGAGATGCTCGCCAGCGAGTCGCGGGTGAGGTACGCGCCGGCGGCCGGCCGGGCGTCGGCGACGATGCTTTCCAGCTTGCGGGCCGCCGCCCATTCCAGGGTCAACAGCAACAAAAAGAAGGGAATGGCGAGCAGCACCGGGTCCCGCATCTGCGGGGGCAGCGCGGACACGACATCTGAAAGCGCACTCACAGGCATAAGACTACGACGACTGACCGGGAGACCGGGTCGCCTTGGTCCGGCATGCGGCCCACACTGTGGGGACGGATCGACCGACGTGAGGTGTCGAGCAGTGAGCGCGGTGGTGGTGATCGGTTCGGGGTTCGCCGGACTGTGGGCGGCACTCGGGGCCGCCCGCCGGCTCGACGAACTCGCCATCCCGGCGGGCACGGTCGACATCACCGTGTTGTCCGCGCAACCCTTCCACGACATCCGGGTGCGCAACTACGAGGCGGACCTGGCCCCCTGCCGCATCCCGCTGGCCGACCTGCTGGACCCGGCCGGGGTGGCACACGTCGCCGCCGAGGTGACCGGCATCGACACAGCCGCCCGCACCGTCACCGCCTCGGGCGGTGTTACGTACGCCTACGACCGGCTGGTGCTGGCGTCGGGCAGCCGCGTGGTCAAACCCGCCCTACCGGGCCTGCGGGAGTTCGCCTTCGACGTCGACACCTACGACGGAGCGCTGGCGCTGCGCGACCACCTCCGCGGGCTGGCCGACGGTGCGCCGACGGCCGCGGCCGGCACGGTCGTCGTGGTCGGGGCGGGGCTGACCGGGATCGAAGTGGCCTGTGAACTGCCGAACAGATTGCGGCGGCTGTTCGCCGCGAGTGGCGTCGACCCCCGGGTGGTGTTGCTGGATCGCGGCCGCATCGGCTCCGACATGGGCGCCTCGGCGCGCCCGGTGATCGCAGAGGCCCTGTCGGCCAACGGCGTGCAAACCCGGGCCGGGGTGGGCGTCGCCGCGATCGACGAGGCCGGTGTGTCACTCACTTCGGGCGAGCGCCTGGCGGCGGCCACCGTGGTGTGGTGTGCCGGCATGCGGGCCAGCCCGCTGACCGAGCAACTGCCCGCGACCCGCGACGCCCTGGGGCGCGTGCCCGTCGACGATTGTCTGCGCGTCGTCGGGGTGCCCGGGGTCTTCGCCGCGGGCGACGTCGCGGCCGCTCGCATGGACGACGACCACCTCTCGGTGATGTCGTGCCAACACGGCCGACCCATGGGCCGCTACGCCGGATACAATGTCATCAGCGACCTGTTCGGACAGCCCCTGCTGCCCCTCCGAATCCCTTGGTATGTCACGGTTCTCGATCTCGGGCCGGCGGGCGCGGTCTATACCGAAGGGTGGGATCGGGTGGTCGTATCCAGCGGCGCGCGGGCCAAGGACGCCAAGCGGACGATCAACACGAGGCGGATCTACCCGCCGCTGACCGGCAACCGTGCCGACCTGCTGGCGGCGGCCGCGCCGGAGCTGCAGTCGCGTCCCTAGCGGTCTGGCTGGACTTCGTCGCCGGCGTACCACTGCACCGCGCGGACTCCCGGCTGCAGGGAGAGCTCGGCCACCAGGCGCTCCAGCCGGGCCGGGGCGTCCCCGTCCATGAGGAGGTGAGCGGTCAACGTGGCCTCGTCGTCGCCGGCGTGCGCGGTGTGGATTCCGCGCAGCGTGATGTCGTTGCCGCTCGCGTGCTGCACGATCTGGGCGCGCGCGTACTTCTCGTGCTTCGGGCGGGCGACCACCTGCACCAGGTAGGGCCGCAGACCTTCGTCTTCGTCGCCGGTGTTGTCGCGGTCGATCAGGCGGCCCAGCGGGCGCCCCAACACGTGAATGCCGATGACGGTCCCCGTGCCGATCAACGCGAAGACCAGATGCCCGGAAGCTGCCAGGACGCCGATGGCCGCCGAGCACCACAGGGTCGCGGCGGTGTTGAGGCCGCGGACGTTGACTCCCTCGCGCAGGATCACGCCACCGCCGAGGAACCCGATGCCGGACACCACATACGACGCGACCCTGGTGGGGCTGCTGTCGGTGGTGGCCGCGGCGTACAGCACGAACAACGTCGCGCCGCCGGCCACCAGCGCGTTGGTGCGCAGGCCGGCCCGGCGCGCCCGCCATTGCCGCTCCAGACCGATCAGGGCGCCGCAGCCCACTCCGACCGCGAGCCGGAGCGCGAAGTCGGCGACGCTCAGCGTGTCCATCGGCACTCCTTCCCCTCATCACCCTGTGGGCGCAGCCGCAGCTAATCAGGCCGAGGTAAACAGCGGGTGGACCCTAACCGAACCGGATGCGATGCGGCAACGCGCGCGAAACCTTCGGTGCGCCTTGGCGTTGCGCCGCGGTCACGACGGGCGCCGCGTTATCGTGCGATGAGCTTCTGAGGGCAATAGTATTTCGCGGCGATCGCCAGGAACGACGTCGCGTGATCGGCGGTGAGTCCGGGGTTCTGGGCCTGCAATTCGCTGACCATCTGGGGTCCGAACTCGCCGCTGTTCATCGACTCGCACACGGCCCTGGCGAACTGGACGGCCGCGTCGGGCGTCTTATAGGTGATGCCCGCGCTTCGCAGCGAGGCGAGGAAGCTCGCCTGGTCGACGGCACCGGTATCCGGATCCGCGTAGGCCGGCGCGGCGAGCCCGATCACCGTCCAGACGCCGATCAACGCCACCAGCAGCCTCATAGCCGAGGATTGTCCCACGACGGCCGGCCGAGCGCAGCGCGGAATCGCGCCCGAATCGCCTATCATTCAGCTCAACTCGGCCGGCGCGGCTCAGGCTTTGCTGAGATGGTGCGGGCAGTAGTACTTCGCGGAAATCATCGCGAAGTTGGAAGCCATCTCCATGTCCATCCCCGGGTTGTGCGTCTTCACGTCGTGCACTAGCTCCAGGCCCGACTCGCCGTTGTTCAGACACGAGCACACGGCCCGGCCCGCCCCGACGGCAGCGTCCGGGCTGGCGAAGGTGAAGCCGGCTTGATGCAGGGCGGAGAGGAACGCGCCGTCGTCACCGTCAGGCTCCGGCGGCGGACCCGCGTATGCCGGTGCGGCCAGGCCGATTGCGAGGGAGGCGCCCACTAGCGCCAGTAGTCGTTTCATTACCTACCTTCTTTCATCGCGGCGGCAAGAGGACCGGAGAGGTGGCACGCCAAACCGTTTGACGGACCACACCTAGATATCGAATGACCTTGCCCCTCAACCCAACTGGGCGTCGGCGGGCAGGACCTTGGACTTGTCTCCCTTCTTCAGGTGCACCGCGTGGATGCCGGGCTTCTTCGCCAGCTGCTCGAGCAGGGCGTCGAGTCCCTCCTGGTCGACATTGTGGTGCTGGACGGTTTCGGGTTTTTCCGATATCTGCGCGACCAGACGTTTCAGTTGTTCCGGCGATTGCTTGTCTTTGAGGTCCTTGATCGGCTTCATCCGGTTGCGCACGCTGGCGCCCACCACGGTCGGTCCGCCCGCGCCCAGCGCGCTGCCCAGCATTCCCGCCATCCCGATCGAACTGAACAGGCTGCCCTCGCCCAGGGCGGCCGCGGGTACGGCGTCAGGTCCGGCGGCCGACAATGCGGCGGCAACCGTCCTGATGGCCGGTGTGGCCGACGCCCAGCTGGGCGGAACGGTCAACTGCCCCACCAAAGTGCCACGCGCGAAGCCCGCCGCCGGGCTGATCGCGTCGTACAGCGTCCCCCGGCCGAAGCCCAGCACCCCGAGGCCGGCCCCCAGCGCATCCTTCGGCAACGCCCCATACGCGATAGGTGGGGCGAATTTGAGCCACTGCGACAGGGGGAAGTTGATCAGCAGCCCGACGTCGTTGAATTGCGTGGTCAACCCCAGCGGCACCTTGACCGCGTTGTACATGGCGGTGATCAGCGGGGTGCCGCCCGGCGTGGTGCCGAAGCCCTTCAAGAAGGTCGTGAGGGCGGTGTTGTATTGGGTGGCGAGCTGCGAGAGCCATGCCAGGATCGGATTGCCCGGGCCCGCGGTGAGCGAGGTCGCCGCCGCGTTGATGGTCGACCCCACGCTGCCGGCCGACGTGCCCGCGGCTTGGCTCATCGCGGCCGCTTGCATCGTGTTGCCCGTGCCGGTGGTGGTCTGCGGCGGCTCGGCGAACGGCGTCAATCGAGTGGCCGCCTCCGACGAACTGGCGTAGGTGTCCATGGCCACGGCGTCTTGGGCCCACATTTCGCCGTATTGGGTCTCGGTGGCGGCGATCGCCGCCGTGTTCTGCCCGAAGAGGTTGGTCTCCATCAGCTGTGCCAAGAGGGCGCGGTTTTCCGCGATCACCGGTGGCGGCACGTGGGCGGCGAACGCCGTCTCGTAGGCCGCGGCCGCCGCGGACGCTTGGCTCGCGGCTTCCTGGGCCTGGGCGGCGGTCTGCTGCATCCAGGCGACGTAGGGGTACGCCGCGGAAGCCATGGCGATCGATGACGGACCCACCCACGGCCCGGTTGTCAGGCTGGAGATCACCCCCGAATAGGCGGTGGCGGTGGACTGCAGTTCGGTGGCCAGGTTCTCCCAGGCCGTCGCCGCGGCCACCAGTGAACCCACTCCCGGCCCGGTGTACATCCGGCCCGAGTTGAACTCGGGCGGAAAGGCTCCGTAAAACATTGCTGTCCCCTTACTCAGGCGCTTGGGTCGACGTTGCTGGGCTGCTGTGGGTGGTGGTCATCGCATCACTCCTCGATGTAAGGGATGACGATGATAGTGGCCGCGGCGGGGTCGGCCTCGGCGACCGCGCCGCCCAGTGAGCCGGCCGCCGCGGCGGTGCCACCGACGGAGTGGGTCGCGCTGGCGGCGATCGCACGTCCCGCCAAGCTGGACAGGGCCATTTGACTGAAGACGCCCTCTTCGCCGGCCAGAGCGGCGGGTGCGGCGGCCAGATTGGTCGGCAGCACCTGGGCGATCGTTCGAATCGCCGGAGCCGCTTGCGTCCAGCCCTGTGGCACCGACATGCTCCCGATCACGCGCGCCTCCCCCATGGATCCGGACACCGGCCCCACGGCCGAGCTGAGCATCGGCTTCACCGCACTCGAGCCACTGGTCAGCGGGGCGAGAGCGCCAGAGATCGCTTTGGGGCCGGACAGGTACGCAGCGGCGCTCTGGCCGTTCTGACCCCACGCATACGCCTGACCGAACGACAGGAACGGACCGCCCGGGACGCTGGTCCACGACTGGGGGGAATACGGGCCCGTCAGCACCGACCAGATGTTGTTCCAGTAGTCGAGGTTCTGCCCGATTCCGGTGGTGAGGCCGGTCCCGGTTGTTCCGGCGTTCGGCGCCGCGTTGCCGGCATTCACCGCGGTCTGCATCGTCGTGCTCAGCTGGGACAGCTGCGTGGCGGTGTTGGCGCCCGACTGCGCGCTCGACTGGGTGACGGCGGCCGCCTGCGTCGGCCCGGCCGACTCGTTGGTGGTCTGGGGCGGCTCGGCGAAGGGTGTCAGCTGCGATGCGGTCGCCGACGACGCCGCGTAGCCGTACATCGCGGCGGCGTCCTGCGCCCACATCTCCATGTACTGCGCTTCGGTGGCGGCGATCGCTGGGGTGTTCTGCCCCAGGATATTCGTCGCGATCAGGGCCGCCAGCAGGGCGCGATTGGCCGCGATCACCGGCGGCGGCACCGTGGCCGCGAAGGCCGCCTCGTAGGCGCCCGCGGCCAGTTTGGCCTGGGCGCCCGCCACTTCCGCCTGGGCGCCAGTCGCGTAGATCCACGCGACGTAGGGCGCCGCGGCGGCGGCCATCGCGATCGACGACGGGCCCGTCCAGGGCCCGGTCGCCAGCTCCTCGACCGTCGCGTTGTACGACGTGCCCGCAGCCTGCAGCTCCGCGGCGAGCTCGTCCCAGGCCGCCGCAGCGGCCAGCAGCGGACCCGAGCCCGCACCCATATACATCCGCCCCGAGTTGACCTCCGGCGGAAGTGCTCCGAAATCCAGCATCTACTACCTCCGGTCCCGCAAGTGGCCGCCATGGTAGGCGCGGCTTTGCTGCCTCGGCCGCATCCGCGCCGCGGTTCTAAGGAAACACATGCAATCGACTACAGAAGCCACGGGTTTATTTCGCATATCGCACACAACAGGCCATTCTCTCCCTTGGCTGATATCCCCCGGCGCGATCGGCACCCGCCTAAATCCATGGCGCTCGATCAATATGGAATCATCGTGAGCGAAAAGTATTCGGTCAGCGTTCCCATCGCGCTAACGGAATGTAAACAGTGAATGTCACTGCGCCGTTGACTCCTGTGAGAACTTTGTGCAACCGACTATGCAATACCGTGGCATTTGACCAGGTGATCTGCGTTACAGAGATAACAGAGCGACGGTTCACGACGGATTAGTAAACCGTAATATCTGAGCATGGATTAATTCCCGGAATCCGCGTATCAGGGATTTCGATGAAAAACTTTAATTAATGCGAGAGAGTGTAAGCGATGAACCTCCTCGACGCATATCGAAGAACACAACAATGTCCGCGAAATACCACAAATAAGCGGGCCTACCCGCTCGCCCCGCCGTTCGCGCGCCGGCTCGAAGTGGTTACCTCGGTCGCAGACGCAATTAAGCCCAACTCGAACCGACGGCGCTGTCGGTACTGGCCATGTTGCTGCCGGCGCTTTGCACCTTCTGCCCGTGGGCGTTGGCCTGCTCGTAGATCACCTGGAAGTTGCGCCCCAACCGGGTGATGAACTCCTGGCAGGCCACCGAACCCGCGCCGCCCCAGAAGTCACCCGCAGCAAGCACATCGCGAACGATGGCCTGATGCTCCGCCTCCAAAGACGCGGCCTGGGCGCGAATCGTGGCGCCGTGGGCGTCGACATCGCCGAACTGATAGTTAATTGCCATCCCGTACCCCTACTGTTCACCCTCACGAAGGGTAAATCGAGTAAACTGCGCCGCCGCTGATTAGCTGCTGGCAGTTTCCTGGGAAGCCGTTTCCCCTGCTCATCGCCAATGCGCGGCTGGCCTGACCGCCCGGATCCGACGGCAGCGAGGTTGCCGAGGGACGACATTTCTCGCCGACGCTCCGTTAGGGAGACCCGCCGGCAGCCCAGCTCCTTGGTTTGCCCGCCCTATGTCAGCCCAGTGGCCGCGGACACCGGATTCCCGCCGCCGTGGCCGCCGGATGCCCAAGGAGTTTTTCGCCCAATGCGGCGCGCAGATGCCAAATCACTTGTGCCAACGACCATTCCGGCGGACGGCTCATACGTGCGGCTCGGGCAATCCCGCGCGGCAGCACCGGGACCGAACTACGTCGACTTGTTCTCGGCGACCGCCGCACTCAGGCCTTCTGCGAGATCCTCTTCGGTCAGCTCTTTGAACCGCAGCAGTTGACGCTCGCTGAACTCGGTGACGTCGCTGGCCAGCACAGCGTCGAGGTCCTCGTCATCCAGGCGGAAACTGCGGTGATCGCGGGCCTTCTCCACCACGTTGCGCACGAAGCCGGCATTTCCGAGGGTGTCGATTCCGCGGATCAGGTCGCCGTCTTCGGAGTAGCTCTCGTCGAGATAAAACCTGGTGTAGGAAGGCAATAGCGAGTGGGCGGCTTCCTCGGTGATGACGTCCTCGTTCTCCTGGCCCATCAACCGGGTCAACGCGACCAGCTCGTCCGGGGTATAGCTGAAGAACTCGATCACGGTCGAAAACCGCCGGCGCAAACCCTGGTTCACGTCGAGCATCTTCTCCATCGCCTTCGCGTAACCCGCACCGAAGACGACGAGTTCGTCGCGATGGTTCTCCATGTACAGCAGCAAGGTGTTGATGATCGCGTTGCCGTAGGGGTCGCCCTGCTGGTAGCCCTTCTCGTGCAGCGTGTGCATCTCGTCGAAGAAGACCGCCCCGCCGAGAGCTTCCTCGAGCATCTCCTCGGTGTTTTTCTCCGCGTCGGCCATGTAGCGGCCCAACAGCTTGGTCCGGCTGGTTTCCACGACCACCGGCTTGCGCAGCACGGTCAAGCCGCACAGCTGCTTGGCGAAGGCCCGCGCCACCGACGTCTTACCGGTCCCGGGCGGACCCAACAACAGGGTGTGGCGCGACGTAACCGGCACGGGCAGACCCATTTTGGCGCGCGCCAGGTTCACCTTCGTCGTCGACTTGATGAGCTTGATCTCCCGCTTGGCGCGTTCCATGCCCAGCATCGCGTTGAGCTCCGCGTCACCCTCGGCCAGGTACTTCGCGGCCTCCTCCGCGTGACGAGCGGCCTCCGTCTCGGCGCGGGTCGGGGCGCTGTCCGGGTCCCACGGATTCGTCCGCGCCTCAATGGTTTCCGGGTCCGTCAAGACCAGTCGATAGTTCGGATTGTCCAGCGCTTCCCGGGCCGGGCCGAACTTCGGATCGCGCGAATACACCCGGCGCAGCAGTTCGACGGCCTCATCCTCGCGGCCCAGATGGCGCAGGCACATGCCCTGGGTGTACAGGGCGATGTTGGCCGCGCCGGGCACCCGGTCGCCCTCCACGGCGTCCTTGCCGCGTCGCAGTGCCTCCTCGAAGACGCCGAGCGATGCCAGCGCCGTCGTCGCCATCGCTGCGCCGGCGGCCTTCAGCTCCGGCTGACGCCAGACCTTGCCTTCGGGGAACTGGTTGAGCACATCCGGCCACCGTCCAGTGCGGAAATACAACACGCCCCGCGCGTAGTCGACCAGTTCCTGCTCGAAGGGCTGTCGCGGTTCGACCCCGTCGAGCAGTTCCGACGCCTCCTCGTAGCGTTTGGCCTCCGCCAGAACGACCGCGTAGGCACACGCCAATGACTCGGCGCTGGTGACGGCCAGCTGCAAGAACAGCCCGTCGGACACCTGCGGACGGAACTCCAGGTCGGTGACGCCGAGCCTTCGGGTCTCCCATCCGAGTGTCCGGATGGACGCCCATGCGCCGGCAAGCACCTCGATGCTGCGCTCGCCCGCCAGCAGTCGCGCCAGCCATGCGTCGCACATGCCGGGGTCCAGGTTGCTCGCCGTGGCGAACATCTGCGCCGCAACCTGGGGGTTGTGACTGGGTTGCAGCCCGTTGACCGATATCCCCGATGCCAGCAGGCCGGCGACCATTGCGTTGCGGGCGCCCTCAGCGGTCGATTGCGGCCGCGTCATTGCGCCACAGGCACGCCCGCCGGGCTCTCTCGCAACTGACCGACGGACAGCGTGAGCTCGTCGTCGTCACGCACGGCACGGCTCGGCACGACCAGCGACGCGTGGGTCGCGGGGGCGGGCAAGCTCGCGCGGACCGCGGCCAACTGCCGTCCGGTGAGGCGGTTGAGGCCGGCGGAGATGTCCCGGGGCAGCCGCTTCTCGGTGTGGTAGCGCACCCACGCCGACACCTGCGGCCGGCCCGCGGGGGCGGTGAGCCGGACGGTCAGCACCGTGGCGACCGTGTCCGCCTGCCACAACTCGTCGATCGTGTCGGTGGTGATGTCGGCGGGCGTCACCCAGAAGCTGGTGGTGAATCCGTTGAAGTGCTTCAGGTGGCGCCAGCCGGGCCGGCTCCAGGTGGGCTCCAGATCCGCGAGCACCGCGCGGTCCACCTCGCTGATCTCCTCGGCGGTCAAAGGCTTTGCGGCGCAGGTGAGTCCGTCGAGATCCTGGGCCAGCCGCTCGGTGGCGGCCACCAAAGTGGAAGCCAGCGAATCGCGGACCGCGACCGCGGCGATGTTGCGCTGCGGGTTCATCCGCAACACCAGCCAGGTGCGGCGAACGTAGGAGGTGGGCTCGCCGTTGGCCACCTCCCACTCCTCGGGGCCCCAGTCGTCGAGCTTCGACAACTCCGCGGCGTTGCCGCCGCGGCGCACCTTGACCGACACGATGTCGATGTTATCGAGGTGAATGTCGAACTGCCGCAAGCCATCAGCCACCGCCTGCACCAGCAGGGTGGGCGACGAGTTCCGGTGCCGGTGGCGCGACGACGGGTCGTCGTCGCCGCCGTTCACCGCGATGACCGAGACCAGCTGGCCCTCGTACTCGCGCACGCCGACCTTGTCGCGCCCGAACCTGCGCTGGTAGTCGAGCACCGGCGTGCAGCCGGCGCCGAGCGCGGTGCCCGGATCGGCGGACCAATCCCACAGCCACGTGGCCAACGCCGAGGTCACTGTGACGCCGTGGTAGGTGACCAGGGAGAACAACGCGACCAGCACCGCGAGGCCGACACCCACCCAGAACGCGATGCGATAGGTGCCCTGCCAGGACTCCGGGCAGTGGCTGCCCACCACCAAGATGGCGATGTCCACCAGGAACACCGCGGTGACCCGTGGCCACGACAACGACAACCCAAGTTTGCGCTGAGCTTTCATGACTGTTACCGCTCCGCCCTTATTGCTGCTTCCGCGATCGCTTCATCAGCATCGCCGTACCAAACACGCCCCCACCGATCAGCAACGCCGCGAGCAAGCCTCCGCCGGCCACCCACACCGGCACCATATCCCGGTTCGGGGCGGGCTTCGGAATGTTCAGCGGGGCTGAAAGTTGCTGCGGCGGCTTCAACGGTCCTTCGGGTACGTCCCACGTCAGTGCCGCGACCGGGTCGACGATTCCGTGGCCGATCTGGTTGTCCACGCCGCGCGCCGGTGCGCGGGCGGTGCGAGTCAACCGGTTGATGACCTGGTATGCCGACAGCTGCGGGAATTTCGCCCGGACGAGCGCGGCGATGCCGGACACGATCGCGGCCGAGAAGCTGGTGCCGGACGGAACCAGCAGCGTGTTGTCCGGTCCGTCGATCGCGTTGATGACGCCGTCGTCGCGCGGGGACAGCCCGACCACGTCGGTACCCGGCGCGGCGATGCCCACCCACGGACCGGCCACGCTCGTCGAGCCCTGACCCTGACCGCCGGTCTGCGGTCGGCCGTCTTCGTCGACCGCCCCCACCGTCAGGACGTAGTCGCTGAACCAGGACGGCGTCACGACGGTGGTGACGGCGTTCCAGTTCCGAGGATCGTTGGGCTGCAACGGATCATGCGGCGGGTTCTGCTTGCAGTCCTTCTTGTTGGTGTCGCCCGCCGCGGCCACGATGACGACGTTCTTGTCGACCGCCGCGTAGCGCACCGCCGCACCGAGCGCGCGCTGATCGACGATGTTGCGCGCGCTCATGCAGGTGACATCCGAGATGTTGATGACCTGGGCGCCCATGTTGGCGGCGTGCACGATCGCCCGGGCCATCGTCTGAACACCGTCGATCTTCGCCCGCGTCTGCGGGTCCTCGTCGCCGGTGTAGGCGTCCTTGAGGCCGAAGGCCTGGCTGGACTGGCGGATCGCGATGATGTCGACATCGGGCGCGACACCACTGAACGCATCGGGGCCGGCCGACGGCGCCGGTGGCGGAGGGGGCGGCGGAGGCGGCGGGTCCAACGGGCGCGGGTAGTCAACCCCGACCACGTGGCTTCCACCCGAGAAGCTCGGGATCGTCACCGTGCCACCGCCGTGACTGGCCGCCGGGGCCTGGCCACCGGCCTGCCCCGCGGGGGCCTGCCCGGCCGGCGGCCCCGGGGCTGGTCCCGCGGGTTGCTGCGGTGATGGCGGCGGGGCCGCCGGGGGCAGCCCGAACGGTCCCGGAGCCGGCGGCTCCTCGGTGGGCGGAACCATCGTCACGGTCTGCGGCAACGGCGACAACGTCACCGTCTGTGGCGGCGGCGCTTTCGGTGGCGGTTCGGTGGTGGGGATGGTGACCGGCCGCCGTGGCGCAGCCGGTGGCACCCCCGCGCCGTTCGCCGGAGCGGCGCCGATCATCGACGCCACGATCGTGCCGTGCGCATCGCAGTCCGACAGTCCGTCACCGCCCATGACGTAGTCCCCGCCGGGGATCAGGTGCGGAAACCTCGGGTGCGGGCTCACCCCGGTGTCGATGACGGCCACCTTCACGCCGGCACCGCGCCCGAACTGCCACGCCTCCTGCAGGTTCAGCATGTCCATGTACTTCGGCTGCAACCGGAAGTCCGTGCCGGGCAGGACCCCGACCTCAGTGCAGTACGAATTCTGCTTCATCGGCGCCGGCGGCCCGGGCGGGCCGTCGGGCGGCACCGCTCCGGGATCGATCGTCGGCGGTGAGATCGCAGAGGCGGGCGGCAAGCCGGCCAATGCTCCTGAGGCGAGCAAGATTGCGGCGAGGGCCGCAGCGGATGCGCGCCCTCGCCACAACTTGCTACTACCGGTAGCGGATTGCTGCATAGACATTCATCAACCACAATGCCAGCGGGAAAATCGGCATCAGGCAGAGGTATTCGATCCATTCCACGAACTTGCGGAACAGCGGGCTGTAGATGGTGTTGGGCACCACGGCCGCGGACGTAAGGCCGGCCGCCGGCAGCAGAACCAGGATCGCCGCGCTGATCGACACGGCCAGGGGCGACTGCAACACGAGCGCATAGCGCACCACGACCGCACCGACGATGAGGACGGCGGTCACGGCCAGGGTGATCGCCTGCCAACGGTCGACGTACGAGCGCCCGCGCAGCATCAGGAACCCGGCGCTGAATCCGGCCAGCAGGAGCGGTAGCCAGCGTTGACCGGTGTGCGGGTCCGACAACGCCGTCAACGAGACGACCATCAACACGCCGAGACCGATCAACAGGCCGGTCAAGAAGGAGCGGGCGCGTTCGGCCTGCACCAAGACGTCGCGGACGGACGCCGGACCCTCGAGGACCGGGGGCCCACCGTCGGAGCGGACCACCGTGGTGGGCAGGTCGGGCCGGGCCTCGAACACCCACCGGCTGGTCGCCGAGGGGAACACCGGCAGACGGATGCCCGCCAACCGTCGCGAGAGGGCGGGCGCGGTGTGGTAGACCAGCACGCTCAGCAGCACCACGCTGCTCAGCAACGTCACGGCGCCGGTCATCGCGACCATCCGCGCCAGCGCCGCGATCGCGGTGACCACGCTGACGGTGATGAGGGCGGTGTAAAGCCCCAGCCGCCGACCGGTGAAACGCAGCGCGAGCATGGCAGCGATGGTCAGAACGCCGAAGCCGAGCACCGCATGGGGGGACCCCACCCCGCCGGGCGGGGCCGCGGCGGCCGAGACGGTGAGTGGCGCCAGGCCGCTCAGCAGCATGATGTCGGCGATGCGGCGGTCCTGGTCGGTGCGCGCCCGCATCAGGAGCATCAACGAGACGCCGAGCACCACCGCGGCGATCACCGCGGAGTACGCCGTCGGCAGCCAGGAGTTGTGGTGCCACCGGTACCAGAGCAGCAAGCCCGAGGCGGCGGTCACCCCGGCCGCCACCATCGACGCGCCGACCTGCACCGCGGCGGCCGGGTCGATGGCGGCGAACCGCTTACTCAGATTTGCCGCGACAGCGGTGGAGATGTGCTCGATCACCTGCGAGCGGTGCTCGGTGTCCTGGATGAACCGGATCCACAGCCGGTCGCCGTCGTAGACGTCCTGTTCGGTCAGGGACTGGGTGGCCCGCAAGGGACTGCCGTCAACCAGGCAGAGCGCCCACCTGCCACGGCCCGTAGCCTCCAGCGGCGTCTCGCCGAGCTCCCTGAGCCGGCTGTTCACCACCTTCAGCAGCGGCTCGGTCATCACCGAGACGGGGGCGTTGGCGTCCAGCAGGACGCCGATCTGTACGCCCGCCCCGGCCATAACGCCGACCACGACCGCCCGAGGCTGCGAAATACCCTCAACGTCAGGCTGTAGCGCTTCAACTACCGCAGTCATCGCCCTGAACCCCTTACCGTCGTGAATGTGTAACCCCGTGCCGCCGACCGGGCGGGAGTCTGCGCCGGCCGACTCTCCGGGGCGCTGCGGCCCCCGGGAAAGCGCAGCTCGACTATTCCGAATTCCATCTACCCCGCCTTGCGATTAAAACTTCGGTTTGACAGTGGTTTGAGATTTGCTGAATCTCTGAGGGAAGTATGCCGTGTTGGCATCTCAACCGCATGTTGAGTGCAAAGTCATTGGTGAACTTTATGTTTCGTCAGACCCGGCTGTGGGTTTTCCACTCGCCGTACGGCAACGTGTCCAGCACCGTCTTGACGCCCACCTGCACCAGCTGGGGGGTTGCGGGGCAGATGGCCAGCCAGGCCTCCCCCGAACCGGCCGTCCTCGCCTGCTGGTAGAGCGCGATGCGGCCACCGGAACCGTCTTTGAGCGACAGCACCGACGCGCTCGGGCCCTTCGCGTCATCCCGATATTGACGCGCATACACCGCGACCTCGGCCGCCGGGTCCGACAGGGCCTGTCCCAGCGCGGCCACCGTGGCGGCGCTGATGCCCATTCGCCGCAGGTCGCCGCCGGAAAATACGTTGAAGCCCGACTCCTGCCACGACTTGGTCGCTTCCAGCATCTCTTCCAGCGGCACGTTGACCGCATTGATGGCCGCGGGCTCCGCGTGGTGGATCGACTCCAGCGCATCCAAGACCAGGGAGGCGATCGAGGCGCTGTCGGCGATGGCGACGTCGTCGACGGTGATGTCGCCGCCCACCCGAACCGCCGAGACCCAGTGCTGGCCGCGGCGGGCCAGCACCACCCGGAACTCGTTGTCGGGGATGTCGCGCGACCCGGGCGGCTGGTTCTCGTCGTCGACGACGCCGTAGAGCAGCTTGCCCCGCGACAGCAGGGCGATGACCTCGAGGTCCGGCGCGGCCAGCACCCGCATCCGAGCGGCCACATGCTCGTTCACCTGATCGTTTTCGACGATGCCCTGCTCACGCATCACCGCCATGCCGGGATGCTCGTTGAGCCAGTCGCTCGAGTCGGTAGAAACGAATGGCCGGCACCGCAATTCCGGTGCGACGTGCCGGATGTCCAGGAGGGCCTGGAGCATCCAGAAACCGTCGACGTTAACGGTGATGTCGGTGCGGGCGGTCTGTTGGTCCATCAATACCTCAAGGGTTCAAAGTGCACGGTAACCGCAGGACGCGGCAGCACACCGATGTCTGGTGTGCTGCCGCGCCTGAAGTTGGGGTTAGGCCCAGCTGGACCCAACGGCGCTGTCGGTGCTGGCCATGTTGTTGCCGGCGCTTTGCACCTTCTGCCCGTGGGCGTTGGCCTGCTCGTAGATCACCTGGAAGTTGCGACCCAACTGGGTGATGAACTCCTGGCAGGCCACCGAACCCGCGCCGCCCCAGAAGTCACCCGCAGCAAGCACATCGCGAACGATGGCCTGGTGCTCAGCCTCCAAAGACGCGGCCTGGGCGCGGATCAAGGCACCGTGGGCGTCGACATCGCCGAACTGGTAATTGATTGTCATAACGGTGTTCTCCTAATGTCTGGAATGGTACGCAGCCGCGGTTTTTAGCGCTAGCTGCTGAGGATTTGCTGCGAGGCCTGCTCTTGCTGCTCGTAGTTGTTGGCGTCGCGGATCAGCCCGTCGCGCACTCCGTGAAGCATGTTGACGATGTTGCGGAAGGCCTGGTTGACCTGACCCATGGTGTCGTACGAGGTCGCCTGCGCCTGGCCACTCCAACCCGAGCCGGCGATGTTCATCGAGGACGCCCACATCTTGCGCGCCTCGTCCTCGACGGTCTGGGCGTGCACCTCGAAGCGGCCCGCCATCGCCCGCATCTCGTGCGGGTCGGTCATGAAACGTGTTGCCATCTGGCTTTCTCCTTAATAAGTGTTTACTCAGATACCTGCTGTGGTGACGACGATGGCCGGACCGGTTACGCGCTGGCGAACCGCCGAGCCGAATACAAAAGGATGATCCCCCCTTCCCGTCAGCCGGCGGCCACCGGTCGCTGTAACACGGTGAGACGGACGTCAAACCCGAACTCCGGCGTTTGAGTTGTCCGGCCGTCAGCCCCCGAGATCATCGGTAGCTGGGCGGTCAGGTGGGAGCGCACGCCGAAGACGTCCCGTCCCAAACCCCGAACCGCCAACCCAATCAGCCCGCAGCAGCTGCGTTGATCGCCTCGGTCGCAGCGTACGAGCCAGAGCTGGTCGACAGCGTGTTCACGAACGCCTCGTGAATGGCGGCGGCCTGCGCGCTGACCGCCTGATACATCTGCGCGTGGGCTGCGAACTGCGCCGCCGTCAGCGCCGACACCTCGTCGGCAGCCGCGGGCACCACCCCGGTGGTGGGGGCGGCGGCAGCCGCGTTCTGGGCGCTCAGCGTCGAGCCAATGGCCTGCAAGTTTCCGGCCGCCGCAGCCAGAGCCTCGGGCTGTGTGGTCACGAACGACATACTTGGTTCCCTCCTAGTTCAATCCCCGACTTTGCAGAGACTAGATGACGACGGCCACTGAAGCTGTTCCTGAAGCCGCCAGTTTGCAACTGTTCACGTGACGGTACGACGAATTCACTTTTAGTAACGTCAGAGTAACAGCGTGCCGCCCTGATCGCCTCCCCTTACAGCAAACTGTGACCAACCCGGTCGCCAAAGTGGCTGGTACGCGTTTCTCCGGGTGCCGCCGCAGGGCAGGACCGGAAAAAATCTCGCCGCCGATAATTTGCCGGCGTCCGGCTAGCAACCGGTGTGTGCGCCGCCCGCGGGCGCACGACCCCCCTCCCCAAGCCCCGTCGGTCGCCCGCGACCGAAGCCGTGCGTATCCCATCCCGTTAAGCCTCTGACCGTGCCACCGAACGACCGACGGTGGTTATCCGGCGAAGGGTGGGCGGGCCATGACGGTGGGGCGGAATCCGTAGCGGGGGCCGGCGCCGGCGTGGGTGCCGTTGCCGACTCCGGCCAGGGGCATGCCGCCCAGGAGGTTGCCCGGTCCCCCGGCTGCCTCGGGTGCGGCGCTGATCGCGCTGACTGGGACCGCGGTGTGGCCCATCGCCGGCAGTGCCGGGGCGCCGGTCCAGGCCACCGGCACCGACAACTTGCCACCGATGGAGGCCGCACCACCGATGGCCGCCGCCGGGTGCACCGCCCCGGCGCCACCACCGAGCAGGCCACCGAGCCCACCCAGGCCGGGCAGCGCCTTGGCCGCCGCCGGAGCCGCACCACCGATCGCGCCGACCGACTTGGCGATCTGGGTGAAGGTGTTGGCCATACCGGTACTGAAGTACGGCAAACCCTCGGTGTTATAGAACAAGCCGGCGAACGGGCTATACCCGTTGACGAGAGTGCCCAGGTTGGTGGGGATGGTGGTCTGGCCGGTCAACAAGAACCACAACTCCTGCAGCGGGTTCGTCGTCTGTTGAGCGGCCGCGGCGGCTTGCGGGGCCGCGGTGGTAGCGGTCGTGGTCGCCGCCTTTTGCGCCGCATTGGCCGCGTTGCCGGCGGTGGTGTTGGCCGCCGCGTTGGCCACCGTGCTGGACTGGGTGGCCGTGCCCGCGTCGTTGGTCACCTTCGGCGCGGCCTGGAACTGCGTGATGCCCTTGGTCGCCGCCGTGGACTGCACCGAGTAGTTGGCCATCGCACCGGCATCCTGGGCCCAAAACTCGCCGTACTGGGCCTCCAACTGCGCGATCGCCCCGCTGTTTTGCCCAATCACGTTGGTGGCCTGCAACTGCTGCACCAACGCCCGATTGGCCGCGATCACCGGCGGTGGCACCACCGCGGCGAACGCCGCCTCATAGGCCGCCGCCGCCGCGCTGGCCTGCACAGCCGCCTGCTCGGCCGAAGCCGCCGTGGTCGCCAACCACTCCGCATACGGCGTGGCCGCGGCCGCCATCGCCGCCGAAGCCGTGCCCGCCCACTCCTCACTGGCAAGCTGAGTCACCACATTCTGATAGCTCAACGCAGCCGACTGCAGCTCCGCGGCAACCGCATTCCACGCCGACGCCGCCGTCATCAACGACCCCGACCCCGGACCGGCATAAATCCGCGCCGAATTAACCTCCGGCGGAAGCGCCCCAAAATCAAACACGAATTACTCCTTAACCTTGGCCGCTTGGCTCGAGTATTGAATGACGATAAATGGGTGACGGCGGGCCGCCCGGCGCCCGGCGCCGGTTACGTCGACGGCCACCGGGTGCGCGCACGACGCGGGGCGTTCCGGCGGCGCGGCGCGGCAAGATTTGGGCAGTCAACGGGCGGGCGGCGGCTTGTCGGCTATGAGCTGGAGCAAGACTTCCGTCGATACCGCCCGCTGCGGTCACGTGGTCCAGCCCGAGCCGCAGTGCCGTCCCCGGCGCGGGATTTGGCCGTGGCGGGCGCCGAATAAAATCCCGCCGCGGATAAGTGAAATGATCAGCCTCCATTTCGCCCCCTATCCGGCCGATGGTGGGCGGGTTAGGACGCTGTAGCGGAAGCCGTATTTGTGGGAGTAGCCCGCGGCGGCGCCGGCGCGGCGGCCGATGACCCCGGTGGGCATGCCGCGCAGCAGCGCGTTGCCCGGGGGGTTGGCGGCGCCGGCGGTCTGCACCGGCAGCGCCTCGGCCTCGGCGTTGGCCGGGCCGACCGCCGAGGTCAGCGTGGCCCACTGCTGGGGCACCGACAGCGACCCGACATGAACGGCTTGACCGGCCCCGGCCGACACCGCACCACCACCGATGTTGCCCAGGTTGCCCAACCCCAACTGAGCAAACTGCGGCGTGGGATACCAGGCACCACCGGCGCCGGCGGTACTACCACCAGGACCCGACACCAACTGCTGCGCCAACTGCGACCAAAACGCCACGATCCCGTTGGAGAAATAGGCCAGACCGGTGTTCTGCTTGAGCATCACGGTGTAAAACGTCGGGCTCAGCCCCAGGTAATTGTTGGTCGGGGTGGGCAGCCCACTTTGGCTAAAGTTCTGGATCGCACTGGTCAACCAGGTAAACGGCCCGGTCTGCGACGGCGCCGCGCTCACCTGCGGTGCCGCGGTGCTGAGCACCTGCGTGCCCGCCAACTGCGAAGCGACCGTCTGGGCGGTGTTGCCCGCGGGCTGCTGAGCGGCCTGGGTCACCGCCAACGCCTGCTCGGCCACCCCATCAGGAGCCGTGGTATTGGGCGGGGCCTCAAAAGGCGCCAACTGCGAGGCCGCGGCCGAGGCCGCCGCATAGCCATACATCGCCGCCGCATCCTGAGCCCACATCTCCAAATACTCGGCCTCGGTCGCCATGATCGCCGGCGTGTTCTGCCCAAAGAAATTCGTCGCCACCAACGTCGCCAACAACACCCGATTAGCCGCAATCACCGGCGGAGGCACCGTCATCGCAAACGCCGCCTCAAACGCCGCCGCCGCCGCCCGACCCTGACTGGCCGTCTCCTCCGCCAACCCCGCCACCGCAGAAAGCCAACCCACAAACGGCACCACCGCGGCCACCATCGACGACGACGCCGGACCCACCCACGGACCCGACGTCAACTCCGCAACCACCGACCCATACCCACTAGCCGCCGCAGCCACCTCAGCAGCAACCTCATCCCACGCCGCCGACGCCGCCATCAACGAACCCGAACCCGGACCCGCATACATCCGACCGGAATTAATCTCCGGCGGTAACGCCCCGAAGTCAAACACCTGTTCTCCTCAGTTGTCCGGGATCGCTGGCGATCCCGGCAGTCGCATCGGATCAGTGGTGGCCGTGGTCACGGCTTCGTAAGCATTCGCCACCCGTAAGTCGCTGACCGCCAGGAATCACCGACTCGGACCTCTCGGTCCGCCACCCCAGTCGGCGGGCTGGCCGGCGCATCCTGTCAATCCCTTGCCTGACGCCCAAATGTGGCGTGCCACCACGCTTCTCGGACATCCGGTCAGGAACAACGCGCACCTTTAGCCTCGATTGAACCCCTGCTGTCAGCAACCGAGCGACAGTTCGCGGTATTACCGAACTGTCGCTCGTGAATGAGATTAGTTCGTTATCGGAGGCGCGCCGACACGCGACGCCAACTGTTCATTCCAGGCCAGCCATTGTTCATTCCCCGTCGACCACAGTTCATTTGTGGCAACTGTTTGTTCATCCGGGGTTTGCTTTCAGATCGTTGTAAATGCCGCCCCCAACGGCACGTCGCACCGGTCAGTCCTCTTCGAGGATCAGCGCCATTTCGGGGCAGGAAGCGACGCCGTCACGGGTCAGCTGCTCGTCCTCGGGCCGCACCTCATGCTCCTCGAGGATCGAATAGCCCGATTCGTCTATCGGGAACAAGTCTGGATCGACGGCGTAGCACTGGGCGTGGCCCACGCATCTGGCTTGTTCGAGACGAACCCTCATGAGGTTCCCTCCCTACCGGGCTTTGCAGCATAAACAACATCGCGTCAACGAATCGAGCGGCATTCATCGCTGGCTAGAGTGTAGAAGACGGTCGCTTCATGAAGCCGTGGACCGGAAACCACCGGCTTTGGCAAGCGATCGGATTCGTGTCCCATTGCGGCACATGCGATATTGGTGTGCCAGCTGGAAACGGTGCCGACGAAGCCCCCGCCGCAGCGGTGAGCAGATCGAGATAGACAAGCGGAGAGCCCATGAGCACTCCTGGCCAAGGCCAGCAAGGCACGTTCCACCTACCGCGCCTCGACTTCGAGAAGTTGCCGATGGGCGAGGACCGGGGCGTCGGGTGGAAGGCGTTGCGCGACGCCGGGCCGGTGGTGTTCATGAACGGTCACTACTACATCACCCGGCGTGAGGACGTGCTGGCCGCCCTGCGCAATCCCAAGGTGTTCTCGTCGACGATCCTGCAGCCTCCCGGTCACCCACTGCCCGTGCTGCCCCTGGCATTCGATCCTCCGCAGCACACCCGGTACCGGAAGGTGCTGCAGCCCTTCTTCAGCCCGCTGGGTCTGAGCAAATCGCGCCCGGTGCTGGAGCGCCACGCCGCCGAAATGATCGCGGCGCTTGCGGGCCAGGGCAAGTGCGAAGTGATGGCGGACTTTGCGCACCTGTACCCGTTCCAGGTGTTCATGGACCTTTACGGCCTGCCGATCCAGGATCGCGACCTCTTGATCGATTGGAAGGACTCGGTCGTCAGCGACAAGCCCTTCGTCACCCAGGCCGACATCGAGAAGAGCCAGCAGCTGTTGGCGTACCTGGCCGATGCGATCCAGCAACGTCGCCAAAACCCCGGCTCCGACATGCTGTCGCAAGTCATGGCCAGTGACGGTGACTTCACCGATCTGGAACTGCTGGGCATGAGTCACCTGCTGATTCTGGCGGGCCTGGATACGGTGACCGCGGCGATCGGGTTCTGCCTGTTCGAGCTGGCGCGCCGGCCGCAGCTGCGTGATCTGCTTCGCGACAACCCAAGGCAAATCAGGGTTTTCATCGAAGAGATCGTCCGGCTGGAGCCCTCGGCGCCGGTGGCGCCGAGGATCACCACCCAATTCGTCGAGATCGGCGGCATGACGTTGCCGCCCGGCACATCGGTGCGGTTGTGCATGGCCGCTGTCAACCGCGACGAGAGCGATGCCACGTCCGTCAACGAGCTCGTCATGGACGGAAAGGTCCACCGGCACTGGGGGTTTGGCGGCGGACCGCACCGCTGCCTGGGCTCTCATCTGGCCCGGATCGAACTGACGGTCATCGTCGGAGAATGGCTGCGGCAGATACCCGACTTCGAGGTGCCGGCGGACTATGTCCCCGCGATCAACTACCCCTCAAAGAGCTTCGCGCTCAAAGAATTACCGCTGCGCTGGGGCTGATTCGGCCAACCCCAACGCAGCGGTATATCCCTCTTACTTGCGCAACTCCGTCGCCGCCACCTGGACGAACACACCGGTGTCCTCGGCCATCAGCAGGCCTCGACCGCGGGGCAGCGGCCCGCCCTTCATCTTGCCGCGGATGAAGCCCTCGTCCGGGTCGGCGTCCATGACCAGCAACGGCGCATTCGCCTGGGCCAGCGCTCGCAACATCGGGTCGCTGCCCGCCGAGGACCAGCCACCGAAGGTGCGCGTGACGAGCACGTGCAACCCGACGTCGGCGGCCCTGGTCACCCACGGGGCGGCCTTGTGCAGCGGCGAGTCGAAACCGGCCGGCAGCTGCTGGATGTCGTCGACGATCAGGAAGATCTCCGGACCGCTCCACCACGACCGCGACAACAGCTCCTCGGCGGACAGGCCCGGCGGCGGCTCGCGCCCGGCCAGGACCGCCGCCAACTCGCCCATCATCGCCTGGACACCGTCGAGGTTGTACGCGAACTTCTCGACATAGTCCGGACCCAGCGTGGTCAGCAGCTGACGCCGCGGGTCCACCAACCAGACCTGCGCGGACGGCTGGCCGGGCGGTGGCGTGGGCGCGCTGCTGGCTCCCGGCGCGTAGAGCCGGCCAATCTCGGACATGATGGTGGCCAGGGTGGTGGTACGCCCACATTCGCGTCGACCCGTCACCATCAGGTGCGCATTCTCGCCGAAGTTGAGGTACACCGGCGACAGGTCCAATTCGGAGATGGCCCAAGCGATTCCGCCCGCACCGACGCCCTGCCGGGTGTCCCGTGCGGCCAGCTCCCGCAGTTGTTCCACGTCGAACCGCGCCGGGAGGCGGCGCACCGGCGGGGCCTGACCGCTCGTCAGGCGGCTCACCGCGTCGATGACGCTGTCGGACTCGAACACGTAGTCCGGCGTGGCGCCGAGCGCGGGGCGGGCCACCAGCGTGTGCAGGCCGGCCTGCGGGTCGGAATCGAGGCGGACGTAGTTGACCGCGACCATGCCGCGGCCCGGCTTGACCGGAACCTCCTTGGCGAACCGAGACCGCACCAGTTTGGCGTCCTCCACGGCGGCCAGCCGCAGCTCGACCCGGGAGCCGAACCCGCTGCGCACCGGCGGCCGCAGCTCCGATTCGCGGTCGGCCGTGACCACCACGTGGACCCCGAACGACGGGCCCTGGTTGATGATCAGGTTCACCTGCTCGATCAGCACCTCGTTCTCTTCGGCCAGCGCCCGGTAGTTGTCCACCACCAGGTAGACGTCGCCGAACCCGTCGTTGGGGACCGGGCCGGGTTCGCCGCCGAACTTGCGCCGACGGAAGACCTCCATGGAGGCGATCCCGTACTCGAGGAAGGTGCGCTTGCGGTCGCGGACCAGCGCCAGCAGCTCGGCCACCGTTCGGCGCACGCCGTACGGATCGGTCGGGCCGGCCACCTCACCCACGTGCGGCAGCCGGGCGACCGTGGTCAACGCCGTGCTGCTGTAGGCCAGGCAGTAGAACTGGACCTGCTCGGGCGTGTGGGTCAGCGCCGCCGAGCAGATGAGCGTCTGCAGTGCGGTCGTCTTGCCCGAGCCGCCGGCACCCAGGATCAGGACGTTGGCGCCCGGCCCCGACGTGTCGACCGTCCACGGCGGCTGGTCGTGCTTGAAGGGCCGGTCGATGATCCCGATCGGGAACACCAGGTCGCGGGCCGTGCCGTAGTCCTCCTGCCACGGGTGGCCGAGGAATCGGTTGACCAATTCGTCGATCGGGACGGGTTGGTTGAGCGGCGGCTGCCACAACCGGTACGGCTCGAAGTCGATCTTGCGCAGCTGATCGATGATGACCGTGCCGACCTTCGGAACCCTGATGCCCTCGACGTCGTCGTCGCCCGCCTCGTCGGCATCGAGGGATTCGCCGTTCGTGATGGCGGCCGGGGTGAGTTCCGGGCCGCCCACGCTGACCTCGAGCGGGGTGAACGAGTTGGTGAACAGCTGCGGGCGAACGTAGTCGATGCTGTGCACCAGCGCCGGCGCTTCGTCGCCGTCATCGGTGAGGCCGCGGGGGAAGTAATCCCGCCACAGGAACTCGGCCTGGAACCGGACGATGTCCTCCAGGCTGCGGCGGAAGTAGCCCAGGCCCGCCTGCGCCGGCAGGTTGACCGCGTTCGGCACACCGGCCGCCTGTGCCGCACCGGCGGTGCGCGCTTTCAGCACCAGCCGGTAACCCATGTTTTCCATGAGCTTTTCGGCGCGGCTCTCGATGGTCTGCGACGCCATCATCAGGTGGATCCAGTAGGCGCGGCCCTGCCGGCCGATCGAGTCGAGCACGTCGACCGCGGTCGGCATGATGCGGAACCATTCGTAGAACTCGTCGATGACCACGACGAGCATCGGCAGCGGAGCCATGTCCTGGCCGCGTGCCTGCATCCGGAGCCGGACCGAGTTGTACTCCTTGGCGTCGTCGACGCCGGCGCTGTCGCAAATCGCCTTGCGGCGGGCGATCTCGCCCCAGAGGGCGTCCAGGAAGCGCTCCATCAGCGCCTGGTCCTCTTCCAGGTCGGTGATGATGCGCGACACGTGCGGCACCCCGGCGAACGGCTTGACCGCCGACCCACCCTTGAGGTCGGCCAGCACGAACTGCAGCTCCTGCGGCGGGTGGCTGAGCATCAGCGACTCGATCACGGTCCGCACCAGGGTCGACTTACCCGAACCCGTCGTTCCGGACATGACGCCGTGCGGACCGTCACCGCCCTCGTCGAGCGACTTCATGTCCAAGAACAGCAGTTCGCCGTTGTCGGAGCGGTTGCCGAACGGTGCCCGCAATCGCGATCGGCCCATCGTGTCGGTGCGCGCGCCCCACAGCGCCTCGAAGTCGATGTGGCCGGGGTCGTCGATTCCGTAGTAGGCCATGATGTCCCGGGCGCCGATGTGGGCCACCCGCTGGCCGATCTCCTCGTAGGCCTCGGCGAGGCGCCAGCGAGCCAGCGCCTGTGCGAACTCCTCCGCCTCGGCGACGCTGATGTGGTCGGTCAGCGCGAAGAACCACGGCTTCTCGTCGATCACCATCCAGGTGTCGCGGTCGCGGGGCAGGGCCTCGATGATGCCCTTGTCGTCGAACCGCAAGGTGCGCTCGGGAACCGACGTCCACATCGAGGAGCCGGTCAGGTCGAAGAACGTCACCCCGTCGATGCCTTCGGCGCTGATCACGAACTCCCACTGGGGGTCGACGACGTCCGCGACGATCACCGTGTGCGGCGTCGGCGTCTGCGCCGACGAGCTGGCGTGCCGGGGCGTGAAAGAGCCACGCCCGGCGAACAATTCGGCCTGCTCGGCGGCGAACTCGCGCACCGAGCTGTACACCATCCGCGCGTTGCCGGCGGCGTCCTGGCGCCGCGGGTCGCCGAAGTGCGGAAGCCACTTGACCCAGTCCCACTCGTCCAGGTCGGAGGTGACGACGACCATCTGGACGTGGTCGGGGCCGTGTGAGAACGCCAGCTGGCAGATGATCGCCCGCATCAGTCCCAGTGCCTGCTCGCGTTCCCCGTTGAGCGCGTACCAGGGCTCGACGAGCAGGGAGATCATCTTGGGCAGGTTGTAGACGACGCTTTGGTAGCGGCCGAATTCCTGCAGCGCCTTACCGGTCACCGGCTCGAGCTCGATGTCGGTCGGCATGTTCTGGGGCTCACCCCAGGTCACCTCGGGGCGGGTCATGCCGACGCCGACTCGGACCACGCCGAAGTTGAGGTCCTTGCCGTCGGGCTTGCGCTCCCACATGCGTGAGCTGCCGACCGCTGCGGCCAGCGTCGTGGGCGCCGGGTGGTACCACCGGTAGTTGGCGTCCATGCTGTCGGCCGACTCGTGGGCGGTCTCGCGCAGCATGTCCAGCATCAGCATGAACTGGGCGCGCATCGCGTCCAGCTTGGGCCGGCTCATCTGCTGCTGGCCGCCGAACCGGCCGCCGAACATCATCATCGCGACGCCACCGATCATGAAGATCGGGAAGATCGCACCCGCGCCGCCGAAGACGCGTGAGCCACTGCCGAAGACCATCGCGACCATGCCGATCAGCAGGCCGATCACCAGGACGCCGACGATGATCAGCCACACGGGCTTGCCCTCGGGCGGCGGAATGCTCAGGGGCGTCGGAAGGACGATGTTCTCCGGCTTGATGACCGGAGGCTTCTCCGGTGTCGGCCGTGCAAACCCGCGTTTCACTTAGGTACCGCCAATTCTCCTGGGGACATATCCATCGGTAGGGTGTCGTGCTCCACGAGCGCGTCCGCGCGCGACAAGGTCGGGCCTTGCGGGAGCAGCCGCAGCGCCACCCATGGCGCCAGGCTCGGCTTGGTCTTGAGGCCCAACGCCTCACGCACGTCGCGCGTGTCGTCGACCCCGAACCGGGCGCCGGCGTCCGTCACCCACCACAGCGATTCCGTCGTCTTGGCACCCGGGTCGTTGCCGGTGACGGCCACGAAGTTTCCGTAGTCGGGCCCGAAGAAGACCTGGTCGGCCACCCGGCCCGTCGTGTCGGCCTTGACCAGCGAGACCACCTTGTTCTCATCCTTGGCCGCCACCGGAATGGTCGGGCCGGACACGACCTGGATGCGGGCGCGGTTTTCACCGGAGGTCTTCTGCCACCACCAGCAGGTCGACGGGTTCTCGCGGATGTCCGAGACGTTGAGCGGGGCGTCCGGGTAGGAGGACAGGTCCAGCTTGTTGACGACGGGCATCTTCGCCAGCGCGGACGGCTCCACGGTCACCGGTTTGGTGTTGCCCGGCCCGGCGTTCTGCAGGATCTGGGCCACCAACGGCGGCAGGGTCTGCACGCCGTCGGCCAGCACCAGGGAATATTGTTGCGGCCCACTGATCTGCGGCGTGACGATCACCGTGCCGATCGGGCCGGGCGCGTTGGGGAACGACGCGCCGGCGCCGGCGTTCGGGATCTGCGGCACGGTCAGTTCCGGGCCCACCGGCAACGCGTCGAACAGGGCGCGGCTCATGGGTTTGGCCTGGCCCACCTGCTCGGGCGTCAGGCCCAGCGGCAACAGCACCGATCGGTTGGTCGCGTCGATCCGGGACCGGCGTCCCTCCCGAATCACCCAGGCGTCGCCGCCGTAGTTCAGCACCACCGCGTCCGACCCGTTCAGGACGCGCCGGTGGTTGCTCAGGTCGGGGTTCCCGTCGATGACGGTCACCGTCACCCCGGACGGCGCGCCGACCCCGGTCGAGGTGGCGACGGTGTCACACACCAGCCACGACGACGTGGTCGGGCTGGTGGTGTGGAAGTTCGACGGCGCGCCCGGGATGCCGACCATCGGGCCGCGCGGCAGGCTGGCGATCTGGTTGGACTTGACCAGGTGCGGGTTGTCCGGGCGGCCGGTGATCAGGCGCGCGGAAGCCAGGTTCAGCGCCGGGTACAACCGGTCACCCACGCGGACATACAGGGCGCCGGAGTCGCGGTCGGCGATGATCGGCGAATCCCCGACCTGGCCCGCCGGGCTGAGGAAGGAGTACAGCAGCGCGCCCAGGCAGATGACCAGCGCCGCCGAGACCGAGGCCACCACGGCGAGTGTCTGACGCCGTCCCGGCTCGACCTCCATGCGGACGCGCCAGCGGGTGAGCGCCATTGCGGTGCGGCGAGCGAGGAACTGGTAGCCGGTCACCTGGGTGCGCGTCGACAACCCGAGGCCGTACCCCGACCCGCGTTGCCCGCGACTCTCTTCCGCCACTTAATTCACCATCCGGTCTGCTAGAACGCCTGGATATTGTCCCTGAAAATTTCCGCTGCGCGAATTACATCGACAACCGTAAGGCACCGGTACCGGCCTCGCCACGCGGCGACGACGGCGTTCGCTGCTGCATCTGTTCATTTGCGGGGTGGTCCGGTCGTGGGCAGCTCGCCGGGGCATCGGCGCGCGCGACGTGCCAGGCGCCGTTGAGCTGGCACTTTTTGATTCCCCGCCGATTCCCGCCCGGACCGTTCATTTCTCTCAGGGCATCGTAATGGCGAACGGGTCACTCGTCCTGTCGAACGTGCGCCCTCAGCGAACGGCGCGACGCAGCGCCGGCCGGCGAACCGGGCGGTGTTGCCCGGGTCGAAGTCGCGCCTCTCCCCGATTGGTCGGCGGGTGATTTCTGGCACCAAGATGAGCGGTATGAGTGAGCTCGCGCCGTCGCTGGTTGAACTTGCCAGGAGGTATGGCATCGCGACCGAGTATCAGGACTGGACCGGGCGGCGGGTGCTCGTTTCCGAGACCACGCTGGTGGCCGTTTTGGCCGCGCTCGGCGTGGCGGCCGGCACCGAGCAGGAGCGCAATGTGGCGCTGACCGCCAAGCTGAGGTCGCACTGGGCGCGGCGGCTGCCTTCGACCATCGTCGGCCGGACCGGTGAGCAGGTCCGGTTCTGGGTGCATGTGACCCACGGCGATCCCGCCGAGGTCTGGTTGCAGCTCGAAGACGGCACCGTGCGCGGCGGGATCCAGCAGGTGGACAACTTCACCCCGCCGTTCGACCTCGACGGGCGCTGGGTGGGCGAGGCCAGCTTCGTGCTGCCGTCCGACCTGCCGCTGGGCTACCACCGGGTACACCTGCGGTCCGGCGACGGTGAGACCAGCACCGCGCTGATCATGACGCCGGATTGGCTCGGGCTGCCGGAACGGCTCGGCGCCCGGCGGGGCTGGGGCCTGGCCGCCCAGCTCTACAGCGTGCGGTCCAGCCAGTCGTGGGGGGTCGGCGACCTGACGGACCTGACCGACCTGGCGGTGTGGTCGGCGTCGCGGCACGGCGCCGACTACTTACTGGTCAATCCGCTGCACGCGGCCGCGCCGACGGCGCCCATGGAGCCCTCGCCCTACCTACCGACCTCGCGGCGCTTCGTCAACCCGATTTACCTCGATGTCGAGGCGATCCCCGAATTCGCCGAGCTGCCCAAGCGCAGTCGGGTGCGGCGGCTGCGCTCCGATGTGCAACAGCGGGCCGCTCGGCTGGACGCGATCGATCGCGACAGCGCGTGGGCGGCCAAGCGCGCCGCGCTCGAGCTGCTGCATCAGGTGCCGCGGTCGGCGGGCCGCGAACTGTCCTACGCAGCCTTTCGCGCCCGCGAGGGAACCCCGCTCGACGACTTCGCCACCTGGTGCGCCCTGGCCGAGAGATACGGGTCGGATTGGCATTCCTGGCCGAAGAAGCTTCAGCATCCCGAGGCGGCCGGTGTCGCCGCCTTCGTCGAAAAGCATTCCGAGACGGTCGATTTCCATCGGTGGCTGCAGTGGCAACTCGACGAGCAACTCGCCTTGGCGCAGTCGCGGGCGGTCCGGGCCGGAATGGCGCTGGGCGTGATGCACGACCTGGCGGTCGGGGTGCATCCCAACGGCGCCGACGCGTGGGCGCTGCAGGATGTGCTGGCGCTGGGTGTCACCGCCGGCGCGCCGCCGGACGAGTTCAATCAGCTCGGCCAGGACTGGTCCCAGCCGCCGTGGCGGCCGGATCGGCTGGATGCGGAGGAATACCGGCCTTTTCGGGCGTTGATCCGCGCGGTACTGCGGCATGCCGGCGGCGTGCGCATTGACCACATCATCGGGCTGTTCCGGCTCTGGTGGATTCCGGTGGGCGCACCGCCCACCCAGGGCACCTACGTGCGCTACGACCACGAAGCGATGATCGGCATCGTCGCGCTGGAAGCGCACCGGGCCGGGGCGCTGGTCGTCGGCGAGGACCTCGGCACGGTCGAACCCTGGGTGCGCGATTACCTGCTGCTGCGCGGGCTGCTCGGCACGTCGATCCTGTGGTTCGAGCTCGATCGCGACGACCCGAGTGCAGGCGGAGCTCCACTCCGTGCCGAGCGCTGGCGGGAGTATTGCCTGTCGTCGGTGACCACCCACGATCTGCCGCCCACCGCCGGCTACCTGGCGGGCGACCACGTGCGGCTGCGCGAATCGCTTGGACTGCTGACGCGCCCCGCCGAGGACGAGCTTGCCGCCGACCGGGCCGAGCTCGCGGCGTGGCTGGCCGAGTTGCGGCGGGTCGGGCTGCTCGACGACGCCGACGACGCCGCCGCCGCCGACGACGACGACGACGAAAGCATCATCCTTGCGCTGTACCGGTATCTGGGGCGGACCCCCTCGCGCCTGGTGGGCGTGGCGCTGACCGACGCGGTGGGTGATCGGCGGACCCAGAACCAGCCGGGCACCACCGACGAGTACCCCAACTGGCGGGTGCCGCTGACCGGTCCCGACGGCCGGCCGATGCTGCTGGAGGACGTGTTCACCGACGTCCGGACGGCCACCCTGGCCGAGGCCGTGCGCACTGCAATCGCGCCCACGGCCGTCGAGAGCGCGCCTGTTAGCTTCTGAGGCCATGAAGGTCTCAGTCATGGCCCCGGTTGCCGCCGGCGTCACCGCGGATCCGGAATGGATGGCGGCGTTCGCGGGACACCTGGAGCGGTGCGGGTTCGAGTCGATCGTGGTCGTCGAGCACACCGTGCTTCTCACCCGCTACGACAGCGTCTACCCGTACGACAGCTCCGGCCGCGTCGGGCTGGCCGCCGACTGTGCCATCCCCGACCCGCTCGATCTGCTGGCCTTTCTGGCCGGCCACACCAGCACCCTCGGGCTGGCCACCGGCGTGCTGGTGCTGCCCAACCACCATCCGGTGGTACTCGCGAAGCGGGCCGCCACCGTCGATGCGTTGTCGGGCGGGCGGTTGCGGCTGTGCGTCGGCGTGGGGTGGCTCAAGGAGGAGCTTGAAGCGTGCGGCGCCGACTTCGACGCTCGCGGCAGACGCGCCGACGAGCAGGTGGCCGTCCTGCGGGCCTTGTGGGCCGACCAGCCGCGGGGGGTGTCGCACCACGGCGAGTTCTTCGACTTCGACAACGTCATGTGTTATCCGAAACCCATTGCGCGCGAACGGCTTCCGATCCATATCGGCGGGCACAGCCGCGCGGCGGCCCGCCGCGCCGGCCGCGTGGGAGACGGTTTCCAACCGCTCGGTGTCGCCGGTTCCGAGCTCGCGTCGTTGATCGCCCTGATGCGCGCCGAGGCGTCGTCGGCCGGGCGGGATCCGGCGGCCCTGGAAGTGTCACTAGGCCACGCGGTGAACAAGATCGACGCCGATCGGGCGGGCCGCCTCGCCGATCAGGGCGCCGACCGCCTGGTGCTGGCCATGCCGCCGACCGCCGACATCGAACGGGCCAAGGACATGCTCTCGGCCTGCGCGCAACGCCTCGCGCTGATCGCGTGACGCGATGACCCTGTCAGCCGACGACCGATCCGCCCTCAGTGACCTGGTGCACCGGTACGCGGCCCTGGTGGACGAGCGCCAATTCGACTCGGTCGCAGCGCTTTTCACCGACAGCGCCGCGCTGGAGGTACCCGAACCGCCGAGAGCGCTGCAACCGATCCATGCGCATCGCGGCCGGGACGCCATCGCCGCGGCGGTCGCGTCCGTCGCGGCGGTCGTCCGCACCGAGCACGCCATCGTCGGCGAGGTCTATGACGAGGCCACCCGGCCGGGTGCCGCCCGCGGGCGCGTTGCCTGCATCGCGCACCACTGGGACCGGCGCGGCGACGAACTCGTCGACGTCGTGTGGCATCTGCGCTACGACGACGAATACGAGCGTGCCGACCGCTGGCGCATCAGCAGCAGGGCGCTGACCATCAATGCGATCGAAACCCGGGCCGCGCGGCGGTTGCGGCCGCACGACCCGGCCTAGCGGCGGGCTGTTCCGCGCGGTCGTTAACTGGGGCAGACCTGCTTGACCCAGCCGTCGACGGTCTTGTTGTTTTTGGTGTAATCCGGGTCCGACGGTGGTGGCGGCCGGCTTAGCGCTCGAGGACCCGATGGCGCTGCCCTACCACGAGCAGATCAGCCAGCACTTCTGCAGCGCGGCCTCAAACTCGTCAAGTGGACCAAGGGCAGCGGGCGTCAGAGCTGTAGGCGCCTCGTTTGTCCCGACGGCATTCGGGGTAGCACCACCTAAGCGGCCCAAAGGAATTGACCAGAGGAGACGCCCCATGAGGCACAGCCCCGATCATGCTCGGACCAGTCGCCGGGAGGCGGCTGCGGATGTCGAACGCACGCCCGGGCTCGTCATCGTCGGGGCGGCGGCCCTGGCATTCGTGGTGTGCGTGTCCACCTTCGCCCTCGGCGAGGCCGGTGCCGGCGTGGCCGCGGCGATCGTCGCCCTGCTGGCGTTGGGTGCCGGACTGGCCTGGCTTGCCATGGACGGCAGGCGGATTCGGCAGGCGGAACGGGAATGGCCGATCGGCCACGCGGCGCGGTAGCACCTCGCCGTCGCACCACGCGGTAGCGCCTATTGCAGGGCGGCCAGGTTTTTCACGGACTTCTCCACGTCCGAGCGGAGCACCCGGGCCACCAACCCGCCGATGGGCCCGCTGAGCAGTCCGCCGCGCAGGTCCGCCGTGAGGTGAAAGTCGGTGCCGGGATCCCTGCTCGTGACCGTCATGGCCACGCCGAGGCGAATCCCCCCGCGACCGCGACCTTGCAGCTCAATCGCTTTCGGCTCGTCGTAGCGGGTGACCGTCCAGTGGATGACGTTGCGGAACCCCTTGACCCGCACGCACGACGAGACGCAGGTGCCCTCCTCGATCGTGTCGGGAACGGGTCCGCGCCAGCCCGCGAAAATCGTCATCCACTCGTCGAATCGACTCAGGTCGGACGCCAGCTTCCAAGCGGCCTCCGGGTCCACCTCCGACGACACCGAGACATCCACACGTGCCAACTTCCCCGCTCCTCCCCCAACGATGATCGCGGTCGGCGCCGGCACGGCAGCACAGGCGAACGGCGCGCAACGCGCACTGAATACCCGCGGACGAGCGGGGCTATGCGTCGGGCGGGGGCCCTACGGCCAGGCCGCCTGCAATTGCTGCGCCACGTCGATGATCTGGGCGGCTTGCGACTGCGGCGAGTCGATCTCCTCGGCGACGTACTGGGCGACGAATCGGCGGATCTCGCCGTCGACCCCGGCGAGGATGCGCAGCACCTCCCCGCGGAAGGACTTCGAGGACACGTTGACGGTGATGTCGGAGGGCCGGGGCTTCGCGACGTCGACGATCAGCAACAGCGGCTCGGCGGCTCGCGCCGTGGCCCGCAATGCGATGTCCCCGGAGACGACGAACCGCTGCTTGTCGAGCCGGAGGTCGAGCAGCAGGTCGATCGACAACGGGATGTGGATGACGAACGTGATGCTGTCACCGAGGCGGCGTGTGACCTTGGGCTCGTGGATCTTGACGTTGGCGCTGACCTTGGCGATTCCGCCTGGGCCCTGAGCGATGGGCTCCATGGCGAATTCGTTGCCGGCGATGTCGGCGAACGCGGCGGCGACACGCTCGGGAGTGACAGCGACCTCGAAGAATCGGCGACCGAACTCTTCGTAGGTGACAAAATCGTGAGTCTCCATAGGCTTATACCGTCTCACGCCGGTCGCCGGAACCGTCGCTGATCTGCCCGCGTCGCAGAAATCGCCGACCGCCACGCTCCCGCGCCGGAATCGGCGGGCAAACCGCCGGCGTTGTGAAGCACGCCACAGCCCGGTGGCTTCGATTCGATCCGGCGGGCGGTGGCCTGGGAGGCTTGTTGGCTTGGGAGGTGTTTTTTCGATGTGCGCCCAGGAAGTTACCCAGAAGCGCTCGGCGTCGTGGCCTGCCGGCCTGCTCACGTGGCTGGGCGGCGGGCAATGGGGCGAGCGCCACGAGCGGACCGCGCACGCCGCCGAGACCGGGGCCGGCGCGGTGGTGTTGTTCGGGGCGGTGCTGGCCTGGCTCGTCGCGACCGTGGCGGTCAGCGAGACGGGCCGCTGGTCACTCCCCTTGGTACTGCCGCTGACGGCGGTTTTCGGCCTGCTGGTCGCCGCGGTTGCCCGCGCCACCACGTCGGGGTCCCACCGCGGCCGCGCCGGCGTGGCGGGACGCGCGCTGGTCGCGACCGCGCTCGGGGTCGTCGTCGGCGAACTGGCCGCACTCGCCCTGCTTTCCGGATCGATCGACCATCGCCTCGACGAACGCGCCCTGCGCAGCGCCGGCTCGGCGCCGGCTGTCGCGCAGGCGTCGGCGTCCCTGCAACAAGCCAGGGATGCGCGGGCCGCGCTCGACAGCGCCGTCGACGGCGCTCACCAGCAGCAGGATCGGGCCCTGGTCATCGCGCGCTGCGAATACCATCCCACCCCCGCCTGCCCACAGACGCGCATCACCGGCGATCCCGGTGTCGGGCCCGAAACACGAACGGCGAACGAGCTTCTCGCGGACGCCCAGCACGAGTTGGACAACGCGCTCGCGGTTCGGGATCGCCAGGCCCCCGAGCTGGACGCCAAGATCTCCCGCGAGCAGCAAACCCTCGACGAGGCGCGTCGCGGCGCGGTCGCGGGCGCCGATCGCGGCCTGGGCGCCCGCTGGGTCGCGATGAACGACCTGACCCGCAACGACGCCGGCGCGCTGACGTTGCGGCTGCTGACGATCGCGTTCTGCGTACTGCTCTACCTGCTGCCGCTGATCCTGAGGCGGTGGCGCGGCGAGACCACCCAGGACCGGCGTGCACAGGCACGCGCGGAGCGCGAACGCGCGGAGCTCGAGGCCGACACCGCAATCGCGATCAAGCGGGCCGAGGTCCGCCGCGAGGCGGAAATCATGTGGGCCGAGCACCAACTCACTCAGGCCCGGCTCGCCATCGATGCCCAGACCGAGATCGACCGGGAGCAACAGCGTCGCCGAATCGCGGACGCCATCGAGTCGCCGCTGCGGGCGTCGTCGCAACGCCCCATCGAACCGGCTGACGAAGATATCTATTTGCCCATCGCCGCGGAGGCCGAGGCGGCCAGCCGGGCGATTGTCGGCCTGCCCGCCCCGGCGCCGCAGGCCGCCGACGTGGAGAACCTGCCCGCGCCCGTCCAGCGCGAGGTGGTGGCGCACGAAGAACCCGGCCCGTCGCTCATCGGATCGATTCCGGACGCCACCAAGGCCGCCGCGCGGTGGATTCGTCCGTTGGTGCCCCCGTTTGTGGGGCGGGTGATCGACACCACGACCGCACCGCTGCGCACCGCGCGTCAGGTCTTCGAAGAGGTCGAGGAGATCACGTTCGCGTTCAGGCGCACCCACAAAGTGACGGTCGACTCCGAAAGTTCCGAGGCCGGCGAACGTCCCGGGCGGTCCTCCGCTACCGGCGAATCCCCTTCCCCTGCACGCGGTTTCATCGACTCGGCCCGCGACGATGCCGGCCGGTCCGCCCACCCGCGGCTGGGCGGTGCGGGCCGTCACGCGACGTCGCTGGAGAAGTCCCAGCGAAGCGGCGAACGGGAACTGACCAAGCGGGACGGGCCGGCCGAGTTGGATTCACCCGAAGGGCCGCACCAGCTTCCGCCGGCGCAATAAAGCGGCGCCCACGCACCTATTCGTCGCCGAATGCTTCGTGGAGTTCCGGCAGAAATGCCGCCAGGTGGTTCATCTCCTGGGCGCAGTGCACCATGAGATTGCGCGCGCTGGCCTCGGCGTTGCCGAGCACCCGCGCGGCGATGGGGCGCACGGCCCGCGATGCGACGCCGGGGACGTTGCGCACCTCGATGTGCCGGCCGCCCATCCAGAACCGTGACCGCATCTCGGCCCCGTCCGGGGTCGATCGGACGTGGTGGATGAACCAGCCGACGTCCACCGGGGCCTCGCTGGATCCGAGCCGGGCGCAGATCGCCACCGCGCGATCGTCGTCGGGCGGGCAGCCCATGCTCGCCGGGTCGACGAATTGGATCGCGCCGTTGAGCATTGTCGAGCCGATGTACTCGCTGATCAACGACCAACGGCCGACGTAACGCGCAGCCCCCCGACGCCCCGTGTCGTCGCCGTCCTTCCAGGCAGCGCACAGGTGCGCGCGCGGATGCCACAGCTTGTACCGACGGGTGTCGCAGCCGTGCCAGCCGAACCACCAGGACCACATCGCCGGGGTGACACCCGGCATGTCGGTGCGCACCGACACCTGATAGCCGCCGTCGCCGAGCACCCCGTAGCCGTTTTCGGTCTGCTGGTACCCGTCGTCCGCGACGCGCGCGGCATCGTCGAACGACGGCAGCGCCATGGCGCCTTGCGGCCCGTGCTCGAGCGCCTCGACGACATGGCGTGGCAGCGCGGCCATCTCGGGTGTGAAGAACTTGGCGAACGGCGTGTTCGCGTCGTCGTCGCGGTAACCGAGGTAGAGGTCGCCGGCCATCAGAGTCGTCCCATCCAGCTGTTGAACAAGCCGTCGGGGTCGTACTCGGCGCGCACGCGGTCGAGCTTGGCCATGGCTGCGTCGCTCGCGAACCGCGCGGGACGCTGGCCGAGGTTCTCGTCGGCAAGCTGAATGCCGATCGCGTGTTCGGCCATCGCGGCCATGTTGGACCGCGCCCAGTCGGCGTACTTCGCCTCGTCGGCGGGGTCCTTCCACGAACCGTAGAGCGCGAGGTAGATGTCGCCCTCGATGCTGTAGGCCATGTCCTGGCGGGGAGGACAGGGGCCCCAATTCAGCCAGAGGAAGTGCGCGGGATGCGGGGGCATCGTGTCCAGGATCGTCCGGATGCCCGGCAGCAGGTCTTCGGCCGACGCCGACGTCCACATGTTGTCGACCGCGTAGTGGTGATCGGACAGGTAGTGGCTCATCGCGACGTCGTACCAGGTCGGTAAATCGGTTGGCATGTAAGGGATCTTGACGAGCGCCCGATCGGCGACCGGACAGGTGCCGAACAGGGCGAGGGCCTTTTCGGCCTCCTCGTCGGAGTCCGCGAAGGCGGGCGACGCCAGCGAGATGACCGGGGTGTCGATCCCCATGTTCGGCTCGCCGCGCGAGGCCACGGCCTGCAGCTCGACGCGAGGGTCCACTTCGGCGCCGACCGCGCGGGTCCAGGTGAAAACCTCGTCGGCCAGCTCGAACGGGTAGACGTAGACGCTGGTGCCGCAGGCGCCGGGTCGCGGATAGAGCTTGAGGTAGAACGACGTGACCACACCGAAGAAGCCGGGGCCGGCACCGCGGGCGGCCCAGTACAGGTCGGCGTTGTTGCTGGCGTCGCAGTGGATTTGTTCGCCCTCGGCGGTCACGACGTCGAGGCCGATGACGCTCTCGCAGGCCGGCCCGAAGATGCGGCTGTTCCAGCCGTACCCGCCCTGCAGCAGGTAGCCGCCCAGGCAGACGCCTTTGCAGTGACCGCCGGGAAAGAACAGGCCTTGCGCCTCGAGGTCGGCCATCAGCAGGCTGCCGCCCTTGCCCGGGCCCACCTGGGCGAGACGCTTCTCGGCGTCGATGACGGCGTGGTCGAGCCGGCTGACGTCCAGCAGCACGGAACCGTCGCGCAGGTGGCTGGCCGCGAAGCTGTGTCCCCCCGAAACGATGCTGACCTTGAGCCCGTGGGCCGAGGCGTAGCGGATACCGGCGACGATGTCGTCGGCGTCGACGGCCTGCACGATCACTTCGGGGTGGCGGTCGGGAACTCGCTGGTGCCATACGGTGCCACGGCGGGCCTCCTCGTAGCCGTCGTCGCCGCGAAAAAAGTGCCGTCCGGCCGGTAGCCCGCCCATCGAAGATCTCCCTTGATTCGTAATTCGGATCTTTGTGATCCGGGATGCGGAACACTATAGTGGAGGAATGCCGTCTCCGGGGGAAAATTTGCCAACTGGTCGCGACGAAGGCATCCAGGTGTTACGCCGGGCGGCCGCCGCGCTGGACGAGATCGCCGCCGAGCCCGGGCGCCTGCGTCTGGTCGACCTCGGCGAGCGGCTTGGGCTGGCCAAGTCGACGGCCCGCCGGTTGCTGGTCGGTTTGGTCGAGGTGGGGTTGGCCAGCGTCGACCCGCAGGGCCGCATTTCCCTTGGCGACCGCCTGCTGGGATTTGGCAATTCCGACGGGGCGCACATCTCGGCGGTTTTCCGCCCGACGATCGAGCGGGTGGCGCGCGCGACCGACGGCGAGACCGTCGACCTGTCGGTGCTGCGGGGGCAGCGGATGTGGTTCGTCGATCAGTTGGAATCGTCGCATCGCCTGCGCGCGGTCTCCGCGGTCGGCGTCCGGTTCCCCCTCGAGTCGACGGCCAACGGCAAGGCCGCGCTCGCGGCGTTGGACGACGCCGACGCCGAGTCGGTCATTTCCCGATTCGGTCCCGAGGTCGCCGCCCGACTCCGCGCCCAGGTCGCCGAAATCCGGCGCACCGGAATCGCGTTCGACCGCGACGAGCACACCCCGGGGATCTCGGCGGCGGCCATCGCGCGACGCACCGTGGGCGACAACGTGGTCGCCATCTCCGTGCCGGCGCCGTCCGAGCGGTTCGGCGAAAAGGAGCAGCGCATCGTCGACGCATTGCGCGCGGCGGCCGAATCGCCGGCCTGGTCGCGCTAGCGTCAGCGGATCAGGTTGATCCCGTAGTCGATTTCGGGTGCGGGTTGATTGGTCGCGCGATTCCGCCGAGACCACCGGATCCCCCGCCGGCGGGTCGGCCACTGCAACCGCAGCCCAAAAGCGCCACCCTCCGCGCGCGGTTTTGCGTCGTTGTGGCTGGGGACGGCCGGGTTACCCCTCGAAAGCTCGGCCGTCCCAACGGCCCGATCCCCACTCAACAGGTCACGGCGGCCGAAGAGAACAGGCGTCCCCATTCGTGCCGGGCCGCGGATTGCGCGTCGGTGAAGCTCGGTGTCTTCTCTCCATCGCCGGCCAGGTGCACCAGCGCCCAGGCCATCGCGAACACCGGCACCTTGTGGCGCAAGGCCGCGCTGTGCAACTCGTCGAGGGCGGCTTCGGACGGGCACCGGCGCAGGCCGATCAGGATGCCCCGCGCGGTGTCGAGGATGCGACCAGAATTCGGGCCGCACGAAGCCTGGCCCGGGACCCAGTTCGCCGTCATATTGCGGATACCTCCTGCGGCGCCGTCACGAATCCGCCACCTGGCGGACGAGGAATTCCTGCGCTACGCGTCGTCGCGGCCGCAAACCTCTCAAAGGCGCCCTGTGCCATGATTTGTCGATTGATGGCGTTGTGCCAGACAACCGCGGGGATTGATATCGCCCCGTGACCCTTTCGGGATCGTCTGCTAACCAAAGATTCTAGTGTTACCCCTGATTGCAGGACCCCGAATTAGCTTGCCAAGGAGAGTAATTCGTCGAAGCCTCCGACGATCGCATCGCGGAAGAGGTCGTAGTCCGGAATCGCGGTGGTGTCGACGTTCAAGCCGAGCCCACACGTGTCGACATAGGTGAGCAGGGTGACGTTGACCGCAGAGCCGATGGTGGGGCCGAATGCGTATTGCGCGCGCACCGCGGCGCCGCCGAGAAAGACCGGCACCGGGACACCGGGGACGTCGCTGGCCACGAAATCCACGTGGCGCAGCACCGAGCCGATGTACCAGCGGGGCGCCAGGTTGAGCATCCCGGCGATCAATTGCGTGTGGGGCAAGGATCTTTCGTTGCGGACGGCCGCGGTTCGCCGCCGAATCGCTTGGATGCGCTTCGCCGGATCGGCCTCGCCGACGGGCACGTCGAAGCGCATCAGCGTGATCCGGTTTCCACCCATGCCGTCGTCTTTGGTCCGTAGGCTGATCGGCATCGTGATGTGCAAGTCGCCCACCGCGACGCCGTGCTTCTCGTGGTAGAGCCGCAGCCCACCCGCCACCCCCGCGACGAAAGCGTCGTTCAACGCCGCACCGCAGCGGTGCGCGGCCTCCCGGAGCGGGCGCATCGGCACCTGATGCACCCCGAGCCTCCGCGTCAGGCCCCGTTCCGTCGCCAACGGCGACCCGGTGCTGTTTATCGGCCGGACGGTTCGGTAGACCGATGCGGCGGTGCTGGCCGCCGACCGGATCGTGTCGACGGGCCGTCGGACCCCGTCGTACATCAACCGCGGCACCCGGGTGGCCGCCCCCGTCAGGGCGCTGCCGAGCAAGCCGGTGTCATAGCGCACCGCATCGCGGTAACCGCCCAGCAGGCCCGGCTCCGCCACCTCGGGCTCGGGCGGCAGGGGCTCGACGCGCGACATGTCCTCGGAGAGGTCGAACAGGTGCATCGCGATCTGGACTCCGCCGACGCCGTCGGTGAGCGCGTGGTGGAACTTGCAGATCACGGCGGCCCCGCCGTTGGCCAGACCGTCGACGAACGTCGTTTCCCACAGCGCACGGGCCCGGTCGAAGTCCTGCATCTCGGCCACGCGCGCCATCTCGAGCACGTCGTCGAGCGTCCCGGGGCCCGGAATGCTCGCGCGCCGCAGGTGGTAGTCCAGGTCGAAATCCCGGTAGTGCTCCCAGCGCGGCGGGGCCGGCGGGGGCGAGTGCACCACGCGCTGCCGAAACATGGGTAGCTTGCGGCTGATCAAGTCGAATCGTCTCCGCACTTCCTCCCAGTCCGGCGACCGGTCCAGAAGTACGACGCTGACCACGGTCGATCGCAGCCGCGGGTCGCTTTCCATTGCCCAGGTGAACGCGTCGCTGGCGCGCATGAATGCAGTCATGTCCGTGCTCCTTTGCACAGAACGTACGGCTGCCGGCGCCCTGGGTCACCGGGTTATCGGCACGCGATGACTTTGGTCCCCACAGATAGCGTCTTTCGTCGACTGGCTGCGCGGCTTTTACAGAATCGCCCCGAGGTCCTTGCTCTTGGCGATGTCGTCCCAATCGACGCCGAGCTCCAGCAGGATCTCTTCGGTGTGCTGGCCGTGTTCGGGCGCGCGCGCCGGTTTGGGCGCCGTTTCGTCGAACTGCACGGGCGCCGCGACGATCCGGTACTTCTCGCCATGGTCGTCGACGTTGGTCACCACATATCCGTTCGGCTCGACCTGAGGCTCCTCAAACTTTCTGTCCATTTCTCAAACGAAATGTCCACGCGATGTCCAGTTGGACATGGGAGTGAGAATTTCACCCGGCAGGAGTCCGGAGTGTGCCGTCAAACAACAGTGTTGGGTGAAGGTCGCGGACGGGACTGAGGCCCTCGAGTGTGGTGGCGACGTGGAGGACCGTGGATTCTGCGTGCCAGTTGCCGGCGATCTGAATTCCGATGGGGAGGCCGTCGCTGCTGGTGCCGAAGCGCATCGACAACGCGGGTAGACCGGTGATGTTGAATTGGACGGTGAACGTTTGAATGTGCGTGGCGTCGACCGTTTCTCCGTCGATGACAAACTTCGTCAGGCCGTGCCGGTGGGCGGGGATCGGGAGTACGGGTAACAGTAGCGCGTCATAGCGGGTGAAGAATCCGGCGTAGCCGTCGCGGATTCTTTCGAAGCCCTGCTCGGCGGCGATGTAATCCTCCATCGAGGTGTCGGGGGTGTTGAGCATCGACGTGGACATCACGAACATCTTCGCCTCGCGGCCCTTGGTCACTGCGGCCATCGCCGGTTTGAGTTCCATGACGTGCTCCAGGTTGAACAGTGCTAGCGGGTTGTCGCGTTCGAGCGCGGGGATTCTGACCTCCTCGACGTGTACGCCGGTGCTTGCGAGGGCGTTTGCAGCGTCACGGACGGTGGCTGCGACTTCCGGATCGACGGGTCCCAGACCGGAGTCGACGAGCCAGCCGACGCGCACGGGACGGTTCGGGCTGTCTCCGAGGCCGCTGTCGAAGGCTTTCGGTGTCACCGCGAAGCCGTCCGCGCCGTCGGGTCCGGAAAGCAGCGAGTAGGTCAGGGCGATGTCGCGCACGGTTCGAGCCATGGGGCCGACATGCCAGTCTCGACGCGGTACGCGGGGCCAGACGCCGGTCATCGGGATGCGGCCGTGGGTGGGTTTGAGTGCGACGATTCCGGTCTGGGCGGCGGGGCCGCGCACGGATATGGCGAGGTCGGTGCCGAGGCCGAAGGGGCTCATGCCGGCTGCGATCGCCGCTGATTCGCCGCCGCTGGATCCACCGGGGGTGCGTTCAAGGTTCCAGGGGTTGTTGGTCCGCCCGGTGAGCAGATTGTCGCTTTCGGTCGAGTACGAGAATTCCGGGAGGTTGGTCTTAGCCAGTAGGATTCCGCCGGCGTTCTTGATGCGGGCCACGCTGGTGGCGTCGGTCGGGGGGATCCGCCCGGCGAAGATCGGCGAGCCTCGCTGGGTGAGCACGCCTTCGGTGTCGATCGAGTCCTTCACCGTGAAGGGCACTCCGTGCAAGGGGCCGACGTCGTGGCCCGCGGCCAAGTCCGCGTCGGCGGCGCGCGCGACGTCGAGCGCGTCCTCGGCGATGGTCACGATGGCGTTGATGGCCGGGTTCGTGTCCTCGATTCGTGCCAGGTGCGCACGCACCAGGTCGACCGATGACACCGCCCCGGTGCGGATCAGCTCCGCCATGGACGTGGCGTCGTTGTAGATCAGTTCGTCGGACATGATTCCTCCATTGAGAGTGATAGTAGACCGGTCGACTAGCACCGACAGACAGCTGGGGGGTTGTCGAGATGGCTAACGTGCGGGAACGGTTGTCAGATGTTCAGCATCTGCCGGGTGTAGGCCATCACGGTGTCCAGCTGCTCGGGACTGCGGTTGACCTTGGCGAGGACGCTCGCGCCGATCCACGCGCTGTAGAGCGTGTTCGCCGCGACGGCGGGGGTGACGTCCAGTGACACGGACCCGTCTTCGATGCCGGCGGCCAGCATTCGTTCGAGGCGTTCGAGGATGCCCGCGGTGCCCTGCTGCAGGATCAGTCTCATTGGTTCGGACAAGTCGGAGACCTCGGCGGCCAGTTTCACCACCAGGCAACGGCCTTGGCACTCGTCGACGGTTTGTTTGTCGTAGAACTGCTGCCAGTAAGTCATCAGCTGCTGTGCAGGGCTGGCGCCGGGCGTGGCGATGATGCGGTTCATGTTGGCCAGGTAGCCGGTGAAGTAGTTCTGCAGCATTGCCTCGCCGAACGCGTCCCTGGAGTTGAAGTAGTGATAGAAGGAGCCTTTCGGAACGCCGGCTGTGGTCAGTACCTCGGTGAGCCCGACGGCCGAGTAGCCCTTCTGCACCATCAACCGTTCGGCGGTGTCGAGGATCGTTTGCCGGGTGTCGGTCTTCGCCGTTGTCACGGTTCGACCCTAGCGTCGAGTAGACCGGTCGTCTAGTCGTCGATTCATCGCGCAGGAATGCCGATTGGCGGCGCGGCTCTTATGGCCTCCGCTCGCTACCACGGACAAGGCGCCGGGCCAGGCACAGTCCCCGACTGCTGAGCCTTTGACGAGCGGGTTGATGGCCAGGCCGGGCGGTGCGCTCGCGGCGGAACAGCGCGGCGCAGACGCCCCCGGCCAGCGTCGCCCCACCCTGAAGGTCGCCGAACCCAGGACCCTGCACCGCGGGCGTGTCGGTGCCGAACGGCGTGAGCGTATAGGCGACGCCGCCGCGCGCGAGATAGGTGGCCGCGTCGAACCCGCCGCGATCACGGTCCGGGCCCGCACCCCCAGCCCGGTGCCGCGCGCGATGATGATCTTCGGATTGAACGAGCGGATGTCGTCCACGGTCAGCCTGGCCCGCTCGAGCGCACCGGGCAGCCAATTGGTAAGGAACACATCCGCACTGGCCAACAGGCGGCCGAACAACTCCCGGCCGGTCTCGGACTTGATGTCGATGGCGATGCTGCGCTTACCGCGGTTGCCCAGCTCGAGAATGAAGTCGGCGTCCGGGCGGGCCGCCTGCCGGGTGAACCCGCCGACGACTAACGCACGCCCCGGATCACCGGAGGCGACGCCTTCCACCTTGATCACGTCGGCGGCCCAGTCCGACAGGGCCGCACTGGCCGACGGCACGTAGGTCCACGACGCCAACTCGATGACCCGTACCCCGTGGAGCACACCCCGCGCACGCCGGACATCGCCGACTCCGTCGGTCGACCGCCATTCCTTGCTATTTTAGATATTCTAGTTAGTCTAGGGCGTAGCGGTAGACCCGCTGCAGGTCAGCGCAGTTTTTCGTGGAAGAGATGCGATGGATCCGACCGTCGGCCCGATTCCGACGCCCGCCGGTGTGAACGCGCGCCGCCTTCCAGAGCGGGCGGTCGGGCCGGCCGACTCGTTTCCGCGTGGCCGCCAGCGATGCCGCCAAATGTGTTGCGGGCCAAGGCCGCTCGCGACCTAGCCACAGGGACGAAGGACGGGCGATGGGCAGGGTAGCGGGCAAGGTGGCCGTGATCAGTGGCGCCGCGCGCGGTCAAGGCCGTTCGCACGCACGGATGCTGGCCGCGGAAGGCGCGGACATCATCGCGGTGGACCTGTGCGCCGACATCGAGACCAACGAGTATCCCCTGGCCCGCCGGGAGGACCTGGACGAGACGGCCCGGTTGGTGGAGAAGGAGGGGCACCGCGTGTTCACCGCGGTCGCCGACGTCCGCGACCGCGCCGCCCTGGCCGCGGCGATCGATGAGGGCGTTGCCGAGTTCGGCCACCTCGACGTCGTCGTCGCGAACGCGGGCATCTGCCCGCTCACCGCGGGACTGCCGCCGCAGGCCTTCGCCGACGCCGTGGACGTGGATCTGGTCGGGGTGCTGAATCTGGTGCACGCGAGCCTCAAGCATCTGCAGGCGGGCGCCTCGATCATCGTGATCGGTTCCAACGCCGCGTTCATGTCGTCGATGAACACGACGGGTATCGACGGTGGCCCCGGCGGGGCCGGGTATGCCTTCGCGAAACTTGCTGCCGCGCACTACGTCAACGACTTCGCCCTGGCGCTCGCCCGGTTCTCCATCCGGATGAATGCGGTGCATCCCACCAACGTCAACACCGATATGTTGCACAGCCCGCCGATGTATCGCGCGTTCCGTCCGGACCTGAAGGATCCCGCCCGCGAGGACGCCGAACCGGTTTTCCCGCTCGTGCAGGCGATGCCGATCCCCTACGTCGAACCCGAGGACATCAGCGAGGCGGTGTTGTTCCTCGCCTCCGATGCGGCGCGGTACATCACCGGGCAGCAACTCCGTGTCGACGGTGGGGGCTTCCTCAAGGTCAAGCCCTGGTTCGGCGCGTGATCGCATGAGCGAGCCGACACCGGGCCTCGAGCGCCGCCTGTACGAGCTGATGGTGCTCATGAAGGCTGCCGACGATCGGTTGTCCAAAGGCATTGGCACCGGCGAGTTCATGTGCGTGTACTGGCCCTCGCGCGGCCAGGAGGCCATCGCCGCGGCGATGGGTGTCGCGCTGCGCCCCGACGACCAGCTGGTCACCACCTACCGCGGCCTGCACGACCTCATCGGCAAGGGCGTCCCGCTAGAGGAGATCTACGGCGAGATGATGGGCCGCACCGTCGGCGCCGCCCGTGGCAAGGGCGGCACCATGCACATCGCCAAACCCGAGAAGGGCGTGATGCTTTCGACCGGCATCGTCGGGGCCGGACCGCCGGTGGCCGTGGGGTTGGCGATGGCCGCGAAACGCAGGGGCTCCGACCGCGTCACGGTGGTCAGCTTCGGCGACGGAGCCACCAACACCGGGTCCTTTCACGAGGCGGCGAACATGGCCGCCTTGTGGGACCTGCCGGTGGTCTTCGTCTGCCAGAACAACCTGTACGCCGAGATGACGCCGACCGTCGACACCATGAAGATCGCGCACGTCGCCGACCGGGCGCTGGGCTACGGCATGCCCGGAGTGCGCGTCGACGGAAACGACCCGCTGGCGGTCACTTCGGCGCTCGACGACGCGCTGCGGCGGGCCCGCGCCGGCGAAGGCCCCACCTTCATCGAGTGCGTGACGTTCCGGTTCCGCGGCCACTACTTCGGCGACAGAATGCCCTACATCCCCAAGGAGCAACTGGCCGCGGCGATGGAAGCCGACCCGGTCCCGGCGTTCCGTAGCCACCTGGCCGAAGCGGGCCTCTGCGATCAGGGCGAGCTCGACCGCATCGACGCCCAGGCGCTGGCCTCGGTCGAGGCGGCGCTAAACACCGTGATGCGCGCGGATTCCCCGTCGATCGACGAACTCGACTCCGACGTGTACGCGACCCCGATCGGGTTCCCGTCATGAACACAGAAGAAGAGGAGTTGACCATGCGCGAGGCGCTCAACCTCGCGCTGGACCAGGCCCTTGCGGCCGACGACAGGGTGTTCCTGCTCGGTGAGGACATCGCCGATCCCGGCGCGTCCGGGCCGACCGCGGGGCTGTCGACGAAGTACGGCCACGACCGCGTCCTGGACACCCCGATCTCGGAGGCGGCGATCGTGGGTGCGGCGATCGGCGCCGCCATCGACGGCCTGCTGCCGGTGGCCGAGATCATGATCATGGATTTCATCGGCATCGCCGCCGACCAGCTGATCAACAACGCGGCCAAGTTGCGGTTCATGACCGCCGGACGCACGTCGGCGCCCATCACCATTCGCACCCAGGTCTACGCCGGGCTGGCCACCGGCGCCACGCATTCGCAGAGCCTGGAGGCGTGGTTCATGCACATCCCCGGGATGAAGGTGATCGTGCCGTCGACGCCGCGCGACGGGAAGGGCCTGCTGACGGCGGCGATCTTCGACCCCGATCCGTGCCTGTTCGTCGAAACGATCCGGTTGCAGGGCAAGAAGGGTCCCGTTCCCAAAGACCCCGGTTTCTCGATCCCGTTGGGCCAGGCCGACATCAAGCGGCCCGGCACCGACGTGACCCTGATCGGCTACGGACGCTGCGTGCACGACGCCCTGAGCGCGGCGGCCGCCCTGCACGAACAGGGGGTGAGTGCCGAGGTCGTCGACCTGCGCACCCTGGTGCCGCTCGACGTCGAGACCATCGTCGCCTCGGTGCGCCGCACCCGCCGGGCCGTCGTCATCCATGACGCGGTCCAATTCGCCGGTCCCGGAGCCGAGATCGCGGCGATCCTGCACTCGGAGCTGTTCTCCGAGCTGGCGGCGCCCGTCGAACGGGTGGCCGCCCGATTCGTCCCCAACCCGGCCGCGGCGGCGCTCGAGGCGCAGGTGTATCCCTCCCCGGAGCGGATCGTGGCGGCCGCGCAGCGGACCCTCGACAAGACCGGCGCCGGAGCGAGGGCGCATGGCTGACTTCATCATTCGCATTCCGCGGGTCTCAGTGGCGGTGTCGGAGGCCGAGCTGACCGGCCTGCTCGTCGACGGTGGTCAGCACGTGGAGGCGGGCACGCCGATCTATGTGATCGCGACCGAGAAGGTGGAGCAGGAGATCGAAGCGGGCGCGTCGGGCACCGTGCGGTGGACGGGCCAGGTCGGGACGACCTACGACATCGGCGCCGAAATCGGTGTCATCACTTCGTGAATCAGGAAAGGTGAGCACGTATGGATCTCAACGAGACTCGCGAGAGAATCATCTATCAAAAAGAGGGGCCCATCGCGCGCGTCACGCTGAACTGGCCGGAGAAGGCCAACGCCCAGGACCAGAAGCTGGCCGAGGAGGTCGACGCCGCGCTACTGGACGCGGACCGCGACTACGACATCAAGGTGCTCGTGCTCAAGGCCAACGGCAAGGGTTTCTGTTCGGGGCACGCCATCGGCAACAACGCCGTGGACTACCCGTCGTTCGTGGAGAACTCCATGGTGACCGGCCATCCGTGGAAGGCCCAGTCGGACCTGTTCGTCAAGCCGACGCTGAATCTGTGGGAGTTCTCCAAGCCCACGATCGCGCAGGTGCACGGCTACTGCGTCGGCGGCGGCACCCATATGGGCCTGACCACCGACATCGTCATTGCGTCCGAGGACGCCTACTTCTCCTACCCGCCGCTGCAGGGCTTCGGCATGCCGTCGGGCGAATGTTCCATCGAGCCTTGGGTGTTCATGAACTGGCGCCGCGCGGCCTACTACCTGTTCACCGCCGAGGTGATCGACGCGAAGAAAGCGCTGGAGGTCGGCCTGGTCAACGAGGTCGTCCCGCGTGATCAGCTTGACGACCGAGTCGAGGCCATTGCCCGGCACATTGCCCAGGCGCCGTTGACGACGCTGATGCTGACCAAGGCCAACCTCAAGCGGGCCTGGGAACTGATGGGCATGCGGGTGCACTGGCAGAGCTCCAATGATCTCGTCGCGCTGGCCTCGATCAGTAAGGATGTGCAGCAACTGATTCAGACGGTGTTCAAGGACAAGGTGCTGCCGTCCGAGCACGCCCGGCGCCAGGCCGCAGCGGCCGCTCACACTGACGGCGCCGCAGCCACTTAGGCCCGCCGGTGAACATCGCCGATCACGCGATCGCAGCCGCTTCGTCGCCGGCCCTCATTGCCGACGGCCGGGCGATCTCGTTCGGCGAACTCCACAAGCGGAGCCAACGCGTGGCCGCCGCGCTGCACGGTGCCGGTCTGCGCCCGGGCGACGGCGTGGCGCTGATCCTGCCGAACCGGCCGGAGTTCCTCGAAATCACCTGGGGATGCCAGCTTTCCGGCCTCTACTACACCGCGGTCAACACCCACTTCACCCCGGACGAGGTCGCCTACGTCATCGACGACTCCGACGCCAGGGCGGTGTTCGTCGACGCCGCCATGCCCGAGCTGGCCGCGCACGTCCGCGCGACCAACGCCGCCGTCACCGTCCAGCTGGTGGTCGGTGGCGAGCTGCCCGGCTGGCACGCGTACGAGGACGCGTTGGCGAAGGCCGGCGCCGCGCCGCCGGTGTCCGACGGGTCGGAGATGCTGTACTCGTCGGGCACCACGGGGCGGCCCAAGGCCGTCCGACGACCCCTCCCGGCCGACGGCAATGGCTCGTGGGCGCAGGCGGTGCTGGAGCTGGCGCTTACCCACAAGTACGGGCTGAGCTCCTCGAGCTTGTACCTGTCCCCCGCACCGCTCTACCACGCCGCGGGCGTGAACTACACCATGGCGGTCAACCGCGTCGGGGCGGCGGTGATCCTGATGCGCAAGTTCGACGCCGAGGCCGTCCTTTCCCTGATCGAGACCCACCGCGTCACGCACGCTCAGTTCGTGCCCACCATGTTCGTGCGGATGCTCAAGCTGCCCAAAGCGGTTCGGGAGCGCTACGACGTTTCGAGCCTGCGCTGCGTCATCCACGCGGCCGCGCCGTGCCCGGTCGACGTCAAGCACCACATGATGAAGTGGTTCGGACCGATCATCCACGAATACTACGGGGGCACCGAGGGATTCGCGGGGACGACGATCGGTCCGGAAGAGTGGCTCGCCCATCCCGGCTCGGTGGGTAGGCCCATGTCACCGGTGCACGTCGTCGGCGACGACGGCGTCGAGCTGCCGGCCGGGCAGGCCGGCGAGCTGTTCTTCGAGGGCGGACCGGATTTCGAGTACTTCAAGGACCCCGCGAAGACCGCGTCGGTGTCCAACGACCGCGGCTGGCGCACCCTTGGGGACATGGGCTTCCTCGACGAGGACGGGTACCTCTACCTGACCGACCGGTCCACGTTCATGATCGTCTCCGGCGGGGTGAACATCTACCCGCAGGAAATCGAGAACCTGTTGATCATGCATCCCAAGCTGGTCGACGCGGCCGTCTTCGGGGTGCCCAACGACGAGTTCGGCGAGGAGGTCAAGGCCGTCGTGCAACCGGCCGACGGTGTCACGCCGGGGCCCGACCTCGAGGCCGAGCTGATCGAGTACTGCCGTGCACACGCCGCCGGCTACAAGTGCCCGCGCACCGTCGAATTCGTTCCTGAGTTGCCGCGGGACCCGAACGGAAAGCTGTACAAGAGGCGCATCCGTGAGCGTTACTGGCAGGGGCGGGCATCGCGGATCCTATGAGGGGATGAGAATGGTCACCACCCAGAGCACCCATGACAGCCAACTGAACTGGACGCCGCTTCCGGTGCCGTGGGCGGTCCAGACGGTGGATCGCATTCCCAAGCAGCGCTACTACGACCCGGAGTTCTACGCGCTCGAAACCGAACTGCTCTGGCCGCGCGTGTGGCAGATGGCCTGCCGCCTGGAGGAGATTCCCAAGCCCGGCGACTACGTCGAATACGAGATCCTTGACGAGTCGATCATCGTGGTCCGCCTGGACGCGGACAACATCCGCGCGTATCACAACGCGTGTCGCCACCGCGGGGTAAAGCTGGTGGAGGGCAACGGAAACCGACGCACGTTCGTCTGCCCGTTCCATGGCTGGTGTTGGGGCATCGACGGGCGCAATACCAACGTGGCAAGGCCCGAGGAGTTCGACGATCACAACCTCGACGCGGACGATCTTCGCCTGGTCTCGGTACGGTGCGAGGTCTGGGGCGGATGCGCGTGGATCAACCTCGACGACGATGCACCGCCATTCCGTGACTGCTTCGAGCCGTTCGCGTCGATCTACGACGCATGGAAAGTCGAGTCGCTGCGCGTCGAGTGGTGGCAGTCGTGCCGGCTGCCGGTGAATTGGAAACTGGCGACCGCCGCCTTCATGGAGGGCTATCACGTCCCGCAAACCCACCCGCAACTGCTGCCGTCCAGCATGCCGAAGCGGCCCGACGCCGCCAAACCACCCGGATTGGCCCAGACCAACCTGTATTTCATGCGCACCTTGGGTGAGGGCATGGCCGGCATGACGCACGAGAACGACGTCCGCATCGCCGAGGGCCTGCAGGACATGGAACTGCCGGCCGACCCGGCCGAGGCGATGGCCGTGTGGCGCAGCGCGCTCAACGACGCCATCGTGCACTGGCATCGAGCCCGGGGCTGCGACATCCCCGACCTCAACGAGTTGCAGCGGCGCGGCATCGACGAGGCGATCAATTTCGCTTTCCCGCACTACTTCCTGCTGCCCCAGTACAGCAGCGCCTCGTCCTACCGGATCCGGCCGCTCGGTCCCGAGGAGACGTTGTTCGAGATCTGGTCACTCACCCGCATCCCGCCGGAGCAGAGCACGCCCAAGCCGACGCCGCCCGTACCCATGGCGCCCGACGACCCACGCTGGCCGCCGATACCGGCCCAGGATTTCTCCAATCTGCCGAGGCAACAAAAGGGACTGCACTCCAAGGGTTTTGAATACATGCGGTTGTCCAGCCGAATCGAGGGCTTGATTTCCAACTTCGAACGCGTGATTGACGGCTTCCTCGCCGGCCTGCCATACGACGCCCTGGTGCCCGCCATCCAGCGGACCAACACCACCATCGACGTCCCCGTCGCCGACCTGGGTTTCAGCACGGGGGCACGATGACCGCCCGGTGGGACCGCTCGGTCGATCTGCTCATCGCGGGCAGCGGCGGGGGCGGCATGGTCGCGGCGCTGGCGGCGCTGGACTCCGGCATCGAACCCCTGGTGGTCGAGAAGCAACCCCTGGTCGGCGGATCCACCGGGCTGTCCGGTGGCATGGTGTGGCTGCCCAACAACCCGTTGATGCGCGCCGACGGAATCCCGGACTCGCACGAGGACGGACTGGCCTATTTCGACGACGTCGTCGGCGACATCGGCCCGGCCTCGTCGCCGGCGCGGCGCGAGATGTTCCTCACCGCGGGCTACGAGATGATCAACTTCCTGACCCGCAAGGGCGTTCGGTTCGTGCGGTGCCCGGGCTGGAGCGACTACTACCCGAACCACAAGGGCGGCAACGAAGCCGGCCGCGCCATCGAGTGCGTCCCCTACGATGCGGCGGCGCTGGGGAGCTGGGGCGGCAAGGTCCAGCCCTCGATGGCCAAGAGCTATGGCGGGTTCGTCCTGAAGACGAACGAGTTGCGGTCGGTGCAGTACTTCAACCGGTCGCCGCGGGCCTTCGCGGTGGCCATGCGGGTGTTCGCGCGCACCAGGGCGGCCAGGCTCCGGGGCCGCGACATGCTGACCAACGGCGCATCCCTGATCGGGCAGCTGCTCAAAGCGCTGATCGACCTGCGGGGTGAGCCGCCGATCTGGACCGGCGCCGCGATCGAGGGCCTAATCGTCGAGGACGGCCGCGTCGTCGGCGCGCGCGTCTCCCGCAACGGCTCCGCGCTGAACGTCGAGGCCCGCAAGGGCGTCCTGCTCGCGGCGGGCGGCTTCAGCCGCAACGCGGACATGCGCCGCCGCTACAGCGGGGACCAGCCCAACGAAGGACACTGGTCGATCGCGAACGCCGGCGACACCGGCGAGGTGTTGCAGTCCGCTATCGGGCTCGGCGCGAAGACCGACCTGATGGACGAGGCCTGGTGGCTGCCATCGGTTTTCATCGCCGACGGCGGTGACGCCGCGAGGGCGCTGGGCAGCGGCCGCCAGCGACCCGGCGCCATCTACGTCGACGGAACGGGCCGACGGTTCTGCAACGAGTCCAACTCCTACGTCGAAGTCGGCAAGGCGATGTACGCGAACAAGGCCGTGCCGTGCTGGATGGTCTTCGACGAGGGCTACATCACCCGATACGTTTCGGGGGCCAACCCGTTCAAGAAACGGCGCCTCCCCGAAGAACTCATCACGCGCGGCGCGGTCGTCCGGGGCGAGACCATCGGCGACCTCGCGCGCCAGATGGGCGTCCCCCCCGACGCGCTCGAGCAGACGATCAAGCGTTTCAACGGGTTTGCGGCCAAGGGCCTGGACCCGGACTTCGGGCGCGGCCAGTCGGCGTACAACGACTGCCTGGGCGACCCCGGGTATCGCCCCAACGCGGCGCTCGGCCCTCTCCAGCGGGCGCCCTACTACGCCACCAAGGTCGTTCCGGCCGATGTCGGGACGTGCGGCGGCGTGATCACCAACGAGCACGCGCAGGTGCTCGACGAGGACGACTGCGTGATCGACGGCTTGTACGCGACAGGCAACATCACGGCAACGGTGATGGGCCGAAATTATCTGGGCGCCGGTGGAAGCATCGCCTACACGATGGTTTTCGGTTATGTCGCCGCCCGCCATGCCGCGGGTCGCAGGGTCGCGGGCGAGAGAAGCCGCTGACCCGCGAGCAGACACAAAATCGCCCGATTGAGCGCCGAAATATGTGACTTTGCGTCTGCTCGCGCTAAGAGTCCTCGTCATGGCCGACGAACTCGCGCGGCTTCATGCCCGACTGCTTCAGCTCGGCCCGCCGGGCCTGCACGTCGGTGGCGGCGCCCACCATGTTGGTCAGGATGTGACTGACTTGCAGGTGGACCCGCATCCCCATCAACTCCCACGCGCGCTTCACGTTGTTCTTCACCGCCATCAGCGTCGTCAACGGGATTTGGCCGATCTTGCGTGCCATCTCCTCGACGGTGTCGTCGAGATCTTCGCGCGGCACCACCTTGTTGAGCAGCCCCCAATCGAGAGCTTGTTGGGCGGACAGCGTCGGGGCCAGCAGCAGCCAATCCATGGTGCGATGCCAGTTCATCAGCAACCACGGCTCGATCATGGTGTGGCCACCGGGCTCACCGAGGCTTTGGGCGAGCGGCATCTGGAAGTACGCGTCCTCGGATGCGACGCAGAAGTCGGTCAGCAGGCCGAGGTAGATCCCACCGCCCATGCAGTAGCCGTGAATCGCGGAAATGGTCGGCTTCGGGAATTCCCACAGATACAACGTCGGCCACAAGAACAGATCGGCCGTGCCCTTGTACAGGTCTTCGAAGGTCTCACCGAAGTCCGGGTACGGATTTTCGTCGGGGCCCCAGCGGGCCACGTGTCCCCCGCAGAAGCCTTTTCCGTTCGCCTTGAGGATGACGACCCTGATCTCCTTGTCGCGGTCGGCCTCGTGCAGGCACGCGTCGACTTCGGTGACCAGGACCGCGTCCTTCGTGTTGGCCTTGTCGACCCGGTTCAGGATGATCCGCGCAATCGGCGGCTCGCGTTCGTAGATCACCGCTTCGAGGACGCGCCGCTCCATGCGCGTGACATTACCTGCAGACCGCCGGGCCGGACGCCGATTCGCCCAGCTCGGTCGCCAGCGCGCCGGGCGCCACGTCGCCTGCAGCGAAAAGGCTTGCTACTCAGCGGTGTTGGCTGCGCGCGCCAGCAGCCACGCGCAGCCCGCACCCTCACCGGCGGCGAGCACATCGAGGTCGGCGAACGCCGCGGGCAGCTCGCCCGCGACCGCGCGAAACGGCCCCGGGGAACCGCCGACTTCGCTCAGCACGGCCATCGCCAGCAGCCCGCCGGGCGCCAGGCGCTCGACGATCGCGCGGTCGAGGCGACGGTCCCGGAATCGGTGGCAGAGGATGACATCCACGCGCGGTCCGGCCGGCAGCCCGCCGTCGAGGTCGACGACCTCGAACCGGCACCGGTCGCCGACCCCGGCGCGCTGAGCCAGGTCACGGGCCTGGGCGACCGCCACCGGCGAGACGTCCACGCCGCGCACGGTGAGCCCGCGCGTCGCAAGCCACACTGCCGCCAGCCCCGGACCGCACGCGAGATCGAGCGCCCTTCCCGCGGCGGGAAGGAGCTCGGCATGGGGCGCCAGGAATTCGGGCGGCCCCACCGCCTCCACCGCCGGCGGCGCCTTCGTCGCGTACCGCTCGTCCCAGCGCCGCCGGTCCGCCTCGGCCATAGGCGCAACTCTAGATTGTTCTGGACAGCTGTCCGCTAGACGCCGCCCGCACCGGGCAGGTCGCGCTGCCGCGCGGGCGCAACGCCTTCCTACACTGGACGGGTGTCTAAAGATGCGGCGCGCAGGTCCGACCGCAGACCGGGGCAGACGATCCGCAAGGTCCTCGACGCCGGGCTGGAGGAGTTGCGCGAGTCGTCGTACGCCAATCTGACGATGCGCTCGGTGGCGACCCGCGCCGGGGTTTCGCCGGCCAGCGCCTACACCTACTTTCCGTCGAAAAGCGCCCTGGTGGCGGCCGTGTATCTGCGCTTCCTGCGCGAGCTGCCACTGCATACCGACGTCAACGAGACGACCAAGACGCGGGTCAGCGCGACGCTGCGAGACATGGCCGTGGTGGTCGCCGACGAGCCGGAGCTGACCGCCGCCTGCGGCGCCGCACTGATGGCCGATGACCCGGCGGTGCGGCCGATTCGGGAGCAAATCGGGCAGGAGGTGTCGATGCGGATCGGGGCCGCTCTGGGACCCGGCTGGCCGCGCGCCGTGAAGTCCACGCTGCAGATCACCTTCTCCGGCGCCCTGATGACGGCCCGGTTCGTCAGCTTCGACGAGATCGAGGGGCAACTCGATGAGGCCGTCAACCTCATCCTGGGCGCCTCCGTCGCCTGACCGACTGTGCGGCAACGGATTAGGTGTCGACGGTTCACGCCACCGGCGTCAGGCTGGCGGCTTCCTGACCGGCCCGCAGGAACTCGGCGCCCGTCGTGTCGAGCGGTTCCGGGCTGACGGTGGCGACCCGGCCGTCGCGCACGCCGATGTTCCTGCGCGCCGAGGGAGCGCCCGTCCCGTCGAACCAGCGGCCGTTCGTGATCACGGTGTCGTAGTGCAAAGTTCGGCCTTCCTGCCGCGCGGCACCCCACTGTTCGTGGTGATCATACATAATGGCGGAAGTGTCCGGTCGTGTTAACCAGCGCCGGTCGCGGGCCCCCAGCCGCTATGATCCGGCTGTGGGGATCGACGACTACGGGTTTGCCGGTCGATAGATGCGCAGTCACGGTTGGTCAGGAGACACGCCCGCCTCCGACGAGGAGGCGATCGAGCGCATCCTTGACGCAGCCGACCGGATCATCGACGAACGCGGCTCGGCGATGCGGATCGCCGACGTGGCGCGGGCGCTCGGGGTGACCCGACAGACCGTTTACCGCTACTTCCCCGGGACGCAGGCGCTGTTGGTGGCATCGGCGATGCGGTCGGCCGACGGGTTCCCGGATCGGATGGCCGCCCACCTCGAGGGCGTCAGCGACCCGGTCGTGGCGATGACCGAAGGGATGGCGTTCGCCATCGAAGAGTTGGCGTCGGACAACCAGGTTGAATTCGTGCTGAGTCAGCGCCACCGGGGCGGCCAGCAGGTCTCGATCATCTCCGATACCGCCCTGGCGTTCGGACGGGCGATGCTGCACCGCTACGACATCGATTGGGAGAGCTACGGTTTCGACGAAGCCGGCCTCGACGAGCTGAATGAATTCAGCCTGCGGGTGCTGCACTCCTTCCTCGCCGACCCGGGGCGGCCGCCGCGCAGCGGCGCCGATCTGCGCCGTTACCTCACCCGCTGGCTGGGACCGGCGATCGCCTATCCGCAGCTGCTGCGCGCGATGGACGCGCTGCAAACCCCCGAGCCGCCGCGCACGCGGCGGCGCCCCTTCAGGGCATCGTGACAATCGGCGACGGGCTCGGTTGACGACAACCATAAGGAGCGGGCATGACCGGCCTCGGACAGATCGCGCTCAATAGTGCGCCCGTCTTCGGTGGGGCGATGTTGGCCGTCGCCGCCGGCCAGTTCCGGCGGCCCGACTATCGGGGCCTGATCGCGCAGGACATGGACTTGCTGGAGCGGCTGCCGCCGGAGGCCGCCACCCGGCGCGCCGAGCTACAGCGCACCATCGACGCCCGCATCGACGACCTGATCGAGACCGCCGACCGCGGCCGGGCGCTGCGCAAGGCGGCGTTGTCCTACGAGGGCAACTGGCGGGACTTGGTGCTCCTGGTCTGCGCGGTGCTGTTCACCATCATCTGGTGGGACGTCGACCACAGCAGGAGCAACTGGCTGCCCATGTTCGTCTTGCTGATCCTGCTGACCATCGTGACCGCCGCCTACGCGTTCCGCGGCGTGCTGCGCGCCGCCGGTTCCTTGGCGCACAGAGGATCCCATCCGCCGGGGCCCGGCTCGCCGCGATAGTCCGGCGGTGGGCCGTCGCCGCACAACGCGCGCGCTACGCCAGCCTGTGACAAGATCGCGCTGTGAAGGCGCATACCCTCGCCGGTCTGATTGGTGCTGTGCTGGCACCCTTTTGGGCGCTTCCGGTTGCTCCCCTGGCCGCGGGCGACCCGTGCCCCGATGTCGAGGTGGTGTTCGCGCGGGGTACCAACGAGCCCCCTGGCGTCGGCCGCATCGGCCAGAGTTTCGTCGACACCATGCGCTCGCACGTCGGCGGCAGGTCCCTGGGCGTCTACCCGGTCGACTACCCGGCGACGACGGATTTCCCGCGGGCCGTGGACGGCATCAGCGATGCGGGCGCGCACGTCGAACACATGGCGGTCTCGTGCCCCAGAACCAGGATGGTGCTGGGCGGGTACTCCCAGGGCGCGGCCGTGATCGGCTTCGTCACCGAAAGCGCCGTGCCCGACGGGGTGCACCTGGTGCGGGCGCTGCAGCCGATGCCGGTCGAGGTTTCCAACCACGTGGCCGCGGTCGCCCTGTTCGGAAAGCCGTCGAGCCAGTTCATGAGCATCATCAACGAGCCGCCGGTGACGATCGGCCCGCCGTATTCGGGCAAGACCATCGAATTGTGCGTGCCCGGCGACCCCATCTGCTCGGACGCCACCAACCCTCTTGCGCATCGGCAGTACGTCGAAGCCGGCATGGTTGATCAGGCGGCTGACTTTGCCGCCGGTCGCATCTAGACCAGCGCGCTGATTCTGCGTCAGCGCGGGCCGGCGCCGGCCTCGAGCACCTCGAGGGCCGCATCGATGTTGGGCATGATCGTCGGACCGTAACTGCTCACCAGCTGGCCGAGCGCGCGGGCGATGTGCGGTCCGACGGCGCCGGCAGCGAGCACCTCCTCGGCCAGAACGATGCCGTTGACCAGGTGGGCGGCGCTCAAGCGGCCGTCCGGGGTGACCTCGTAACGCCAGTCGCCGATCTGCACCCGCTCGGGCTGCGACCGGAAGAACCCCCGCCGCGCCGGAATGAGGATCACTCCGGGAACGCCGCAGAAGACCCTGAGTACCAGCCCGACTCCCCCAGGGCCGGCCAGCGTCGTCCCGATCGCGTGACCGACCCGCTGCTGATCGAGGCTCGTCATCAATCGCTCATGGGCAGGACGAACGACGGCGTCAGGGTTTGCGGCTCGCCGGCGCGACGCACCGCGGTTCCGGCCACATAGAACTCGACGGTGTGATGGCCCCACGCGTAGTTCGAGATGGCGAAATGCACGCCGACGACGCCGGTTCCGCCATCGCGCTCGGCCTCGCTCTGCATGCGCGACATGGCCAGCTCGCGGGCCTGGTAGCTCCCTTGCGTCCACTGGGGCATCTCGGCGTTGCGGCCCACCTGGCTCAGCGTGCGCAGGAACCCTTGCACCGCGATGTGGAACACGCAGTTGCCCATCACGAACGCCACTGGGGCGAACCCCGACCGCAGGAGGGTCGTCAGGTCCTGCCCGGACAAATGGCTGGTGAACGCCTGCCCGTTGGGGCGCCGGTAGACCCCGGGCTTCTCGAGGTAGCGCACCGCGGTTCCGACCGCGATGAACTCCAGATGCTCGCCCTCGCCCTGATGCCGCCATTCGAGCCGGACGCCGACCACGCCGTCCGCGCCCAGCGAATCGGCCTCCGCCTGCATCCGCGACATCGCATTCCACCGCGCCCGGTAGGTGGCGTCGGTGAGCACGGGCAGCTCGGATTGCTGCCGGATGCCGGTGAACTGGTAACCGACGTGGTAGACCGAGACGCCCATCACCAGTTCGATCGGCTCGAATCCGGCCCCATGCAGCAGCGCGAATTCGTTGATGGACAGATCGGAAGTGAACACCTTGCCTGCGTGCGACAGCCGTTCGCTGGCAACTGGGTCTAGCGGGTTCGGTTGCATTGTCAAAACACCCTCCTGCGGTTCGCAGGACAGCGTATGACGCGGGACCGCGACGCACACCCCCAACGTGCGACTTTCCGGTGGCCCGCCGGAGAAATGACGGTGCTCCTCAAACGGCGGCCCGGGCTCGCCCCGACCCGGGCACGCGGGGGCGGGGTCGGTTTGCTGTCGGGCCGCTCAGTGGGCGGCTATCCTGAGCCCGATCATCGTGTGCAATTCATCGACCGACCAGGGTTCGGCCTCATGGTGATCCCGATAGCCCAGCAGCCGCGGCGTCGGTCGGTCGAAACTACCGACGAATCCTCCTGCGGCAACAAAGATTTGGCCCGTAACGCCCTGGGCGAGGTCGCTCACCAGATACGCGTAGAGCGGGGCCACGAAGGCCGGCGGGGCGCTGTCCAGCGAGGCGCGCATGGTCGTTTCGTCCAGCAAACCGCGGCGGTGCAGGTCCTCGATGTGTCGTTCGTACTCGGCGCCCGTGGACAGCCGCGTCCTGGCGCCGGGACAGACCACGTTGGCCCGTACGCCGTGCGGCTTCAGTTCGGCGGCAACGGCCATGGTCATGGCGTTCACCGCTCCCTTGCCCGCGGGATAGCCGGTGCCGCCGTAGTCGCCCAGGAAGGCGACCGAGCTGGTCGTGACGATCGCGCCGTGCCCCTGCGCGGCCATCACACGGGCGGCCGCCCGGCACGTGTGGAACGCCGAGCCCAGGTGGGCGCTGATCAGGCGGTCGAAATCGTCCGGTGCGATGTTCAAGATCGAGGAGCCGGGCGGCTCGGCGATTCCCGCGCAGTTGATCAGGCCGTCCAGCTGCCCATAAGTACGGACGCAGTCGTCGACGAGCGCCCCGGCGATGCGCTCGGAGTTCGCGGGTCCGACCACCGCGGTGGCCCGCCCGCCGGATGCCGTGATGGCGGCGACGGTCTCCGCGACGGCGTCCGCGTCGCGCCCATTGACCACGACGCCGGCGCCCAGGGCGCCGAGCAGTTCGGCGACCGAGCGCCCGATCCCGCGGCTGCCGCCGGCCACCACCACCGCGCGGCCGGCCAGCAGGCGCTCTGCCTCGTTCACCACCATCGGTGTCGGAAAGCGTTGTGCGTGACCGGCTCTCGGCATCGGTCAACGACACGTCGTACGAATTCGGTCACGAACATTAGGCGAACAGTACCCAGCGCGGCTGGAAATGAGAACCTCGACCTGACACGTCCGTTTCAGACCCAATCGGGCCAAGCGATCGCGGGCGCGCGCGAAGGGGCGTATAGTCACCAATGAAGTCCGTTCTGGACGTGTCGCCGTTTAGCTCAAAGCGGCCAGTCAGCCGCATGGCTACCGAGCTTGATATGGCTCCGGCGACGAACACCCGAGTCATCCCCCTTCGGTAATCCGTGTGTGTTGGATCGATAACGAGTCCGGCGGATAGAGGGCGGCGAGATAGCTGTCATGTCTCGCTGCACACGACTCAGAGGAGTGAGTCAGCAATGCAAATCGTTTTGTATGCAGGACTTTTGAGGATCGACCGCGCCGACACCGGGCGCGTGCGCCTATGACCGATGTAATAACGACCCCACGCCCGCGCCCTGCCGAGTGCCGCGACAAAAAAGCCGACGATTCCTACGACGACGTGGTCCAGATGTTCGTCGAGCTGCGTCAGATGCCTGCCGAGTCGCACGAGTACAGCCGCCAACGCGAACGGATCGTGGCCCGATGCCTGCCCCTGGCCGACCATGTCGCCAGCCACTTCGCCCGCCGCGGTGAAGGTATCGACGACCTCGTCCAGGTGGCACGCCTGGGATTGATGAACGCCGTCAATCGGTTCGATCCCGCCAAGGGACCCAGCTTCATCGGCTTCGCCGTCCCCACCATGATGGGCGAGGTGCGGAGGTATTTCCGCGACTACAGCTGGGGCATGCGGGTCCCGCGGCGGTTGCGCGAGCTGCACGTGCAGATCAGCCGGACGACCGGGGATCTGGCTCAGAAGCTTGGGCGCGCGCCCACCGCGGGCGAGCTGGCACAGGCGCTGGAAGTCCCCCGCGAGGAAATCGTCGAATGCCTCGTGGCCGGCGATGCCTACCGGTTGGATTCCCTGGACGCGCCGGTGGGCACCGACAGTTCGGGCACGCCCCGCCTGGTCGCCGACGCGGTTGGCGGCATCGATCCGCAGATCGAACACATCACCAACCGCGAGGCCCTGCGGGTCCTGGTTGCCGGCCTGCCCGAACGCGAACGCGAGGTCTTGCGCATGCGGTTCTTCGAGTCGATGACGCAGAGCCAGATCGCCGAGCGCATCGGGGTGTCACAGATGCAGGTCTCCCGCATCCTGGCCAGCACCCTGCGCTGCCTGCGCGACCAATTGGACTAACACTCATCGCCCGCCAGGGGCCTTCGGCGCCACGCCCGCGTCACGCCGCAATGTACTGTGCGATTCGGGAACGAACTCGACTGCGGCGCCGAAGGCTGCCTGGGAAGGGGGCTCGATCGATGAGGACTTCACGGACGGTGGCCGCGGGCATCGCGGCGACGACGGCGGTGGCGGTGGCGGTAGCGGGGTGCGGCGGCAAGAATTCGACGCCCTCGACGTCGAAGCCGGGAACCTCCAGCTCGGCTTCAAGCGCCCAGAGCTCGGCGCCGGCGTCGTCGGCTCCCGCGCAGCCGGGCGATTACACCGGACTGCTGATCCAGGCCGGCGACATCAACGCCCCGATTCAGTTCACGGCCAGCCCGCCGATCAGCAACCCGAACGGCCAGCCGGGCGTCGCGACGACGTTCAAAGACGACGACGGCAGCCACGTCATCAAGGACACCATCCAGGTGTTGGCCGACCCCGGCGCCGCCACGAACGCGTTGAACGCGGCCAAGGGCGCTCAGGGTGACGTGATCAAGAACCCGACCACGCAAGCCGCAAACGTCGGGACGGGCGGAACGACCCTGCTGGGCAACTCCCCCGACCGCAACAAGGGTGTGACCCTGCTGCTGTTCACCGAGGGCAGGGCCTTCGTCACGCTGCAGTTCGACGGACCGCCCGACACGCTGGCCCCCGCGGATTTCGTCAACGACGTCGGCCAGAAACAGGACGCGGCCATCAAGAAGGGGCTCGGCGGCTGACCGCGAGCTGACCGCCCACTACCAAGGAGCCCGATTGACCGTCATCAACGGCATGCCGGCCCATGCCCTGCTGCTGCACTTCGTGGTGGTGCTCGTGCCCCTGACCGCCCTGCTGGAGATCGTGTGCGTGTTTTGGCCGACGGCGCGGCGCGGCCCTCTGTTGTGGTTGGCAGTGCTATCGGCCGCCGTCACCATGGTGCTGACGCCGATCACGGTGAACGCCGGCGAATGGCTCTACGACCTGAGGGCCGAACCCAGCGCCATCCTGCAAAAGCACGCCGCCCTGGGCAGCACGATGACCTACTTCTCCGCCGCACTGCTGGCGGCCGCCCTGGTGCTCGTGGCGATGCACGTGATCGAACGCCGCTCGGACCAGAGCCGCGTGGTGGTCCGGGCGACCATCGCGATACTGGTGCTCGCCGTGGCCGTCGCATCGACGATCCAGATCTACCGCGTGGGTGATGCTGGGGCCCAATCCGTTTGGGGTGGCGAGATCGCCCATCTGCAGAAATCTCACCCGGGTTAGCGGTCGTCGCGACCCCTACGCGGTGGGCGTGAGGAGAAATAGCCGGAATTGGCGCCGGCCCGCGCGATCCTGGGCGATTTGGTAGTTCGGCCAGTGCGCCACCGCCGTGGACCATGCTTCGTCGCGTTCCGCGCCGGTGAGCAGCCGCACCGACGCGACGAAGCGATGGCCGTGCCTGCGGACGGTAACGCGTTGTGTCGCTTTGAGGTTCGCCGACCATGAGGGATGGCGCTCTCGGCCCCAGTTGGAGCCGACCAGCAGCAGCCCGCCGTCGACCGGCACGTACTGCACCGTCGCCGTACGGGCCAGGCCCGTCTTGCGGCCCGACGTGGTGATCTGCACGTTCGGCAGGCCCGCGAGATCGAGCACACCGAACCGCCCGGTCGTCGCGAAGCGAAGTAGCGCCTCAAGACTTTCCGCGACGGGCCGACCGGTCAGGACGAGCCGGCGGTAGGCCGCGGGGTTGCGAGCGACCCGCTGCAGCGGATTCATACGCAGACTGTATTCCCGGCCTGTGGGCGCCGCAGCGGACCTTCGCGGCGAGTTCGCTGGAAGGCGTTGCGTTGCGGTGCCGAGCCACGAGCTGCCGCCGTCATGACACCGCCGCAACGCCAGGAGACCCGCGGCGGCTTCGAATCGCAGTTCGGCGACACCCACGTGTGCGCCTCATTTAGGGTGGATGGCCTGGGGCTCGCCCAAGTCGACGAGATCGGAATCGCCTTTGAGATGACCGGATCACTCAGCCCCCCTGGGTCGCTCATCGAGATCCCCGATGAGCCGGATCGGGCGCGCATGCGTTCCGAGACGGGCGCGAGGCTGCGCGCGGCGATGGCCGACCACGGTGTCGATGCGCTGATCCTGCTGATGAACGGCTACGTCGGGTACGCGACGGGGGCCAGCTGGCCGCTGCTGGACGCCGGTCTGTCCCATGTGGAGCGGCCGGTCGCGGTCGTGCTCGCCGACGACGAACACCCGCACCTGTTCATGCCGTTCCGCGGCGGGGCGTCCTCGGAGTCACCGGTGCCCGACGATCATCTGCACGGACCCGTCTATCTCGAATTCGACCACGGCGTCGAGCAATTCGCGCGCGAGCTGGCGGGGCTGGTCCCGCCGGGCGCGAACGTCGCCGTCGACGAACTGACCGGCGCGATGCGAAGGGCCGGCCGCAAGCTGTTCCCCGGGGGCGAGCCCACGGACGCGGCGATCGTGGTCGGCGCCGCCCAGTTGGTGAAGACCCGGGATGAGCTGTCCTGCCTTCGCCGGGCCACCCGCATCACGGAACAGGCGATCGTCGACGTGCAGCAGGCGCTGGCGCCGGGAGTCCGCCAGATCGACCTGTCGGCCACGCTGGTGCGGCGCGCTTTCGAGCTGGGCGCCACCACCAACATGCTGGAGGCCATCTGGCAGGTGATGCCGAGTTCCCGGGAAGCCGGGGTGTGGACGACGCATGGCGATCTGGCACTGCCGCTGCTCCCCACCGGTCGTGAACTGGCCGCCGGTGACGTGCTGTGGACCGACATCAGCATCACGTATGCCGGGTACTGCTCCGACTTCGGCCGGACCTGGGTGGTCGGCCAACCGCCAACCCAGAGACAGCAGGACCAGTTTCGACAATGGCGGGCGATCATGGACGCGGTGCTCGCGGTGACCAAAGCCGGTGTCACCTCCGGTGACCTGGCGCGTGCGGCGATCGCCGCCAATGGTGGCCGCAAACCCTGGTTACCGCATTTCTATCTGGGCCACGGCATCGGTACCTATCCCGCCGAAGCTCCGATGATCGGCACGGATCTCGGCGAAGAGTTCGACGACAACTTCGTCTTCCGGGCCGGAATGGTGCTGGTGCTGGAACCCGTGGTGTGGGAAGACGGGACGGGCGGTTATCGCAGTGAGGAGATCGTGGTGATCACCGAAGACGGCTACCTGCCGATCACCGACTACCCCTATTCCCCCTATGGCGACTGACGTTCTGCCCGACCCCGCCGCGTTGCGGACGGGGCGTCGGGAACGCGCGCTGGCGCAGATGGACGCGCACGGGCTGGACATCCTGGTGCTCGGGCGGCAGGCCAACATTCGTTACGTGACCGGCGCACCGCAGTTGTGGATCGCGGGGACGCGGCCGTTCGGCCCGATGTGTGTGCTGGTGCGCGGGTCCGGCGAGATCTATCTGAACAGCACCGACGACGAGGGGGTTCCGGAGGAGATCGGGCACGATCATCTGTACGGACTGGCGTGGAACCCGATAACGCTCATCGACGTGCTGAAGAAGATCGACGGCGCCGACACCGCGCGTCGGGTCGGAACCGATGCGATCACACCGACTTTCGCGGCCTTGCTGCCCGAGGCGTTCCCCAATGCCGAGCTCGTCGACGCGGAGCCGGCGATGCGCGCCGCACGGCGCGTCAAGACGGCCGACGAGATTGCCGCGATGGACACCGCGCTCCGGGTTGCCGAACGCGGACTCGCTGCCGCGCTGTCCGAATTCGCGCCGGGCGTCTCGGAGCGGACACTGGCCGGCGCCATGATGGAGGCCATGGCGGCCGGCGGGGTGAGCACACCCGCCACCCAGGACGCGGCATGGGTGACGTCGAAGGAACACCCTTGGCGGCGCGCAGGATCGGGCGAGGTGCGGCAGGGTGACCTGGTCGCGTTCGCCGCCGGGGCCCTGGCGAACGGATACGTCGCAGAGGTGGGCCGGACCTGGCCGGCCGGTGGTTCTGCCGCCCCCGAGCTATTCCGTCGCTCAGATGTGTTGTGCGACAACATGCTTGCGGCCTGCCGACCCGGCGCGCCCACCTCCGACTTGCTGGCCGCCTATCGAGCGGCCGGTGAACCGATTCCGCCGATGCCGATCGCGCACGGGTTGGGCCTCGGATTTGATCCGCCCGTGGTGTCCCAAACCCTGTTGGCCGCAGGCGAACTCGACCAGCTAGAGGCCGGCATGGTGTTGGCGATCACCGGGTATGTCTGGGAGGAGGGCGTCGGGGCGGTCTTCCGGCGCGACACCGTCCACATCACCGAGGGCGGCACCGAAGTATTGACCACCAGCCCGTCCTGGGACGGCACTGCATCGGCCGCTCACCGGCGCGCTACTATCTCCCAATCCCGCCGCGGTCTCTGAAATCACTTGCACCACTTTCGTTTCAGTGGTCCCAGGATGGCATTATTTGTCGGTAGGTGTTCCTAGGCTTTGGGGTATGAGTCCACGCGGTCACCTCGACGCCGAGGCGGTGTTCGACGACTTGGATTCAGTTTTGGCTCGCGCGCGTGCGCTGCCGGTGGAGGCGATGACCGTTTCGCAGCAGTTGGCGATGCTGGAACGCTGCGAGCAGGCGCGCCGTCAGCTGCCCGCGATCGAGCATCCGGTGATCAACAACCTGGCCTGCCAGGCCAGTCCGGAAGAGTTGGGCGGCACGCTGGCGCATGCGATCGCCGAGGCCACGTTGATCCGCCACGCCGAGGCGTCACAGCGGGTCAAGGAGGCGACCGATCTGGGGCCGCGGCGCGGGTTGACCGGGGAACCCTTGGAACCGGTCCTGCCGGCCACCGCGGCCGCCCAACGCCAGGGGAAACTGGGCGGTGGGCAGGTGGCGGTGATCCGCAAATTCTTCCGCCACCTACCCGGCTGGATCGACGCGGCCACCCGCGCCGCCGTGGAGGCCGACCTAGCCGCCCACGCAACCCACTACCGGCCCGAACACTTGGCCCAGCTCGCCGATCACCTCGCCGACTGCCTCAACCCCGACGGCACCTACCGCGACGAGGACCGCGCCCGCCGCCGCGGCCTGACCCTGGGCACACAAGGCCCCGACGGCATGGCGGAGCTGCGCGGACTGCTCACCCCCGAAGCCCGCGCCACCATCGAAGCCGTGTTGGCCAAACTCGCCGCCCCCGGCATGTGCAACCCGCTCGACGACACCCCCTGCATCGACGGGGCCCCCAGCCAAGACGCGATCGAACGCGACGCCCGCTCGGCGGCCCAACGCAACCACGACGCACTGCTGGCAGCCAACCGGGCCCTGCTGGCCTCGGGCAAACTCGGCCAACACAACGGCCTACCCGCCTCCATCATCA
>NZ_MPNT01000008.1 GCF_001907675.1 Mycobacterium paraffinicum
TGCCTGAGGTCCAGGTGCCCGCCCCGGCGCCGGCGGCCCCCGCTCCGGTCCCGGTGCCCGAGGCCCCGGCGCCCGCCCCGATTCCGGTGGCGCCGGCTCCGGCCCCGCCACCCGCGGTGGCCCCCATTCCGGTGCCGATCCCGCTGCCGATTCCCGGCATCGGCGGGCCGGTCATCGGTGGGCCCCCCGGAGGCGGCTTCGGGCCGCCGCACGGCGGCGGCGAGGAGGGGCCGCGCGGCGGTGGTGGTGGCGGCGGAATTCCCGGGCTTCCGGGCCTCGGCGGCGGCCACGGCGGCTTCGGCGGTGGTCACGGAGGTTTCGGCCGCCGCTAGTCCGGACGGCAGACCACCTGTCATCCGCCGTTTGCCCCCCGCTCAGCCGGGCGATGCAGTTCGCTCATCGCGGCGACCTACACCGGTTGTATGCGATGCACCGTTTTCGGCACCGGCTACCTGGGCGCCACCCACGCCGTTGGAATGGCGGAACTGGGACACGAGGTCGTCGGGGTCGACATCGACCCCGGCAAGGTCGCCAAGCTCGCCGGCGGTGACATCCCGTTCTATGAGCCCGGGCTGCGCAAGCTGCTGACCAAGAACCTGGCCGCGGGGCGGCTGCGGTTCACCACCGACTACGACATGGCGGCCGAGTTCGCCGACGTGCACTTCCTCGGCGTCGGCACGCCGCAGAAGAAGGGCGAGTACGGTGCCGACCTGCGCCACGTGTACGCCGTCATCGACGCGCTGGTGCCGCGGCTGACGAGATCGTCGGTGCTGGTGGGCAAGTCGACCGTCCCGGTGGGGACCGCGGCCGAGCTGAACCACCGCGCGGCCGGGCTGGCGCGGGACGGCGTCGAGGTCGAGGTCGCCTGGAATCCGGAGTTCCTGCGCGAGGGTTATGCGGTGCACGACACGCTGCACCCCGACCGCATCGTGCTTGGCGTGCAACAGGATTCGATGCGCGCCGAGGCGGCGGTGCGTGAGCTGTACGGCCCCTTGCTCGCCGACGGCGTGCCGTTCCTGGTGACGGACCTGCAGACCGCGGAGCTGGTCAAGGTGTCGGCCAATGCCTTTCTGGCGACGAAGATTTCGTTCATCAACGCCATCTCCGAGGTGTGTGAGGCCGCCGGCGCCGACGTCAGCGTGCTGGCCGACGCGCTCGGCTACGACCCGCGGATCGGCCGCCAATTCCTCAACGCCGGTTTGGGTTTCGGCGGGGGTTGCCTGCCCAAGGACATCCGCGCCTTCATGGCCCGCGCCGGCGAATTGGGGGCCGACCAGGCGCTGACGTTCCTGCGTGAGGTCGACAGCATCAACATGCGCCGGCGCACCCGGATGGTGGAGCTCGCCAGCGCAGCGTGCGGCGGCTCACTGCTGGGCGCCAACATCGCGGTGCTCGGTGCGGCGTTCAAGCCCGAATCCGATGACGTGCGCGACTCGCCCGCGCTCAACGTCGCCGGGCAGCTGCAGCTCAACGGCGCCGCGGTCAACGTGTATGACCCCAAGGCGCTGGACAACGCGCAGCAGCTGTTCCCGACGTTGAACTACGCGGTCTCCGTCGAGGAGGCCTGCGACCGCGCCGACGCGGTGCTCGTGCTCACCGAGTGGCGGCAATTCGTCGAGCTCGACCCCGCCGACCTGGCCGACCGCGTGCGGGCCCGGGTCATCGTCGACGGCCGCAATTGCCTCGACGCCGCCCGCTGGACGCAGGCTGGCTGGCGGGTGTTCCGGCTGGGCGCCCCGCGGCCCTGAGGGCCTCCCGGGGCCGAGCGTCACGCCAGCGTGGCGCTGACCCGCGAATGCCACGCTGGCGTGACGTTCGGCGCGAAGCCGGCGAGTAGCCTGACCGGCGTGGACTATGCCGGCGCATTCCTCGACGAGAACCGCGCATTTTCGGAGTTTTTCCGCGATGCGGACCCGTCCACGCCGGTGCCGACCTGCCCGGGGTGGGACCTGAACCAGCTGCTGCGCCACGTCGGTCGCGGCGACCGCTGGGCGGCGCAGATCGTGCGCGAGCGACTGCAGGAGTTTCTCGACTTCCGGTCCGTCGAAGGAGGCAAGCCGCCGCCCGACCCGGCCGACGCCGTCTCCTGGCTGCAGGGCGGCGCACAACGGCTGGTCGACGCCGTCGAGCTGACCGGCGTGGAAACACCGGTGTGGACCTTCCTCGGGCAGCGCCCGGCGAACTGGTGGGTCCGCCGCCGCCTGCACGAGGTCGCCGTGCATCGGGCCGACGCGGCGATCGCCCTGGGAGCGCAGTTCACGCTGGCCGCCGAGATCGCCGCCGACGGAATCACCGAATGGCTCGAGCGGGTCGCGATCCAGGCCGGCGCACAGGGGGCGCCGCTCCCAATCGAGGACGGCGACACCCTGCACCTGCACGCCACCGACCCCGGGCTCGGCGAGGCCGGCGAGTGGACGATCGGCGTCGAGGCCGGGCGCATCACCTGGTCGCACGAGCACGGCAAGGGCACCGCGGCGCTGCGGGGCGGGGCGACCGAGCTGCTGTTGGCCATCCTGCGCCGGGTGCCGCTCGGCGACACCGGCGTCCAGCTGTTCGGCGACGAGGCGGTGTGGCAGAACTGGCTGGACCGTACCCCGCTCTAGCCACGGGTCCACACGGTAACTTGCACACCATGACCACTTCGGAGATCGCCACCGTCCTGGCATGGCACGACGCGCTCAACGCTGCCGACCTGGAAACCCTGGTGGCCCTGTCCAGCGACGACATCGAGATCGGTGACGCGCACGGGGCCGCGCAGGGCCATGAGGCGCTGCGCCGGTGGGCCGCTGCCCGCCGCGACACGGCCGAAATCGGGCGGATGTACGTGCACGACGGTGTCGTGGTCGTCGAGCAGAAGGTGAGCGCCCAGGACGATCCCGGCGCCGTGACGACCGCCGCGTCGGCGTTCCGGGTGGTCCACGACCATGTCACGTCCGTGTTCCGGCACGGCGACCTGGCGTCCGCGCTGGCGGCCACCGAACTCACCGAATCCGACCTCGTCAGTTAAGCGTGGAATAGGGGAGCCACTCATGCGCGGCATCATCTTGGCCGGCGGCTCGGGCACCCGCCTGCACCCGATCACCGTGGGCATCAGCAAGCAGCTGTTGCCGGTGTACGACAAGCCGATGGTCTACTACCCGCTGTCCACGCTGATGATGGCCGGGATCCGGGACATCCTGGTGATCACCACCCCGCACGACGCGGCGGGCTTCGAGCGGCTCCTGGGCGACGGCTCGCAGTTCGGGATCAACATTTCCTACGTGACGCAGGAGCGGCCCGACGGCCTGGCCCAGGCCTTCGTCCTCGGCGCCGACCACATCGGCAACGACTCGGTGGCTTTGGTGTTGGGGGACAACATCTTCTACGGGCCCGGCCTGGGCACCAGCCTGAGTCGCTTCCAAACCATCAGCGGCGGAGCGGTTTTCGCCTATTGGGTGGCCAACCCGTCGGCGTACGGCGTGGTCGAGTTCAGCGACGACGGTATGGCGCTGTCGCTGGAGGAGAAACCCCAGACGCCGAAATCCAATTACGCGGTGCCGGGTTTGTATTTCTACGACAACGACGTGATCGAGATCGCCAAGGGCCTCAAGAAGTCGGCGCGCGGCGAGTACGAGATCACCGAGGTCAACCAGATCTATCTGAGCCGGGGCAAGTTGTCGGTCGAGGTGATGGCCCGCGGGACGGCCTGGCTCGACACCGGAACGTTCGACTCGCTGCTGGACGCCAGCGACTTCGTGCGGACGCTGGAACGGCGGCAGGGACTGAAGGTCAGCGTCCCCGAGGAAGTCGCGTGGCAGCAGGGCTGGATCACCGACCAGCAGCTGGCCGAGCGTGCCCATACCCTGCTCAAGTCCGGCTATGGCGGTTATCTGCTGGATCTGTTGGAGCGGAGCCGGTTTCACTAGGCTTGGCCAGCGCGGCGGCGATTGCCGTCGTCAGCGGCACCGACAGCGCCAGCGCGATGCCGCCCACCGCGGACCGGGCGATCTCGATGGCCACGCTCTCGCCCGTCAGCACGTCGGTCAGCGAACGGTTGGCCACGCTGAACAGCAGCAGCAGCGGGAGCGAACTGCCGGCGTAGGCCAGCACCAGCGTGTACACGGTGCTGGCGATGTGGTCGCGGCCAACCCGAATGGCGCCCAGGAAGATCGCGCGCCGCGACCCGCCGAGGTGCGCCAGCTCGAACACCGTGGAGGCCTGGGTCACCGTCACGTCGTTGAGCACACCCAGCGACCCGATGATGAAGCCGGCGAGCAGCAGGCCGCTGATCGACACGTTGCCCAGGTACGCGCTGACGGTGGCGTTCTGGTCATCGGACAAGCCGGTCAGATGCGCCAGTTGGATTGCGGCCCACGATAATCCCGCCGCCAGCAGCAGCGACGTCAACGTGCCCAGCAGCGCGGCGCTGGTCCGCAGGCTCACGCCGTGGGCCAGATAGATGACCGCGTACAGGATCGCCGCCGCGCCCACCAGCGCCACCGGAACCGCGGGCGCGCCGTCACGCAGGGCCGGCAGCAGGAACCCCACCAGGACCAGAAACGCGACCGCGATACCCACCAGCGCGAGCAGCCCCCGCCAGCGGGCCACCGCCACGATCACCACCGCGAACGCGACGGCCAGGGCGATCAGCGACCAGCCGCGTTCAAAGTCGTAGAACGCGTAGCTGGTGGCGCCCTGATCGTCGACCTGGCGGACGAGCCGAATGTGGTCTCCCACCGCGAATTTGGGCTGACCGGGGCCGGGGGAGGACTCCAGCAACGTGTTGGCCCCGGTGTTGGGGCCGGAATCGATCGCCACCTGCGTCAGCACGCAGCGGCCCGCGCCCGGGGGCGCCGGCTGCGGCGCGGTGGTGAGGACCTGGCTGACCGACGGGCTGCCGCAGTCGCCCATGCCGCTGGACAGCACGTGCCCGGACTGGGTGCTCACCGCGCCGCCGGCGGCGTTCTGGAACGGCATCGGGATGTCGACGTGCTGCCGGCTGGGCCACAGCGCGATGGCGCCGCCCAGCACCGCCACCCCGATCACCACCAATAGCCCGACGACGATCCGGGCGGGCAGCGATTCAACCTGGGCCGGACCGGGTGGGCCATGCGAGTGGGAGTGTGTCACCCGGTCCACCGTAGAGGCGCCGGCTGCGAAGTTGCTTACTGGCGATAGCTGACCAGGAAGTTACCGAGCCGCTCGATCGCGGCGGCGAGATCGCGCGACCAGGGCAGCGTCACGATGCGCAGGTGATCCGGTGCCGGCCAATTGAATCCGGTGCCCTGGGTGACCAGGATCTTCTCCTGCAGCAGCAGGTCGAGGACTAGCTGTTCGTCGTCGGTGATGTCGTAAACCTCGGGATCGAGCCGGGGGAAGGCGTACAGCGCGCCCTCGGGCTTGACACACGACACTCCGGGAATCTCGTTGAGTTTCTCCCACGCGACGTCACGCTGCTCGAGCAGCCGCCCGCCGGGCAGCACCAGGTCTTCGATGCTCTGGTGGCCACCGAGGGCCACCTGAATCCCGTGCTGGGCGGGAACATTGGGGCACAGCCGCATGTTGGCCAGCAGGTTGATGCCCTCGATGAAGCTTTCGGCGTGGTCCTTGGGCCCGGTGATCGCCAGCCAGCCCGCGCGATAGCCGGCGACCCGGTAGGCCTTGGACAGGCCGTTGAAGGTGAGGCACAGCATGTCGTGCGCCAGCGAGGCCACGTTGATGTGCGTGGCGTCGTCGTAGAGGATCTTGTCGTAGATCTCATCGGCGAGTAGCAGCAGTTCGTGCTTGCGCGCCAGCTCGACCATCTGGGTCAGGACCTCGCGGCTGTACACGGCGCCGGTCGGGTTGTTCGGGTTGATGATGACCAGCGCCTTGGTGCGCTCGCTGATCTTGGACTCCAGGTCGGCGATGTCGGGCTGCCACGCCTGCGTCTCGTCGCACAGGTAGTGCACGGGCGTCCCGCCGGCCAGGGATGTCGACGCCGTCCACAGCGGGTAGTCCGGCGACGGGATCAACACCTCGTCGCCGTTGTCCAGCAGGGCCTGCAGCGTCATCGTGATCAGCTCGGAGACGCCGTTGCCCAGGTAGACGTCGTCGACGTCGAACCGGGGGAAGCCCTCGACCAGCTCGTAGCGGGTGACCACCGCCCGGCGCGCGGGCAGGATGCCCTGCGAGTCGGAGTAGCCCTGCGCGTACGGCAGCGCCTGGATCATGTCCCGCATGATCACGTCGGGGGCCTCGAAGCCGAACGGCGCCGGGTTGCCGATGTTGAGTTTGAGGATGCGGTGCCCCTCGGCCTCCAGCCGCGCGGCCTGCGCGTGCACCGGACCGCGGATCTCGTACAGGACGTCCTGAAGCTTGGACGACTGCGCGAAGACCCGCTGCCGGTGATGGCCGGAGGCGTGCAATGGCAGCTGGTGAGTGGTCACGTCCTTAATGGTGCCACCACTGTCCACCGAAATTTGCCGTCAAGCGACAAAATCCCAGGTCAGCGCTTGCCCGGCGGCCGGGCCCCGCGGGCGATGCCCAGGCCCTTCACCGGCTGCGCGGGCTGCTCCTGATCGCCGTCGGTTTGCTTTGCCGGCTCCGCTTTGGGCGCGGGCTCGGCCGCGGGCTGCGGGGCGGCCTCGGCCTTCGGCGCCTCGGCCTTGGGCGCCTCGGCGGCCGGCGCGGCCTTCTTCGCACCGGGGCGCTTGGCGCCCGCCGCGATGCCCAGGCCCTTGACGGGCGCCGCGGGCGCCTTGTCCTCGGTCTCCGGGGCGGCCTCGGCGGGCTGAGCCTCGGCCTTGGGTGCCTCGGCCTTGGGTGCCTCGGCGGCCGGTGCGGCCTTCTTCGCGCCGGGGCGCTTGGCGCCGGCGGCGATGCCCAGCCCCTTGGCCGGGGCGGCCGCGGGGGATTCCGCGGGCGCCTCCGCCTTGGCCTCGGCCTGCGCGGGCGCGGCCTTCTTGGCGCCCGGGCGCTTGGCTCCGCCGGCGATGCCCAGCCCCTTGGCAGGCGCGGCGGGCGCGGCGGGAGCGGAGGCCTCGGCCTTGCCGTCGCCGGCGGGTTCGGCCGCCTTCTTGCCGGGCTTCTTGGCGCCGCCGGCGATGCCCAGTCCCTTGACCGGCGCGGCGGGCGCCGCGGCGGCGGCCTCGGACTTCGGGGCCTCCTCGGCGGGCGCCTCCTCGGTCTCCTTGGCCGGTGCCTCGACCGTCGCGGTGGCCTTGGGTGCCTGTGCCGCTCGCTTCTCGGCTTCCTTTGCGGCGGTGCCCTTCTCCGGCAGCGTCGCCTTGTCGTACTCGAGGGAGCCGAGCAGCACCTGGGCGACGTCGAGCACCTCGACCCCGGTCCGGCCGGCCTCCTCGGAGCGGTCGTTGACACCGTCGGTGACCATCACCCGGCAGAACGGGCAGCCGGTTGCGATCGTGGACGCCCCGGTGGCCAGGGCCTCGTCGACGCGCTCGTGGTTGATGCGCTTGCCGATGTGCTCTTCCATCCACATCCGCGCGCCGCCCGCGCCGCAGCAGAAGCTGCGCTCGGCGTGGCGCGGCATCTCGGTGAGCGTCGCTCCCGCGGCCCCGATCAGCTCACGCGGCGCCTCGTACACCTTGTTGTGCCGGCCCAGGTAGCACGGGTCGTGATAGGTGATGTCCTGCGACACGGGGGTGACCGGCACCAGCTTGTTGTCGCGGATCAGCCGGTTGAGGAGCTGGGTGTGGTGCAGCACGGAGTAGTTGGCGCCCAGTTGCCGGTATTCGCGGCCCAGGGTGTTGAAGCAGTGCGGGCAGGTGACCACGATCTTGCGGTCGACGGTCTCGGTGCCCTCGAACACCCCGTCCAGCGTCTCGACGGCCTGGGCGGCCAGCTGCTGGAAGAGGAACTCGTTGCCCGAGCGGCGCGCGGAGTCGCCGTTGCAGGTTTCGCCGGTGCCCAGCACCAGGTACTTCACGCCGGCGATCGCCAGCAATTCGGCGACGGCCTTGGTGGTCTTCTTGGCCTTGTCGTCATAGGCGCCGGCGCAGCCCACCCAGAACAGGTACTCGTAGCCGTCGAAGCTGTCGACGTCCTCGCCGTAGACCGGGACGTCGAAGTCGACCTCGTCGATCCAGTTGGTGCGGTCGGAGGCGTTCTGGCCCCACGGGTTGGCCTTGGTTTCCAGGTTCTTGAAGAGCGCCGACAGCTCCGAGGGGAACTCGGACTCCATCATCACCTGATAGCGGCGCATGTCGACGATGTGGTCGACGTGCTCGATGTCCACCGGGCACTGCTCGACGCACGCGCCGCAGGTCACGCAGGACCACAGCACGTCGGGGTCGATCACGCCGCCCTGCTCCTCGGTGCCGACCAGTGGGCGGGTGGCCTGCTCGGGCCCGGAGCCCATCACGCGGCCGAAGCCCGACTCGGGGACGTGGTGCGCCTCGGCGTGCTTCTCGCCGGCCAGCTCCTCGCCGACCCCGCCTTCCGGGGTGTTCTCGAGGGGGCTCTCCTTGTCACCGAGGATGTAGGGCGCCTTGGCCATCCAGTGGTCGCGCAGGTCCATGATGACGAGCTTGGGCGACAGCGGCTTGCCGGTGTTCCATGCCGGACACTGCGACTGGCAGCGGCCGCACTCGGTACAGGTGGCGAAGTCCAGCATCGCCTTCCAGCTGAAGTCCTCGATCTTGCCGCGCCCGAATTCGGCGTCGTCGGGCGGGTTTTCGAAGTCGATCGGCTTGCCGTCGTGTTCCAGGGGCAGCAACGGCCCCAGCCCGTTGGGCAGCCGCTTGAAGATGACGTTGATCGGCGCCGTGAAGATGTGCATGTGCTTGGAGTGCAGCACGATGATCAGGAACGCCAGCATGACCGCGATGTGCAGCAGCAGGGCCGTCGTCTCGATGATCTCGTTGGCGGGCTGCCCGAGCGGACGCAGAATGGCGCCGAACAGCTGGGACAAAAAGGCGCCCTTGCCGTAGGGCAGCGTGCCGTTGTTGACCGCGGACCCGCGGACCAGCACGTAGGTCCAGACGACGTTGAAGATCATGAACAGCACCAGCCACGCTCCGCCGGTGTGGGAGCCGTAGAACCGGGATGAGCGGCCGATCTCGCGGGGGCTGCGCATCACCCGGATGATGGCGAAGGTCGTGATGCCCAGGAAGACGGCGGTGGCGAAGAAGTCCTGCAGGAAGCCCAGCGCGTCCCAGCGCCCGATGATCGGGATGTGGAAGTTGTCCTGGAAGAGCAGGCCGTAGGCCTCGATGTAGACCGTGAGCAGGATGAAGAAGCCCCACATGGTGAAGAAGTGGGCCAGGCCGGGGATCGACCATTTGAGCAGCCGGCGCTGCCCGAAGACCTCGGAGACCTCCGCCCAGATTCGCTTGCCGGGTTCGTCGGTGTGCCCCGGTGCGGGCCTCCCGGACGTGATCAGCTTGAACAGCCACAGGACGCGCCGGGCAGCGAGTGCGGCCACGACCAGCGTCATGCCCATGCCCACTATCAGTCTGATGAGCATCTGCGTCGTCACTGATGGTCTCCCCAATGCATCGTTGATTCAGCCTGCGATTTGTTTGCCTGCTCAGCCCTGCTCATAGTTGCATCTCCGCAGCTTCCGCCGCGAGAAAGGCTGCCCTAAGTTGGGGGCTCGTCGCCGCCCGTGGCCTGCTTCGTTAGTCCCCGCGCAGGGGTGTGACCTTCGTCGCCGTGACCTGCGCCACGGGGTCAGGGCCGGGGCTGGGGCACGAAGGGCGGCAGTAGCGGCCGAAAGCGGGTCGTCGTCGGGGGCGCTGCGGTGGTGGTCGCCTGCGACGTCGTGGGCGGCTGCGACGTCGTCGTGGGCGCGGCGGTGGTGGTCGTCGGCGGTTCGGTGGTGGTGGTCGTGGTCGGCGGCGGGGTCGTCGTGGTGGTGGTGGCCGGCGGCGGCTCGGACGACGTCGACGAGGGCGGTGGCGGGGGTGGGGGGACGACCGTCACGGTGGTGCTGTTGTCCGGCCCGGTGATGGTCACGGTTTGCGACGTTTGTGGCGGCGCCGGCGGGCTCGGGCTCGGGGTCGCGGGTTTGGGCGGGCTGGACTTCGTCAGCCCCAGGTTGATCGCCAACAGGACGGCCACCAGCACCGCCGCCGCGGCCCCGGCGACGGTCAAGACCAGCGCCGTGCGCTTGTACCAGGGCAGCCCGTCGGCCTGGGCCGGCGGGCGGTCGTCGGCGTCATCGTCGAAAGTCCTTGCCGCGCCGGCGTACTCGCCGGTGGCGTCCCGCCCGGTGTAGGGCACCGGTTCGTCCGCGCCGTCGGCGTCCTGGGACCAGGCCAGGGCGCCGTCCACGTCGGTGGCCCGGGCGGCCCACGCGGCCTGTGTCATGTCGATCCCGCCGGTGCCCACCATCTCGGTCGGCGTTTCCACGACGGCGCCCGCGGCGGTCGGGACGCCCGCCGACGCCTGCTGGTCGCCGAGCGCCGCCGCGCCGATGGCCGCGCTGAACGCGGGCTGCGGCGCGGTGTGGACCGGCACCCCGAAGCGCCCCGACAGCCGCGCGGTGAGCAGCGGGATGGCGGCGCCGCCGCCGGCCGTCGCGACTGCGGCCAATTGCGGAATCCCGTTGCGGCGCAACACTTCCTCGAGGGCATTGAGGAATCGGTCCAGCGGTTCGGAGATCAGCTGCTCCAGTTCGGCGCGGGTCAGCTGCCGGCCCGCGACCGAGGCGGTGGCGGCGGTGGACAATTGCTCCTTGGCGCGCCGGCATTCGCCGAGCAGGCGGCTCTGCGAACCGATCCGCACCGTGCTGCCCAGGTCGGCCATGGTGTCGTCCGAGGCCCGCAGGCGGTCGAGCACGAGTTGGTCGATTCCGTCGCCGGAGAGATCCGTGTAGCGCACCGACGGGCCGATGCGGGCGAAGTTGGCCCCGGCGTTCATCAGGCTGATGCTGGTGCCGCTGGCACCGAAATCGCACAGCGCGACGACGCCGGCGGTCGGGAACCCCGGCCGGCCGCGCAGCGCGGCGAGCGCGGCGGTGGCGTCGGACACCAGCACCGGGGCCACGCCGCCGCGGGCGAGATCCGGCTGGGCGAAGAACTCGTCGCGCAGCGCGGTGAACTGCGCGTCGGACCAATACGCGGGCACGGCGATGGTGATCGGTGTCCCGTAGCCGACGGTGCGGGCCATGGCCTCGATCGCCTCGACCGTCAGCACCTCGCCGAGGTACTTCGTCCCGTCAGGAGCGACCACGGGGGTCCGGTCGCCGACGCGCTCGACGAACCCGCGCAGCACCATCCCGTTCTCGGTCAGGTTCGGGTTTTCCTCGGGCAGGCCAACTTCGGTCGGCCGGTGCTCGAAGAGGGTCAACACGGCGCTGCGGACCACCGGGGCGGTTCCCGCGCGGGCCGCCACCAGGTTGGCCGCCCCAATCGACAGCCCGAGCGACTCGCTCATGCCCCGCACCCCACTTCCGATCGCCCGGTGGTCCTCACCCTAGCGGCCGGCGGGGTCAGCGTAGGCCCGGCGGGACCGTGATCACCGTGGGTACGCCCGGAATCGTGATCACCGACGGCACCTGGGGCACATGATGCCGATGTGTCGGCTCCTGCTGGCTGGGCTGGTGCGTGGGCTGCCCCGTCGGCTGCTGTGCCGGCGGCTCGACCGCGCTGCTGCTGCTCGGGGTCGTCGTCGTGGTGGTCGTCGGCGGGGTCGTGGTGGTCGTCGTCGTCGACGTGCTCGTGCTGCTGGTGCTCGGGGTCGGGCTGGTGCTCTGCCCGCCGTTCAGCAATTCAGTGATGCCGTAGACGATGAGCCCGATCAGGATCGCGACGAAAACCAGCCAGGCGATGAGCAGCGGCGGCTTGCGGTACCAGGGGGTGGGTTCGGTCTCCAGGTCGCCGAACGCTTCGGGCTGCTCGAACCCGTCGGGCGGGTTCACCGCGGGTTCGCCGGTGGTCGGCTGCTCGGCGACGCCGTAGTCGGCATGCCGGGTCGCCTGTTCGTGGAAGTCGTCGGGTGGGCCGTTGCGTGCCACGGCACCGATGGTACTGATGCCAGCTGCCAGCGTCCTGAGCCCTCGGCCGCAGGCGCCTCAGCTCCCACCGAGCGCATCCCGCACGCGGCCCCGCGCCCGATCGAGCCGGGCGGTCGCCTCGGCCGCGTCGACGCCCGCGAGCAGCGCGACGATCGCCGTCTTGGCGTGACCTCCCGCGGCGGCGAGCGCGGCGGTCGCGGTCTCCTCGTCGACGCCGGCCGCGTCGCGGACGATCCGCACCGCGCGGCGGCGCAGCTTCGCGTTGGTGGGCCGCACGTCAACCATCCGCGGGCCGTAGGCCTTGCCGAGCGCGATCATCACGCTCGTCGAGAGCGCGTTCAGCGTGACCTTCTGAGCCGTGCCCGCGGTCAGCCGCGTCGAGCCGGCCAACACCTCGGGCCCGGTCAACAGTTCGATCACCACGTCGGCCGATGCCTTGCCGCCGGGGTTGTTGACGATCGCGACCGTCAGCGCACCGGCCGCGCGCGCGTGTTCGAGCGCCCCGAGCACGTACGGCGTGCGGCCCGACGCGGTGATGCCGACGAGGGCGTCGGCGGCGGTCAGATCGGCGAGATCGGCGGGGTCGAACGCGTCCTCCGCGCCTTCGATCGCCTCGGTCAGCGCCGCCGGCCCGCCGGCGATCACGCCGCGCACGAGGTCGGTGCCGAACGTGGGCGCACACTCGGCCGCGTCGAGCACGCCGAGCCGCCCGGGCGTCCCGGCGCCGGCGTAGATCAGCCGGCCGCCGCGCTCGAGCCGCGCGGCGATCGCCTCGGCCGCCGCCGCGATTTCGGGGACCGCCGCCGCCACCGCATGGTGCGCCTCGCCCTCGGCGGCGACGAGCAGCGCGACGACTTCCCCGATGGGCCGCGCGTCGAGATCGTGTGTGCCCGGCCGCACGGCTTCGGTGGCGAGCGCGTCGAGGCCTTGCACCGCAATGGTTTTCGACGCCTGCACGCGGATCACGTGCGGCTCGTGGATCGCCGCCAGCCGCAGCGCCCCGTCGAGCGCGTCGCCGGCGGCCGGGACGGTGTCGAGCCGCTCCCGCAGCGCTGTGAACCCGGCCAGCCCGCCGACCATCGCGACCGGGCCGCCCCCGGCCGCGTGAGCGGTGGCGGCGAGCGCCTCGGCTGCGGCGGCGACGATCGCGCACGCCGTGGCATCGTCCCGCGCGGCGAGGACGTCGGGTGCGAAAGATGCGAGCGCGGCGGCGCCGGTGAGCCGCGCGGGCCAGGTCTCCGGCGCGCCGAAGCGGGCGCGGGCGGCGCCAAGCAGCGTGGTCGACGGCCCGCGGCCGTCGTGCGCGCGCCGCGCCGCGCGCAGCCCGGCGGCGCCGATCCACGCGCCGCCGCCCTCGTCGCCAAGCCACGGGCCCCAGCCGTCGACGGTCCGCAGCGCGCCGTCCGCGTCGATCGCGAGGGCCACGACGCCGGTGCCCGCGATCAGCACGACGCCCGGCTCCCCGTCCAGCGCGCCGGCGTGCGCGATCACGGCGTCGCTGGTCACCGCGACACGCTTCGCGCGCAGCGAGGCCAGCAGCGCATCGCCCAGCGTCCGCGCCGCGTCCGGCGCCGCCAGCGCCCCGGCCGCGCCCACGATCATCTCGTCGACCGGGCCGAAATCCCGTGCGACGGACAGGATCGCCGCCTCCGCGGCCCGCACACCGCCGGGCGCCGCGAGCCCCGGCGCGCCCGGCCCCTCAACCCTGCGGCCGCCCGCCGAGGCCCGGCACGACGTCTTGCCCAGGTCGACTGCGAGGATCACCGGACCCATCCTGCACCGGGGGCCGCCGATGCAGGACCTGGCCTCTAGAACGTGATGACCTTGTCGAGGCTGACGAACATGCCGTGGCGGGTGTGGTCGTTGGTGAAGCGGGTGCCGTCGGCGGTGGCGTTGATCGTCCAGCCGGCGGCGTTGTACGTCTTGTAGTCGATCTGCACTGTCGGGATGGCCCCCAGGTTGCCCAGCACCCACTGCACCTTGCCGGTGGAGTCCACGCTCACGCCGTTGGCGTGTTCGCCGTCCTGCAGGGGGGAGTTGGTGAACGGGGCCTCGCAGCCGACGGTGTCCTTGTTGATCTGGCAGCGGGTGCTGCCCGACTTGGTTTCGATGAAGACGTAACCGTTCTGGTCGGGCGGCAGCGGGATGGCGCCGGCCGGTGCGGTCGGGTTGGCGGGCGTCGTCGGGAGGCCGGGGGCCGGGCTGGCGGTGGGCGCCGGCGGCGCCGCCGATGGCCTGGGCGTGGGGAATGTGGGTTCGACCGGGCCGGCCCCCGGCGCGGCGACCGGCCGGCCGGCGACGGTGTTCGAACAGGCGTCGATCAGCGCCGGACTGACCAGCACGGGCGCAATCAGCAGGGACCCACCGGCAAGACTCCACCGTGCCCTTTGCGAAAACCGCACGCGCCACTCCCGATTATCAGCAATATTGCGAAATCAGATTACGCGCGCGGCACCGAAATCCCGTGCAGCCGCGCAGCTGTCGATGCCACGCCGATGGTGAACCTTTACCGCTGCGTGACCGACCGGGTTTCGGCGGCCCGGCGCGCGGCGGCGACGATGCCCTGGTAGCCGGTGCACCGACAGAAGTTGCCGGACAGGCCCTCGCGGATCTCGTGGTCACTGGGATCGGGGTTGTCGCGCAGCAGCGCCGTCAGCGACATCACGAAACCCGGCGTGCAGAAGCCGCATTGCAGCCCGTGACACTCGCGCAGCGCCGACTGCACGGGCGACAGCGTGCCGTCCGGCTCCGCGACGCCTTCGACCGTCGTCACCTCGGTCCCGTCGGCCTGCACCGCGAACAGCAGGCACGAGCGCACGGCCGCGCCGTCCACCAGCACCGTGCAGGCCCCGCACGCCCCGTGCTCGCAGCCCAGGTGGGTGCCGGTCAGCGCGCACTTCTCGCGCAGGAAGTCGGCCAGCGTCATCCGCGGTTCGACCGCGGCGGTGATCGGGGTTCCGTTGACGGACAGCTCGATTGGGTGTTCACGCATTGTCGGCCCCCGTCGTTGCTTCGGCTGTCGCTCGTGTCCAGGCGCGGGCGGCCATCGTGGCGCCTACCTGCAGCCGGTACGCCGCCGTGCCCTGCAGGTCGTTGGGAATGTCGTCGAGCCCCTTCATGGCGGCCTGGCCGATCTCCTCGGGAACCAGCTCGCCGACCGGCCTTCCGACGGCCGCGACCTCGGCCGCCGTCGCGCGCCGGACGGTGGACCCCATGCCCAGCAGCCCGATCGCGCAGCGCGACACCCGGTCGGTGTCGTCGAGCTGGACGGCGACCAGGGCGCCGGCGATCGCGAAATCGCCATGCCGGCGCGAGAATTCCTCGACCGCGAACCCGCATCGGCCGTCCCATATCGGGAACCGCACCCCGGTCAGCACCTCATCGGACGCCATCGTGGTCTCCCAGACGCCGGCGAAGAAGTCGGCGGCGGCGATCTCGCGCCGCCCGCGTGGCGATTGGACCTCCATCACCGCGTCCAGGCTCAAGGCGACCGCGGGGTATTCGCCGGCGGCGTCGGCGTGGGCGATCGACCCGCCCAGGGTGCCGCGGTTGCGGATCTGGAAGTGCCCGACGAACGGCGTCACCCGGGTCAGCAGCGGAACCGCTTGGCGCACTTGGTGATCGGAGCCCACGGCGGCCTCGGTGGTGCCGGCGCCGATCCACAGTTCGGCGCCCCTGCGCTCGATGCCCTGCAGCTCGGGCAGCCGTGAGATGTCGATGAGGTGGTCGAAGTAGGCCAACCGCATGGCCAGCATCGGCACCAGGCTCTGGCCGCCCGCGAGAATCTTCGCGTCGTCGCCCAGCTCGGCTAGCAGGCCCACGGCCTCGTCGATGGTCTCGGGCCGGTGGTAGTCGAACGCGGCCGGCTTCACCGTTGCGCCCGTTCGAGCAGGGCGGCGATCGACGCCGGGCTGGCCGGCAGCCGGGTGACCGTCACACCCAGCGGTGCCAGCGCGTCGTTGATGGCGTTGATCACCGCCGGCGTCGAGCCGATGGCCCCGCCCTCGCCGCAGCCTTTGTAGCCGCCGGGGCCGGGCCCGGGTATCTCGACGTGACCGAATTCGATGGGCGGGACCTCGGTGGCCGTGGGCAGCAGGTAGTCGACGAAGGTGGTGGCCAGCGGGTTGCCGTCGTCGTCGTAGACCATGTCCTCCATCAGGGCGCCGCCGATGCCCTGCACGGTGCCGCCGGCGATCTGGCCCTCCACCACCGAGGGGTTGATCATCGGCCCGACGTCCTCGCTGACGATGTAGCGCAGCAGCGTGACCTTGCCCGTCTGCACATCGACCTCGCAGGTGCAGGCGTGGGTGGCGTTGGCCCAGTGGATGGGGTTCGGTGAAGCGAAGCGGGCGGTCGCCTCCAGGCACGACGAGATGCCCGCGGGCAGCCCCTGTGGCGAGTAGTGGGCCGTGTAGGCCAGCTCGCCGAAGGACACCGACTTCGACGGGTCGTCCCGCACGGTTGCCGTCGAATGTTCCAGTAGCACTTCGGATTCGGCGACCTTGAGGTGGTGGGCGGCCAGCGCCACGATCTTCTCCCGCAGCAGGGTCCCCGCCTCGTTGACGGCCCCGGCGGTCATCGGCGCGCTGCGGCTGCCCTGCGTTCCGGCCCCGTACGGGGTGATCGCGGTATCACCCTGGATGGTGGCGACGTCATCGATGTCGGCGCCCAGCGCATCGGCGGTCAACTGGACGACCGTGGTCTCGATGCTGTTGCCGCTCGAGCCGCCGTTGACGTAGACGTTGATCTTGCCGGTGGGCTCCATGCGGATGGTGGCGCCCTCGGTGGCCAGGTGGCCGGTCGCCGCGCCGGTCGGCTCGACGTAGGCCGAAAAGCCGAGCCCCAGGTAGCGGCCCTGCGCCAGCGCTTCGGCCTGTTCCTTCCGAAAGCCTTCGTGGTCAAGGATTTTCACAGCCTGCTCGAACGTGTCGATCGGGGCGACGTGGTCGTACGGCATGCCGTTGGGGTTGACGTAGGGCATCTCGTCGCGGCGCAACAGGTTTCGCCGGCGCAGCTCGACCGGGTCGACGTTCATCTTGCGCGCGGCGATGTCCAGCAGGATCTCGCGGGCCAGTGTCTCGTACTGCCAGGGGCCGCGATAGGCGGCCAGGCCGCTGGTGTTGGAGAAGACCGTCTTGTAGTTGAAGCTGGCCTTGGACACCCGGTAGGGCCCCGGGAAGAACATGCCGATGGCGGCCGTGGTCAGCACCGGGTACGGCGTCGGGTAGGCGCCGACGTCCTGGACGAAGTCGATATCAGCCGCCGCGATGTTGCCCTCGTCATCGAACGCCATGCGCGCCGTGCCGTCGACGTGCCGCGCCTGCCCGGCCGACATCAGGTTCTCGCGCCGGTCCTCGATCCACTTCAGCGCCGCCGGCACCTTGCGGGCGGCGAGCATGATGCACATGTCCTCACGCATCGGGACGACCTTCTGACCGAAGCCGCCGCCGGTGTCGCGCATGATGACCCGAACGCGTTGTGCCGCAATGCCTAACAGCCGCGCGCAGAACGCCCGCAGTTCGTGCGGGGTCTGGGTGGACGCCCACATGGTGAGTTCGCCGGTGGCGGCCGTCCATTCGACGACCAGGCCGCGGGTTTCGATCGGCACCGGCGCGTAGATCTGCTGGTAGATCCGCTCTTCGACGACGCACGCCGCGCTGGCGAACAGCTCTTCGTCCGGCGGGGCGCCGCCCATCCCGCCGGCGACGTTGTTCGGGTAGGCGTCGTGCACCAGCACGGCGGAGGACTGCGCCCGGGTGAAGTCGGTGACGGCGGGCAGCGGCTCGTAGTCCACGTCGATGAGTTCCAGCGCGTCCTCGGCGACGTACCGGCTCTCGGCGACGACGAGCGCGACGGGGTCGCCGACGAACTTCGCCTCGCCCTCGGCCAGCGGCGGCCGCGGGGTGTCGGGCACGTCCTTGCCGGCGACGGCGTGCCAGGCCTCCCGCACGTCGGGGTTGAGGTCGGCGGCGGTGAACACCGCGCGCACGCCGGGCAGCGCCAGCGCGGCCGAGGCGTCGATGCCGTTGATCCGCGCCCGCGCGAACGGGCTGCGCACGAAGCAGGCGTGCAGCATGCCGGGCCGCGAGATGTCGTCGACGAAGCTGCCGCGGCCGGTGAGCAGCCGGCCGTCCTCGACCCGCTGCACCCGGGTGCCGGCGTAACGAGGGGCCGGGGCGGTGGCCGTCGCCTCCTGCGCCTGTTCGGTCATCGCGCTCCATCTGGTTGTCGCCGGATGAGAACCACGATGCCATCATAGGAGAGTGCCGTTATCGCAGTCGATAGCCGTCGGCGTCCTGCTGGCCGCGGGCGCTGGGCGGCGCTACGGCAAGCCCAAGGTGCTGGTCGACGGCTGGCTTGAGCTCGCGGTCGACGCCCTGCGGCGCGGGGGCTGCGCGGACGTGGTCGTCGTGCTGGGCGCCGCCCAGGTCGCGGTTCCGCCCGGGTCCAGCGCGGTCACGGCGCCGCGGTGGCGGGAGGGGCTGAGCGCCTCGGTCCGCGCCGGCCTGGCGCGGGCCGACCGCATGCGCGCGGACTACGCGGTGCTGCACGTCATCGACACCCCCGATGTCGGACCCGCGGTGGTGGCACGGGTCCTGGACCGCGCGATCGCGTCGCCCAGCGGGCTGGCGCGCGCCTCGTTCGGGGGCCGCCCGGGACATCCGGTGGTCATCGCCCGCCGGCACTGGCCCGAGGTGCTGTCGAGCATCTCCGGCGACCGGGGCGCGGGCGCGTTCCTGCGTACCCGGCACGACGTCGAGACCGTCGACTGCGCGGATCTCGCCGGCGGTCAGGACATCGACGAGCCCTAGGCCGCCGCGGGCGGGTCGGCCGCGGGCAGTGCCGCGTCTTGGGCGGCGGCGTGCACGCGATGGCGGACCAGATACCAGCCGCCGATCAGCCCGGGGACGCCGATGGCCATCGCGCCGAGCAACCACGGGCCCTGGACCTTGTCCAACAACATCAGCACCAGGACGCCGGCCAGAAACCCCAGCGTCAGGTAGCCGCTGTAGGGCGCCAACGGCATCCGGAACTGCGGCCGTTGCATCAATCCGGCGCGGGACAGCCGGTAGAACCGCAATTGGCTCGCCACGATCGTCCCCCAGGCGACCACGACGCCCACGGCGGCGATGTGGAGCACGATTTCGAACGCCTGGCTCGGTTTGACGGCGTTGAGCACGATCCCCAACAGGCCGACCGCGGCGGTGAGCAGGATCCCGCCGTACGGCACGCCGTTCTTGGTCATGGGCGCGGTGAATTTCGGCCCGCTGCCGTTGATCGCCATGGACCGCAGGATGCGGCCCGTGGAGTACAGCCCGGCATTCAGGCTGGAGAGCGCGGCGGTGAGCACGACGAGATTCATCACGCTGCCGGCCCCGCCGAAGCCGACCTTCGAGAAGAAGGTGACGAACGGGCTCACGTGGTCGCGATAGGCGGTGTGTGGCAGCAGCAGCGCCAGCAGGACCGTCGACCCGATGTAGAAGACGGCGATGCGAAAGACCACGGAGTTGATCGCGCGCGGCATGATCTTGTGCGGATTCGGGGTCTCGCCGGCCGCGATGCCGACGAGCTCGACGGCGGCGTAGGCGAAGACCACCCCCGAGGTGACCAGCACCAGGGGCAGCAAGCCGGCCGGCAGGAGCCCGCCGTGGCTGTCCCAGAGCGCCACGCCGGGATCGCGACCGTCGACCTTGAAGCGGCCGATCAGAAAGACCGTGCCGACGACGAGGAAGGTCACCAGCGCGAGAACCTTGATCAGCGAGGCCCAGAATTCCAGCTCGCCGAACAGCCTGACCGAGATCAGGTTCATCGCCAACACGATGACCAGCGCGATCAGCGCCAGCGTCCACTGCGGGACGGTCCTGAACGTCGTCCAGTAGTGGCAGTAGTGCGCGATCGCGGTGGTGTCCACGATCCCGGTCATCGCCCAGTTCACGAAGTACAGCCACCCCGCCGCGAAGGCGGCCTTCTCGCCGAAGAACTCACGCGCGTACGACACGAAGGATCCCGAGGACGGGCGGTACAGCACCAGCTCGCCGAGGGCGCGCAGGATCAGGAAGACGAAGATGCCGCAGACCCCGTACACCAGAAACAGCCCCGGCCCCGCCGATGCGAGCCGTCCGCCGGCGCCGAGGAACAGGCCCGTGCCGATGGCGCCGCCGAGGCCGATCATCTGGATTTGGCGGTTGTTCAGGCCCTTGTGATAGCCCGACTCTTCACGGGCGAGCCGCGCGGCGGCGCTGTCTTGCGATGACATGGGGTCCTGCCGTGTTCGGCTCCGGGAAAGGCTCAGGCTAACCCACCGGTGCTCCGACGCGCTCGCCCAGTGGTCGCGCCACACCGATTGATGCCCCCGGGAACAAGACGGCGACGGGCGCCGTTAGCATGATCGACAAGTTGAGCGAACTGCACTCAATGCTGGGTTGACACCACGGTGCCGGCGAGAGCAGTCTTGAGCGGGGTTCACTCAGCATAGTGGCACCAAAGAAGCTCTACTCAATCAGGAGGAATCACTATGGCTCGTGCGGTCGGTATCGACCTCGGGACCACCAACTCCGTCGTCGCAGTTCTCGAGGGCGGTGACCCCGTCGTCGTCGCCAACTCCGAGGGCTCACGGACGACCCCGTCCATCGTCGCTTTCGCGCGTAACGGCGAGGTGCTCGTCGGTCAGCCCGCCAAGAACCAGGCGGTGACCAACGTCGACCGCACCATCCGTTCGGTCAAGCGGCACATGGGCACCGATTGGTCCATCGAGATCGATGACAAGAAATACACCGCCCAGGAGATCAGCGCCCGGGTGCTGATGAAGCTGAAGCGCGACGCCGAGGCGTACCTGGGTGAGGACATCACCGACGCCGTCATTACCGTGCCGGCGTACTTCAACGACGCCCAGCGGCAGGCGACCAAGGAAGCCGGCCAGATCGCCGGCCTCAACGTGCTGCGCATCGTCAACGAGCCGACCGCGGCGGCCCTGGCCTACGGCCTGGACAAGGGCGAGAAGGAACAGACCATCCTGGTCTTCGACCTCGGCGGTGGCACCTTCGACGTGTCGCTGTTGGAGATCGGCGAGGGTGTCGTCGAGGTCCGCGCCACCAGCGGTGACAACCACCTCGGTGGGGACGACTGGGACGACCGGATCGTCAACTGGCTCGTCGACAAGTTCAAGGGCACCAGCGGCATCGACCTGACCAAGGACAAGATGGCGATGCAGCGGCTGCGTGAGGCCGCCGAGAAGGCCAAGATCGAGCTCTCGAGTTCGCAGAGCACCTCGATCAACCTGCCCTACATCACGGTCGACGCGGACAAGAATCCGCTGTTCCTCGACGAGCAGCTGACCCGCGCCGAATTCCAGCGCATCACCCAGGACCTGCTGGACCGCACCCGTCAGCCGTTCCAGTCCGTGATCAAGGACGCCGGCATCTCGGTGTCCGAGATCGACCACGTGGTGCTGGTGGGTGGTTCTACCCGCATGCCCGCGGTGTCGGACCTGGTCAAGGAGATGACCGGCGGCAAGGAGCCCAACAAGGGCGTGAACCCCGATGAAGTTGTCGCGGTGGGAGCGGCTCTTCAGGCAGGTGTGTTGAAGGGCGAGGTGAAAGACGTTCTGCTGCTTGACGTCACGCCGCTGAGCCTGGGTATCGAGACCAAGGGTGGCGTGATGACCAAGCTCATCGAGCGCAACACCACGATCCCCACCAAGCGGTCGGAGACCTTCACCACGGCCGACGACAACCAGCCGTCGGTGCAGATCCAGGTCTACCAGGGCGAGCGCGAAATCGCCTCGCACAACAAGCTGCTCGGCTCCTTCGAGCTGACCGGCATCCCGCCGGCTCCGCGCGGGGTCCCGCAGATCGAGGTCACCTTCGACATCGACGCCAACGGCATCGTGCACGTCACGGCCAAGGACAAGGGCACCGGCAAGGAGAACACGATCAAGATCCAGGAGGGCTCCGGCCTGTCCAAGGAGGAGATCGACCGGATGATCAAGGACGCCGAGGCGCACGCCGAGGAGGACCGTCAGCGTCGCGAAGAGGCCGACATCCGCAACCAGGCCGAGACGCTGGTCTACCAGACGGAGAAGTTCGTCGCCGAACAGCGTGGCGCCGAGGGCGGTTCGAAGGTCCCTGAGGACACCCTGAACAAGGTGGACGCCGCCGTGGCCGAGGCCAAGTCGGCGCTGGGCGGCACCGACATCTCCGCGATCAAGTCGGCGATGGAGAAGCTGGGCCAGGAGTCCCAGGCGCTCGGCCAGGCCATCTACGAGGCGACCCAGGCGGCCGGCGGTGCCGGCGGCGACGGCGCCGGTGGCCCGCAGGCCGGTTCCGCTGACGACGTGGTGGACGCGGAGGTGGTCGACGACGACCGGGAGGCCAAGTGACGGAGGGATTTCACCAACCGGATGGCAACCCACACGAACCGGTGACCGTCACCGACAAGCGGCGGATCGACCCCGAAACCGGCGAAGTCCGGCAGTCCCCTCCCGGCTCCGAGCCGGGAGGGGCTGCGCCGGGCGACTTCTCGGGTGAATCACCTGAGGAGGCCGGCAAGGCCGCCGAACTGCTGGGCGACCTGCAACGGGTGCAGGCCGACTTCGCCAACTACCGCAAGCGTGCGCTGCGCGACCAGCAGGCCGCGGCGGACCGGGCCAAGGCCGGCGTCGTCAGCCAATTGCTGGGCGTGCTCGACGATCTCGAGCGGGCGCGCAAGCACGGCGACCTGGAGTCCGGCCCGCTGAAGTCGGTGGCCGACAAGCTGACCGGCGCCCTGACCGGACTCGGCCTGGTCGCGTTCGGTGAGGAAGGCGAGGACTTCGACCCGGTGTTGCACGAAGCGGTGCAGCACGAGGGCGACGGCGGCGACGGCTCCAAGCCGGTGATCGGCACGGTCATGCGGCAGGGTTACAAACTGGGCGACCAGGTCCTTCGGCACGCCCTGGTCGGCGTCATCGACACGGTGGCCGACGAGGGCGCTCCGGCGGCCGAGCCGGTCGAATCGGGCGATAACCCCGGCGCATCCGGTGAATAGACCACACAATCAGCACAACAACAACAGAACAGAAAGGTGGGAGGGGGTGACGCGACATGGCCCAGCGTGAATGGGTCGAAAAGGACTTCTACAAGGAGCTGGGCGTCTCCTCTGACGCCAGTCCCGAAGAGATCAAACGCGCATACCGGAAGCTAGCGCGCGACCTGCATCCGGACGCCAATCCCGACAATCCGGCCGCCGGCGAGCGATTCAAGGCGGTCTCGGAAGCGCACAACGTGTTGTCGGATCCGGCCAAGCGCAAGGAGTACGACGAAACCCGCCGCCTGTTCGCGGGCGGCGGGTTCGGCGGTCGCCGGTTCGAAACCGGCGGCTTCGGTGGCTTCAACGTCGGTGGTGACGGCGCCGAGTTCAACCTCAACGATTTGTTCGACGCCGCAGGCCGAAGCGGCGGCACCAACATCGGTGACCTGTTCGGCGGCTTGTTCGGGCGCGGTGCCGGCGCCCGTCCCAGCCGGCCGCGACGCGGCAACGACCTGGAGACCGAGACGCAGCTGGACTTCGTGGAGGCCGCCAAGGGTGTGGCCATGCCGTTGCGGCTGACCAGCCCGGCGCCGTGCACCAACTGCCACGGCAGCGGCGCGCGGCCGGGCACCAGCCCCAAGGTGTGTCCCACCTGCAACGGCTCCGGCGTGGTCAGCCGCAACCAGGGGGCGTTCGGCTTCTCCGAACCCTGCACCGACTGCCGGGGCAGCGGCTCGATCATCGAGCACCCCTGCGAGGAGTGCAAGGGCACCGGGGTCACCACCCGGACCCGCACCATCAACGTGCGGATCCCGCCCGGCGTCGAGGACGGGCAACGCATCCGGCTGCCCGGGCAGGGCGAGGCCGGGCTGCGCGGGGCCCCGTCGGGCGACCTGTACGTGACGGTACATGTGCGCCCGGACAACGTGTTTGGCCGCGACGGCGACGACCTCACCGTGACCGTCCCCGTCAGCTTCAGCGAGTTGGCTTTGGGCTCAACGATTTCGGTGCCCACCCTGGACGGCAAGGTCGGCGTCCGAGTGCCCAAGGGCACCTCCGACGGCCGCATCCTGCGGGTGCGGGGTCGGGGTGTCCCCAAGCGCAGCGGCGGCAACGGGGACCTGCTGGTCACCGTCAAGGTCGCCGTGCCGCCCAATCTGGAGGGCGCCGCGGCCGAGGCGCTGGAGGCGTACGCGGCCGCCGAGCGGGCCAGTGGGTTCGATCCGCGAGCGGGCTGGGCAGGTAACCGCTGATGGCGAAGAATTCACGGGAGGAATCCCGGACGTTCCTGATCTCGGTGGCCGCTGAGCTGGCCGGCATGCACGCCCAAACCCTGCGCACCTACGATCGCCTCGGCCTGGTCAGCCCGCGCCGCACTTCCGGTGGGGGACGGCGTTATTCGGAGCACGACGTCGATCTCCTGCGCGAGGTGCAGCGGCTGTCCCAGGACGAGGGCGTCAACCTGGCCGGCATTAAGCGCATCATCGAGCTGACCAACCAGGTCGAGGCCTTGCAGGCGCGGGTGAAGGAGCTCACCGAGGAGCTGGCGCAGGTGCGCGCCGGCCAGCGCCGCGATCTGGCGGTGGTGCCCAAGAGCACCGCAGTGGTGGTCTGGCAGCCGCGCAGGGGCCGTTAGCCTTCAGTCCTCGGGCAGTTTGTCGAGGGTTTTGCGGGCTTCCTTGCGGAAGATCTCGTGCTCGTCGTCGAGGTATTTCGCGACGGCGTCGCGCACACCCGTAGCGCGTTGACGCACCAGCGCCTTCATGGCCGGGATTCGGGAGGCCGGATACGGAAGCTGGCTCACCGCTAGCTCTTTCGCCTCCTCGGTCTTGATTTGGCCGATCCATTCCACCAGCAGCGATTTGGTGGGAAAGTCGCGCTCGGAGCGAATCAGGGCGGCGATACGCGGGAAGTCGGAGCGCTCGCAAATTTTGGCCAGCGCGAAGCCGGCGGCTTCGAGTTCCAGGTTGCTGAGCGGAGGCTCGATGTTGAACTGATCAAACAGGACGTCTACGGCGGCGCGGTTTCCTTTGGCGTGCTTAGTGATCAGGTTACGGATCAGTCCGGCACGCCACGCCCGGCGGTCCTCATTACGAGGAACGCGTTCATCGAGGTGTTGCAGCCAGTCCACGACGATTGGCACCGCCTGCGGATAGTCGTTGGGTGAGTTCACCAATTCCCAGACTGTGTCTTCGGGGATGCCTGCGGCGTCGAGTTCCCGTTTCATCGCCTGCTCGGATTCCGGCCAAGTAGCGGGGTCGCCTGGTGATCTCATGAGAGGTTGATGCTTTGATCGATCTCCACGTTCAACCCCGGGTAGTCCGTTCGCAAGGTGTCCTCCACGCTGCCGACGTTGGTGCGGCCTTTGTCCACCACGATGACCAACTTGTAGCCGTTGTCCCGTGCCCACTGTGCCATGTCCCGGATCTGCCGCGTGGCGTCCAGCTTCTGCACGTTCTTCACCTCGCGCACCACGTGATTGCGGTCATCGATCTCATCCGGAATTCGTGTTCTGATCGCGCCTGTCTGCGGGTCGGTCACACGAATCGGTCGCTTGGCGTCTTGGTCGATGCCGGCGAGTTGTTCGGCGCGGCGGCCCTTGAGGCGGTTGTCGTTGACCCGTTGCGTCGGAGTCGGATCCACCCGTCGTGGCACCAGGGTGAGCAGCGTCTTCACCGTAGGCAACGCGGCGTTCATGGCGGTGGTGGCCGACGTCAGGTCCGTCATCGAGGCGGTGGCCGTGGTCCGCAGCGCCGTGTTCAGCCCGTTGATCTGGGTGACCGCCGTCGCGATGAACGTCCGCTTGATGGCCTCGGTGATGAGGTGCAGTTGCGGCGGATAACCGTCGAGAATCTTGACGATCAGATCGAGATGGCGGACGACGAAGGCCATGTCGTCCTTGACCGATTTGAGCTTGTCCCCGTAGTCCTTGGCCGCGCGCGACAGATCCCCGCACGCGCCGGCGATGTCGGTGCTGACGACGCGCGCCTCGTTGAGCCGGTCGACGACGAAGGCGATCTCCGCCGCCTCGACATCGACGATGAGCCGCTGTTCCTCCGGTCCGGGCTCGTCGTCGATGTGCACCAAGTCGTGCCCGAACGTCTCCCACGCCGACCCGACCGCATGCACCCGGTCGGGGTGCCCGTCGGGCCAGCCGTCGGTGATCTGGCCACGCACCAGGTCCCAGTGCGGTGGTTCCGGGTCGCCGCCCCCGGCGACCGAGCCGACATCGACCGCCGCGTCGATGTAGGTCCCGGCGGACTGGCCCGGCGGGGTGATCGGCCCCCCGAACGCGTCGCGCTGGTTGAGGGTGGAGGCCTCTTCGGTCTCGTCGTGGTTGATGCCGTCCTGGCGCAGCAGCGTACCGAGGTTGTCGAAGACGTTGACCAGCCGGAAGGAGACCTGGCCGGCCTCGTCGGCGGCGGTGTCGAAGGCCGCCGCCCACTGTGGGCCGACCCCGTGCGTCCCGGCGGCGTTGGCGGCCTGGACGCCGGCGAGTTTGCGCAACGCGGCGGCGGCGTGGTCGCTGTTCTCCTTATAGGCAGCGGCCGCGTCGTAGAACAATTCCGGATCGACGTCCGTCACTCCCCGCCCCGCTCTCCCACCGGCAAACCGATTCTATGGCAGCCTGGGATTTCGCGTTTACACCCGGAAAGGGGCCACCCCATGTCGTATGACCTGACGGTCTACGCGGCCGGCAACGTCGACGATAAGGAGTTGGAGGCGATCGTCGAATCCGTCCCCGGGCTGTCGATCGGGGACAGCGGGGACGGCGAGGTCACCGTGGTGCGCGGCAAAGACGAAACCTATGCATTCACCGTGTTCGGGCCCCACGAAATCGAGCCCGAGGACGTGCCCGACGACGTCGTGCCCTACGTTCTCGAGCCGGCCATCAGCTGGCAGATCAGCGTCGAGGGCAGCGACCCGGCCGAGGTCCGGCCGGCCCGGCGGTTCGCCAAGGCGTTGGCCGTCGCGGCGGGGGGCGTGGCGGTCGACGAACAGACCGAGGACATCCTCGGCGCCCGAGGGGCTCGCAAGGCCAGCCGACCCAACAGCGAGTTGATCCGAGTCCTCAAGCTTGATTGGTACTCGCCGGTGTCGGCGCCCAACGCCCCGACGCTCTGGCTCGAACTCGCGAGAAAGCTCCTCCCCGAGGCGCTTCCGCGCCGCTTCGGCGAATCGGACCCGCTGCGTTACCGACTAGACCGCGACGGTGACGCCCGGTTCGTGGACGTCTATTCCGATGTGGCGCGGTTCAAGGCGACGTTCCCCTGCCTCGAGGGCGGGCTCTTCCCGAAAGAGTGGGGCGGTGTCTGCGTCGACACTCTGTGGATTGTGGCCGAGCCGCTGGACGACCCGCGCTGGCGAAACTCCGTGCGCCGGTTCTTCGTCGAGTTCGCCCGCCGGCGCGGCAGCGTGCTGGCTACCGGCGAGGTGCTGCGCAACCACAAGCTTTCCGGGCCGACCGACGTCAACAAGGACGTCAGCGGCCTGTTGCGCGGGGCGGACGGGATACTCGGCCTACCGTCCCACCCGATCTGGTGGATCTGGTTCGGCACCGACTACCTGCCGATCGTCCGCGAGTACCTGCCGCCCCAACACACCACGTTCTACGACGAGGGGGCGCTTTTCGCCGCCACCGAGGAGCCCACGGACCGCGGCCAGCTCGCGGCGCTGCCCGATCCGTTCCCGAAAAGCCTCCGGGTCGGCGAGATTCCGCCGGAATACGGGCCGCCGAACAGCCCGACCAATACGCCGGCCGCTATCCGCCCCACATCGCGGTGTTGACCTCTGCGTTGTGGGTGTAGTTGCGGTGCGCGATGTGCGCGTTGAGGTGCATGTCGAACACCTGCTCGCTCGTTTCGTCCGCCCAGCGCTGCCAGTGCTGCACCCGCTCGAGAAAGACGTCGAACCCCACGCCCTCCCACGTGCCCTGCAGGCCTTGCAGATCCTTGGCCACCACGGACAGGCGGTCTTTCATCGTCAGGCAGAACTGGCGCATCGCGTCGGCCGCGTCCACCAGCTCGTTTTCGTTGACGGTGCGTCGCGCCATGATCACATCCCCGGGGGTTCGAGGGCTCGAAAGGCGTTGGCCCCGTTGCTTTCCATGTGTGCGTAGGCATTGGCCGCCGCCGACAGCGATTCCCCGATCCAACGCAGGTCGGCGAGCATGGCTTCGCATTCTTCGTCGATCTCCGACCAGACGTTGAGGTATGCCGTGGCCGCCTGCCCCGTCCAGGTGCGGCGAAGGTCGCCCATCTGCGTCCCCAATTTGCGCCGCAGGCCCTCGATCTCGTCCGCCGCGCCGGTGGTGTCCCTGGATGCGCGGGTCAGCTCGGCGCAGTAGACGCGCAGCTCGTTGGCCCCCATGGTGAGCAGGCTACCCTCGGCGCATGGGTTGGCGCGACACAGTGACGGAGCGGGCGCAGGCGGACCTGGACAGCCTGGTCGACGCCGCAGTCACCTTCGCGGCCGAGCGCATCGCCGCGGCGGGCGAGTTCCTACCGTTCGCGCTGGCCGTGTCCGCTCAGGGTCAGCGCCAGGCCATCCAGCCGAACTACCCGCGCGGCCGGGATCTACAGGTGGCCGAGCAGCTCGCCGCCCAGTGGCGCGGGCTCATCGAGGTGAAGGACTCGCTGCGCGCCGCAGTGGTGGCGGTGAACGTGACGCTGACCGAACAGCACCGGGACGGCATCGAGCTGACCGCCGAGCACCGCGAGGGCGTGGCGATCGGATTGATCTTCCCCTACATGCTGGACGCGGACGGCCGGCTGGCGCTGGAGTCGCCGTCGGCTCACCGGGCGGAGCGCCGCGTCTGGGTCGCGTGAGCGCTACGTCGGCGGCGGCAGGTCCCTGAGCTTCGCGAGCGCGTCGGCGACCCGGGTCTCCAGGTCGACAATGTCCTCGTCCGCCCACTCGTCGGCGAATTCGGTTGCCTCGCCGATTGCTTCGTTGATTCGCCTGGTCACCTCCTGGGCGCCCAGGGCCAGTATGTCGGGATCGATGACCAGGCCGGTCAGGCGCAGGTGGCCGTTCATGGTCACCTCGACCGTGCCGGTCTGGTCGCTGACCACGATCGCCACCCGTTGCATCCGGCGGACCTGTTCGTCGAGAAGCGCTATGACCGCCTGGAAGTGCTCGATCATCCTCCCGATCTGGGGGTGCGCCGGGTCGGACATAACGAATCCCTATGCGTGAATGGCGAATTGGGAGACCGCGGGCTCGCCCGGCCGCGCGCAGCGGTAGCCGCCGCGGCGCAGCGCGTCAGTCGGCGCGGTCATCGGCTCGAAGCAGACGATCCGCGTCGCGGGGTCGTCGCCGGTGGGCGCGAAGATCTGCGTGGCCGGATACCCGCGTTCGAAGTGCACCTCGATGCGGCGCCCGCCGCCGGAGACCGCGAACACCGCGCCGTCGGGCACCTCGTCGTAGGCGTCGTCGAAAGCCTTGTCTCCCAGAAACTCCGACAGGGCCGGCTGAGGTTCGGATTCGCCGGTGGGCAGCCCAACGTCGTCGAGGAGTAGGTGTCGCAGCGGCGGGGCTTCGATCACCCACTCGGCGCGCGGCACGTCGGGCAGCTGCAGGTAGGGGTGAAAGCCGAAGCACAGCGGGACGGCGCGGGCGCCGGTCGCCGTCACCGTGGTGCGCACCGTCAGTGTCCGCTCGGCCAGCCGCACCGCCACCGTCACGAGATGCGGGTAGGGGAAACTGGCCAGCAGCTGCGGATCGGCGGCGAAGTCCAACTCGGCGACCAACTCGTCGGCCGACTCGGCCGTCACCCGCCAGCCCGGGTAGGCCGCCACCACGCCGTGGATCGGCAAGCCGTTGGGATCGGCGCGGACCCCGTTCTCGCCCGGCGTCAGCGTCGTCGTCACGCCTTCGGCCGTATAGGTGTTCGCGCCCAACCGGTTTGCCCAGGGATACAGGATCGGGATCCCCATCGTCTTGCCCGCCGTCACATAGGCGTCCAGCCCGCGCCGTTGTCCGAGCAGCTCCACGCCGGCATCGCTCAGCGAGGTGCCGATCATGCCCGCCTCGGGCACGAATTGCGCGGCCAACGCCGATGCCTGGTCGCGCAGGGTGACGACGCGCATGCCTACCTCCACAGTGGGTCGTGCTGAATGCGTTCCGGCGGAGCGCCTTTGGCGATCAGGGCGGCCTTGGTGGCCCGCACCATCGCCGGACCGCCGCAGATCAGGATCTGCCGGTCGCCCCACCCGCCGTACTTGGTGACGACCTCGGGGAGCCGGCCGGTTTGGCGCACGTGCAGGCCGCGCGGCGGCGTGCAGTCGGGATAGTCGGCGGCCCACGCCGGGTCGGCGCTGTATTCGGACACCGGCGAGACCGACAGCCACGGATTGTGGGAGGCCACCTGCCACAGGGTCGGCAGGTCGTAGAGCTCGCAGCGGTAGCGGGCGCCGAAGAACAGGTGCACGCGCGGGTTCACCGCGTACCGGCACAGGTCCATGATCAGCGCCCGCAGGGGCGCCAGCCCGGTGCTGCCGGCGACCATAAGCACGTCACCGCCGTTCCGGTCGACCCGCAGGCCGCCGTGCGGGCTGGACATCCGCCATCGGTCGCCGGGCCGCGTCTCGTTGACGATGGCTGTGCTGACGAGGCCGCCGGGCACGACGCGGACGTGGAACTCGATGCCGCCGCCCGGGTCCGCCGGGATGGCGGGGGACAGGTATCGCCAGCGGCGCGGGCATTGCGGGACTTGGACGTTGACGTACTGGCCAGCGTGGTAGTCCATCGGCCGGTCGAGCTGGAGCCGGACGACGGCGAGATCGCGGGACACCCGCATGTGCTCGATCACCGTGCCGTCCCACCAGGCGGGGCCCTCCTCGGCGTCGGCCGCGCCCCGCATCACCCCGGTGATCAGGTTCAGCGACTGGGTGGCGGCCTCGTCGACGGCGTCGGTCCACGCCTCGCCGAGGTAAGTCCGCAACGACGAGAACAAGGCCTGCCGCAAGGTGTCGTAATGCTGGGGCAGCACACCGTATTTGCGGTGATCCCGGCCGAGCTGGGCGAGAAAGGCGACCGGTTCCTGGGCGCGCTGGTCGACGAGTTCGCCGTAGACCCAACGCAGGGCGTGGGCGAAAGCGGTGCGCTGATCCCCCATTTCGGGCGGGAACAGGTCGCGCACCGAGGCGTCGAGGCCGAACCAGTGGGTGTAGAACCGCCGGACCAGCTCGTTGTCGGGCCCGGCCCCATCCCGCGCGAACGCGTCGCGCAGCAACCGCAACGCGTCGGTGTCCTCGAGCCCCACGGGGCCCGATTCTAGGCTCGCCGCGCTCGGGGAACATTTTCAATGGTTAGTGAAATGATACCGTCGTCGTATGCCGCCACCTGCCGCTTCCGCCGCGGGCGCCCAAAGACGCAGGGGCCGCCGCCAGGGCGAGCCGGTCTCCAAGGACGTGGTACTGCGCGCGGCCAAGCGGCGGTTTGCCGCCCAGGGCTTCGACAAGACGACGCTGCGTCAGATCGCCGACGACGCCCGCGTGGACGCCGCGATGGTGCTGTACCTGTTCGGTTCCAAGGCCGAGCTGTTCCGTGAGTCGATGCGGCTGGTCCTGGACGGCGACGTGCTGGTCGCCGCGATGGTCGACGGCGAGCGCGAGGACGTCGGGGAGCGGTTGGTGCGGGCCTACCTGCGGATCTGGGAAGAGCCGGATACCGGGCCGACCATGGTCGCCATGCTGCACTCGGCGATGCTGAATTCCGATGCGTACGAGGCCTTCCGCGAATTCATGCGCGGCTACGTGATGACCGCCATCTCCGGCGTCCTGGGCGAGGGCCCCGACACGGTGCTGCGGGCCAACCTGGCCGGGACCAACCTGGTGGGGACCGCGTTGTTCCGCTACGTGATGCGGGTGGGGCCGCTGGCCGAGCTCCGCGCCGACGAGGTCGTCGGGCTGATCGCGCCGAGCGTGCAGCGCTACCTGACCGGGGACGCCGACGAGCTCGGCCTGCCGGCGTCCTATCGCCCGTGACCGGGCTCAGCCCTGGTTGACGGTGTTGGCCGTCCCGGCGTTGGCGACGTTCGGTGAACCCCAGTGGTATGTCACCGCGTTGCCGGTTCCGGAGGTGCTCACCGCGTCCGCGCTGTCGACCGCGACGCGGTTGCGGTGGCCGGAGACGCTGACGCTGGTGCAGTGGCCGGTGACTGTGACCGTGTTCGTCTGGCCGCTGACCGAGAGGTAGCCGCCCTGGCAGCGGACGGTCTTCGTCGTACCGGTGCCGTTGACCTGCAACGTTCCCGCCTCGGGAACGGTGGCCGACGGGCCGTCGGCGCCGAGGTCGGTGCGGAACCCCGCGACGGCCAGCCCCGCCAGCGCCAGCCCGCCCACCGCGACGGCCAGCCTGACGGGACGGGAAGCCCGGCGGGCGGCGGCCTCGTTCTGGGGCTGTTCTGTCTGCGTCATCGTTACTCGGGTACCCCGTGCGCCGTAGGACTCAAAACCCGTTAGAGTTGAGCGGAACACACTCAACCTTGACGACGTTGAACATCCCGACAAGCATTTTCCCTACTGATCGAACGGAGGCGTCGTGGACTCTTTCAACCCGACAACCAAGACGCAAGCGGCGCTGACCTCGGCGCTCCAGGCGGCGTCGGCCGCCGGTAACCCCGAGATCCGGCCCGCGCACCTGCTGATGGCCCTGCTGACGCAGGCCGACGGCATCGCGGGACCGCTGCTGGAGGCTGTCGGCGTCCAGCCCGCGACCATCCGCGCCGAGGCGGAGCGCCTGGTCGAGCGGCTGCCCCAGGCCAGCGGCGCCAGCTCGCAGCCCCAGCTGTCGCGCGAATCGCTGGCCGCCATCACCACCGCCCAGCAACTGGCCACCGAGATGGACGACGAGTACGTCTCCACCGAGCACCTGCTGGTCGGCCTGGCCACCGGCGACTCCGACGTCGCCAAGCTGCTGACGGGCCACGGCGCGTCGCCGCAGGCGCTGCGCGACGGCTTCGTCAAGGTGCGCGGCAGCGCCCGCGTCACCAGCCCCGAGCCGGAGGCCACCTACCAGGCGCTGGAGAAGTACTCGACCGACCTGACCGCCCGCGCCCGCGAGGGCAAGCTCGACCCGGTCATCGGCCGCGACAACGAGATCCGCCGCGTCGTGCAGGTGCTGAGCCGGCGCACCAAGAACAACCCCGTGCTGATCGGTGAGCCCGGCGTCGGTAAGACCGCGATCGTGGAGGGCCTGGCCCAGCGCATCGTCGCCGGTGACGTGCCCGAGAGCCTGCGCGACAAGACCGTCATCAGCCTGGACCTGGGCTCGATGGTGGCCGGCGCCAAGTACCGCGGCGAGTTCGAGGAGCGGCTCAAGGCCGTCCTCGACGACATCAAGAACTCCGCCGGCCAGATCATCACGTTCATCGACGAGCTGCACACCATCGTCGGCGCCGGTGCGACCGGCGAGGGCGCGATGGACGCCGGCAACATGATCAAGCCGATGCTGGCCCGCGGCGAACTGCGCCTCGTCGGCGCCACCACGCTCGACGAGTACCGCAAGTACATCGAGAAGGACGCCGCGCTGGAGCGCCGCTTCCAGCAGGTGCTGGTCGGCGAGCCGTCCGTGGAGGACACCGTCGGCATCCTGCGCGGCCTGAAGGACCGCTACGAGGTGCACCACGGGGTGCGCATCACCGACTCGGCCCTGGTGGCCGCGGCCACTTTGAGCGACCGCTACATCACGGCCCGCTTCCTGCCGGACAAGGCCATCGACCTGGTCGACGAGGCCGCCAGCCGGCTGAAGATGGAGATCGACTCCCGGCCCGTCGAGATCGACGAGGTCGAGCGGCTGGTGCGCCGCCTCGAGATCGAGGAGATGGCGCTGGCCAAGGAGGAGGACGAGGCGTCCAAGGAGCGGCTGGAGAAGCTGCGCTCCGAGCTGGCCGACCAGAAGGAGAAGCTGGCCGAGCTGACCACCCGCTGGCAGAACGAGAAGAACGCCATCGACGTCGTCCGCGAGCTCAAGGAGCAGCTCGAGGCGCTGCGCGGGGAGTCCGAGCGCGCCGAGCGCGACGGCGACCTGGCCAAGGCCGCCGAGCTGCGGTACGGGCGCATCCCCGAGGTCGAGAAGAAGCTCGACGCGGCGCTGCCCCAGGCCGAGGCCCGGGAGAACGTGATGCTCAAGGAGGAGGTCGGACCCGACGACATCGCCGAGGTGGTGTCGGCGTGGACCGGCATCCCCGCCGGGCGGATGCTCGAGGGCGAGACCGCCAAGCTGCTGCGCATGGAGGACGAGCTGGGCAAGCGCGTCATCGGACAGAAGCGCGCGGTGACGGCCGTGTCCGACGCGGTACGTCGCAGCCGGGCCGGGGTCGCCGACCCCAACCGGCCGACCGGGTCCTTCATGTTCCTGGGGCCGACCGGTGTCGGTAAGACCGAGCTGGCCAAAGCGCTGGCGGAGTTCCTGTTCGACGACGAGCGCGCCATGGTCCGCATCGACATGAGCGAGTACGGCGAGAAGCACTCGGTCGCCCGGCTCGTCGGCGCCCCGCCCGGATACATCGGCTACGACCAGGGCGGCCAGCTGACCGAGGCGGTGCGGCGGCGTCCCTACACGGTGATCCTGTTCGACGAGATCGAAAAGGCGCACCCGGACGTGTTCGACGTGCTGCTGCAGGTCCTCGACGAGGGCCGGCTGACCGACGGGCAGGGCCGCACGGTCGACTTCCGCAACACCATCCTGATCCTGACGTCCAACCTCGGGTCGGGCGGCAGCGAGGAGCAGGTGATGGCCGCGGTGCGCTCGGCGTTCAAGCCGGAGTTCATCAACCGGCTCGACGACGTGATCATCTTCCACGGTCTCGAGCCCGGCGAGCTGGTGTCGATCGTCGACATCCAGCTGGCCCAGCTGCAGAAGCGGCTGGCGCAGCGCCGCCTCACGCTGGAGGTGTCGCTGCCCGCCAAGCAGTGGCTGGCGCAGCGCGGGTTCGACCCGGTGTACGGGGCGCGGCCGTTGCGCCGGCTGGTGCAGCAGGCCATCGGCGACCAGCTGGCCAAGCTGCTGCTGGCCGGTGACGTTCACGACGGCGACACCGTGCCGGTGAACGTCAGCCCGGACGGCGATTCGCTGATCCTGGGCTGAGGCGGCTCGAACGTCGACTTGTTGTCGGCATTTCATCCGAAATCGCCCAACAAGTCGACGTTCGGCGCGAGAGGGGTGTTACTTGGGTGGCGACCCGCTTGCGCCGCGCTTGCGATCGCCACGCTGTAACTCGGTTGTGACCGACCGGACTTCTTTATTCCGGAGCAAATGCGGATACCCTGTGTGGGATGGTCCCCCTTTGGTTCACGCTCTCCGCGCTGTGCTTCGTCGGCGCGGGCGTGTTGCTGTACGTCGACCTTGATCGACGCCGCGGCCGCAGCAGGCGCCGCAAATCCTGGGCGCGATCGCACGGGTTCGACTACGAGCGGGAATCGGCCGACATCCTCAAGCGCTGGAAGCGTGGTGTGATCTCGACGGTGGGCGACATCGCCGCCGAGAACGTGGTGCTCGGTCAAATCCGCGGCGAGGCCGTGTACATCTTCGACCTCGAGGAGGTCGCCACCGTGATCGCGCTGCACCGCAAGGTGGGCACCAACGTGGTCGTGGACCTGCGCCTTAAGGGCTTGAAAGAGCCTCGGGAGAGCGACATTTGGCTGTTGGGCGCGATCGGCCCGCGGATGGTGTACTCCACCAACCTGGACGCCGCCCGGCGGGCGTGTGACCGCCGCATGGTCACCTTCGCGCACACCGCGCCGGACTCCGCCGAGATCATGTGGAACGAGCAGAACTGGACGCTGGTCGCCATGCCGATCACCAGCACCCGAACCCAGTGGGACGAGGGCCTGCGCACCGTGCGGCAGTTCAACGACCTGTTGCGGGTGCTGCCGCCGCTGCCGGAGGAGACCCAGCAGGAGGCGGGCGCGCCCGTCCGTAACGCGGCGCCGAGCCGCCCGCTGGCGCCCGCCGGCCGCGCGGAGCTGCCGCCCCGGCGCCCCCAGCAAGACGTCGCCGGGCTGCTGGGCTCCGATGTTCAAGCGTCGGCGCGCCGGCCGGCCGAGCCGATCCGCCGCGAGCAGCGCGGCACGGACGCCGTTCGCCGGCCGCCGCCGGCGGGGCGCAACGGCCACCAGGCCACCAACTATCAGCACTGACGGCGCGCCGGGCGCCGGGTTGGCGGCGTGGCCGCCGTCATTAGGATGTCGCTCATGCCTCGTCCCGTAGCCCTGATCACCGGCCCCACGTCCGGAATCGGCGCCGGCTACGCGCGACGCTATGCGAACGACGGCTACGACCTGGTCCTGGTCGCCCGCGACGTCGACCGGTTGACGGACCTGGCCGGCGAACTGCAGGGCCGGGCCGGCAACATCGAGGTGCTGCCCGCCGACCTGGCCGACGCCGCCGGCCGGGACGCGGTGTGCGAACGCCTGTCCCAAGGGGTGCGCGTCCTGGTGAACAACGCCGGCTTCGCCACCTCCGGCGACTTCTGGGCCACCGACCCCGCGCTGCTGCAGTCCCAGCTCGACGTCAACGTCACCGCGGTCATGCACCTCACCCGCGCGGCCCTGCCGGCCATGCTCGAAGCCGGCGCCGGCACCGTCATCAACATCGCCAGCATCGCCGGGCTGGTGCCCGGGCGCGGCTCCACCTACTCCGCGTCCAAGGCGTGGGTGATCTCGTTCAGCGAGGGCCTGTCCGTCGGCCTGCAAGGCACCGGCGTCGGGGTGCACGCCGTGTGCCCGGGCTACGTGCACACCGAGTTTCACGCCCGCGCGGGGATCGACATGGCCAAGTCGCCGTCGTTCATGTGGCTCGAGGTGGACGACGTGGTGAACCAGAGCCTGGCCGACATCGCGCGCGGCAAGGTGATCAGCATCCCCGGCCTGCAATACAAGGCGATCATCGCCGCGGAGCGGATGATCCCGCGGACCCTGATGCGGGCCGTGACCAAGCGAATCGGCGGCGGCCGTGGCCGGACCTGACCCGCATGCCGCGCTCGCCGACTTGCGCGCGGAGCTGGCCGACCTGGTGCGCCGCTTGTCGGTGGTGCACGGCAAGGTGACGCTGTCCTCGGGCAAGGAGGCCGACTACTACGTCGACCTGCGCCGCGCGACCCTGCATCACCGGGCCTCGGCCTTGATCGGCACGCTGATGCGCGACCTCACCCACGACTGGGATTACGCGGTGGTCGGCGGGCTGACCCTGGGCGCCGACCCGGTCGCCACGGCCGTCATGCACGCGCCGGGGCGCCCGATCGACGCGTTCGTGGTTCGTAAGTCAGCGAAAACCCATGGCCTGCAACGCCTTATCGAGGGCTCGGAGGTTGCCGGTAAGCGGGTGCTGGTCGTCGAGGACACCAGCACCACGGGCGCGTCGGCGCTGACCGCGGTGCGCGCCGTCCAGGAGGCCGGCGGGTACGTGGTCGGCGTGGCCACGGTCGTGGACCGCTCGACCGGCGCCGCCGAGGCCATCGAGGCCGAGGGCCTGCCGTACCGCAGCGTGCTGGGCCTCGCCGATCTGGGGCTGGGCTAGGCCGTCGTCGCTGTGCGCACCTTCCTTGCGATGGCGGCCTGCCTGCTGGTGCTGCTGATGGGCTGCTCGGGCCCCGGCCAGCCGGTCCGCCCCTACGGCGCCCAGGGCGCGCGGTTCGGGGAATCGCTTTCGCTGCTGGGCTGGAACATGGCGGTGTCGAACCTGCGCTGGGACGGCGACTACGTGCTGGTCGACGTCGACGGCTCCGCGGCGAACCCGCAGGCGCCGCACGCCAAGCCGGAGGACATCCGGTTCGGCCTCTACGGCGCGCTGTCGCATCCGATGGAGTCCAACGGGCTGGGCAGTTGCGACCGGCCGACGGGCAAGGCGCCCGACGTCCGCGCGCCGCTGTCGGCTTCCGGCGACCGGCTCGCCGGGACGGTTTGCCTTGGGCCGCTTAAGGATCGCAGCCAGGTCCGCGGCGTCTACAGCTACTCGCCGCGCGACCGGATCCCGAACAGCTCGGCGGCCTACCCGGCCGCGTTCCCGGTGGGGCTGATGCCCACCAACGCTAACGACACCGGCCTGTCGGTGAAGACCGTCAGCCTGTCGGCCTGGCGCGCCGACGGGGCCCCGATGACCAAGGCGCAGCTCGGCGATCCCGCGGCGTTCAACGGCAACGGCTACATGCTGCTCGGCCTGGAAGCCGACGGGCTCGCCGCCCGGTATCGCGACGAATCGGCCCACCGCGGCGGCCCACTGATGCTGCTCGCGTCGCCGACGCTGCCCGGCGCCGGGCTGAACCCGGCGTGCTCGGCGTACGGGTCGTCGGTGCTGATCCTGCCCGACGCCTCGCTGGACGCGGTGCACGTCAGCGCGTCGCTGTGCACGCAGGGTGAGATCAACGAGGCGCTGCTCTACGCGACAGTGGCGGTCGACGGCACGCACGCCGGGGTGTGGACACCGCGATGAGCGAACCGGGGCCCGGGCCGACCGAATGGGCCGCACCCGCCGCCGGGGTGGGGCCGTGGCCGGGTGAGCCGCCCGACGACCCGCGGTATGACCCGGTCCTGTTGCGCGAGGGCGACACTCGCAACGTCGTCGACGCCTACCGGTACTGGACGCGCGAGGCGATCATCGCCGACATCGATCGGCGCCGCCATCCGCTGCACGTGGCGATCGAAAACTTCGGGCACGACGCCAACATCGGTTCGGTGGTGCGCACCGCCAACGCCTTCGCGGTGCACACCGTGCACATCGTGGGCCGGCGGCGGTGGAATCGCCGCGGCGCCATGGTGACCGACCGCTATCAGCGGCTGTGTCATCACGACAGCACGGAAGAACTGCTGGGCTTCGCCGCCGATGCCGGGCTGACGGTGGTCGCGGTGGACAACGTCCCGGGGGCGACGCGGCTCGAAGAGACCGCGCTGCCGCGGGAGTGCCTGCTGGTGTTCGGTCAGGAGGGCCCGGGCATCACCGACGACATCCGGGCGGGCGCCGCGATGGCGGTGTCGATCGCCCAGTTCGGCTCGACCCGCAGCATCAACGCCGGCGTCGCCGCCGGCATCGCCATGCACGCCTGGATCCGGCAACACGCGGACCTGTCAGACGCGTGGTAGCTGCGTCCGTTTTCCCGTCTTTTCTCCTGCCGCATCGAATGTGCGCTCCCGGCGGGGATTCTCGGCGTGTCGCCGCCATGGGCGCACACGCAAAGCCAACGCTGCACACGCGAAGAGGGTTGGCCCGTCGTCCCGGAATCTGATATCGCCCGCGCTATCAAATCCGCGGACCACATGGCGTCCGGAGATTGGCGCTGCGGCTGAGTCCAAATCCGCTCAGCTCCACAGCGTCACGTGCACCTTCGGCCGAAACCGCGTGACGCCCACGCCGGATCCGCGGATCATCGCCTGCGTGCAGCGCGGGGTGGTGATGAAGCGGACCAATTCGGAGACCGCGGGCTGACGGGCCGACGGCGCCAACGTCGCCGCGCACCACTCGCCCGACCGGTCCAGCCCCGGGCCGTGCACGTGTGCCAGCCGCCCGCCGGCCAGGTCCTTGGCGACCGCGAAGCCGATGGTCAACGTGACCCCGCCGACCCGCTGCACCTCCTCCAGGGCGGCCGCGTCGCTCTGGAATATCCGCTGCTGCGACTCGGGAATTGCCAAGTCGCGCAACATGGTTGCGATCTCGCCGTCCACGCCGCCGGCCGAGGGGCCGAGCATCCACTGCTGCTGGCGCAGCAACGCGGGCGTCGGAACGCCAAGCGCCAGCGGGCTTTTGGGCGCCGCGACGGCGATGATCTGATACTTCAGGAAGGGGCGGACGAACAGCGCGTCGTCGGCACCGATCGAACTCTCGCCGGCCGGGCCGATCGCGATGTCCACCGCGCGCGAACAGATCAGGTCCCGAAACCGGCTCGTGGGATGCACGCTCAGCTCGACCGACAGGTCGTCGGCACGCGACGAGAAGAGCTCGATCAGCCCGGGCGCGGCGTGTTCGGCGAACGCGGTGGACGCGGCGATCCGCAGCAACCGGCGCCCGTGGGCGGCCTCGGTGACTTCGATGGCGGTTTGCTGTTGCAGGCCCAGGATTTCGACCGCGCGGCTGGCCAGCCGCAGCCCGCCGGGCGTGAACGCCAACCCGGAGCCGGTCCGGGTGAACAACGGGTCGTCGAGCTCCTTGCGCAGCGCCGTCACGAGCATCGACACGCCGGCGTCGGAAACACCCAGCTCGGCGGCCGCCGCCCGCACCGAGCCGAGGCGAACCACCGCCGAAAAGGCCCGAAGTTGAGCCGGGGTCATGGAGTCAGCCTAATTTAAAAGGGTGCGTGACGTGCTTGCCCAGCTGATGTCGATCTGGCGTGCCGGCGACACCGCGGGGCTCGGCACGGTGGTGCGCACCTTCCGGTCCGCGCCGCGCCCGCCGGGCGCCGCGATGGTGGTCGCACCGGACGGCTCGGTCACCGGGTCGGTGTCGGGCGGCTGCGTGGAAGGGGCGGTCTACGACCTCGCGACCGAGGCGGCGCAAACCGGCGCGCCGCGGCTGGAACGCTACGGCGTCAGCGACGACGACGCGTTCGCCGTCGGGCTGACGTGCGGCGGCGTCATCGACGTGTTCGTCGAGCCGGTCTCCCGCGCGTCGTTCCCCGAGCTGGGCGGCGTGGCCGACGACATCGCCGAGCGCCGCGCGGTGGCCACCGCCACCGTCATCGCCCACCCGGATCCCGCATGGGTCGGCCGCCGGGTGGTGATCCGGCCCGACGGGATGGCGGGGTCGCTGGGTTCGGCGCGCGCCGACGCCGCGGTCGCCGACGACGCGCGCGGCCTGCTCGCGCTGGGTCGCAGCGAGGTGCTCAAGTACGGGCCCGACGGGCAGCGGCTCGGCGACGGCATGGAGGTGTTCGTGTCGAGCTACGCGCCGCCGCCGCGGATGCTGGTGTTCGGGGCGATCGACTTCGCCGCGGCGTTGGCGCGGCAAGGTTCGTTCCTCGGCTACCGGGTCACCGTGTGCGACGCCCGCCCGGTCTTCGCCACCCGGGCGCGGTTCCCGACGGCCGACGACGTCGTCGTCGACTGGCCCCACCGTTACCTCGCCGCCCAGGCCGAGGCGGGCGCCATCGACCGGGACACGGTGATCTGCGTGCTGACCCACGACCCGAAGTTCGACGTGCCGGTGCTCGAGGTGGCGCTGCGGCTGCCCGAGGTCGGCTACGTCGGGGCGATGGGGTCGCGCCGCACCCACGACGACCGGATGATCCGGCTCAAGGCCGCCGGGCTGACCGACGCCGAGCTGAGCCGGCTGTCCAGCCCGATCGGTCTGGACCTCGGCGCGCGCACCCCGGAGGAGACCGCGGTGTCGATCGCCGCCGACATCATCGCCAGCCGCTGGGGCGGCGGGGGCCGGCCCCTGGCCCATATCGTCGGCCGGATCCACCACGACGCGCAGGTAGACGACGACTTCACGACGAGTTCAGGGATTACTTAACTCGCTATTGACGCCCATGTCAGGGCGGCTGACACTGTGGCGCATGCAAGTACCCGGACCCTTCGAATACGAACGTGCGACCAGCGTCGACCACGCCATCGGACTGCTGGATCGGTTGGGGGAAGGGGCGCGCGTCGTCGCCGGCGGGCACAGCCTGCTGCCGATGATGAAGCTGCGCATCGCCAACCCCGAATACCTCGTCGACATCAACGACCTCGCGCTCGAGCTCGGCTACGTGATCACCGATCCGACGCTGGTGCGCATCGGCGCGATGACCCGGCACCGGGAGATCCTGGAGTCCGACACCCTGGCCGCGGTCTGCCCGATCTTCCGCGACGCCGAGCGCGTGATCGCCGACCCGGTGGTGCGCAACCGCGGCACCCTCGGCGGCTCGCTGTGCCAGGCGGATCCGGCCGAGGACCTGTCGACGGTATGCACGGTGCTGGACGCGGTGTGCCTGGCCCGCGGGCCGTCCGGTGAACGCGAGATCGCGATCGATGACTTCCTGGCCGGACCGTACGAGACCACGCTGGCCCCCAACGAGATCCTGATCGAGGTCCGAATCCCGGTGCGGCACAATAGTTCCAGCGCATACGCCAAGGTGGAGCGCCGAGTGGGTGACTGGGCGGTCGCGGCCGCGGGGGCGGCGCTGACCCTGGACGGCGACCAGATCGCCGGCGCGCGTGTGGATTTGACGGCGGTGAATTCCGATCCCGGCGGCCTGGCCGAGTTGTCGGCGGCGCTGGTCGGCCAACCGGCCACCGAGAGCGTCTTCGCCGACGCGGGGCGGCGCGCCGCGCAGGCCTGTGACCCGGCCACCGATGTCCGCGGCAGCGCCGAATACAAGCGGCACCTGGCCTCGGAGTTGACCATTCGCACGCTGCGCACCGCCGCCGAGCGGGTGCGCGCAGAAGGGAACTGACCATGCAGGTGAACATGACGGTCAACGGCGAGCAGGTGAGCGCCGACGTCGAGCCCCGGATGCTGCTGGTGCACTTCCTGCGGGATCAGCTGCGGCTCACCGGGACTCACTGGGGTTGCGACACCAGCAACTGCGGCACCTGCGTGGTCGACGTCGACGGCGTGCCGGTCAAATCCTGCACCATGCTCGCCGTGATGGCCTCCGGCCACAGCGTCCGGACGGTCGAAGGGCTGGCGGTCGACGGCCGGCTGGACCCGGTGCAGGAGGGGTTCATGCGCTGTCACGGGTTGCAGTGCGGGTTCTGCACGCCGGGGATGATGATCACCGCCCGGGCGCTGCTCGACCGCGATCCCGACCCAGACGAGCAGACCATCCGCGAGGCGATCTCCGGGCAGATCTGCCGCTGCACCGGATACACCACGATCGTGCGGTCCATCCAATGGGCGGCCCAGCACAGTTCGGTGGAGGCCGGATCATGACCACCTTTAAAGAGGGGGCATCAAGGCCGCCGTCGCCCGAAGACACCGCGGACAACGACCAAAAGCCTTGCGGCCACGGCCGGATGCTGCGCAAGGAGGATCCGCGCTTCATCCGCGGCCGCGGCACCTACGTCGACGACGTGGCGCTGCCGGGCATGCTGCACCTGGCCATCCTGCGCTCGCCGTACGCGCACGCCCGCATCGCGGGCATCGACGTGACCGCCGCGATGGCGCACCCGAAGGTCAAGGCGGTGGTGACGGGCGCGGACCTGGCCGAGAAGGGCCTGGCCTGGATGCCGACGCTGTCCAACGACGTGCAGGCGGTGCTGGCCACCGACAAGGTGCGGTTCCAGGGGCAGGAGGTGGCGTTCGTCGTTGCCGAGGACCGGTATTCGGCGCGTGACGCGCTGGAGCTGATCGACGTCGATTACGACCCGCTGGATCCCGTCGTCGACGTCCGCACGGCGCTCGATCCGTCGGCGCCCGTCATCCGCACCGACCTCGAGAACAAGAAAGACAACCACATCTTCGACTGGGAAACCGGTGACGCCGCCGCCACCGAGGCGGCGTTCGCGCGCGCCGACGTGGTCGTCAAACAGGAGATCGTGTACCCGCGGGTGCACCCTGCGCCGATGGAAACCTGCGGCGCCGTGGCCGATCTGGACCCGGTGACCGGCAAGCTGACGCTGTGGACCACCTCGCAGGCGCCGCACGCGCACCGCACCCTGTACGCGTTGGTGGCCGGGCTGCCCGAACACAAGATCCGGGTGATCTCGCCGGACATCGGCGGCGGCTTCGGCAACAAGGTGCCGATCTATCCCGGCTACGTGTGCGCCATCGTCGGCTCGCTGCTGCTGGGCAAGCCGGTGAAATGGATGGAGGACCGCAGCGAGAACCTGACCTCCACCAGCTTCGCCCGCGACTACATCATGGTCGGCGAGATCGCCGCCACCAGCGACGGCAAGATCCTGGCCCTGCGCTCCAACGTGCTCGCCGACCACGGCGCCTTCAACGGCCAGGCGGCGCCGACGAAATACCCGGCCGGGTTCTTCGGCGTGTTCACCGGCAGCTACGACCTCGACGCCGCCTACTGCCACATGACCGCGGTGTATACGAACAAGGCGCCCGGCGGGGTGGCCTACGCGTGCTCGTTCCGCATCACCGAGGCGGTGTACTTCGTCGAGCGGCTGGTCGACTGCCTGGCCTTCGAGCTGAAGATGGACCCGGCCGAGCTGCGGCTGCGAAACCTGTTGCGGCCCGAGCAATTCCCGTACCAGAGCAAGACCGGCTGGACGTACGACTCGGGCGACTACGAGGCCACCATGCGCAAGGCGATGGACATGATCGGCTATCAGGCGTTGCGCGAGGAGCAGAAGGAGCGGCGGGCGCGCGGCGAGCTGATGGGCATCGGCATGGCCTTCTTCACCGAGGCCGTCGGCGCGGGCCCCCGCAAGGACATGGACATCCTGGGCCTGGGCATGGCCGACGGGTGCGAGCTGCGGGTGCACCCGACCGGCAAAGCCGTTGTGCGGCTGTCGGTTCAGACCCAGGGGCAGGGCCACGAGACGACGTTCGCGCAGATCGTCGCCGAGGAGCTGGGCATCCCGCCCGACGACATCGACGTGGTGCACGGCGATACCGACCAGACCCCGTTCGGGCTGGGCACCTACGGCAGCCGGTCCACGCCGGTGTCGGGCGCGGCCGCGGCGCTGGTGGCCCGCAAGGTGCGCGACAAGGCCAAGATCATCGCGTCGGGGATGCTCGAGGTGTCGGTCGCCGACCTGGAGTGGGAGAAGGGCTCGTTCCACGTCAAGGGCGACCCGTCGGCGTCGGTGACGATCGCCGACATCGCCATGCGGGCCCACGGGGCCGGCGACCTGCCCGAGGGCATCGAGGGCGGCCTGGACGCCGAGGTCTGCTACAACCCGGAGAACCTGACCTACCCGTACGGCGCGTATTTCTGTGTGGTGGACGTGGATCCGGGCACGGCGGTGGTCAAGGTGCGCCGCTTCCTGGCGGTCGACGACTGCGGCACCCGGATCAACCCGATGATCATCGAGGGTCAGGTGCACGGCGGCATCGTCGACGGCATCGGCATGGCCCTGATGGAGATGATCGCGTTCGACGCCGACGGCAACTGCCTGGGCGGATCGCTGATGGACTACCTGATCCCCACCGCGGTCGAGGTGCCCCACCTGGAGACGGGACACACCGTGACGCCCTCGCCGCACCACCCGATCGGGGCGAAGGGCATCGGCGAATCGGCCACCGTGGGCTCGCCGCCCGCCGTCGTGAACGCGGTGGTGGACGCGTTGGCGCCGTTCGGGGTTCGGCACGCCGACATGCCGCTGACCCCGTCGCGGGTGTGGGAGGCCATGCAGGGCAGGGCGAGGCCCCCGATTTAGGCGCCGCGACGATGCAGAGCGAGGAACGAGCGATGAGGTGGGGGTACCTCCCGCGTGCGGGGGAGAGGGGCGCAATCATTTGATGACCATCAGCGAACGGGCCCAGCAACTACTGGCCGCGCGCACGCCGTTCGTGCGCGCGACCGTGGTGCGCGCCCAGCCGCCCGCCTCGGCGTACCCCGGCGACGAGGCGATCCTGTTGGCGGACGGCACCATCGAGGGTTTCGTCGGCGGCCAGTGCGCGCAGAACTCCGTCCGCAAGGCCGCGCTGGGCGCGCTGCAAGCGGGCGAAAGCGTGCTGCTGCGGGTGCTTCCCGACGGCGACGTCCACTTTCCCGAGGCGCCCGGCGCCTGCGTCGTCGTCAACCCGTGCCTGTCCGGCGGGTCGCTGGAGATCTTCCTGACGCCGCAGCTGCCGCCGCCGATGATCCGGGTCTACGGCGAGACGCCGATCGCCGACGCCCTGGCCCAGGTGTGCGCGGTGCTCGGCTACGAAACCAGCCGAGACGGCGAGCTCGCCGACGCGACCGCCATCGTGATCGCCAGCCACGGCGGGCCGGAGGCCGACATCATCCGCGCCGCACTGGACCACGGCGTCGGCTACATCGGCCTGGTCGCCAGCAGGGTGCGCGGCGCCTCGATCCTGGACACGCTCGGACTCTCCGACGCCGAGCGGGCCCGCGTCCACACCCCGGTCGGGTTGCGCATCGGCGCCAAGACCCCGGCGGAGATCGCGGTGTCGATCGCCGCCGAGCTGATCGCCGGCATCCGCGCCGGCGACGTCGCCCCCGCCGTTGCCGTACCGGCCCCGGCCGAGGCGGTCGACCCGGTCTGCGGGATGACCGTGCGGATCGGCCCGGCCGCCGAGCACCTGCGGCTGGCCGGCACCGACTACTGGTTCTGCGGGCCGGGCTGCCGCACGGCGTTCGCGGGGAAAGCCGGCGCATGACCCCTGCGGTGTTCAGCGACGTCGACGACGTGATCGCCCGGTTCGACGCGCGGGACTACCTGCTGGACGTCGGGACCGCGTCCGCGATCTACCTGGCGGTCACGCTGGGCCGCCCCCTGCTGCTGGAGGGCGAGCCGGGCGTCGGCAAGACCACCGCCGCGAAAACCCTTGCGGGCGTGCTGAATACCCCGCTGGTACGGCTGCAATGCTACGAGGGGCTGACCGCCGGCGAGGCGCTGTACGACTGGAACTACCAGCGCCAGCTGCTGTCCATCCGGCTGGCCGAAGCCCAGCACACGGAGATCGCCGAGGCCGACCTGTACACCGAGGCCTACCTGGTCGACCGGCCGATCCTGCGCTGCGTGCGCCACCGCGGACCCACCCCGCCGGTGTTGCTGATCGACGAGATCGATCGGGCCGACGACGAATTCGAGGCGCTGCTGCTCGAGTTCCTCGGCGAAGCCGCCGTCACCGTGCCCGAACTGGGCACCTTCGTCGCCGAACGCCCGCCCGTCGCGGTGCTGACCTCCAACCGCAGCCGCGACCTGCACGACGCGCTGCGCCGCCGCTGCCTGTACCACTGGATCGACTACCCCGACGCTGCGCGGGCCGCCGCGATCGTGCGGCGCACGGTCCCGGGCGCCGCAGCCGCGCTGATCGAACACGTCACCCAGTTCGTCGGCGCGGCAAGGGATCTCGACCTGGACAAGCCACCGGGCGTGGCCGAGACGATCGACTGGGTCGCCGCCCTGGTGTCGCTCGGCGTCGCCGACCTGGTGGACCCCGCCGCGGTGGTCAGCCTGGGGGCGCTGGCCAAGACCCCCGACGACCGTACGCTGATTCGCGACGCGTTCATGGAATACAGCCGCACCTGAGAGGACCCCGGGATGAAGATCGCCAACCAGTTCACCGTCAGCGCGCCCATCGACCAAGCCTGGGACGTGCTGTGCGATCTGGAGCAGGTGATCCCGCTGATGCCCGGCGCGCAACTCACCGGCCACGAGGGGGAGGACTACGCCGGCAAGGTCAAGGTCAAGGTGGGGCCGGTCACCAGCGAGTTCAGCGGCAAGGTGCGCTTCGTCGAGCAGGACCCCGGCCAGCACCGCGCCGTCATCGACGCCAAGGGCAAGGAGACGCGCGGCACCGGGAACGCGGCCGCGACGGTCACCGCCCAGCTGCAGGCGGAGGGCGACAAGACCAACGTCACCGTGGACACCGACCTGAAGATCGTCGGCAAGCTGGCCCAGTTCGGCAGCGGCATGCTGCAGCAGGTGTCCGAGAAGCTGCTGGGGCAGTTCGTCGAGTCGCTCGAGGCCAAGCTGGCCGCCGAGACAGCCACCCCCGCCACGCCCGAGGGCCCCGCGCAGGTCGGGCGCGTCCCGGAGCCGCAACACGCCGCCCCGGCCGCCGAGCCCGAACCCATCGACCTGCTCGAGCTCGCCGGGGCCGACCAGCTCAAGAAGTACGCCCCGCTGCTGCTGGCCGCGCTGGCCGGGCTGGTGCTGGGCTGGTTGCTCGGCCGGAGGCGTTAGCGACCCGTGGGCACGCCGGTGCTGTTGCGGGGCGTCGACCTGGCGGCGTTCGCGGCGGCACTGGTCGCGCGATTGCGCGCCGCCGGCGTCCACGTCTCCGCCGGGGGCCCGGCCGGCTTCGTGCAGGCGCTGCGAAAGCTGCTGCCCGACAACACAACCGCGCTGTATTGGGCGGCCCGGGTGACGCTGGTCAACCGGATGGAGGATCTGGGCGCCTTCGACACCGTCTTCGCGGAGGTCTTCGGCGCCGCCGCCCCCGACGGCACCGGCCGCCGCGCCCCGTCCCTGCCGCTGCCGGGCCCGAAGACGCCCGCGGCCGGCACCCTGCGCCCGGCCGGCGGCGCGTCCGCTTCCGCCCAGGGCGTGCCCTGGGTGACGCGGACGCAGGCCACCGCCGACGACGCGGCGGGCCCGAGCCTGCTGCTGCCGGACGTGCTGCCCAGCCGGATCGCGGCGCTGGCCGACGAACCGTTCGACCGCTTCGACGCCGGGGACCTCCGCCTGCTCGGCGGCTGGCTGGAGGCGACCGTCGCCCGCTGGCCGCGGCGGCGCAGCCGGCGATTCGAGCGCAGTCCCGCCGGCAAACGGATCGACCTGCGGGCCACGATGAACGCGTCGCGCAGCACCGGCTGGGAAGCGATGGCCCTGGCGCGAACCCGGCCGCGGCGCCGGGCCCGGCGGGTCGTCCTGGCCTGCGACGTGAGCCGCTCGATGCAGCCGTACGCCACGGTGTACCTGCATCTGATGCGGGCGGTGTCGCGCCAGGCCGGCACCCGCCCCGAGGTTTTCGCCTTCTCGACCTCGCTGACCCGGCTCACGTCGGTACTCGCGCACCGATCCGCCGAGGTGGCGCTGCAGCGGGCCAACGCCAAGGTCGCCGACCGCTACGGCGGCACCTTCATCGGCCGCAGCGTCAACGGGCTGCTGGCTCCGCCCCACGGCAACGCGCTGCGCGGCGCCGTGGTCATCATCGCCTCGGACGGCTGGGACAGCGATCCCCCCGACGTGCTCGCGCACGCGATGGCCCGGCTGCGGCGCCGCGCCGAGTTACTGGTCTGGCTCAATCCCCGTGCGGCGCAAGGTGATTTCCGGCCGCTGGCCGGCTCGATGGCGGCGGCCCTGCCGTATTGCGATCTATTCCTTCCGGCGCACTCGCTGGCGGGGATACGGCAATTGCTGCTCGCGTTGTGTCTTTGAGGGCGACCCCCGAGCGGCCGAGTTCGCGGGCGCCGGCGACCAGCGCGGCGGTGACCGCCGCGGCGGCCGGGTAGCCCAGGCCGTCGGGCGGATGGATGTTGGAGACGCAGTTGCGGTCGGCGTCGGTGCGCCCCGGGGCCGGCCGGTGTGTCAGGTAGATGCCCAGGCTGTCGGCGACCGAGAGCCCCGGCCGTTCACCGATGAGCACGAGAACGGTTGTGACGCCGAGGGCTTGACCGATGTGGTCGCCCAGCGCGACGCGCGCCTGGGTCGCGACGACCACCGGGGCGGTGGTGTATCGGCCGTGGAATTCACCCACCAGCGCCTCGACCATCCCCGCGGCGTGGTCGGTCAGCGCGCGGGGCGAGAGGCCGTCGGCGAGCACAATGCCGATGTCCGCCTTGGTTTTCGGCAGACCAGACAGGTCGGCCGGGCTGCGGCCGAGGTCGGGCCGGCGCAGGTATTCGCCGCGCGAGGCGGCCCGGCTGCGCACCCGCAGCGGCTCCTCGATGCCGACGGCCGTGAGCCGCTGGACGAGGTCGTCGACGTCGAGCGGTTCGTGCACGGCGTCGCGTGCCGCGGCGTGCGCGGCCTGGAACTCGAGGACGCGCCGGGTCGGCAGCGAGTCTCCCGCCCGCCCCAGCCCGATCCGCGCCCGCGTGGTCGCCCGCAGCGGAGCCCAGACGTTCGGGGGTTCGGGATCGGTCATCAGCCGGCTGCGAGCGCGCGCAGCGGCGACGTCGCGGGGTCGACGGGCAGGATCCGGCCCTTGGCGTCGGCCATGCCCAGGCCGGCCAGCCATGCTTCGAATTCGGGAGCGGGCCGCAGCCCCAACGCTTTTCGCACGTACAGCGCGTCGTGAAAGGACAGGCTCTGATAGCCGAGCATGACGTCGTCGGCGCCGGGAACGGTGATGACGAACGCGGTGCCCGCCACGCCGAGCAGGGTGAGCAGCGTGTCCATGTCGTCCTGGTCGGCCTCGGCGTGGTTGGTGTAGCAGACGTCGACGCCCATCGGCAGGCCGAGCAGTTTCCCGCAGAAGTTGTCCTCGAGCCCGGCGCGGATGATCTGCTTGCCGTCGTAGAGGTACTCCGGCCCGATGAATCCGACCACGGTGTCGATCAGCAGCGGCTGCAGCGCCCGGGCCACCGCGTAGGCCCGCGCCTCCAGCGTCTGCTGATCGACGGGCCTGTCACCCACGCCGAGGTGGGCCCCGGCCGACAGCGCCGCACCCTGCCCCGTCTCCAGGTACATGACGTTGTCGCCGACGGTCCCGCGGTTCAGCGAGCGGGCGGCCTCGTTGGCCTCCAGCAGCATCGGAATCGAGGTCCCGAACGAGGCGTTGGCGCCCTCGGTGCCGGCGATCGACTGGAAAACCAGGTCGACCGGCGCGCCGCGCTCGATCAGCTCCATCGTCGTCGTGACGTGGCACAGCACGCACGACTGCACGGGGATCGCGAACCGCTGCCGGATGTCGTCGAGCAGGTGCAGCAGGTCGGAGGCCGCGTGCGGCGAATCCGTCGCCGGGTTGATGCCGATCACCGCGTCGCCGCAGCCCATCAGCAGCCCGTCGAGCAGCGCGGCGGCGATCCCGCGCGGGTCGTCGGTGGGGTGGTTCGGTTGCAGCCGGGTGGCCAGCGTGCCCGGCAACCCGATCGTGGTCCGGAAGGAGGCGGTCGCCGTCGCCGCGGCGGCCACCAGAATCAAATCCTGGTTGCGCATGATCTTCGACACCGCGGCAACCATTTCCGGCGTCAGCCCCGGGGAGACCGCGGCGAGCCGCGCCGCGCCGTCGTCGCGGGACGCCGCGTCCAGCAGCCAGTCGCGGAACCCGCCCACGGTCAAGCCGGCGATCGGGCCGAACGCGTCGCGGTCGTGGCCGTCGATGATGAGCCGGGTGACCTCGTCGGTCTCGTATGGCACCACCACGTCGGTGAGGAACGTCGCCAGGGGGATGTCGGCCAGCACCCACGCGGCCGCGGCCCGCTCGGCGTCCGAGCCGGCGGCGCAGCCCGCGAGCTGGTCGCCGGAGCGCAGCGGCGTCGCCTTGGCCATCACGTCGACCAGCCCGTCAAAGGTGTGCGTGGTCCCCGAAATCGTTTGCCGGTAGCGCATATATCAGCGTAGGCCACCGCCGCCCGTTGATTGCGTCGACTTCGCCGGTGCCGATGCCGTCGCGTTTCAGCGTGCGGCCTGGGCGGTGACACGCCGGTGCGGGCCGCCCTGGGCGCACCCGCGAGTCCCAGAACGCACGCTCAGCGCGGACGCGGGTGTGAGGCAGGATCGGGGAGTATGGATCAGCTGTGGGTCAACCGGGCGGCCAGCTCCGAGGCCGCCGTCACGCAACGGCACCTCAGGCGCCTCTGGGGGCTGCCCGCAACGCAGCTGGGCGTGGTGGCGTGGCCGTCGACGCGGCGCGACCGGATGTTCGGCACCTGGCACTACTGGTGGCAGGCGCACCTGCTGGACTGCCTGGTCGACGCGCAGCTGCGCGACCCGCAGCCCCAGCGGCACGCCAGGATCAACCGCCAGGTCCGTTCGCACCGGCTGCGCAACAACTTTCGCTGGACCAACAGCTACTACGACGACATGGCCTGGCTGGCGCTGGCGCTGGAACGCGCCGCCCGGATCGCCGGGGTCGAGCGGCACCGCGCGCTGCCCAGGCTCGCCGATCAATTCCTGACGGCGTGGGTGCCCGAGGACGGCGGCGGCATCCCGTGGCGCAAGCAGGACCAGTTCTTCAACGCCCCGGCCAACGGCCCGGCGGGGATCTTCCTGGCCCGCTACGGCGAGAAGATGCGGCGCGCCCAGCAGATGGCCGACTGGATCGACGAGACCCTGATCGATCCGGAGACGCACCTGGTGTTCGACGGCATCAAGGCCGGCTCCCTGGTCCGCGCCCAGTACACCTACTGCCAGGGCGTGGTGCTCGGCCTGGAAACGGAACTCGCGGCACGCACCCATGACGATCGGCACGCCCCGCGGGTGCATCGGCTGGTCGCGGCCGTCGCCGACCACATGGCCCCGACGGGCGTGCTGACCGGCGCCGGCGGCGGGGACGGCGGGCTGTTCTCCGGCATCACCGCCCGATACCTGGCGCTGGTCGCCACCACCCTGCCGGGGGATTCGGCCGACGACGCCGCGGCCCGCGACACCGCCCGGCGGATCGTGCTGGCCAGCGCGAAGTCGGCGTGGGACTACCGGCAAACGGTGGACGGGCTGCCGCTGTTCGGGCCGTTCTGGGACCGCGACGCCCAACTCCCCACCGCGGACGGCGGGGAGGCGCAATTCGTCGAGGGCGCGGTGAACAGTTCCGAGGTCGCCGAGCGGGACCTGTCGGTGCAGCTGTCGGGCTGGATGCTGATGGAGGCCGCCTGTAACGTCACCGCCGTGAGCGAGACATGAGCAAACTCGACGGCGACTGGATCCCGGACGAGGCAACGCTTGCCGACGCAAACCTCACCCACTTCATGGCGTGGCTGGCCGAGACCGGCCGCGGCCAGTTCGGCGACTACCAGGCGCTGCAGCGCAAATCCGTGGACGACATCGAGTGGTTCTGGGACGCCGTCTGGCACTACTTCGACATCCAGGCGGACAGCCCGCCGCGCGCGGTGCTGGGCAACCGTTCCATGCCCGGCGCCGAGTGGTTCCCCGGCGCCACGCTCAACTACGCCACCGAGATCTTCCGGCACGCCACCGACGAGCGCCCGGCGATGGTCGTCGTCGGCGAGGACGGCGCGTGCGAGTGGTCGTGGGCGCGGCTGCGGCGGGAGACCGGGGCGTTCGCGGCCTACCTGCGCGGCCTCGGGGTGCGGCCCGGGGACGCCGTCGTCGGCTACCTGCCCAACGTCGGCGAGGCGGCCGTCGCCGCCCTGGCCGCCGCCAGCGTCGGCGCCATCTGGGCGGTGTGCAACCAGGACGTGGCCGTCGACGGCGTGATCGCGCGGCTGGGCCAGGTGGAACCGGCCGTGCTGGTGGCCACCGACGGGTCGGTGTATGACGGCAAGCGCATCGACCGGCGCGCGGAGCTGGACGCCATCCGGCGGGCGATGCCCAGCCTGCGGGCCACCGTGGTGGTGCCGCGGCTCGGGCTCGCCATCGACGACGACGCCGTGCCGTGGGCGACGGCGGTCGCCGACGAGGCGCCCCTGGAGATCACGCCCGTGCCGTTCGCGCACCCGCTGTGGGTGATGTTCTCCTCCGGCACCACCGGCAAGCCGAAGGGCATCGTGCACGGCCACGGCGGCACGGTGATCGAGCACCTGAAATACCTGAGCCTGCAGCTGGATCTGCACGCCGGCGAGCGTTTCTTGTGGTACTCGTCGACCAGCTGGATGATGTGGAACCTGCTGCTGTCCGGGCTGCTGGTCGACACCACGATCGTGCTCTACGACGGCAGCCCAACGCATTTGGGCACCGACGCGCTGTGGCGGGTCGCCGCCGACAGCGGTGTCAACGTGCTCGGCGCCGGCGCCGGCTACCTGCTGGCCTGCGCCAAGAAGGGGCTCAAGCCGGGCGAGGCCTACCCGCTGGCCGGGCTGTGCGCCGTGGGTTCCACCGGTTCGCCCCTGCCCGCCTCCGGATTCCGTTGGGTGCAGCAGGGACTCGGCCGCCCGGTGCCGGTGATCTCGATGAGCGGCGGCACCGACGTCTGCACCGCCTTCGTCGGCGGCTGCGCCATCCTGCCGGTGACGGCCGGCGAGCTGTCCTGCATCTGCCTGGGCGCGGCCGTCGAATCCTGGTCCGGCGCAAACCATCCCGTAATCGGTGAAGAGGGCGAGCTGGTGATCACCGAGCCGATGCCGTCGATGCCGGTGTTCTTCTGGAACGACGACGACGGCAGCCGCTACCGCGCCGCCTACTTCGAGAAGTACCCCGGCGTGTGGTGTCACGGCGACTCGATCACCATCACCGACCGGGGATCCGTCGTGGTGCACGGCCGTTCGGACGCCACCCTGAACCGGATGGGCGTGCGGATGGGCAGCGCCGAGATCTACACCGCGGTCGAGGGCATGCCCGAGGTGGGCGACTGCCTGGTGGTCGGTGTCGAGCAGGACGACGGCGGCTACTGGATGCCGCTGTTCGTTGCCCTGGCCGACGGAGCGGAGCTCGACGACGGGTTGCGGTCCAGGATCGTCGCGGCCATCCGCCAGCACGCCTCCCCGCGCCACGTGCCCGACGACATCCTGGCCGTGCCGGGCATACCGCGCACGCTGACCGGCAAGCGGCTGGAGATCCCGATCAAGCGGATCCTGCTGGGCGCCGCGCCGGGCGAGGCCGTGCAGCGAAGTTCGATCGACCGGCCGGAATTGCTAGACGCTTTCGTTGCGTATCGCAGGAGCCGCGTGTCCTGAGTCCGGCTCCGTGGCGGCCGGCCCCCGTCGGCGCGCCCGGTAGCTTCGCACGGCCGCGATGAACGCCGGCATCAGCGACACCACCAGGATCACCAGCAGGATCTTCTGCAGGTTGTGGTGCACGAACGGCACATTGCCCAGGAAGTAGCCCGCCAGCGTCACACCGCCGCCCCACAGGATGCCGCCCACGATGTCGAAGCCCAGGAACACCGGGTAGCGCATGTAGGACACCCCGGCGACCGGGGGGACGAACGTCCGCACGAACGGCGCGAACCGGGCCAGGATGATCGCCCACGGCCCGTATTTCTCGAAGAACGCGTGCGACTCGGTCACGTAGTGCTTCTTGAAGAACCGGGAGTCTTCCTTCTTGAACAGGGCCGGGCCGATCCGCCGGCCGATGAAATAGCCGGTCTGATCGCCCAGTATCGCCACCAGCGCGACGGCGGGGGCCAGCACCCAGATACTCGCGGGCGGGTTCGGGTGCGCGGCCAGCAGGCCGCCCGTGAACAGCAGCGATTCGCCGGGCAGCAGGGGAAACAGCAGCCCGGTCTCGATGAAGACGATGATCAGGATCCCGGGCAGCACCGCGGAGCCGAAGACGCCGTCGGCGCCCAACCAGTACATCGGGTCGAAGATGTGGGGCAGGGCCGTCACGGCGGTGCTGCTCATGATTCCTCAAGATACCGGCTTCGGGGTGAGCCCTTGACCATCCTGGACGATACTGAGTGGACCCGGCCGCAGCAGAGGAGTTCGGAATGCCCATCGCCACGCCCGAGGTGTACGCCGAGATGTTGGGCCGCGCCAAGGAAAACTCGTACGCCTTCCCGGCCATCAACTGCACCTCCTCGGAGACGGTCAACGCCGCCATCAAGGGCTTCGCCGACGCCGGCAGCGACGGCATCATCCAGTTCTCCACCGGCGGTGCGGAGTTCGCCTCCGGCCTGGGGGTGAAGGACATGGTGACCGGGGCGGTGGCGCTGGCCGAGTTCACCCGCGTGATCGCGGCCAGGTACCCGATCAACGTCGCGCTGCACACCGATCACTGCCCCAAGGACAAGCTGGACAGCTACGTGCGGCCGCTGCTGCAGATCTCCGCCCAGCGGGTGGCCGCGGGTCAGGACCCGTTATTTCAGTCGCACATGTGGGACGGCTCGGCCGTGCCGATCGACGAGAACCTGACCATCGCGCAGGAACTGCTCAAGGAGGCCGCTGCCGCCAAGATCGTCCTGGAGATCGAGATCGGCGTCGTCGGTGGCGAAGAGGACGGTGTCGCCCACGAGATCAACGACAAGCTGTACACCACGCCGGAGGACTTCGAGAAGACCGTCGAGGCGCTCGGCCACGGGGAGCACGGCAAGTACCTGCTGGCGGCGACCTTCGGCAACGTGCACGGCGTCTACAAGCCCGGCAATGTCAAGCTGCGCCCCGACATCCTGGACCAGGGCCAGAAGGTGGCCTCGGCCAAGCTGGGGCTGCCCGACGGGTCGAAGCCGTTCGACTTCGTCTTCCACGGCGGGTCGGGCTCGCTGAAGTCCGAGATCGAGGAGGCGCTGCGCTACGGCGTGGTGAAGATGAACGTCGACACCGACACGCAGTACGCGTTCACCCGCCCGATCGCCGGGCACATGTTCAGCAACTACGACGGCGTGCTCAAGGTCGACGGCGAGGTGGGCAACAAGAAGGTCTACGACCCGCGCAGCTACCTCAAGAAGGGCGAGGCCTCGATGAGCGAGCGCGTGGTGGAGGCGTGCGAGGACCTGCACTGCGCCGGGAAGTCCGTCGGCTCAAGCTAGCCGCTCGAGCGTGCGGCTGGCCGCACACTCGCCACCGAACGTGCGGCTGGCCGCACACTCGGCCGGGCGCTCGAGCTAGCCGCTGGGGGACTGGCAGATCTTCCACTGGTCGTCGCGGTACTGCAGGTCCAGGCTGCGGGTGGAACGGACCTGCGGGTCGTAGGCCATGAACGTGGTGACGTTGGCCTCGGCGTGCTGGCCGTTGACCACCACCTGGTCGATGCTGGCGATCACCGGGTACTGCCTGGCCGCCGAGACCCGGCGGTAGGTCTCGTCCCACGAGTGTTCGTCGTAGTCCGCGTAGCCGTCGCGGGTGGTGCCGCAGGTGATGGTGCGCAGCGTCGTCAGGTCGCCCTTCTGGATCGCGGTGTCGAAGCTTTGAATGGTCGTGCGCACCATGTCCTCCTGGGACACCTTCGTGTGCTTGCCGCGGGTGAGCAGCACCGTGCCCAGGATCGCGATAGCGGCCAGCGCCAGCACGATCACCACCAGCGCCAGCACCCAGCCCCAGTTGATCTGCCGGGAGGTGCGCAGCTTTCCACCGAGCCGGGGCGGAATCGATTGCGGCACAGCGGCTTTGGGGGGCATGCCGAACTGTTGGGTCTGACCCTCGGGAGGTGTCGAGAAGACCTCGGTGGCGGGCTCCGGGGTGGTGGCGATCACCGTGGTCTCTTTGGCGTCGAAACCGGGCGCGGTGAAGCGGCGTTCGCGCTGCTGGGCGTCCGCGTCGTCGCCGGAACCTTCCGGGCCGCCGCCCGAATCGGGCCGGATCACCACGGTCTCGGTCTCGGAGTCGCTCGGTACCAGCGGGACGCCCTCGGTCGCGTCTTCGCCTGATTGTGCGGCCCATTCGTGCCCAGGCGCGTTCGGCGTGCCGCCGCGGTCGGGCTCGGGTGGCTGGGGCATGAGTACGGCTGTCCTCCGCTATCGGGTGGGCTAGTTGGAGAGCTTAGCGACCCGCCCCCGTCGATGGGGTGATGGTCGAGGTCCGCCGCCCCGGCGAAATGCGGCAGCTGCAGAATGGGACCCATGACGCCGCCACGAGACCTCCTCGGACCCGACCCGACCCTGTTGCCGGGCGATCCCGACGCCGAGGCGGAACTGCTCGCCGGCGAGAAGCCCGCGATAGTCGCCGCCGCGCACCCGTCGGCGTCGGTGGCCTGGGCGGCGCTGGCCGAGCAGGCGCTGGCCGACGAGCAGGCCATCACGGCGTACGCGTATGCCCGCACCGGCTATCACCGGGGGCTGGACCAGCTGCGCCGGAACGGTTGGAAGGGCTTCGGCCCGGTGCCGTATGCGCACGAGCCCAACCGCGGGTTCCTGCGCTGCGTGGCGGCTCTGGCCCGGGCCGCCGACACGATCGGCGAAGCCGAGGAGTACCTGCGCTGCCTGGACCTGCTCGACGACTGCGACCCCGAGGCGCGGCCCGCGCTGGGGCTCTAGAAGCTTTCCGAACACTCCGCTTCGCCGGGCCCGTCGATCTGCACGGTCGCGTGCTCCAGCCCGCGCGCCGACAACACGGTCCGGGCGTCCTGCAGGACCCGCGCGGAGTCGCCAGTGCTGCGCAGATGCGCGGTGCACATATCCTTGCCGGGCGACAACGTCCACACGTGCAGGTCGTGCACCTCGGTCACGCCGTCGACGGCGCCCAGCGCCGAGCGCAACTCCTCCACGTCGATGTGGGTCGGCGACGATTCGGAGAGGATCCGCAGCGCGTCACGGGCCAGTGAGATCGCCCGCGGCAGTACCCACAGCGCGACCAGCACGGCCACCACCACGTCGGCGTAGGGCCACCGCGTCGTGACGGTGACGATGCCGGCGATCAGCACGCCCAGGCTGCCGACGCTGTCCGCGACCACCTCCATGTAGGCGCCCTTGACCGCCAGGCTCTGCCCGGAGTGCGACCGCAGCAGCAGCGCGACCACCAGGTTGGCGAGCAGCCCGGCCAGCGCGACCACGATCATCGGCACCCCGGGGATCGACGGCGTTTCCTGGAGCCGCTGGATCGCCTCCCACAGAATGAACAGGGCGACCCCCATCAGCAGCCCCGCGTTGGCGACCGCCGTGAACACCTCGGCGCGGTGCCAGCCGTAGGTCCGCGACGGGGACGAGCTGCCCCGGCGGGCCAGGGTGACGGCGGCCAGGCCCATGAAGACGGCGACGACGTCGGTCAGCATGTGGCCCGCGTCGGCGAGCAGCGCGATCGAGTTGATCAGCAACGAGGTGGTCAGCTCGACCACGAAGAACGCCGCCAGGATGGCGGCGGCGGCGATCATCCGCGGGATCAGCCGGGACCCATCGGCCTCGGCGGGACTGTGGTTGTGGCCGGCGCCCATGGCGAGCAATATATGCGGACCCACGCATATATAGCAAGGGTCAGAACCAGCGGCTCCAGAACCGCGTCAGCAGGTTGCCCGCCGACACCAGCCATGTCGGCACCCCGGAGAACTCGAACAGCCAGAGCACGGCCCCGAAGAACCAGTGGCCCGCCGGCAGCAGCAGGAACAGCAGGATGAACAGGCCCCACTGCTTGGCCGGCGCCACCGCGCGCTGGGTCTCGGGGCTCAGGTGCGGTTCGAGCGCGTCGTAGCCGTCCAGGCCCGGGATGGGCAGCACGTTCAGCACGACCGCGGTGAGCTGCAGGAAGCCCAGGAAGGCCACCCCGGCCCAGAGCACCTGGTGGAAGGGGTCGTAGAACAACCGAGTCAGCGTGAGCAGCAGCACCGCCAGCACCAGGTTGGCCGCCGGGCCCGCCAGGCTGACCATGGTGCGCCGCCTCGGCGTCATGAACCACGTCCGCAGGTATACGGCGGCGCCCGGCAGCCCGATGCCGCCTAAGGCGATCACCACCATCGGCAACAGCAGCGACAGCGCCGGATGGCTGTAGCGCCGCGGATCCAGCGTCAGGTAGCCGCGCATCGCGGCGTCGTGGTCGCCGAATCGCCAGGCGGTCACCGCGTGCCCGAATTCATGCAGGCACAGCGACACCAGCCAGCCGGCGATGACGAAGATGAACACCCCGACGTACGCCAGCGGCCGCACGGTGCTGCCGGCAAGCCAGGCCAGCGCACCACCGGCCGCCGTCACGGCTACCAGGGCCAGGAAGAAGGGGCTGGGTCGCACCGATTCGCGCCGGGCGGGCAGGTTCACCGGTCGAAACTATCGGACGGCCCGCCACCCTTCCGTCGACGGGGTTTGGCGCGCTACCGTGCGGCCGGCCGCGCGATGACCTGACTCGCGCGGTTCGCGGCGATCAACGCGCCGGCCGCCGCGGCGATCCGGACCAGATTGAGCCGGTACCAGGTTCGGATTCGAGCGTCCCGTTCCTCCGGTGGCGGCGGGGTGGCGGCAAACATCACCTCGAGGTTCACCGTCCGCACCAGGTAGCCGGTGATGGCCATGCCGGCGATCGAGCAGCACGCCGCCGCGGCTAACCAACGCCTGGCATCGTCGATTTCCCAGCCTTTGCCCACGGCGGCGGCGGTCGTTGCCAGCGTGATCGGCGCGCCTGGCGCGTAGTGGCGCAGCGGACTGCCCGGCCCCAGGAGTGGCGACCGAGGGCTGCTTGCCAGCCGGTCCGGGATCTTCACAACCGCTTCGTAGATGTTGCCGAACAACCAGTGGGCGTGGCCGAGCTGGGCCACGCCCAGCAGGCAGGCAAGTCGGTTGCGGCGCCGGATTGTTGCTGCCATTGGTGCTCCCTCCACGAGGAGTGGGTCTATAGATAACGACGCGTCGCACGCCCAGAATGTGACCGGGCTGCCGAGCGTCATCGGACCGCCAGCCACCCTTCGACGTTGCGGTAGAACGTCGACCGGCGCGCCGGGCGCGCCGCGGGCACGCCGTCGCGCACCACCGTGACGCCGGTGCTGCCCAGCTGGACCGCGCGGCCGGCCACCCAGCGGCGCCAGCCCGTCAGCGCGCGGGCGCGCAGGCCCGGCACGGACAGCGTCGGCTCGACGTCGACGGCGGGGGCGGCCCCGTCGAACAACACCGCGTCGTCGACGACCGCCTCGCCCCGGATGGCCGGCTCGCCATCGGGGGGCCTCCACCCGGCCCGGCCGACGACCACCACCCCGGTCTCGTCGCGAACCAGGATCACCCGCCGCGCGGAACCCCGCACGGCTCGTCGCGCCGCGCGCCGCCCGGCCGGCAGGCGGTAAATCCGGGTCGCGCGGGTGCGCCGGCGCGGCACGTAGGCCACCTCGATGTCGAGTCGGTCCGCACGCAGCAGCCGGGTCAGGACGGCGGCCAGGTCGGCGTCGGCGCCGACGACCACCAGCCGCCGGTACGGGCCGATCGCGGTGTCGAAATCGGCCGGGTAAACCGGGAGGCCGATCAGCGGGCGGGGAACGCGGCGATCGCCGAACGGCAACACCGCAACGTCGCGATCCTCTTGCCTCACCAATACCCTTGTCTTTCAACATCTTCCGTTTGCTCTGCGGCAGCAGCCACTGGGAGCCCGAAGATCTCGTCATCACGACACAGTCACAACATCATCTCGGACTGCGAAACTTGTTGCGCCACCGCGTGCTAACGGCCGGATACTTTACTCCTGCCACGGGGTCAACGGATGGGTGGCCAAGGGAACGGAGAACTGCCATTCGCCGACTCACCGCCTTCTCAACCGCGCGAACCGCGTCGCCCGCTTCCGGTGCCGGCCCCACGCGCCTCCAGTGCTGACGAGTCAGCTCCGCCGTGTTGGCGCCGTAACGGTTTCGGCTGTCCTGCTGTGCGTTGCGCAGGCGACGGCCTCGGCCGACGAATCGATCGTGATCGACTTGGTGCGGCACGGCCAGTCGGAGGGCAATGCCGCGCGCGTGATCGATACCGCCGTGCCCGGAACGGTGCTCACTGCGCTCGGCCAGCAACAGGCGCAGACCATCGCCAACGCGCTGGCCGCGCAGGGTCCGTTCGCCGGGATCTTCGCGTCGCAGCTGACCAGGACACAGCAGACCGCGGTGCCGTTGGCGGCCGCGTTGGGGACGAACGTGCAGGTGCTGCCCGGGCTCAACGAGATCGACGCCGGCGTCTTCAACGGGCAACCGCAGTTCAGTCTTGCGGGGCTGGCATACCTGCTAGGCCCGGTGGCGTGGTTGTTGGGACTGCGCATCGTGCCGATGCTGGCTCCGGGCTCCACCGACACCAACGGATTCGAATTCCACAAACGCTTCAACGGCGCGCTGCAGACGATGTACGGCAACGCGGCGACCGACGCGGGTCGGTTCAACGACTCCCTGCAAACGATCTACGGCGCCGCCATGGCCAACCCGGTCCGGGACGCGGGCGGCAAGATCACCGAAGTGGCGTTCTCCAGCGAGTTCGCCATCGGCGTCGGGACGATGATGAGCGTCAGAAACCCCGATCCGCTGCTCCTGCTTTTCGACCCGCTGCCCAACGCCGGCGTCGTGGTGATCCGTGGCAACCCGCACGATGGCTGGATGCTGGTCAGTTGGAACGGGAAACCGGTGTGGCCGGGCTGGGCGGCCAAGCGGCCCGATCGCGACCCCAAGCAGCCCCTCTGCCTGATGTTGGACGCACCGACCGCCGGCGGTGTATGCGCTGCCAAACCGCACGTGACGCCGTGAGCCGCGGCCGTGCGGGACACGAGTCGCGATCAAACGGCCCTTGGCGGGGGTGCGCCGCTCCCCGACGTTTAGGATCGCCACGTGAGCGCGTCAAGCAAAGATGCCTCCAGCTACGCCCACGGTCCCGGGGCGCTCAACCGAGACCCTGGTGCGGGCCGGCAGCTCGAGCCACCGGGTGATGCCGCAAGCCGTTGCAGCGCAGCAGGATACGGTGCGTTGCCAGTCGAACCACAGTAAGCAGGCGGGAGCGAGTCATGCCGGCAATCGTCCTCATCGGCGCCCAATGGGGCGACGAGGGCAAAGGTAAGGCCACTGACCTGCTCGGTGGGCGCGTGCAGTGGGTGGTGCGCTATCAGGGGGGCAACAACGCCGGGCACACCGTCGTTTTGCCCAGCGGCGAGAATTTCGCGCTGCACCTGATCCCCTCGGGGGTGCTGACCCCCGGCGTCACCAACGTCATCGGCAACGGTGTGGTGGTCGACCCCGGCGTGCTGCTCGACGAGCTCAAGGGCCTCGAGGACCGCGGCGTGGACACCACCAAGCTGTTGATCTCCGCCGATGCCCACCTGCTGTTGCCCTACCACGTCGCCATCGACAAGGTCACCGAGCGCTACATGGGCAACAAGAAGATCGGCACCACCGGCCGCGGCATCGGGCCGTGCTACCAGGACAAGATCGCGCGCCAGGGCATCCGCGTCGCCGACGTGCTCGACCCCGACCAGCTGACGCACAAGATCGAGGCCGCGCTGGAACTGAAGAACCAGATCCTGGTCAAGATCTACAACCGCAAGGCGCTGGACCCCCACCAGGTCGTCGACGCCCTGCTGCACCAGGCGGAGGGCTTCCGGCACCGCATCCGCGACACCCGGCGGCTGCTCAACACCGCGCTGGAGACGGGCGAGACGGTGCTGCTGGAGGGCTCCCAGGGCACCCTGCTCGACGTCGACCACGGCACGTATCCCTATGTGACGTCGTCGAATCCGACGGCCGGCGGCGCGGCCGTCGGGTCCGGTATCGGGCCCACCCGCATCACCACCGTGCTGGGGATCCTCAAGGCCTACACCACCCGCGTGGGCTCCGGGCCGTTCCCCACCGAGCTGTTCGACGAGAACGGCGAGTACCTGTCCAAGACGGGCGGCGAGTTCGGCGTCACCACCGGGCGGCGCCGACGCTGCGGCTGGTTCGACGCAGTCATCGCGCGCTACGCCACGCGGGTCAACGGCATCACCGACTTCTTCCTGACCAAGCTCGACGTGCTCTCCAGCCTGGAGACGGTGCCGATCTGCGTCGGTTACCGCATCGACGGCGACCGCACCAACGACATGCCGATGACGCAAAGCGACCTGGCTCGCGCCGAACCGATCTACGAGGAGCTGCCCGGCTGGTGGGAGGACATCTCCGCCGCACGCGAATTCGACGACCTGCCCGCCAAGGCGCGCGACTACGTGCTGCGGCTGGAAGAGCTTGCCGGGGCCCATGTTTCGTGCATCGGAGTCGGCCCGGGACGGGAACAGACGATCGTGCGCCGCGACGTCCTGGCGGCGCGCGCGTGACCGAACTCGACCCGAAAGAACTCGACCCCGACTACGAACACCACGGCGGCTTTCCCGAATACGGCCCGGCCAGTCCGGGCCCGGGGTTCGGCCGGTTCGTCGCGGCCATGCGCGCGCTGCTGGACCTGGCCGTGTCCGCCGACCCCGGCGACGACGTCTGGGACGACGCGGCCGACCGCGCGGCGGCCCTGGTGCAGTTGCTGGGCCCGTTCCAGGCCGACGAGGGCAAGCCGCCGGCCGGGCGCACGCCCGACCTGCCCGGCATGGGCAGCCTGTTGCTGCCGCCCTGGACGTTGACCAGGTACGCGCCGGACGGTGTCGAGATGACCGGCTACTTCAGCCGCTTCCACGTCGGCGGGAACCACGCCGTGCACGGCGGTGTGCTTCCGCTGCTGTTCGACCACATGTTCGGGATGGTGTCGCACGCTGCGGGCCGGCCGATCAGCCGCACCGCCTTCCTGCACGTCGACTACCGCAAGGTCACCCCGATCGATGCGCCGCTGGTGGTGCGCGGCCGCGTCACGAGTACTGAGGGCCGCAAGGCCTTCGTCGCTGCCGAACTCCTCGACGGTGACGACGCGGTGCTGGCCGAGGCCAACGGGCTGATGGTGCGGCTGCTTCCCGGTCAACCTTGAGTTTTCCGCCGCGCACCTATCCTTGAGCCGTGACCGACGGACCAGACGACAAGACGAGCGTGCTCGCCGTGCCCTCGCGACCGCCGACGGGGATGGCCGACGTCCGGCCGCGCGTGGCGTTGCTGGGTTCCGGTGAACTGGCGCGGGAACTGGCGGTCGCGCTGCGGCGTCTGGGCGCGCGGGTGATCGCCCTCGACGACCGCGCGGACGCGCCCGCCCACTCGGTCGCCGAGCAGGCGCTGGTGGTCCCGATGACCGACGCCGGCGAGCTGGCCAAGGCCATCCGCGGGGTGCAGCCGGACTTCGTGGTGACCACCACCGACGCGGTCGCGACCCGGGCCCTCGAGGGACTCGAGGGCCCGCAGCTGGTCCCCAGCGCACGCGCCGTCCGGCTCGCCGCCGACCGGGAGGGCCTGCGCCGGCTGGCCGCCGACGAGTTGGGCCTGCCCACCGCGCCGTTCTGGTTCGTCGGCACCGCCGCCGAACTCGAGGCGGTGGGCGCCTACGCCGGCTACCCGCTGCTGGTGAAGCCCGTGCTGGCGGGCGCCGGGCGGGGGCAGTCGGTGGCGTCGGGGCCCGACGACATCGGGCCGGCCTGGCAGCGCGCGACGGGGGGTCACGGCGACCAGCACCGGGTGCTGGCCGAGACCGTGGTGGAGGTCGAGTTCTACGTCACCCTGCTTGCGGTGCGTTCCGACGGTCCGCAGGGGCCACGGGTCGACTTCTGCTCGCCCGTCGGCCATAGCGAGCCCAGCCCCGACGTGCTGGAGTCCTGGCAACCCCAGCAGCTGAGCACCGCGGCGCTCGACGCCGCCAGATCGATCGCCGCGCGGATCGTCAAGGCGCTCGGCGGGCGCGGCGTCTTCGGCGTCGAGCTGATGATCAACGGCGACGAGGTCTACTTCGTCGACGTCACGCCGCTCCCCGCCGACAGCGCCTGGGCCACCGTGCGCAGCCAGCGGCTGTCGGCCTTCGAACTGCAGGCCCGCACCATCCTCGGCCTGCCGGTGGACACCATGATGATCTCGCCGGGGGCGGCCCACCGGGTGGAGCGCGCCGACGCGCCGCCTGCCGCGATCGCCGGGGCGCTGAGCGTGCCGGAGAGCGACCTTCGCGCCGTCGGACGGGGATTCCAGGCGCTGGCCACCGCGCCGGAGGTGTCGGCGGCGCGCGACCGCGCCCGCGAGGTCGCGGACCGACTGGCGGTACGCCACCTGGGCCCACACAGCTCGGTCACGCGAGAGGCGCGGCTATAACCTCGCTACCATCCGAGGTCACGTACCAGTGTGGGGGCGACTTCACAATGCTCACGGAGAACGAGGTCAGACAAGCATGAGCACAGAGCGCGGCTCATACGCCGGAGACATCACGCCGCTGGAGGCATGGAAGCTGCTCAGCGACAACCCCGACGCCGTACTGGTCGACGTGCGTACCGACGCCGAATGGCGGTTCGTCGGTGTGCCCGACCTGTCCAGCCTGGGCCGCGAGGTGGTTTTCATCGAGTGGAACACGTCCGACGGCACCTTCAACGCCAACTTCGCCGACGAACTGCGCGACCGGGTGCCCGAGACCGAGGCCGAACGGCCGGTGGTTTTCCTGTGTCGCTCGGGCAACCGCTCCATCGGTGCCGCCGAGGTCGCCACCCGGGCCGGCATCACCCCGGCCTACAACGTGCTGGACGGGTTCGAGGGCCAGCTGAACGCGCAGGGCCATCGCGGTGAGTCGGGTTGGCGCGCAATCGGATTGCCCTGGAAGCAGCTATGAGTTCCCCGCCGGGGGACTCCGTCCGGGTGCCCAAGGCGTTGCCCGACGGCGTCAGCCAGGCCACCATCGGCGTGCGCGGCGGCCTGCTGCGCTCCGGCTTCGACGAGACCGCCGAGGCGATGTTCTTGACGTCCGGCTACGTCTACGATTCCGCGGCCGTCGCCGAGAAGTCGTTCACCGGCGAGCTCGACCACTTCGTGTACTCGCGGTATGGCAACCCGACCGTGACGATGTTCGAGGAGCGGTTGCGCCTGATCGAGGGCGCGCCGGCGGCGTTCGCCACCGCGAGCGGCATGGCGGCGGTGTTCACCTCGCTGGGCGCGCTGCTGGCCGCCGGGGACCGGCTGGTCGCGTCGCGCAGCCTGTTCGGGTCGTGCTTCGTGGTGTGCAACGAGATCCTGCCGCGCTGGGGGGTGGAGACCGTCTTCGTCGACGGCGACGACCTGGCGCAGTGGGAGGAGGCGCTGTCGAAGCCGACGCAGGCGGTCTTCTTCGAGACACCGTCGAACCCGATGCAGTCGCTGGTGGACATCGCCGCGGTGGTCGAGCTCGCGCACGCCGCGGGCGCAAAAGTGGTGTTGGACAACGTCTTCGCCACCCCGCTGCTGCAGCAGGGCATTCCGCTGGGTGTCGACGTGGTGGTGTACTCGGGCACCAAACACATCGACGGTCAGGGCCGGGTGCTGGGCGGCGCGATCCTGGGCGACAAGGAATACATCGACGGCCCCGTGCAGAAGCTGATGCGGCACACCGGGCCGGCGCTGAGCGCGTTCAATGCCTGGGTGCTGGTGAAAGGCCTTGAGACACTGGCGGTCCGGGTGGAGCACAGCAATTCCTCGGCGCACCGGATCGCGGAGTTCCTCGAGACCCATCCGGCGGTGAGCTGGGTCCGCTACCCGTTCCTGCCGTCGCACCCGCAGCACGACCTGGCCAAGCGGCAGATGTCGGGCGGGGGGACGGTGATCACCTTCGCGCTGGACTGCCCCGACGAGAAGGCCAAGCAGCGGGCGTTCGAGGTGCTGGACAAGCTGCGGCTGATCGACATCTCCAACAACCTGGGCGACGCGAAATCCCTTGTCACACACCCGGCCACCACCACTCACCGGGCGATGGGCCCGGAGGGCCGCGCGGCGATCGGCCTCGGCGACGGCGTGGTGCGGATCTCCGTCGGGCTCGAGGGCACCGAGGACCTGATCGCCGATATCGACCAGGCTCTGAGCTAGTCGAAGAGCTAACCCGCCTGCTTCTCGGCCGCCTCGACGCGTTCGACCGCGGCCAGCGAGCCCTCCTGCGCCTGGCGCTCCACCCAGTCGACCACCGGCCGCGCGTACATCATCTGGCTGGTGATCGCCATCTGTCCGCGGGTGCGGCCCAGGAAGGAAATCCCCCAGGAGAACATGGCGGCTAGGCGGTTGCGGAACCCGACCAGGTACAACAGGTGCAGCAGCAGCCACGCCAACCAGGCGACGAAGCCGCCGAACTCCAGCTTGCCGACCTTCGCGACGGCGCTGTACCGCGAGATCAGCGCCATGCTGCCCTTGTCGAAGTACTTGAACGGCTTGCGGGTGGCCGGGTCGTCGTGGCCCTTCACCGCGTGCTTGATCAGCGTGGTGACGTAGTGCGCGCCCTGGATCGCGCCCTGGGCCATCCCGGGGACGCCGGGCACCGACATCAGGTCGCCGACGACGAACACGTACGGGTGGCCCTTGACGGTGAGGTCGGGCTCGACGATCACCCGCCCGGCGCGGTCGGTCTCGGTGCCGTCGGACTGCTCGGCGATCATCTTGCCCAGCTCGCTGGCTTGCACGCCGGCGGCCCACACCTTGCACGCGCACTCGATGCGGCGCTCGCCGCCGTCCTTTTCCTTGATGGTGATGCCCAGGTAGTCCACCGAGGTCACCATGGCGTTCAGCTGCACCTCGACGTCCATCTTCTGCAGCCGGCGCTGCGCCTTGAGGCCCAGCTTGGTGCCCATCGGCGGCAACACCGCGGGCGCGGCGTCGAGCAGGATGACCCGGCATTCGCTGGGTGTGATCGTCCGGAACGCCCCGGCCAGGGTCCGCTCGGCGAGCTGAACGATCTCCCCGGCCAGCTCCACGCCGGTCGGGCCCGCGCCCACCACCACGAACGTCAGGCGCCGCTGCCGCTCCGCCGGGTCGGTGGCGACTTCGGCCGCCTCGAACGCGCCGAGGATGCGGGCCCGCAGCTCGAGGGCGTCGTCGATGCTCTTCATGCCCGGCGCGAAGGCCGCGTACTCGTCGTGGCCGAAATAGGACTGCTGCGCTCCGGCGGCGACGATGAGGCTGTCGAAGGGCGTCACCGTCTCCATGCCCATCAGGTGGGACGTCACGGTCTTCGCCGTCAGGTCGATGGCGCCGACGTCGCCCCACAGCACCCGGACGTTCTTCTGCCGGCGCAGGATCAGCCGGGTGGTCGGGGCGATGTCGCCCTCGGACAGGATGCCGGTGGCCACCTGGTACAGCAACGGCTGGAACAGGTGGGTCGTGGTCTTCGAGATCAGGGTGACGTCGACGTCGGCCCGCTTGAGTGCCCTGGCCGCGTTCAGACCACCGAATCCGCTCCCGATGATGACGACGCGATGGCGCGACATGCTCACCCCCTTACCGTACGACGCCGCCGGGCCGCGCTAGAACGGCCACCCGTTGGAGTTGTCCTTGAATTTGCCGTTGACCGCGGTGCAGAAGTCGTCGGCGGTGCCGGCCAGCAGCACGTAGTAGGTCTCGCCGGCCCGGCGGCTCTCGTAGGTGTTGGGGGTGCTCCAGCCGCTGTTGCACAGCGTTGTCTGGGTGCCGGCCGTGGCCCGGCGCCAGTTCGTCTTGGCGCAGCCGGCCAGGCCGTCGACGTTGGGCGTGGCGCTCTTGGCGGCGACCACCATCGCGCCTCCCCATTGACCGTCGTTGCGCCGGAAGGCGCGCGCCCCGAATCCTGCGTTGTTCGTCTGGCACGCCAGCGCCCGTCGCATCAGCGAGAATGGCGCCGCCAGTTGGGAATTGGGGCTCGCGGCGGCGGCCGTGATGAACTGCGCCGCGTCCGAGCCGTCGACCTCCTGCACGTTGGGCGTGCCGAAGCTGAACAGCTGCTGGGCGATCCCGGCGTTGCTGCCGCCGCCGATGATCGGCCCGCCGCCGCTCGACGTCATCGGGGGCAGCGCGGCCGGGTCGGCGCCGGCCGGCGGGAGGCCGGCAGCGCCGGCCAGCGCCAGCGTCACGGCCAGGCTGCGGAGCGCGATGCCTTTCATGCCCTTCATTCCAGCACGTGTGCGTAGCCGGCGCGACGGCCATATCGCGGTCATTTACCGGAATGCGTCGCTGCCGGTGAACGCCTGGCCGAGCACCAGCTGGTGCATCTCGGGTGTGCCCTCGTAGGTCAGCACCGACTCCAGGTTGACCATGTGCCGGATCACCGGATACTCCAGCGATATGCCGTTGCCGCCCAGGATGGTTCGGGCGGTCCGGCAGATCTCGATGGCCTCCCGGGTGTTGTTCAGCTTGCCGAAGCTGACCTGCTCGGGACGCAACCCGACGCTGTCCTTGAGGCGGCCCAGGTGCAGCGACAGCAGCTGGCCCTTGTGCAGCTCGACCGCCATGTCGACGAGTTTCGCCTGGGTCAACTGGAATCCGGCGATCGGGCGGCCGAATTGGGTGCGCTGCGTGGCGTAGTCGAGCGCGGCCTGCCACGCCGAGCGCGCGGCGCCCATCGAACCCCAGATGATGCCGTAGCGCGCCTCGGACAAACACGACAGCGGCCCGCGCAGGCCGGTGGCCCCGGGCAGCATCGCGTCGGCGGGCAGCCGCACGTCGTCGAGCACCAGCTCGCTGGTGATCGAGGCCCGCAGCGACAGTTTGTGGTGGATGGTGTTGGCCGAAAAGCCCGGCGTCTTGGTGGGCACGACGAACCCCCGGACGCCTTCGTCGGTGGCGGCCCAGACCACCGCGACGTCGGCGACCGAACCGTTGGTGATCCACAGTTTGCGGCCGGTCAGCACCCAATCCGAGCCGTCGCGCCGGGCGCGGGTCTTCATCGCGGCGGGATCGGACCCCACGTCGGGCTCGGTCAGCCCGAAGCACCCCAGCAGTTCGCCCGAGGCCATCGCGGGCAGCCACTCCCGCTTCTGCTCCTCGGAGCCGAAGTTCCAGATCGCGAACATCGCCAGCGACCCCTGCACCGAGACCATCGACCGGATTCCGGAGTCGGCGGCCTCGAGTTCGGTACAGGCCAGCCCGTAGTGCACGGCCGAGGCCCCGCCACACCCGTAGCCCTCCAGGTGCATGCCGAGCAGGCCGAGCTGGCCGAACCCCTTGGCGAGTTCGCGCACCGGCAGGTCGCCGATCTCGAACCACTCCGCGATGTGGGGTAGGACGTGCTCGGCGCAGAACTCTCTGACGGTGTCGCGCACCGCGAGCTCGTCGCTGGACAGGGAGGCGTCCAGGCCCAGCGGGTCGTACCGGTCGAACGCGGGAGGTTTGTGCGTGCTCATGGTCTCAGCCTGCCATCGTTAGGCCGCCGCTGACGCTGATCACCTGTCCGGTGATGAACGACGCGGCGGGCGACGCGAAGAACAGCACCGGCGCGGCGACCTCCTCGGGGCGGGCCAGGCGGCGAAACGGGATGGCTTTGACCAGCGCCTCTTTCAGCTTCTCCGGCTGGGCGTGAAACAGCGGCGTGTCGGTCGGCCCTGGGCACACGCAGTTGACCGTGATCCGGTGGCGGGCCATCTCCCGGGCCAGCGACTTGGTCAGCGCGATCACCCCGCCCTTGGCGCCGGCGTAGATGGATTCCCCGGCGCTGCCGACGCGGCCGGCGTCGCTGGCCAGGTTGACGACACGGCCGCCGGGGTGCGTCTCGATCATGGCGGGCAGGAACGCGGCGCACACGTGCACCGGCCCGAGGTAGTTGATCGCCACCACCTTGGCCGCGAATTGCGGTGTGGCGTTGAGGAATTGGTCGGTGCGATCCCAGCCGGCGGCGTTCACCACGATGTCGGGCACCCCGGCCTCGGCGTGGGTCGCGTCCCGCAGCGCGTCGACCTGGTCCGGGTCGGCGACATCCACCGGCAGCGCGGTGATCAGCTCGGGGCGCTCCTTGGCGGTGGCGGCCGCTGCCGCCTCGTCGAGGTCGGCGGCGATCACGCGGTCGCCCTGCGCGGCGAACGCCAGCGCTATCGCTTTGCCGATGCCCGAGCCGGCGCCGGTCACCACCGCGAGGCGGCTCGCTGAATCCGCGTTCATTTGCGACGAACGTAGGTTCGCCGCGGCGGCACGGTCAAGGGCGACCGGCCCGCCCGGTAGTCTCGCGGCATGCGGCGGCTGGTGTGGCTGGGCCTGGACGTCATCGGTGTGCTGGTCTTCTGCGCCGTCGGGCGCCGCAGCCACGACGAGGGGCTCAACCTCACCGGCGTGGCCACCACCGCGTGGCCGTTCCTCACCGGAACCGTCTTCGGCTGGTTGGCGTCCCGCGCCTGGCGGCGCCCCACCGCGGTGGCGCCGACCGGCGTGGTGGTCTGGCTGTCCACCGTCGTCGTCGGGATGCTGTTGCGGAAGGCCAGTTCCGCCGGCGTGGCGGCCAGTTTCGTCGTGGTGGCGGCGTCGGTCACGGCGGTGTTGTTGCTCGGCTGGCGGGCGGTCGTCGCGCTGATGCTGCGGCGCCGGGCCCGCGCGTAGCACCATGGCGACGACGGCGGGCGTGGCGGTGACCGCGGCCATCGGCGCCGCCGCCCGGGCGGTCGGCACCGACGCGGGGCTGCTGAACGATCCGTTCGCCGCGCCGTTGGTGCGCGCCGCCGGGGTCGACCACCTCGCCCGCGTCGTCGACGACGCCCGGTTCGCCGCGGACGGCGCCGGTCACCCCCGGTTCTTGGAGCTCTGCGCGGCGAACACCCGATTCGTCGACGAGTTTCTCGCCGCGGCCGGACGGGCGGGCCTGCGCCAGGTGGTGATCCTGGCGTCCGGACTGGACACCCGGCCGTACCGGCTGTGGTGGCCGCCCGGCACAACGGTTTTCGAGATCGATCGGCCCGAGGTGCTCGACCTCAAGGCCGACGTGCTGCGCGAACTGGGCGCCGACCTGCGGGCCAGCCGGCGCGCCGTCGGCGCCGACCTGCAGCAGGATTGGCCGGCCGCGCTGCGGCGGGTCGGTTTCGACGCCGCCGCCCCCACGGTGTGGATCGCCGAGCAGTTGCTGATCGGGTACCTGACGCCCGCGGCGCAGGACCGCTTGCTGCGCGCGGTGACCGCGATGAGCGCGGTCGACAGCCGGCTCGCCGCCGATCACCTGCCTACCTGGACCCCGTTGCAGCTGGAGGCGGAGCGGTCGTTCGTCGACGGCTGGCGCCGGCACGGCCTGGACGTGGACCTGGCCAGCCTGACCCATGCGGGCCAATACCACTACGTCCCCGAGTACCTGGCCGGCGCCGGCTGGGAAACGGTGCAGCGGAACGTCACCGACCTGCTGGGTGCGGTGGGGCTGCCCGATCGGCCACGGGGCGAGAGCGAGTTCGTCCCGGAATACCTGACCGCGACGCGGGTTTGAAGTCGTCATGTCCCAGCCGGTCCCAGACGAGCAGCTGACATTCGTGTCGGCCACGCACGACGACCCGCTGGCGCGGCCGCTGCTGGCCGAGCTCGCCGAGGAGTACGCGCAGCGCTACGGCGGCACGCCCAGCACGCACCTGTCCTGGTTGCCGGTGCCGCGGGACGAGTTGGCGCCGCCGGACGGCGGCCTGCTGATCGGCGTGCTGGACGGGGTGCCCGTCACCGGCGGCGCGTTCCGGCGTTACGACGCCGAGACGGCCGAGCTCAAGCGGATCTGGACCGACCGCGCCCACCGGCGTCGCGGGTACGCCCGGATCCTGCTCGCGGCCCTGGAGGCCGAGACCGCCGCGCGCGGGTACCGGCGGCTCTACCTGATCACCGGCAACCGGCAACCCGAGGCCGAGGCGCTCTATGACGCGACCGGGTATATCCGGGTGCCCGCCGACCCGCTGCCGTCGTGGGGTCCGTTCGTGCCGATCGCGTTCGAGAAGTGGCTGGTGCCCGACCGCCCGTGAACTGACCAAGGCCGCAACGGTTCCCGCGCGCCGGACGACGACTGTGGGGCCTACGGACGAATTCCGGGCGGTTTGCGTGCCTAGGGCCCACACTCGGCGCTCGAAGACCGGCCTAGCTTTCGGCGAGCGCGAGGGCCGCCTCGGTCGCCTCCCGAATCGGTCCGCGCCACACGTCGCCGTGCCCCGGCAGCAGCACCTCGGTGTCGAGCAGGGCGAGCGCGGACAGGGTGCGGATGCAGTCCTGTTGGCTGTAGCTGAAGATCGCGGGCAGCAGCTGCGGCCCGCTCCGGCGCAGCAGCGGATGCCCGGTGATCAGCGCGTCGCCGCTGACCAGCACGCCGTCCACCAGATACGAGCAGTGCCCGTTGGTGTGGCCGGGACTGAAAACCGGCACCGGTTGGCCGGGCAGGCTCGCGGCCAGCTCGGCGGTCAGCGGCTGGGCCGTCGGGATGCCGTCGCGGATCAGGCCGCCGCTGCGGACCACGTGGGCCGTCCACTTGGCCCACCCGGGCCGCCAAATCCGCAGCGCGACATCGACGATGGACACCTGCTCGAGGTATTCGCGCTTCGCGTGCCCCACCTCGTCGGCATGGCAGTACACCGGGATGCCGTGGGCGTCGGCGAACCAGATCGCGGTGCCGAGGTGGTCGATGTGCGCGTGCGTCAACAGGATGGCGCGCACGTCGTCGGGGCCGTACCCCAGCGCGGACAGCGAGGCCAGCACATGCTGGCGGTCCCCGGGATAGCCGGCGTCGATCAACATCACGCCGGTGTCGTCGGTGACCAGAGTCCAGTTGACCGCGTCGCCCTGGGCGAGGTGCACCCTGTCGGTGACCTGAACTAGCTCCGCCATGCCCGCGAGTGTATGCGGGGAGTAGAAATGACCCGTGGCTGAACTGAAACTTGGATACAAGGCATCCGCCGAACAATTCGCACCGCGCGAGCTCGTCGAACTCGCTGTCGCCGCAGAAGGTCACGGCATGGACAGCGCAACCGTCAGTGACCATTTCCAGCCGTGGCGGCACGAGGGCGGGCATGCCCCCTTCTCGCTGGCCTGGATGACCGCCGTCGGCGAACGCACCAAGCGGATCGTGCTGGGCACCTCGGTGCTCACCCCGACCTTCCGCTACAACCCCGCGGTCATCGCCCAGGCCTTCGCCACCATGGCCTGCCTGTACCCGGACCGCATCTTCCTCGGTGTGGGCACCGGCGAGGCGCTGAACGAGATCGCCACCGGATACGAGGGCGAATGGCCGGAGTTCAAGGAGCGGTTCGCCCGGCTGCGCGAATCGGTGCGCCTGATGCGCGAGCTGTGGCGCGGCGACCGCGTCGATTTCGACGGCGAGTACTACCGGCTCAAGGGCGCCTCGATCTACGACGTGCCCGAGGGCGGCGTCCCGATCTACGTCGCCGCCGGCGGTCCGGCGGTGGCGAAATACGCCGGGCGGGCCGGGGACGGCTTCATCTGCACCTCCGGCAAGGGCGAGGAGCTCTACAAGGACAAGCTGATCCCGGCCGTCAAGGAGGGCGCGGCGGCCGCCGACCGCAACGTCGACGAGATCGACAAGATGATCGAGATCAAGATCTCCTACGACCCGGACCCCGACCTGGCGCTGGAAAACACCCGGTTCTGGGCGCCGCTGTCGCTGACCGCCGAGCAGAAGCACAGCATCGACGACCCGATCGAGATGGAGAAGGCCGCCGACGCGCTGCCGATCGAGCAGGTCGCCAAGCGCTGGATCGTCGCGTCCGACCCCGACGAGGCCGTCGCGAAGGTCAAGGACTACGTCGACTGGGGGCTCAACCACTTGGTGTTCCACGCCCCGGGCCACGACCAGCGCCGGTTCCTCGAGCTCTTCGAGAAGGACCTGGCTCCCAGGCTGCGGCGACTTGGCTGAACCCGCCGTTCCTGCTTCGGGGATTTACATCGCCGCTCCGGAACCGGAGACGGGCAAGTCGACGCTCGCCCTCGGGCTGCTGCACCGGCTGACCGCGACCGTCGCCAAGGTCGGCGTGTTCCGGCCCATCACCCGGGTTCCCGACGGCAAGGACCGCGACTACATCCTCGACCTGTTGTTGCGGCACACCACCGCGGGCGTGCCCTACGAGCAGTGCGTCGGCGTCACGTACCAGCAGCTGCACGCCGACACCGACGCCGCGATCGCCACCATCGTCGACGCCTATCACGCGATGGCCGACGACTGCGACGCGGTGGTGATCGTGGGCAGCGACTACACCGACGTCGCGCGGCCGGCCGAGCTCTCGGTCAACGCCCGGATCGCCGTCAACCTCGGCGCGCCGGTGCTGCTCACGGTCAGCGGCCGCGGCCGCACTCCCGACGAGGTGGCCCGCGTCGTCGAGGTGTGCCTGGCCGAGCTGGCCACCCAGCGCGCCCACGCCGCCGCGGTGGTCGCCAACCGGTGCGATCCCGCGCAGCTGGGCGAGGTCGCCGAGGCGCTGGAGGCCTTCGCTCAGCGCAGCTACGTGCTGCCCGAGGAGCCGCTGCTGTGCGCGCCGACGGTGGCCGAACTCGAAAAGGCGGTCGGCGGGACGCCGGTCAGCGGCGAGGCGTCGCTGCGCGAACGCGAGGTCACCGACATCCTGGTCGCCGGCATGACCGCCGACCACGTGCTGGAACGCCTGAGCGACGGCATGGCGGTGATCACCCCCGGCGACCGATCCGACGTGGTGCTGGCCGTGGCGAGCGCCCATGGGGCCGAGGGCTTTCCGTCGCTGTCCTGCATCGTCCTCAACGGCGGCTTCCAGCTGCACCCGTCCATCGCGGCCCTGGTCGCCGGGCTGCGGCTGCGGCTGCCGATCGTCGCCACCACGCTGGGCACCTACGACGCCGCCAGCGCGGCCGCCGCCGCCCGCGGGCGCGTGACGGCGAACTCCCAGCGCAAGATCGACACCGCGCTGGAGCTGATGGACCGCTACGTCGACGTCCCGGATCTGCTTGAGCAGCTTGCGATTCCGATACCCACCGTGACCACGCCGCAGATGTTCATCCACCGGCTCACGCTGCAGGCGCGGGCGGACCGCAAGCACATCGTCCTGCCCGAGGGGGACGACGACCGCATCCTCAAATCGGCCGGGCGGGTGCTGCAGCGCCGCGTCGCCGACCTCACGGTGCTGGGCGACGAGGCGCAGATCCGGCAGCGCGCGGGGGAGCTCGGGGTGGACCTGGACGGCGCGCAGGTGATCGACCCGCGCACCAGCGACCTGCGTTCCCGGTTCGCCGACCAGTACGCCGAACTGCGCAAAGCGAAGGGCGTCACCGCCGAGCACGCCCGCGAGATCATGCGCGACGCCACGTATTTCGGCACGATGATGGTTTACAACGGCATGGTCGACGGCATGGTGTCGGGTGCCGCCCACACCACGGCGCACACCGTTCGTCCGGCCTTCGAGATCATCAAGACCGTGCCCGACGTCTCCACGGTGTCCAGCATTTTTCTGATGTGCCTGCCCGACCGGGTGCTGGCCTACGGCGACTGCGCGATCATCCCGAACCCGACGCCGGAGCAGCTGGCCGACATCGCGATCTCCTCCGCGCGCACCGCGGGGCAGTTCGGCATCGAACCGCGGGTGGCGATGCTGTCCTACTCGACCGGCGAATCCGGCACCGGCGCCGACGTCGACAAGGTCAGGACCGCAACGGAATTGGTGCGGCAGCGGGCGCCGCAGCTGCCGGTCGAGGGGCCCATCCAGTACGACGCCGCGATCGAGCCGTCCGTCGCGGCCACCAAGCTGCGCGGCTCGCCGGTGGCCGGCCGCGCCACCGTGCTGGTGTTCCCCGACCTGAACACCGGCAACAACACCTACAAGGCCGTGCAGCGCAGCGCCGGGGCGATCGCGATCGGGCCGGTGTTGCAGGGTCTGCGCAAGCCGGTCAACGACCTGTCCCGCGGTGCGCTGGTCGAGGACATCGTGAACACCGTTGCCATCACGGCGATCCAGGCGCAGGATACCGGTGACTAGCGCGAACCGGACCGTGCTGGTGATCAACTCCGGCTCGTCGTCGCTCAAATACCAACTGGTCGACCCGGATTCGGGCGTGGCTCGCGCCACCGGCAACGTCGAACGGATCGGGGAGGAGTCGTCGCCGGTTCGCGACCACGACGCGGCGCTGCGCCGCGCGTTCGACGCGCTGTCCGATGAGGGCATCGACCTGCGGGACTGCGGCCTGGTGGCGGTGGGCCACCGAGTCGTGCACGGCGGCAACACGTTCTACCGCCCCACCCCGGTGGACGACGCGGTGATCCGCAAGCTCGAGGAACTCTCGGAACTGGCGCCGCTGCACAATCCGCCCGCGATCAAGGGGATCGAGGTGGCGCGCAAGCTGCTGCCGGACCTTCCGCACATCGCGGTCTTCGACACGGCGTTCTTCCACGACATGCCGCCCGCGGCGGCGACATACGCGATCGACCGGGGCTTGGCCGAACGCTGGAAGATCCGCCGTTACGGGTTCCACGGCACGTCGCACCGGTACGTGAGCCAGCAGGCGGCCGCCTTCCTGGGCCGGCCGCTGGGCGGCCTGAAACAGATTGTGCTGCACCTGGGTAACGGCTGCTCGGCGTCGGCGATCGCCGGCAACAGGCCGCTCGACACGTCGATGGGCCTGACGCCGCTGGAGGGCCTGGTGATGGGCACCCGCAGCGGCGACATCGATCCCAGCATCGTCAGCTACCTCTGCCACACCGCGAAGATGGGCGTCGACGAGGTGGAGGCCATGCTCAACCAGCGGTCCGGGATGGTCGGGCTGTCGGGCGAGCGCGACTTCCGGCGGCTGCGCACCATGATCGAATCCGGTGACACCGCAGCGCAATTGGCCTACAGCGTGTTCACCCATCGGCTGCGCAAGTACATCGGCGCCTACCTGGCGGTGCTGGGGCACACCGACGTCATCAGCTTCACCGCCGGCATCGGGGAGAACGACGCGGCGGTGCGCCGCGACGCGCTGGCCGGTCTGGAGGAGTTGGGCATCGTGCTCGACGAGCGCCGCAACCTCGGTGGCGGCAAGGGCGCCCGGCAGATCTCCGCGGAGGAATCCCCGATCGCCGTGCTGGTGATCCCCACCAACGAGGAACTGGCCATCGCCCGCGAGTGCGTGGGTGCGCTAAGCGGTTAGGAAGCCCAGGCTCTTTCGCCCGGCGCCCACCGCCGGCGCGGGATCCGTCGCGACGGTTCGCGCGAGCAGCTCGTGGTACACGTCGCGAAAGTCGGTGGTGTACTTCAAGTCCCCGGTGTCGAGGTCGGTGAGGCTGGGCTCGTCGCCGTAGAAACCGCCCCGAACGGGCGCGCCCGCGACGAAGACGGGGCCGGCCGTGCCGTGATCGGTGCCCTGCGACGCGTTGGCGCGCACTCGGCGGCCGAACTCCGAATACGCCATGACGACAACATTGCGGCCGGCGACCTGCTGCAGGAACGAGGTCAGCGCCTCGTCGAACGTCGCGAGCAGGCGTTGCTGCGTGGCCCGTTCCCCGGCGTGCGTGTCGAAACCCCCCAATTGCGCGGTGTACACCCGCGTCGGCACGCGGGCCCGCACCGCCTGGGCCACCATGCTCAGCTGGGCGGATAGCGAATTGGGTTGATTGGCTGCGGGTTTCACCGATTCAAACGCCTTGCCGGTCGTGCGGGCGGCCCGGTAGGCCTTGCGCACCGCGGCCATCGCCGGAGTGTCGTCGGGGTCGTCGGCGCCGAGGGCACCCATCAGTGCGTCGAGGCCCTGTCCGGTCGGCTCGGGAGCCAGGGAAAGTGCGGCGGCGGTGTGCTTTTCGCCCACCGCAAGTGGCGGAAGCACGGGACCGATGTTGACCGCCCGCAGCGGGTCGTCGCCGGTGGCGTCCAGCCAGCGGCCGATCCAGCCTGTCGACACTGGCTCGGCGGGAGACGCCGTTTGCCAGATATCCATGGACCGGAAGTGGCTGTGGTCCGGCCGCGGATAGCCCACGCCGCGCACGATGGCGAGTTGCCGCCGGACCCACAACTGCGCCAGGCCCTTCAGTGCGGGGTTGAGACCCAGCGCCTCGTCGAGGTGCAGCACGTCGCCCGGGGCGTAGGCCAGTTCCGGCCGGGCGTCGTGATACGCGTTGTCCGCGTAGGGAATCAGCGTGTTGATCCCGTCGTTGCCGCCGTAGAGCGTGACCAGCACCAGCACGCCCGCCCCGTCGGCCAGCGGCCGGTCCTGGGCCGCGCGCATCAGGTCGGGCCAGCCGACCGCCACCGCGGTCGACAGCAGGCCGGCCGCGCCCACGCCCGCGCTGGCGACCAGGAATCTGCGGCGGTTCATCTCGGACATCGTGTTCTCGCTAGGAGGTCAGGTATTCGGGGGTGTTGACCGCAGCCGCGACCAGTTGCGGCGGGTTGCGCACCAGGGGCCGCAGGGCGTCGGCGGTCCGGTCCGACCAGTCGCCGACGCCGATCAGGTAGCCGACCGCCTCGATGCGGTCACCGGGCGCGGTGCTCTCGACGCCGGACAGGTCGCCGGCGTGAGCGAGCCGGTTGGCGCCCCGCAGCCGCGCCTCGGCGCTGGCGGTGGACAGCCACACCTGGCCCTGCGGCCAGCCGCCGACGCTCGGCGGATAGAACGGCCGCTGTCCGAGCGCGTGCAACGTCGTGTCGGCAACCTTCCGGGTGGACGGGTCGATGGGTACCCGCAGCGCCCGCATGACGCCGACGAGCCATTCGACCGGCGGGTTGACGACAGTGGCACGCCCGCGGACGAATTCGTCGTCGGTGAGGATCGCCCGGGTCAGGGCACGCAGGTCCCGGCCGGGGCCGTACGCGGAGACCAGCCTGTCGAGCACGGGGCGCGACGGCGGATCGTCGGACGCGAGCTGCCGCCACAGCCGCCCCGCGACGTACTCCGCCGACTTCGGCTGGGCCAGGACGGCATCGCAGAACCCGGCCGCGTCGAAGTCGCGGGTCCGCCCGAACAGCGTCTTCGCCGCGCCGTCATGGCGTTTGGGGGCCAGCGACGTGTCGCCGTCGGCCCCGATCACCCAGCCCGTCAGCGCGCGGGCGCCGTTGCGCACGTCGTCCTCCGTGTAGCCGTTGCCGTGGCCGAGGGCGAACAGCTCCATGAACTCGCGCGCCAGGTTCTCATTCGGCGCCTTGGCGGTGCTGGCCTGCCCGTCCAGCCAGCGCAGCATGGCGGCGTCGGTCAGCATCGCGTAGGCCAGGGCGCGGAAGTCGCCCAGCGACAGGGTGCGCAGCTTCTGGTTCTGTGCGGCCATGTACGCCGCGACCCGGACCTTCTGAGCGGAGGTGGCAAAGTGGTTGTGCCACAGCAGTGTCAGCTTCTCCCCGAGCGGCTGCCGCACGCCGACCATGCGGCGCAGCCACCAGTCGGACAGCGTCTTCCGCTGCTCGGAGAGCTGCTGGTTGTATTGCTTGCGGGCCGCGGGCACGGCGCCCTTTCCGGGCGGTCGGGGCGGCTGCAACGTCGGCATCGGGCTGGCGACCGCTCCCGGGTCGGCGTCGGGATTCGCGGCCAGCATGGCGTCGACATAGCCGGGCCAGTCGCGGGTGACCGCGGCGTCGACCTCCGGGCCGGTCACGCCGAACCCGGCCCGGCGCAGCGCGCGGGCCGTGGTGATCCACGCCGTCGACTGACCGGGCATGCGTCAACTGTGCGGCATGGACCTATGTTTTCCCTGTGGATGGCCGCACACGCGCGCGGCACCCGCGGTGCGAACCTGCCCGACATGGAACAACCCTTCATCGGCACCGAGGCGCTGGCGTCCGGGGCGGTGACGCGCCATCAACTGCGGACCCACTACCGCGGCGTGCTTCCGAAGGTCTACCTGGCCAACGACGCCGAGCCGTCACTGGAGCTGCGCATCCGGGCGGCCTGGCTGTGGTCGGGGCGCCGGGCGACCGTGGTCGGGGCCGCCGCCGCCAGACTGCATGGCGCCGAATGGATTCCCGACGATGTGCCCGTCGAGCTGGCACACACCAACGGCCGCGCGCCGCGTGGGGTGTTGACGCGCCGCGGCGCGCTGCTGGACGGCGAGACGCAGATCGTGGGCGGCTACCCGGTGAGCACGCCCGAGCGCACCGCCTTCGACATCGGCCGGCGCGGGGCCGTGCGCTCGGCCGTGGCGCGGCTGGACGCGCTGGCCCGGGCGACGGGCTTCAAGGCCGACGACGTGCTGCGCGTCGCGCGGTGTCATCCCGGCTCACCCGGCCTGCGGCGGCTGGAGACCGCGCTGGGCTTGGTCGATCCGGGCGCCCAGTCGCCCAGGGAGAGCTACCTGCGGCTGCTCCTGATCGACGCGGGCCTGCCGCGGCCGCGGACCCGGATACCGGTGCTGGGCGAAGACGGGATCCCGGTCGCGTTCCTGGATTTGGGCTGGGAGGAGTCCATGGTCGCCGTCGAATACGACGGCGACCAACACCGCACCGACCGGCGGCAGTACGTCAAGGACATTCGCCGCATGAAAACGCTGGAGCGGATGGGGTGGATCGTCGTCCGGGTCGTCGCCGAGGACCGGCCCGCCGCCATCGTGCGGCGGGTCCGGGCCGCGCTGGCCGCATCGAGCGTGCGCGCACGGCTTTGAGTGTGCGCTCAGGGCGGGGCCCGTACGGCGTGTCGCCGCCCTGGACGCACACGCGATCGGGCAAGAGCGCAAGGGGCGCAACCTAGAACGTGCTCGTCGGCCGCACCCTGTTCGCCATGTCCACCAACTCATAGCGGTGGCGTTGGGTGGGCGCGACCCGGGCCAGGTTGCGCAGCGCGGCCTCGACGCCCAGCCGCAACCCGTGCTCGGTGAACGGGAAGCCCAGGATGTGATTGGTGCTGGCCTTGTTGCCCTCCAGCCAGTCCATCGCGCAGCCCAGCACCAGCGCGCGGATCTGCAGCACGCGCGGCTCGGTCGGCGGCAGCGCCTCCACGCGCCGGGCGGCGTCACGGATGTCCTCCTCGGTGATCTCGCTCTTCGACCGCCCGGACAGCAGGGTCACCGCACTCGTCAGCCGCGCGGTGGTGAAATGCCTCGAGGTGGGCGGCACCTCGTCCAGCGTGCGCACCGCGCCGGCGCGATCGCCCTCGGCGGACAGCCATCTGGCCAATCCGAAAGCCGCCGAGATCACCCCGTCGTTGGTCTTCCACACCGTCTGGTAGTACTTCTGCTCGTCGACGTTGCCGGCCAGCTCGGCGGTGGCGGCCAGCGCCAGCTTGGGCGCCAGCTCGCCGGGGAAGGTGTCCAGCACCTCGGTGAAATGCGTTGTGGCGGACTCGTAGTCGCCGGTGAGCAGCTCGGCGACGGCCTTGTACCAGACCAGCCGCCACTGCCAGCCCACCCGCTCGGCCAGGTCGTCCAGCTTCCTGGTGGCCTTGGCCACGTCGCCCAGGTCCAGCAGCGCGCGAACCTCCATCAGCGGCAGCTCGGTCGACTCGGACACCTCGACGCCGTCCGCGTCCAGCGTGCCGTGGCGGGCCGCGCGCAACGAGTCCAGGGTCTGCACCGGCTGGGATAGCACCGTCGCCTGCAGCACGGGCGCGGCGACGTCGGCCGGATCCACCAGCGGCACCTGTAGCGCCGTGACGATCTCGCGGGCCGTCAGCCGTTCCGAGTGGACCTGGCCGTCGAGGTAGACGTCGGTGTGCGCGACCAGCAGGTCCACCCCGAACGTCGAGCGGCTCGGGCTGAAGATGGTCGACAGACCGGGCCGCGGCACGCCGGTGTCCTGGGCGACGACCTCCCGCAGCACACCCATCAGCTGGGCCGACAGCTCGTCGGTACTGGAGAACCGGCGCCGCGGGTCGGGATCGGTGGCGCGGCGCAGCAACCGGCGGTACGAGTCGTAGGTGGTCAGCACGGGGTCGTCTTCGGGCAGGCCGTCGACGTAGCGCCCGTTGCGGGTGGGCAGGTTCACCGTCAGCGCCGCGAGGGTGCGCCCCACGGTGTAGATGTCGGTCGCGACCGTCGGGCCGGTCCGCACGATCTCCGGCGCCTGGAACCCCGGCGTGCCGTAGAGGTAGCCGAACGAGTTGACCCGCGACACCGCGCCCAGGTCGATCAGCTTCAGCTGCTCCTCGGTCAGCATGATGTTCTCCGGCTTGAGGTCGTTGTACACCAAGCCGATCGAGTGCAGATAGGTCAGCGCCGGCAGGATCTCCAGCAGGTAGGCGATGGCCTCGGCGACGGGCAACTTCTTGTCCTTGCCGTGCTTGAGCGGCTGCCCACCGATGTACTCCATGACGATGTAGCCGACCGGGTTGCCGGCGCGGTCCTTGTGCTCGACGAAGTTGAAGATCTGCACGATCTGCGGGTGAACCACCTCGGCGAGAAACTGCCGTTCGGCCATCGCGATCGCCTGCGCCTCGGCGTCACCGGAATGCACCAAGCCCTTGAGCACCACCGGGCGGTCGTTGACGTTGTGGTCGACCGCCAGGTACACCCAGCCCAGGCCGCCGTGCGCGATGCAACCCTTCACCTCGTACTGGTTGGCGACGATGTCGCCCGGATTCAGCTGTGGCAGAAACGAATACGCGCTGCCGCAGGCGGGGCACCAGCCCTCCGACTTGCCCTTGCCCTCCTTGCCGGACCGGCCGACCGGCTTTCCGCAGTTCCAGCAGAACCGCTTGCTCTCCGGCACCACGGGGTTGGTCATCAGGGCCTCGAGCGGGTCGATGTCCCGCACCCGCGGGATCTCGACCAGGCCGCCGCCGAGGTGTCTGACCGGTGGCAGCACCCGGGTTCCCACCGTCACCCGGTCTTGCGCATCGCTGTCCAGCGTGCCGAGCGAGATGTGCGGAAAGTCGTCGTCGTCATCGTCGAAGTCCGGCCGGAACAGCGCCTGGGTGGCCTGGATGCGCCCCGTCGTCGCGCCACCGCCCTGCGTGTCGGGCGGCTGGGTGCCCGGGCTTTCGTCGCCGCCGGTTTCGGGGCGCTCCATCTTCTCCGACTCGGCCATCAGTCCAGATACCTCGGCGTGGGCGGGGCGGGCGCGGGCCCCAGCACCGTCAACCACTTGCGGTACAACGTGTTCCACGTGCCGTCCCGGCGGATCCGCTCCAGGGTGCCGTTGACGAACCGGACCAGCGCAGTGTTGGTGAGGTTGACCCCGATGCCGTAGGGCTGGGTCGCCATGTTCGGCCCGACGATGTGCAGGTACGGGTCCTCCTCGACCAGCCCGGCCAAAATCGAGTCGTCGGTGCTGACGGCGTCGATCTCGCGCTGCTGCATCGCCACCAGGCAGTCGGCCCAGTTGACCACCGACACCACGACGGGCGGCGGGTCGATCTGGCGGATCCGGTGCAGCGACGTCGTACCCTTGGCCACGCAGACCCGCTTGCCGGACAGGTCGCTCACCTTCGCGATCGTCGAATCCCGCGGAGCCAGGATGCGCTGGTTGGCGTCGAGGTAGACGGTCGAGAAGTTGACCTCCTTGCGCCGCTCGCAGGTGATCGTCATGGTCTTGACCACCACGTCGACCTCGGAGTGCTGCAGGGCGGTGACGCGCTCGTCCGACGACAGGATGCGGTATTCGACGTGCGAGGGGGCGCCGAAGATGTCGCGGGCGATCTCCCCCGCGATGTCGACGTCGAAACCGGTGATCTCGCCGGTGATCGGGTCGCGGAAGCTGAACAGGTTGCTGCCGATGTCGAGCCCGACGATCAGCCGGCCGCGCGCGCGGATGTCGGCGACCGCGGCGTCGGCCTCGGCCTTGGTCGGGAAGGGCCGCAGGCTCGCGGTCAGGTCGCAGCTCTGGCTGGCGTCGTCGGCCGGCAACGGCGGCTCCGGCGGCAGCTGCTGCATGCCGACCGGGGTGGGCGGCGGCAGCGTCGGCACGTTGGGCACCGACAGGGATTCCGTGTGCGAGCACCCCGCCACCGCGGCCACCGCGGCGAGCGCCGCGCCCGCCCGCCGCAACCGGCCCGGCCGCGTCGTCATCGATACTCTCTCAGCCGGGGCCACAGGCCCAGGGCCACCGCGATGGCCGCGCCGAGGGACAGCACCACGCCGCCCACCTGGGCGCCGGACAGCCCGCTGCGCGCGCTCAGGACGTCGTTGCGCAGGTGGTTGCGGCTCTGTTCGATGGCCTTGACCAATTGGTCCTCGAGCTTGTCGAACGCCGGGGTCGAGTCGTCCTCGCTGCTGCCGAGGGCCACCTGCGTGGCCGCCCGGTAATTGCCGACCGAGATGTAGGAGGTGATCCGGTCGTTGGCCTGCCGCCAGCGCAGCAGCAGCTGGTCGGCGCCCTCCAGGTCGGGTTTGTCGACGGCGTCGCTGCGGACCATGTACTGGTCGAGCTGGGAGTGCATGGAGTCGATGCGTTGATAGAACGACTGCTTGCGCTTCTCCTCGTCCCCGCGACGGATCAGCGACAGCGTCTCGTCGGCGCGCGCCTGCTGGGCGGTGATCGCGACGTTGGTGACGATCCGCAGCGAGTCCGCTGCGGTGTTCTTGGCGCTACGGCTGGCGGCCGTGGAGATCGTTAGCGCAGTTCCGACCCATACCACCATGACGAGAATAGCGAGGCCGCCCACGACCAGGCCCGGGTTGATCCGGCGCCGGGTGCGCCGGGCCAGCCACCGATGGGAGAAGGCGCCGAAGACCGCGGTGGCGGTGACCACCAGGATGACCGGCGCAGGAATCTGTGTGGACGCGGTGGTTTCCGCGTCCACCCGTTCCGACGTGGCCTGATAGAGCTGGGCCGCGTCGGGCAGGATCGTCGATTGCATCAGCCCCGAGGCCTCCGACAGGTACGACGACCCGACCGGGTTGCCCTCCCGGTTGTTGGTGCGCGCGATTTCGATCAGGCCGGTGTAGACGGCCAGTTCGGCGTTGATCCGGCCCAGCAGCTGCACCAGCGGCTCGTCGGTGAGCCCGCTGGACGCCCGGGTCACGGCGACGGCCGCGTCGGTGATGGCCTGCTCGTAGCGCTGCCGGACCGGCGGCGGCTCGGCCTCCGCGATGAACGCGGTGGCCGCCGCGGCGTCGGCCACCGACAGGGTGGTGTACAGCCGTCCGGCGGCGAACGACAGCGGCTCGGTGTGGTTGAGCACCGTGGTCAGCACCTGCTGCCGGTGGTTGATGGTGGTGGAGGTGGCGAAGGCGCAGATGCCGCCGAGCACCGCCAGCACGATTCCGATGCTCAGGATGCGGCCCGGTGTGGTGGAGATGAACCACCAGCGCGGGTGGGCTGGTTCGGCCGGCGACCGCGACCCCTGCGGTTCCGTCGACGGGTGCGCCAGCTCAACCGTCACGTCGAATCAGCCCTCATCTTTCGCGGCCCCTGGAACGCTGCACCAAACTCTATAAGCGAATTCTAAGAGAATGTTGCGACGGATGGGTGGAGGCAGACCAATTGACCAGCGGATCACGTGCCTATCCTGAACGCGTGCAGGGCGACGGCGACGGCTGGGTGGTTTCCGACAGCGGCGCCCACTATTGGGGCCGTTTCGGCGCGGCGGGTCTGCTGCTGCGGGCCCCCCGGCCGGACGGCACGCCGGCGGTGCTGCTGCAGCACCGCGCGGTCTGGAGCCACCAGGGCGGGACCTGGGGCCTGCCGGGCGGGGCGCGCGACAGCCACGAGAGCCCGGAGGAGACGGCCGTCCGGGAGGCGCACGAGGAGGCCGGCCTGTCGGGCGAGCTGCTGACCGTGCGGTCGACGGTGGTCACCGCCGAGGTCGCCGGGCACGGCGGCGCGCGCTGGACCTACACCACGGTCGTCGCCGACGCCGCCGAGCAGCTGCACACCGTGCCCAACCGGGAGAGCGCCGAGATGCGCTGGGTCGCCGAGGACGAGGTGGCCGAGCTGCCGCTGCATCCCGGCTTCGCGGCGAGCTGGCAACGGCTGCGCACCGCCACGGCGCTGGTGCCGCTGGGCCAGGCCGACGAGCGACGGCGGCACCTGCCGCGCACGATCGAGATCGAGGACGGCGTCTTCGTCTGGTGCATGCCGGGCCCCCCGCTTCAGGCCGATACGGCACCGCTGCATCCGCGCATCAACTCGCTGCTGCAAGCGCTGAGCTGAGCCGCTGCGCCGCCGCCCGCGGGTCGGAGGCCGCGGTGATCGCCCGCACCACCACGATCCGCCGGGCGCCGGCGGCGAGCACCTCGGGCAGCCGCCGCTGGTCGATACCGCCGATCGCGAACCACGGCTTGTCCCCGCCGAACTCGGCCGCCGCCCGCACCAGCCGCAGGCCCGGGGCCTCCCGCCCCGGCTTGGTGGGGGTGGGCCAGCACGGGCCGACGCAGAAGTAGTCGGCCTCGCCGGCGTTGGCCGCGGCGGCCTGGTCGGCGTCGTGGCTGGACAGGCCGAGCAGGGTGTCGGGACCGACGAATCCCCGGGCCACGTCCAGCGGCAGGTCGCCCTGCCCCAGGTGCAGCACATCGGCGCCGGCGGCGCGGGCGATATCGGCCCGGTCGTTGACCGCGAACAGCGCGCCATGGCGGCGGGCCGCGTCGGCCAGGACCTCGCACGCGGCGAGCTCGTCGCGCGCCTCGAGGGGCCCGAACCGCTGCTCGCCGGGCGATCCCTTGTCGCGCAGCTGGATGATGTCGACCCCGCCGGCCAGGGCGGCGTCGGCGAACTCGGCCAAATCGCCGCGCTCGCGGCGCGCGTCGGTGCACAGATATAGCCGCGCGGCCGCCAGGCGGGTAACTCGCTGATGCACACCGCGACGCTAGCGCGCTAGCGTGGAGGCCGAAGAACCTACAGACACGGGAGTCCCGGGAACGGGGTCTGAGAGTGGGCGCGCCCGCCCTTACCGTCACACCTGATCCGGGTCATGCCGGCGAAGGGAGGCCAGGATGCCAGCAGACCGTGGGTCGTTGGCGGTCATCGGCGGCGGCGTGATCGGGCTGGCCGTGGCGCGCCGCGCCGCGCAGGACGGGTGGTCGGTGCGGGTGCACCGCACCGCCGACCAGGGCGCCTCCTGGGTCGCCGGCGGCATGCTGGCCCCGCACAGCGAAGGCTGGCCCGGCGAGGAACGGTTGCTGCGGCTGGGCCTCGAGTCGCTGCGGCTGTGGCGCGAGGGCGGCTTCCTCGACGGGCTGCCGCCACAGGTGGTGACCGCCCGCGAGTCGCTGGTGGTGGCGGTCGACCGGGCCGACGTCGCGGACCTGCGCACCGTCGCCGACTGGTTGTCCGCTCAGGGGCACCCGGTGGTCTGGGAGGCGGCCGCCCGGGACGTGGAACCCCTGCTGGCGCAGGGCATCCGGCACGGCTTCCGGGCGCCCACCGAGCTGGCCGTGGACAACCGCGCGGTGCTGGACGGCCTGTCCGCGCAGTGCGAGCGCCTCGGGGTGCGCTGGGCGCCGCCGGCGCGCGACCTGTCGGTCGAGGGCGACGCGGTGGTGATCGCCAACGGCATCGACGCGCCCGCGCTGTGGCCGGGCCTGCCGGTGCGCCCGGTCAAGGGTGAGGTGCTGCGGCTGCGCTGGCGGCGGGGGTGTATGCCGGTGCCGCAGCGCGTCATTCGCGCCCGCGTCCACGGGCGCCAGGTATACCTGGTGCCGCGCGCCGACGGGGTGGTCGTCGGCGCCACCCAGTACGAACACGGGCGCGACACCGCCCCGGTGGTCTCGGGGGTGCGGGACCTGCTCGAGGACGCCTGCGCGGTGTTGCCGGCGCTGGGCGAATACGAGTTGGCCGAGTGCGCCGCCGGGCTGCGCCCGATGACGCCCGACAACCTGCCCCTGGTCCGGCGCCTGGACGAGCGCATATTGGTGGCCGGCGGCCACGGCCGGTCGGGCTTCCTGCTGGCGCCGTGGACGGCGGAACAGATCGTGTCCGAACTGGCCCCGGTCGGAGCCCGGTCATGATCGTCGTGGTCAACGAGCGGAAGGTCGAGGTCGACGAACGGACCACGGTGGCCGCGCTGCTGGAGACGCTGGGCTACCCGAACCGCGGCGTCGCGGTGGCGATGGACGACGCCCTGCTGCCCCGATCACGTTGGGACGCAACGCTTTCCGACGGTGCTCGGCTCGAGGTGCTGACGGCGGTGCAGGGTGGCTGAAACCAAGCTCACCATCGGCGATCGCAGCTTCGCCTCGCGGCTGATCATGGGCACCGGGGGAGCGACCAGCCTGGCAGCGTTGGAAGAGGCGCTGGTGGCGTCGGGCACCGAGCTGACCACCGTCGCGATGCGGCGGGTCGACGCCGAGGGTGGGACCGGGCTGCTCGACCTGCTCAACCGGCTCGGCATCACGCCGCTGCCCAACACCGCGGGGTGCCGCAGCGCGGCGGAGGCGGTGCTCACCGCGCAGCTGGCCCGCGAGGCGTTGAACACCAATTGGGTCAAGCTGGAGGTGATCGCCGACGAGCGCACACTGTTGCCCGACGCGGTCGAATTGGTGCGGGCCGCAGAGCAGTTGGTGGACGACGGGTTCGTCGTGCTGCCGTACACGAACGACGACCCGGTGTTGGCCCGTCGGCTCGAGGACGCCGGCTGCGCGGCGGTCATGCCACTGGGGTCGCCGATCGGCACCGGCCTGGGCATCATCAACCCGCACAACATCGAGATGATCGTCGCCCGGGCAGGCGTTCCGGTGGTGCTCGACGCCGGCATCGGGACCGCGAGCGACGCCGCGCTGGCGATGGAGTTGGGTTGCGACGCGGTGCTTTTGGCCACCGCGGTGACCCGGGCCACCGATCCGGCGACGATGGCGGCCGCGATGGCCGCCGCCGTCACCGCCGGCTATCTGGCCCGCCGTGCGGGGCGGATTCCCAAGCGCTTCTGGGCGCAGGCGTCCAGCCCTCAGCGATGAAAAGATATGTGGCGCTGGGCAGTTCGATGGCCGCCGGTCCGGGCATCCGGCCGCGCGCCGCGGGCGCTCCCTGGGGCTCGGGCCGGTCGGCGCGCAACTACCCGCACCTGGTCGCGCGACGGTGCGACCTCGACCTGGTAGACGTCACGTTCTCCGGTGCGACCACCGCCCACGTGCTCGCCGATCACCAGCGCGGCACGCCACCGCAGATCACCGCCCTGAACGGCTCGGAAAGCCTGGTGACCATAACGATCGGCGGCAACGACGTCGGCTACATTCCGCTGCTGATGGCCGCCTCGGTGCCGCGCCCCGTCCGGCGGCTGCCACTGCTCGGTGCGCGCATTGCCGACCTGCTGGACCGCGACGCGCGGGTCGAGGCGCTCGACGCGGTGTTCGAATCGTTGTGCGCGGTCGGTCGCGCGGTGCGCGAGCGCGCGCCGCGGGCCCGGATCTTCTTCGTCGACTACCTCACCGTCCTGCCCCCCGCGGGCACACCGGCCGCCCCGCTTTCGCAAGCCGATGCCGACCTCGGCCGCCACGTGGCCGCGACGCTGGAGCGACTCACGGCTGACGCGGCGATGGCGACCGGCTGCGAGATCGTCGGGGCGGCAGCGGCCAGCCGCGAACATCACGCGTGGTCGGGCGACCCGTGGACCACGAGACCCGGTGTGCCGCTGCCGGGCCGGGCGGCGCCGTTGCACCCGAACGCGGCGGGGATGCGCGCCGTGGCCGAACTGGTGTCCGGGCTGTGGTGACGGGTCAGCCGTTCGTACGCCACCACTGGTAGAGGGCGTTGACGTCGGAGTTGGCCGCGGTGAGGTGGCCCAACACGTTCTTGGCGTCGGTGGTCCAGGTCAACGTCGCGTAGTTCTTGTAGGTGCCGCAGGCGATCTGGCCGCCGGTCTGGCCGTTCTGCTTCCAGGTTCCCGGTGACTGCCCGGCGTCCCCGCACGCGGCCAGTGACACATCCTTGATGGTGGAACTGAACGCGGCGCTCAAGTTCGTGCCGTTGGAGAACAGGGCGTAGACGCCGGAGCCCGGTCCGCTGGGGTCGGGGCTCTGCCCGCACAGGAGCTCGGCCAGTTCGCCGGATTCGGTCAGCTCCTGCGGCTTGCAGTTGTTGAGGCCGTAGCCTTTCGACAGGTTGGCGGCCAGCGTGTTCATGTCGGCAGCGCTGCCGGTGTTGGGTTCCGCCACCGCGATGGCGCTACCCGCGAAGGCCAAACATCCGGTGAAAGCTGCGGCCGATACGGCTCGCAGCGCGGTGGTGAGATGTGACATTTTCGTTGCCTCCCTGCGGTTGTTGGATGGGTGATGCGGAAAACTGTTGCCCCCCAACAGAAATTCAGCCGTTGGCTCGCCACCACTGATACAGCGCCGCGGCGTCGTTGTTCGGCCCACGGATATAGCTCAAGGTGTTCTTGGCATCGGTGGTCCAGATGATCTCGGCAGCGTTCTGATACGTCCCGCAGGCCACCTGACCGGCATTGCCGTCGCTGCCCTGGTGCCAGCTGGTGGGCGACTGGCCGCTGTCGCCGCAGGTGCTCAGCACGTCGTCTTTGATGCTGGCCTTGAACGAGCCGACGAGGTTTTCGCCGTTGTTGAACAGGATGTACTTGGCTTGGACGGGGCCGCTCGGGTCGGGACTCTGCCCGCAGGCCAGCGACGCCAGTTCGCCGGTGGTGACGCTCTGGGCCGTGCAGTTGTTCAGGCCATAGCCCTTTGACAGGGATGCCGCGAGCGCGTTGAGGTCCGACGCGTTGCCGGTGTTCGTGGGATCCGCGGTAGCGGTGGCCGTGCCGGCGAAGGCGGAGCCGCCCGCGAGCGCCGCGGCCGCGACGGCTCGCAGCGCATTGCTGAGATAGGACATCCCACGACTCCTCGGCGGTTGTCGTACCGGCGGCACTCACCGGAAAAACATGCTTCCGCTAAGTAGGGATCGTAGGGCTATGTCGTGACAAAGCAACACATTCCGCTGGCAATTGTCTGTCTGGGCATCCTTTTCGGAGACGCAGGTCAGGCGCCCGCTGGCCGGCCAATCCGAAAAGCGCTGCCACTCAATCGGTTTCAGTTGGCCAGGCGTCATCAGCGCCGGGTGGCGGAACGGGCGGACAGGAGAACGGAGGCTGAACGCCGCGCGACCGGCGCCCCGCACGTCAGCGGGCCAAAAGCGGATTTTCAAATTGCTGGTGCCGCCGCGACTGTGCTCGGGTATGGTTAGCACCGTTTCACGCCAGCTAACTTCTCGGGACTGGAGAATCCATGACACAGCCACCGGCACCGCCCCCTCCGCCGCCTGGTTACCCGCCGCAGCAGCCCGCCGGGCAGCCGCCGAATAACTATTTGGTGTGGTCCATCCTGGTGACCCTGTTCTGTTGTCTCCCCTTCGGGATCGTGGCGATCGTCAAATCCAGCCAGGTCAACGGGCTCTGGGCGCAGGGCCGTTATGCCGAGGCGCAGGCGTCCGCCGAGAGCGCCAAGAAATGGGTGATCTGGTCGGCGGTCATCGGTGTCGTCGTGGGCATCATCTACGGCATCCTGATGGCGGTCGGCGCGCTGAACACGAACACCAATGCGGCGCTTGCCGCGATGTTCTAAGCCCGGTTCGCGATCATGGTGACCCGTCAAGGGTCGGCGTCGTCGAGTCTGGGTGCGCCACTGCTGGTGGCCGCGTCTACGACGCTGATGTGCGCCGCCATCTGGGCGGGTGACCCCACCACTCCCAACGGTCCGCTGCCGGTGTGCCCGACCAAGGCGCTGTTGGGTATCGACTGTCCGGGATGCGGCAGCTTGCGCATGCTGTATTCCCTGATGCACGGCAACATCACGGCGGCCGCCAGGTACAACGCATTGGGCCTGGCGGCTGTCGTGCTCTTGGTGTGGGCGTACCTCGCCTGGACCTACGGACTGCTCGCGGGCAGGCGGATCCGCAGCTGGCAACACACTCGTTGGTCCGCCGTGGTGGCCATGGTATTGGTCGGGGCGTGGTTTGCGGTGCGCAACATCCCCTTTGCACCGTTCAGCGCCCTGTACGTCTGATACTGCCGTGTCCTGATCACGGCCGGTCGCGCCGCGGTCTAACCTGGGGCGCGATGGTGAACAAATTCACGACGGTCCCCGCGGCGCTCATCGTGGTCGCCCTGTCCGCATTCTCGGCCGGCTGCTTGCACAAGTCGGCCGACTCGCAACGGGCAACGGGAGACCCCGCCGCGGCGGCCCGGTTCGCCAGCGCCTTGCACGACAAGGTCACGAGCGACGCGATGATGGCGCACCTGGCAAAGCTCCAGGACATTGCCAACGCCAACAACGGCACCCGGGCGGTCGGCACCCCGGGTTACGAAGCCAGCGTCGACTACGTGGTAAACACATTGCGCGGCAGCGGTTTCGACGTACAAACGCCCGAATTCTCGGCGCGCGTGTTCCACGGAGACAAGCCGGAGGTGACCGTCGGCGGTAAGCCGGTGGAGGCGCACGCCCTGGACTTCAGTCTCGGCACCCCGCCGGACGGCGTGAGCGGGCCGTTGGTGGCCGTTCCCGCCAGCACCGGCCCCGGCTGTGCCGCCGCGGATTACGGCAACCTTTCGGTGCAGGGGGTCGTGGTCCTGGTGGACCGCGGCGGTTGCCCCTTCGCGAAAAAGGAGGACGCCGCGGTGCAGCGCGGGGCGGTCGCGATGATCGTCGCCGACAACGTCGACGAGCAACAGATGGGCGGCACGTTGGGGCCGGACACCAACGTCAAGATCCCGGTCGTGAGCGTGACCAAGTCGGTCGGCGTGCAATTGCGTACCCAGCCGGGGGCTACCACCATCAAGCTGAACGCGAGCGTCCAGAGCTTCAAGGCCCGCAACGTGATCGCGCAGACCAAGACGGGCTCGACTACCAACGTCGTGATGGCCGGCGCGCATCTGGACAGCGTGCCCGAAGGCCCGGGCATCAACGACAACGGTTCGGGCGTGGCCGCGATATTGGAAACCGCGCTGCGGCTGGGTAATTCGCCCCCGGTGCGCAACGCGGTGCGGTTCGGGTTCTGGGGTGCGGAGGAACTCGGGCTGATCGGATCGCGCAACTACGTCGAGTCGCTGGACTTGACCGGGCTCAAAAGCATTGCGCTATACCTGAACTTCGACATGCTCGCGTCGCCGAACCCCGGTTACTTCACCTATGACGGCGACCAGTCGCTGGCGGCGGACGTTCGCGGCCAGCCGGTGGTGCCGGAGGGGTCGGCCGGCATCGAGCGCACGCTCGTCGCCTACCTGAAATCCGCCGGAAAGACCGCCCAGGACACCTCATTCGACGGCCGCTCCGACTACGACGGATTCACCCTGGCGGGCGTCCCCGCCGGCGGCCTGTTCTCCGGCGCCGAGGCGAAGATGTCGGCGGATCAGGCCAAGCTGTGGGGCGGGGCCGCGGACCAGCCCTTCGACCCCAACTATCACCAGAAGACGGACACCCTCGACCACATCGACCGGACCGCACTGGGCATCAACGGCGGTGGAGTCGCCTACGCGGTGGGCCTGTACGCGCAGGATCTCGGCGGCCACAACGGGGTGCCCACGATGGAAGACCGCACGCGTCACGTGCTAACCAAGCCATGACCCGCCGGCTGGGCGCGGCAATGCTGCTGGCGACCGTGCTGGCGTCCTGCACGTCTGCGCGGCCGGGATCGCCGACCGCCGCACCGGATCTGGCGCACAGCCTGGCCGGCAAGGTGAGCGCCGACGGGATGCTGACCCACCTGCGCGCGCTGCAGAACATCGCCAACACCAACAAGGGAAATCGGGCCGACGGCACGCCGGGCTACGACGCCAGCGTCGACTACGTGGCTAAAGCCCTGCGTGACAAGGGTTTCGAGGTACTGACGCCGCAGTTCGACCGGCTCTACACCGTGGCCCCGGGCAAGCCGTCGGTCACGGTCGCCGGCCGCAGCTACACCGTCGACCAGGCTTCGCTGTTGGTCCAGACACCGCCCGGCGGCCTGACCGGGCAACCGGTCCGGCCCACCCAACCGTCGGGCTGCGCGGCCGGCGATTATCCGGGCGTGCTGCCCAAGGGTTCGATCGCCGTCGTCGACGACACGCGTTGTTCGGTGGTCGACAAGCAGAACAGCGCGGTGGCCAAGGGCGCGGCCGCGCTCGTCGTGCTCAGCGCGCCCGCCGGCCAGGGCGCCCCGCCCACGCTGTTCACTCCCGGCTACTTCAAGCAGCTGACCGTCCCCGTCGCGGTCGCCAACCCCTCCGCCGTGACCGCGCTCGCCGGGGCAACCGCGCCCATCCGCCTGGTGCTGGACGCCCAAAACGTCAAGATCACCTCGCGAAACGTCGTGGCGCAGACCAAGACCGGCTCGCCGCACGACGTGATCGTGGTGGGCGCGCACCTCGACAGCCCCCGCGGCGGCCCGGGCATCAACGACGACGGAACCGGGGTGGCCGCGGTGCTGGAGACGGCGCTGCAACTGGGTCCCCTGGCACCGGTGAACAACGCGGTGCGGTTCGCGTTCTGGGGCGCCGACGAGGACGGGCTCAACGGCGTCATGGATTACGTGTTCGGCATGGACAGCGATCAGCTCAACGACATGGCGATGTACCTCAACTTCACCACGCTGGGTTCGCCCAACGCCGGCTTCTTCACCGACGACGGCGATCAGTCCGGTCCGCCGTCGCCCGGGGTGACCTACGCGGACGTCCCCAACGGCTCGGCCGGTATCGAGCGCACCCTGGCGGCCTACCTGAACCTTGCCGGGAAGCGACCCGCGGACATGCCGCTGAACACGCTCGCCGACTACCACCCCTTCATGGTCGCGGGTGTGCCGGTCGGGGGCATGACGGCCGGGGCCTCGCAACCGAAGACCACGGTTCAGGCCCGGCTGTGGGGCGGGCAAGCCGGCGCCCCCTTCGACCCCAACTATCAAGGCCCCCGCGAGACCGTCGACGCCATCAACCGAGACGCGTTGGCCGTCATGGGTTCTGGCGTCGGATACGCCGTCGGGAGCTATGCGGAGTCCATCGGCGGCGTCAACGGAGTGCCGCCGCACGACAAACGGCATCGGACCCGGGTGCCCTAGCGGAATCGAACGCCGCCGGGTTCAGTGTGCCCGCTGTGCCGTGGCACATCCGTGCGAGCACCTTCCGGGTGTTGTCCCGGCCGGCTGGCTTGCGGATTGCCCTCCTCGACCGCGCAGGTCAGTGCCGGATTTCCCGGGCGGGTCTGCTGAGGCGGCCGCCGCGGCCCGGGGGACTCGTAAATCGCCTCCACAACTGAAAGGGTGGGGGGATGACATCCGCTGCTGCGTGCCCGTTCGGCTGAATGTGGCAATTCACGAGCAACTGCGCGCCGCGGTCGACGGCCGGCGCGGGGCGGAGGCGGCGGACCGGCTGTGCGAGGCCTGCGTGGTCCTGCTCGACGTCGATGCGGCCGCGATCTCGCTCGTGTTCGACGGCTTGAGCAGCGGAACCCTGGGCGCCAGCGGTGAACCCGCCCGCAGGTACGACGAACTTCAGTTCATCCTCGGGGAGGGTCCCTGCCTGGATTCCGTCGCCCAGCGGATTCCCGTTCTGGTCGTCGACCTCGCCGACCCCGAGGAGGCGCGTTGGCCCGTCTATGGGCCCGCCATGCTTGCCAACCAGATCAGGGGCGTCTACGCCCTGCCGGTGGTCGTGGCCGGCGAATTCGTCGGCGCGCTCGACCTCTTCCGCGCCCAGCCCGGCCCGCTGCCGGGCGACGGACTGAGCAACGCCGTCACCGCCGCGGAGCTCGCGGGCATCCCGCTGCTGGACCTGCTGGACGCCGACCTGCAGGCGGCCGTCGCGGACCCGCACAGCAACGCGTGGGCCGAACTCAACGCATTGAGCCGCGCCGAGGTCAGCCAGGCCACCGGCATGCTCGTCGCGCAGCTGGAGGTGGAGCCGGCCGAGGCTCTGATCCGGCTGCGCGCCCACGCGTATGCCACCGGCCGGAGCGCCACCGACGTGGCCCGCGACATCCTCGATCGCCGGTTGCGGCTCGAGGCCGACTGATGTGCCTGCGCGGACCCGACAGCCGGGAAGGAGGACAGCGTGACTGAGGTGCCTCGTGAGACCCTCGTGTTGAACGCCGTCGTGTCGATCGTCGACAGCCTGCTCGACGACTTCGACATAGTCGACCTGTTGACCGGGCTCACAGAGCGATGTACAGAGTTGCTAGACATTGCGGCCGCGGGATTCCTGCTGGCCGACCCGTTGCACCAGCTCCGCCTGCTGGCTGCCACCTCCGAGCAGGCCCGTGAGCTGGAACTTTTCCAGCTGCAAACCGACGAGGGCCCGTGCGTGGATTGCTATGCCACCGGCCGGCCGGTCTCGGTCGCTGACATCGAAGGCGCGCGCGAGCGGTGGCCGCGCTTCGTCCCGGCCGCGGTCGATGCGGGGTTCGCGTCGGTACACGCCGTGCCCATGCGGGCCGCCGGTCTGGTGTTGGGCGCGCTCGGCTTGTTCGGTTCCCAACGCGGCGAGCTCACCGACGCCGATCTGCTCGTCGGCCAGACCCTGACGCACATCGCGAGCGTGGCGATCCTCCAAGAAAACCCACCCACACCGTCGACCGTGATGCCGAGGCTGCGTTCGGCGCTGGCCGGCCGCGTCGTTGTTGAGCAGGCCAAGGGGTTGCTCCGGCAGATGCTCGACATCCCCGTCGAGGACGCGTTCCGGCTGCTCCGGACCTACGCGAAAGCCAACGGTCAACACCTCACGGACGTCGCACGCAGACTGATGACGGACCGGTATTCCCGGATGCTGATCGTCGCAGAGATAGCCGAATTGCAGGCTGGCACAACCGAATAGCGGTCTCAGCTGCGCCGCGCGCGAGCCCGCCGTGCGGCCTCCTCGACCAGCCGCTCGGCGACGACGTTCAGCTTGACGTTCTCGGTTTGGCTGATCTGGGCGAGCCGTTGAAAGGCCTGACTCGCGTCGCTGCCCGACCGGCCGCGGATGATGCCGATCGCCTGGTCGATCACCGACCGGCTGTCCAACGCGCGCTGTAAGCGCAGTGTCCGTTCGTGAGCGTTGGCGAGCAACTGGGCGTTGTAGACCGAGACCGCGGCGGGCTTGGCGAATTGCGATCCCAACTGCACGGCGTGATCGGCGAACGCGTCGCGGCTCGTGGCGTAGGCGTTGATCGCGCCGACCAGTTGATCGCCCACGATCAGCGGCAACGCGAGCGCCGAGTGCATCTGCATGCGGGCCACGCGGCCGCCGAAGTGTGGCCAACGGCTGTCGCTGCCCAGCGACCCGCTCACCGTGGGACGGCGCGACTCCATACAGGTGATGCTCGGACCCTCGCGCAGTTCGCTGTACTGCACGGTGTCGATCTCGTGGACCAGCAGCGCCGTCGCCGCCCAGGTCTGGACACTGGAAATGCCGCGCTGCGGATCGACCAGAGCGACGCCGACGTCGTCGGCGCCGGGAATCGCCTGCTCCGCGAACTCCGCCACGTCCCCGAGCAGATCGATCACGCCGCGTCCGCCGGCCACGATGCCGGCCACCCCGCGAAGCCCCGCGTAGAGTTCGGCCTCGTCTGCCTCGCGCTGAGTGGGGGAGAGGTCGGGCAGGGCCGGCATTACCCGATTGGGCTGGGCGTCGAAGTCGGCCAACGTCCCCTCCTTGCGTGCAACGGTAACCCCAAAGCTACTCTCCCTGCAGCGTGGGCATTTTCAGCCGACGAGTGCCGACGTGTGGGCGCGCCGCAGCTTGCCCGATGGCGTCTTCGGGATCGTTCCCGGCTCGACCACCACGACATTCCGCGGCCGGACGTCGACCTCGGCAACCACCTCGTGCGCCACCTGTTGCTCGATGCGCCGCACCTCGGTCGCGTTCTGCCAGTCGTTGGATTCCACGGCGATCGCGAACGTTTCGCGGGCGCGCCCGGCCTCCAGGCGCACCGCGACGGCCGCACCGGGGCGGACGCCGGAGACGCGTGCGGCGGCGCGCTCGATATCGGTCGGGTAGATGTTTCGCCCGGCCATGATGATCACGTCTTTGGCTCGGCCGCAGACGACGACGTGACCGGCCTCGGTCAGATAACCGAGATCGCCTGTGTCATACCATCCTTGGTCGTCTTGGGCCGTGACGAAACCGGCCATCGTCTCGTAACCCTGCGTCACCGACTCGCCCCGCACCTCAATGACGCCGACCGCCCGGGCGGGCAGCAGGTTGCCGTCTTCGTCGACGATGCGCGCTTCAAGCCCGTGTAGCAACCGTCCGAGGGTGGCCAGTCGCCGGGTTTTGCCCTTCGTGGCGGGGACGGCCCGGTGCAGCACGGCGAGCAAGTCCGCGTCGACCTCGTCGATCAACAGGCCCGCACCGCACTCGGAGAACGAGACCGCCACGGTCGTCTCGGCCATACCGTAGGCCGGCAGGATCGCCTCCGGACGTAACCCGAACGGCTTGCCCGCCTCGCACAATGCTTCGACGTCTGCGGGCTCAACCTGCTCGGCGCCCGACAGCGCCCACCGCAGGGTGGACAGGTCGAACTGGCCGGGCCGCGCCAGCCTGCTCAGGCGTTTGGCAAACAGCGTGTAGGCGAAGTTCGGCGCCGCGGTCATGGTGCCCTTGTACTTGTCGATGAGCTTGGCCCACAGCAGGGTGTCATGTAGGAAGTCCATCGGCGTGACCTTGACCAGTTCCGCACCGAAATACATTGGCACGGTCAAGAACCCGGTCATCCCCATGTCATGGAACAAGGGCAGCCAGCTCACGATCACGTCGGTTTCGATGTCGACCTGCGCGCCGATGAACATCGCCTCGGCGTTCGACACGACATTGCGGTGCGAGATCCTGACCGCCTTCGGTGACCCGGTGGAACCCGACGTCAGCTGGAGCAGCGCGATGTCGTCGTCGTCGGTCTCGACCGGATCGATCGGATGACTGCCGAGCAGCTGCTCGACGGTCAGCACTCGCATGCCCAGCTCCGCCAGCAAGCTGGCCGCGGCGATGAACGGATCTGAGATGACAACGGTCTTGGCGCCGATCATATCGATGACGGCGGTGGTCTCCTCGGCCCAACGCGCAAGGTCGGTGCGGGGGGTGGGCTGGTGGAGCATTGTGAGGCTGGCCCCGCGCATCCAGATGCCCTGGCCGGTCGGCGCGATCTCGGCCGGGGCGCCGGCCAGCACCGGGACGGCATCGCCATGGCCGACGCCGGCCCTGGCTAGCCCACCGGCGATCCGACGGGCCCGTTCGTGCACCTCGCCCCAGGTGTGCCTGACCGGGCAGTCGGGCTCCCCGGTGACCAGACCCTTGGAACTGGACTGGGCGGTGCCGTACATGGTGTCGGTGAATTTACTCAAGATCTTCCCCCTTGATCCGGCGCTGACGGTTGGTCATCGACGGCGGGCGCTTACCACGAGGAAAAGTGCCGAACGCGTTGGTGTCGGCCGCGAAACTCGCATCGGACTGCTGGCAAGCCGGCGTCAGTGGCGCCGATGCGCCGTGACTGCGGCGGGAGCGCCTGCCCCTCTTCAAGCACGAAGCGGATGAACCGTCACTTGGGATGAAGCGAGGGGTCGAGCGGATCGGACGCTTAAAGGCTACGTAGTTCTCGGCAATCGGGTGGCTAGGCGCGCCGAAATCGCCGCCGGCTGAGGCGGTGAACTGTGAGGCCCCGGGCAACGCGACTCCGTCTATCGGTCCAACGGCACGACGCTTGAGAGCTGTCGGCTATGGCGGGTAGTGCAGTCACGTTGCAGGTGGGGACCTCGACGGGTCGCCACCGGGCGTTTCCGGGAGGCTGGGGAATCAACCGCATCACACGATACCGGACAGGGCACGCCCAGAAAACAAAACGCCGAAGGCGTAAGTGTCCGCGCCTTGAGACAGGCGGGATCCAAGCGACTGGGGCCCGCGCCGGGCCGCACGCTTGCGGTCAGCGATGTGCTTCGTGCGCGGATGCGCCGCGCCGCCGAGCTCGCCGGCGGGGCTGGCGATGCCGAGTCCGTGTTGGATTTTGCACGGCGCAGCGAAACATGTTGCCGCCGTTGGTTACCGCGACAGTGCGGCTAGTTGTTGCTCAACGGATCTTTTCGGGTATCGAGTTCAGTGCGAAAAGTACTTCTACCGCAAGTTCGCGGGCGGCAGCGCCGTCAAGCGACGTATGCGCCCTTAGCGTGTCTTGGACGAGATCTATTCTGATCTCGTAAGGCGTGCGGAGTGCTGGTTTGGTCGCCATCGTATTCCCATTTCCATCGAGTGCCGTGACCCCAGAGGGAGTCACTCGCACGGTTGCTCGAATACCTTGTACGCCTGGGTAGTTTGAAGCGCGGCGCGTGCGGCGACGTAGTCGCCCTTGACAGCAGCAGGATTCAGACCCGGCCCGTCCCGCTTGATTCTCGCGCGGTGTGCAAGGCTCAGGTCGGGGTGTCCGCCTCGGCGGCACTGGTCATGAGTAGGCCCTCGACGGTCGAGGCATTGCTGGGCCCCGCCGCGGTCATCATCACGGCATGCGCCTGGGCTGGGTCGGCTCCGGGCGAAACGACCAGCAAGGCCACTCTGGTGGAGTTGAGGCCGAGCACCTCGACGGTACTTACCGGCTGACGGCGATAGCCGTCAAGTCGTACCTTCCGTCCCCCGCTCACGAATTTCGCAGGCGCCGTGTCCCATTCGTTCACGTTGTACAACACGCGGTTGATCGGCCCGAGTCGAACGGACAGGACCGACAGTAGATCCGGCAGCTCCGCCGTGAGGTCGGCGGTATGCGGCCACCAAGCACCATCGACATACCCGCTCTGGGGTGCCTTGGGCTTTAGCCGCAACCGCGGTGTCTGCGCGGGTGGGGTGTGTGAGCCACCCCCGTCCACGTACTCAGTTTTCGGCGTCATCGCGACGCTCCCGTCTTGACCGCGAAACGGCCAGTTACTTCGAATCGGCGACGACGTGGCTGTGAATAGTCAGGTACGAGATATCACCGATAGTCAGACACTACTCCGCTGCGGCGAAACCGTAGAAATTGTCGGCCCGGAACCAGAAAATTGGGGGTGGCTGAACTTTGCGGGCGAGTGCGAATCTTTTTCTCTTTGCCTTCAGATGGCCTACGCTGGGCGACAGTGGCGGGTCGAACAGGTTGCGTTCCTAGTCTGCCGCGAGATGGCCGTTGGTGCGCAACTGTGGTGTTAAGCAGTCAGCGCCAGGCCGGCCGCCGTCGAAACTCGCTGTGTGAACAAGCGCAGCACGGCTCTCCAAGACAGTCGGTAACGCGGGGGCCGACCGTGCGACCTTGACGCCCCGTGCGACAGCGACCAACGAGAGGGCGGCGCACGAGTCGGCGGCTTCTCGTTGACGGATCTGGCGGCTCATCCGAGATTCCGTTCGTATCAAGGGCTTACGAACGCTCGCCGAGAGCTCTCGATGAAGGGAAGGCCCGATGGTCACGCGATTGTCGAGGACCGACGCGCTGTCACTACACGCACAAACGTCGAAGACGCCCGCGCACACACTTGCGGTGGTGATCCTCGATGCGTCTGATCAGCTCAGCCACCAGCGGCTACACCGCCTGGTGGCCACGTCCCTGCCCCGCCTGGCGCGCTTTCGCAGCCGGCTGGTCGGCAAGCCGCTGGGTATGGGCCAGCCAGTATGGGCCGAGATCGCCGGCTACGACCCCACGCCGCAGATTCATTGCGCAACGGTTCGTCCTCCGGGCGGACGGCGTGAACTTGCGGACCTGGTCGCGGATCTGACCAGCCGGTCGCCGCAGTGCCCCAAGTGGTTGTGGGAAGCGTGGAGTATCGACGGACTGACCGGCCGCAGGTGGGCGCTGGCGGTGAAGATGTCGCCGGCGCTCAATGACGGGGCCGCTGGGGCCGCGTCCTTGTGGCCGCGGCTGTTGACCGCGTCGCCCCACACCGACCCCGCCAACAATCTGGCGAGCGAACCGAGTCTGGGCTCGGCTCCGTCCGCCGGCGAACTTGTCACCGATGCGGTGACCGAGATCGTCGAGAACCACATCACCGGAATGTGGCTGATGGTCGAGACCATGTTTGGCGTGCTGCACGCCGCGGGCGCTCGGCTGGGGCCTGGGCGCGAACACCCGCTGGTGGACGCCGCGGGACCGTCGATGAGCGGCGCGGTGCCGCACACGGTGTTCAACGCGTCGCCTACCAAGAGGCGCGCGGTGGCCTTCACCTCCGTCCCGCTGGCCGACCTCAAGGCGGTCAGCACCGCGTTCGGGGGCAGCATCACCAACGTGGTTCTCGCTGCCTGCACGCTCTCGTTGCGCGCCTGGCTGCAACGACACGACAAGGTGCCCGACGGCCCCCTGCTGATGCGGATGCCGATCGAGTTACCGGCCACGTCCGCGCCTCCGACCGGGACGGCGTTGAGGGTCGGGCGGCTTCGCATCCCCGTACACCTCGACGACCCGGTGCAGGTCCTTGCCAACCTCCACACCGCGACCGAGAGGCTGAACGGAATCCGGAGCGACAGCGTCGAAAAGCGTTATCCCACAATCGAGTCCGCCACCGTGGCCTCGATGGTCCCGCCGGCGGTGGCTCGGCTGGGTATGCAGCTCTACACTCGATCCGGCCTGCGGCGACAGCTCAAGCCAATCTGTCATGGCAGCGTCTCCTCTACGGCCCTCGACGCGACTCTGGCGTTCTGCGCGGGCGCACGTGTGGTGGGCGTGCATACCTTTCCGCCACCGTCGGAGGAAAGTGGTTTCAAGATCGCTCTGAGCTCCCGTGGTGAGGAGTTGGATGTGAGCGTGTGTGCGTGTCCGGACAACGTGCCCGCGGTCGGCGACATCGCGACCGGGATCGCGGACGCGGTCGACGTTTTGGTCGCCGCCGCCCAGAAATCTCCTCGCGGGCAAGGCCGTTCGGTCGTCACGGAGATGACGTCACACCCGGCGAACCGTTCACGCGGCAGCATCATGAATGTCAGCCGGCGCCGGTAGCCGCCGGCACGACGGAAAAGCGCCGGCAGGGTCTGGCGCATGCACTCGATTTCGCCGCCGTGGTCCAGGTGGGCGTACATGCTTGAGACGTGCTCCTGAAGTTGCCGCCGGCACCCAGCGCGCCGAATGCCGCAAGCGCCGCGTCAAACCAGCCATCGCCACGTTCCTTCGGGAGGCGTCCCCGAACGAGACGAGCCGACCAGACCCGCGACTCGCATTCTAGGGCCAATGGTCCCTACCCCCGGTGGGTATATGTGTGACATCGTTTGGGGCATGACGGAAACTCCTGAATCCAGCGTCGGACCCGTGACCGGCCACCACCACGGGGACGGGCCGTACGCGCGCAGTCGGCTGGGCCACGTGGCCGCGTGGGTGATCATCGTCGCCGGTGTCGTGTTCGTCGTCGCGGTCGTCTTCTTCACCGGGCTGTTCTTGGGGTGGTCCTCGGGTGACCACTACGGCTGGCACCACGGCTATGGCGGCGGGCGTGCCGGTACCTGCCCGATGATGCAGCCCGGCGGAACGATGGGGCCGGGCATGATGGGCCCCGGCGGAATGATGGGACCCGGCGGGATGGGCCCGGGGGGCCCGGTCGGGCCCCAGCAGACGCCGGCACCGACGGCGCCGCGCCCCTAGCGGACCGCGCGCCGTGGATGGTGTCGCAGAGTTCGCTATTGCCGTAGGACAACCCGTCAGTCGGGTCTCGTTCGGCGATCGGTTAAGCCGCGCGCAACCGCGCAACCGCGCACCCGCGCGGCCGGCGCGGGCGTTTCGACCGGGTTTTCATTCGGGCTGTCATAGTTAGCCGACCGCTCTAGAATGAGACGCTTTGGTCTGCCTGTAGCCGGTCGGGATGAGGTTGGTATGAAGAGCCGTGCGCGCAATCGACGTCAGCAGGCCGGTGGCCGTCCGCGCGGGGCGGCCACCTTGCTGAGGGCGGCGTTGAGCTGCGCGGCGGCCGCAATCGTGGTGGCGGGGTGCACATCCTTCGTCGGCGGGCGGGCGCTCTCGATGCTCAACGATCCGTTCCGGGTGGGCGGCTTGCCCGCGACCGACGGCCCCAGCGGCATTCGCTCGAACGCACCGGCCGCGACCGGCACGGTGGTCAACACGGACGACGGCGCGATCGACAAGCTGTCGTTGCTGTCGGTCAACGACATCGAGGACTATTGGAAGTCGGTGTACGGGCAATCCTTGAAGGGAAGCTTCGTCCCCGTCGGCAAGATGGTGTCGTACAACTCCAAGGATCCGTCCAGCCCGATCGTTTGCCACAACGATACGTACAAGCTCGTCAACGCCTTTTACACGTCGCGCTGCAACCTGATCGCCTGGGACCGCGGGGTGTTCATGCCGGTCGCGCAACGGTACTTCGGCGACATGTCCGTCAACGGCGTGCTGGCCCACGAATTCGGCCACGCCCTGCAGAACATGGCGCATCTGGTGACCAAACGCGACCCCACGATCGTGCACGAGCAGCAGGCCGACTGCTTCGCGGGCGTCTACCTGTTCTGGGTCGCCGACGGCAAGTCGCCGCGGTTCACTCTCAGCACCGCCGACGGGCTCGACCATGTGCTGGCCGGGATCATCACCACCCGCGACCCCGTGATCGACAGCGAGAGCGAGAACGACGACGAACACGGGTCGGCTCTGGACCGGATCAGCGCCTTCCAAATGGGTTTCATCGACGGGGCCTCGGCCTGCGCGGGGATCGACAAGAAGGAGATCGAGCAGCGCCGCGGCGATCTGCCGAACGCCCTGCGCGTCGACAGCAGCACCGGAAACCCCGAGACCGGTGAGGTCCCGATAGACCAGGACACCCTGTCGACGTTGATGGAGCTCCTGGGCAAGATCTTCACCCCGAAGAGTCCGCCGGCGTTGTCCTATCAGCCGGCCAATTGCCCTGACGCCAAGCCAAGTCCGCCGGCGTCCTACTGCCCATCCACCAACACGATCGTGATCGACCTGCCCAAGCTCGCGGCGATGGGCAAGGTCGCCGACGAGAACGAACAAACCCTGCCGCAGGGCGACGACACCGCCCTGTCGGTCGTGATGTCGCGGTACGCGCTGGCCGTGCAACACGAACGCGGGCTGGCCATGCAGAGCCCGTGGACCGCGCTGCGCACGGCCTGCCTGACGGGCGTGGTGCACCGCAAGATGGCCGAACCCATCGAGCTGTCGTCGCAGAAGCAGCTGCTGCTGACGGCCGGTGATCTCGACGAGGCGGTGGCCGGGTTGCTCACCAACCACCTCGTCGCCAGCGACGCCGACGGCACCAGCGTGCCGGCCGGTTTCACCCGGATAGCGGCGTTCCGCGGCGGCGTGGGCGGCAACATGGACGCCTGCTACTCCCGCTATCCGGGCTGACCAAGGCCGCCGGCTCAACCGACTTCGGTCTTTTATGGCGTCGCCCCAAAGGTTCGAATCACGCCGCGGATCACCCCAAAGGGGGACGAACGATCGAGTAGTCGCAACTAGCTTCGTCTCAGCTCTAGCGAGGAGGAGCCGTGGGTGACACAGAAGATCCGACCGATCATTTCCGCACGACGTATCCGCATGCCGGCGAATTCTTCATCGACCGACTGTGCTGGCCCGGACTGATGGCGATTGTGCTGGGCGTGGCCGCACTGGTTGGTGGTGTGGCCGCGGCGGCGTACCGGCAACAGGACTGGACGCTGACGCTGGTCGTCATCGGAATACCGGCGATCGTTGCCGGTTTGGTTTGGCTTGCGCTCGAGCATCGCCGCGTGATGGGAACGGAAAGGCACTGGCTTTCCATGTACTCCACGCGCCGCCCCGTGTTGTAGTCCACGCTGTCGGTCGTTGCGCGCTACTGATTCGCCGCCGCGTGGCCTTCCGCAATGGGGGTGGCGGCATCGCCGGGCATGGAGAACTGGCGCAGCCAGTCAAACCATTGCGACATGCCTTCACCGGTGCGCGCGCTAAGCGGCAGAATCGTGGCCGTCGAATTGACCTGTCGGACATGGTCGATGTAGGTGTCGATGTCGGTGTCGAGATGCGGTACCAGGTCGATCTTGTTGAGTAGCACGATGTCGACGGAGCGGAACATGACGGGATATTTCAGTGGCTTGTCTTCGCCCTCCGTGACCGAGTAGACCATCGCCTTGGCGTGCTCGCCGACGTCGAATTCGGCCGGGCAGACCAGATTGCCTACGTTCTCGATGATGACGAGGTCCAGGCCGGGCAGGTCGAGTCCCTGCAGCGCCCGATTGACCATTGGGGCGTCCAAGTGGCACTCGCCGCCAAACCCGTTGCTGGTGTTCAGCAGTGACACCTGGGCGCCGCGCCCGGCGAGTTTGGCGGCGTCGAGGTCGGTGGCGATGTCGCCCTCGACCACGCCAACGGCCAGTTCGCCGGCCAGCGCGTCCAGCGTCGCCGCCAGGATGGTGGTCTTGCCGGATCCCGGTGAACTCATCAAGTTGAGGGCGCGCACACCGTGACGATCGAATGCCTGCCGGTTGATGTCGGCGCGGGAGTCGTTCTCGGCGAAGATCGACTCGAGCACCTCGATCCGCTGTGAACCGGTGGCATAGCCGCTGTGGTCGCCATGCTGGTCGTGGTCGTGGTCGTGGTCGTGGTCGTGGTCGTGGTCGTGGTCGCGGTCTTGGTCTTGGTCGTGGTCGTGCACCGTGCCGTCATCGTGGCGGTGAAATCGTCCCATTTACTTGACCTTTCGAGACTCGGTCACGCTCTCGGACACCTGACCGACGTGACTAGAAATTCGTTGCCGCGCAATACCTCAACGTCGCCGCTCGCGCACGCCGGGCAGCACACCGACCACCGGGACACGATCTTCGACCGCTGCCCGCAGGCGCGGCAGCACACCTCGGCGGGCACGAGTTCGAGTTCCAGCGCGGTGTCGACCACGTTCTCATCCAGATGCTGGCACACCAGGGACCAGCAGAACTCCAGCGAGTCGGGTACCACCTGGCGCAGCGCGCCGACCTGCACTCGGACGACGTCGACATGGCGCCCCGCCGCGTGGGGCTTCACCACGCCGGCGATGGCATGGCACAGCGACAACTCGTGCACTACTCCATGCTGCCTCGCGGGGAGCAACGGTGTCGCGAAAACTAAGTGCGAAAAAACGCAGACTTTGTGTGCGAAATTGTGATTGTCGACATATCGGGACGGGTTTAACCTGAGCGTGACCGCCCGTGCCGCCAGCCCACTGGGCACGGGCGTCAATTGCTGCTCAGGAGGTTCGTGGATGGGCAGTCGGGTAGTGCGGTGACCAGCGTTCGGTTGCGGCTCGACATCGAGGGCGTCGTCCAGGGCGTTGGATTCCGCCCCGCTGTCGCGCGCATCGCCGCACGTCACGGCCTATCCGGCTGCGTCTACAACGACTCCGGTGCGGTGCACTGCGAGTTCGAAGGCGCACCCGAAGCCGTCCAAGCCGCGGTATCGGCGCTCAGCGCTGACCATCCGCCGATGGCCCGCATCGACTCGATCGAAGCCCGCCAGCTGCGGCCCAACGGCGAATCCGGGTTCCGGATCGTCGCCAGTCGAACGGACGACAGCCGCCGCACGCTGGTGCCGCCGGACATCGCCACCTGTGCCGACTGCCTGCGCGAGATGCGCGACCCCGGCGACCGCCGCCACGGGCACCCGTTCATCACGTGCACCAACTGCGGCCCGCGCTACACGGTGATCACCGACCTGCCCTATGACCGTCCGTCGACCACCATGGCGCAGTTCGGCATGTGCGCGGCGTGCACAGCCGAGTACCACGACCCCACCGACCGCCGCTTCCACGCCCAGACCATTGCGTGCGCCGACTGCGGACCGACACTGTCCTGGCGCGGCCCGGGCGATGCGCACGACCCGCTGGGGGCCGCGGCACAAGCGCTGCAGGACGGACTGGTGGTCGCGATCAAGGGCATCGGCGGCTTCCATCTCGCCTGCCTCGCCGACAACGCGGCGACGGTCACCGACCTGCGGTGCCGAAAGGGCAGGCCCGCCAAGCCTTTCGCCGTGATGGTCGCCGATCTCCCCGCGGCACAACGACTCTGCGACGTCGACGGCGCCGGGGCGCAACTGCTGCAATCACCGGCGGCTCCGATCGTGTTGCTGCCCGCCCGTGCGGACGCGGCGCTGCCAGGCGTGGCGCCCGGCCTGTCCGAAACCGGTCTCATGCTGGCCTATTCCCCGGTGCACCACCTGCTGTTCGACCGGTTGGGGCCGGTGCCGCTGGTGATGACCTCGGCCAACAGCGGTGGCTCCCCGATCGTGTTCCGGGATTCCGACCTGAACTGGATCGACGGGTTGGCGGACGCGGTGCTCACCCACGACCGCCCGATCCACGTGCCGTGCGAGGACTCGGTGCTCGGTGTGGACGCAGAGGGCGCCGTGGTGCCGGTCCGGCGCTCCCGCGGCTACGCCCCGCTTCCGGTGTCGACTCCGGCCGCCGGCGCCGGGGTGATCCTGGCGACCGGTGGGGATCTCAAGACCACGTTCTGCGTGCTGTCTTCCGACGGGCACGCACACATGTCGTCGCACCTGGGTGACATGGCCGACCCGCGCACCCAGGGTTGCTTCGAATCGGCCGAACGACACCTGGCCGTCATGACCGATTGCCGACCGCGGCTGATCGCCTGCGATCTGCATCCGGCCTACGCCACGACCGGCTGGGCCAAGCGACAGGATCTGCCGGTGCAGCAGGTGCAACACCACCACGCCCACGCGGTATCGCTGATGACCGAGCACGGCCGGCTCGACGAGCCGATGCTGGCGGTCGCCTTCGACGGCACCGGCTACGGCACCGACGGCACCATCTGGGGCGGCGAACTCCTGATGCTCACCGAGCCCGCCGCCTTCACCCGGGCGGGGCACCTCAAGGCATTCGCCCTGCCCGGCGGCGAGGGCGCGGTGCGCCACCCCGCGCGGATCGCCCTGGACCTGCTGCACCGCGCCGGGATCGACTGGGCGCCGGACCTGCCCGCGGTGCAAAGTCTCGGCGCCCAGGCGAGACACATTCTGGGACAACAGATTCCGCGCGGCATCGGTTGCGTCGAGACCACCAGCATGGGCCGCTTGTTCGACGCGATCGCCAGCCTGCTCGGCGTCTGCCAAGAAGTCACCTACGAAGGTCAGGCCGCCGTCGAACTCGAGCACCTGGCCCGCGGCGGCGACCCGGCGCCGATGGACTTCGACGTAATTGCGGGCGTCCTGGACCCGACGCCGTTGATCACCGAGGTGGTGCGGGGTCTGCGGGCCGGCACGCCGACGGCCGATCTGGCCGCGGGCTTTCACGCCGCCGTCGTCAGGGCCACCGCGCGGGCGGTCTACGGAGTCGCGGCGGGCGTGGGCACTATCGGGTTGACCGGCGGCGTCTTCGTCAACCGACTGCTGCGCGATGGGCTCCGTAAAGAATTGGTGGGCAACGGTTTCGAGGTGCTCACCCACGCGGTATTGCCGTGCAACGATGGCGGTCTGGCGCTGGGCCAGGCCGTGATCGCGGCATGCCGGCACGGAAGGGGGGCATAGCGGATGTGTCTCGGAATTCCCGGCAAGGTTGTCGACACCTGGGATGAGGCGGGGACGCGGATGTGCACCGTCGACTTCGGCGGCACCACCAAGACCGTGTGCCTGGCTTACCTACCGGACATGCAGGTCGGCGAATACACCATCGTGCATGCCGGTTTCGCGATCACCCGGCTGGACGAGGCGTCGGCACAGGAGACGTTGCGGATGTTCAACGACCTCGGCGTGCTGGAGGAAGAATTGGCCGGCGACGAGGGCCAGGGCAGGAGGGAACCGGCATGAAGTACCTGGACGAGTTCCGCGATCCGGTGGCCGCCCACGCCTTGGTGAGCGACATCAAGCGACGCGTTACCAAGACGTGGACCATCATGGAAGTTTGTGGCGGGCAGACGCATTCGATCATCCGCAACGGTATCGACCAATTGCTGGACGGTGCGGTGGAATTCATCCACGGCCCGGGCTGCCCGGTCTGTGTGACACCGCTGGAGATGATCGACCGGGCGCTGGAGATCGCGGCGCGCGACGATGTGATCTTCTGCTCCTTCGGCGACATGCTGCGGGTGCCGGGCAGCAGCCAGGATCTGTTCAGCGTGCGCGCCCGGGGCGGCGACGTCCGGATCGTCTACTCGCCGTTGGACGCCACGCGGGTGGCCGCCGACAACCCCGACAAGCAGGTGGTGTTCTTCGCGGTCGGCTTCGAGACCACGGCGCCGGCCAACGCGATGGCCGTCGTGCACGCGCAGCGGCTCGGGCTCACCAACTTCTCCATGCTCGTCTCGCACGTGCTGGTGCCCCCGGCCATGACGGCGATCCTGAGCTCGCCGACCAACCGGGTCGAGGCGTTCCTGGCCGCCGGACACGTCTGCACGGTGATGGGCACCGGCGAATACGGGCCGCTGGTAGACGAATTCCACGTTCCGATCGTGGTCACCGGTTTCGAACCACTGGACCTGCTCGAGGGCGTCCGGCAGGCCGTCGACCTCCTGGAGGCGGGCACACCGCAGCTGCGCAACGCCTATCCGCGCGCGGTCACCGCCGCGGGCAACGCGGTCGCGCAACAGACCCTCGCGGACGTGTTCGTGGTGACCGACCGGCAATGGCGCGGCATCGGCATGATCCCCAAGTCGGGATGGACACTGTCGCCGCGGTACGCAGAGTTCGATGCCGAACTGAAGTTCGGGGTGGGGCAGCTGCGGGTGTCCGAGTCGGCGGAATGTCACAGTGGGGAAGTGCTGAAGGGACTGTTGAAACCCAACGAGTGCCCGGCGTTCGGCAAATCCTGCACGCCGCGCACGCCGCTGGGGGCGACCATGGTGTCCAGCGAGGGCGCCTGCGCGGCGTACTACCAATTCCGCCGGTTGGAAGCCGCCGCAAATGCCTGAGTTGCCGGTCGCGATCGACCCGGCCGACTGGGTGTGTCCGCTGCCGCTGCGCGAGACGAAGCGCATCGTGCTGGGCCACGGCGGCGGCGGGGTGCTCTCCGAGGAATTGATCGAGAACCTGTTCCTGCCCGCGTTCGGCGGCGCGGCCGGCGCACCGCGCGATTCCGCGTTGGTCGACATCGCGGGCGGGCGCATCGCGCTGACCACCGATTCCTATGTGGTGCAACCGCTGTTCTTTCCCGGCGGAAACATCGGCGACCTCGCGGTCAACGGCACGATCAACGATCTGGCGTGCAGCGGAGCCCAGCCGGTCGCGCTGACCGCCGGGTTCATCCTGGAGGAAGGGCTCGAGCTCGAGGTGCTGGGCGCGGTCGCCGAAACCATGGGCAAGGCGGCCGCCAACGCCGGCGTCGGCATCGTCACCGGCGACACGAAGGTGGTCGCGCGCGGCGGAGCCGACCAGCTTTTCGTGAACACCGCCGGGGTGGGGGTGGTGCCCCCGGGCGTGCACATCGGGCCCGAGCGGGTGCGCGCCGGAGACCACATCATCGTGTCGGGCAACCTGGGCGAGCACGGCGTGGCCATCATGAGCGTGCGGGAGGGCATCGATTTCGGCACCGTCGTCACCACCGACAGCGCCCCGCTGCACCGGATGGTCGCGGCCATGCTCCACGCCGCCGGCGCCGCGGTGCACGCGCTGCGCGATCCCACCCGCGGCGGCCTGGTCGCCGCGGTCGTCGAGATCGCCCGCGCGGCGACGGTGGGCATCGAACTTGATCAGGCGAAAATCCCGATTCCCGAGACGGTTTCGTCCGCCTGCTCGTTCCTCGGGCTGGACCCCCTGCAGGTGGCCAACGAGGGCAAGATGGTGGCGTTCGTCGACCCCGGGCACAGCGAAGCGGTGCTGGACGCGATCCGGGGCCGCCCGGAAGGCGCGAACGCCGCGATCATCGGCCGCGTCGTCGCCGAGCATCCCGGCATGGTGGTGGGCAAGACCCCCTTCGCCACCACGCAGGTCATCGAACGTCAACTGGGCGAACAGCTTCCGCGTATCTGCTAGGCCGCCCACCAGCCGCGGTGGACGGCGCGAGAGTCGTCGGCCAGCAGCTGGTCGGGGATATCGAAGCCGGGCCGCACCCCCGCCGCGCCGGTGAAGTCCTGGCCGGCGGTGTAGCCGTTGGTCACCACCGGGGTGGCCAGTCCCGCCGCCCGCGCGGCGCGCAGGCCGATCGCCGAATCCTCCACCGCCAGCGCCGATTCGGCGGGCAACGCGAGCGCGTCGAGTGCCTTGAGGTAGGCCTCGGGTTCCGGTTTGAGCCGCTCCACATCGTCGCCAATGCCAACGACGAGGAAGCCGACGGTGTTCAGCAGCGCGACGACGACCGACACTCCGGCCGCGTCAAACCGAACCGCGACGCAAGGCGCACCGGGTAGCCACATCCACCGACACCACCAACCACCAAGCGGCTCCTTCGGTGCGGCTCACAACCCGGTCATGCGAAAGCTAGCGCCGATGTGGAACTTGTTGCCGGCGATTCGCAGGAATCGCCGCGTGGTTTTACGGCCGGACCATCAACCGTTTTGTACATCGACCGCGCGGCGCGGCGTTCCGGCCTTCCGTGAAGTCCGCGCGCCGGTGCCGGCCATTCCGTCAACCGATTTCGGCGAGCCGGGGGATCACCTCGTCGCCGAGGCGGCGGATGAAGCCCACGGGATCGGGGTTGCCGGGGAAGGGGCCGGCGTTGACCAGCTCGACGCCCAGTTCGGCGAAGGCCTCCACCGTCCCGAAGTACCCGTCGAGGTCATCGAACGGATTGACGAAGAGGCCCACGGTCTTTCGGATTTCGGCCGGGTCGCGGCCGACGGTGTCGCAGTGCCGGTTCAGCACCTCGATCTTGTGCTTGAGCTGGTCGGGCTCGGTCACCGTGCTGTTCCAGATGTCGGCGTACTGCGCGACCAGTCGTAGCGTCTTCTTCTCGCCGTCACCGCCGATCATGATCGGCGGGCGGCGAATCGGTTGCGGCTCACAGATCGTCTCGGCCAACTGGTAGTGCTTGCCCCGGTAGGGGCCGTCGTTCTCGCTCCACATCTGAAGGCAGATCTGCAGCGTCTCCTCGAGCATTTCGAAGCGCTGGCTGACGGGCGGATAGGGGAAGCCGAGGGCGACGTGTTCACGGTCGTACCAGGCCGCGCCGAGCCCCAGCGCCGAGCGACCCTGCGACAGCACGTCCAATGTGGTGACCGCCTTGGCCAGCAATCCCGGATAGCGGTAGGTGACGCCCGTGACCAGCAGGCTCAGGTCGATCTTGGTCGTCTGTCCGGCCAGAAAGCCCAGTGATGTGTAGCCCTCGAGGAACGGGTCCTCCGCGGGTCCCAAGGCTTCCATCTGCAAGAAGTGGTCGGCCAGTGTGAACAGCGTCGCGCCGCCCTGTTCGGCGGTCTTGGCGGCGTCGGTCAGCGTCGGACCCAGCGCCGCCGGATCGCCTGGCAGAAAATCGATGAAGTGTACTCCTAGTTCCATTGCAGCCCTTGCCCTTTCATTATTCGGTCAAGCGCTCGAGCAGCGCCAGCGCATCGAGGATGACGCGACGCTCGCGTTCCGAATACCGCTCGTGGATGGCGCGCGCCAGCCACTCCTCACGGACCTGTCGATTGCTCTCGGCGCGTCGCCGGCCCGCCGCCGTCAACGAAATCAGTTGCCGACGGCCGTCTTCCGGGTCGGGCGTGCGCTCGATGAGCCCCCGCTGCTCGAGGGCGGCCACTATCGTGGCCATGGATTGTGGACGCACCCGTTCGGCCGAAGCCAGGACGCTCGCCGATGAGGCCCCCTCTTTCCAGAGCCGGTTCAGCACCGCGGTCTGCGAGGGGGTCAGGTCGTCGTCGGTGGCGAGGTCCCTCAACTGACGCCGCAGCCTGCTGAACATCACCCGCAGGTCGCGGGCAGCCGCAGCCGCGGACTCGGTGATACCGTCCACAATGCCAGTCTAGACTGATCAGTTCAAGCTGTCTAGTTTCGCCCGAGCAACTGGAGGGCGGCGTCGACCGCCAGCGCCGCCACGTTGAGGGTCTTGGATCGCAGATCGTGCCGGGCCCCGGCGATCTCGACGACCGCCGTAGTGCCGGTGACCAGCGCGGCGGCGGCGCGCAGTTCGTCGGGCGTGCCGAAGGGGTCCGACGTCCCGTGCGTGAAGACGGTCGGCACCCTGATGTCGGGCAGGTGCTCGGTGCGGGCGCGCTCCGGCTTCCCCGGCGGATGAACCGGATACGAGAAGAGGGTGAGCATGTCCACCGGCGCTTCGCGGGCTGCCACCACCATGGACGTCTGCCGGCCGCCGTAGGAGTGCCCGCCGGCGATCAGCGGGCCGTCGGCGATGCCGCGGCACACCGTGATCGCCTCGACGATTCCGGCGCGGTCGGTGGCCGCCGAGCCGGACGGGGGCCCGCTGGGGCGCCGCCGCCGGTAGGGCAGGTTGTACCGGATGGCGAGCCAGCCGCGCCGCGCCCACTCGTCGCAAACCTGTTGCAGCAGAGGTGAATCCCGATTGCCGCCGGCGCCGTGGGTCAATACCACCACCCCGGCGGGCGGCCGAGCGGGTTCGTGCGCCACACCGGCGATCCGATCCAGGTTCACAGGAGCCTGAACAGAGGTGAGACGGGGCCGTGCCCGTGGCCCAGCGGATAGGAGGCGCGCAGGCACTCGGTGACCCACCGCTTCCCGAAGCCGACCGCGTCGGGGACGGTGTAGCCGTGCGCCAGCGCGCACGCGATCGCGGTGGCCAGCGTGTCGCCACCGCCGTGGTCGTTGCCGCCGGGCAGTCGCTCGGCATCGAACTCGTACCAGGACGCACCGTCGTAAAGCAGGTCGCAGCTGCGATCGGACGACCGCAGGTGGCCGCCCTTGACCAGCGCCCACCGCGGTCCCAGCGCGTGCAGCGCCTCGGCCGCCGCCCGCTGCGAAGCCACATCGACGACGTCGATGCCCACCAGCAGCCGCACCTCGTCGAGGTTCGGCGTCACCAGCGTGGCCACCGGAAACAATTGGCCGCGAAGCGAATCCAGGGCCGATGCCGCCAGCAGCGCGTCGCCGTGCATGGACGCACACACCGGATCGACGACGAGCGGGACACTCAACCCCAGCCGGCGCCAGGTGGTGGCCACCGCGGCGATGATGCCCGAGGACGCCAGCATCCCGGTCTTGGCGGCCTGGATGCCGATGTCGGTGACCACCGCCTCGATCTGGGCGGCCACGACGTCGTCGGGCACCTCGTGAAAGTCCTTGACGCCCACCGTGTTCTGCACGGTGACCGCGGAGACCGCGATGCAGGCGTGCACGCCCAGCAGCGCCATCGTGCGCATGTCGGCCTGAATCCCGGCGCCGCCCCCCGAGTCGGACCCGGCGACGGACAGCACGCGCAGCGGGGTCGTGCCCGGCGGCGGGAGTGGCAGCGTCGGAACCGACGAACTCAAGGCTGCGTGATCGGCAGATACACCCGGTTGCCGTGCTCGGCGAACTCGCGTGACTTCTCGGCCATGCCCTCGTTCATGACCGCCTCGATCGCCTCCTCGCTGTCGAGCCCGTGCTCGGCGGCGTAGGCCCGAACGTCGGCGGTGATCCGCATCGAGCAGAACTTGGGCCCGCACATCGAACAGAAGTGCGCCGTCTTGGCGGGCTCGGCCGGCAGCGTCTCGTCGTGGAATTCCCTTGCGGTGTCGGGGTCCAACGACAGCGCGAACTGGTCGTTCCAGCGGAACTCGAAACGTGCCGTGCTCAGGGCATCGTCGCGCTCCTGGGCGCGCGGGTGGCCCTTGGCCAGATCCGCGGAGTGGGCGGCGATCTTGTACGCGATCACCCCGTCCTTGACGTCCTTGCGGTCCGGCAGCCCCAGGTGTTCCTTGGGGGTCACGTAACACAGCATCGCGGTGCCGGCCTGGGCGATGATCGCCGCGCCGATCGCCGACGTGATGTGGTCGTAGGCCGGCGCGATGTCGGTGGCCAGGGGCCCCAGGGTGTAGAACGGGGCCTCCTCACACAGCTCCTCTTCCAGGCGCACGTTCTCGACGATCTTGTGCATCGGGACGTGCCCCGGTCCCTCGATCATCACCTGCGCGCCATGGGCTTTCGCGATCTTGGTCAGCTCGCCCAGCGTGCGCAGCTCGGCGAACTGCGCGGCGTCGTTGGCGTCGGCGATCGACCCCGGCCGCAGTCCGTCACCGAGGGAGAAGGTGACGTCGTAACGGGCGAAGATGTCGCAGAGCTCCTCGAAGTTGGTGTAGAGGAACGATTCCCGATGATGCGCCAGGCACCAGGCCGCCATGATCGAACCGCCGCGGGACACGATCCCGGTGACCCGCTTGGCGGTCAGCGGCACGTACCGCAGCAGCACGCCGGCGTGCACGGTCATGTAGTCCACGCCCTGCTCGCACTGCTCGATCACGGTGTCGCGGTAGATCTCCCACGTCAGCTCCGTCGGGTCGCCCTTGACCTTCTCCAGCGCCTGGTAGATCGGCACCGTGCCGACCGGCACGGGGGAGTTGCGCAGGATCCACTCGCGGGTCTCGTGAATGTTCTTGCCGGTGGACAGGTCCATGATGGTGTCGGCGCCCCAGCGGGTGGCCCACACCATCTTGTCGACCTCCTCGGCGATCGACGACGTCACCGCGGAGTTGCCGATGTTGGCGTTCACCTTCACCGCGAAGGCCTTGCCGATGATCATCGGCTCGCTCTCGGGGTGGTTGTGGTTGGCCGGGATCACCGCTCGGCCGCGGGCGACCTCGTCGCGCACCAGCTCGGCGGGCATGTCCTCGCGGGCGGCGATGTATGCCATCTCGGCGGTGATTTCGCCGGCCCGCGCCCGCTGCAACTGGGTGCCGCGATCGCGGACCACCCCGGGCCGGGGCGGCAGCCCGGCCGTCACGTCGATCACCGCGTCGGCGTCGGTGTAGGGGCCGGAGGTGTCGTAAAGGTCGAAGTGGTCCCCGGTGGACAGGTGCACGCGCCGGAACGGCACGCGCGCACCGCCGTCCAGCTCGCGGTAGACCTTGCTGCTGCCCGCGATGGGGCCGGTGGTTACGGACGCCTCGACGGCCTGGGAAAGCTCGGGGGTTTGTGCCAAGGTCATTTTTCATCTCCCTACGCCGGCATTACCCGGTCAGGTTCGTACGGTCGACGGCCGCAAGCCGTCCTCTCAGCGCATTCGACGTGCGCTCCCGCGTATTTGGATGTTCCGCACGCGACGTTACCCCCACCCCGCGCCAGTCGGCAGGCCGGCGGCCAATCTGCCCGGGCGGTAGCCGGGTGTATCCCCCGAATGGAAAAATGCATACGTGCAAGAGCAGGGGGAGATGGACGGGTCGACACCCGGCGGTGCCCGCGGCCGACAGCTGAGCCCGGTCGAGGCGGTCGCCCGCTATCTCAACGTCGGCGCCTTCCGGTTCTGGTTCATCGGCGAGCGCTGGGAGTGGTCCGACGAAGTCGCCAGGATGCACGGCTACGAACCGGGCACCGTCGAGCCGACCACGAAACTCGTGTTGTCGCACGAGCACCCGGAGGACCGCCAGCACGTCCAGGAGGTGCTCGACTACGCCCTGCAGTCGGCGGAATCGTTTTCCAGCCGGCACCGGTTCCTCGACACCGCGGGCAATGTGCACGATGCGATCGTGGTGGCCGACCGCATGTACGACGAGTCGGGAGCCGTGGTGGGCACCGCCGGGTATTACATCGACCTCACCAACACCTTGGACGAAACCCGGCAGGAGGCGCTCGACGAGGCGCTGCCGGACCTCTTCGAAAACCGCGCCGCGATCGAGCAGGCCAAGGGCGTGCTGATGTGTGTGTATCGGGTCAGCGCCGAGCAGGCGTTCCGGGTGCTGCAGTGGCGGTCGCAGGAGACCAACGTGAAGCTGCGGGCACTGGCCCGGCAACTACTCGCCGATGTCACCACTTCGGCGGGCGCCGCACCCGCTCTGCAGAGTCATTTTGATCACGTGCTGCTGACGGTGCATGAACGGATATCCGACGAGTCCTCTGGGTAACCAGAGGAATACGCGAATGGGGCAGCCCGCAAACAGTTAGTGTTCCTAGACACTGCGAGCGGCGCGCGCCGCTTGCGGACCGGCTGCGAAAGGCACAGACAGTTGTTGGCGGTGGAACACGAGGCTCTCGATGATGCGGTAGTGGTGCGCGTCAAGGGCGGTGTCGACTCCAGTACCGTCGATGAGGTCACCGCTCACCTGAACGCCGCGCTCAAGCTGGCCGAGGCACACCCGGCCCGACTTGTCGTCGTCGACCTGCAAGCGGTCGACTTTTTCGGAAGCGCCGCGCTGAACGCGATGCTCGAGTGTCACGACGGGGGCAAGGAAGCGGGCACGTCGGTCCGGCTGGTCGCGGACCACGACCAGGTGCTTCGCCCGATCCAGGTGACCGAGCTGGACCGCATCTTCGACATCTACCCCACGCTGCCCGAGGCGCTGCAACCCAAGCGACGGCAATGAACCCGGCGCTGCCGGCCGATCTCGCGGCTGCCGTCGCGTTGGGTGGGGAGATGGGCCGCAGGTTCGCCGAATTCGACTGGGACGCCCATCCGTTGGGTTCCCCCGTGGGCTGGCCGAGCGAGATGCGGGCCGCGGTGGCGACCACCTTGACGTCGCGGTTCCCGCTCGCGCTGTGGCTGGGCACTCACGATTTGTTCGTGGTCTACAACGAGGCGTACATCGAAATCCTCGGCGACCGGCACCCGAGCGCCCTGGGGCGGCCCGGCCGCGACGTGTGGTGGGACATCTGGGATTCGATCGCCTCGATGCTGGCCGGCGTGGTCGCCACGGGCGAGGCCACCTGGTCGCGCGACATGATGCTGCCGATGGTCACGGCGGGCCGGCGCGAGGAGAGGTACTTCAGCTTCACCTACAGCCCGCTGGTCGACGCCGCCGGCCGGCCCTTCGGCGTCTTCTGCCCCTCGTACGAGACCACCGAGCGCGTGCTGAGCGAACGCCGCCTGCACCTGCTGAACGCGGTGGCCTCCGCGCTGATGGGCACCGGCAGCATCGAGGACGCGGTGGCCGTGGCCGTCACGGTGTGCGCGGGCCAGCCCGCCGACCTGCCGTTCATCGGCGTCTACGTGGACGACGCGGAGACCGGCTGCGTCGCGTTGCGCGGCGCCACGCCGTCGGTGTCGTCGCTGCTGCCGCACGATCTGGCGCGGCTGACCGAGTGGGGTTCGGAATCCAAATCGCGCGCGGAGGTCACGCTGATCGAGCGGCTGCCGGAGGCCATCCCGGGCATCGGCCACGCCCTGGCGGCCGATTGCCCCGACCAGGCCCTGGTGTTGCCGCTCGGTGAGGCGCCGGCCGCCGGCGCGCTGGTGGTCGGCCTCAGTCCTCGCCGCCCGCTGGACCCGCAGTACCGCGGCTTCTGCCAGCTGCTCGCCGACCAGCTCACGTCGACCTTCGCGCAGATCGTCTCCTACGAACAGCAACGGCAGCGGGCCGACGCGCTGGCCGAGCTCGACCGGGCGAAGACCGCGTTCCTGACCAACGTCAGCCACGAATTCCGCACGCCACTGACGCTGCTGCTCGGGCCGCTCGACGATGCGCTGTCCGAGGCGGCGCCGGACAGCGTGCTGGCGGACCGGCTGAGCACGGCGGTCCGCAACGCGCGGCGCCTGCAGCGCCTGGTCGACTCGCTGCTCGACTTCTCCCGCATCGAGGCCGGCCGCGCGGACGCGAAGTTGGTGTGTACCGATGTCGGCGCGCTGACCGCCCACGTCGCGTCATCCTTCACCGAGCTCTGCCGCCGGGCGGGGCTCGAGCTCGTTGTGGAGTGTTCTCCGGTGCTGGCCGACGTCGACCCCGGCATGTGGGAGACGATCGTCCTCAACCTGCTGTCCAACGCGGTGAAATACACACTGCACGGCTCGATTTCGGTCCGGGTGCGCGCCGAGCCCGGGTACTGCGTCGTCACCATGCGCGACACCGGGGTGGGAATCGCGGCAGATGACCTGGACCGCCTGTTCGACCGCTTCTACCGCGCCGACAACCTTCGGGGTCGCAGCGTGGAGGGCACCGGCATCGGGCTCTCGCTGGTGCGCGGGCTCGTCGAGCTGCACAGCGGGACCGTGGAAATCGAGAGCGAGCTCGACCGCGGGACCACGGTCACCGTCCGGCTGCCGCAATCGATCGGCACCGCGGCCGACCAGGCGACCGCGGGCCAGCTGGACGAGACGAATCCGTACGTCGCCGAGGCGCGGCAATGGCTGACACCCGTCCCGGGGGGCGACGGGCCGGCCCCCGCGCCCGAGAGGTCGCGCCAGCTGGTGCTGATCGCCGACGACAACGCCGACATGCGACACCATCTCGACCGGGTGCTGTCGGCCCACTGGGAGACCGTGCTCGCCGCCGACGGCGAGTCGGCGCTGGCGGCGACCCGAAACCTGCGCCCGGACGCGGTCGTCACCGACGTCATGATGCCGGGCATCGACGGCTTCGGACTGGTGGCGGCCATCCGCGCGGACCCGGAACTGGCGGCCACCCCGGTCCTGATGCTGTCGGCCCGGGCCGGGGCGGAGGCGATCGACGAGGGCTACGCCGGCGGCGCCGACGACTACCTGCCCAAGCCGTTCCGCTCCCAGGAACTGGTCGACCGGGTGAAGTCCCGGCTGGCCGCCGTGGCGCGCGAGCGCGACCGCCAGCGCCGCGCGGCGGCCTCGGATCTGGTGCTACTCGACTCGGCGCTGCAGGCCACCGACTCGGTCGCCGGGATCCTGGACGCCTTGCTGGAGTCCTCGTTCGGCTCCGCCGACGCCGCCACCGTCACGATCGGCATCTTCGACGGCGAACGCTACATCCGGTTCGAATACGCCGGCCAGCTGCCCGGCGAATTGCGCGACCGCTATCACGTGACCACGCTCGACTCCCCGGTGGTGGGAGCCGACGTGGTGCGCACCGGTCAGCCGATGGTCATCACGGACACGCTCGACCTGCCCCCGCGCTATCAGCACGCGGTGCAGGACACCGCCGGCAGCGTCCGCGCCTGCGTCGCCCACCCGCTGCGGGATCACTCGGACCGGGTGTTCGGGGTGCTGGCCCTGCTGTGGCCCACGCCGCGAGAGTTCGACGTCGCCGAACTCGACGCGTTCGGCCGGATGGCCGAGCTGACGTCCTCGGCCCTGGACCGGGTCCGCGTGCTGGCGCGCGAACACCGCATCGCGGTCGACTTCCAGGAGCAGCTGCTGGAGCTCGACCGCGGCTCGACGGCGGCGGTGGTGGCCGCCGTGTATCAGCCCGCGGGGGAGGCGATGCGCGTCGGCGGTGACTGGTATTCGGTGACCCCACTGGATCGCACCCACCGGTTGGGGATATCGGTGGGCGACGTCGTCGGGCACGGGTTGGCCGCCGCGATCGTGATGAGCAGGCTGCGCGCCGCGGTGGCGGCCTCGGCCCTGACGGCGGGCGAACCGGGCGCGGTCCTGGGCGCGTTGGACCGGTACGGGGCCAGCGTGGCGGGGGCGCGCTGCGCGACGGTGGCCTACGCGCTGGTCGAGACGGAACCCGACACCGGGTGCGCGACCGTCAGCTACAGCTGCGCCGGTCACCCCTATCCGCTGGTCGTATTTCCCGACCGTCGCGCGCTGTTCCTGACGGCCGGCCGGCGTCTGCCGGTCGCCATCAAGGAACACGACGCCGAAAGCTACCCGGCCGACGCCACCGCGACGGCGAACCTGCCACCGGGGAGCCTGATCCTGCTCTACACCGACGGGCTCATCGAGCGGGCCGGCGAGACGCTGGACGACGGCCTCGCCCGGCTGCGGTCCGCCGCCGCGGACTGCGTCGACCTTCCGGTCGAGTCGGTCTGCGTCGAGCTGCTGTCCCGGATGGCGCCGCTCACCGGCTACCGCGACGACGTCGTCCTGCTCGCGCTGCGGGCCGGCCACCAGGCCCCGCGCAGCTTCGCCACCGTGGTCACGGCCGCGCCGGGGCAGATCCCCGTCGCGCGCGATCGGCTACGCAACTGGCTGGCCGGCATCGCCGTCGACCCGAAGCGCGAGCTGGACATCCTGCTGGCGGCCGGCGAAGCCGTGACCAACGCGATCGAGCACGGCAGCGACGGCGAGCCGCGCCGGACGGTGTCCCTGGAGGCCTTCCTGCGCCAACACACGGTGGCCGTCACGATCAGCGACACCGGCCGATGGGTGGGCGATTCCTCGGCCAGCCTGCGCAGCCGGCGACGCGGCCGCGGTCTGACCCTGATCGGCGGACTGGCCGATCACGTCGACACGCTGCGGACCCCGGGAGGCACCCGGGTCACGTTGCGGTTCGACCACGCCGTACGGACGCCTTAGGCCCGCTCAGGCCTCTTCCATCGCCTCGCCGAGCTCCTCCAGGAGCTTGTTGTGGTGGTTGGCCGCCAGGAAGTGTCCGGCGGCGATGACCACGGCGACCGGCCAGTCGATGAGTTCGAACGCCGCCAGGGCGGCCAGGCCCCCGAAATAGGCCAATTGCTCCGGCCGCGGAATCTCCATCTGGCCGACGACCGGAAGGTTGACGACGAACGTCTCGCCTTCGCGGATCTTCTCCACCGCCTCGCGCTGCGACGTCCCCCTGCGCGACTTCTTTTCCGCCATCATTTGCCTTTCAGTAACGAAGGGTTTGCCGCGCCGCCGGGTGCCGCGGCCACCGTCGGACCTATGTCGACGATGACCGACGCCGGGGGCGATCCGCTAGTTTCCTCTATTGCTCGGGTGCTGAAGGTGCCGTTACAGGAACTCTATGCGCTCCTGTGGCGGGCCGGGGTGGTAGAGGTTCACCCACCTCGACGGGGGCCGCGGCGGATTTGTCCGGACCCGTCAGCGCACGATTCGCAATCCCGATCGCGACGGTCGCCGCGGCGGCGGACCCCAGCCCCTGCGCCCAGCCGACCGGACCCAGCGGTGTGCATCCCAGCAGTTGGCTGACCACGGGGATGCTGATCAGCGTTCCCATCGCGGCCAGCGAGCCCACTGCGGTGAACACCACCAACGGGGCGTGTGAATCCAACAGCGTTTGACCAAGCTCGGCGCCCACCAAGGCGACCAGCGCCACGGTGGACGCGCGCTGTGGGCGGCCGGTGACGCTTCCCATCGCCCACGCCGACGTCGTCGCGGCGGCCGTGGTGACGCCGCGGATGGCCACGGCACGCCACAACGCGGGCTGATCGGGGCCCCGGATGCTCGGGTCGACCGGGCCGCTGGGCTTGCTCACCGCGAGGGCCGCGGCCGGCAGCGCGTCGGTCATCATGTTCACCAAGAGCAGCTGCCGGGTGTTCAGCGGTGAGGTCCCGGTGATCGCGCTGCCGATGATGGCGAACAACACCTCGCCGGCGTTGCCGCCGAGCAGCACGGACACCGCGGCCTGCACCCGTTGCCAGAGTTGGCGTCCCTCTTGGATGGCGTGCAGCAGGCCCTCGATGCGGGCGTCGACCAGCACCACGTCGGCGGCCATGTGCGCCGGGTCGCTGCCGCCGGCGACGACGCCGATGCCGACCGTGGCCGCCCGGATGGCGGCGGCGTCGTTGGCCCCGTCCCCGACCATCGCGGTGCGCACGCCCGCGCTTTCGAGGGTCTGAACGACCTGGACCTTGTTCTCCGGTGTCATCCGGGCGAAGATCACCCGCTCGGTCACGACGCGCTCTTGATCCTTGCGCGACAACGCGTCCCACTCGGCGCCGCTGATCACCTGCTCGGCGGTCACGCTGAGCCCGAGCTCCTCGGCGATGGCGCGGGCGGTGATCGGGTGGTCACCGGTGATCAGCTTGACGTCCACCGAAAGCCGGCGCAGATCCGCGAGCAGGTCCGCCGCCTCGGCGCGCGGGGTGTCGGAGAGGCCGAGGAACCCGGTCAGCGTCAACCCATCCCGCGCGAAGTCGGCGATGTCGTCGGGATCCTGCCGGATGGCTTGCGCCTGAGCCGGATTCAGTTGCCGCCGCGCCACCGCGATCACGCGCAGGCCGCGGCCGGCCATCTGGGCCACCGTCTCCGCCAGGTCGGGGCTCACGTCCGCGCAGGCGGCCAGCACTACCTCGGGGGCGCCCTTGATGGCGAGCTCGGTGTCCGTCGCGGAGGCCGAGAACGATCGGCCGGAGCGGAACGGCAGGTGCGCGACGGCTGCGCTGGTGCTGTGGCCGTTGACCGACGCGGCGGCCTCGACGATCGCGACATCGGTGGCATGCGCGTGCGGGCCGCCGTTGGACGGCGGCGCGGCGCGGGCGGCGCAGCGCAGCACCTCCTCGCGCGAAGTGCCCTGCGCCGCAACTACTTCGGCCACCCGCAACCGGTTCTGGCTGAGCGTTCCGGTCTTGTCGAAGCAGACCACGTCGATGCGGCCGAGCGCCTCCACCGAACGCGGGACGCGCACCAGCGCGCCGAACTTGGTGAGCCGCCGCGCCGACGCCGCCTGCGCCAGGGTCGCCACCAGCGGCATGCCCTCCGGCACCGCCGCGACGGCGATCGCGATCCCGCTGGCCACCGCCTGGCGCAGGACCGAGCCCCGCAGCAGCGCGAGCGCGCTCACCAGCGCTCCGCCGGTCATGCTGACCGGGAACGCGCGGTTGGTGAGCTGGCTGAGCTGGTGCTGCAGCCCGATGTCCGACGAGAGGTCACCGGAGACCAGCTCGGCGGCGCGACGCTCCTGGGTGTCGGCCCCGACCGCGGTCACCACCGCCACCGCGGTGCCTGCCACCACGGTCGTCCCGGCATACAGCATGCAGCGGCGTTCGGCGAGCGCGGCGCCCGGCGTCGGCTCCACCTGCTTTTCCACCGACAGCGACTCCCCGGTCAGCGTCGACTCGTCGACCTCGACGTCGACCTCCTCGATGATGCGGGCGTCGGCGGGCACCACCTCGTGGGTGCGCACCTCGATGACGTCGCCGGGCTGCAGTTGCGCCGCGATGACGTCGGCGTACACGCGGTCCCCCGCACCGTCGGAGAGCACCTTGCGGGCCGGTGGGATCTGTTGGGCGAGTAGGTGATTCAGCCGGTTCTCGGCGCGGAGCCGCTGGCTGGCCGCCAGCATGGAGTTCCCGGCCAGCACCGAGAAGACCAGGACGGCGTCGACCGGGGAGCCGAGCACCGCGCTGGCCGCCGAGCCGAGCGCCAGCACCGGGGTCAGCGGGTCGGTCAGCTCGGCGCGGACGGCGGCCGCGAACTGCAGGAAGGCGTGCGCGCGTGTCTCGGGCTGCGGGGCGCCGAGGGTGGCCAGCGCCAGGCGCCTCGGGTCGCCGGCCGGCTCCGAGTCGGGTGGCGGCAACGCCCGACGGACGTGCTCGACGGCCATCGCATGCCACTCCTGGACGGGAGCCGGGCGGGGGGCATCCGCCCTGATGATGCCGCGCGCCAACAGGTATCCCGACAGCGCACCGGCCGCCGCGCCACTGGTCACCGGCCCGCGCCCGATGCCGCGCACACCGGGAATCATCAGCAGCGAGCCCATCGCCGTTGCGCCGGCCGAGATCCCGACGCCGCGTTGGGCGGCGGCCCGGGCCGCCGGCAGCGCGTGCAGGACACGCCAGGCCGCGCCCAGGTCGGGCAGCAGCAGGTCGGCGTACCACGGCGGGGGACCGTCGCCGGCCTCGGGCATCATGCCCAGCGCCACGTCGGCCGACCAAATGGCTTGCGCCCCAGGGGATGACAGCACGGCGACGGTGCGGCCCGCCTCCTGCAGGCCCGCCACGGCACCCGCCAGCGCGTCGTCGATGGAACCCCGCCCCAGCGGCCTGATCTCGTCGAACGCCGGCCGCAGTTCGCCCAGCGAATCGTCCTCGACCGAAACCAGTTCGGATCCCGCCCGGTGCGCCTCCGAGACGACCGCCGACGCCAACGGATCGTGGGTGAAGCAGAACAGCGCCTCGACTTGGGTGTTCGGCTTGCTGGGCGATATCGCAGGCACCGGATGCCAGCCCGGACGCAGCCGATTCTTCTCCAGCATCAGCTGGGCCCGCGACCACGCGGCGGGCAGCTCGGCTTCCCGGGCGCCGCGAATCAGCGACACCCGCAAGCTCTTGGTGCACAGCACCCGGGGATCGATGACGATCGCGTCGACCCGGTCCAGGCGGCGCAACGCCTCCGGGCGCAGCGCCAGGACGGCGTGCCGGTCGGCCAGCCCCCGGCCCAGCGCCGCGGCGAAGGCCTCCGGCGTGGTCCGGTTGGCCGCCGGCGTGGTCACCAGGACGGCCAGGGCCGCCTGGTTGAGGTTGCGGGTGGTGGCGCCGACGATCCCGGCGCTGATCGCTTGGACGAGAGCGAACCGGCCGGCGTGGTGGTCGTCCGGCCGGCCGCGCGGCGGCTTGGCCGCCGCCGACGGGTCGGTGCGCGGATGGTCGGCCTGGGTGGCCAGCTGAGGTTCGTGACGGACCCACGCGCGCGCCTCCGCGCGGCATTCGGCGGCCTTGAGCGACTGCATCAGCAGGCCCACCGACAATGAGGCGGGGGACTGGGTGACGGTTTCCGCGGCCGTCACGGCCAGGGTCAGCGCCGTGTCGGTCGCGGGCCGGCCGATGCGGTCCTCGAGCAGGCGGCGCGGCCACGGTTGGTAGTCGAGCGCGACCACGCCCGCCAGGACACCGATGGGCATGCGCGGCCAGCGCAGCGCGCGCCCGGTCAGCGCTATGCCAAGCCCGGCCGCGCTGGCGGCCGCGGTGGCGGCCCGGGTCGCCAGCACCACGCCGTCGCCCGGCAGGCTCGTCGGGGGTGCCAGCGGTTTGGCGGCTGCGCTTGGCGCGCAACGCTTCTCGGTGGAATCGACGATGCGGCACAGGTCGCGCAGCGAGGTGTCCGCGTCGCCGATGGTGACCACCACGCGGGACAGCGGGTAGTTCAGGGCGGCGGACGCGACCCCTCGATGGGCCAGCAGCGTGTCGAGCACCGAGCGTCCGAGTTCGTCACCTGAGGCGCCGTCCAGCCCCCGCACCTCGATCCAGGCGCGCTCCGCGCCACGCCAGCAGCGGCGGCCCAGTGTTGCCGGGCTCTCCTGAGGCAGTTCGGCCGAGATTGCGCGGGCGCCCTCGCGCAGCGGAATCGCGGCGATGGTGACGCCGGCCTCCACGAGCGAGGTGGTGGCCTGGATCCCCGCCGCGACGGCGCGCAACGGCGCAGATCGTTGTATCGCTGTCGCAATACTCAAAAGCGGCTTCGGGCAGTCCCGTTAGTTGGTGCTACGCAGCGCGCTGCCGCCGGCGCGGCGACCGGCGGCCTTCTTGGCCGTCGACTTGCCGGCCGCCTTCTGCGGCGCGGACTTCTGCGGCGCGGGCTTCTCGTCCGCCGGTTCGGCGGGCACGGCCTTGAGGCTGGCCTTCGGCGTCGGCGCGCCCGATCCGTTGCGGTGGCTCAGCCGTTGCAGCAACAGGACGCCGCCGCCGACCGCCAACAGCACCGGCCACTCGACCAGCCCGGCGACGCCAAGCGCGCCGATGGCCACCGCGGCCGCAGGCGTCGAGTGGCTGCCGCTGCTGATTCCCTTTTTGATGCCCTCGGCGGCCCCGGTGACGCCGCCGACGACGCCATTCACCGCCGCGCCACCCACGGCGCCGGCGGCCGCGGTCGTCGCGCTTGCCGCGCGATTCACCGTTTGACCCACCCCTCGGACTGCCCCGCCGATGACACTCATCATGACTCCTTGGCTTTCCTGCCCTTGCCGCGAACGCGCGTCACCGGTGAGCTGTACCCACTGAACGCATCGTTAACAGCAAAAAAACACTGTTTGTCGCTTCTAACAAAATCAAAGCCTGCCACCTTACAAACGCGCAGACAACGAACGGTCGCATTTAATTTGCCTGAGCTTAACCTGGTTAGAAGCGCGGCGCGAACGAGGTCAACGCGATTTAGTCTCGCCTTATGTCGATTTGCACCGGTGCGTGATCGCTGGCGGCCTTTCCCTTGCGCTCGTCGCGGACGATCTGGGCGTCCGTCACGCGGGCGGCCAACTCCGGTGAGGCCAGGATGAAGTCGATGCGCATCCCTTGCCGTTTCGGGAACCGCAGTTGGGTGTAGTCCCAATAGGTGTACACACCCGGCCCGGGCGCGAAAGGCCTTACCACGTCGGTGAATTGGGCGTCGACGATAGCGCCGAACGCGCGGCGCTCGGGCTCGGAGACGTGGGTGGCGCCGACGTAGAACTCGGTGCTCCAGACGTCGTCGTCGGTCGGGGCGATGTTCCAATCGCCGGCCAACGCGATCTGCGCGGTGGGGTCGTCGCGCAACCAGGCGGCCGCCGTATCACGGAGCGCGGCAAGCCATTCCAGCTTGTAGGTGTAGTGCGGGTCGCCCAGCGCGCGGCCGTTGGGCACATACAGGCTCCAGACCCGAACGCCGCCGCAGGTGGCGCCCAGGGCGCGGGCCTCGGCCGTCGCGGCCACCTCCGGTTTGCTGCTCCAGCTGGGCTGGCCGTCGAAGCCGATCCGCACCTCGTCGAGGCCCACGCGTGAGGCGATCGCTACGCCGTTCCATTGATTGAAGCCGACGTGCGCCACCTCGTAGCCGAGTTCGAAAAACGGCAAGCTGGGAAATTGGGTGTCGGAACATTTGGTCTCCTGCATGGCCAGCACGTCGACCTCGGCGCGCGCGAGCCAGTCGAGGACGCGGGCCAGGCGGCTGCGAATCGAGTTGACGTTCCAGGTGGCCAGCCGCAGCGGGGATCGCGAGCGCGGCGAGGCCGGGTGCTGCGGGTCGGCGCCATCGGTCAGCGGGGATCGCGAGCGCGGCGAGGCCGGGTGCTGCGGGTCGGCGCCATCGGTCAGCGGGGATCGCGAGCGCGGCGAAGCCGGGCGCTGCGGGTCGCCGCCATCGGTCATCGCTAGACGGTATCCCAGGCGGGGGAGCGGGCCGGGAAGTAGCGGCGGCTGTGGTGGGCCCGGAAGCCAAGCGCTTCGGCGAGAGGTGTCGCGGCGTCCCCGGGGACGACCAGATAGGCGCGGGTCGCGCCGCGCCCCGCGGCCCGGGTCAACAGCGCCTCGCACGCCGCCGGGTCGTCGCAGGCCGCCGGCAGGCCAACCCAGCGCGTGCCGTCGGGGGCGTCGGTCACGGCCGCGAGCGCCGTGGCGTCGGGGTCAGGGTCGGCGTCGTCCGCCCCCGCGGGCGCCGAGACGTCGCGCACCAAGACGCGTTCCGTGCGTTCGGCGCTGAGCCCCGACGGCAGCGGCAACAAGCGATCGGGAATGGCCAGTCGCGGGGTCAGGCCGCGGCGCTCATACCAGTCCGCGATCGCCGCAACGGTGCCGGACCGAGCCGATACATCCAGCGGCACAGCGAAATCGACCCCGCCCCCGGCGCGCAGCAGCCAGCCGTCGAGCCACGCCCGTTCCGTGCCGGGGGACGCCGCGGCAACCGCGTGCTCGAGGGCCCGGATTTCGGAGGTCCGCACGGGGGCGTCGGTCAGCACCCGCAGCGCGACGACGTCGTCGGGCAACACCTCGGCGACCGCGCCTGTCTTGGTCCGGACCCGCACCACCGGGTCGACCGCCAGCAGCTGCCCCACCGCGTCGGTCAGGGGCGGCACCGAGCCCGGGGGCCGCCGGTAACGCAGCGTCACCCGCGTGCCCAACTCCGGCCACGAGAACATCAGTGACCGAAGGGGTCCGGCCCTTCACCGGGCAGCCACGACAGTCCGGGCACGCCCCAGCCGTGCGCCTTGACGGCGCGCTTCGCGCTGCGGGCGTGGCGACCGATCAGCCGGTCCAGGTACAGGAAGCCATCCAGATGCCCGGTCTCGTGCTGCAGCATGCGCGCGAACAGGCCCGTGCCCTCGAGCTCGACCGGCTTGCCGTCGGCGTCGACACCGGTGACCCGCGCCCAGGTGGCGCGGCCGGTGGGAAACGACTCGCCGGGGACCGAGAGGCAGCCCTCGTCATCGTTGTCCGGGTCCGGCATGGTCTCCGGTATCTCGGAGGTCTGAAGCACCGGGTTGACGACCACACCGCGGCGCCGTTCGGTCCGGCCCCGGTCGTCGGCGCAGTCGTAGACGAAGACGCGCAACCCGACGCCGATCTGGTTGGCGGCCAGGCCGACTCCGTGCGCGGCGTCCATGGTGTCGTACATGTTGGCGATCAGCTCCGCCAGGTCCGCCGGCAGCGAGCCGTCGGCGCCGACGGGCACCGGCTGCGTCGGGGTGTGCAAGACCGGATCCCCGACGATCCGGATCGGTACGACTGCCATGGTCGGCTAAGCTACCGCACGCCCGTGGGCGCCGAAGCCGGCATGTTCTCCGCGGGCAATCTGAGCCAATCGGCCGACTCGCGGGTCTGGATGACGGCTTGAGGGTTTGCGCCGTGGTTCAATATTCGCCGAAACACGCCCTCAGGTAAATCAAGTCATCTACAGCAGCCGAGAATCGCCGGAAGGGTCCAGGGGAAGCTATATGGACAGCGCCATGGCGCGGGCAAATCGATCGGGGGACGATGCCGAGATCGCAGATGGCCTCACCCGCCGTGAACACGACATCCTCGCCTTCGAACGTCAGTGGTGGAAATTCGCGGGCGTAAAAGAGGAAGCGATCAAAGAGCTGTTCTCGATGTCGGCGACGCGCTACTACCAGGTGCTCAACGCGCTCGTCGACCGGCCGGAGGCGCTCGCCGCCGACCCGATGCTGGTGAAGCGGTTGCGGCGGCTGCGGGCCAGCCGGCAGAAGGCGCGGGCGGCGCGGCGCCTCGGCTTCGAGGTGACCTGACTCGCTACAGTGGGCTCGATGAAAGAGCGAGTCCCCGACTCCACGGGGCTGCCCCTGCGGGCCATGGTGATGGTGCTGTTGTTTTTAGGCGTCATCTTCCTGCTGCTGGGCTGGCAGGCGCTGGGGTCGTCCGGCAGCTCCGACGACGACTCGGCCTCGGCGGTCTCCACGTCCTCGGCCACCAGCACCTCTGCCACGCCCACGAGCACTAAGCCCGCGGCCAACCGGTCCGATGTTCAGGTGTACAACATCTCGACGAAAGAGGGCGTCGCCTCCCATACCAAGGATCAGCTGACGGCCGGCGGTTTCAACGTCACCAAAGTCGACAACCTGACCGTGCCCGACGTCTCGGCCACCACGGTGTATTACACCGATGCCGACGACGAGCACGCCACCGCCGACGCGGTCGGCAAAATCCTGGGCGCTCCGGTCGAACCGCGCATCCCGGCCCTGAGCGGAGAACCCCCCGGGGTCATCGTCCTCGTTACGGGTTGACCCGTCAGCGGCTAGGCTTCCGCTATGCCTCAGCTCGCTGGTTACCGCACCGCCGCCGTCACCGTTTCCGCGCTCTCCGCAGCAACTTCGGTCGCCCTGCTCGGCGCGTGCTCGTCGCCGCAGCACGCGTCCACGTCCCCGGGCACCACGCCGTCGGTGTGGACCGGTTCGCCGGCGCCGTCGGGAACCGGGACGCCGGAGGGCGGGCCCGTCGCTGCGCCGTCGGGGCCGAGCATCGTCACCCACCTGAAGGCGCCCGACGGCATCCAGGTCGCGACCGCCACCTTCCAGTTCAACAACGGCTACGCCACGGTCACCATCGAGACGACCGCCAACGGGGTGCTCTCGCCCGGCTTCCACGGGGTGCACATCCACAAGGTCGGCAAGTGTGAGCCCAACTCCGTCGCCCCGACCGGTGGCGCGCCGGGCGACTTCCTGTCCGCCGGCGGGCACTTCCAGACGCCCGGGCACGCCGCCGAACCCGCCAGCGGTGACCTCACCTCGCTTCAGGTGCGCAAGGACGGGTCCGGGATGTTGATGACCACGACGGACGCCTTCACCATGGACGACCTGCTCAACGGCGAGAAGACGGCGATCATCATCCACGCCGGCGCCGACAACTTCGCCAACATCCCACCGGAGCGGTACAGCCAGACCAACGGCACCCCGGGCCCCGACCAGATGACGATGAGCACCGGTGACGCCGGCAAGCGGGTTGCGTGCGGTGTGATCGGTGCCGGCTAACTCCGACCACGCGCGCATCGATTTCGCCCGGTCACCGAGGCCGACCCTCGGCGTGGAGTGGGAGTTCGCGCTCGTCGACGCGCAGACCCGCGACCTGAGCAACGAGGCCACCGCGGTGATCGCCGAGATCGGCGAAAACCCGCGCGTACACAAGGAGTTGCTGCGCAACACCGTCGAGGTCGTCAGCGGTGTCTGCCGATCCGCCGGCGAGGCGATGGAGGATCTGCGGGAGACCCTCGGCCCGGCGCACCGAATCGTCCGCGACCGGGGCATCGAACTCTTCAGCGCGGGCGCCCACCCGTTCGCGCAGTGGTCCACCCAGAAGCTCACCGACGCGCCCCGCTACGCCGAACTGATCAAGCGCACGCAGTGGTGGGGCCGGCAGATGTTGATCTGGGGCGTGCACGTGCATGTCGGAATCTCGTCGGCGCACAAGGTCATGCCGATCATGACGTCCCTGCTGAAGTACTACCCCCATCTGTTGGCGCTCTCGGCGTCCTCACCCTGGTGGACCGGCGTGGACACCGGCTACGCCAGCAACCGCGCGATGATGTTCCAGCAGCTGCCGACCGCCGGCCTGCCGTTCCAGTTCCAGACCTGGGCGGAGTTCGAGGGGTTCGTCTACGACCAGAAGAAGACCGGCATCATCGATCACGTCGACGAAGTCCGTTGGGACATCAGGCCTTCACCGCACCTGGGCACCCTCGAGGTGCGGATCTGCGACGGCGTGTCCAACCTGCGCGAGCTGGGCGCGTTGGTGGCGCTGACGCACTGCCTGGTGGTGGACCTGGACCGCAGGCTGGAAGCCGACGAGACGTTGCCGACCATGCCGCCGTGGCACAACCAGGAGAACAAGTGGCGCGCCGCCCGCTACGGGCTGGACGCCATCATCATCCAGGACGCCGACAGCAACGAGCGGCTCGTCACCGAGGATCTCGACGACGTGCTGAATCGGCTTGAGCCCGTGGCGAAATCGTTGAACTGCGTCGACGAGCTGGCCGCGGTGGCCGACATCCCCAGGCTGGGCGCCTCTTATCAACGGCAGCGTCGGGTGGCCGAGGAACACGACGGCGACCTGCGGGCGGTGGTCGACGCGCTGGTGGCCGAGCTGGAGATCTGATGGAGTTGGCGATGTTCCCGCTGGAGTCGGCGCTGCTGCCCGACCAGGAGCTGCCGTTGCGGATCTTCGAGCCGCGCTACGGCGCGCTGGTCCGGCATTGCCTGGACACCGGCGACCCGTTCGGCGTCGTGCTGATCTCGCGGGGGCGTGAGGTCGGTGGCGGCGAGGCGCGCTGCGACGTCGGGGTGTTGTCCCGGATCGCCGAATGCGTCGACCACGGCGCCGGCCGGTACTCCTTGCGGTGCCGGACCGGGGAGCGGATCCGGGTCTGCGCGTGGCTGCCCGACGATCCCTACCCGCGGGCGACGGTGACCCCGTGGCCCGACGAGCCGGGTGAATCGGTCACGGCCGCCCAGCTGGTCGAGGTCGAGGACAAAGTGATGGCCCTGTTCGAGCGGATCGCCGACGCGCGCGGCGTGGCGTTGCCGGACCGCACGCAGCTGCTGGGGGAGGACCCGGCCGCCGAGCCCGGACAACGCCTGTACGCGTTGGCCTCTCGCATCCCCATCGGCACGGCCGACGTCTACGCGGTGCTGTCGGCGCCGTCGGCCGGCGAGCGCCTGGCGGCGCTGCGCGAGGCGGTCGAGGCTCTCGCCGAGGTGGTGGAGTTTCAGCTTTCCGAATAGTTCGACAGGGGACTAGATGAAGGTACATCTGCAGGTCGACGGCTCACCGGTGGACGCGACGGCGAGCGCCGCCGACATCGCGGCGACGGGCGCCGACGGCCTGTTCACCTTCGAGGGCCAGCACGATGTGTTCTTCCCGCTGGTCCTCGCCGCCGGCACCACCCGCCTGGACCTGATGACCAACGTGGCGATCGCGCCGCCGCGCAGCCCGCTGCACCTGGCCCACGCCGCCTACGACCTGCAGCTCTACAGCGGGGGGCGGTTCCGGCTCGGCCTCGGCTCGCAGGTGAAGGCCCACATCGAAAAGCGTTACGGCAGTAAGTGGGAGCGGCCCGCGGCCCGGATGGGCGAAACCATCGCGGCGATCAAGGCGATCTTCGCGGCCTGGGAAGGCCGCGCCCGCATGGACTTTCGCGGCGAATTCTTCACCCACACCATCATGGCGCCCAACTTCAATCCCGGGCCCAACCCGTTCGGGCCGCCGCCCGTGCTGCTGGGGGCGTTGGGCCCGGTGATGACGCGCACCGCCGCGGAGGTCGCCGACGGGCTGCTGGTGATGCCGTTCAACAGCGCCCGCCACTTCGCCGACCGCACCATCCCCGCCGTCCGCGAGGGCCTGCGGCGCTCGGCGCGATCCGCCGAGGACTTCGAGATCATCGTGCAGGCCATGGTCGCCGTCGGCCGCGACGAGGCCGACCTGACCGCGGCGACCGACGGTGTGGCGTCGCTGATTTCGTTCTACGGCTCGACGCCCGCCTACCTGCCCGTGCTCGAGGCCGAGGGCTGGGCCGACGTCCAGCCCGAGCTCAACGCCCTGTCCAAGCAGGGCCGCTTCCCCGAGATGCGCCGGCTGGTCAGCGACGAGATGGTGGCGCGGATCGGGATCGTCGGCACGCCCGAGGAATGCGCGCGGCAGATCGCCGCCCGGTTCGGCGAGCACGCCGCCGAGGTGTGCTGCTACTTCCCGGGTTACACGCCGGCGGCCGCGGACGTCGCGGACCTGATCGGCGCCCTACACCGCACCCCGGCGCTGCGATGAGCCCCGACCTCACCGTCGACGTCGACGCGGGCGTGGCGGTGCTCACGCTCAATCGGCCCGACCAACTCAACGCCTACACCGCCGAGATGGGCGCGCTGCTGAGCCGGGCCTACTCGGACTGCGACGGTGACGACGACGTCCGGGCCATCGTCGTGACCGGGGCCGGGCGGGCGTTCTGCGCCGGCGCGGATTTCTCCGGCGCGGCAAACCCTTTCGACGCCCCGGGCGAGGAATTCTCGGCGTCGCCGATCACCCCGGCCGCCTTCGAGCTGCGCAAGCCGGTGATCGCCGCTGTCAACGGGCACGCGATCGGCATCGGCCTGACCATCGCCTTGCAGGCGGACCTGCGCATCGTGGCCGACGACGCGAAATACGGTGTGGTGCAGGTCCGCCGGGGCGTGCTCCCCGATTGCATGGCGCACTGGACCTTAACGCAGTTGACCACGCTGGGGGCGGCCGCGGACATCCTGCTGACCGGCCGCACCTTCGGCGGGGCCGAAGCGGTGACCCTGGGCATCGCGAACCGGGCGCTGCCCGCCGGCCAGGTGCTCGACCACGCGGTGTCGGTGGCCCGCGACATCGCGGTCAACGTGGCACCGATGTCGGCGGCGCTGTGCAAGCGGCTGCTCTGGGACACCGCGATCAACGGCTACACCCCGCGCCAGGTCGCCGCGCTGGAAACCCAGCTGCACCAGCGGGTGATGGGCACCGCCGACGCGCGCGAAGGGGTCGCCGCGTTCCTGCAGCGCCGGCCGCCGTCCTTCACCGCGCGGGTGTCCCGGGAGTGGACCGAGCTGCCCGAACCGTGACGCGGTGGCCACGCCGGCACCGTGACGATCAGCCGCTATCCGCTGGACCTTGGCCGACGTGCGCGCCGAGGGGGCCGGATGGGCCCGCCGGCCAGCAACTCGGCCAGTGCCATACCGAGGCTGTGCAGGCTGGTCGGCAGCGAATACGTTCGGTCGACGGTCCAGTTGAGGATTCCCCCGGACAGCGCCCCGACGATGATGTCGGCCAAGGTTTCCGCGTCGTGCCTCGCGCCGATCTCGCCGCGCGCGATGCCCTCCTTGACCAGCTCGACGAAGGTGTCGTGCAGCTTGGACCCGCGCTCGATGCCGTAGCCGTTGGTGGCCAGCATTTCCCCGATCAGCTCGCGATAGGTGTCGCCCGATTCGACCAGTGTCGCGGCGATATCGTCGAATACGCCGACGATGCGCGCCGGGATCGCTTGGTCGGCGCGGTCGAAGACGACGTCATGCAGGTTGACCAGTCGTCGTTGCGCCAACGCACGGATCATGTCCTGCCGGGTAGCGAAGTGGTTGAAGAACGTTCGATTGGCGACGTCGGCGCGCTCGCAGATTGCCTCGATGGTGGTGGCCGAGACGCCCTGCTGCAGGAACAGCTCGAAGGCGGCTGCGAGGATTCTCTCTCGCACCTCGGCCTTGCGCCGTTCATGCCGGTTCACGTTCTGTCGCACAACTTTTCGGAAAGGATCCACCAGTCCGCAGCGCGCGCTTCGTCGTGCGCGTAGGGCGCGACCGCGTCGCTGATCCCGCAGTCTTCCAGATACAACGCGCCCTTGTCGGCCAGCTCCGGGCTGACTGCGGCCCAGACTTGGGTAGCCGCACCATACTCGGGGGTGGTGAAGTCGAGGAACCCGTCGGTCGCGTCGCCCCGTCGGGCGGTGCCGCCGGCGGCCATCGTGCGTAGCGCGGAGAAGTCCGCGCGCGACATGTGCCGCGCCAGCGAAGTGGCCACGGTGCCGGGATGGACAGCGTAGGCTCGGATTCCGAGGCCGCGCAGACGCCGGTCGGCTTCCAAGGCATGCAGGATGTTCGCCGTCTTCGACGCCCCGTAGGCCACGAACTTGTCGTATTCGCGACGCTCCCAGTTGGGGTCGTCGAAGTCGACGTCGCCCATGACGTGGCCCCCGGAGGACAGGGTGACGATCCGCGCCGCGCCGGCGGTGGCGAGGTTGGGAATCAGGAGCCGGGTCAGTTCGAAGTGCCCGAAATGGTTGGTGCCGATCTGTGTCTCGAAGCCGTCGCGGGTCCGCCCGAAGGGTGTGAACATGACACCGGCGTTGTTCATCAACACGTCGATGGCCGGTGCGATGTCGCGGATCGCGTCGGCCGCCGTGCGCACACTGGCCAGATCGGTGAGGTCGAGCGCGACCGTCGAGGTCTGCGCGCCGGGCACCTCGGCCGCGACCCACCGATCCGCCTCCGCCAACCCCGCCGGGCTGCGGGCCGCCAGGATGACGTGTGCGCCGGCGGCGGTGAGCGCTCTGGCCGCCTCGCGGCCCAGCCCGGACGATGCGCCCGTGATCACACATGTCTTGCCGGACAGGTCGATTCCGTCGATGACCTGACGCGTGGTCGGACGTTGGGTCATGCCGGTGCCAGCTGCCAAAGGGGCACCACGACCGCGGGGTCGCACTCCTCGTCTACGATCCACTTGCACATCCGGCGGATCGGTTCGATGGCGTCCTGCGGCATGGCGACCGCCACGTTACACGCGTAGCCCAGGCTGGTCAGGCGTTGAGCGCCGAACAACGGCAACGTGTCCCGCAGCTCACGCTTGAGCGATTCGGGGTAGATCCCGATGGTCTGGGTATAGGCGTTGACCGCCGCGGTCACCCTGTCGATGCCGTCGACCGGGACGATGTTGGCGATCCGCCCGGACAACATCGGCGAATAGTCCACGGGTTCATCGAATTGCGAGACGACGATGGCGCCTTCCCGCCGTTCGCCGCCGATCACGCGGTAGAAGTCCTCGGCCATCCGCGAGGCATCGACGTGGTCCAGCAGCTCGCGGTTGGGGTAACGCGGTGGGGTGCTGACAACCGAGGGCAGCGCGATAAGCTCGTCGTAAATCAGTTCACCGAGCCGGTTCGCGTTGGCCAGACCCGCGGCGTCGGTTCCACTGAGCACGTAGATCACCCGGGCGTTGGCGCACCCCTCCTGATTGGCCACGCCGATGTCGGTGGCGGCCCGGCGGGCCACTTCGCGCATCACCTGCTCGCTGTCGAAGGCCTCGCGACCGATGATCGTGGCGCTGCGCTTGGGGTCCAGCGCAATGAGTTCCAAACCGGGCTGGATATACCGAGTCACATGTTTAACCGATGCCAAGCCGCCCCAGGCCACGATCTTCTCGATGTGATGCGGCTGATAGAGCTTCTCTTCGACGGTGAGGTCGCCGCCCTTCCAATAACCGACCACAAGGTGCTTGGTGATCGGGTGATCCGGGGCGATGTCGGCCAGAGTGCGGGCGATGGCGACGGCGGTGAGGGGATCGTTGGACGGCGCCTTGATGATGACGTCCGATCGGGTGATGACCGACCGCAGGATGGTCACCGCCGAGACCAACCCGCCGTTACCCGCCGGGATGTGCAGGGTTCTGGCACCGAAGGCACGCACCCGCAGGTCACGACCGTCACGCAGCCTGCGCGTGACCCACCCGTTCAGGTAGTCCAATCCCACCTGCGTGTCTGCGATTTCGATGACGTTGTCCCGCGAGAACAGCGGCCCCAGCACGCGGTAGCTGTTCTTCAGCATCTCCGCCGGCAGCACGTTGGCGACCAGCGAGGCCTCGTAGGCCTCCTGCAGGTGGTCGTTGGTCTCGAAGTTCAGCGCGTCACCCAGCGCCGCGAGCACATCGAGGATCTCGTCGAAGCCGAGCGCGTAGAGGTCGCTCATCTGTGCGGGGCTACGCAAGGTCAACCGGTCGACGTGCTTGGTCATGTCGGGCGCCTGGAACTGTGCTGCCCCGATGCGAGTATCGAACGGGATCAGGTCGTCGGTGATGACGCGGCCGCGCAGGAAGAGCGGGACGGTGTAGGCGATCACAGCTCCACCCCTTTCATGAAGTCAACCGCCTCGTTGTGCACCTCATGCGTTGCGGCGCAGGTGATCCGGTCGTCCTCGACCCCCTCCTTCTCGCTGTAGCGGACGATGTCGCGCTCGAAGGCGACGCTGGCCTGCCCGCAGGGACACCGAGCGTCCCAGTCGATGGTGACTTCGTCGCCGGATATGACACCGCCCCAGTGGGCGCGCAGCAAGATGTCGTATACGGCCGCACGTCCGGTCTGCACACCGGTGCGAGGAAGCGGCTCGCTGGTGTCGGGATCGAGCACGAACGGAATAACCCACGGCGCCACGTGGTAGCGGCCCTCGGCGCAGCCCCAGTGAAAAGTGCTCGACTCCGAGAACCCGTAACCGACCTGGATACGGTCGACGCCGAGGAACTCCTTGATGACGTCCATGAAGTCGTCCGGCAGCGCAACGCCTTTCATCCCGCCGCCGGTCAGGATCGCCGAGTCGGGGGCGAACACGTCGCGCATCCCACGTTCGAGGCCGGCCCTGGCGATGTCGTACATCAGGTGGTAGGTACCGAGCATGAACACCCGCTTGCCGCGCAGCTGCTCGGTGATTCGGGCGAAGAACGCATCCATGTCCTGGGCCTGACGTGCCTGCATCGCGATGAACTCGTCCTTACGGGCGGCCAGCGCCGGGTCGATCTCGAGCCGGTCGAGCTCGCCACGCGATGCCGCCGCGCGCATCTTGGAGGCCAGAAACATCAGGTCGGTGTCCACCGCGAATGGGTAGAGGGCGTGGAATCTGCTTTCGTCGCCGCCGGTGAAGCCGCGCTTGATCATGTTGGCGATGCGCAGGTGACCGAGCTTGCCGTTGGCGAAGTTCGGCCACACCACGTCGACGGAGGGGTTGAGTTCGGCGTCCGTCGGCTCGCGGCCGAAGGTCTGGAACAGGCAGATCTTCCACAGCGTCATGCCCTCCTCGGTGCCCCGCTTGTCTTTGGGAAGGATCGAGATGGTTCCGGTGGTGCCGCTGGAGGTGATGACCTCCAGCGGGGTCTGCGCGTCGAGCCGGTCGATCCACTCGTCAATCCCACTGCAACCGACGGTGTCCACGGTGGAAAGGTCGTAGCTGGTGAGCTTGTCCAGCCACCTGGTCAATAGGTCGAACCGCTTCTTGTCGATGAGCGCCGGCGGATACGACTTGAACGCGGTATGCGAAAACATCAGCGGCGCAACGTCGTCGAAGTCGTCGAGTGCGCTGATGCCCAGTCGATCCGCCAGCTTGCGGAGCATTTCGATGCTGCGGTAGTGCTCTTGGAAGCGGATGCTCATCGCTTGGCGCTGCAGGTCTTCGAGGTCGCGGCGCGCGATGCTGTGCATCCGGGTGTAGGACCGGTCGAAGAAGCCGATCGGGTCATTCATGAATTCGGTGACCGTCATCGCCGTCCCTCGATCCGTTGCTGCTGAGCCGCGAGGCCCACCATAACGGTTCATGCAGAGACAAGCAATAATGCAGTCTACTGCAAATTAGGCCGTTAGCCTCGCTCCGCCGTGCTGAGGCCACACCGCCGCGCGCGCCATCAGCCGCGGCGCGACGACCCGATGCAGCGGCCCGACGACGGCCCAGACCGTCCGGGCCCTGAGTCTGCGGCAGTAGTGCACGCGGGTGGTGAGGCTGGCGCGCCGATCGTCGCGGCGGCGCAGCGTCAGCTCGCCGCGCATGAGCGGTCCGCGCGCCCTCAGCACCAGCTCGTCGGGATCCGAACGCACGATGGTCCAGCCGATGAGGTGATCCGGTGACGAGATCGGGCCGAGGTCAAACCCCAGGACGTGGCGGTGGATCCACAAGACGGCGCCGCCGCCCGATCCGCGCCCGACCGCGTCGCGGAACGTCTGCTCGGCGGTGCGCGAGTCCCCTTGGGGGAGCGGCACTTCGAAGACGTCGGTGTAGTCGGCCCGCTCGGCGGCCCGAGCGATCCGGTTCAGCGTCCGCCGGACGACGACGCGGTGGCCGCCGGTGCCGATCACGAGCGCCCGGTAAACCTTGCCGTGCACGCCGGGGAAGGCCGCCCAGGTCGCCGAGCGCACGCGGGTGCGGGCGCCGGTCAGGGGCTCCAATTCGAACACCCACCGGTACACCGCGAAGGGGTGCCGGCCCTTCAGCGCGAACCGGGCCGGCGCCCGCGCCTCGTCCAGGGTGAAGCCGATCGGCACCGTCGACGGGTCGCCCGGGTCCCGGCACATCACCCGCAGCAGCGCCGACCACGTGTCAGCGCGCCCCGCGTCAACGGTTATGGCATGCTCATCGATATAGGGTAATCGTTCCATATAGAAGGACCATACTAGATCGTGGCACCTCCGCGGAAGCATGAAACCGATGTGATCCTCGACGCCGCCCGGGCGCTGGTGCTCGACGGCGGGCCGCGCGCGGCCAGCGTGGCGGCGATCGCCAAGGCCAGCGGCGCGCCCGCGGGCACCCTGTATCACCGGTTCGGCAACCGCGACGGCATCCTGACCGCGGCGTGGCTGCGGGCGCTGGAACGCTTCCAGGCGCGCGCCCTGGCCGCGGGTGGCGAGACGGCCACGGACACCGCCGTGGCGATGGCGGTGTCCGCCGTCGGCTTCGCCCGCGAGTTGCCCGACGACGCCCGGCTGCTGTTGACGATCCGGCCCGGCGACCTGCTCGACGACGAGCCCGACGCGGCGTTCCGGGAGACGCTCGCCGCGATGAACGCGCCGCTGACCGAGCGGATCGCGGTGTTGGCCCGGCAGCTGTACGGCAACAGCAGGCCCCGGTCGGTCGACGCCGTCGCGCGGGCGGTCGCGGACCTGCCCTACGCCGTGGTCCGCCGGCACGCTTACGACGATCCGATGCCGCGCTGGCTCGAGGACGACGTCGCGGCGTCGGCGCGGGCCGTGCTAAGGAGCTTTGGCGAACGCCCGTAGCGACTCCACCTGCGCGCGATCCAGTGAAGGGCGCACGATTTGGCGCGCCGCCGCCAGGTCGGCGGCCGTCACGTCGGTGGCATCGATGGAGCGCCGCATCGCGGTCAGCGCCGCCTCGCGCAGCAGCGCCACGCAGTCGGCGGCACTGTAGCCGTCCAGCTCGGCGGCCACCTCGTCGAGGTCGACGTCGTCGCTCAGCGGGACGGATTTGCCCGCGGTACGCAGGATTTCGCGGCGGGCGGCGGCGTCGGGCGGTTCGATGAACACGTGCCGCTCCAGCCGGCCGGGGCGCAGCAGCGCCGGGTCGATCAGGTCCGGCCGGTTGGTGGCGCCCAGCACGACGACGTCGCGCAGCGGGTTGACGCCGTCGAGTTCGGTCAGCAGCGCGGCCACCACCCGGTCGGTCACGCCGGAGTCGAAGCTCTGGCCGCGCCGGGGCGCCAGCGCGTCGATCTCGTCGAGGAACACCAGGGACGGGGCGGAGTCGCGGGCGCGCCGAAACAGTTCTCGGACGGCCTTTTCCGAGCTGCCCACCCACTTGTCCATCAGCTCGGAGCCTTTGACCGAGTGCACCGACAGCTGCCCGGTGCTGGCCAGCGCGCGCACGACGAAGGTCTTGCCGCAGCCGGGCGGCCCGTACAGCAGGACGCCGCGGGGCGGTTCGACGCCCAACCGGGCGAAGGTGTCGGGGTGCTGCAGCGGCCACAGCACCGCCTCGGTGAGCGCCTGTCGGGCCTCGGCCAGGTCGCCCACGTCGTTGAGGGTCACGTTGCCGACGGTGACTTCCTCGCTGGCCGAGCGGGACAGCGGCCGGATGACGGTCAGCGCGCCGACGAGGTCGTCCTGGTTCAGCTCGGGCGGGTGCCCGTCGGCGCTGGCACGTGACGCCGCCCGCAGCGCCGCCTCCCGCAGCAGCGCGGCCAGGTCGGCCACCACGAAACCCGGTGTGCGCGCGGCAATCTCGTCGAGGTCGAGGCTGCCCGCGGGCACGGATTTCAGCAGCGACTCCAGCAGCGCCTTGCGGGTGCCGGCGTCGGGCAGCGGCAGGCTGATCTCCCGGTCGCAGAGGTCCGGCGCCCGCAGCCGGGCGTCGAGCTGGTCGGGCCGCGCGGAGGTGGCGATCAACGCGACGCCCTCGGTCGCCACGGCGCTGCGCAGCTCGCCCAGGATCAGCGCGGCCACCGGCTCGGGGGTGGCCGGCAGCAGGGCGTCGACATCGGTGATCAGCAGGACGCCGCCGCCGTCGCGGACGGCCCGCACCGCCGAGCTCACGGTCTTGAGCCGGTCCTCCGGCGTCAGCGCGCCCACCTCCGGGCCGTCCAGCTTGACCATCCTGCGGCCGTCGCACACCGCGCGCACCAGCGTCACCTTGCCCACCCCGGCCGGGCCGGACACGAGCACGCCCAGGTTGGCGCCGGCGCCCAGGGTCTTGAGCAGGTGCGGCTCGTCGAGCGCCAGCTTGAGCCATTCGGTGAGCTTGGCGGCCTGCGGCTGCGAGCCCTTGAGTTCCTCGACGACCGTCTCCGGGCTGGCGACGTCGACCAGGTCGGTCGACAGTGTCGCGCCGACGGACGGCATACCCACGCCCCAGGTGACCAGCGAGTTGGGCTGCACGCTCACCGGCCCCCGCGGATCCACGCCGGTGACCGTCAGCAGCTCCGAGGTCCAGCTGATGCCGACCGACGCGGCCAGCGCGCGTGTGGCGTCCGCCGTCGAAAAGCCGGGTCCGAGATCGCGCGGCAGCAGCGACACGGCGTCGCCGACGGTCAGCACCTTGCCGAGCAGTGCCTGCCGCAGGGTCATCGGCGAAATCGACTGGCTGGCCAGCGACGAGCCGGACAGCGTCACGGACCGGGCGCCGTAGACGGTGACCGCGCCGACGATCACGGCGTTGCCCTCGCGCACCCCGGCGTTGGACAGCGTCCCCTCGTCGAGCATCCCGGTGCCGACCCGGGTGTCCGGCCCGGCCACGCCCCCCCCCCCCGCCGTGGTCCCCGAGCCCGTCTCCGCCCCCGCGTCCCACTCCCGGATGCCCAGCGCGGCAACCACGCTCGGGTGCAGCCGGACGACGCCGCGGCGCGAGTCGACGGCGGAGGTGTTCAACCGCGCGGTGAGCGTGAGCTGACGGGCCGCATCCTCGCCCGGCCGGCTCATGGCAGGCGCCCACCCGGTTTGCGCAGACCCAGCCGCGCCATCGACCGGCGGTGCGGCTGCGCCCGGCGGATCGCGCGGCGCGCGGCGCGGCGCTGCTTGGGCTCGTCGGACCACGCCTCGGGGTGCGCGGCCAGCCAACGCTGGTTGCGGACCGCGAACGGGACGTGGCACAGATAGGCGATGATGATGACCCAGATCAGCACGTAGGGGGCCAGCACCGCCGCGGCCGCGCAGATGGCCAGCAGCGCCAGCAACGGCGCCGCCCAGCTGGGCGGCACCGCCGCGGCGTGCATCTTGCGCATCGGGATCTTGCTGATCATCAGCATCGACGTGCCGGTGATCCAGATGCACAGGAACGTCGTCGACGTCCACCAGCCCTCGCCGAACTGCAGCTTGAGCCCGATCAGCCCGATCATCGACACCGCGCCCGCCGGCGCCGGCATGCCGACGAAGAACTCGTGGGTGTAGGCCGGCTGGCTGCCGTCGTCCTGCAGCGCGTTGTACCGCGCCAGCCGCAGCACCACGCACACCGCGTAGAGCAGGATCACCACCCAGCCGGCCGGCGACTTCGTCAGCATCGTCACGTAGAGCACGATCGCGGGCGTCACCCCGAAGTTCACCGCGTCGGCCAGCGAGTCGATCTCCTCGCCCATCCGCGACTGGGCGTCCAGGATGCGGGCCACCCGGCCGTCCAGGCCGTCCAGGATGGCTGCCGCGGCGATCAGCGCCATCGCGGCCTTGGGTTGGTGCTCGAGGGCGAACCGGATCGAGGTCAGGCCCGCGCAGATGGACAGCACCGTCATCGCGCTGGGCAGGATCTGCAGGTTGACCGACGGCCTGCCGCGTGGCTTGCTGATCATGGCAGCTCGGCCAGCACGGTTTCGCCGGCGATCGCGCGCTGGCCCTCGCGGACCAGTGGTTCGGCGCCCGCCGGCAAATAGGTGTCCAGCCGGGAGCCGAACCGGATCAGGCCGTAGGTGTCGCCGATCGTCAGCTTGTCGCCGACGCGCGCGTCGCAGATGATGCGCCGCGCCAGCAGCCCGGCGACCTGCACCGCCACCACCTCCGCGCCGGTTGGCGTCCGGATGCGCAGGCTGGTGCGTTCGTTCTCGGTGCTGGCCGCGGCCAGATCGGCCGAACCGAACCGGCCGGGCCGGTGCTGCATGGCGATCACCTCGCCGCTCACCGGGGCGCGTTGCACGTGGGCGTCCAGCAGTGACAGGAAGATGCTGACCCTGGGCAGCGGCGCGTCGCCCATCCCGAGTTCGGCCGGCGGGGCGGCGTTGTCGATCACGCACACCAGCCCGTCGGCGGGTGCGACGATGGCGCCCGGCCGGGTCGGCGGCACCCGGGGCGGGTGGCGGAAGAACCCGGCGCAAGCGCCCGCCGCCAGCAGGCCGGCCCGTCGGATCCACCGATGCCTGCGGCCGGCCAGCGCCACTGCCAGGCCACCGGCGATGAACGGACGGCCGGCCGGGTGCACCGGCGGAACGGTCGAACGCACCAACTCCAGCGCGTGCTGCGGGCTGAAGGTTGGCTCTTCGGCCGTAGGGCCGACAGGGCGGGGGCGGCGTGCCACGCGGCCATCTTACGAAAGCCGCGGCTGGTTGGTTCGGGACCGCTTGGGGAACGCCCATCTTCGACATGCATCCGAATGACCCGCGGCTGCGCCGCGCGAAGATCGCCGTCACCGCCGTGTTCATCGCCCACGCGGTGGGGTTCTCGTCGTGGGCCGCCCACATTCCGGCGGTCAAGGCCGGGCTCGGCCTGTCCGACGCGGCGCTGGGCACGGCGCTGTTCGGCGCGCCGCTGGGGTCGGTGCTGGCCACCGTGGGCAGCCACTGGGCGCTGCCGCGCTGGGGTAGCCACCGGCTGATTCCGGTCACCGCGGCCGGTTACGCGCTCGCGGGGACGACGGTGGGGCTGGCCCGGTCCGGCCCGGCGCTGTTCGCGGCGCTGGCGTTGTGGGGGATGTTCCAGGGCGGGCTGGACGTCGCGATGAACACCCAAGCCGGGACGGTCGAGCGGCTGGCGCGCGCACCGATCATGGCCCGCTTCCACGGCATGTGGAGCCTGGGCGCGTTGCTGGGCGCCCTGATCGGCGCGGCGTGCGTCGGGGCCGGCGTCGGGCTGACGCCCCAGCTGGCGGCGGTCGGGCTGGTCGTCCTGATCGTCGTCGCGGCGCTGGCGCGTGGGCTGATCCCGGACCCGGCGGCGTCGCCTCGGGAGCGGTCCGGGCGGGGCTGGCTAACGCCGACGGTGGCGATCCTGGCGGCGGTGGCCTTCGTGTCCTTCTTGTGCGAGGGCGCCGCCACCGATTGGTCGGCCAACTACGTGCGCAACGTCGTGGGCGCCGGGCCCGGGGTCGCCGCGCTGAGCTATGCGGCGTACACGCTGACGATGGTCCTGACCCGGCTGGGCGCGATACGCCTGCACGCGCGGGTGTCGGCCCGCCGGTTGCTGCCGGCGCTCGCGCTGGTAGGCGCTGCGGGCATGGGCGTGACGCTGGCGACCGCGAATCCGGTTGTCGCCGTGGGCGGTTTCGCCTGCTTGGGGGTCGGCGTGGCGCTGCTGGTGCCGACCGCGTTCAGCGCCGCCTACGGCGCGGGCGGCGCGGGCTCGGCGATCGCGATCGTCGCCGCGACGGGCTGGCTCGGTTACCTGTTGGGGCCGCCGCTGATCGGCCACCTGGCCGACCGGGTCGGACTGTCGGCGGCGCTGGTGACGATCCCGGTGCTGATGTCGGTTGTCGCCGTCGCCATCCGCAGCGCCGCCGCGTTCGACCGGGCCGACGATTTCCATCGGCAGGTCGCCACCCCTGCGGGTTAGGTGAGGTCCCAGACCTGCAGCTCGGTCCCCTCGGGCACTTCCACCACGTCCTCGGGGATGTCCAGCAACGCGTTCGCCGACGCCAGCCACCGCAGGTGGTGCGAGGCCGGCGGGCCGTAACTGGTGACCGTGGCGGAGTCGCGGTCCAGCACCGCGCGACGAAACTGCCGCTTGCCGCGTGGCGAGGTCAACGATTCGGTGAGCACGGCCGCCCGGTGCGGTCGCTCCGGGTCGGGCAGGCCCATTGCCCTGCGCAGGGCGGGGCGGATGAACACCTCGAAGGACACCAGGGCGCTGACCGGGTTGCCGGGCAGGGTGACGATCGTCGCGCCGGCCACCCGGCCGATGCCCTGCGGCATGCCGGGCTGCATCGCGACCTTGACGAACTCGACGCCCTGGTCGCCCTCGCGGCCGAAGGCGTCCTTGACCACCTCGTAGGCGCCGGCGCTGACCCCGCCGCTGGTGATGATCAGGTCGCAGTCGGCCGCGTACCGATCGAGGATCGAACTGAACTGCGCCACATCGTCTTCCGCGGTCGCCACGGCGATCACGTCGGCGCCGGCGTCGCGGACGGCCCCGGCCAGCATGATCGAATTCGACTCGTAGATCTGCCCCGGCCGCAGCGGATTGCCGGGCGCCACCAGCTCCGACCCGGTCGATATCACCAGCACCCGCTGGCGCGGCAGCACCGGCAGCTCGGCCATCCCCAGCGCCGCGGCCAGGCCGAGCATGGCAGGCGTCACCACCTGGCCGCGCCGCAACACCGTCGTGCCGGGGGCGACGTCTTCGCCGGCGCGCCGGATGTGCTTGCCGGGCTCGCGGGGCGCGCGGATCGACACGACGTCCACGCCGCCGTCGGTGTCTTCGACCGGCACGACGGCCGTCGCCCCGGCGGGCAGCGGCGCGCCGGTCATGATGCGGTGCGCGGTGTTGGGTTGCAGCGTCAACTCGTCGGTGCGCCCGGCGGGAATGTCCTCGGCAACTTTGAGCGTCACCGGATGCTCGGGTGTGGCGCCGGACGTGTCCTCGGCGCGCACCGCGTATCCGTCCATCGCGGAGTTGTCGAAGACCGGCAGCGCCAGGCGCGCGACCACGTCCTCGGCCAGCACCAGCCCCTGCGCCTCGGCCAGCGCGGCGGTGGCCGCCGGGCGGGGACGGATCAGTTCGGCTACGACGCGCTGGTGTTCTTGGACCGACCGCACCGGGCCATTATCGGCCGGTCGGATTTCCCAACCGACCCCGGTGAGCCCTTGGGGCCGACGTAGAGTCGAGAACGTGATTACCGGGATGGCCCACACCGGGGTGTGTGTTCCGGATTGCGAGGCGGCCGTGGCGTTCTACCGCGACGTGTTGGGCCTGCGTGTGCTCTCGCCGCCATATGTGATGACGGGTAACGCCATTCGCGAGGACATGGGCGAGCTGGTGGCGGACCCCAGCATGAAGGCGGCCATCGTCGGGTTTGACGCCGACGGCGACCGGGTGCTCGAGGTGATCGAATACCTCGGTCCGCGGGACTCCGATCGCCCCGGCCGCGACGCCCTCACCGACCCGGGGCTGTCCCACGTCGGGCTGATCTGCGAGGACCTCGACGCCACCCGGGCGGAGCTGGAGAGCAGGGGCGTGCGCTTTCTGGTCAGCGGAATCGCGGAGGTCGCGCGCGTCCGCACCACCTGGTTCGTCGACCCGTGGGGCGTGGTGTTCATCCTGGTGGAGAAGAGCGGGCCGCAGCGACCCTACTTCGCCCAATGGGACTGAAGCCGCGAGTCGGGATCATCGGCGCCGGCGCCGGCGGCATCGCCATGGGCATCCAGCTGGCCGAGGGCGGCTACGACTTCACCATCTTCGACCGGGCCGACGGATTCGGCGGGACCTGGCGCCACAACACCTTTCCGGGCGCGGCGTGCGACGTCCCGTCACACCTGTACTCGTATTCCTTTGCGCCCAACCCGCGTTGGAGCAAGACCTACGCCGACCAGCCCGAGATCCTGGCTTACCTGGAAAAGGTCGCAATGGACCACGGGCTCGGGCCACGCCTGCGGGCGAACACCGCGGTGGCGTCGGCGCGCTGGTCGGACAACCGGCGCCGCTGGACCCTGACCGACGACGCCGGTCGCGAGCACGAGTTCGACGCGGTGGTCAGCGCCGTCGGGATGCTCGACGTGCCCCATGTCCCAGACATCCCGGGCGCGCGGCGGTTCCGGGGCCGCCAATTCCATTCGTCCCGATGGGATCACAGCAAGCCGACGGCCGGTGAGCGGGTGGCGTCCATCGGCACGGGCGCCAGCGCCATCCAGTACGTGCCCGCGATCGCGCGGGAAACCGCGCACCTGACCGTGTTTCAGCGGACCCCGATCTGGATCGCGCCCCGCTTCGACTTCCCGTTCACGCCCGAACAGCACGAGCTGTTCGAACGCCACCCCGAGACGGCCCTCAAGCTGCGCGACGAGGCGTTCGACGCCTACGAGTCGTCCAGCTTCGACGTCGACGCCGCGCAGACGCGGGAAGCGACCGAGCTGGCCCGCAGCTACCTCATGCGCAAGGTGGCCGACCCCGAGCTCCGCGCGAAGCTCACGCCGGACTATCCGGCCGGCTGCAAGCGGCCGCTGATGTCGCGCGAGTGGTATCCGACGTTCGCGTTGCCCAACGTCACCCTGGAGACGACCGCCATCGCGGAGCTGACCGAGCGCGGTGTGCGCACGGTCGACGGCGTCGAGCACCGCGTCGACACCGTCATCTACGGCACCGGGTTCAAGGCCGCCGACTACCTGGCCAGCGTCGACGTCCGCGGCACCGGCGGGCGCCGCCTCGCGGACGATTGGAGCGACGGGGCCGAGGCCTACCTGGGCACCCTGGTCGCCGGCTATCCCAATTTCTTCACGCTGTACGGCCCCAACACCAACGGCGTCAACTCGATCATCTACATCCACGAGGCGCAGACGACGTTCGTCCGCCACATCCTGGACACGATGAACGCGCGGGGGGCGCGCACCGTGCAGGTGACCCCCGACGCCCAGCGCCGCTACAACGACGAGATACAGGCCGCCATGGCGGGCAAGGTCTGGCTTGCGTGCGACAACTACTTCCGGCATCCGAGCGGGAAGGTGGTCACCCAATTGCCGTACAGCGGGCGCACGTTCTTCGAGCGCACCCGCGAGCTGGTCGACGCCGACTACCGCTTCGGTCGGTGACCGGGCCGCAGGCGCCGCCCGCGCACCCTGGCCGACGCGCTCGGCACCCGCCTCAGGCCCGGGCGCCTCGGCCGTTTGACCCGCTCGGCGGTTCTGACCGGGGCGCTGAACGCCGTCTCGACCTTCATCCGCAGCCACGCCGCGGCGCGCTTCGACCTCACCTGCACCGGCAAACCCTACGTCGCGCACGCCGCGTATCGCCGCCGAGCGCCGAGAGTTTGCCGAGCATTAACCGGGCGGGTCTACTGCACCCAATAGTTGTCGTGCCGGACGAACCACTCCCGGCGTTCGTCGTCGGTCATGTCGGCCAGCGCCGCGAAGCCCTCGAAGTAGGCCTCGCGCGGTGCGCCCGGGGCGAACAGCATCAGGATCGACGCCGGCTCGTCGGCCTCGTTGCGGAAGCCGTGCACGCCACCGGGCGGCACGTAGAGGAAATCGCCCGGATGCCCGTCGGCCCACTGGGTGCCGTCGTAGAGCTTCATCGTCCCGGAGAGCACGAAGAACGCCTCGGACATCGCCCGGTGGAAGTGGGCCGGGGGCCCGCCGCCGGCCGGGCCGATGTCGACCCGGTACAGGCCGTAGTCACCGTCGGTGGCCTGCTGGTTGGCCAGGTAGTGGTACTTGGTCCCGAAGCTTTCGTAGTCGGGTGGCTCGTCGGCGCGCTTGAGCCACGCGCTGACCTCCGGCTGGTCCTTCGTGTATCGGGGCGGCGGATAGGGCGGCACGACGAGCGACATGGTTTCCAGCCTGCCAGTTAGCATCGCGAGAGTGGAGGCCCCGGAAGACGTGCGCGCGCAACGGCTGCTCGAGGCCCAGGAGAAGGCGTCGCAGTTGTTCGATGAGGTCGAGCGGCGCGGCATCATCCGTCCCGGCGTTTCCGAGCGACGGCTGTCCGACGAAATCAATGACCTGTCCGCGCAGCTGTTCGGCGTGACGCGGCACTGGCATCGGCGGATCGTGCGGGCGGGCGAGAACACGCTGCAACCCTTCAGCGAGCGCCCACCGGACCTGGTGGTCGCCGAGGGCGACATCGTGTTCCTCGATTTCGGGCCGATCTTCGCGGAGTGGGAGGCCGACTTCGGCCGCACCTTCGTGCTCGGCGACGACCCGGCGAAGGCGGCCTTGCGCGACGCGCTGCCCAGGGTGTGGCGCGCCGGCCGCGAGTACTTCGACAGGCGCCCGGACGTCACCGGGGCGGAACTGTTCGACTTCGTCGTGGGCGTGGCGCACGCCGAAGGTTTCGACTTCGCCAGTTCGATCGCGGGTCACCTGGTCGGCGAGTTCCCGCACAAGAAGATCGCCGGCCCCGGCGTCGAGTGGTACATCGCGCCCGGATCGGACAAGCCGATGCGTCGCACGGACGCGACCGGCCGCCTGTGTCATTGGATCCTGGAGATCCATCTGGCCGATCGGGTCCGCGGCTTCGGCGGTTTCTACGAGCAGCTGCTCGATCTGCCCTAGTCAGACCAGCGGGTACGTGACGCCGGTGAGCTCCTCCGACACCGCCCACAATCGCCGCTGCACGTCGACGTCGTGGGACCGGCCGTTGGACGTCACCAGCTTGGGGTAACCCCGCTGTTCGCCGAAACCGTCCGGGCCGTAGTACTGGCCGCCGAGCACGCCGGGGTCGGTGGCGGCGCGCAGCGTGGGCAGGGCGCCCATGTCCGCGGCCTGGAAGAGTGGCTCGACCACGGCCGTGAGCGCCCCCACCAGTGCCGGGAGGTTGCGGGTCAGCTCGGTGCGCGAGCCGCCCGGGTGTGCGGCCACCGCGATCGTCGTCCCGCGGGGCGCGAGCCGTCGCTGCAGCTCGTAGGTGAACAGCAGGTTGGCCAGCTTGGCCTGTCCGTACGCGCCCACCCGGCTGTAGCGGCGTTCCCATTGCAGGTCGTCGAAACGGATCCGCCCGAAGCGATGGCCCTGGCTGCTGACCGTGACGACCCGCGAGCCGGCGACCGGCAGCAGCCGGTCCAGCAGCAGGCCGGTGAGGGCGAAATGGCCGAGGTGGTTGGTCCCGAACTGCAGCTCGAAGCCGTCCTTGGTGGTCGCCTTCGGGGTGAACATCACTCCCGCGTTGTTGATCAGCAGGTCGATGCGGTCGTAGTCGGCCTTGAGCTGCCCGGCCGCGGCGCGGACGGAATCCAGCGACGTCAGGTCGAGCTCCTGCAGCGCCACGTCGGCGCCGGGGATCTTGGCGGCGATCCGCGCGGCGGCGTCCTTGCCCTTGTCGAGGTTGCGCACCGCGAGCACGACGCGCGCCCCGTGGTCGGCCAGCGCGGCGGCGGTCTCGTAGCCGAGGCCGGTGTTGGCCCCGGTGATGACGGCGACCCGGCCGGCCTGGTCGGGAATGTCTCGTGCGGTCCATTTGGCCATGACGGGCTCCTTGAACTAGTAGAGTAAACGGGGCGAGTGCTCCGGTTCCGACTATACGGAACGTACGCCCCGTTTTGTCAACCGATGGGTGGTGAACAGTTGGCCCAACCCGCACGGCCGCTGCGCGCCGACGCGGCGCGCAACCGCGCACGCGTCCTGGACGTCGCCTACGAGACCTTCGCGGCCGAAGGCCTGTCGGTGCCCATCGACGAAGTCGCCCGGCGGGCCGGGGTTGGCGCCGGCACCGTCTACCGGCACTTCCCGACGAAGGAAGCGCTCTTCACGGCCGTGATCGAGGACCGGATGCGCCGCCTCATCGATGACGGGCACGCCCTGTTGGAATCGGAAGGCCCGGGGGAGGCGCTGTTCGCCTTCCTGCGCTCGATGGTGCTGCAGTGGGGCGCGGCGGACCGCGGTCTGGTCGACGCGTTGGCCGGGTACGGGATCGACATCGCCTGCGCGGCACCCGACGCCGAGGACGCGTTCAAGGCGATGCTGGGCGAGCTGCTGCGTGCCGCGCAGGAAGCGGGCACGGCGCGGCGCGACATCGAGATGCAAGATCTCAAGGCCATCCTGGTCGGCTGCCAGGCGGTGCAGGCCTACGACTCGGCGCTGGCCGAGCGGGCTACCGACGTCGTCGTCGACGGCTTACGCGCGCAGCGATAAGGCCTGACCTGTTCTTGCACTCGGCATAGGCGAGTGCTAAGAATGACGTTGGCACTCGCGACAGGTGAGTGCTAGGTCGGGACGGTGAGACCAGCAGACACCTGGGGTCGTCCGTCGCGGGCACTGCACCCGGCCAGCGTAAGTAATGGGGTGGCCACCCGTGGTCACCCGGTGTCATTCCCGATCCGGAGGAATCACTTCGCAATGGCCAAGACAATTGCGTACGACGAAGAGGCCCGTCGCGGCCTCGAGCGGGGGCTCAACGCCCTCGCCGACGCGGTAAAGGTGACGTTGGGTCCCAAGGGCCGCAACGTCGTCCTGGAGAAGAAGTGGGGCGCTCCCACGATCACCAACGATGGTGTGTCCATCGCCAAGGAGATCGAGCTGGAGGACCCGTACGAGAAGATCGGCGCCGAGCTGGTCAAGGAAGTCGCCAAGAAGACCGACGACGTCGCCGGTGACGGCACGACGACGGCCACGGTGCTGGCCCAGGCGCTGGTCCGCGAGGGCCTGCGCAACGTGGCGGCCGGCGCCAACCCGCTCGGCCTCAAGCGCGGCATCGAGAAGGCCGTCGAGAAGGTCACCGAGACCCTGCTGAAGTCGGCCAAGGAGGTCGAGACCAAGGACCAGATCGCCGCCACGGCCGCGATCTCCGCGGGCGACCAGTCGATCGGCGACCTGATCGCCGAGGCGATGGACAAGGTCGGCAACGAGGGCGTCATCACCGTCGAGGAGTCCAACACCTTCGGCCTGCAGCTCGAGCTCACCGAGGGTATGCGGTTCGACAAGGGCTACATCTCGGGCTACTTCGTCACCGACGCCGAGCGGCAGGAAGCGGTCCTCGAGGACCCCTTCATCCTGCTGGTCAGCTCCAAGGTGTCGACGGTCAAGGACCTGCTCCCGCTGCTGGAGAAGGTCATTCAGGCCGGCAAGCCGCTGCTGATCATCGCCGAGGACGTCGAGGGCGAGGCGCTGTCCACCCTGGTCGTCAACAAGATCCGCGGCACCTTCAAGTCGGTGGCCGTCAAGGCCCCCGGCTTCGGTGACCGCCGCAAGGCGATGCTGCAGGACATGGCGATCCTCACCGGTGGTCAGGTGATCAGCGAAGAGGTCGGCCTGTCGCTGGAGAGCGCCGACGTGGCGCTGCTCGGTAAGGCCCGCAAGGTCGTCGTCACCAAGGACGAGACCACCATCGTCGAGGGCGCCGGTGACCCCGACGCCATCGCCGGACGCGTGGCCCAGATCCGCCAGGAGATCGAGAACAGCGACTCCGACTACGACCGCGAGAAGCTGCAGGAGCGCCTGGCCAAGCTGGCCGGCGGTGTTGCGGTGATCAAGGCCGGGGCTGCCACCGAGGTGGAGCTCAAGGAGCGCAAGCACCGCATCGAGGACGCGGTGCGCAACGCCAAGGCGGCCGTCGAGGAGGGCATCGTCGCCGGTGGTGGCGTGGCCCTGCTGCACGCGGCCCCGTCCCTGGACGAGCTGAAGCTCTCCGGTGACGAGGCCACCGGAGCCAACATCGTCCGCGTGGCGCTGTCGGCTCCGCTGAAGCAGATCGCCTTCAACGGTGGCCTGGAGCCCGGCGTCGTCGCCGAGAAGGTCAGCAACTCGCCCGCCGGTACCGGCCTGAACGCCGCTACCGGGGAGTACGAGGACCTGCTCAAGGCCGGCGTCGCCGACCCGGTCAAGGTGACCCGCTCGGCGCTGCAGAACGCGGCGTCGATCGCGGCGCTGTTCCTGACGACCGAGGCCGTCGTCGCCGACAAGCCGGAGAAGGCGGCCGCACCCGCGGGCGACCCGACCGGTGGCATGGGCGGTATGGACTTCTAGAAAGTCAACGAAAAGCCCGGCCTGCGTTGCAGGCCGGGCTTTTTCGTGCGCGCCGTGTCGAGTGTGGGGGATATGCGCGTCAACACCCGCGAATTCGTCCACAGCACCCACGCTCGGCGCATACGCAGATGGGCTGTCGCGGCAAATATGCCGGAATGGAGCCATTCCGGGGCAGCGACGCGCTAAGGAACGGCGCGGTTACCCGCAGTCAATTGCGCACCCGATATCGCGCGGTCTTCCGCGACGTGTACATCGCCAGGGGCGCGGAACTGACAGCAGTCGCCAAGGCGCGCGCAGCTTGGCTGGCGACGGGTTCGCCTCTGGCCGGACTGTCTGCCGCAGCGGTCCTCGGCACGAAATGGGTCGATGCGTCGGCGCCCGCGGAGATCGTGCGGCTGGACCGGCACAGTCAGCGGGGCATGGTTGTCCGCAGCTATCAGCTCGCCGCTGACGAGGTGCGCGTCATCGCCGGAATGCGCGTGACCACCGCGGCCCGAACAGCTTTCGACATCGGGCGGGGTTCGCCCACTATCAGGGCCGTCCCCATCCTGGACGCGTTGCTCAACGCGACCGGTATCAAGCCCGCCGAGGTAATCGCTTTGGTTGACCGCCACCGCGGAGCCCGTGGCAGTCTCCGGTTGCGAGCCGCGCTGGATCTGGTCGACGGCGGGGCGGAATCACCTCAGGAGACCCGGGTGCGGCTGCTTCTGGTGCGTGCTGGCCTGCCAAAGCCGGAGACGCAGATCGAGTTTCCCGACCTACGCATCCGGGTCGACATGGGGTGGCGTGAATGGAAGGTCGCGGTGGAGTACGACGGTATCCAGCACTGGGAGGACCGCTATCAACGGTCGTGGGATATCGAGCGAGTCGCCTTGCTGGAGGCGGCCGGCTGGGCGGTGGTCAGGGTGAGCGCCGAGATGTTGTCCAGGCCTGAGGCGTTCGTAGAGCGAGTAAAGGACAAGCTTCGCGAGCGTGGGGCCTATGGCCGGATTCGAGGCGGTTCGCGTGCATAGCGCCCACACTCGGCGGCCCAGGGGTGAACGTCCGGCCCGGGGGCGACGCCGGCTCAGCGGGAGAACACCACGCAGTCGTGCAGGCAGCCCTTCGCCGCGCCCGGAGAGCCGGGGTCGGCCTCGCGGTGCAGCAGCGCGCGGGTCGGCGCGACTTCCAGGCGAACGGCGTCCCCGGCGTCGCTGATCGAGGCCGTGCCGTCGACGATCAGCGAATAGCCGCCGGGCTCGGTCGGGGGCCACAGCAGGGTGACGTCGCGCCGCTGCGCCAGATTCTGCCGGGTGCGGCCGCCGATGAGGCCGATGTCCAGGGTCGCGTCACGCAGCCGCGGCTCGACCGTCACGGTGTGCACGCGGTAGTCGTCGTCGACGGTGACCAGGTAGGCGAACGGGTAGTCGGGAAGGGCGGCGGCCAGGCGCTCGACGTCTACCTGCTTCTTGGTGCGCATGACCCTCCAGGATAGGCGCGGGCCGGGCCGCTACAGCGTGCGCGGAACCCGCGCCGCCGGCAGGCCGAACGTCAGCTGACCGCTGCTGCTGAAGTGGAAACCGAGGTTCTGCAGCACCTGCTGCCAGGGCGCCAGTTTCTCGACGGCCGCCGACGCGTCGGCATGGTAGCCGTACATCGCCTCCACGTCCGACGCCCACATCTGGTCGTAGGCCGCCTCGATGTCGGCGATCGCGGGGGTGTTCTGGCCGAGCCAGTTGGTGGCCGACAACGCGTGCGCCAGGGCGCGATTGGCCGCGACCACCGCGGGCTGCACGGTCGCCGCCAGCGCCCCCTCGAACGCGGCCGCCACGGCCGAGGCCTGGCTGGACACCGCCTGGGCCTGGGCCGCCGCCGCGCTCAGCCAGCTGACGTAATGCGTGGCGAGGGCCATCATCGCCGCCGAGGACGGACCCTGCCAGGAGCCGCTGGCAAGATTTGACGTAACCGAAGAAAACGACGATGCTGACGATGCCAAGTCCTCGGCCAGTCCGTCCCAGGCTTCCGCGGCAGCAAGCAGCGGCCCGGCTCCGGGACCCGAGAAGATTCGTGCCGAGTTGACTTCTGGCGGCAACCACGCAAAATGCGGGCTCGTCACCGGCTCAACTTACCCGGGATCTGGCTGTTTTGGTGGCGTTATTGCGCGGCTACCGGCCGCGGTTGCCGACCTCGCACCAACTTGCCTGGACGAGCGTCTGTGGGCACGCCATTCTCCGCGATCACCTCGCCGGCCACGATCGTCGCGACGTAGCCGTCTGCGGTCTGGTCCAGGCGCCGGCCCCCGGCCGGCAGATCGTAGGTGATGACCGGCTTGTGCAGGCGCAACGCGGCGTGATCGATGACGTTGAGGTCGGCCTTGTAGCCGACGCCGATGCGACCCCGGTCGCCCAGCCCGGCGATGCGGGCCGGCACCGAGGTGAGTTCGCGGACGGCCTCCGGCACCGTGAACCGGCCCGACGCGCGGTCACGGGCCCAATGGGTCAGGAAGTACGTCGAGTAGCTGGCGTCGCAGATCATCCCGTAGTGCGCGCCACCGTCGCCGAGCCCGAGCACCACGTCGTCGCGGTGCAGCAGCTTGCCCACGGTGTCCAGCGAGTTGCCCTGCAGGTTGCTGGTCGCCACCAGCAGCATGGCGCGGCCCTCGTCGTCGAGCAGCCGGTCGTAGGCCTCCTCCATCGGGTTCACCCCGCGGGCCCGCGCCCGCGCCCCGATGGAGGTCGACGGGTCCGGCTCGTAGTCGGGGGTGTCGCTCAGCGGGTAGATCCAGTCCCACATCTGAGCGACGTACAGGATGGGGTGGCCCTGGCCCGGCTTGTCGGCCAGGATGCGGGCGCGGACCTCCGGCTTGCGCATCTCGGCGACCCGCTCGGCCAGTGGCAGGTGCGCGATCTCGCGGTAGCTCGGGTAGAGCACGAACGGGTTGGCGGACAGCTGCAGGCCGATGATCAGCCCGATCGGGCGCGGTAGCAGCTGCGCGGTGATCCGGGGGTCGGCGTCGCCGGCCCTGGAATTCGCCTTCTCGATCATCGTGATGGCGTCCTCCCACGTGGGATCGCCCGAGTTGGCGACCACCAGCGTGAAGGTCAGCGGCAGGCCGACGTCCTCGGCGACGTCGAACACCGTCTGCAGCACCGGCTCGTAGCCGCCGGCCGGGATGTCCGGCACGAACTGCAGCAACCCGCCGCCGCCGTCGACGACACCGCGGGCGATCTCCTCGATCTCCTCGCGGGCGGCGTCGTAACTCGGGATGGGCGAACCGCTTTCGGTCTTGTGGATGGTCAGCCGCGACGACGCAAAGCCGAGCGCGCCGACCTCGACCGCCTCCTTGGCCAGCGCCCGCATCTTGGCGAGGTCGTCGGCGGTGGCCGGCTCGCGGTCGGCGCCGCGCTGACCCATCACGTAGACCCGCAGCGGCGAGTGCGGCAGGTAGGCGGCGACGTCGATGTCCCGCTTGCCGGCGTCCAGCGCGTCCAGGTACTCGGGGAACGTCTCCCACGTCCAGGGCAGGCCGTCGGTCATGACGACCCCGGGGATGTCCTCGACGCCGGCCATCACGTCGACCAGGACGTCGTGGTCGGACTGGCGGCACGGCGCGAAGCCGACGCCACAGTTGCCCATGACCACCGTGGTCACGCCGTGCGCCGACGACGGCGTCAGGCGTTCCGACCAGATGGACTGGCCGTCGTAATGGGTGTGCAGGTCGACGAAGCCCGGGGTGACCAGGAGGCCGGTGGCGTCGATCTCCCGCTCGGCGCGCTCGCCGTTGACCCGACCGACGGCCGTGATGACGCCGTCGCGCACCGCGACGTCGCCGACGTACGGCTCACCACCCAACCCGTCGACGATGGTGCCGTTGCGGATGATCAGGTCGTAAGTCATGCAAATAATCTACGACCGCGCCCGCCGGTCGTGCCAGGATCTAGTGTCGCTGGTATGGCCAACACCTCCAGCCCCGATGCCGCCGTCCAGGAACTGCTCCGCGACGCGTTCACCCGGTTGATCGAACACGTCGACGACATCGCCGACGGCCTGACCGACGCGGTCGCCGAGTACCGGGTGACCCCGGGCGCCAACAGCATCGCCTGGTTGCTGTGGCACAGCGCCCGGGTGCAGGACCTCCAGCTGGCCGACGTGGCCGGGGTGGAGCAGGTCTGGTTGCGCGACGGCTGGGTGGACCGGTTCGGGCTGGACCTGCCGCGCAACGACACCGGCTACGGTCACGGGCCCGAACAGGTGGCCAAGGTCAAGGCGCCCGTGGATCTGCTGTCCGGCTACTACCACGCGGTGCACAAGCTCACGCTCGAATACATCGCCGGCGTGACCGCCGGCGAGCTGGAGCGGGTGGTCGACACCAACTGGGACCCGCCGGTCACGGCCGGCGCCCGGTTGGTGAGCATCATCGACGACTGCGCCCAACATCTCGGTCAGGCCGCCTACGTTCGCGGAATCGCGCCCTAACGGTTTCCCGGCGTGCGAATCGTGGCCGCCGTCTTCAGGGCGGTGCTGTGGCTGGCGACCACCGTCGCGCTGGCCGTGGCCATTCCGGCGTCGTGGCTGCAGCTGAACGTGGTCAGCGAGGGCGGCTACGTCGCGCTGGCCCAGCGGGCCGCCGGTGACCCCGGCCTGCAGTCCGCCGCCGCGGACGAACTGGCCAACCGCGCGATGGCGCTCATCGCCGAGCACAACGGCGGACGCCAGCCGGTCGAGGGCGCCGAGGTGCACCTGGCCGCCGTCGCGTTCACGGCCGGGCCCGCCTTTCCGGCGCTGTTCGCCCAGGCGAACCGGGCGGCCCATCGCTGGCTGTTCACCGCCGGCGGCGCCGGCGACTCGTGGTCTATCGACGTGGCGCCGATGCTCGAGGACGCCTCGATGCAGCGGACACTGAGCCGCCACAACGTGAAAGTGCCTGCGACGCTGACGGTTCCGTTGACGGAGTCGGCACCCTCGGCCCACGGTTGGCTGCGGCCGGGCCGGCTGAGCCCGCTCGCCGCGGGGGGTCCGTGGGTGAGCGCCGGCGCGGTTGCCCTCAGCGTCGTCTGCGCCGTGCTGCTGTTGGCCACGGCGCGCCGCCGCGGCAAGGCGCTCACCAGCCTCGGGGTCTCGGCGTTGCTGGTCGGCGCCGCCGGCTGGGCGGGCATCGAGATCGCCGGTCGCCACGTCGGCGACGCGCTCAACCGCACCACCGACGACGTCCGCCGCATCGCCGAGGTGATGGTCGCCCACGCCGAGGTGGGCCTGCACGAATGGCTCGACCTCACCCTGCTCGTGGGGGTCGCGCTGGTGGTCGGCGGTGTGCTCGTCGCGATGTTGGGCAGCCTGGCCAAGAAGCCGGCCGGCTAGCCGAAGGTGAACGAAAACACCTGCAGCCCAGGGCTTATCCGCATGTCGAGCCGGTCGCTGTGCGCCGCCTCATCGGCCACGATCGGGTGCAGTGTCGGTGGCCCGCCGATCGCCGTCGTCGTCGCCTTGCCGTCCCGGGACACCGTCAGGGTGCCCGTTCCGCCCACGACGACGTAGACGTCCTTGGCGGTGTAGTTCAGCCGGATGCCGGCGTCGTCGCTGTCGGCGGTGGCGCCCTGGTCGTCCAGCTTCCACCGGCCGCGCAGCGCGAACGTGTCGCCGGCCAGCTGCGGCGGATAGCCGAACGCGCCCGACTTGTAATCGCCTGGGCCGCCGTAGTTTCGGGCCCGGTCGATCCCCAGATACGTCTCGGGCGTGAGCCGGGTCTGCGGTGTGGTGTCCGCCGAATGCGTCGGGCCGGGCAGCCGGATATCCGGATGGGCGTCGACGAGCAGCTCGCGGATCAGCCTCTCGGTGCCGTCGTAGTCGCCTTCGCCGAACTTGGTATGCCGGACCGTCCCGGTCGCGTCGATCAGGTATTCGGCTGGCCAGTACAGGTTTTGGTAGTTGTTCCACGTGGTGTAGCCGTTGTCCAGCGCGACGGGGTAGCTGATGTGCAGCGCGTCCGCGCCGCTGGCCACATTGGCCGGTACCCGCTCGAAGGCGTACTCGGGGGTGTGCACCCCGATGGCGACGAACCCGGCGTCGTGATACCGGTTGTACCAATCGATTACGTGCGGGATGGCGCGCTGGCAGTTGATGCACGAGTACGCCCAGAAGTCGATCAGTACCACCTTGCCGCGCAGCGACGCCAGGTCGACCGGGGCGCCGCCGGGGGTGTTCAGCCACTGCGTGATGCCGCTGACCGCGGGTGCCGGTCCGCAGGCCTCGAGCCGCTCCGCGCCGTCGGTGCAGTCGCTCAGCGCGCCGCCGCCAGGCGCGCCGAGCCGCTGGCGGATCTCGTTGGCGCCGACCGCTTTCTGCATCGCCGCCGTGTAGTCGGGGACCGCGCGTTGCAGCGTCGCCGGCAGGTTGAACACCAGCGCGACGGCGAGGACGATCATGGTGATTCCGCCGGCGATCTGCACGATGCGCTGCCGCCGGCGGAAGGCGCCGACGCGCTCGGCGACACCCCGCCCGGCCAACGCGAAGGCCAGCAGCGGCAAAGCGGTGCCGATCGCGAACGCGGCGGTCAGGATCACAATGGGCAGGCCGATGGAGGCGGTGCCGCCCGCGACCACGATCGCGGCCAGCACCGGACCCGCGCATGGCACGTACAACGCGCCCAGCGTCAGGCCCAGCACGAAACCGCTTACCCCGGTTCCCGGTTGGCGTTGCGGCAGGCGCGCGAACGGCCGCTCGATCAGGTGCTGCAGCGGTGGGAAGATCAGGCCGAGGCCGATGAGCGTCAGCACCACCAACGCGGCCCAGCGGATCGCGTCCTGCGGCAGGTGCAGCGCCGACAGGATGGCCGAGCCGACCAGCGTCACCGCGCCGAAGCTGCAGACCAGGCCCGCGATCACGAGGTAGGGCCGGGCGGCCCGGCGGCGCGCTGGGGTGCCGTCCACGCCGGAGAAGAACACCACCGGGAGCACCGGCAGGATGCACGGCGAGATCCCGGTGATCAGTCCGCCGAGGAATCCGATGAGCGCGATGGTGTGCATAGCTACTTACACCCCTACCCGCGCCGAATGGTTCACGTGACCCAGCGCAAATCACACCCCGTGCGTTATACAAATCACACAATGTGCGTTACGCTCCATCGGTGGCGCAGCTAACCTTCCAACGCGCCCGCACCGAGGAGAAGAAGCGCCAACGTGCGGAGGCACTGGTGGAAGCCGCGCGTTCGCTGGCCCTCGAGACCGGCGTCACCTCGGTCACCTTGACCGCCGTCGCCAACCGGGCCGGCATTCACTACTCCGCCGTCCGTCGCTACTTCACCTCGCACAAGGAAGTGCTCCTGCACCTGGCCGCCGAGGGCTGGGTGCGCTGGTCGAACACCGTGTCCGAGAAGCTGGCCGAGCCCGGCCCCAAGTCGCCGTCGGAAATCGCCGAAACGCTGGCGAACGCGCTGGCCGAGGACCCCCTGTTCTGCGACCTGCTGGCCAACCTGCACCTGCACCTCGAGCACGAGGTGGACGTCGAGCGGGTCGTCGAGGTCAAGCGCATCAGCACCGCCGCCACGCTCTCTCTCGCCGATTCCATCGAAAGCGCGGTGCCCGGAATCGGCCGCTCCAGGTCGCTCGACATCCTGCTGGCCGCGTACTCGCTGGCGGCCACGCTGTGGCAGGTGGCCAACCCGCCGGAGCGCCTCACCGACGTCTACGCCGAGGAGCCGGAAGTGGTTCCCCCCGAGTGGAACACCGACTTCGCGTCCGCCCTCACTCGCCTACTGACCGCCACGTGCGTGGGGCTCATCTCGGGATCGCAATGAACGCAGAGGGGAGGCCGGGGGGTATGGCTCGGCGAACTGCAGCCGCTGAACACGGGAAGGACTTGGAGCGCGCATGACGACGACCGAGCCAAGGACCGAGCCGCTGGAGAAGCACGGCTCCGCCGGCAAGGGCGGCGACAAGGTCGCTCCGCGCCGCGCCGGGAAACAGGGGATTTTCGGGCGCTACTGGTTGGTGCTGACAATCGCAGCCGTCCTCGCGGTGTCGGGATTCGTCGTCTACCGATTGCACGGCATCTTCGGCGTTCACCCCGGTTCGTTCGGTGGTGGCACCTCGGGCGAGGTCCTCGACCAGTTCAACGCCAAGACGATCACGCTCGAGGTCTGGGGCTCGCCGGGCAGCACGGCGACCATCAACTACCTCGACGAAAACACCCATCCGCAGCAGGCACTCAACGTGCCCTTGCCCTGGAGCAAAATATTGAGTTCAACGAAGCCCGGCATCCCGGCAAACCTGGTGGCGCAAGGAGACGGGAGTTGGATCGCCTGCCGATTCGTTGTGAACAACCACGACGGCCACGGTGACATCATCAAAGCCCCGAATCGCTCGGATTCCAACGAAACCGTGAACCCCTTCGTCTACTGCCTGGACAAGTCCGCATGAGCGAGCCGAGCGAGGCTGAATCGGTCGCGCCGCCAATCTCGCAGCCGCTGATCCCGCCATTCCTGCCGAGGATGATCCACCGGCTGGCGCTGCCGATAGTCCTGGTGTGGCTTGGCATCGTCTTCGTCACCAACACCGTGGCGCCCCAACTGGAGGTCGTCTCCAAAACCCATTCGGTGTCGATGAGTCCAACGGACGCGCCATCGTTTCAGTCGATGATGAAGGTCGGGTCGACGTTCAAGGAGTTCGACTCCGACAGCTCGGCGATGGTCTTGTTGGAGGGTGATAAGCCGCTCGGCGCAGAAGCGCACCGCTACTACGACGAGATCGTCAGGCGCCTCGAGCAAGACAAGAAACACGTTCAGCACGTGCAGGATTTCTGGAGCGATCCGCTGACCGCCGCGGGTTCCCAGAGCCACGACCAGAAGGCCGCCTACGTCCAGGTCTACCTCGCCGGCAACATGGGCGGCGGCCTATCCGCCGAGTCCGCCGACGCCGTCCGCAAGATCGTCAATTCGGTGCCCGCCCCGCAGGGAATCAAGGCGTACGTCACGGGCGCGGGTCCGTTGTTTGCCGACCAGTCCCACGCCGGTGAGAAAGGCGTCGCAATAGTCACCATGGTCACGATCCTGGTGATCATCGTCATGCTGCTCTTCGTCTATCGCTCGCTGGTCACCGTCCTTGCCGTGATGTTCATGGTCTTCGTCGAATTGGCGGCGGCCCGAGGGGTCGTGGCTTTGCTGGCCAACTACGACATCATCGGCCTCTCCACGTTCGCCAACAATCTGTTGGTGTTGATCGCGATCGCCGCCGGAACGGACTACGCGATTTTCGTGGTCGGCCGCTACCACGAGGCCCGCGGTCTGGGCGAGACTCGCGAACAGGCCTTCTACACCATGTTCCATAGCACCGCGCACGTCGTACTCGGGTCGGGCCTGACCATCGCCGGCGCGATGTACTGCATGAGCTTCTGCCGATTGCCATATTTCGCGTCGCTGGGTGCGCCGTGCGCCATCGGCATGTTGGTGGCGGTGCTCGCGGCGTTGACCCTGGGCCCTGCAGTGCTGACCGTGGCGTCATTCTTCAAGCTCCTGGACCCGAAGCGCACGCTGCAGACTCGGGGCTGGCGCCGCATCGGTACCACCGTCGTCCGCTGGCCGGCACCGGTTCTCGCGGTGACCATCGCGGCCGCGCTGGTTGGCCTGCTCGCCCTGTCCGGCTACACGACGGACTACGACAACCGCCACTTCCTGCCGGCGGACACCCCGGCCAATGTCGGTTACGCGGCCGCGGACCGGCATTTCGACCAGGCTCGGCTCAACCCCGAACTGTTGATGATCCAGACCGATCACGACCTGCGTAACCCGGCCGATTTCCTGGTCCTGGACAAGGTCGCCAAGGCGGTCTTCCACATCCCCGGTATCGGCCGGGTGCAGACCATTACCCGGCCGTTGGGCACGCCGCTGGACCACAGCACCCTCGGTTTTCAGATGAGCGCACAAGCCGCGGGGCGGATCCAGACCCAGCACTATCAGGACGAGCAGGCGAACAACCTGCTCAAGCAGGCGGACGAGCTCAAGAAAACGATGGCGTTGTTGCATGAGCAGATGCAGGTCACCCAGGACCTCAGCAACACGACACATGAAACCACCCGGCTCACCAAGGAGACGGTGGAGATCACCGCAACGTTGCGCGACGAAATCGCCAACTTCGACGATTTCTTCCGGCCGATCCGCAGCTTCTTCTACTGGGAGAGGCACTGCTACGACATTCCGGTCTGCTGGGCGCTCCGATCGATCTTCAACGCGCTCGACGGCATCGACCAGGTGGCCCAGAACATCGTGAACCTCAGCGCGAACCTCGACAAGTTGGATCAGATTCAGCCGAAGCTGGTGGCGCTGATACCGCCGCAGATCGCGAGTCAGCAGCACAACCTCGACACCATCATGTCGAACTACGCGACCACTATGGGTCTTAACGAACAGGCCAGGGCGCAGTCCGACAATGCCACCGCCCAGGGCGATGCCTTCGACAAAGCGAAGAACGACGACACGTTCTATCTACCGCCGGAGGCGTTCAACAGCCCGGATTTCGCACGGGGTCTCAAACAGTTCATCTCGCCGGACGGGCACTCCGTCCGGTTGATCATCTCCCATGAAGGCGACCCGGCGAGTCCTGAGGGCATCAGCCACATCGAACCGATCAAGCAGGCGGTGCACGAGGCGATCAAGGGCACGCCCTGGGAGGGCTCCAAGGTCTACCTCGGCGGTACCGCCGCGACGTACAAGGACATGCACGACAGCTCCGACATCGACCTGATGATCGCCGGAATCTCTGCGGCCACACTGATTTTCATCATCATGCTGGTGATCACCCGAAGCGCCGTGGCGGCCTTCGTGATCGTCGGTACGGTGTTGCTGTCGCTGGGCGCGTCATTCGGACTCTCCGTGCTTCTCTGGCAGTACATCCTGGGCATGAAGTTGCACTGGATGGTGCTCGCGATGGCGATCATCATGCTGCTGGCGGTCGGCTCGGACTACAACCTGCTGTTGATATCGCGGTTCAAAGAGGAGATCCACGCCGGCCTCAAAACGGGCACGATCCGCGCCATGGCGGGTTCGGGCTCGGTGGTGACCGCCGCCGGTCTGGTGTTCGCCGCGACCATGGCGACGTTCATGTTCAGCCCGCTGATGGTGATGGCCCAAGTGGGGACGACGATCGCGCTGGGCCTGTTGTTCGACACCTTGATCGTGCGGTCGTTCATGACGCCGTCGCTGGCCACCCTGCTCGGGCGCTGGTTCTGGTGGCCGCAGCACGTGCGTCCGCGGCCGGCCAGCACCATGCTGCGACCGTACGGACCGCGTCCCGCTGTGCGCGAGTTGCTCCTCAAGAACGTCGATGAGCACCCGGTGGGCGGAGTGGTGCAGCCGCGCTGATACCACGAGGTCGCGTGGATTCCGAGATCACCGCTGACGTGACGGACTGCGGGTCGCGCGCGGAGGCAAAAAAATCCGCGCGTCCTTCCTCAGCGGACGCGCGGACTTTTTTGAGGCGTTAGGCCCAGTTCCACACCGACATATCGCCGGGCGGGTATTGCGCGCACACGTCGGTGGCCTTCGCGACGACGCCCTTGTTGTTGAAGAAGAGCTTCATGTGGTTGGGCCACGCGTACCACAGCGGGTCGTTGTTGTAGAAGTTCTCGGAGTAGGTGCGGCGGTCCTCCGGCGACAGGGAGTAGAACCAGTGCACCTTGTCGATCGTCGCCTGCTGGACGTTCGGGTGGTTGTTGAAGTCGATCATGTAGCGCTGGTAGTACACCGGGCTGGTATCGCGGGTGGCCGCCATGATCTGCTCTGCGTCGCAGGTGGTGCTGATCATCCTGCGCGGAATCGGGAAGTCCTCCGTCGAATCGGCGACGGCGGTCTTCGGGAAGACGGCCGCGGCGATGCCGAGGGCGAGGAAGGCGGCGCCTGCGCGCAAGCCAGTGTTCAGCCGAGACATAGCTGTAACGGTAACACTTTTTGAGCGGCGGCGGCCAGGTTCCTAGTTTGTCTCAGCATTGGTCCCGATCAGGCACGATGACGTGTGTGGGGTCGGGCCGCAGCTCCGGCGGGGCCTGGCTGTAGTCGCCGAACGGGCCATCGCGGCGCTCGACGGCCGCCCGCACGCCCTCGGTCTCGGCGGTCTTGATGAAGTCGAGGGCGTCGGGGGTGTTGCGCATCAGGCCGTCGAGGATGCCGCCGAGCGTCTGGGTGGACGCCAGCCCCATGTTCTCGTAGGCCTGGTTGACGATCAGTTTCTGCGCCCGCAGCTGCGACAGCGGGATGCGGGCCAGCTCGGCGGCGATCTCGGCGACCCGGGCCTCCAGGCGCTCGAACGGCACCGCTTCGTTGATCAGCTCGATCTCGGCCGCCTGGACGCCGGTGAGCGGCCGCCCGGTCAGCGAATGCCACTTGACCTTGGCGAAGCTGAGCCGGTAGAGCCACATCCCGCTCAGGTAGGCGCCCCACATCCGGCTGTACGGGGTGCCGATCACCGCGTCGTTGCTGGCGATGACCAGATCGGCGCACAGCGCGTAGTCGCTGGCCCCGCCGACGCACCAGCCGTGCACCTGGGCGATGACCGGCTTGGACGCCCGCCAGATGGCCATGAATTTCTGCGTCGGTGCGGTCTCGCGGGCGGTGACCATCGCGAAGTCCTTGCCGGGGTCCCAGTGGCCATCGGTCATCATGGCCTCGCCCCACTGTTGGAAGCCGCCGCCGAAGTCGTAGCCACCGGAGAAGGCCCGGCCGGCGCCGCGCAGCACGATGACCTTGATCTCCGGGTCGCGCTCCGCCAGCCCGACGGCCGCCTCGATCTCATCGGGCATCGGCGGCACGATGGTGTTGAGCTGCTCCGGACGGTTCAGCGTGACGGTGGCCACCGGGCCGGACGTCGTGTACAGCAGCGTCTCGAAGTCGCTACCTGGCATGGCTTCCTTAGGGGTCGGGCTGGCGGTTTTCCGGTGACGACGCGTAGATGCGGTCACCGATCTTGAGATATGGCGTCGTCAGGTACGCCGACATGACGGCCAGGCCGGTGAAGATCACCGCCACACAGACGGCGTTGGGCCAGAGCTTGCCCGTGCCGACGGCGAAACACACGGTGCCGATCGCCGCGGTCGCCCAGTAGAACCGCCGGCCGGCCCGGCGGTCACCGATGAACCGGTAGCGCGCCTGCGCCGCCGAAACCAGCACGAAGATCAATCCGGTCGCCAGCAGGGTGAGTTCGATGCGTTGGGTCGCGGACACGTCGACGATCTTATGACCCGGAGCGCGGTCCCCCCAGCATCCGCCACAGGAACGAGTAGGTCAGCGCCGACTTGAACGCGACCTGCTGGTTGTCGGCGGCGCCGGCGTGGCCGCCCTCGATGTTCTCGTAGTAGAAGACCGGGTGCCCCGCGGCCTCGAGGGCGGCCGTCATCTTGCGGGCATGGCCCGGGTGCACCCGATCGTCGCGCGTGGAGGTGGTCATCAGCACCGGCGGATAGTGGCGCGTCGCCGAAATATTCTGGTACGGCGAATATTCGGCGATGAAGGCCCAATCCTGCGGGTTGTCCGGGTCGCCGTACTCGGCCATCCACGAGGCGCCGGCGAGCAGCAGGTGGTAGCGCTTCATGTCCAGCAGCGGGACGCTGCACACCAGCGCGCCGAATCTGTCGGGGTAGCGGGTCAGCATGATGCCCATCAGCAGGCCGCCGTTGCTGCCGCCCTGCGCGCCCAGCTGGTCGACGGTCGTGATGCCGCGGTTCACCAAATCGGTTGCCACGGCGGCGAAGTCCTCGGCAACCTTGTGCCGGTTCTCGCGCATGGCCTGGGTGTGCCAGCGGGGGCCGTATTCGCCGCCGCCGCGGATGTTGGCGAGCACGTAGGTGCCGCCCCGGGCCAGCCAGAGCCGGCCGAGCACGCCGCTGTACGCGGGGGTGTTGGAGGATTCGAAGCCGCCGTAGCCATACAGCATGGTGGGGCCCGGGCCTTGCGCGTCGGCCGGTCGCACCACGAAGTAGGGGATGGGCGTGCCGTCCTCGGAGTCCACGAAATGCTGTGCCACCGTGAGGTTTCCGGCGTCGAAGAAGGCGGGCGCCGACTTGACCTGCTCGAGCGGGCCGGCGCCGGTGCCGCGTATCAGCCGCGAGGGCGTGACGAATCCGCTGGAATCGAGGAAGAACTCGTCGCCGGTGTCGTCGGCGGCGACGACGACGGTGTTGGTCGCCTCCGGGATGCCGGCGACCGGCTCGCGCCGCCAGCCGTCACCCGACGGCGAGGGCGGCGTGACGATCTCCACCCGGCTGGCCACGTCGGCGAGGGTGACCATCAACAACCGGTCGCGCGTCCACGCGTAGTGATTCAGCGCGGTGTGCTCGTCGGGCTCGTATACCACGCTCAATTGGGCCGTCCCGGCAAGGAATTCGTCGTAGTTGGCGGCCAGCAGGGAACCGGCGGGGTAGCCGTCGGCGCCATAGAACCAGTCGGTGCGCAGCTCGATCAACAGCCATTCGCGGTGTATCGACAGGCTGGCGTCGGTGGGCGCGTCGATCCGGATCAGCTCGGTGCCCCGCAGTTCGTAGACCTCTTCGTTCCAGAAGTCCAGGGCCCGCCCCAGCAGCGTGCGCTCGAAGCCGGGCGTGCGGTCCACCGACGCGGACACGCGGACATCGGTGCGGGCGCCGGAGAACACGATTTCCGCGTCGGTCAGCGGAGTGCCCCGGCGCCAGCGCTTGATCACCCGCGGATAGCCGGAGTCGGTGAGCGAGCCGTCACCGAAGTCGGTGCCGACCAGGACGGTATCGGAGTCCACCCAGGCGACCTGCGACTTGGCCTCCGGCAGCGCGAATCCGTCGGCAATGAATTCCCTTGTCGCCATGTCGAATTCGCGCACAATGGAGGCGTCCGAGCCGCCCCGGGACAGCGCGACCAGCGCGCGCGTGTATTCGGGTTCGATGACGCCGGCGCCGGCCCACACCCACTTCTCGTCGTCGGCCCGGCCCAATTCGTCGACGTCGATCAGCACGTCCCACTCGGGGGCGTCCGTGCGGTAGCTGTCCAGCGTCGTGCGCCGCCATAGTCCGCGCGGGTTGGCGGCGTCGCGCCAGAAGTTGTACAGGTACTCCCCGCGGCGGACCACGTACGGGATGCGGGCATCGGTGTCGAGCACCTCGAGCGCCTCGGCGCGCATCCGTTCGAATTCCGCGTCCCGGAACGCCGCCAGCGTCGGTTCGTTGCGCGCCCGCACCCAATCCAGCGCCTCGTCGCCGGTGACATCCTCGAGCCACAGGTACGGGTCGGCGGGATCTTCGCGGTCGGCGGCGGCGTGTGACGTCATGGACGCCATTGTGGCCTCCCGCGGTAGTGTGAGGTGTATTACACCGACGAGCGAAGGGCCGAGCAGATGACTGTTTTCGCACGTCCAGGTTCCGCTGGGGCCTTGATGTCGTACGAATCCCGCTACGACAACTTCATCGGGGGGCAATGGGTGCCGCCGGCGCAGGGCCGCTACTTCGAGAACCCGACACCGGTGACCGGCGAGCCGTTCTGCGAGGTGGCCCGGTCCGACGAGGCCGACATCGAAAAGGCGCTCGATGCCGCCCACGGGGCGGCGAAGGCGTGGGGCAAGACCGCTCCCGCGGAACGGGCGCTGATCCTGAACAAGATCGCCGACCGCATCGAGGAGAACAAGGCCGCGCTGGCGGTCGCCGAGGTCTGGGACAACGGCAAACCGATCCGCGAGGCGCTCGGCGCCGACATCACCTTGGCGGTGGACCACTTCCGCTACTTCGCCGGCGCGATCCGGGCGCAGGAGGGTTCGCTGTCGCAGATCGACGAGAACACCGTCGCCTACCACTTTCACGAGCCGCTCGGGGTGGTCGGGCAGATCATCCCGTGGAACTTCCCGATCCTGATGGCCACCTGGAAGCTGGCGCCGGCGCTGGCGGCCGGCAACGCCGTGGTGCTCAAACCCGCCGAGCAGACACCGGTGTCGGTGCTTTACCTGATGTCGCTCATCGGCGACCTGCTGCCGGCGGGGGTGGTCAACGTCGTCAACGGATTCGGCGCCGAGGCGGGCAAGCCGCTGGCGTCGAGCAACCGCATCGCCAAGGTGGCGTTCACCGGCGAGACCACCACCGGCCGGCTGATCATGCAGTACGCCTCGCAGAACCTGATCCCGGTCACGCTGGAACTCGGCGGCAAGAGCCCGAACATTTTCTTCTCCGACGTGATGGCCAAGGGTGACGACTTCCAGGACAAGGCCCTCGAGGGCTTCACCATGTTCGCCCTGAACCAGGGCGAGGTGTGCACCTGCCCGTCGCGCAGCCTGATCCAGTCCGACATTTACGACGAGTTCCTCGAGCTGGCCGCCATCCGCACCAAGGCCGTGCGGCAGGGCGACCCGCTGGACTCCGAGACGATGCTGGGTTCGCAGGCCTCCAACGATCAGCTGGAGAAAGTGTTGTCCTACATCGAGATTGGCAAGGACGAGGGCGCCAAGATCATCACCGGGGGTGAGCGCGCCGAGCTGGGCGGCGACCTGTCCGGCGGGTACTACATGCAGCCCACCATCTTCGCCGGCAACAACAAGATGCGGGTCTTCCAGGAGGAGATCTTCGGTCCCGTCGTCACGGTGACGTCGTTCTCCGATTACGACGACGCGATCTCGATCGCCAACGACACCCTCTACGGGTTGGGCGCCGGGGTGTGGAGCCGCGACGGAAACACCGCCTATCGGGCCGGCCGCGACATCCAGGCCGGGCGGGTGTGGGTCAACTGCTATCACGCGTATCCCGCGCACGCCGCGTTCGGCGGCTACAAGCAGTCCGGCATCGGCCGCGAGAACCACAAGATGATGCTCGACCATTATCAGCAGACCAAGAACCTGCTGGTGTCCTACTCCGACAAGGCGCAGGGCTTCTTCTAAATGGTTGCGGGTGTCGTCATCACCGCCGGGGCCGCCGAACTGCTGGCGCGCCTGCAGGACCAGCACGGCCCGCTGATGTTCCACCAGTCCGGCGGGTGCTGCGACGGGTCGTCGCCGATGTGCTACCCGTCCGGGGACTTCCTGGTCGGCGACCGCGACGTGCTGCTCGGCGTGCTCGACGTCGGGGACGGCGTGCCGGTTTGGATCTCGGGCCCGCAGTACCAGGCCTGGAAGCACACCCAGCTGGTCATCGACGTGGTCCCGGGCCGCGGCGGCGGGTTCAGCGTGGAGGCCCCGGAAGGCCTGCGCTTCCTGTCCCGCGGCCGCGTCTTCACCGAGGAGGAACAGGCGGAGTTGCGCGCCGCGCCGGTCATCACCGGGGCCGATTACGAACGCGGCCAGCGCCCCTCGGCCCGCGGTCAGGTGGTCACTGACACGGCGTCGCGAACGTGCCCTCCGGGTCGGTGACGGCAGTAACCTCGAAGGCGTGATCCCCCTTCCGCGCCCGCGGTTGTTGGCCGGCGCCATGCTGATCGGCGCCGCCGTCGGGTTGTTGGCGGGCGTGGGATTCGCCGGCACCGTCCACGGGAGCATCCGCCCGGCCTTCGCCCTCGCGCTGGTGGTCGGGATCCCCAGCGTCGCCGGGCTGGTGACGATCCTGTTCTCCGGACGTCGCTGGGTGACGATGCTCGGCGCGTTCGCCTTGGCGGTGGCCCCGGGCTGGTTCGGTGTCCTGGTCGCCCTCCAGGTGACGTCCCGTGGCTGACGACGACTTCCCGTCGAGCCCGGGCACCCAGGCGTGGAAACCCGACTTCTCCGACTCCGACGACGACCCGGGCACCCAGTCGTGGAAGCCGGATTTCTCGGATTCCGACGAGGACACGGGCGCGCGCCCGGCGGCCGCGCACGACGAGCCGGAGACGTCTGAGCCGCCCGCCGGCCAGGACGATGCGGCCGCCGAATCCGCCGCCGCGCCGGTGCAACCGGTCACCGTCCCCGGCCGCTACCTCTACCTGAAATGGTGGAAGCTGCTGTTGGTCGCCCTCGGCGTATGGTGCGTGGCCGCCGTCGTCGGGCTCGGCCTGTTCTACTGGTGGTACCACACGGCGGACGCCACCGCGGCGCTGTACGTGGTGCTGGTCTACGTGGTGGCGTGCTCCGTCGCGGGCGTGCTGCTGGCGATGGTCGAGGGCAGGCCGCTGGTCTCGGCGCTGGCGCTCGCGGTCATGGCGGCACCCTTCGCCTCCCTGGCGGCCGCGGCGCCCCTGCTCGGCTATTACCACTGCGCGCGGGTGGGCCACTGCCTCGTCGGCCTCATTCCGTATTAACGCCCCGGCCGGGCGGCCACTAGGGTAGGGGCCGTGACCCATTTTGACGTCGTCGTCCTCGGGGCCGGTCCCGGCGGATATGTCGCAGCCATCCGCGCCGCGCAGCTTGGCCTCAACACCGCAGTCGTCGAGCCGAAGTACTGGGGCGGAGTCTGCCTCAACGTCGGCTGCATCCCGTCCAAAGCGTTGCTGCGCAACGCCGAGCTGGTGCACATCTTCACCAAGGAGGCCGCGACGTTCGGGATGAACGGCGAGGCGACCTTCGACTACGGCGCCGCCTTCGACCGCAGCCGCAAGGTGGCCGAGGGCCGGGTTGCGGGCGTGCACTTCCTGATGAAGAAGAACAAGATCACCGAGATCCACGGGTACGGCCGGTTCACCGACGCCAACACGCTGTCCGTCGAGCTCAACGACGGCGGCACCGACACCGTGACGTTCGACAACGCCATCATCGCCACCGGCAGCAGCACCCGGCTGGTGCCCGGGACGTCGCTGTCGGCCAACGTGGTCACCTACGAGGAACAGATCCTCTCGCGCGAACTGCCCGAGTCGATCGTGATCGCCGGCGCGGGCGCGATCGGCATGGAGTTCGGCTACGTGCTGAAGAACTACGGCGTCGACGTGACCATCGTGGAATTCTTGCCGCGGGCGCTGCCCAACGAGGACGCCGACGTGTCCAAGGAGATCGAGAAGCAGTTCAAGAAGCTCGGCGTCAAGATCCTCACCGGCACCAAGGTCGAGTCGATCTCCGACAACGGCTCCGAGGTCACCGTCGCCGTCAGCAAGGACGGCAACGCGCAGGAACTCAAGGCCGCGAAGGTGTTGCAGGCCATCGGGTTTGCGCCCAACGTCGAGGGCTATGGCCTGGAGAAGACCGGCGTCGAGCTGACCGACCGCAAGGCCATCGGCATCAACGACTACATGATCACCAGCGTGCCGCACATCTACGCCATCGGCGACGTCACCGGGAAGCTGATGCTCGCCCACGTCGCCGAGGCCATGGGTGTGGTGGCCGCCGAAACCATCGCCGGCGCAGAGACTTTGGCCCTGGGCGATTACCGGATGTTGCCGCGCGCGACGTTCTGCCAGCCCCAGGTGGCCAGCTTCGGGCTGACCGAGCAGCAGGCCCGCGACGAGGGCTACGACGTCGTGGTGGCCAAGTTCCCGTTCACCGCCAACGGCAAGGCGCACGGCCTGGGCGACCCCACCGGCTTCGTCAAGCTGGTGGCCGACGCGAAACACCTTGAGCTACTGGGCGGGCACCTGATCGGCCACGACGTGTCCGAGCTGCTGCCCGAGCTGACGCTGGCGCAGAAGTGGGACCTGACCGCCACCGAGCTGGCCCGCAACGTGCACACCCATCCGACCATGTCCGAGGCGCTGCAGGAGTGCTTCCACGGCCTGGTCGGCCACATGATCAACTTCTAGGGCCCATGCGCAGCGACGTCGTTCTGGGGGCCGTCGGCGGCCTCGCCGCGGGCTATGTCCTGTGGCTGGTGGCGTTTTCGATCGCCGACGACAACGCGGCCGTGGGCCAGTGGGCCCCGACGGTGTTGCTGCTGTCGCTTGCGCTGGCGGTCTGCGCCACCATGTGGGCGTCGTTCCTTCGGCGGCGGCGCAAGTACGCGTGGTCGGGGTTCGGGTTCGGGCTACCCGTGCCGCCGCTGCTGCTGACGCTGGCCGTCCTGGCCAACGTCTACCTCTAAGCGGGCCCGGTCTGGCGCGGGTTGTCCAGCGGGATGGCCAGGGCCGACATCGTCGCGGCCAGGCCGTCGTATTGGCTTGCCAGCAAGCAGAATTCGATGAGCTGACGCCGGTCCAGGTGCTGAGCGAGCTGCTGCCAGGTGGCGTCGGCGACGGTGCGATCCTTGACGAACTCGTCCGTCGCGGCCAGCAGCGCCTGCTGGCGCACGGTCAGGCGCGCCTCCACGCGGTCCAGGCGCTCGGGCCACGCGAAGATGGCGGCCTGCAGGTCCGCGTCGAGCCCCTGTTTGGCGGCCATCCGGCGATGGTGCTGCAGCTCGTACTCGCAGGCGCGCAGATGTGCGACCCGCAGGATCACCAGCTCGGTGTCGATCGCCGGTAAGCGGCCGCGCAGCACGCGGCCGCTGTAGATGCTCCACACCAGGAACAGGAACTTGTTCTGGCCCAGCGTGGTGAACAGGTGCATCTCGGGCGCGCCGACCTTACGGGCCGCCGACTTCGCGAGAATCCAGTTGATCAGCCCGAGTTCGCGGAACCGCCCCGACGGGATGCGGCCACCTTGGTCCGCTTGGCCCGCGGTCACGGCTGCTTCACCAGGTACGGGGAGACCGTGCTGCGGTGCTCGTCCAGATCCAGCGCGCGCCCCAGGGCCGGGAAGGCCCGCTGCGGGCAGTTGTCGCGTTCGCAGACACGGCAACCCGCGCCGATCGGTGTAGCGATGTCACCCGACAAGTCGAGTCCTTCCGAGTAGACGAGCCGGTGCGCGTGGCGGAGCTCGCAGCCGAGGCCGATCGCGAAGGTTTTACCGGGCTGACCATACCGGGCGGCGCGGCGCTCCACGGTGCGGGCCACCCACATGTAGTTGCGGCCGTCGGGCATCTGGGCGATCTGCACCAGGATCTTGCCCGGGTTGGCGAACGTTTCGTAAACGTTCCACAGCGGGCAGGTACCGCCGCTGGAGGAGAAGTGAAAACCGGTGGCGGACTGGCGTTTCGACATGTTGCCGGCCCGGTCCACCCGGACGAACGAGAACGGCACTCCCCGCATCGAGGGTCGCTGCAGGGTCGAGAGCCGGTGCGCGATGGTCTCGTAGCTCACCGAGTAGAAGGAGGACAACCGCTCGACGTCGTAGCGGAAATTCTCTGCGACGTCGTGGAATTGGCGATACGGCAGCACCGCGGCCGCGGCGAAGTAGTTGGCCAGCCCGAGCCGGGCCAGCTTGTGCGACTCGTCGCTGGTGAACTTGCCCTCCTCCACCAGGGTGTCGATCAGATCGCCGTACTCGAGGTAGGCCAATTCGGCGGCCATCTTGAAGACCTGTTGACCGAGCGAGAGGTGATTGCTGATCTCCAGCGTCTTGGTCGCAGGGTCATACCGGTGCAGCACGGTGTCACCCAGATCGATCCGCCTGTTGATGTGCACGCCGTGCACCTCGGTCAGCCGGCGATTCAGTTCGCGGGCCAAATCGCCGTGGTGCAGTCGCATCTGGATCGTGAGGTCCTCGGCGGCGGTGTCCAACTCGTGCAGGTAGTTCTGCCGCTGGTAGAAGTAGTCGCGCACCTCCTCGTGCGGCATGGTGATCGATCCGGTGCCGCTGCCGTCGGAGTACCGCTCCTCGGTGGCGGCGGCCAGTTGCGCCGTGGTGATCCGGTAGCGCCGGTGCAGGTTGACCACCGCGCGGGCCAGCGCGGGATGGGAGCCCACCATCTCGGCCACCTCGGCCGGGTCGACGTCGATGTCCAGGTCGCGGTCCATGGTGACCTCGCGCAGCTCGGCCACCAGCCGGGTGTCGTCCTGGGAGGCGAAGAACGTGGCGTCCACCCCGAACACCTCGGTGATCCGCAGCAGCACCGCCACGGTCAGGGGCCGCACGTCGTGCTCGATCTGGTTGAGGTAGCTCGGCGAGATCTCCAGCATCTGGGCCAGGGCGGCCTGGGAGAACCCGCGCTCGTTGCGGAGCTGGCGGACGCGGGAGCCGACGAAGGTCTTGGACACTTTGCCCAGGATAGCGGGTTGCTAAGCGGAAGTTGGCAGGGTTCGCACACCGCCGGGGACGCGTCGCGATTGGTTTTTGGCATAGGTCGTTGGCATGATTCGCAACGAGACCCGCAGGGCTAGCCTGGGGTGCCCACGAGGAGGAAACGGGGAGTTAAGCCGTGAGCCTGGACAAAGAACTGATGCCGGTTCCCGACGGACACCCCGATGTCTTCGACCGCGAATGGCCGCTGCGGGTGGCCGACATCGACCGCACGGGCCGGTTGCGCCTGGACGCCGCGTGCCGGCACATCCAGGACATCGGGCAGGATCAGCTGCGCGAGATGGGCTTCGAGGAGACCCACCCGCTGTGGATCGTGCGCCGCACGATGCTCGACCTGATCCGTCCGATCGAGTTTCAGGACATGCTGCGCTGCCGCCGGTGGTGCTCGGGCACGTCGAACCGGTGGTGTGAGATGCGGGTCCGCGTCGACGGGCGCAAGGGCGGGCTGATCGAGTCCGAGGCCTTCTGGATCAACATCAACCGGGAGACCCAGATGCCGTCGCGCATCTCCGATGACTTCCTGGCCGGCCTGCACAAGACGACCTCCGTCGACCGGCTGCGCTGGAAGGGCTACCTGAAGCCGGGCAGCCGCGACGACGCCGCGGAGATCCACGAGTTCCCGGTCCGGGTCACCGACATCGACTTGTTCGACCACATGAACAACTCGGTGTATTGGAGCGTGATCGAGGACTACCTGGCTTCGCACCTGGAGCTGATGCAGCTGCCGCTGCGCATCACGATCGAGCACGAGGCGCCGGTGGCGCTGGGCGACAAGCTGGAGATCATCTCGCACGTCCACCCGCCGGGTTCGACCGAACAGTTCGGTCCCAACCTCACCGATCGCACTGTTACAACGCTCACATATGCGGTCGGTGACGAGACGAAAGCCGTCGCCGCGATCTTCTCGCGCTAACCGGACAAGCGTCCCGTTAATTTCCCGGCTGACCTGCGGATTCCGGTTACCGGCCAGTAGTTTCTGAAACGGTTCAGTTTCCGTTCATCTTCGCAAAGTTTGCTAAATCCGGCTGAGTCGTTGCCGAAATTGACAACTGAAACGGGTGGAAATGGGTAGTCAAGCTGTGTCATCTTCGAATTAGCACACCAGCGAAGTCGAGCCTCTAGCGACCGCCGGTGCAGCGTTTACCAACTCAGAAGTAGTGAAGATTCGTTAAGGAGCATGCCCAATGTCTGCCGTTGGCACCCCGAAGAGCGCCGAACAGATCCAGAAGGACTGGGACACCAACCCGCGGTGGAAGGACGTCAACCGTACCTACACCGCCCAGGACGTCGTCGCCCTGCAGGGCAGCGTGGTCGAGGAGCACACGCTGGCCCGCCGCGGCGCCGAGGTGCTCTGGGAGCAGTTGCACGACCTGGAATACATCAACGCGCTGGGCGCCCTGACCGGCAACATGGCCGTGCAGCAGGTGCGCGCCGGCCTCAAGGCCATCTACCTGTCCGGTTGGCAGGTCGCCGGTGACGCCAACCTGTCCGGCCACACCTACCCCGACCAGAGCCTGTACCCGGCCAACTCCGTGCCGCAGGTCATCCGTCGCATCAACAACGCGCTGCTGCGCGCCGACGAGATCGCCAAGGTCGAGGGCGACCGGTCGGTGGAGAACTGGCTGGCCCCGATCGTCGCCGACGGTGAGGCCGGTTTCGGTGGCGCTCTCAATGTGTACGAGCTTCAGAAGGCGATGATCGCCGCAGGCGTCGCGGGGTCGCACTGGGAAGATCAGCTCGCTTCGGAGAAGAAGTGCGGCCACCTCGGTGGCAAGGTGCTGATCCCCACCCAGCAGCACATCCGCACCCTGACCTCGGCGCGTCTGGCGGCGGACGTCGCCGACGTTCCGACGGTCGTCATCGCCCGGACCGACGCCGAGGCGGCCACCCTGATCACCTCGGACGTCGACGAGCGCGACCAGCCGTTCATCACCGGTGAGCGGACCAAGGAGGGCTTCTACCGGGTCAAGAACGGCCTCGAGCCCTGCATCGCCCGGGCCAAGGCCTACGCGCCGTACTCCGACCTGATCTGGATGGAGACCGGAACCCCGGACCTCGAGCTCGCGGCCAAGTTCGCCGAGGGCGTCAAGTCCGAGTTCCCCGACCAGATGCTGGCCTACAACTGCTCGCCGTCGTTCAACTGGAAGAAGCACCTGGACGACTCCACCATCGCGAAGTTCCAAAAAGAGCTTGGCGCAATGGGATTCAAGTTCCAGTTCATCACCCTGGCCGGCTTCCACGCGCTGAACTACTCGATGTTCGATCTGGCCTACGGCTACGCACGCAACCAGATGAGCGCCTACGTGGAACTGCAGGAGCGCGAGTTCGCCGCCGAGGAGCGCGGTTACACCGCGACCAAGCACCAGCGCGAGGTCGGTGCGGGTTACTTCGACCGCATCGCCACTACGGTCGACCCCACTTCGTCGACCACCGCGCTGACCGGCTCCACCGAAGAGGGTCAGTTTCACTGAGGACGAGCGGGCCTGGCCCGCGAGGACGAAGTGAAACCGTTGGCTTGAGTCACTGAGGACGAGCGGGCCTGGCCCGCGAGGACGAAGTGAAACCGTTGGCTTGAGTCACTGAGGACGAGCGGGCCTGGCCCGCGAGGACGAAGTGAAACCGTTGGCTTGAGTCACTGAGGACGAGCGGGCCTGGCCCGCGAGGACGAAGTGAAACCGTTGGCTTGAGTCACTGAGGACGAGCGGGCCTGGCCCGCGAGGACGAAGTGAAACCGTTGGCTTGAGTCACTAAGCCAGTGAGTCACTGATCCCTTCCGGAGCCGAGCAGACGGGGAGTCGCACCGCTGCGATCCAGATTGTGCGAATTTCCGGCTGCTCACCGTGAAGTAGCATTGGCCCCGCCCAGCGAACCTGGGCGGGGCCTATTGCGGTGCAAGACGATACGACACCGAAAGAGATGACAGTGAGCGACGCAGCGATTCAGCGGGTAGGGGTGGTCGGGGCCGGCCAGATGGGGTCCGGCATCGCCGAAGTCTCGGTCCGCGCCGGCGTCGACGTGACGGTGTTCGAGACCACCGAGGCGCTGATCACGGCCGGGCGCAACCGCATCGTGAAGTCGCTGGAGCGCGGCGTCAGCGCCGGCAAGGTGACCGAGCGGGAACGTGACCGCGCGCTGAGCCAGCTCACCTTCACCACCGATCTCCAGGACCTCGCCGACCGGCAGCTGGTCATCGAGGCGATCATCGAAGACGAGTCGGTCAAGGCGGACATCTTCGCCGAACTCGACCGGGCCATCACCGATCCCGACGCGGTGCTGGCGTCCAACACGTCCAGCATTCCGATCATGAAGATCGCGGCGGCCACCAAGAACCCCCAGCGGGTGCTGGGCCTGCACTTCTTCAACCCCGTGCCGGTGCTCCCGCTGGTCGAGTTGGTCTGCACGCTGGTCACCGACGAAGCCGCCGCCGCGCGCACCGAAGAATTCGCGAGCGCGGTCCTGGGCAAGCAGGTGGTGCGCTGCTCGGACCGGTCGGGCTTCGTCGTCAACGCCCTGCTGGTGCCCTATCTCCTGTCGGCAATTCGCATGGTGGAGGCGGGTTTTGCCACCATCGAAGACGTCGACAAGGCGGTTGTCGCCGGGTTGTCGCACCCGATGGGCCCGCTGCGGCTGTCCGACCTGGTGGGCCTGGACACGCTGAAGCTGATCGCGGACAAGATGTTCGAGGAATTCAAGGAACCGCAGTACGGTCCGCCGCCGCTGCTGCTGCGCATGGTGGAGGCGGGCCGGCTGGGCAAGAAAACCGGCCGGGGTTTCTACAGCTACTGACGCCGCGCCGCACGGCGTCGCGGCGCCGATATTCCAACGCGGGAAGTCAACACAATGTTGGGTTTTCCGGTTAGTATCCTCGTGTTAAATACACGAAAGGGTAGTCGGGACCCCCATGGCCACATTGACTCCGTTCTATGAAGAATCGCAATCCATCTACGACGTTTCGGACGAATTTTTTGCGCTGTTCCTAGACCCGACAATGGGCTATACCTGCGCTTATTTCGAACGCGAGGACATGACGCTCGAAGAGGCGCAGAATGCGAAGTTCGACCTGGCGTTGGGCAAATTGAATCTCGAGCCGGGGATGACGCTGCTCGACATCGGTTGCGGTTGGGGGGGAGCGCTGCAGCGGGCGATCGAGAAGTATGACGTCAACGTGATCGGGATCACGCTGAGTCGCAACCAATTCGCCTACAGTAAGGCCAAAATGGCTGCCATCCCCACCGAGCGCAGCGTCGAAGTCCGGCTGCAGGGCTGGGAGGAATTCGACGACAAGGTGGACCGGATCGTCAGCATCGGCGCCTTCGAGGCGTTCAAGGCCGACCGGTGGTCGGCCTTTTTTGAACGCGCCCACCACATCCTGCCCGACGACGGCCGGATGCTGTTGCACACCATTTTGACCTATCAATGGCAGCAGATGCCCGCACTCGGCATCAAGCTGACGATGAGCGACGTGAGATTCGCGCGATTCATCGGCACCGAGATTTTTCCGGGCGGCCAGCTACCGACGCAGGAAGATATTTTCAAATTTGCCGAGCCCGCCGGATTCTCGGTCGAAAAGGTGCAACTACTGGGTGCGCACTACGAGCGGACTCTCAATATGTGGGCGGCAAATCTGGAGGCCAATAAGGAAGCGGCCATCAGGATCCAGTCGCGGGAAGTGTATGACCGGTATATGCACTACCTGACGGGCTGTGAGGACTTCTTCCGCAAGGGCATCAGCAATGTCGGCCAATTCACCCTCGTGAAGTAGGCGTTCGGCTGGGGTCGTTCCCTACTTTTCCAGGGTGAACTGGTCGACGTCGGTGTACCCCTCGCGGAACAGCTTCGCGCAACCTGTCAGGTACTTCATGTAGCGGTCGTAGACCTCTTGCGACTGGATGGCGATGGCCTGTTCGCGGTTCGCCTCGAGGGCGGCGGCCCACGTCTCGAGGGTCCGCGCGTAGTGCAGTTGCAGCGAGTGCACCCGGGTCAGCTCGAAGCCGGCCGTGACGGCGTACTCCCCGACGGTCTGCGGGGTCGGCAGCCAGCCCCCGGGGAAGATCTCGGTGAGGATGAATTGCGAGAAGTGCACGATCTCGTGGGTCAGCGTCATGCCTCGCGCCCTGGCCTCCTTGAAGGACGGGCGAACGATGGTGTGCAGCAACATGACCCCGTCGGATGGCAGCGCCTGGTAGGCCATCTTGAAGAAGCGGCCGTAGCGCTGGCGGCCGAAGTGCTCGAAGGCGCCGATCGAAACGATGCGGTCGACGGGTTCGTGGAACTTCTCCCAACCCTCCAACAGCACGCGCCGGCTGCGGGGGGTGTCCATCTCGTCGAACGTCTGCTGCACGTGCGCGGCCTGGTTCTCCGACAAGGTCAGGCCCACGACGTTGACGTCGTACTTCTCGATGGCCCGACGCATGGTCGCGCCCCAGCCGCAGCCGATGTCCAGCAGCGTCATGCCCGGTTCCAGCTTTAGCTTTCCCAGCGCCAGGTCGATCTTGGCGAGCTGCGCCTCCTCCAGGGTCATGTCGTCGCGCTCGAAGTAGGCGCAGCTGTACGTCTGGGTGGGGTCTAGGAACAACCGGAAGAAGTCATCGGACAAGTCGTAGTGGGCTTGCACGTTTCCGAAATGCGGCGTGAGCTGCACTGACATGTCGAGAAGAGCCTTTCGTTACGCGGAGGCGGGCGCACCCGCCAGCACGGCGCATATGCGTCGCCCCCCGGTGCACCACATGCATGCTAGTCGCTGCGGGCGATGCACGTCGTTCTCACCAGCGGGTCCTAGCGTCACACGAAAGGGGATGAATTCACAAAATGAGGCCGGCGCCGCCCCCTACCGCGCGGACCGACCCCGCTGCTCGCGGGGCGGGACGATCGGCGACGGGTGGGGCTCTTCGCGGAACTTCTCCAGCGATCCGCCGACCTCGACGATGCCCTTCAACGCATTCCAGCTCAGCATCGTCAGGTAGTCGATCAGCTCGTCGCGGCTCATGCGCGGGAAAGACATCCAGGAGTGCGTGGCCAGCTGCACGCCGCCGACGATCAGGTAGGCCCACGGCTCCGCGCCGCCGGTGTCCATGCCGGCCTGCTGCATGCGGCGGCGCATCAGCACCGCCAGCATGCGGGCGATGATCCGCTCGGAGTCGGCGATCACCTTGCTCTTGCTGGCCGAGCTGTTCGACATCACGAAGCGGTACGGCTCGGGTTCGTTCGCGACCGTTTCGACATACACCCGGATGACCTCGCGGGTCAGGTCGAAGCCGTCCAGATTGGATGTCAGCGCGGCGGCGAGGTTGGGAATCAGGGTGGTTTGGGTGAACCGCATCATCACGGCGGTCGTCAGGTCGTTCTTGTCGACGAAGTAGCGATACAGCACCGTCTTGGATACGCCGATATCCGCGGCGATGTCATCCATGCTCAAGGCGCCGCCGTGCCGCCGGATCGCGTCGATCGTGCCGTCTACCAACTCGTTGCGGCGCTCCACCTTGTGCTGGTGCCAGCGCCGCTTGCGACCATCCGTCTTGGCCGCCGCCGCCAACGTTCGCTCTGCCACTGTCGCCGATATCCCATTCACTAGACGTACTCGATAATACGGCGTGCGGGCCTGTTTCGACCCGCGACGGCGCGCCCGTTCGGGCTTGTGAACAGTGCGGTCACACCAAACGCCCGCGACGATGAATGATGGAGTGGTGGTACACAGAGCCTCGCCCCGAGGCGAAGCACCGGACCCCCGCGCGGCAGCCCCGGCGTCGACGGCCCCGTTGAGCGGAACCGGACGTGCTCACCCCTCGCTCGCCGAATCCTTCGCCGGCGCCGACCCGCAAGCCGACGCCGAGCGTCGGGTGGCGCTGCGCCGGATGAAGGCGGTGGCGCTGAGCTTTCTGATCGGCGCCACCGGCTTGTTCCTCGGCTGCCGCTGGGCCGAGGCCCACACCCACCTGGGCGCCTGGGTCGGCTATGTCGGCGCCGCCGCCGAGGCCGGGATGGTGGGCGCCCTGGCCGACTGGTTCGCGGTGACGGCGTTGTTCCGGCACCCACTGGGCATCCCCATCCCGCACACCGCGATCATCAAGCGCAAGAAGGATCAGCTCGGCGAGGGGCTGGGCACCTTCGTTCGGGAGAACTTCCTGTCGCCCCCGGTGGTCGAGACCAAGCTGCGGGACGCCCAGGTGGCCGGACGGCTCGGCAAGTGGCTGTCGGACACCTCACACGCCGAGCGCGTGGCCGGCGAGACGGCCACGGTGCTCCGGGTGCTGGTCGAGCTGCTGCGCGACGAGGACGTCCAGCAGGTGATCGACCGGATGATCGTGCGCCGCATCGCCGAGCCGCAATGGGGGCCGCCGGTCGGGCGGGTGCTGGCGACGCTGCTGGCCGAGAACCGGCAGGAGGCGCTGATCCAACTTCTGGCCGACCGGGCCTTCCAGTGGTCGCTGAACGCCGGCGAGGTGATCCAGCGGGTGGTCGAGCGTGACTCACCGACGTGGTCGCCGCGGTTCATCGACCACCTGGTGGGCGACCGCATCCACCGCGAGCTGATGGATTTCACCGACAAGGTGCGGCGTAATCCCGATCACGAGCTGCGCCGGTCGGCGACGCGGTTCCTGTTCGAATTCGCCGACGACCTGCAGCACGACGCCGACACCATCGCGCGCGCCGATGCGATCAAAGAGCAGCTGATGGCGCGCGACGAGATCGCCAATGCGGCGGCGACGGCCTGGAAGACGCTGAAACGGCTGGTGCTCGAGGGCGTCGACGACCCGTCGAGCACGCTGCGTACCCGGATCGCCGACACGGTCGTCCGCATCGGGGAGTCGCTGCGCGACGACGCCGACCTGCGCGACAAGGTGGACAACTGGATCGTGCGCGCGGCCCAGCACCTGGTTTCGCAATATGGGGTGGAGATCACGGCGATCATCACCGACACCATCGAGCGTTGGGACGCCGAGGAGGCCAGCCGGCGCATCGAGCTACATGTCGGTCGTGACCTGCAGTTCATCCGGATCAACGGGACCGTGGTCGGCTCCCTGGCCGGTCTGGTGATCTACGCGGTCGCGCACGCACTTTTCTAGTAGTGCTAACAAGTGCTTGCAATAGCAAGCACTTGTAGTAGTCTGATGGCCGTCACCACCGACCATCCGACCCAGGAGCACGTCATGGCACCCGAGGAGAAGCTCTCCGCGAAGGTGTCCAACGCCGCCTCCGACATGGCCTCGGACATCGGCAGCTTCATCCGCAGCCAGCGCGAACTCGCGCAGGTCTCGGTGCGCCAACTCGCGGAAAAGTCCGGGGTCAGCAATCCGTATCTGAGCCAAGTGGAGCGTGGATTGCGCAAGCCGTCCGCCGACGTGCTCAATCAAATCGCGAAGGCCTTGCGGGTGTCCGCCGAGGTTCTCTACGTGCGGGCCGGGATTTTGGAGCCGAGCGACAAGAGCCAGGTGCGCGACGCCATCATCACCGACACCGCGATCACCGAGCGCCAAAAACAGGTTCTGCTCGACATCTACACATCGTTCACCCAGCAAAACGAAATAAGTGCACCAAGCGACGAGGAGTGTTCCACCGAATCGGACGGCGCCGAGTGAGCTCGCCCCGTCACGACCGGAATGCATAGCCCCTCGCTCGTGCGACACACACCCCAAGAACGCCGATAAGGAAAGGAATCATCATGGCGGACAACACCAACATCGAAGATCTGCGGGCGCCGCTGCTCGCGGCCCTCGGCGCGGCCGACCTGGCCCTGGCGACGGTCAACGAGCTGATCGCCAACCTGCGCGATCGCGCCGGAGAGACGCGCGCCGACACCCGCACCCGGGTGGAGGAGAGCCGCGCTCGCCTGACCAAATTGCAGGAAGACCTGCCCGAGCAGCTGGGCGAGCTGCGCGAGCGCTTCACCAGCGAAGAGCTCCGCAAGGCGGCCGAGGGCTACCTCGACGCGGCGACCAACCGCTACAACGAGCTGGTCGAGCGGGGTGAGGCCGCCCTGCAGCGGCTGCGCAGCCAGACCGGCCTGGACGACGCCTCCGCGCGCGCCGAGGGCTACGTGGACCAGGCCGTCGAGCTGACCCAGGAGGCGCTGGGCACCGTGGCCTCGCAGACCCGCGCCGTCGGCGAGCGCGCGGCCAAGCTGGTCGGCATCGAGCTGCCCAAGAAGTCCGACGAGACGGCCAAGAAGGCCCAGAAGGCTGTCGCGAAGAAGGCGCCCGCCAAGAAGGCTCCGGCCAAGAAGGCTCCGGCCAAGAAGGCGTCCGCGAAGAAGGTCACCCAGAAGTAAGTCCGGCGGTCGACTCGGAGTTGTCCTCCGGGCAACTCCGAGTCGACGTTTCCGACGGCGCCCGCATACGCTTAAGGCGTGAGCCACCTCGTGGGAACCGTCATGCTGGTCTTGCAGATCGCCGTCTTGGTCACGGCGGTATACGCGTTCGTGCACGCCGCGTTGCAGCGGCCCGACGCGTACACGGCCGCGGAAAAGCTGACCAAGCCGGTGTGGCTGGTGATCCTCGGAGGGGCTGTCGCGCTGACATCCATCCTGAGTTTTGTTTTCGGGGTACTCGGGATGGCGATCGCCGCGTGCGCGGCCGGCGTCTATCTCGTCGACGTGCGGCCGAAACTTCTGGAAATTCAAGGTAAGTCGCGCTAGCCGGATGAAGGCGCTGCTGACGGCGCCCGCCGCGGTGTTCCTCACGCTGTGGGGCCCGGCGGGCACCGCGGCGGCCAGCCCGGTCACGGCGTCCCCTCCGTTCATCGACCACACCGAGTGGGGGCAGTGGCACGGCCTGAGCAGCCTGCGGGTCTTCCCGACCCCGTCGGGGCGGGCGGCCGCCGCCGGTCAGCCCGGAAACGTCGCGCTGGCCGACGAGGCGTGGGGCGAGGTGCTGGCGCTGTCGCCGGACGCGGACACCGCGGGCATGCGCGCGCAATTCATCTGTCACTGGCAGTTCGCCGAGGTGGCCGAGCCCGGCAAGACCAGCTGGAACCTGGAACCGTGGCGCCCGGTCGTCGACGACGCCGAGATGGTCGCGTCGGGATGCAATCCCGGCGACGCCGAGGAAAGGTTCTAGTGGCGAGCAAACCCACCCGGGCGCAGCTGGCGGCGATGGTCGACCACACCCTGCTCAAGCCGGAGGCCACCGCGGCGGACGTCGCCGCGCTCGTCACCGAGGCCGCCGAACTGGGCGTCTACGCGGTGTGCGTGTCGCCGTCGATGGTTCCGGTCGCGGTGGGCACCGGGGGTGTCCGGGTGGCCAGCGTCGCGGGATTCCCGTCGGGCAAGCACATTTCGGCGGTCAAGGCGCACGAGGCGGAACGTGCCGTAGCGTCCGGGGCCGCCGAGGTGGACATGGTCATCGACATCGGCGCCGCGCTGGCCGGCGACATCGACGCGGTGCGAGCCGACATCGCGAGCGTGCGGGCCGCCATGACCGACGTCAATGCCGGGTCCGTGCTGAAGGTGATCGTCGAGTCGGCGGTGCTGCTCTCGGGGACGGACGAGGGCACGCTGGTCCGCGTGTGTCGCGCGGCCGAGGACGCCGGCGCCGACTTCGTCAAGACCTCGACCGGGTTCCATCCCGCGGGCGGGGCCTCGGTGCAGGCGGTCACCGTGATGAGTCGGACCGTCGGCGGCCGGTTGGGCGTCAAGGCCAGCGGCGGCATCCGCGCCGCCGCAGACGCGCTCGCGATGCTGGACGCCGGCGCCACCCGCCTCGGCCTATCGGGCACCCGGGCGGTTCTCGACGGGCTCGGCTAGACCTGCGGCGTCAGAGGTTGGCGAAGCAGGGGTCGTTGTCGTTGCCGGTCGGGATGCTCGCGTTCCGCGTCGAGAAGTGGCTGGTCACACCGTCATTGGTGACCTGCACGCTGTCCGCGTGGATGCCCAGCGGGTAGTTCTTGGTGAAGTTCGACGTGAAGTCGTCCAGCGTCGACTGCACCGACTCCTTGGGCATCGTGAAGCCGAGCGCGTTGAAGCTGACGATCTGCAGCTGCAGGCCCGTGCCCGACACCACCGGCTTGGTGGTCAGGTTGTCCAACATGCCCTTGAGCTCGATGGTCCCGTCGGCGGGGTGGGTGGTCACGGTGTTGGTGACGAACGGGCCCAGCACCGGAATCGCGTTCTGGACCGATTCCTTGATCCCGTCGGACGTCCAGGTGATGGTCGCGTCCAGCGACCCGATGGTGCCCTTGGAGTCCTGCGTGTTCTTCAGCTGCACGTCTCTGATGTTGAGGTCGAGCTTCATGCCCTTGGCATCGCGGATCTGATTGCCGGCGGTCTGCACCGAGATGTTGGTGTAGTGCTTGGTGAGCTGCTGCCACAGCATCAACGGCGCCACCCCGAACGACGCGGTGGCCTGATCCTTGACCTCGCAGGCCACCGCCTCGGCGACCTTGCTGTTGGCGACGTGGCGGACGTACAGCTCCGCTCCGACCAGGCCGGCGATCACCAGGCAGACCACGATGATGCAGACGAGCACCACCGAGAGCGGGTCGCGCAGGAAGCGACGCTTCTTCTTGCCCTGCGCCGGTTCCTCGCCCGGGGGGGTGGGCAGCTTCTCCGTTGGTCCCGCGGGCGGGGTGGGCGGAGGCGGAGGCGCGTATCCAGGCCGCTGCATGTTTGGCGGGGGCGTGGCGATCCGTTCGGTCTGACCGGGCGGCGGACCGGCGGCCGGCGGCGGAGGGGGCACCGGACCTCCGGTGTTGATCCGTTCGGTCGGCCGCTCGGTGGGGGGCTGGCCGAACGGGCCTTGGTTGCCGGGACGGCCCCACGTCGAAGGGTCCTGGTTCGGCGGTCCTTGTGGGTTCGTCACCCGACTGATTCTGCCTTATCGAGCTGAGCGAAATCTGAGTGGTTGCGCAGCACCGCGATGCTCTCGCGGGCCTTGGCGACCCGGTCGACGTCGATGTCGGCCACCACCAACTGTGGCCCGGAGCCGGCCGACGCGACGACTTCGCCGAACGGGGAAGCCACCAGGCTGCCGCCCACTCCGGTGGGTGCGCCCGACCCGGTCAGCGCGGCGCCCGGGTCGGCCTGGCCGGCCGCGGCGACGTAGCTCATCGAGTCGAGTGCGCGGGCCCGCGCCAGGAGCGTCCACTGGTCGAGCTTGCCGGGCCCCGCGCCCCACGACGCGCACACGGCGATCAGCTGGGCGCCGCGACGGGCCAGCTCGGTGTACAGCGCCGGGAAGCGGATGTCGTAGCAGACGGTCAACCCCACGCGGACGCCGGCGACCGTGATAACCACCGGCTCGCGGCCCGGCGCCACGGTGCGCGACTCAGTGAAGCCGAAGGCGTCGTAGAGGTGGATCTTGTCGTACTGCGCGTCGGGGTCGTTGGGGCTGCCCGGACCGGCCGCGATCAGCGTGTTCTTCACCCGGCCGTCCCCGGCCGGGGTGAACATGCCGGCGATCACCGTGATCCCGCAGTCGGCCGCGATCCCCCGCACACCCGTCGCCCACGGCCCGTCGACCGGCTCGGCGACGGGCGCCAGTGGGACGCCGAACCGGCACATGGTCGCCTCCGGGAACACCACCAACTTCGCGCCCGCGTCGGCGGCCTGCGCGCTGTACTCGCGGACCAGGCCGAGGTTGGCGGCCGGATCGGTCCCGCTGAGGATTTGGGCCAACGCGATTCGCATGGGCGCCAGCTTAGGCTCGGCGCCCTCACGCCGTTTTGGCGATCCATTCCGTGGTGAACCGCTGCTCCGCCGCCACCAGCTCCGCCAACTGGGTGCCGATGATGTTCTCCAACTTGCCGCCGATGATCGGAACGCGCACCTGGACGGTGGCCCGGAACGTCAAGCGGGCGCCCCCCGTCTCCATGATCGGCAGCAGCGTCGCGGTGCCGCTCAGGTTGACCGGGGCGTCCAGGATCGAGCCGACGACGGTGCCCTGCGCGGCGCCGTCGGCGACCGGTCCCCATACTTCCTCGCGCCGGATCCGCAGATCGCCGCGGTGCAGCTGCGTCACCATCCCGGGCAGCTTGTGGCTATGGATCACCTGGACGGTGACGACCTCGACGGTGTCGTCGTCCCCGGTGTCGCCGCCGACCCGCATCGATTCCAGCGTGGCGACGTCAACACCGGAACCGGCCAGCCGCGCCCGCCAATAGCTCTCGTCGGTGAACGCCCGATGCACCTCTTCAACGCTGCCGTCGTAGTCGGCCGACAAGTCGAATGAACGCGGCATAGCAGGTGAGGCTACCGTTACGGGCCATGAAATCCAGCGATGCCGGTCCGACGTTCGCCGGCGCGCAGGTCGCCGAAGCGGTGTCGCTCGCGCCGCTGACGACGTTGCGGGTCGGGCCGGTGGCGCGCCGCCTGATCACCTGCACCAGCACCGAGCAAGTGGTCGCCGTGGTGCGCGAGCTGGACGCCGAAAGCCAAGGGGGAGAAGGCCGCCCGGTGTTGGTGTTTGCCGGTGGCTCCAACCTGGTGATCGCCGACGACTTGACCGACCTGACCGCGGTGCGGTTGGCCAACCGCGGCATCACGATCGACGGCACCCTGGTGCGCGCGGAGGCCGGCGCGGTGTGGGACGACGTCGTGGTCGCCGCCATCGAGCACGGTCTGGGTGGGCTGGAATGCCTGTCCGGAATCCCCGGTTCGGCCGGGGCCACCCCGGTGCAAAACGTCGGGGCCTACGGTGCCGAGGTCTCCGACACCATCACCCGGGTCAAGATCCTGGACCGTGCCAGTGGCGAGGTGCGCTGGGTGCCCGGCGGCCAGCTCGGCTTCGGCTACCGCACCAGCGTGTTCAAACAAGCCGGCCCCGAAATCCCCTGGGTGGTATTGGAAGTCGAATTCGCGCTGGACGCCTCGGGCCGCAGCGCGCCGCTGCGCTACGGCGAGCTGGCGGCCGCGCTGGAGGTGAGCGGCGGCGAGCGGGCCGACCCGCGCACGGTCCGCCGGGCGGTTCTCACGCTGCGCGGCCGCAAAGGGATGGTGCTCGACCCGGACGACCACGACACGTGGAGCGTGGGATCGTTTTTCACCAACCCGGTGGTCGCACCCGAGGTGTACGACCGGCTCGCCGGCGGCGCCCAGGGCCCGGTCCCGCACTACCCGGCCCCCGACGGCGTCAAGCTGGCCGCCGGCTGGCTGGTGGAGCGGGCCGGCTTCGCCAAGGGTTATCCGGACGATCCGGCGGCCCGGTGCCGGCTGTCCACCAAGCACGCGCTGGCGTTGACCAACCGCGGCGGCGCCACCTCCGAGGAGGTGATCGCGCTGGCCCGCGTCATCCGTGACGGGGTTCGTGATGTGTTTGGTGTCACATTGAAACCCGAGCCGATCCTGCTCGGCTGCAGGCTATAGCTCCGAATTCCTCGGCGCCCGAATTGTCGCGGCGGGGTCGGTGGATTTTGCCCGGTATCTTTGACTTTCGTGAGCACGTCGCGCGAACCGCAGCCGATCAACCGGCGCGTGGCTTTGGCGACCCTCGGACTGGGGGTGTTCGCCCCCACCGTCTTGGCCGCGTGCGGTGGCCCGTCGGCCAAGCAGGCCGAGAAGAAGGAGCAGCCCGCGGCGAAGCTGAAATTCCAGCCTGCCGACGCGACCGAGAACGTGGTGCCGATCGCCCCGATCAGCGTCGAGATCAGCGACGGCTGGTTCCAGCACGTGACGCTGACGAATTCCGCGGGCAAGCCAGTGGCGGGCAAGTTCAACTCCGACCGCACCGTCTTCAGCACCACCGAGCCGCTGGGTTACGACGCGACCTACACCTGGAGCGGCTCGGCCGTCGGGCACGACGGCAAGGCGATCCCGGTGACGGGCAAGTTCACCACGGTGTCTCCCACCAAGAAGATCAGTGGGGCGTTCCAGCTGGCCGACGGCCAGACCGTCGGGGTCGCGGCGCCGATCATCATCCAGTTCGACGCGCCGATCACCGATAAGGCCGCCGTCGAGAAGGCATTGACCGTCACCACGAACCCGCCCGTCGAGGGCAGCTGGGCCTGGCTGCCCGACGAGGCGCAGGGCGCCCGCGTGCACTACCGCACCCGCGAGTACTACCCGGCGGGCACCACCGTCAACGTCGACGCCAAGCTGTACGGGCTGCCGTTCGGCGACAGCGCCTACGGCGCCGAGGACATCTCGTTGAACATCCAGATCGGCCGCCGGCAGGTGGTGAAGGCCGAGGTCTCGTCGCACCGCATCCAGGTGGTCAGGGACGAGGGCGTCATCATGGACTTCCCATGCAGCTACGGCGAGGCCGACAAGGCGCGCAACGTCACCCGCAACGGCATCCACGTGGTCACCGAGAAGTACGCCGACTTCTACATGTCCAACCCCGCCGCCGGCTACAGCCACGTGCACGAGCGCTGGGCCGTCCGGATCTCCAACAACGGCGAGTTCATCCACGCCAACCCGGCGAGTGCCGGCGCGCAGGGCAACACCAACGTCACCAACGGCTGCATCAACCTGTCGACGGGTGACGCCGAGCAGTACTTCGAGTCCGCGATCTACGGCGACCCGGTGGAGGTGACGGGCAGCACGATCCAGCTGTCTTACTCCGACGGCGACATCTGGGACTGGGCCGTCGACTGGGACACCTGGGTCGCGATGTCGGCGCTGCCGCCGGCCACCGCGCACCCGCCGTCCACCCAGATCCCGGTGACCGCGCCGGTGACACCGTCGACCGCCCCGAGCCTGTCCGGGACGCCGACGACCACCACCTCGCCTAGCCCGGCGACTGGCCCCGGCGGTTGAAGCGGGTGGCCGACGCCTGGTCGCGGGGCTTCATGACGATCAGGTCGAGGTCGACGTGGGGCGGCCGCGAGGCCACGAAACCGATCACCTCGGCGACGTCGTCGGCCACCAACGGCGTGAGGCCCGTGTAGACGGCGTCGGCGCGTTGCCGATCGCCGTCGAAGCGGACCAGCGAGAACTCGGTTTCGACCGCGCCCGGCGCGATCTCGGTCAGCCGTACCGGCTTGCCCAGCAGCTCGCCACGCAGCGTGCGGTGCAGCGCCCCCTGGGCGTGTTTGGCCGCCGTGTACCCGGCGCCCCCGTCGTAAACCTCAAGGGCGGCAACCGAAGTCACCGTGACGATCAGACCGTCGCCGGAGTCGATGAGCTTGGGCAGCAGCGCGCGGGTGACCCGCAGCGTGCCCAGCACGTTGGTCTCCCACATCCACCGCCAGTGCTCGAGGTCGGCGTCGGCGACCGGCGCCAGGCCGCGAGCGCCGCCGGCGTTGTTGACCAGCACGTCCACCCGGCTCAGCTCGTCGGCGAGCGCGGCGACCGCCGCATCGTCTGTGACATCGGCCACAATGGCGGTCCCGCCGATCTCCCTCGCCAGGGCGTTGATGCGGTCGGCCCGGCGCGCGACCGCGACCACGTGAAAGCCCTGCGCAGCAAGCGTCTGCGCCGTCGCCTCGCCGATCCCCGAGCTGGCGCCCGTGACCACGGCGACCCGCTCATTCCTGACATTTCCAACCATAGAAGCAACCTTAGTGAGCGTGGTAAATTTTCGATGTGCACCTCGGCGCCCTGTCCAGCACCACCACCGCGTGTCTTTGCGCGGCGGGTGCGTGCTGTTGTTGCGCACTTTGCCGCTCCTGACTTTCAGGTGTGGCCAGTGACGGCCAACAAGGACTCGGACAAAGGACGCTCGTGCGCTCGACTACCCTCACCCAGACTCATCATTTGCCCACCCGCGCGACCTACCGCGGCCATCGGTCGGTGCGCCGCCAGATCGTGCCGCCGGCCCTGCACATCGCCGACTCGGCGGCGGCTTCGGTGTTCCGGGCCGTCCGCTTGCGCGGCCCGGTCGGGCGTGACGTCATCGCCGGCGTCACCTCGCTGAGCATCGCGACGGTCAACCGCCAGGTCATCGCCCTGCTCGAGGCCGGTTTGCTGCGGGAACGCGCCGACCTCGCCGTCTCGGGCGCGATCGGTCGCCCCCGCGTGCCGGTCGAGGTCAACCACGAACCGTTCGTGACGTTGGGCATCCACATCGGGGCCCGCACCACCAGCATCGTGGCCACCGACCTGTTCGGCCGCACGCTCGACACCGTCGAGACGCCGACACCGCTCAGCCCCGCCGGGCCCGCCCTGGCGACGCTGGCCGAGAGCGCCGCCCGCTACCTGCAGCGTTGGCATCGGCGGCGCCCGCTGTGGGTCGGCGTCGCGATCGGTGGCAGCGTCGACAGCGCGACCGGGCACGTCGACCACCCGCGGCTCGGCTGGCGGCAGGCGCCGGTCGGCCCCGTGCTGGCCGACGCGCTCGGGTTGCCCGTGTCGGTGGCCTCGCACGTCGACGCCATGGCGGGGGCCGAGCTGCTGCTCGGCATGCGGCGATTTCTGCCCAGCTCGCCCACCAGCCTGTACGTCTACGCCCGCGAGACCGTGGGCTACGCGCTGGTGATCGGCGGACGGGTGCACTGCCCGGCCAGCGGCCCGGGCACCATCGCCGCCCTGCCCGCCCACTCCGAGCTGCTGGGTGGCACCGGCCAGCTGGAATCGACCGCCAGCGACGAGGCGGTCCTGACCGCCGCTCGACGGCTGCGGATCCTGCCGTTCGCGCCCGCGGGCCGCCCGAACGCGTCGGCCGCCGGCATCAACGACCTGCTGCGGCTGGCCCGCGGCGGCAACGAGCAGGCCCAAGAGCTGCTGAACGAGCGGGGCCGGGTACTCGGGCGGGCGGTGGCCTTGCTGCGCGACATGCTCAACCCCGACGAACTGGTGGTCGGTGGCCAGGCCTTCACCGAGTATCCCGAGGGCATGGAGCACGTCGAGTCGGCGTTCGCCGAGCACTCGGTGTTGCCGCCACGCGACATCCGCGTCACCGTCTTCGGGAACCGGGTGCAGGAGGCCGGCGCGGGAACCGTGTCGCTGGGCGGGCTGTACGCCGACCCGCTCGGTGCGATGCGCCGCGCGGGGGCGCTGGGCAAGCGACTGCGCGACGTGGCCGCCGACGAGTCTTCCGCTTAACGCGAAGCCGTGCCCGGGGCGTTGGGCTCGTGGATCGAACGTCCTGTAAAGATGAAAGAGTGCGGCACGACGACGTCTTTCGGCTGAAACCGCGCCGCGTCGCAGTGTTGGCGGTGCACACCTCGCCCCTGGCGCAGCCGGGCACCGGCGACGCCGGGGGCATGAACGTCTACGTGCTGCAGACCGCCCTGCACCTCGCGCGCCGCGGCATCGAGGTGGAGATCTTCACCCGGGCCACCGCGTCCGCCGACCCGCCGATCGCGCGGGTGGCGCCCGGCGTGCTGGTGCGCAACGTGGTGGCCGGGCCGTTCGAGGGGTTGGACAAATACGACCTGCCCACCCAGCTGTGCGCGTTCGCCGCCGGGGTGCTGCGTGCCGAAGCCTCGCACGAGCCGGGCTACTACGACATCGTGCATTCGCACTATTGGCTGTCCGGACAGGTCGGGTGGCTGGCCCGCGACCGCTGGGCGGTGCCGCTGGTGCACACCGCGCACACACTCGCCGCGGTCAAGAATGCGGCGCTGGCCGCGGGTGACGCGCCCGAGCCGCCGCTGCGCACGGTCGGCGAGCAGCAGGTCGTCGACGAGGCGGACCGGCTGATCGTCAACACGGATGACGAAGCCAGGCAATTGATTTCGATCCACCACGCCGACCCGGCCCGCATCGACGTGGTCCACCCCGGCGTGGATCTCGAGGTGTTCCGCCCGGGTGACCGGCGCGCGGCCCGAGCCACCCTGGGCTTGCCGCTCGACGAGCACGTGGTGGCGTTCGTCGGGCGCATCCAGCCGTTGAAGGCGCCCGACATCGTGTTGCGCGCCGCCGCGAAATTGCCTGGCGTGCGCATCGTGGTGGCCGGCGGCCCGTCGGGCAGTGGCCTGGCCTCCCCGGACGGGCTGCGGCGGCTCGCCGACGACCTCGGCATCGCCGCCCGGGTGACCTTCCTGCCCCCGCAGTCCCGCTCGGACCTGGCCACCCTGTTCCGGGCCGCCACCCTCGTCGCGGTACCGAGCTATTCGGAGTCGTTCGGCCTGGTCGCCGTCGAGGCCCAGGCGTGTGGCACGCCGGTGGTGGCCGCCGCGGTCGGCGGCCTGCCGGTGGCCGTGCGGGACGGGATCACCGGCACGCTGGTGGCCGGCCACGATGTGGATCGGTGGGCGGACGCGCTGGACCAGGTGCTGCGCTTGCCGGCGCCGCGGGCCGAGGCGATGCGCCGGGCCGCCGTCGCGCACGCGGCCACGTTCTCCTGGGAGAACACCACCGACGCGCTGCTGGCCAGCTATCGCCGCGCGATCAGCGAGTACACCGCCGAGCGCCGCGAGGTCGGCGCGTGAGCGCCACGGTCGAGCGCGTCATCGAGGACGCCTTGCAGGCCAGCGGTCTTGTGTACTCGAAACACGATGGCGCGCATGGCGGTCCGTCCGGACTGGTGGTGGAGCTGCCCGGCGAGCGCAAGCTCAAGACCAACACCATCCTGAGCGTCGGCGAGCACTCGGTGCGCGTCGAGGCGTTCGTGTGCCGCAAGCCCGACGAGAACCACGAGGGGGTCTACCGCTTCCTGCTCAGGCGGAACCGCCGTCTCTACGGGGTGGCCTACACGCTGGACAACGTCGGCGACATCTATCTGATCGGCCGCATGTCACTGGCATCCGTGGACGCCGACGAGATCGACCGAGTGCTCGGACAGGTGCTCGAGGCGGTGGACGCGGACTTTAACACGTTGTTGGAGTTGGGATTTCGCTCGTCGATCCAGAAAGAATGGGAGTGGCGGGTGTCCCGCGGCGAGTCGCTGAAGAACTTGGAGGCGTTCGCCCATCTGATCGACGAGGACGACGAATAAGCTAGCCGGCATGGGAGATACGGGCACGTTGGTGCTGCTCCGCCACGGCGAGAGCGAATGGAACGCAAGCAACCAGTTCACCGGCTGGGTCGACGTCGACCTGACCGAGAAGGGCCGGGCCGAGGCCGTGCGCAGCGGCGAGCTGCTCGCCGAGCAGAATCTGTTGCCCGACGTCCTCTACACGTCGCTGCTGCGCCGCGCGATCACGACCGCGCACCTGGCCTTGGATGCCGCCGACCGGTTGTGGATCCCGGTGCGGCGCAGCTGGCGGCTCAACGAACGGCACTACGGCGCGCTGCAGGGCCTCAACAAGGCGGAAACCAAGGACCGCTACGGCGAGGAGCAGTTCATGACCTGGCGGCGCAGCTACGACACGCCGCCGCCGCCGATCGAGAAGGGCAGCCAGTTCAGCCAGGACACCGACCCCCGCTACGCCGACATCGGGGGCGGCCCGCTGACCGAATGCCTGGCCGACGTGGTCGTGCGGTTCCTGCCCTACTTCACCGACGTCATCGTCCCGGACCTGCGCTGCGGCAAGACGGTCTTGATCGTCGCGCACGGCAACTCGCTGCGGGCCCTGGTCAAGTACCTCGACCAGATGTCCGACGACGACATCGTCGGGCTGAACATCCCGACCGGGATCCCGCTGCGCTATGACCTCGACACCGACCTGTGGCCGGTGGTTCCCGGCGGCACCTACCTCGACCCGGAGGCGGCTGCGGCCGGTGCCGCGGCGGTTGCCAGCCAGGGGCGCCGGTAAACCCGGCCACCGGCGCAAAACCAGTTTCAAAGGCCTGTTTGCCGAACATCGCGTGAACGGGAGTGGAACACCTGAAGCGAAAAGTGTGACTTGTCCGATTTTGGCCTCGTTCCGCTAGGGCAGCGTTTCCGAAGATTTGTAGGATTTGCTATGTGACTGTGTTCTCGGCGCTGTTGCTGGCCGGGGTCTTGTCCGTGCTGGGGCTGGCCATAGGTGTAGCAGCCGGGACCCGGCTGTCACCGAAAGCCGCTCACCGCAGACAGCGGGTGAGCACCGAGTGGACCGGGATCACCGTCGCGCAGATGCTGCAACGCATCGTCGCGCTGATGCCGCTGGGAGTGGCGGTGGTCGATTCCCACCGCGACGTCGTCTACCTCAACGATCGGGCCAGGGAGCTGGGCCTGGTGCGCGACCGCCAGCTCGACGACCAGGCGTGGGAGGCGGCACAGCAGGCGCTCGGTGGCGTCGACGTCGAATTCGACCTGCGGCCGGCCAAACGGGCGGCCGGCCGGTCGGGGTTGTCGGTGCACGGCCAGGCGCGGCTGCTCAGTGAGGAAGACCGGCGGTTCGCGGTGGTGTTCGCCCACGACCAGTCCGACTACGCGCGCATGGAGGCCACCAGGCGCGACTTCGTGGCCAACGTCAGCCACGAGCTCAAGACCCCGGTGGGCGCCATGGCTCTGCTCGCCGAGGCGCTGCTGGCGTCCTCGGACGACTCCGAAACCGTTCGCCGGTTTGCGGAGCGGGTGCTCGTCGAAGCCAACCGGCTGGGCGACATGGTCGCCGAGCTGATCGAGCTGTCCCGGCTGCAGGGCGCCGAACGGTTGCCCAACGTCACCGAGGTCGACGTCGATACCGTTGTCTCCGAGGCGATTTCACGCCACAAAGTGGCCGCCGACAACGCTCAGATCGAGGTGCGTACCGACGCGCCCAGCGGCCTACGGGTGCTGGGCGACGAGACGCTTCTGGTCACCGCCCTGGCCAACCTGGTGTCCAATGCGATCGCCTATTCGCCGCCCGGTTCGCCGGTCTCGATCAGCCGCCGCCGCCGCGGCGACAACGTCGAGATCGCCGTCACCGACCGGGGCATCGGTATCGCGCTGGAGGATCAGGAGCGGGTCTTCGAGCGCTTCTTCCGGGGGGACAAGGCACGCTCGCGCGCCACCGGCGGCAGCGGGCTGGGCCTGGCCATCGTCAAACATGTCGCGGCCAATCACAACGGCAGCATCGGGGTGTGGAGCAAGCCGGGGACGGGGTCCACATTCACGCTGTCGATTCCGGCCTACAAGGGCAACGACGAAGAACCCGAGCAACCGCCGGGCCGCGAGGTGCGGACCAACAGGTCACAACGAGAGGAAGAATTAAGTAGATGACCCGCGCGTATGACGATGCAGATCGTAGCGATGAGGAGGAATCGCGCAGATGACCAGTGTGCTGATCGTGGAGGACGAGGAGTCGCTGGCCGATCCGCTGGCGTTCCTGCTGCGCAAGGAGGGCTTCGAAGCCACCGTCGTGACGGATGGACAGGCCGCGCTGGCCGAGTTCGACCGTGGCGGCGCCGACATCGTGCTGCTCGACCTGATGCTGCCCGGCATGTCGGGGACCGACGTGTGCAAGCAGCTACGTGCTCGTTCGAGCGTGCCGGTGATCATGGTGACCGCGCGCGACAGCGAGATCGACAAGGTCGTCGGGCTGGAACTGGGTGCCGACGACTACGTGACCAAGCCGTATTCGGCGCGCGAGTTGATCGCCCGGATTCGCGCGGTGCTCCGCCGTGGCGGTGACGACGACTCCGAGATCAGCGACGGCGTGCTCGAGTCCGGACCGGTGCGGATGGACGTCGAGCGACACGTCGTCTCGGTCAACGGTGACACGATCACGTTGCCGCTCAAGGAGTTTGACCTGCTCGAGTACCTGATGCGCAACAGCGGCCGGGTGCTGACCCGCGGCCAGCTGATCGATCGGGTCTGGGGCGCGGACTACGTCGGCGACACCAAGACGCTCGACGTCCACGTCAAGCGTCTGCGGTCCAAGATCGAAGCCGACCCGGCCAACCCGGTCCACCTGGTGACGGTGCGGGGGCTGGGCTACAAGCTGGAGGGCTAGACCGGCCGGCGAAAGGGCGCGGATTATCGCGCCGCGTTGGCGGCTTCGCGGTGGCCCTTCTTTTTCGCGCGGGTCGAGCAGCAATGCGACATATCGCAATGGAACTGGTCACTGCATTGATGTGAACAATAAATTGACGCGGCCGGAAGCCAGTCCGGGTCGGACAGGTCGCGCGGCCGGTCGTTGGGATCGAACGTGTGGCCGCAATGCACGCAGGTCCTGACCTTGGTAGCCATGTCGTCAGGGTACCCCCAGGGCGCATTTATCGCTGCTGGTTTCGGCATTTCGCAATAACGCCAAACGTGCAATTCAACCGACAATTGCCTACTCCAGCGAATTACTTTTTGAAACTAACTCAGCCGTGACCCGTTGTCCATTGCGCCGTGGTCGGACTTCCCGGCGCGGTCATCTCGATGAAATCGAGGGCGTGGCAAGCCGATAGACGGTAGATCGGCGCCAGGCAACGAAATCCCCTGCGGCCCAGTCTGTTCCACGTTGATAACGCCAGCCGACCCCGGCGAGTGGCCTTGGCGCGGGGGGAGCGGTGCGACCAGCGCCCCGGGCCCGCGCCGTGGCCGAGGCCCGACTGCGCAGCGCGGGAATTAATCCGGCGGGCATGACGTTCGGGGTAGCCGTGGCGCACGCGACGAAATGCTGGAACCGATGAAGTGTCTTAGCATCAGCCCGTTGGGCGACGGTGATCGGGGGGAACGGTGTTGACGCTTCTCAAGCGGGCATGGGTTCCGCTGGTCGTGGTGGTGGCGGTGATCATCGGCGGCGTTGCGGTGGACCGCCTCAACGGCGTCTTCCCGGGGCCCGGTCTGCCCAAGCCCGATCCGCGGGACGCGACCCCGCCGTACGCGGCCAAGACCGCCATCTACGAAATCCTGGGACCGCCGGGGACGACCGGCGTCGTCAACTGGATGGACGCGGACGCGCAACCGCAGAGGGCCAACTTCTCCACGTTGCCGTGGTCGACGACGATCGTCGCCCAGATGCCCGGCATCTTCGCCTACGTCGTCGCGCAAGGTGACAGCCCCTCCATCGGCTGCCGGATCACGGTCGACGGAAAGTTGGTCGATCAACGGCAAGCCGAGACGCGCAATGCCCAGGTCTCCTGCCTGGACAAGTCCGCATGACCGACAACACCAGCGACACCGACGAAATACCCGTCGCACAACCCACCGAAGTCGAGCACAAGCCGCGTATCGCCCGCGCCATCCGCGTCCTGGCGCTGCCGATCCTCGTCTGCTGGGTGCTGATCGCGGTCGGCGTCAACGTCTTCGTCCCACAGTTGGAGAAGGTTGCCGAGGAGATCTCCGTTCCGCTCTCGCCGTCCGACGCACCGTCGGTCACCGGGATGAAGCACATCGGCGAGAAGTTCAAGGAGTACGACTCCGACAACCTCGTCCTGGTCACCCTGGTCGGTGATCAACCCCTCGGCCCGGACGCGCACCGGTTCTACGACGACCTGGTCAAAAAGATCCAGGCCGACCACGAACACGTCGAGCACGCGCTGAACTTCTGGGGACAGCGCTTCACGTCCTCAGGTGTGGAGAGCTACGACCATAAGGCCGCCTACGTCCAGGTCAACCTCAAAGGCGATCAGGGAGGGGCGGTCGGCGACGAATCCGTTGCCGCGGTGCGCAAGATCGTCGCGGACTCCAAGCCGCCCGCCGGCGTCAAGGCCTACGTCGCGGGCCAGGGAGCGCTGACCGCCGACGTGATCGTTGTCGGTGACAAGAGCCTGGCCAAGATCACCATCATCACGGTCATCATCATCGCGATCATGCTGATGTTTGTTTACCGGTCCATCGGCACCGTGTTGCTGACCATGTTCATCCTCTTCATTGGGCTGCTGTCCGGCCGCGGCGTGGTGTCGCTGCTGGGTGAAACGGGCGTCATGGGGTTGTCGACCTTCGCCGTGAACCTGCTGACCTCACTCGCGATCGCGGCGGGTACCGATTACGCGATTTTCATGGTCGGCCGCTACCAGGAGGGCCGTGAACGCGGTCTGGACCGGGAAGCCGCCTATTACGACACCTTCGCCGGTGTCAGCAAGGTGGTCCTGGGCTCGGGTCTGACCATTGTTGGGGCGCTGGCCTGCTTGAAGTTCACCCGGCTGCCTTACTTCAGTTCGCTGGCGTTCCCGTGCGCGATAGGTCTGCTGGTGGTGGTGGCGGCCGGGGTCACGCTGACGCCCGCTCTGATCGTAGTCGCCAGTGGCTTCGGTCTTTTGGACCCCAAGCGCAAGTTCAACTACACCCGGTGGCGCCGCCTGGCGACGGCCATCGTGCGCTGGCCGGCGCCCATCCTCGCCAGCTCCGTCATCCTTGCCATCGTTGGCGCCCTTGGTCTCGCGGGCTTCACCCCGCGCTACAACGACCTCTACTACCTGCCGCATAGCGCCGCCTCGGTGCAGGCCTACGACGCGGCCGATCGGCACTTCACCCAGGCCCGTCTCAACCCGGACCTGCTGATGATCGAATCGGACCACGATCTGCGCAATCCCCGAGACATGCTGGTGCTGGACAAGGTTGCCGGTGCCATCTTCCGGGTACCGGGCATCGAACGGGTGCAAAGCATCACCCGACCGCTCGGCCCACCGATCGAAGACGGGTCAATTCCGTTCCAGCTCAGCGTGCAAACCGCGCCGATCCGTGACAACCTCAACTACCTGAGAGACCGCGTCGGCGACATCAAGAAGATCACCGGGTTCCTCGACACCCAGATCTCCCTGCTGGAACGCCAGTACGCGATCACCCAGAAGCTCGCCAACGCGACGGACGACAGCGCAAAAACCACGGCGGAGACCGCCGCCATCACCGACGAAATTCGCGACCACATCGCCGATTTCGACGACTTCTGGCGACCGATCCGCAGCTACTTCTACTGGGAGAGGCACTGCTACGACATCCCGATCTGCTGGTCGCTGCGTAGCCTGTTCGATGCCTTGGACGGGTTTGATCAGCTCGCCGAGAAGTTCCACGCCCTCACCGGCGATCTCACCAACACGGCCGCGGCCACGCGCGAATTGTTGGCGATCATTCCGGAGAACATCGCCGTGTCGAAGGCGATCCGGGATACGACGCTGACCATCTACAGCACGTTCGACAGTCTGATCGACCAGTTCGACCGGCTCACCGACACCAATGCTGTGATGGGTAAGTCGTTCAACGACGCTCGGGTGGAGAGCCTGTTTTACCTGCCGCCGGAGATCTTCCAGAACTCCGATTTCCAGTTCGGGTTGAGCCTGATGGTGTCGCCCGACGGAAAGGCCGCGCGCTTCATCATCACTCACTCCCTGGACCCGGCAACCGCGGAAGGCATCAAGTCCGTCGAGCAAGAGCGCAACGCGGCCAAGGAGGCGCTGAAGCTCACCTCGCTGGAGAACGCCGACATCTACCTCGGCGGCACCGCCGCGACATTCAACGACATTGCCACCGGCGCCTGGTATGACCTGCTGATCGCCGCGGTGGCGTCGATCGTGCTGATCTTCATCATCATGGTGATCGTCACCCGCGCTCTGGTCGCGGCGGGCGTCATCGTCGGTACGATCGTGCTGTCGCTGGGAGCGGCGTTCGGATTCTCGACGCTGATCTGGCAGCATTTGGGCCACTTCCAGTTGCACTGGGTGGCAACGGAATTCGCGCTGATCGTGCTCTTGGCGGTGGGGTCTGATTACAACTTGATGCTGGTGTCGCGGATCGAGGAGGAGATCGGGGCCGGCCTGAACACCGGACTCATCCGCGGCGTCGGCGTGACGGGCCCGGTGGTGTCCGCGGCCGGTGTGGTGTTCGCCGTGACCATGGCCGCGATGCTCTCCAGCGATCTGCGGGCGATCGGTCAGTTCGGTACGACGATCGGTATCGGTCTGATGTTCGACACCTTCGTCGTTCGGACGCTGATCACGCCGTCGATCATGACGCTAATGGGCCGCTGGTTCTGGTGGCCGAAGCGGGTGCGGGTCCGTCCGGCGAGCCAGATGCTTCGGTCCGTCGGGCCGCGCCCGCTGGTTCGTGCGCTGCTGCACCAACCGCGGCACGCGGTGGCGCGGGATCCGCAGACGTAGCAGGCGCCGAGGCCGTTGGGTCGTCTGCGGCGACCGCCTGCGGCTAGATCGTCGCGCGTCGTTTACGCCATTTGCTGGTGCTCGACCACGGCTCGGGTTATTCTATGGCCGTTGAAAAGATATTCCATGGCTGTTGAAAATCTGCCATGCGCGCCGCGGAGAGGACTGCCGACATGGACTTTGCGTCGCTGCCTCCGGAGGTCAACTCCGGGCTTATGTACTCCGGTCCCGGGGCGGGGCCGATGCTGGCGGCCGCGGCGGGTTGGGAAGCGTTGGCCGCGCAGCTGGAGTCCACCGCCGATGGCTACGCGGCCGAGCTTGCGGGGCTGACCGGCCAGGCGTGGTCCGGCCCGTCGTCGCTGCTGATGACGTCCGCGGCCACCCCCTATGCTCAGTGGCTCTCCGCCGCGGCAGCCCAGGCCGCGCAGACCGGCGTCCAGGCCTACGCGGCGGCGGCCGCCTACGAGGCCGCGTTCGCGATGACGGTGCCGCCGCCGGTGATCGCGGCCAATCGGGCGCAGTTGCTGGCGCTGATCGCGACCAATTTCTTCGGGCAGAACACCCCGGCGATCGCGGCCACCGAAGCGCAATACCTGCAGATGTGGGTCCAGGACGCCACGGCGATGTACGGCTATGCCGCCGCCTGTGAGACGGCCAGCACCCTCACCCCGTTCGACGAACCGCCGCGCACCACGAACCCCGCCGGACAGGGCGCTCAGGACCAGACGCTGGCGGCGCAGGCCACCGGCAACGCCACCCGGCAGCTGGTTTCGACCAATGCCACGATGCACACCGCCAACGCGGTCACGCCCGTCGCGCCCGGAGAAACCGTCGCCGCCCCGCCGGGCAGCACCGTCACCATCGGCGCCAACACGGGCGTGTTCCTCAACGGCGGCTCGATCACGATCACGGGTCCCGGCACCAACCTCATCAGTTTTGGCTCCGTTATCGTCAACCCCGGCAGCACAATTCACACGCTGATCGACTGTTCCGAGGGTGGTGTTCTGGTGCCTGGCGGCGTCGACGTCACCGCCGGCTCGAGCCCACTCGTCCTCACCCCCGGGTCGTTCCAGGAGGTTCTGGTCACCCTCGTCAACGGTTCCGCAACCCTCCCCGTCGTCGGCGCGGAGCAGGTCGCCGTGCAAACCATCGGCAACACCGCCACCGCGATCGTTGGTCCCGCCGGCGCGTCCATCACCAACGTCTTCGGCACCGTCAGCATCGCCACGGTCACCCCCAGTTCGTCGAGCGCCTTGGGCGCCCCGCTGGCCGGGCTGGCCGCCCCAGGGCTGGCGGGTACCGCCGGAATTCAGCCCCAGCTCGACGTGGATGGGCTGTTGGACTGGGCGCAAACGCTTTCCGGTGCCGGGTGACGGACATGCAGGCGCACCCCGACCCGCGATCGGTATGGCCGTTTCACCCCTCGTCCGGTGTCGGCGCGCCCCGCGCCGCGGTAGGCGTCGCGGCCGCACTGGGTCCGCTGTCGGTGCCCGCGGGCTGGACGACCAACATCCCGCAGGTCGAGTCGACTCCGCCTTCGCTGCCGGATGCCCGCATCGACCCCGGCCGGCCGGGGCGCACGTTCCGGCGGGCGTTGATGGCAACGATCATCGGACGCGATGCCGGCTGCTCCTCCTCGACGACGAGCGTGCGTTCAGGGCATTGAGCGTGCGCCGACGGCGGAGCCCATCGGCGTGTCGTCGCCCGGGGCGCACCCGCGAAGCCCTGCACGCACACTCGATCACCGGTCGTCCAACACCGTGTCGGCCACACCCAGCGCCAGCGCCATGATCGACACCTGCGGGTTGACCTCGGGGCAGCTCGGCAGGATCGAGGCGTCGGCCACCCACACGCCGTCCACGCCGCGCAACCGGCCGGCCTCGTCGACCGGGCACAGCTGATCGTCGGCGCCAGCGGCCGCCGTGCCGGTCGGGTGGAAGGCGGCCAGGTGCAGGCTTCGGGGATCGCTGCGCCGCAACGCATCCCGCAGGGCGGGCAGCGAAGTCACCGTCATCGCGCCGGGCAGACCGGTGAGCACCTCGGTCGCCCCCGCGGCGAACAACAGCCGGCCCATCGCCTCGATCGCCACCACGAGCTTGCTGACGTCGGCGGGGGCGATGTTGTAGCGCACCAGCGTCTCGCCGCGTGCCGACGAGACGGAGCCGACCCCGCGATCGGCCACCATGGCGCCGAACGTGGCCACCCGGGGCGCGGCGTCCAGCCAGCCGAGCAGCTCGGCGCCGTAGCCGGGATACACCATCGAGCCCATCCCGGGCGGCGTGGAGGTGGCTTCGATCAGCACGCCGTGCGATTCGTGCAGCTCGTGTACCGCGGCGCTTTGCAGCACGCCGTGCCACGCGACGACGTCGTCGTCGAAGCGCCCGGCGAGCATCGTTGCGGGATGCAGCGCCAGGTTGCGGCCGAGCCGCGGGTGCGCGCCAAACCCGCTGCGCCGCAACAGTCCCGGCGTTTCGGTGGCACCGGCCGCCACGATGACCGTGTCGGCCAGGATGTCCAGGGCCGTGCCGTCGGGCCGCCGGGCCCGCACGCCGCGGGCGCGCCCGTGCCGGTGCAACACCCGTTCGGCGCGGGCCTCGGAGATAATCCGCGCGCCCGCCGCGCACGCCTGCGGTAGCGCGTTGAGATGCACACCGAACTTCGCGTTGCGCGGGCAGCCGATCGCGCACTGGCAGCAGCCTTCGCACCCCGGCGCGTTGCGCGGAATGGGCGCCGCCCGCCAGCCCAGCGTGGCGGCGGCCTCCAGCAGCAGCCGGCCGTTGCGGCCCATGATCTCCAGCGGCACCGGGGCGACCTGCAGCGTGCGCTCGACGTCGTCGAGGCGTTCGGCCAGCCGGTCGGGATCGGCCAGGGTGAGCCCGAACTCGTCGCGCCAGCGCCGCTGCACCGCAGGCGGGGGGCGGTAGCAGGTGCCGGAGTTCACCACCGTGGTGCCGCCGACCGCCCGGCCGATGGGCAGCACCACCGACGGGCGCCCCAGTGCGATGGTGGCGCCGGCGCCGCGGTACAGCCCGGCGTAGCGATCGATCGGATGGGTGGTGCGGATTTCGCCGACCGTCCACCGGCGTCCCTCCTCGAGGACGACGACGTCCAGCCCGGCCCGTGCCAGCGTGCGGGCCACCATCGCACCGCCGGCGCCGGACCCCACGATCACCGCGTCGGCGGTCACGACGGAGCGGTGATCGGCCGACGAGACGATGTTCAAGGCCGCGTCGGGCCGGGCCGTTCCGCGCTCCGCGGCATGCGAAAGCATCTCGGGCGCATAGGTTTCCGCGCCGTTGGCCAGCAGCACGATCGCCTTCATGGCCTCGACGGCCGCGCCGGCGTCCGGGCTCAGCCCGGCGACCCGGCGCAGCACCTGCTCGCGTCGGTCGGGGCCCAGCCGCGACATGGACCGGCCGGTGGTGAGGTAGCTCGCCGCGGCCAGCGCGAGCAGGCCGGCGCGCGCCGCCACCCGTGACGTCGTCGGCAGCTGCCGGAGGTAGCGCTCGACGCGCTCCGCCAGCTCGGGCGCCGCCGGGCCGCCGCATTCCTCCGGCAACAGCGCGGTGCCGAACGAGGCGACCAGGCTCATATCAGCCGCGCGAGGCGGCGGCCCATCTTGATGAAGAACGGGTAGGTGGCGAAGATGGCGCCCGCCGCCGCGTGCAGCGGCCACTCCGCCTCGGCGGTGTTCACGCCGAAAACGCCGCTGTTCCACATGAAGTCGCGGCCATTGCGGGCACGGAAGGGCCGCCACAGCAGCCCGAGGCCGGGCACGTTGTTGTAGAGCCCGAATGAGCCGCCGAAGAACACGCCCAGGGTGGCGGCCTCGGCGACATCGCGCCGGTCGGCGGGCAGCCGCCGCTCGATGAGCACACCGGAGGCGAACAGCAGTGGTGGATCGAGCAGAAAGCTCATGTCGGGATCCTTAAGTTCGTAGGTGCAGTTACTTCGTGTTGTTACGTTGTGCTGTGACCCGGGTGGGTCGGGTGAGGCGGCATGTCGGTTGCCGGCCTGGTGGTGCGGCTTGAAAGGACTGGCCGCCCGGCCTT
>NZ_MPNT01000009.1:0-12642 GCF_001907675.1 Mycobacterium paraffinicum
GCCCTGCCAATGCCGTTGTCCCACACGGCCGAACTCAACGCCGCGACCATCGACAGCGACACCGGCCCTCAACTCAACGCCACCTGGACCTGGGCCACCTCGGTTCTCGATGACACCCAAATCGCCCGGCTCAGCCAGTTATGGTTCGACGCCCTGACCGGAATCTGCACCCACGTCCGCCACGGCGGCGGCGGTCTGACCCCCTCCGACATCACCCCCGCCCGACTCACCCAACACCAAATCAACGAACTCCAAACGCAATACAACACCGCCGACATCCTGCCGCTCACCGCGCTCCAAGAAGGATTGCTCTTCCACGCCGGCACCGGTCGGGAAAACGCTGACCTGTACGCGATGCAACTCGACCTCACGGTCGCCGGCCCTTTGGACCCACACCGGCTGCGCGATGCCGTCCACACCGTCATCGAACGCCACCCCCACTTGGCCGCTCGGTTCTGCCAACAATTCGACGAACCGGTGCAAATCATTCCGGCCGACCCCTCCGCGGCATGGCGATACGAGTCAGTCGAGAGCGAAGATCAGATCCACGAGATTTGCGCCCATGAACGCGCTGCGGTCTGCGACCTCAACGGCGACACCGTCTTGCGGGTGGCCGTGCTCCGCGCCGGTGACAGCCGGCACCGAATTGTGATGACGTTTCACCACATCGTGCTCGACGGATGGTCGCTACCCATCCTGCTGCACGAGATCTTCGCCGCCTACCAGGGCCAGCAGCTGCCCGTGGCGACACCCTACCGCCGGTTCATCACCTGGCTCGCCGGACGCGACCTCGACGCCGCTCGCGCCGCCTGGCAAGAGACGCTGGCGGGTTTGGAGAACCCCACCCTGGTCGGTCCCCCGGCCCGACTCCAATCCGGTCCGAAGAGGACCAGTTCGTTTGTGCTGTCCGAGCGCGACACGCTGGCGCTGCACGAGCTGGCGCGCGCCAGCCACACCACCGTCAGCACCGTGCTGCAGGCGGCGTGGGCGCAGCTTTTGATGGGGCTGACCGGCCAGCACGACGTGGTCTTCGGCACCGCGGTATCGGGAAGGCCGGTCGAGTTACCGGCTGCCGACCGCATGGTGGGCCTGCTGATCAACACCGTGCCGGTGCGGGCGCACATCACACCAACCACCACCACCGCCGACCTGCTCCACCAACTGCACGACGCCCACAACCACACCCTCGACCATCAACACCTGGCGCTCAACGAGATTCACCGCGCCACTGGCCACGACCAACTGTTCGACACCCTGTTCGTCTACGAGAACTACCCCGTCGACACCGCCGGGCTGCTCGATGTCGACGGATTGACCGTCGTCGAGTTCACCGGTCGCGAATCCAATCACTACCCACTGACCATGCAGGCCACACCCGGAGCCGAACTCGGCCTGCGCGTCGAGTACGACACCCACGTGTTCGACGCGGACACCATTGGCGCACTGATTGATCGGCTGCGACGCATCATGCTGACGATGATTGCCGATCCGCGGCTCCCATTGTCTGCCACGGACATGCTTGACGCTGACGAGCGTGCCCGCCTCGACCACATGGGCAATAGGGCGGCTCTGACCAGGCTGGCACCCGCACCGGTGTCGATCCCGGAGTTGTTCGCGGGTCACGTGGTTCGCTCTCCGCACGCTGTGGCCATCACCGACGTGAACCGGTCATTGACTTACCGGGAGGTTGACGAGGCCTCGAATCAGTTGGCGCGCTCAATCTTCGGCCACGGTGCCGGACCCGGGCAATGTGTTGCGGTGTTGCTGGAGCGCTCCGCCGAGGCCGTCATCGCCATGCTTGCGGTGCTCAAGGCCGGGGCGACCTACCTGGCGATCGACCCCGCGCTGCCCGATGAGCGGATCGGATTCATGTTGAGCGACGCCGCGCCCTCCGTCGCGGTCACCACCACCGCGCTGCTGCCGCGACTGGCCGGACGCCCGCTGGCCATCGTCGATATCACCGATGACCGCATGACTGCCCAGCCCCGATCAGCGCTTCCGACGCCGGCGGCCGACGATATCGCCTACCTCATCTACACCTCGGGAACCACGGGCGTGCCGAAAGGTGTTGCGATAAGCCATCGCAACGTGGCCCACTTGGTCGAGTCGGCGTCGGCCCACCTACCCGCACATCAGGTATGGACGCAGTGTCACTCCTACGCATTCGACTTCTCCGTCTGGGAGATCTGGGCCGCCCTGCTCGGCGGCGGGCGCCTGGTGGTGGTGCCAGAGCAGGTGACGGCTTCACCGAAAGACTTCCACGCGCTGCTCGTCGCCGAAGAGGTCACCGTGCTCACCCAGACGCCGTCGGCGGCCGCGGCGCTTCCCCAGCGCGGACTGGACTCGGTCGCGCTGCTGCTCGGTGGTGAGGCATGCCCGGCCGAGCTGGTCGACCGGTGGGCTCCCGGGCGCCTGGTGATCAACGCCTACGGCCCCACCGAAACGACGGTTTACGCCACGTTGAGCGCACCGTTGACCGCGGGTTCCGGAACGGTACCGATCGGCGAACCGGTGTCGACCGCGGCACTGTTCGTCCTGGACGACTGGCTGCGCCCGGTCTCACCCGGAGTGGTCGGTGAACTGTATGTGGCCGGCCGCGGCGTTGGCGTCGGCTACCTTGGCCGGGCGGGCCTGACCGCGGCTCGATTCGTGGCCAACCCGTTCGGGACCCCGGGAACGCGGATGTATCGGACCGGGGACCTGGTGCGCTGGCGCGCCGACGGGCAACTGGACTACCTCGGGCGCGCCGACGAGCAGGTCAAAATCCGCGGCTATCGGATCGAACTCGCCGAAATCCAGGCCGCGCTGGCCGCCCTCGACGGTATCGAACAGGCCGCCGTCGTCGTCCGCGAAGACCGCCCCGGCGACAAACGGCTCGTCGGCTACGTCGTCGAAAGGATCTCCGGGACAGTCCATCCCGCTGCGGCGCTCGCCGCGCTGACCCAGCGGCTGCCCGGCCACATGGTGCCGGTGGCGGTCGTGGTGTTGCAGGCGCTGCCGCTGACGGTCAACGGCAAGCTCGACACCCGTGCCCTGCCCGCGCCGGAGTACCAGGACCGCAGTCGGTACCGCGCCCCGGCCACCCCGGTCGAGGAAATCTTGGCCGGCACCTATGCCCAGGTTCTGGGTGCCGAGCGGGTGGGCGTTGACGATTCGTTCTTCGACCTGGGTGGGGATTCGCTTTCGGCGATGCGGTTGATCGCCGCCATCAACACCGGCCTCGACGCGGATCTGGCCGTGCACGCGTTGTTCGACGCACCCACGATCGCACAATTGGCGCCCCTTCTCGACGGCCAGGGGCGCCGCCGTGAGCCGTTGACCGCGGGCCACCGCCCCGCGGTGATTCCGCTCTCGTTCACCCAGAACCGGCTATGGGTGCTCGACCAGTTGCAAGTTCCCTCAGGGGTTTACCACTTGGCGGTGGCGCTGAGGCTGCGTGGTGACCTCGATGCCGAAGTGCTCGGCGCATCGCTCGCCGACGTGGTCGCCCGGCATGAAAGCCTGCGCACGCTATTCCCCGCGCCCGACGGGCTGCCCCAGCAACTCATCGTCCCGGCCAGCCGGGCGGATTTCGGCTGGGACGTCATCGACGCAACCGGATGGGCCCCGGCGCGGCTCGACGAGGCCGTCGATGAAACGGCGCGTTATCCTTTCGGGTTGGATTCCGAAATACCGCTGCGGGCGAAGCTGTTTCGTGTCGGCGCCGACGAGCACGTGTTGGTCGGCGTCGTGCACCACATCGCCTTTGATGGCTGGTCGCTGGCACCGTTGATCCGCGATCTCGGCGAGGCCTACCGGGCGCGTCAGCAGGGGGGCGCTCCGGATTGGCCAGCACTGCCGGTGCAATACGTGGATTACACGTTATGGCAGCGCGCGCAGTTCGGTGTGCTCGACGATTCCACCAGCCGAATCGCCGCGCAGCTCGAATACTGGGAAGACGCTCTGGCCGGCATCCCCGAACGCTTGGAATTGCCGACGGATCGACCCTACCCTTCGGTGGCCGACCAGCGCGGCGACAGCGTGGTCGTGGACTGGCCGGCCGAATTGCAGCTGCGCATCCGCGAGGTGGCCCGCGGGTACAACGCGACGAGCTTCATGGTGGTCCAAGCCGCCCTAGCGGTTCTGCTGGCGCAGCTCAGCGCGACACCCGATGTGGCCGTGGCGTTCCCGATCGCCGGGCGAGGTGATCCGGCGCTCGACGACCTGGTGGGCTTCTTCGTCAACACCTTGGTGCTGCGTGTGGATGTGGCTGGAGACCCGACCGTTGCCGAATTGCTCGATCAAGTTCGTCGGCGCAGTCTTCTGGCGTTCGAGCATCAGGACGTGCCATTTGAGGTGTTGGTCGAGCGGCTCAACCCCACCCGCTCCCTAAGCCATCACCCGCTGGCCCAGGTCGCGTTGGCCTGGCAGAACCTGCCCGGCCACACGAGCGACTCCGTCGCCCGGCTGCAGTTGGGCGACCTGCAGATCACTCAGTTGCCGCTCGACACCCATACCGCCCGCATGGATTTGACCTTCTCGCTGTCCGAACACTGGGCCGACGACGGCGCGCCGGCGGGCATTCGGGGGACGGTCGAATTCCGCACCGATGTGTTCGCGCCTGACACCATCGCCACGCTTGTCGAGCGGTTCCAGCGGTTACTGCGCGCGATGACCGCCGACCCGCGGGCCCGGCTGTCATCCATAGATCTGCTGGATGCCGAAGAGCACGCCCGTCTGGATGCCGCGTCCAACAGGGCGATGCTGGACCGGGCCGCCCCTGCACCGGTCTCGATTCCGGCATTGTTCGCTACCCACGTAAGTCAGAACCCCGATGCGATCGCGATCACCGACGGAACTCGGTCCTGCACCTACCTCGAACTCGACGCCGCCTCGAACCGACTGGCGCACTTGCTGATCGGTAGGGGCGCGGGCCCGGGCGAGTGCGTTGCGCTGTTGTTCTCTCGCGGCGCCGAGGCCATCACGGCGATGCTGGCGGTGCTCAAGACGGGAGCGGCCTACCTGCCGATCGACCCGGCGGTTCCCGCTTCCCGGATGACATTCATGCTCGGAGACGCCGAGCCGATCGCCGCCGTCACCACCGCCAGCCTACGGTCACGCCTGGCCGGGCATGACCTGGCGGTCCTCGATGTCAGCGACGCCGTCGTCGGCGACTACCCCAGCACCCGGCTATCCGCGCCCGGCCCCGATGACATCGCATATCTGATCTATACCTCCGGAACCACCGGCGTACCGAAATGCGTTGCCATCAACCACCACAACGTGACGCAGCTGCTGGGATCGCTGGACGGCGGCTTGCCCCATCCGGGCGTCTGGCCGCAGTGTCATTCGCTAGCCTTCGACGTCTCGGTGTGGGAGATCTTTGGTCCGCTCTTGCGAGGTGGGCGAGTGGTGGTGGTGCCCGAAGACGTCACAACGTCGCCGACCGACTTCCACGACCTGCTAGTCGCCGAGCGAGTCGATGTGCTCACCCAAACCCCGTCCGCCGCAGCTGTGTTGTCGCCCAAGGGTTTGGAATCGGCGGCGCTGGTGGTGGTCGGTGAGGCGTGCCCCGCCGATGTGGTCGACCAATGGGCGCCGGGGCGGGTGATGATCAACGCCTACGGTCCGACCGAGACGACGATGTGCGTCGCGATCAGCGACCCGTTGACGGCCGGGTGCGGGCAGGTGCCCATCGGTATACCGGTACCCGGGGCGGCGCTGTTCGTCCTCGACGAGTCGTTGCGCCAAGTGCCGTTCGGGGTGGTCGGCGAGTTGTATGTCGCCGGGCGCGGCGTGGGTATCGGGTACCTGCGCCGAGCGGGCCTGACCGCTTCACGATTCGTGGCCTGCCCGTTCGGGGGCCATGGGGCGCGCATGTATCGCACCGGGGATCTGGTGCGCCGGGGCGCCGACGGCCAACTGCACTACCTCGGGCGCGCCGACGAGCAAGTCAAAATCCGTGGGTACCGCATCGAACTCGGCGAAATCCACGCCGCGCTATGCCAACTCGACGGCGTCGAGCGCGCCGCGGTCGTCGCCCGCGAAGACCATCCGGGTGACAAGCGGCTGGTCGCCTACATCACGGGAACCGCCGATCCCGTCGATGCGCGGGCCGCGCTCGCGGGGCGGCTGCCCGGCTACATGGTGCCCGCCGCGGTCGTGGTGCTCGATGCGCTGCCAACCACGATCAATGGGAAACTCGACACTCGCGCCCTGCCGGCGCCCGACTACCAAGCCACCGACAACTATCGCGCGCCGTCCGACGCCGTCGAGGAGATCCTGGCGGGCATCTTTGCCGAGGTGCTACGACTCGATCGCGTCGGAGTGGACGACGCCTTCTTCGACCTTGGCGGCGACAGCATCTCGTCGATGCAGGTGGTCGCCCGGGCACGCGCGGCCGGCGTCATGTGCCGCCCGCGAGACATATTCATCGAACAAACGGTGGCGCGGCTGGCTCGCGTCGCCCAGATCAGCGACCGCACAGCCGTTGCCGTCGACGCGGGCATCGGGCCGGTGGCGCCCACCCCGATCATGCATTGGCTGTCGGACATCGACGGGCCCGTCGATCAGTTCAATCAGACGATGGTGATAGAAGCGCCCCAGGGCGTTTCGCGCCCCGACGTGGTCGCGCTTCTGCAAGCCGTGCTCGACCACCACCCGATGCTGCGGCTACGTGTCGACAACTTCGACGCCGGCGAGTGGTCGTTGACCATACCGGGGGCGGCTGCGGTCGACGCCGAGGGTTGCCTGCTCACCGTCGACGAGTTGAACGACGATGTGGTGGCGACCGCCCGGTCACGGCTCAACCCCTCCGTCGGGGCGATGCTCAGCGCGCTGTGGGTGACCACAACCGGACAGCTGGTGCTGATAATCCATCACCTGGCCGTCGATGCGGTGTCCTGGCGAATTCTCCTGGAAGACCTCAACATCGGCTGGGCCCAACGCCTGAGCGGCCAACCGGTCGCCCTGCCGGCGGGCGGCACGTCCTTTCAGCGCTGGGCGACGCTGCTGGCCGAGCATGCCTACCGGCCCACGGTTACCGACCGCGCCGACGCCTGGGAACAGTCGGTGCGCGCCCACACCGCTCTGGCCCCACCCCAGCCCGGGACTGACACCTACGCCGGCGCCGGGCACCTCACGCTGTCCCTGGACACCGAAACCACCCGCGTGCTGCTCGGTGACGTTCCCGCCGCCTTTCACGCCGGCGTCCAAGACATTCTGTTGATCGCGTTCGCGTTGGCGTGGGATGAGTTCTCGGGTGCCGACGAGGGGGCGTCGATCGCGATCGACGTCGAGGGCCACGGTCGCTACGAAGATCTCGCCCCCGATGTCGACCTCTCGCGCACCGTGGGCTGGTTCACCACCAAACACCCGGTGGCGCTGCCGGTCGGCGGACCGCGCTGGCCACAACTTGTGGCCGGTGACGCCGCGATCGGCGCATTCGTCAAGCGTGCCAAGGAACAACTGCGGGCCCTGCCCGAGGGCCTGACCTACGGTCTGCTGCGCTACCTCAACACCGACGTTGCACTGACTGGGCCCGACCCCGCTATCGGCTTCAACTACTTCGGCCGATTGCACGGGACAGACGTGTCCGGCGATCTCTGGCGGGTCAGCGAGGACGGCCTTGCGGTCACCACTTTCGCCAGCGCGGTGCCGATGCCGCTCGCACACTCCCTGGAACTCAACGTGGGCGCCGTCGACACGGGCACCGAGCTGCACTTGCGGGCCGAATGGACGTGGGCGCCATCGGTGCTCGACGAGGCGCAGATTGGTCTGCTCGGTCAGCTCTGGTTCGACGCCCTCACCGGCATCTGCGCCCACGTCCGGCGCGGCGGCGGGGGGCTCACCCCCTCGGACATCGCGCCCGCGCGTCTCACCCAGCACCAAATCGACCAATTACAGCGGCATTTCCCGATCGCCGACATACTGCCGCTCACTCCCCTCCAGCAGGGGTTGCTCTTCCACGCGTCGGTCCAGAACAGCGACGGCGACCTGTACTCGATGCAGCTCGACATCACCGTCTCCGGCCCACTCGACGTGGATCGTCTCCGCGGCGCGGTGAACACCGTCGTCAGCCGCCACCCTAATCTGGCCGCCCGGTTCTGCACTCAATTTGACCAACCGGTGCAGATCATCCCGGCCGATCCCCAAACGCCCTGGCAATACGTCGAACTCGATAGCGATGCCGAGGAGCAGTCACAGCGCATATGTGCCGCCGAGCGTGCCGCGGTGTGTGACCTGAAGGGGTCGCCCGCCTTCCGCGTTGCCCTGATCCGCACAGCACCGGAACGGTACCGGGTGGTGTTGACCAACCACCACATCGTGCTGGATGGTTGGTCGCTGCCCGTGCTCCTGCAAGAGATCTTCGCTACTTACTATGGCCAACGGCTACCGGCGGCCGTCCCGTATCGCCGGTTCGTCGATTGGCTCGCCGAGCGCGATCTCGACGCCGCGGAACGGGCCTGGCGCGAGGTGCTCGCCGGTTTCCATACCCCGACTCTGGTCGCACCGCCGGGCAGCCCCACGCTCGGGTCCCGAGGCCTCGCCTCGGCTCGCGTGCCCGAAAGCACCACCCAGGCAGTCAACGAATTGGCCCGCTCCTGTCACACCACCGTCAACACGGTGCTGCAGGGCGCATGGGCGCAGGTGTTGATGTCGATGACGGGCAGGCGTGACGTCGTATTCGGCGCGGCGGTCTCGGGCCGGCCGGCCGATGTGGTCGGCGCGGAAGCGATGGTGGGTCTGATGATCAACACGGTGCCCATCCGAGCCACCATCACGCCGTCCACCACCGTCGCCGACCTGCTCGGTCAACTGCACACCGCTTACGAGTGCACCCTGGACCATCAACATCTGGCGCTCAAGGAAATTCACCGCGTCGCCGGGCTCGACCAGCTATTCGACACGCTGTTCGTGTTCGAGAACTACCCGATCGACACCACGGCGCTGTCGCACACCAACGGCCTGGCGATCACCGACTTGACCGGCACCGAATCCAGTCACTACCCGCTGACAATGCAAGCCCGCCCCGACCGAGAATTGATTCTTCGCGTCGAATACGACAGCGACGTCTTCGATGCCGAGGCCATCGAATCATTGATCGACCGCTTCCAGCGCGCGTTGGTGGCCATGACCACCGACCTAGGGGGATGATTTGACCACCAATCCGACCCGGAGATTGTTGTCCATCGATCTGCTCAACGAGACCGAGCACACGCGCCTGGACGACTGGAGCAACCGCGCCGTATTGACCCAACCCGCGGCGCCCGTATCGATTCCGGCGCTCTTCTCCACTCAAGTGGAGCGGGCCCCCGAGGCGGTGGCCGTGACCTTCGAGGGTCGCTCGATGACCTACCGGGAGCTCGACGAAACCGCTAATCGGCTGGCGCACCTACTGATCGACCATGGCGCGCGACCGGGCGTGTGTGTCGCACTGCTGTTCCCCCGGTGCGCCGAGGCGATATGCGCGATCCTTGCGGTGCTCAAGAGCGGGGCGGCGTATCTGCCGATCGACCCCATGCATCCGCGGTCCCGCGTCGAGTTCATGCTGGCCGACGCGACGCCGATTGCCGTCCTGACGACCCCGGACATGCGGTCCCGACTGGACGGGTGCGGCCTGGCCGTGATCGACACCGCCGACCCCCGCATCGACACTCAACCCGACACCGCCCTACCCTTCCCCGCGCCCGACGACATCGCCCACATCGTCTACACCTCCGGTACCACCGGTGTACCGAAAGGCGTTGCCGTTAATCATCACAACGTAACCCAGCTGTTCGACTCGCTCGACATCGCGATTCCGTTGCGGCCGGAACAGGTGTGGACCCAGTTCCACTCCTACGCGTTCGACTTCTCGGTGTGGGAAATATGGGCGGCGCTGCTGTTCGGCGGGCGACTGGTGGTGGTGTCCGAGTCGGTGGCGCGATCGCCGGGCGACTTTCACGACCTACTGGTCGAAGAGCGAGTCAGCGTGCTGACGCAGACCCCGTCTGCGGTGAGCAGCCTAACTCCTAACGGACTGGAATCCACGGCGCTGGTCATCGGTGCCGAAGCGTGTCCGCCGGCGCTGGTGGACCTCTGGGCACCCGGCCGGGTCATGACCAACGTCTACGGCCCCACGGAAACCACCATGTGGGCGTCCAAGAGCGCCCCGCTGCTGCCGGGCTCGGGCTCGCCACCCATCGGATCGCCGATCGCGGGGGCCGCGTTCTTCGTCCTCGACGAGTTGCTGTGCCCCGTGATGCCCAAGGTGGTCGGCGAGCTGTATATCGCGGGCCGCGGTGTTGGGGTGGGCTACTGGCGCCGGCCCGGACTGACCGCTTCACGATTCATGGCTTGTCCATTCGGGCCACCCGGAACCCGCATGTATCGCACCGGGGACCTGGTGCGCTGGCGATCCGACGGGCAACTCGACTACCTCGGGCGCGCCGACGAACAGGTGAAGATTCGCGGGTACCGCATCGAACTCGGCGAAATCCGCACGGCGCTAAGCGAACTCCCGGGCGTCGGACAGGCTGCGGTGATCGCGCGAGAGGACCGGCCCGATGACCGGCGGCTCGTGGGTTACCTCACCGAAACGGTCACCGGGGCAGTCGATCCCGCCGCCGCACGGGAGGCATTGGCCCGGCGCCTGCCCGGGTACATGGTCCCGTCGGCCATCGTCGTCTTGCAAGCGCTGCCGCTGACCGTCAACGGCAAACTCGACACCCGAGCCCTCCCGGCGCCGGAGTACACCAACGGTCAGCGGTACCGCGCTCCCAAGGATCCCACCCAGGACATCCTCGCCGGCATCTATGCCCACGTCCTCGGCCTCGATCGCGTCGGGGTCGACGACTCCTTCTTCGACCTCGGCGGCGACTCGGTGTCCGCGATGCGCGTGATCGCCGCGATCGGCACCGACCTGGCCACCGACCTGTCGATGCAAACCTTGTTCGACGCGCCGACGGTCGCCCAACTGGCCGCACACATCGGTGGCGATGACACACGGCTTCGGCCCCTTCTGGCCGCCCGGCGGCCCGACGTCATTCCGTTGTCGTTCGCCCAGAGTCGGCTATGGTTTCTCGACCAATTGCACGGGCCCTCAGCGGTTTACAACCTGGCGGTGGCGTTGCGTCTGCGGGGCGAGCTGGATCTGGACGCGTTGCGGGTGGCCGTGGATGATGTCATCGCCCGCCACGAAACCCTGCGCACGGTGTTTGCCGACGTCGACGGCGTGCCCTTCCAGCGGGTGCTGCCGGGTGGGCGCAGTGATGTCGTAACCGTCACCGACGCCGCCGGGTGGACACCGGGCGCGCTGCACGAGGCCATCGAGGCCACGGCGCAGCACGCGTTCGATCTGAGGGCGGAAATCCCATTTCGGGCCAGGCTCTTTCACATCGCCGACGACGACCACGTGCTCGTCGGCGTGGTGCACCACATCGCCGCGGACGGCTGGTCCATCACCCCGCTCGTGGGTGATCTGAACGTGGCGTACGCCAGCCGGTGCGGCGGACGGGCCCCGGACTGGCGTGAGTTGCCGGTGCAGTATGCGGATTACACGTTGTGGCAGCGGGCTCAGTTCGGTGATCTCGATGACGGCGCTAGCCCCATCGCCGCGCAACTGGCGTATTGGGAGGATGCGCTGGCGGGGATGCCGGAGCGGTTGGAGTTGCCGACGGATCGGCCCTATCCGGCGGTGGCCGATCAGCGTGGGGCGACGGTGGCCGTGGAGTGGCCGGCGGAGTTGCAGCAACGGGTGCGCGCGGTGGCCCGTGAGTGCAACGCGACGAGTTTCATGGTGGTCCAGGCCGCGTTGGCGGTGGTGCTGTCGCGGCTGAGCGCGAATCCCGATGTGGTGCTGGGCTTCCCGACGGCCGGGCGCGATGACCCCGCGCTGGACGACTTGGTGGGCTTCTTCGTCAACACGCTGGTGTTGCGACTGGATCTGACCGGCAATCCGACGGTCACCGACTTGCTGAGCCAGACCCGCACAAAAGGCCTTGCCGCCCTTGAGCATCGGGACGTGCCGTTTGAGGTTCTGGTGGAGCGGCTCAATCCGGCGCGGTCGTTGACGCATCATCCGCTGGTGCAGGTGATGTTGGCGTGGCAGAACCTGCCGGGGTCCGGTGGTGATCCGGGGTTGGTGTTGGGGGATTTGCACGTATCCCAGGTGCCGATCGCGACCCACACGGCCCGGATGGACCTGACGTTGAATTTGGCTGAGCGTTTCACCGATGACGCTGAGCCGGGCGGGATTTCGGGTGCGGTGGAGTTCCGCACCGACGTGTTCGATGCCGACACGGTCGCCGGCGTGGTTCAGCGGTTGCAGCGGGTGTTGGTGGCGATGACCGCTGATCCGCAGGCGCGGTTGTCGTCGATTGATGTGCTCGAGGCCGGTGAGCGCGGGCGTCTGGGTGAGTTGGGCCGGTGGCCGGTGTTAACGGAGTCGAGGACGGCGGTGTCGATCCCGGCGTTGTTCGCCGGGCAGGTGCTGCGGGCCCCGGCGGCGGTGGCGTTGTGTTGCGGGGCGCGGTCGTGGACGTATGGCGAGTTGGATGAGGCCTCAAACCGGTTGGCGCACGCGCTGGTCGAGTGTGGGGTGGGGCCGGGCGGGTGCGTGGCGGTGTTGTTCCCGCGTTCGGGTGAAGCCATTGTGGCGATCGTGGCGGTGCTCAAGACCGG
>NZ_MPNT01000009.1:13253-200332 GCF_001907675.1 Mycobacterium paraffinicum
AGCCAGACCCCCTCGGCGCTGGCCGCGCTGTCCCCGACCGGGCTGGATGGCGTGGCGGTGATGGCCGCCGGGGAGGCCTGCCCCGCCGAGATCGTGCAGCGCTGGGCGCCCGGGCGGATCATGGTCAACGGCTACGGCCCCACCGAAACCACCGTCTATGCCACCATCAGCGCCCCCCTGACCCCGGGTTCGGCCGCGGTCCCGATCGGGGCGCCGGTGCCCGGGGCGGCGCTGTTCGTCCTGGACCCCTGGCTGCACCCGGTCCCGCCCGGCGTCCTCGGCGAGTTGTATGTGGCCGGGCGCGGGGTCGGGCTGGGCTATTGGCGCCGACCCGGACTGAGCGCCTCACGGTTCGTGGCGTGCCCGTACGGGCCGCCGGGCACCCGAATGTATCGCAGCGGGGACCTGGTGCGCTGGCGGCCCGACGGGCAACTGGACTACCTCGGGCGCGCCGACGAACAAGTCAAAATCCGCGGCTACCGCATCGAACTCGGCGAAATCCAGGCCGCGCTGACCGCCCTCGACGGTGTCGAACACGCCGCGGTCATCGCCCGTGAGGACCGCCCCGGCGACAAACGCCTCACCGCCTACATCACCCAAACCCAACCCGGCACCGCCGACACGGCCCAGCTGCGCGCCGCCCTAGCCGACCAGCTCCCGCCCTACATGCTGCCCGCCGCCATCGTGGTCCTCGACACCCTGCCCACAACCCTCAACGGCAAACTCGACACCCGCGCCCTACCCCCACCCGACTACACCGACACCGACCACTACCGCGCCCCGGCCACCCCCATCGAGGAAATCCTGGCCACCATCTACGCCGAAACCCTCGGCCTGACCCGCGTCGGCATCGACGACTCCTTCTTCGACCTCGGCGGCGATTCGTTGTCTGCCATGCGCCTGATCGCCGCCATCAACGCCGATTTGGACGCCGACGTCTCGGTGCGCACGCTGTTCGACGCGCCCACCGTCGCGGAGCTCGCGCCCCGGCTCGTCGGGGGAAGCCGACGAAAGCCGTTGGTGCGCAGGGATCGCCCGGCGCGGATCCCGCTGTCGTTCGCGCAGAACCGGATGTGGTTCGTCAACCAGTTCGAGGGCGGGGTGGCGACGTACAACATGCCGACCGCCTTCCGGATCACCGGGGAGCTGGACGTCGCCGCACTGACGGCGGCCATCGACGACCTGATCGACCGCCACGAATCGCTGCGCACCGTGTTCCCGGACATCGACGGCGTGCCATACCAACAGGTCTTTGCGGCCCGGCCGGGAATGTGGCGGCGCGGCGACACGACGGTGGTGTCGCTGACCGATCAAGGCGAAGTCGCCGGCGAGTTGATCGCGCTCGCGAGTCACCGATTCGACTTGGCGACGGAGATCCCGATTCGCGCGCAGATCTACTCGACGGGACCCGGCGAGCACGTGCTGGCGATCGTGCTGCACCACATCGCCTTTGACGGTTGGTCGCTGGCCCCCATGTTCCGGGACATCGGCGTCGCCTACGCGAACCGATCTGCGGGGCTCGCGCCAAGCTGGGCCGACCTGCCGGTCCAATACGTGGACTACACACTGTGGCATCAGGAGCTACTCGGAGACGAGTCCGACCCGGACAGTGTGGCCTCCCACCAATTGCGCTACTGGCAAAGCGAATTGGCCGGCCTGCCGGAAATCGTGTCACTACCCGCGGATCACGTCCGGCCGGCGGAGCCGAGCTACCGCGGCGCCGAAGTGGATCTGGTGATCGAGCCGACGGCGTGGGCCGGCGTCAAGCAGCTGGCAGCGACGCACAACGCGACCGCCTCGATGGTCTTGCAGGCGGTCATGGCGGTGCTGTTGCACCGGGTCGGGGTGGGTGACGACGTGGTGCTGGGCACACCGATCGCGGGCCGGTCGGATCGGGCGCTCAGCGACCTGGTCGGCTTCTTCGTCAACACCTGGGTGCTGCGGGTGGAAGTGGATCCGGCATGCCGATTCACCGATGTCCTTGCGCGGGTGCGTAATAAAGCCCTGGACGCGTACAGCAATCAGGACGTGCCGTTCGAACGGTTGGTCGAGCAGCTCAACCCCACGCGCTCCGCCGCGCACCATCCGTTGTTCCAAGTGCTGATGGTGCTGCAAAACAACGCGCGGCCGGACGCATTCGCGATCGACGGCCTCGGCGTCGAACAGTGGGCCGTGCCCACCCGCGCTGCGCGCTTCGACCTCGACTTCGAACTGGTGGAGGTGCCCACCGACGACCCGGGCGCACCACGGGCCGCCGGATCGGTGACCTATGCGACGGATCTGTTCGAACGCTCCACCGTCGAGCGCCTGGTCGATCGGTTCGGGCGGGTGCTCGACGCCGCGATCGCGGACCCGTCGGTGGTGGTCGGCGCCATCTCGTTGATGGATTGTGGCGAGCGCGAACTCGTGCAATCAAGGTGGGCCGGTACCGGTGTGGAACCGCCGGTGGGAGTGGCGCCGCAGCTGATCGCCGCGGCGGTGACGGCCGACCCGGACGCCGTGGCGGTGGTCGACGGTGTCCGCTCGATGTCGTACCGCGAGCTCGACGAGGCGTCGACACGCTTGGCGCGGGTACTGATAGAGGCGGGCGCCGGCGCGGAACGCGCGGTGGCCGTCGCGATGGATCGGTGTTGGGAACTGGTGGTCGCCTGGTGGGCCGTCGTCAAAGCCGGCGGAACCTATGTGCCCGTGGACCCGACGCACCCCGTCGAACGCATCGCCACCGTCCTGGACACCGTAAACGCGACATGCGTGTTGACCCGCGACGCCGACACCGTTGCCGGGGCCGGCGACCGCCGCCTGCTACGCGTCGACGAATTGGACCTCTCCGGACGAAGCGCAGAACCGATCACGGACGCCGACCGCCTAGCGCCCCTGACGGCGAACAGCACCGCCCACGTCATCTTCACCTCCGGATCCACCGGCACCCCAAAGGGAGTCGCGGTCAGCCACGCTGGCCTGCTGGAAATCGCCGCGTTGGGCGAGCTCTTCGGCTTGAACGCGGGAACGAGGCTGCTGATGCTGGCCGCGCCGACGTTCGACGTATCGATCGGCGAATTCTTGCTCGCCGTTGGTTCGAAGGCGGCGCTGGTGGTGGCACCGCCGGAATCCGTTGCGGGCGAGGCGTTAACGGCGTTGCTGCACGACCATCGCGTCAACGCCGCGGTCTTGACCCCGTCGGTGCTGTCTTCGCTCGACCCCGCACGGCTCGACGCGGTCGGCACGCTGATCACCACGGGCGAGGCCTGCCCAAGCGAGTTAGCGGCCGCCTGGGCGCCGGGCAGGCGCATGTTCAACGCTTACGGCCCCACCGAGGCCACAATCTGGGCCACCTGCGGCGCACCCTTGTCGCCGGGGCAACCAGTGGGAATCGGCAACCCCGTCGCGGGGGTGCGCGCCCTCGTGCTGGACACCCGGCTCAACCCAGCACCCATCGGCGTCGTCGGCGAACTGTACCTCGGTGGAGATGCCGTCGCCCACGGCTATGTCGGCCGAGTGGCGTTGACCGCAGAACGTTTCATCGCCAACCCCTTTGGGGATCCCGGATCACGCCTCTACCGCACGGGTGACCTCGTCCGCTGGACCGCGGACGGAACCCTGGACTATTTGGGACGCGCCGACACCCAGGTCAAACTGCGCGGACAACGAATCGAGCTGGGGGAGATCGAGAACAGCCTACTGGCTTGCCCGCACGTCACCATGGCCGCCGCCGCGGTGCACAACAACGGCAACGGCGCCAACCTCGTCGCCTACGTGACCCTCGAGCACGCCACCACCGCCGACGACGATGACGACGAGATCGTCGCGCAGTGGCAGCACGTCTACGACGACCTGTACGGCGCCGAGACCGGCACGTCGGGACTCGGCACCGACTTTCGGGGATGGAACAGCAGCTACACCGGCGAGCCCATCCCGCTCACGGAGATGGAGGAGTGGCGGTCGGCCACGGTGGACCGGATCATGGCGCTGCGACCTCGGCGGGTGCTGGAGATCGGCGTGGGCCTGGGCCTGCTTCTCTCACACATCGCCCCGCAGTGCGAACGTTACGTCGCCACCGACATGTCCGCGGCCGCAATCGATTACCTCGCCCGTTCGATGGAACGGCTAGAGCTCCCGTGGCGGGATCGCGTCCAGCTCCTGACTCGGCCCGCCCACGTGATCGAGGGCTTGCCGCTCGGTTTCTTCGACACCGTCATCCTCAACTCGGTCGTTCAATACTTCCCCAACGCGGGATATCTGGCCGACCTGATCGAGAGCGTCACGGAACTCCTGCGTCCGGGCGGATCCCTGTTCATCGGCGATGTCCGCAACCACGGCTTGCAGGGTGCCTTCCAGACGTCGGTCGCGCTCGCCCGCAGCGACAACGCCGACGCCCCCGAACTTCGTCACCGTATCCAGCGCGCCCTGATCGGCGAAACCGAACTCCTGCTGGCCCCAGAGTTTTTCACCGCCTGGGCGGTCGACCATCCGGCGGTCTCGGCGCTCGACATCCAAGTCAAGCGCGGAGCCGCCGACAACGAACTCACCCGGTATCGCTACGACGTCGTCCTGCACAAGGCGCCCACATCGGTGCATTCCCTGGCCGCCGTCCCCACCTGGGCGTGGACCGATTGCGCCGGCCTGGACGGACTGCACGATCGACTGACCTCGCACCGCCCCGCCGACATCCGGATATCCGGCATCCCCCGCGCCGGATTGGTCACCGACGTCCGGATCGAACAGGGCCTGGCCGCGGGGCTATCCCTGGCCGACGCGCGCGCCCAGGCTTCCGGCTTGGAGCCAACCGGCACCGCGACGCCCGACGAATTGCACCGCCTCGGCGAGGCCCTCGGCTATCGCGTCGCGGTCACGTGGGGCGCTCAGCCGGGCACGCTCGATGCGATCTTCATGGACGCCGCTGAGGAACGCGTTCCCACCATCAGCGACGTGTACCTGCCGGAACCGGATGGCCGACACGACACGGCGAACGACCCCCGCAACAACACGCGGATCAGCGCGGTGCGTCGCCGGTTGAGCGCCCGGCTACCGGACTACATGTTGCCGACGCAGATCATGGTGCTCGACGAGTTCCCAATGACCTCCTCCGGCAAGATCGACCGAAAAATGCTGCCCGTGCCGGTCTTTGCCGACACACCCTTCCGCGCACCGCAGAACCCGACCGAAGAAATCCTGGCCGCGATCTACGCCCAAGTACTCGGGCTGGGCCGGGTCGGGGTCGACGAGTCGTTCTTCGACCTGGGCGGCGACAGCATCATGTCGATGCAGGTGGTGTCGCGGGCCCGCGCGGCCGGCCTGAGCTGCCGCCCCCGCGACATCTTCGTCGAGCAGACCGTGGCCGGGCTGGCCCGGGTGGTCGGAGTGGCCGACGCAGGCCCCATCGACGAGGGAATCGGTGAGGTGGCGGCCACCCCGATCATCCGCTGGCTGCGCAGCGTGGACGGCCCCGTCGACCAGTTCAACCAAACCATGGTCTTGCAGGCACCCGCGGGGGCCGACATGGCCGACGTCACGGTCGTGCTGCAGGCCCTGCTGGACCGGCACGCCATGCTGCGGCTACGCGCCGACGACGGTCCCGAAGGCTGGAAATTAACTGTGCCCGAACCGGAATCGGTGCATGCCGAGCCGCTACTGCACACCGTCGACGCCCTCACCGACGAAGCGATCGTCGCCGCCCGGTCACGGCTCGATCCCGCCGCCGGGGCCATGCTCAGTGCCGTGTGGGCGAGCACCACCGGACAGTTGGCGATCATCATCCACCATCTGGCCGTCGACGCGGTGTCATGGCGCATCCTGCTCGAAGACCTCAACATCGCATGGGCCCAACACCACAGCGGCCAGCCCATAGCCCTTCCGCCAGTGAGGACGTCATTCCAGCGGTGGTCCGCACTCCTCGTCCAACATGCCGGCAACCCAGCGGTGTTGGCGCACAACGAGACCTGGCAACGGGTCTTGGCCACGCCGCCGGCACTACCGGAGGCGTCAGACACCTATGCCACCGCCGGGCACCTGACCGCCTCGCTGGACGGTGAGACCGCCCGCCTGCTGATGAGCGACGCGCCCGCGGCATTCCACGCGGGAATCCAGGACGTCCTGCTGATCGCCTTCGCGTTGGCCTGCGCCGAATTCTTGGGCACCGGCGACGCGGCGATCGCTCTCGACGTCGAAGGCCATGGCCGCGACGAAGAACTCGCCGCCGACGTCGACCTGTCCCGGACCGTGGGCTGGTTCACCACCAAATACCCCGTGGCGCTGAGTGCCGGCGCGCTGCCCTGGCCGCTGGTGACGGCCGGCGACGCCCGCCTCGGCCCAATCATCAAGCGCGCCAAGGAACAACTGCGCGCGCTTCCCGATCCCCTCAGCTATGGACTGCTGCGCTACCTCAACACCACGCTGACGGGTCCCGAACCCACTATCGGATTCAACTACCTCGGACGCCTTGGCTCCCACGGCGCCGATCCCGACGCGTCGAAGGATCTGTGGCTGATCAGTGCGGACGGCTCGGCGTTCACTGCGGCCGCGTCTGCGGTGAGCATGCCGTTGATGCACACCGTCGAGCTCAGCGCCGTCGCCGTCGAAACCGACGCCGGCCCCGCACTGAACGCCACCTGGACCTGGGCGCCCTCCGCGCTGGATCAAGCCGCCGTCAGCCGACTTAACCGGCTGTGGTTCGAAGCCCTGGCCGGCATCTGCACCCACGTCGGGCGGGGCGGCGGCGGGCTGACCCCCTCCGACATCGCCCCCGCGCGGCTCACTCAACAGCAGATCGACACCCTGCAACAGCAGTACTCGATCGCCGACATCCTGCCGCTCACCCCGCTGCAGCAGGGCCTGCTGTTCCATGCCAGCACCACACAGGGGTTCGACGCCCTGGCCGAACTCTATTCCGTCCAGCTCGATTTCAGCGTGACCGGGCCGCTGGACCCCGACCGCATGCGCGCAGCGGTGCACACGGTGGTCGAGCGCCACCCCAACCTCGCGGCCCGCTTTTGCGCCCAAGACGAACCCGTTCAGCTCATCCCGTCCGATCCCCAGCCGGGATGGCAGTACATCGAACTGGACCACGTCGACGACGCCGACACCCGGATCCGGCAACTGTGCACGGCCGAACGCGTCGCCGTCTGCGACCTCGCGGATCCGCCGGCTTTCCGGGTGGCACTCATCCGCACGGCACCGAACCAACACCGGATCGTGGTCACCAACCACCACATCGTCCTCGACGGCTGGTCGACGTCGATCCTGCTGCAGGAGATGTTCGCCGCGTATTACGGGCAGCGGCTCCCGGCGTCCACGTCGTATCGCAGGTTCGTCACCTGGCTGGCCGATCGCGACCTCGAGGCCGCCCACGCCGCATGGCGCGAGACACTCGCCGGATTCGACACCCCGACCCTCGTCGGCCCCGCGAACCGGGCGGGGCCCGGCCGCCGAGGCGAGGCCTCGCACCGGTTCTCCAAGGGGACGACGCACGCGCTGAGCGAACTGGCGCGCTCGCATCACACCACCATCAACACGGTGTTGCAGGCCGGCTGGGCGCAACTGCTGATGTGGCTGACGGGCCAGCACGACGTCGTCTTCGGCGCCGCGGTCTCCGGGCGCCCAACCGATCTGCCCGGCGCGGAAACGCTTGTGGGGCTGCTGATCAACACCGTGCCGGTGCGCGCCACCATCGGTGCCGCCACCAGCACCACCGAATTGCTGAACCAACTCCAACAGGCCCACAACCGAACGTTGGATCACCAGCACCTGGCGCTCTCGGCGATCCACCACCTCACCGGCCACGACCAGTTGTTCGACACCCTCTTCGTCTACGAGAACTATCCCGTCGACACCAGCGAGATGGCGGGTGCCCACGAGTTCGCGATCACCGACCTGACCACCCACGAATCCACCCACTACCCATTGACATTGGAGGCCCGCACGGGCGAGCAACTCGGCGTGCGCCTCGAATACGACACCGGCGTCTTCGACACCGACACCATCCACACACTCATCACGCAGTTGGAGCGCGTGCTGGAGGCTATGGCCGCCGACCCGACCGCCCGGTTGTCCGCCCTCGATCTACTCGACGAGCCCGAACACGCGCGCCTCGACGCCTGGGGCAACCTGGCCTCGCTGGACCGGCCCACCACAACCGTTTCGATTCCGGTGTCCTTCGCCGCGCAGGTCGGTCGGACCCCCGATGCCGTGGCGCTCACCTGTGCCGGTCGCTCGATGACCTACCGCGAAATCGACGCGTCGGCGAACCGCCTGGCGCACCTGTTGACCGAGCAAGGCGCGGGGCCCGGACGGTGCGTAGCGTTGCTGTCCGCCCGCACAGCTGACGCGATCATCGGCATTCTGGCGGTGTTGAAGGCCGGCGCTGCCTATCTGCCGATCGACCCGGCGCTGCCTCGGGAGCGGATCGAGTTCATGATCGCCGATGCCGCGCCGATCGCCGCGATAGCGACCGGCGGGCTGGCCGGCCGATTGGACGGTTCCGCACTGCCGGTCATCGACGTCGACGACCCCCGGGTCACGACATACCCGGCGACACCCTTGCCGCCGCCGGACCCCGAGGACTTGGCCTACATCATCTATACCTCAGGCACCACCGGCGTCCCCAAGGGCGTGTCGATCACCCACCACAACGTCACCCAACTCGTCGGGTCACTCGATCCCAATCTGGCTTCGCCACAACAGGTATGGACACAATGGCACTCCTACAGTTTCGACATCTCGGGCTGGGAGATCTTCGGCGCCCTGCTCAATGGCGGGCGGCTGGTCGTGGTGCCGGAGTCGGTGGCCGCGTCCCCGGCCGACTTCCACCACCTGCTGGTCACCGAAGAGGTCACGGTGCTGTGCCAAACGCCGACCGCACTGGGCATGCTCCCGCCCGACGGATTGGAGTCGGTGACGCTGCTGGTCGGCGGTGAGCCCTGCCCGCCCGACCTCGTGAACCGTTGGGCGCCAGGCCGGGTGATGATCAACGAATACGGCCCCACCGAGACGACGATGTGGGTGACGTTGAGCGCCCCGCTCACAGCCGGATCCGATGTCGTGCCGATCGGTGCGCCGGTGCCCGGCGCCGCGCTCGTCGTGCTGGACGACTGGCTGCGCCCGGTGTCGGCCGGCGTCGTCGGCGAACTCTACGTGGTCGGACATAGTGTCGGAGTTGGCTATTGGCGTCGGCCCGGGCTGTCCGCTTCGCGGTTTGTGGCATGCCCGTTCGGGCCGCCCGGCACGCGGATGTACCGCACCGGCGATCGGGTGCGATGGCGCGCCGACGGGCAACTCGAGCACCTCGGGCGCACCGACGATCAGGTCAAGATCCGCGGCTACCGGATCGAGCTCGGCGAAATCCAAAGCGCCCTGGCCGAACTCGACGGAGTCGAGCGTGCGGCCGTGGTCGCCCGCGAGGACCGCCCCGGCGATAAGCGCCTGGTCGGCTACATCACTGGCACGGCCGACCCGACCGAGGCGCGCAGCGTGCTGGCCGAACGGCTGCCCGCCCACATGGTCCCGGCGGCGGTGGTGGCGGTGCAGACGCTGCCGCTGACGGTCAACGGCAAGCTGAACGTCCGCGCGCTGCCGGCGCCCCGGTACGCCGACGGCGAGCGGTACCGCGCCCCGGCGAACTCGGTCGAGAAGATCCTGGCCGACATTTACGCGCAGGTGCTGGGTGTGGAGCGCGTCGGGGTCGACGACTCGTTCTTCGACCTGGGGGGCGACAGCATTTCGGCGATGCGGGCAACCGCGGCGATCAACGCCGCCCTGGATGCGGGGCTGGCGGTGCGCACCCTGTTCTACGCGCCGTCAGTCCGGCGCCTGAGCCGGCAACTGGGCACCCCCGCGAGCGCCGAGGAGTTGGTGCCCGTCGAGACCCTCAAGGAAGGCAGCGGCGTTCCACTGTGGTGTATTCATGACGGTTTCGGACTCAGCTGGCAATATCGAGCGCTCGGCGAATTCCTGGATTGCCCGATCATCGGTATCAACCGCGTCCCACAAAACGGCGAGGGCGAACCGGAGTCGATTCGCGCCATGGCGGCCCGATACGCCGACACCCTGCAAGGGCTCTATCCCGACGGGCCCTACAAGCTGCTGGGCTGGTCATTCGGCGGCGTCGTCGCCCACGAACTCGCAATCGAGTTACAGCGACGCGGATGCGTGGTCGACAGCCTGGTCTTGCTGGACGCTCCCTACTCGGCGACCAAAGGCATATCCAGGTTCAGCGCCAACAGGATTGGTGCATCGGCCGAGAGTCAGATCCTGGAGCGCATTCTGCGGGCCAACGGCGTGGACGCTCGTTCGGGGCCCCTCACCTATCAGCGCGCCGAGGAGTTGCTTCGCCGGAAGCTGGGCAACTCGGTCCTGCCGCCGAAAGAGCTGTTGGAGTTCATGGTCAAATGCGCCACTGCCAGCCAATCGTTTTTGGCCGAACACGAGCCCGAGGTCTTCGACGGCGACATGGTCCTGTTCTCCGCTGCCCGCAATGGGCACCGAAACGGCAGCGACCCAACACTATTGGAGCAAATGCACAAGATGGGAACCCAACTGGCTGCCCGGTCCCGGCTGAAGAAATGGAAATCCCACACGGCCGGGGCGTTCACGGCGTACTCGATCGACTGCTCGCACTATGACATGTTGACCACCTCGTCACTCAACATGTACGGCGAGCACCTCAAATTTGCCCTGGAGAACGCGAGGCGGTCACGGTGAAGAAACGGCACGCGGTTGATACGGTCGACTTTGCGAGCATGCCCCGGGGTGGGCCGGACGCGTCCTGGCTGGACCGGAGGTTACAAACCGACCGGCTGGAATACCTGGACCGCGACGACGTCGACGATCTCAAACGCAGGGTGATCGCCGCGCTCGACCGCGCCGAACGGCGGCGGTCCCGCGCTCACGAGGGATTAGCCCGGATGGTGCTCGCCGAGGTAGAGGACGTGCCCTCCCCGGCGATCCTCGAACTCGGGGCCGGGTTCGGCGGTCTGTCGCGCAGGCTGCTGGCCAATCACCCCACGGCGCATGTCACGGTCACCGACGTCGATCCCGCGTTCGTCGCCGAGGTCGCGGCCGGCGACCTGGGGGCCCACCCGCGCGCCACGGTCCGGCAGATGGACGCCACCGCGATTGACGCCCCGGACGGCCATTACGACCTGGCGCTGTTCGCGTTGTCGCTGCACCACCTGCCCCCTGAGCAGGCGGCCCGGGTATTCGCCGAAGGGACCCGCGCAGCGAAGAAGTTGCTGATCATCGACCTCCGCAGGCCCCCGGCGCCGCTCCACGTCGTGGTGCTCGCGGCGGTGCTGCCGTTCACTCGGTTGATCCCGTTGGCACACGACGGGGTCATCAGCTCGTTACGGGCCTACAGCCCGTCGGCCCTGACGGCGCTCGCAGAGCATGCGGATCCGGCGATCAAGGTTGAGTTCCGCACCCGCCCGCTCGGCCCGACGGTGGCGGTCGCCAGTCGCACCTAGCTCTCCAGCTCCCGCTTCAGGTTTTCCAAGACCTCGCCCTGAATCCTCTTCAATCCCAGTGGTGCAAAGGTCTTTTCGAAGAATCCCTTGACTCCGCCTGCGCCGGTCCAGGTGGTCTTCACGGTGACGCTCGAGCCGGGTCCGGCGGGGGCCACCGTCCAGTTGATGATCATCGACGAGTTCGCGTCCTTCTCGATGACCGAGTGGCCGGCGACGTCGACGTTGACCTGCACGTCGCGGACGCGGGACTTGGTGGCCTGTAACTTCCATTTGGCGACCGTGCCCGCTCCCTGACCGCCCTGTAACACCTGGTAGTCGCTGTATTGCGGGGACAGAATTTTCGGACGCACCGTCTCATAATCCGCGACCGCCGCCAGGGTGGCGGCCGGCTCCACATTGACCAAAATCGTGCTGGCAGCACTCACCTGTCCCAAAACAACTCCTGAAGCTATAGCCCGCCCGCGCGCGGGTGCACGGGCTGTGGTCGAAGACTAGGGTATATGTGGTGCCTGTCCCTGGATCTGCACTCTCAGCGCACAAGTCGGGCGTTGACCGGTTGATGGCGAGTTATCGATCCATCCCGGCGACGTCAGTCGTCCGACTCGCCAAACCAACCTCAAATCTGTTCCGCGCCCGGGCCAAACGCGACGCCCCCGGCCTGGACACATCGGGGCTGACCGGCGTGCTGAGTGTCGATCCCGAATCGCGTACCGCCGAGGTGGCCGGCATGTGCACCTACGAGGATGTGGTCGCCGCGACCTTGCCTTTTGGCCTTTCGCCGCTGGTCGTCCCGCAGTTGAAGACCATCACGCTCGGTGGGGCGGTCAGCGGCTTGGGCATCGAGTCAGCGTCGTTTCGCAATGGCCTGCCGCACGAATCGGTGCTGGAGATGGACATTCTCACGGGCGCCGGCGAGTTGCTTACCGCATCCCGCACCCAGCACGCCGACCTGTTCCGCGCCTTTCCCAATTCCTATGGGACGCTTGGCTATTCGACCCGGCTGCGGATCGAGCTGGAGCAGGTCGCACCGTTTGTGGCGTTACGGCACGTCCGCTTCCGCTCGTTGCCCGCGCTGGTCGCGGCCATGGAACGCATCATCGACACCGGCGGCCAGGGCGGAACACCCGTCGACTACCTGGACGGCGTGGTGTTCAGCGCCGACGAGAGCTACCTGTGCGTGGGCCGGCGAACCACCACCCCGGGGCCGGTCAGCGATTACACCGGAAAAGACATCTACTACCAGTCCATCCGGCACGACTCTCCCGGAGTGGAAGCCATCAAGGACGACCGGCTGACCATGCACGACTATTTCTGGCGCTGGGACACCGACTGGTTCTGGTGCTCGCGCGCGTTCGGTGTGCAGAACCCCCGGCTGCGGCCCTGGTGGCCGCGCCGCTACCGGCGCAGCAGCGTCTACTCGAAGCTCGTCGCCATGGACCAGCGCTTCGGCATCGCCGACCGGATAGAGAAGCGCAAGGGCCGTCCCCCGCGCGAGCGGGTGGTCCAGGACGTGGAGGTGCCGGTCGAGCGGACCTGCGAATTCTTGGAGTGGTTCCTGGGCAGCGTGCCCATCACCCCGCTCTGGCTGTGTCCGCTGCGGCTGCGCGACCACGAGGGCTGGCCGCTGTATCCGATGCGGCCCGACCACACGTACGTCAATGTCGGCTTTTGGTCTTCGGTGCCGGCGGGCACCACGGAAGGCGGGACCAACCGGACGATCGAGGCGAAGGTGAGCGAACTCGGCGGGCACAAGTCGCTATATTCCGACTCGTACTACGCCCGCGAGGAATTCGACGAGTTGTACGGCGGCGAGGCCTACAGCACGGTCAAGAAAACCTACGATCCCGATTCCCGTCTCCTCGACCTCTACGCAAAGGCGGTACAACGGCGATGACGACCACCAGAGAGCCCCACCGCACCACCGGAAAGCTCAGCATGGCGCAGATCCTGGAGGTCTTCGCCGCGACCGGGCGCCATCCCCTGAAGTTCACGGCCTACGACGGCAGCACCGCGGGCAGCGCGGACGCCGAACTGGGCCTGGACCTGCGGACGCCGCGCGGCGCCACCTACCTGGCCACCGCTCCCGGCGAGCTCGGCCTGGCCCGCGCGTACGTGGCGGGCGACCTGGACGTGTACGGCGTCCACCCCGGTGATCCCTACCAGCTGCTCACGACGCTGACCGACCGCGTCCAATTCAAGCGGCCGCCGGCGCGCGTGCTCGCCAACGTCGTGCGGTCGATGGGGCTGGAGCGGCTGGTGCCGGTCGCCCCGCCGCCGCAGGAGACGCCGCCCCGGTGGCGGCGGATCGCCGACGGGCTGATGCACACCAAGACCCGCGACGCCGAGGCCATCCACCACCACTACGACGTCTCCAACACCTTCTACGAGTGGGTGCTCGGCCCGTCGATGACGTACACGTGCGCCGTTTACCCCGACGCCGACGCGACGCTGGAAGAGGCCCAGGACAACAAATACCGACTGGTCTTCGAGAAGTTGCGGCTGCGGCCGGGCGACCGGCTGCTCGACGTCGGCTGCGGATGGGGCGGCATGGTCCGCTTCGCCGCGCGGCGCGGCGTCCGGGTGATCGGCGCGACCCTGTCCGGTGAGCAGGCGAAATGGGCGCGGCGCGCGATCGAGCAGGAAGGACTCGCGGACCTCGCCGAGGTCCGCCATTCCGATTATCGCGACATCGCCGAGGGCGGATTCGACGCCGTGTCCTCGATCGGGTTGACCGAGCACATCGGCGTCAAGAACTACCCGGCCTACTTTGGGTTCCTGAAGTCGAAGCTGCGCACCGGCGGCCTGCTGCTCAACCACTGCATCACCCGCCATGACAACAAGTCGACGTCCTTCGCTGGCGGCTTCACCGACCGGTATGTCTTCCCGGACGGCGAGCTGACCGGGTCGGGCCGCATCATCACCGAGGTCCAGGACGTCGGCTTCGAGGTGCTGCACGAGGAGAACTTCCGGCACCACTACGCGATGACGCTGCGGGACTGGTGCCGCAACCTGGTCGAGCACTGGGACGAAGCCGTCGGCGAGGTCGGCGTGGCCACCGCCAAGGTGTGGGGCCTGTACATGGCGGCCTCGCGGGTGGCCTTCGAGCAGAACAACCTGCAGCTGCACCACGTGCTGGCGGCCAACGTCGCCGCCCGGGGCGACGACCAGCTGCCGCTGCGGCCCTGGTGGACGCCGTAGGGGCTGGCTCAGGAGTTATCGATCCGGCGGGCGCCGAGCTCGTTCTGCAGCAGTTCGAGCGCGACCTCCTCGGGGTCGCGGCGCGGCTCCGACGGCTCCGTGCGGCCGGCCTCGGCGAGCATGTGTTCCTCTTCGTCCCGCTGGGCCACGTCGGGCGGGGGCTCGGCGGCCCTCGGCGTCGGCGGGGCCGACTCGACCGGGGCCGCGGTGCCCACCTCGCAGCGCACCCGCCAGTTGACGCCGAGCGCGTCCTTGAGCGCTTCGGCGATGACGTCGGCGTTGCGCTGTTCGCACAGCCGCTTGGCCAGTGGCGCCGAGGAATGTGTCAGCACCAGCGTGTTGTCCTCGATCGCGCGGACGGTGGCGCCCGCCAGCATCACCTCAGTGGTGCGGCTGCGCTGGCGCACCTTGTCGCGCACCGTCGGCCACATGGTTCGCACCGCCGCGGCGTTCAGTTCGCCCGGCGCGCCCACCGGCTCGGGGGCGGCCGCCGGGGCCGGCTCGGGCGTCGGCTCGGGCGGTGGCTCGGGCTTGGAGACGGGCGGCGCGGCCTCCCGGGGCGGCGCGGCCTCGCGGGGCGGGGGGGCCTCGCGGGGCGGGGGGGCCTCCTTGGGAGCCGCCTCCTTGCGTGACCGGACAGGCGCCGCAACCGGCCGGGGCGGGTGCGCGGCGGCCGCCTCGGCGGCGGGAATCGACATGTCCAGCCGAGTCTCGATGCGCTCGACGCGCTGCAGCAGCGCCGACTCGGTGTCGCTGGCGGACGGCAGCAGCAGCCGCGCGCAGACGACCTCGAGCAGCAGGCGCGGGGCCGTCGCGCCCCGCATCTCACCCAGCCCCGCTTGCACGGCCTCGGCGTAGCGGGTCAGCGTGGCCGCCCCGAGGCGGGTCGCCTGGTCACGCATCCGGTCGAGCACATCCTCCGGGGCATCCACCACGCCGCGACTGACGGCGTCCGGAACGGCCTGCAGCACCAGAAGGTCGCGGAACCGCTCCAGCAGGTCGGTGGCGAACCGCCGCGGGTCGTGGCCCGCATCGATCACCGATTCCACCGCACCGAACAGCGCCGCGGCGTCCGACGCGGCCAGGGCGTCCACTGCATCGTCGATCAGCGCGACATCGGTGGCCCCCAGCAGCCCGAGCGCCCGTTGGTAGGTCAGGTGGTTGTCCTCGGCCCCCGCGACAAGCTGGTCCAGCACCGACAGCGTGTCGCGCGGCGAGCCGCCGCCGGCGCGAATCACCAGCGGGTACACCGCGTCGTCGACGACGACGCCCTCCTGCTCGCAGATCCGCCCGATCAACGCCCGCATGGTCTTCGGCGGCAGCAGCCGGAAAGGGTAGTGGTGGGTGCGCGACCGGATCGTCGGCAGCACCTTCTCCGGTTCGGTGGTGGCGAAGATGAAGATGAGGTGCTCGGGCGGCTCCTCCACGATCTTGAGGAGGGCATTGAAACCCGCGGTGGTCACCATGTGCGCCTCGTCGATGATGAACACCCGATAGCGCGACTGCGCCGGCGCGTAGAACGCGCGGTCCCGCAGCTCGCGGGTGTCGTCCACGCCGCCGTGGCTGGCGGCGTCCAGTTCCACCACGTCGATGCTGCCGGGAGCGTTGGGGGCGAGCGCCGTACAGGATTCGCAGACCCCGCACGGGGTGGCCGTCGGGCCCTGCGCGCAGTTAAGCGACCGGGCCAGGATGCGCGCCGACGACGTCTTCCCGCAGCCCCGGGGGCCGGAAAACAGGTAGGCGTGGTTGATGCGACCGGCCTCCAGGGCGATCGACAGCGGTTCGGTGACATGCTCCTGCCCCACCACCTCGGCGAAGCTTGCCGGTCGGTACTTGCGGTAGAGGGCCACGGTCAGCAGGCTACCGGCGCCGGCCGACGACAGCCCGCCGGGCATCGAGTGTGCGGCAGCGGCTTCGAGCGTGAACCTACGGCGGACTCGCGCGGCGTGTCGTCGCCCTCAGCTCACACTCGATGCGGCGGAGACGAGCAGCGATTCCGAGGCAGCCAGCAGCGCGCAGGTGGCCAGCCCGTCGACCGCGTCGCGCAGGTCCGGCAGCGACGGGAAGGTGGGCGCGATCCGGATGTTCTTGTCGTCGGGATCTTTTCGGTACGGGAACGACGCGCCCGCCTCGGTCACCGCGATGCCCGCGTCCTTCGCCAGCGCCACCGTGCGGCGCGCCGTCCCGGGCAACACATCGAGGCTGATGAAGTAGCCGCCCTGAGGCTCGGTCCACGAGGCGATCTTGGAGTCGCCCAGCCTCTTGTCCAGGATGTCCAACGCCAGCTCGAATTTGGGCGCCAGTATCTGCTGGTGCCGCAGCATGTGCAGGCGCACCCCGTCCGCGTCGCGGAAGAAGCGCAGGTGCCGCAGCTGGTTGACCTTGTCCGGGCCGATCGACTTCTTCCCTGCGTACTGCAGGTACCACGCGATGTTGCCCAGTGATCCGCCCAGGAAGCTCACGCCGGCACCGGCGAAGGTGATCTTGGACGTGGACGCGAAGAGGTAGGGGCGGTTCGGGTTGCCGGCCGCGGCGGCCAGACCCAGCACGTCGATCTGGTGAGGGAAGTCGTGCGTCAGCGTGTGCACGGCGTACGCGTTGTCCCAGAACAGCCGGAAGTCCGGGGCCGCCGTGCGCATCTGGACCAGCCGTCGCACCGTTTCCCACGAATAGGTGATCCCGGTGGGGTTGCCGAACACCGGCACCGTCCACATGCCCTTGATGGCGGGGTCGGCGGCGACCAGTTCCTCGATCAGGTCGACGTCGGGACCGTCGGCCAGCATCGGGACGGGAATCATCTCGATGCCCATCGTCTCGGTGATCGCGAAGTGCCGGTCATAGCCGGGAACGGGGCACAAGAACTTGACGCTCGCTTCGTCCTTCCAGGGGCGCTGCGAGTCGACCCCGCCGTAGAGCATCGAGAAGGCCACCAGGTCGTGCATCAACTCCAGGCTGGAGTTGTTGCCGGCGATCAGGTTGGGCACGCCGATGCCGAGCAGCTCGCCGAAGATGGCGCGCAGCTCGGGCAGGCCGTGCAGGCCGCCGTAGTTGCGGGTGTCGGTGCCCTCGCCGTCGCGGTAGTCGCCGCCGGGCAGGCTGAGCAGCTGGTTGGACAGGTCGAGTTGCTCCGGCGCCGGTTTGCCGCGGGTCAGGTCGAGGGCCAACTTCTTGGCCTGCAGATCCGCGTAATCCTGCTGGTTGCGCGCGTGTGCGGCGGCAAGGTCTTGCGGGCTGAGGGAATCCAGCGGCACGGTGGACCCTTTCGCTGTCGAAGGCGGGAACCTAGTGGCGATCGCAAGCGCGGCGGAGCCGGGCGAAGCGGGTCGCCACTCATCAAACCTAGTGGCGATCGCAAGCGCGGCGGAGCCGGGCGAAGCGGGTCGCCACTCAATGGATATAGGGGACCCCGCGCACCCGACAGAGCCCATTGACCCTTGCTGCCTTCCGGCCCTGGGGGAGTTCACAGGATAGACGCCGCGCGGGGTCCATCGGCGAGTGTAGTACCCGGCGCGGAGCGCGTGGCGGCCGCTACGGCGGCCTCGGTTACCATGGCCACGGAGGATTCGCCTAGTGGCCTATGGCGCTCGCCTGGAACGCGGGTTGGGTTAACAGCCCTCGCGGGTTCAAATCCCGCATCCTCCGCAATTGGTCCGCCATGCGGACGGGCACGATGGTTTGGAATCGGGTTGGTCGCCTTTAGGCTGGCTTGAGCCAACCAGCATGAGGAGGCGTATGGGGCGCAAGGTCGCCATCCCGTGGCACGCGTCTTTCTCGATCGCTGCCGGCGTCCTCTATTTCTTTTTCGTGTTGCCCCGTTGGCCGGAGCTGATGGGTGACACCGCGCATTCGTTGGGGACGGCGCTGCGTATCACGACGGGTGCGCTGTTTGCCTCGGCCGCACTGCCGGTGGTGTTCAACCTGTTGCGGGTGCGCAGGCCGGAGCTGGGGACGCCGCGGCTGGCCCTGACGCTACGGGTCGCCTCGATCGTGGGCCATGTGCTGGCGGGCGTGTTGATCATCGGCGCGGCGATCAGCGAGATCTGGCTGAACCTGGACGCCGCCGGACAGTATCTTTTCGCGATCTATGGCGCGGCCGCCGCGATCGCGCTGCTCGGGTTCTTCGCGTTCTACCTGTCGTTTGTCGCCGAGTTGCCGCCGCCACCGCCGAAGCCGATCAAGGCGAAGGAACCCAAGAAACCCCGGCTGCGCCGCAAGAAGGGCGACGAGGCCGAAGCCGACGAGGGCGGCGACGAGGCCGACGAAGACACCGAGGCCACCGAGGACGACACCGAAGCCTCCGAGGAAGCCGAGGCCGGCGAGCCGGAAGAGGCCGAGACCGTCACGGCCGAGACCTCCGACGCCGCCGAGACCTCCGAGGCTGCGGCGGAACCCGAAGCCGCGACGGAAGAGTCCGGCGAAGAGGCAGAGGAAGGCCAGGCCAGGCTGCGCAACCGTCGCCCGACGGGGAAGGGGTCGCACCGGATGCGGCGCCGGCGTACCAGGGGCGGGGTCGCCCTCGACGAGGAATAGCCGGCTCTGATCAGTCGCGCCGTCGCAGGCGCTCGACGTAGGCGGCGATGCGTTGCTGGGTCTCGTCCGCGCCCCACATCTGACGGACCTCGTCGTCGATAGCGCCACCCGCACGAATCCTCGCCATCGTCGGGGCCCGCAGCTGGGTCTTGGTCTGGCGATAGGCGTCGGTGGGGATGCCACCGAGATCCGAGGCCTCCGCCACGGCCTCCTCCAGGAGATTGTCGGCGACCACGCGATGGGCGAGTCCACGAGCGACGGCCTCGGGCCCCCGATAGTTGCGACCAACCAGCAGCACTTCCTCGGCGTGGTCCCCACACGCGTAGCGCATCACCTCCAGTGCCGCGACCGGAAACGGCACCCCGACCCGCACCTCGGCCGCTCCGATGGGCGCCTCAGGCGCGATCAGGCGGCGGTCGCAGGCACACGCGAGCACGCACCCGCCCGCGATGGCGGCGCCGTTGATCGCCGCCACGGTCGGTCCCGGATAGGAAAACATCGCCTCGAACGCCGCGGACAGCGCCGGGACCAGCCGATCGGTGTAGGCGGTGCCCCCGTCGACGACGCGGTTGAGGTCGACCCCGGCGCTGAACGCCCGGCCGGCTCCGGTGACAACCAGCGCGCCGGCGTCCGAACGCCCCAGCTCGCGAACCGCCGAGGTCAGTTCGTCGAGTAACTCGACGTCCTGGGCGTTGACGGGGCCGGACGAAAGCGTCAGCACCTGCACGTTTTCCACGCTCTTGATGTCGATCATGGTCACATCCTCGATTAGCGGCTCACGGCCGCGATGACGACCGGGATGTCGGTGTTCTCGTCGGTGTGGTAGCTCGCGCACACGCGGTGATACCCGTCGGCGATCTGCGACGGGACGCCGATCGGGAAGTCACCGCGCACCAGCAGGATGGGCGACAGCGCCTGGCCCTTCTCGATTTTGGTGAGGTCCGCCGCGACATGGGGATTGTCGACCGGCAGCAGCCCCAGCCCGGCGGCACGCAGGATGTCCTTGGCCTTGCGATGCGTGACCGTGCCGGCCTTCAACTTTTTGATCACCTTTTTGACGGTCGCGGAGTCCGCGAGCATGGTGAGGTAATCCGCCGCCGCCGGAAAGTCATGGGCCTCAGGCTTTTCCAGCCACTTCACGCTCAGCATCGCGTGCCTCCCTTCGTCAGCGCCGACATCGACGCAGCCTACCGGCTCGGCGCCGCGAAATTTGGGATCGGTAGCGAATCCGGGGATCTGTACTTGCGCCATGACGACGCCATCGGGGCGGCGCATGGAGGAAGGAAACGACAAGTGAAGCGACTTCTCGCGGCTGCGATTGGGACACTGGGCGCCGCATCGGTGCTCGTGGGGTGTTCCAGCGGCGGCCACACGGCCAGCCCGGCATCGAGCACGGCGCCCAGCGTCGCCAGCGGCGGCGGGGCGCAGGTCAAGGTTGGTGGCGCCGACCTGGCGGGCCTGGACCCGGCCTCGGTGACGTGCGTCAAGACCGGCGGCAAGATCAACATCGGCAGTGGTTCCAGCGGCGGACGGCAGGCGCTCGCCGTCGTGATGACCGACGAGGCCACCCCGAAGGTGGAGTCGCTGGCAATGGTTGTCGACGGCAACGCGCTGTCGGTCAGCAACAGCATGGGTGCAAAGGTCGGCTCGGCCGACGTGGCGGTGGACGGCAAGACCTACACCATCACGGGCCAGGCGCAGGGTGCCGACCTGAAGAACCCGATGGCCGGAATGATCACCAAGGACTTCAACATCAAGGTGACCTGCGGCTGATCGGTTGCGACCGGGCGGCGGACGTGCTCACTCACGCGTCCGCCGTCCGCCGCTTTCGCTGCCGGGACCACATTCGCGGACTTATGATGCAGCCGTGTCGATCCCCGACGAGTTGGACAACGCGCGCCGCCTGGCGTTCGCGGCCGACGAGGCCGGGGCCCGCGATTTGTTGCTGTCCTTGATACCGCACATCGAGCGGGAGGACCGGGACGATCTGATGCTGGAAGTCCTCGCCCAGCTCGGCGAGATCTACCTCGACCGCGGCGCGAATGACGGCGTGCGCGAATCCATCCGGCGCATTCAAGACTGTGTGTCGATCTACGCGAGCATGCCCGCCGACGCCGACGTCACGCAGATGATCCGTCGGTACTCACGGCGGGCTCAGTTTCTGCAAGCGGGCCTGGCCGCGGCGATCGGCGATCACGAAGGCGCGGCGGCGGCGCTGGCCGTGCTGGACGACGATTGCTCGGACGCGGATTTCCCCGCCCTGGCCGACGAGCACGCGCGCCTGCGCATTCATGCCCGGGCCCTATGCGCGACGGCGCTGTGCGACGACGACCTGCATGTCCGGTCGGTCCCGTTGTGGGAGAAAATCATTGGCGCCCTGGACGACTACCGCAGCAGTGGTGAGGCGGCGGACCACGTTCGCGTCGTCGCCGGTACCGGCTACGGCGGGTTCTGCGTCGAAACCGGCCGGCTGTCGGAGGCCGACCCCTGGCTGCGTCGCGCGGAAGCGCGGGCCGAGGCGAACGGCTGGGAACTCGCCACGGCGCGAGCCCGATTGGAGCGGGCGGCGGCGTGCTGGGCGGCCAACAACCACGCCGGCACCGAGCAACTGGTTTCCGAGGCCTACCCCGTCATCGCCCGCCACGAGCGGGCCCACGACGTCGCCCGCTGCTGGCTCTACATGGGACTCACCCGGCTCGGGGCCGGCGCGCTGGAAGCCGCCGACGAATGTTGGGAACACGCCGAGCGGCACTGGCGTGAATTGGGGAAGCCGCTGTATCTGCACCGTATCCTCTTGCAACGCAGCTGGATAGCGATCTTCTGGAGCCGCTTCGCCGAAGCGGTCGAGCTGATCGCCCAAGCCCGCGAACTGCTCGACTCGTCGCCGCGTAGCAGCTGGTTGCAGTACGCGCTGCTCGACAATCATCTCGGCACGGTGTGGCGCGCGGACGCGTTGGCGGACCTCGGCTTCGACAGCTCGGGTGATCCCGACGAGACGCTGCAGGAGACCGAGGCGCGGCAGGCGGAGGGGCTCGGCATCCTCCGCGGCGAGGTCGGCACCGAGAAATACCGGCGCGGCATGACCAAACTCGAGCAGGCCGCCGAGCTCAAGGTACCGGCGGCGCTGGCCGTCGACTCGGTGCGGTATTCGATCGCCGACGCCGACGCGAGATCCCGCTGGGCCACCACCGTTTCCGGCCCAGTCCTGGCCGGCGCCTTCGCCGTCGCCTGGGAGTGGGAGAACACCGAGCTGATCAGTCAGCTGGTCGAGTACCACAGCGCGCGCGGGACTTTCGACGCCGGTGATCAGCGGCCGCGCACGGGCGAATGGGCTTCGACGGCCACCCCTGCGGTCCCCGTCGACGCCGACCTGGAGCCCGCGCCCGCGCTGGCCGCGGCCGGCTCGCCGGCCGCCGGTGGCGCATCGCTGACCCGGCTCGGGCCGTTGCCGCCGCTGCGGATGCAACCGGACGCGGAGCCGATCCTGAGCCACTATCGTGAGTTGGCTTTTCAGCGCTACGGCCGCGCCGTCACCGCGGCCGAGGCGGCCTGGTCGACGTGGCCATGAGCGAGACCGATCGGACCACCCTGATCCTGAGGTACGCCGACGTCGGGATCGCCACCTACGCCAGCTTGCGGGTGGTCGGGGAACCGTCGCGAACCGTCAACTGGGTAATCGAAGAACCCCTGCTGCTGGCCGCGCTGGAAGAACTGGTGAGCGCCCTGCCCGAGCCGCACGGCGCCGAGGGGCGACGCGACGCCATCCAGCGTGCGCTGACCACCGGGCCCTTCGCGGCGCCGGACACCGAGCTGACGCTCGCCTACATCCTCGGGGTGTTGCTGATCGGTTCCCCCGGCTGGCAGCTGTTGGCCGAGTGCGCCGCCCAGCCGCGGGCGGTGCTGTTCGTCTCGCCCAGCGCGCGGTTGGCGCGGGTTCCGTGGGGACTGCTGGCGCTGCCGAAATCGGGCCCCAGCAAGGAAGAATTGGTGCGCGCGCGTCAGGAGGCGATCACCGCCAGCGGCCGGACCGCGGCCCGAATCCCCTGGCAGCTCGCCGATATCGGGGAACATACCGACGGCCACCGGCTGATGGAACTGGTCGACGTGTTGCTGGCGGTCCCGCCGAATATCGTGCACTCACCGCGGGCGACGGCCGGGTGGGCCGCCAGGAAGGACGGCCCGCCGCTCCTGGTTCTCGATCCGCGGGTCCCGGGGCAGCGCCCGGACTCGGCGCTGGGGTCGGTGCTCGGCAGGCCCTCGCCTGCAACGCCGTTGGCGCGGTACTTCACCGACGTGCTGGAAAGTCGGCCGGTGCTGCCGGCCGCGGACGCCGCGGTCGAATTGTTCCGTCGCCAGGATGCCGACCGCACGTGGCTGGCCAAGCTGCTGGCTCTTGCCCCGAGCAGGCTGTTGTATGTGGGGCACGCCAGTTCGGCCGACGACCAAGCCGGTCGCGCCGCGCTGCATCTCGCCGACACCGCCGAGATCCCCGGCGACGCCGACGCGATCGGTGATCACCGCCCCCTGACCGCGTCGGACTTGATGGCCCTGCAACTGCCGATGCCACCGCGGGTGGCCCTGCTCGCCTGCGGCTCGGGTGGGGACTACCAATTCGACGAGGCGACGGGACTGGTGGCGGCGATGATCCTGGGCGGCGCGCAGCTGGTGACGGCCACGCTGTGGTCGCTGCCCACCACCGCGGCGTATCGCCAGTTCACTACGGCCACCGCCGATCCGATGGCCGACGTCGTGGTGGCCGTGGATCGCGCCCACGGCGCCGACGGTGACGCGGGGTGCGCGGTAAACCGGTGGCAGCGCGAACGGATGCGGCGGTGGCGCGATGGTGATGCCGCGGCCAGCCCGCTGTATTGGGGCGCGGTCGTCAGCTTCGCGGTCGACGGCGCCCGATAAGGCTCACAGCGAGGCCGCCCACGCCGCGTGCACCGCCAGCACGTCGTCAGGCAGCGAAAGGCGCTCCCGTGCAGCGGGATCGAACGCTACCAGGACGACAAGACCGGGCCGCAGCATCGAGACATCGAGATCGTCGCCGCACCGGGCCAACTTGCCGATGAACGTCTCTCCGGAGACGGCGACCACCTCGATGAAAACCTGGCGCTCGACCGCGCGCACGGTGCCGACCCCGACGGCGCGGTCCCCTCCGCCACGACGCCGGGCGGAGCGGACCCGGTCAACCAGCACTGACAGCTTGTTCATGCCACCAGCGTGTGGCCGCCGGCCGGCTACCGAACCCAAGTTTTCGGCTGCCGCGTTTGGCGCCATGCCCCTATTCTGTGCAGATGAGCACGGATTCACAGTTGGCCGTCGCGGTCGGCCACCCCCGCCGGTCGGTGATCGACGCGGCGTGGCGGGCGATCGGCCCCGGCGTGGAGGTGCTCAGCAGCGACGACGGCGGACCGCTGAGCCGCACCGTCAAACGCATCATCGACCCGTTGGTGCTCCGGTTGCGGTCCAACCCGCAGTATTCGGCACCCGTCGTCGCCCCGGACACGGCCGAAGCGATGCGTGAGCTGATCGTCGGCAGCGCTGCCGAATTGCGCTCGGCCGCAGCGTGGTTCGAGGTGCTCAAGATGGAACGGCGCCGCCAACGGATCCGCACCGGAAACGCCCAGGAACTGTACTTCCCGGTGTGCTTCGAGCTCGCGGTGACGAAAGGCCAACCGGCACCGGAGGATCAAGAGACGGCGGCCGCCGTGCTGGAGGACGTCCACCAGGGACGCGACCGCACCGCGATCGAGGTGCTGCATCAATACGTGGCCGGTCCCGACGCGGTGGCCAAGCTGGCCGACCAGCTCGACCGCAGCTGGCGCGACGTGCGGGCGGGCGAGACCGTCACCGGCCCGTTCCTGGCCGAGCTCGCCACCGTGCTGGGCCCGGCCAACAGCCACCGCACCGCGACCGCCCGGCAGCGCGTCTGGTCGGCGATGATCGCCGACGCTACGCCGTACAACCTCGGGGCCCTGGCCCGCGTCGAGGCGGCACAGCTGCCGTGGTCGATCGTGGAGCTGGGGCTGAGTTCGGTTGCCCCGCAACGTCCCCCGCGCGTCACCGGCGACGCCGACAGTGACCGGCCGCTGGACCGCAGCGTGGTGGACCGGGTGCGCGCCACCCTGCGCCGCGCCCTGGACCGCGACGCCCTGCCCGACATCCCCCTGCTGTGCGAGGAGGAGGTCGACCGGGCCTGCGCGCCCTGGGGGCTGCTGTCGGAGGACAAGCAAACCACGCTCGTCGCGGGCATCGAGGTCGCGGTGGAGTTGGCCCCGCTGGACCCGTCCGTCGCCAGCCGCTACGCCCTGGCGGCGCAGATCCAGGCGCGGCTGCGCAAGGAGGCCTACGTGCTGCACGCCCGCCGCTACCTCGCCGAGGGCGGCCCCATCCACCCGCGCCAGCAGCAGGTGGTCGACGACCTCGCCGCCTACGCGCAGCCCTACCTGAGCCGGCTGTGGGCGAGGTTGCACGGGCGCGACGTATGGCAGGAGCCCTGCGAGGACGTCGACGAGGTGCGGTCGCTGCTCGAAGGGGTCGCGCGGTCGGTGAGCCTGGATCACCGGCAGCGGATCAAGGCGATGCTGGAATTGCAGGTGGCGGGATGAGATTGGTCGCCGATTCCGGCTTGTGGAGCACCGGCCCCGCTAGCGAGGCGAGCCCGCTGGCCGCGGTGCTCGAGGTCAGCGGCGCGGTGCTGTCGTGGACCCTCGACGACCCCGACGATGCGACGGCCCACATCACGTTCACCGATTTCGGCCGGGCCGACTGGCTTTGGCGGGTCCTCGGCGAATCCGGACACGTCGCCCTGGCTTCCGCGGTCGGTTCGGCGGACGAGCCCCGCAGCATCGACCTCGCCGGCGTGGACATCCTGCCCGGGTCGGTCGGGCCGCTCCGCCGGTTGGCCGTGGGCCACTGGCTGCGGCGCTGGTGGCCCGCGAGTCAACAGGACGGCATCGCCGGCCTCGATCGCGCGCTGCTGGACCTCGAGGTCGCGGCGTTGACCGCCGGCGCGCAGGGCTTCTTCGCCGACGAGACCCTGGATTCCGACGTCGCCGGCTTGCTGGCACCGCACGCCGCCGCCCTGGCCGCGCACGTCGCCGACGGTGACCCACGCGCCCTCGACCTGGTGCGCGTGGGCGCCGGGCTGGCCGACGAACTCGGAGTGGACGGTCCCGGCTGGCCCGAACTGTATGCCGCACTTGATGATTCGACTGTGATTTTGACCTTCCCCAGTGGCCGCCGCGACGACTATGCGCTGGCCGCCGGCGCGGACACGGGCCGGCGCACCGCGGCGCCGATCGCGCGCGGTGTCGCGTCCGTCCACTGGGGTGGGGTTCCGCCCGGGATCTTCGACGCGGGCGAGAACACCGTCGACTGGACGATCGAGGCGGCCGGAACCGCGGTCGTCGCCGCCGTGCGGGTGGCCGTCATCGGACCGGACGCACCCACCGGCATCGGGGTGCGACTGCGCTCGGGAACCATTTCCGGCACCGGCGCCCTGGACGCCGACGGCCGCGCGAGCCTCCCGTTGGCCGACGGCGGGCAACGGCCCCTTTCGGAATCGGCGGCCTGGGGCCACGACTGGTCGGCGGCGTCCGTGCTCGTCGGGGCCGAGACCACGGAGTCGTCCGACACCCGCGAGCGGGTGCGCCGGTGGGCGCGCGCGCGGCTGGACCGGCAGGCTGACGACGCGTTTCTCGCCGAGATATTGGCGGCCGAATCCGCCTACTAAGGCGGCCTCCGATTCCCTATGCTGAGCGAGTGCCAAACACCTATCGCGTGGTTCAGTGGAACACCGGCAACGTCGGCAAGAGCTCGCTGAAGTCGATCGTCACCAACCCCACGCTGGAACTGGTGGGCTGCTACGCCTGGTCGGCCGAGAAGGTCGGGCGCGACGCCGGCGACCTCGTCGGTATCCCACCGCTGGGCGTGGCCGCCACCAACGACGTCGACGCGCTGCTCGCGCTGAAACCCGACTGCGTGGTCTACAACCCGATGTGGATCGACGTCGACGAGTTGGTCCGCATCCTGTCCGCGGGCGTCAACGTGGTGACCACGGCGTCGTTCATCACGGGGCACAACCTTGGCAACGGCCGCGAGAAGATTTCTGAGGCCTGCGAGAAGGGCGGTTCGACGATCTTCGGCTCCGGGGTCAGCCCGGGCTTCGCCGAGCTGCTGGCGATCGTCTCGGCGATGGTGTGCAACCGGATCGACAAGGTCACGGTCAACGAGGCCGCCGACACCACGTTCTACGACTCACCAGAGACCGAGAAGCCGGTCGGCTTCGGGCAGCCGATCGACCACCCGGACCTGCAGGCGATGGCGGCGAAGGGGACGGCCATCTTCGGCGAGGCCGTCCGGTTGGTGGGCGACGCGCTCGGCGTCGAGCTCGACGAGGTGAAGTGCGTGGCCGAGTTCGCCCAGACCACCGCGGACCTCGAGATGGCGTCGTGGACCATCCCCGCGGGATGCGTTGCGGGCGTGTACATCAGCTGGCAGGGCATCGTCGGCGACACCACGTTGATCGACCTGAACGTGCGCTGGCGCAAGGGGCAGACGCTCGAGCCCGACTGGAAGATCGAACAGGACGGCTGGGTCGTCCAGATCGACGGGCAGCCGACGGTGACCACCAAGGTGGGCTTCCTGCCGCCGCCGTACTTCGCGGCCACGACGCTCGAGGAGTTCATGGACCTCGGCCACATCATGACCGCGATGCCCGCGATCAACGCGATCCCGGCCGTCGTCGCCGCGGCGCCGGGCATCGTCACCTACGCCGACCTTCCGCTGACGCTGCCGCGTGGGAACACCTATGTCGGCATGGAGCGGTGATCGCCGGGCGCACCTTTCGCGTCGCCGGCCTTGCGGCCGCGGTGTGTTCGGCGCACGGCTCGCATGTCCAGTCGCGGATGACGGCGCAACCCGCGAACTTCGCCGATATCCGGCTATAGGGCCACCTTGCGCCGGCCGGGTCTGGCGTAGGTGGCGCCCAGCTGCGGCACCGGCAGCGGACCCTGGTCGCGGGCGGCCGAGATGGCGTTGCGAAGCGGGCGGGCAAGTCCCGCAAAGGATCCCATGTCAAACAGCAGCGGTGTGAGCAACCGGTTGTGGACGAAGCCGAACGAGCTGCCCGCCTCCGGGTCGGCCCAGCCGAGCGTTCCCCCGAGACCGACATGGCCGAAGCCGCGCAGCAAGCCGGGCACGGGCGATTCGTGGTAGCCGAGGTGGAATGGCATGGGCACCCCCATGTTCGCGTCGGGCCACTTCCGCCGGGCCTGCCCCGCCAGGCCACGCGCCAGCTCTTCGGACAGATACTTCTTGCCGTCGATGCGGCCGTCGTTGGCCAGCACGGCGTACATCTTCGCCAGCCCGCGGCCGGTCACCACGCCGTTGGCGGCGGGGACTTCACCGTCGAGGAACGGGGTGTCCCCCTTGATGAGGGACACGACGCCGGGGAAGTACATCGCGCCCAGGGCGCCGGAAAACGGGAGACCGGCCATTTTCGGCGCGATGAAATTGAATACCGGGGCGCGCAGCCTGCCCTGCGGTATCAAGATTTCCGCGGCCTTGGTCGGCGAGCTTTCCGGGGGCCGGCCGAGGTGCAAGCCGTCGGTGTTGAGGGGGCGCGCGACCTCCTGGCGGATCAGCTCCCGCATGCCCTTGCCCGTCACCGCGCGGGCCAGACCGGACAGCAGCCAGCCATAGGTCAAGGCGTGATAGGCCTGCACGCCTCGCAAGTGGTCGACGGGTGCGGCGGCCAGGCGCTCCTCCATCAGGGCGTGGTCCATCAACTGGGCCTTGGTGACGCCGCGCAGGTGCGACAATCCGGAGCGGTGCCGCAGGACGTCACGCACGGTGATGTCGGCCTTGCCGTTGGCCGCGAACTCGGGCCAGTATTCGGCCACGGGCTCGTCGTAGCAGAGCAGGCCGCGGTCGGCCAGCCGATGGATGACGGTCGACGCCACACCCTTGGTCGCCGAGAACACCATCGCGCCGGTGTCGGCGGTCCAGCGTTGGGTTCCGGCCCGGTCCGACCACCCGGTCCACACGTCGACGACGGGCAGGCCGTCGAGATAGACGCTCAACGCCCCGCCACCGAACCGGCGGCCGGGAAACAGCTGCGCGAACAGTTTCACCACGTTGGCGAAGTGGGGGTCGGCCGCTCCGCAGACACCGCGTGGCAGGCCATCGTCGGTGACCAGAAGCACCGACGGCTTCACGGTGCCGCGCCGCCCCGCTACCACGAGGACGAAGCTATCAGCCGTCCCCGCGCAACGGTCCGGTTTCCGCTAGCCCGGCCCCTCCGGCGGCTCTTGGCCGGGTGGTGGCGCGGTCGGCGATTCCTTCAGATACCTGCGCAACCGGAGCAACTGATTGACCACCATGCCGATGCCGAGGAGCATCAGCCCCACGACTATTGCCACCACGATTGCGGCGCTCACGCCCTCCATCATGGCAGGGCGGGGGTTTCAACCCGTGGCAAAGCGGGGTAGGTACAGCGGCATGAGTAACGAAGACAAGCTGAAGAACAAGATCGAGGACCTTTGCGGGCGTGCCAAGGAGGCCATCGGCAAGGCGACCGGGGACCACGACACCAGGGACGAGGGCCGGGCGGACCAGGCGAAGTCCAGCCTCAAGGACGCTGGTGAAAAGGTGAAAGACGCGTTTAAGAAGTGAGCGAGTTCTCCGGGCCGCGCCGGCTGTCGGTGCTCGTCGGACTGGCGACACTGGCGGCCGGCGCCCTGGTGTCGAGCACGCCCAGCCCGTCGGCGTCCGCGGATCCGTCGTGCCCCGACGTGGAGGTGGTGTTCGCCCGCGGGTCCGGCGAGCCGCCCGGCGTCGGCGGCATCGGTGGGTCGTTCGTCAATGCGCTGCGCTCGCAGATCGGCTCCCGCTCGCTGGGTGTGTATGCGGTTAATTACCCGGCCAGCACCGACTTTTCGAATCCGAACTTTCCGCAGACGGTCGTCGACGGCATCCGTGACGCCAGCTCGCACGTCGAGGCGACGGCCAAGAACTGCCCCAACACACGCGAGGTCCTCGGCGGATATTCGCAGGGCGCCGCGCTAGCGGGATACGTCACGTCGGCGGCAGTGCCGGCGGGAGTGCCTGCGTCGGCCGTGCCGCCGCCCATGCCGGCGGACGTCGCCAACCACGTCGCCGCGGTCACCCTGTTCGGGACGCCGTCGGGTGACTTCCTGCAGAAGTACCACGCGCCGCCGCTGGCGATCGGCCCGCTGTATCAGCCGAAGACGCTGGAGCTGTGCGCCCAGGGCGACCCGATATGCGGCAGCGGCGGCGGCGACGGCTTCGCCGCGCACACCTCCTACGGGGTGAACGGCATGACGAGCCAAGCCGCCGACTTTGCCTCCAGTCATCTGTAGGCCACCCGGTCCTGCAAAGATTCCCCCATGCGCGTTCTGATCACAGGCGGTACGGGGTTCGTCGGCGGCTGGACGGCCAAGGCCATCGCCGACGCGGGCCACGACATCCGGTTTCTGGTGCGTAACCCCGCCAAGCTGGAGACTTCGGTGGCGAAGCTGGGCGTCGACGTGTCGGACTACGCCGTCGCCGACATCACCGACCGCATGGCGGTGCGCCAGGCGCTGGACGGCTGCGAAGCCGTCGTGCACAGCGCGGCCCTGGTGGCCACCGACCCGCGCCAGACGGCGCAGATGCTGACCACCAACATGCAGGGCGCACAGAACGTCCTGGGTCAGGCCGTCGAGCTCGGCGTGGACCCTATCGTCCACGTGTCCAGTTTCAGCGCGCTCTTTCATGCCGGCCTGGAAGAGCTGTCGGCGGACCTGCCGGTCGTCGGAGGGGCGGACGGCTACGGGACTTCGAAGGCGCAGGTCGAGATCTATGCCCGCGGTCTGCAGGATGCGGGCGCGCCGGTGAACATCACCTATCCGGGCATGGTCATCGGTCCGCCGGTGGGTGACCAGTTCGGGGAGGCCGGCGAAGGCGTCAAGGCCGCCCTGCAGATGCATGTGATCCCGGGGCGGAGCGGGGCCTGGTTGATCGTCGACGTACGCGATTTGGCAGCGTTGCACGCGGCACTGCTCGAGCCCGGCCGCGGCCCGCGCCGGTACATGGCGGGCGGCCATCGCGTTCCGGCGGCGGAGTTGGCGAAGATGCTCGGCGAGGTGTCCGGCTCGGCGATGGTCTCGGTTCCGATTCCCGATACCGCCCTGCGCGTCGCCGGCGCGGTGTTGGATCGCGCCAGCCGGTTCGTGCCTTTCGATACGCCCTTCACGTGGGCGGGGATGCAGTACTACACGCAGATGCCGGCGTCCGACGATTCACCGAGCGAACGTGAACTCGGCATTACCTATCGGGACCCACGGGAGACTCTGGCCGACACGTTCGAAGCCCTTCGCGCCGTGAGCTGAGCGGGGCGCCGCGCGTCACTCCGCTGAGGGACTAACGACTGCCGTATCGGGGCCCTAGGGCCCTCGTCGGCCGTGGCTCGCCGAGAGAACATCGCCGTAATATTCGGACTCCCGCGCGACCAGGGTGGCTCCGGATTGGAGGTGCGCCATGACCAAATCGATTCCGCCGCTGGATCTTTCATGGCTGCTGATAGAGTCACCGGCCGGCACGACGCACGTCGGCGCGATGCTGTTGTTCAAGAAGCCGGCCCGCAGCGCCCCGGTGGTGCGCGAGATCGTGGAGGCGTACCGAGCGTGCACCCCGGCGCCGCCCTTCAACTACGTGCCGGAACTGCTCGGCCGGGGCGCGCCGCATTTCCGGTCGGCGCTGTTCCCACGACTCGGAGAACCCGGGGCGCGGGCATGGCGGAACGGATCCATCAGGTCGTGGACTCGGTCGCCGTCTGCAAGAAGGAACTCGGTCGCATGTCCAAGGAGGCGGCAATCACCTATGCGGTGGGCCTCGTTGCGCTCGCCGGCCTGGGGGCCTCCACGCACCTGGACCGTGTCGCCCGGCCCGCGTGCAATCTCGTCGTCTCGAATGTGGCTGGCGCCAGGGAGATTCGCTACCTCAACGGTGCGCGCCTGCTGGGCATCTACCCGGTCTCCGCCCTCGCGGCGTCGATCGGGCTCAACGCCACGTTCGCGTCCTACCACGACAGCATGGACTTCGGCTTCGTCGCCAATGCCGCCGCACTCGACGACCTACCGCACCTCTCCCGGTGCACACGACAGGCCTACGAGGAACTGAAGCAGGCGGCAGGACTGCAACCGGCTGGCCACAAGTCGGCCACCGTGTAGCAGGATCAAAGGATGAAGAGCGTCACGTGCACCAACGCAAAGCTCGACGTGGTCGACGTCCCGACGCCGACCCCCGGCAAGGGGCAGTTGTTGCTCGAGGTCCTCAGGTGCGGCATCTGCGGATCCGATTTGCACGCCCGCCGCCACTGCGACGAGCTCGCCGATGTGATGGCCGAATCCGGGTACGACGCGTTCATGCGGTCGGATCAGCGCGTCGTGTTCGGTCATGAATTCTGCGGCGAGGTACTCGATTACGGACCCGGCACCCGGAAGGCCCCACGACCGGGCACGCGGGTCGTCGCCCTGCCGCTACTCCGGCGCGGCAAGGAGGTGCACGGGATCGGACTCTCGACGATGGCGCCCGGCGCCTACGCCGAACAGTTGCTCGTCGAGCGGTCGTTGACGTTGGCCGTCCCCAACGGGTTGTCCCCCGAGCTCGCCGCGCTGACCGAGCCGATGGCCGTCGCGTGGCACGCCGTCCGGCGCGGTGAGGTGGGCAAGGGCGACGTCGCGATCGTCGTCGGTTGCGGGCCAATCGGTCTCGCGGTGATCTGCATGCTCAAGTCACACGGTGTACGGACCGTGATCGCGAGCGACTTCTCGCCCGGCCGACGGGCGCTGGCAACGGCCTGCGGGGCGGATATCGTCGTCGACCCCGCGCAGGACTCGCCGTATGAGACCGCGGCGGGGCGCAAACATCTGCACGGCATCCTGGAGGCGTTCGACCTTGCGGTCGGGACGATCGAAAAGCTTCAGCGGCTCCGCCTGCCATGGTGGCATCTTTGGCGCGCCGCCGAGGCCGCCGGCGCCGCGACGCCCAAGCATCCCGTCATCTTCGAGTGCGTCGGCGTGCCCGGGATCATCGACGGCATCATCGCCGGCGCGCCGCTGTTTTCCCGCGTCGTCGTTGTCGGTGTCTGCATGGGCGCCGACCACATCCGTCCGGCGATGGCGATCAACAAGGAGATCGACCTGCGGTTTGTGCTGGGCTACACGCCGCTCGAGTTCCGCGACACCCTGCACATGCTCGCCGACGGCAAGGTCGATGTCGCGCCGCTGATCACCGGAACGGTCGGGTTGTCGGGTGTCGAAGCCGCGTTCGATGCGCTCGGTGATCCCGAGGCGCACGCGAAGATCCTGATCGATCCCAAGAGCGACGCTAAGCGGCCGGTCTGATCTCCAGGCCGACGTGCACCTTGTCGATGCCGCCCCGCACGATCGAGTGGGTGTAGAACCACCAGGCGTGATACCAGTACCGCCTCAGCACGGCGTTGTAGACACGTCGTGTCTCGGACTTCGGCAGCACCCGGGCGACGCCCTCGACCTCTTCGCTCTTGGGTTTGCCCAATGCGGCGCTCTTGGCGATCGTTACCCGGGGCGTGGTATTGATCCGCTTGGTTTTCCACGATCCGTCATCGGTGATGACGAGCAGTCTGTCACCCTCGGGCACCCCCCAGATCGGCGTGGGCTTGGGGCGGCCGTCCTTGGTGAACGTCGTCAGCAGCAGGTACTTCGATTGGATGACGTCGGCGAAAGTGGGAGGCACGGCCTTCCTTCCGTTACACGAATGTTGGGAACCAAGTTCCCCGGGCACGCCACTTCCTAATCCCGCGTCCCGTCAGGCTAAACTTTTGGGCGATCGCCCAATTGCCGGCGCGCCCGGGTTCGTCGACAGGAACACCACCCCATGACCGCTTCCGAACGACCGAAGCCGCGGGATTCCACGACACGCGACATGCTGATCGACGCGACCATTCGGATCATGGTCGACGAGGGTTACGCCGCGGCCACCTCGCGCCGGGTAGCGGCCGAAGCCGGCGTTAAACCGGCCCTGGTGCACTACTACTTCCCCACGATGGACGAGCTCTACCTGAACGTCTTCCGGCGCGGCGCGGCCGCCTACCTCGAGCGCCAGCAGGGGGCGCTCGCCTCCGACCGGCCCCTGCATGCCTTCTGGGAAACCCTAATCGAGCCGAAGGACACCCGCCTGCTGCTGGAGTTCATGGGACTGGCCAACCACCGCAAGGAGATTCGGGCAGAGATCGCGTCCTGGTCGGACCGCTGGCGCGAAATCCAGATCACCGCGCTGAACTTCATCGTCCGCGAACACGAGCTGGACACCGGCGATTTCCCGCCCGCCGGCATCGCGGTCATCATCGCCGCGGTCGGTCGCATGCTGATCCTGGAGCAGGCGCTGGGCGCCACTACCGGCCACCTGGAGGCCGTCGCGCTGGTGAACCGGATCATCGACAGATTCGAGATGCCGGGTTAACGCGTTTCAGGGCAACACGACTCGCAGCCGCTCCCAACCGCGGACGGTCGACGTCGAGGCCAATCGCGCGGTGTCGTAGTCGATGCCCCATTCGGGCCAGCGGTTGAGGATCTCGTCGAGCGCCACGCGGCCCTCGAGGCGGGCCAGATTGGCGCCAAGGCAGTAGTGCACACCCTTCCCGAACGTGATGTGCGAGATGTTGTCGCGGCGGACGTCGTAGGTGTCCGGGTCGGCGTAGCGACGGTGATCGCGATTGGCGGCGCCGAAGAGCAGCAGCATCGCGCTGCCGGCCGGGACCGTCGTGCCGTAACACTCGAAATCCCTGGCCATCCACCGCGCGACGTGCGGTCCCGTCGGTTCGAAGCGCAGCGTCTCGTCGACGGTGCGGGTCAACAGCGACCTGTCCTCGTAGACCGCGCGGCGCTGGTCGGGATGCTCGGCGAGCACCTTGGCGAGCCAGCCGATCAGCCGACCGGTCGTCTCGTTGCCCGCGCCGGCCACCACCTGGGTGTAGTGCAGCACCTCGTTGCGGGTGAGCTTGCGGTGCACGCCCCGGTCGTCGTCGAACTCGACGTTGAGCAGCGTCGTCATCAGGTCGTCGGAGGGGTTCTTGGACCGCCATTCCACGTAGTCGGCGTAGATCCGGCCGTCGGCGATCGAGTCGGCGTCGGCAACCTTCAACGGGGCGCCCGGCTTGGTGCGCAGGTTGGCGTCGTTCGCGTCGCGCACCGAGACTTGTTCGGACTCCGGGATTCCCAACAGCATCCCGATCACCCGCATCGGCATCATCGAGGCCAGCTCCGCGATGATGTCGAAGCTGGACGAGCCGACGAGCGGGTCCAGACACCGCACGCAGTACTGCCGGATCTGCTCTTCGAGCTCGGCCATCCGGCGCGGAGTGAACACGCGCGACATCAGCCCGCGCAGCCTCGTGTGCTCGGGCGGATCCTGGAACATCATGACGCCGCCGGGCATCTCGAATTTCGACTGGATGAGCTCGAGGATGTCGCTGCGCCGGTTGGAGAACGTCTCCCAGTTGGCCAGCGCCCGTTCGACGTCGGAATGCCTCGACAGCGCCCAGAAGTCGTAGCGCTCGTTGTAATAAATGGGCGCCTCTTCGCGCAGCCGCGCATAGGTCGGATACGGGTCGGCATTGATGTTGACGTCGTAGGGGTCGTAGTAGACGTCGGTGTCGCTGGTGACCGTCATCGGTGCCTTCCTCACTTCAGGCAGCTGCCCGCGTCGACCGGAAGCGCGACGCCGGTGATGTACCGCGCTTCGTCGGAGGCCAGGAACAGCACGGCGTTGCTGACGTCTTCGGGGGTCACCCAGGGGATGGGCAGGTAGTGGAAGCTCTGACACACGGGCGCGAGATCCTCGGGTCCGGGGTTCTCCAGTTCCGGTCTGAAGGCGCGGTAGGTGGTCTCATTCATCAACAGCGGCGAATTGACGTGTGTCGGGAGTACGGCGTTGACCCTGATCATGTGCTGGCCCAATTCGACCGCGAACGAACGCATCAGGCCGATCACGCCGTGCTTGGCGGCGACGTAGTGACCGACGTGCGGGTAGGCCTTGAACCCGGCCACCGACGACGTCAGGATGATCGACCCGCCGCGGTTACCGGCCAGGATGTGTGGGACCCCGGCCTTCACCGTCTTCCACACGCCGCTGAGGTTGACGTCGATCATCTCCTGCCACAGCGACTCCGGGGTCTTGTGCAGCTTTCCCGCCGTCGTGCCGATGCCGGCGTTGGCGACGATGACGTCGAGGCGCCCCAGCTGTTCGACGCCGTTGTCCACGGTGGCTCGCAGCGCGTCGAAATCGCGGACGTCGACTTCGGCGGTGACGACGCGGCCCCCGGCGTCCTTGACCAAGCCGGCGGTCTCGTCGAGATCTTCGGGGGTGGCCCCTTCGACGGGTGACGCCTCGAACTTGCGGCAGATGTCGACGGCGATGACGTCCGCGCCCTCCCGAGCGAGCCGGATGGCGTGACTCCTGCCCTGCCCGCGTGCCGCGCCGGTCACGAACGCGACCTTGCCGTCCATCCGGCCCATCGCCACCTCCAGGCGCCGCATTTTGGGCGATCGCCCAAATTTGTGGCGCACGCCTTGTCTAACAGCCGGAAGACGCCGCAGTCAAGAGTTCAGCGCGGCGTCGATGAGCGTGGCGGCGGCCGCGCGGGCATGCACGACAGGCGCGGTGTCGTTCAGCGAGGTGGCCATCGCGGTGGCGCCCTCGAACAGCACGGCCAGTTGCTGGCCGAGCAGCTCCGGATCGGCGGCGCCGGCCTCGCGGGCGACGGCCGTGAGACGCCGGCTGAAATCCAGCTTGTGGGCGCGCACGATCTCATCGGTGCTGGCGAGTGATCCCGCCGACTCCACGGCGGCATTGTGGAACGGGCAGCCCCGCACGACGTCGCGGCGTGTCATCTCGAAGATGGCCAGCAGCCTCTCGCGTGCGGGCAGCGCCTCATCCTGTAGGCGCCGCTCGTTGGGCGAGCCGCCGCGGGCGTCCACCTGGCGCAGGTAGTTGTCCACCAGCTCGTTCTTGCTCGAAAAGTGTTGGTAGAGCGTGCGCTTGGAGACGCTCGCCTCGTGGGCGATCAGCTCGACCCCAGTCGCGTGAATTCCGTTGCCGTAGAAGAGCTTCGCCGCGGCGCGCTCGATACGATCTCGCGCCCCACGGCCGCCGGAGGTGCGCGTCACGGAGTCGACCATGTCGACCAGTGTACACCGATCGGTTTACAAGCGACCGAAGTCCGGCTACGTTAGGCCAGACAAGTAAACCGATCAGTTTTCGAGGAATCGATGACGACTTCTGAACAAGCCCATCCCGGGGCCACCGCACGCTGGGGCGAGGAGCAGTCGCGGCTGGTGACGTGGCGAGACCCGATCACGACGCAGAGCAACGTCGCGTCGATGTCGGGGTTGGCGTACTGGCGCGCGGTGGCCGACGGGCACTTGCCGCCGCCACCCATCGGAGAGCTGATTCCGATGCTCGTCGTCCAGGTAGACAACGGCGCCATCACGTTCCGTTGCAGCCCGGACGGGTCGACCTACAACCCGCTCGGAATGGTTCACGGTGGGATCGTGTGCACGCTGCTCGACACGGTGGCCGGTTGCGCGCTGCACACCACCTTGCCGCAGGCCGTCGGCTACACGTCGGTCGAGATCAAGGTGAACTACCTCAAAGCCGTGACCGTCGGCAGCGGGCCGCTGCTGGCCGTCGGCACCGTCGTCAAGGCCGGCTCGCGGATCGGCTTCGCCGAAGGCAAGCTCACCGACTCGTCGGGGAACCTCGTCGCCACCGCGAGCAGCACCCTGCTGATCTTCGAGTCGCGGCGATGAGTCGCCGATTCTGGTCGCCGACGGCCGCCCACACCCGACAAAGGAGCACACCATGTCTTCCGTCTTAATTACGGGGGCCAGCCGCGGCATCGGCCGCGCCATCGCCACCGAGTTCGCACGCCGCGGTCATCGCGTCGTCGCCACCGCGCGTGACCCGCACACGCTCGCCGGTCTCGACGTCGACCAACGGCTGGCCCTCGACGTCACCGACAACGCGAGCGTCAACGGGGCTGTCGCCGCCGCCGGTGATCTCGACGTCGTCATCTCCAACGCCGGGGTGATCTTTTATTCGGCGGTCGAAGCGATTCCGCTGCCGGAACTGCAGCGGGTTCTCGACCTCAACACGGTCGGCGCCCTGCGGGTGGCTCAGGCGGTGCTGCCGCAGATGCGCGAACGGGGCGACGGGAAGCTGTTGTTCATGTCCAGCGTCGTCGGGCGCATCGTGCTGCCACCGGGCGCAGCCTATGCCGCGACCAAGTGGGCACTCGAAGCCCTCGTCGAGGCGCTCGCCATCGAGGTCGCGCCGCTGGGCGTGCAGGCCTGCCTGCTGGAGCCCGGTGCGGTGAGCTCCGGCGCACTCGACGACGTGACGACCTATGCCCTGCCCGACGATCCCTACGCCGCAATTCTGGCGGGCGGTGGGCCGCGGGCCGGGATGATCACCCCGGAGCAGGTCGCCGCCGAGGTTGCCGATGCCGCCGAGAAGCCGCAACTGCCGCTCCGCGTGCCGATCGGCGACGCCGCCCGGACGCTGCTGGCTGCCCGTCGTGCCGCATCCGACGACATCCCCTTCGTCCCGTCGCTCGGGGAGAGATGATGACCGCGTGACGTACACCAAGGACACCACCGGGCTGGTGTTGATCGATCCGTACAACGACTTCATTTCCCCGGGCGGCAAGGTGTGGGAGCGCCTGAAGGGCGTCATCGAGAGCAACGGCTGCGTGACGCACATGAAGCGGGTGCTCGACGCCGCCCGGGGCGCGGACATCCGCGTTTTCTATGCGCTGCATCGCCGATACCGCCCGGGCGATTACGAGACGTGGAAACACATCGCGCCGGTCCAGAAGGCGGCATGGTCGCGCAAGACCTTTGAATTCGGCAGCTGGGGCGGTGAGCTGCGCAGCGGGTTCGAGGCGCGGCCCGGCGACGTCGTCGCCCACGAGCATTGGTGTTCGAGTGGTTTCGCCAACACCGACCTGGACCTGCAGCTCAAGCGGCACGGCGTTCATCGGCTCATCGTCATGGGCCTGATCGCCCACACCTGCCTGGAGGCCACGGTTCGCTACGGCGCGGAGCTCGGCTACGAGGTGACGGTGGTGCGTGACGGGACGGCGGATTATTCGGAGGTCGAGATGCGCGCCGCGCTCGAGGTGAACATCCCGAATTACGCGACCGCGATCGTGTCCGCGGACGAGGTGGTCGCCTCGATCGCGGCCAGTGTTCCGAATCTGTGAAGATTTGCCGCACGGTGTGAAGGCTTCGTAAAGAATGCGACACGCGCCCGGCCGGACCGGCACCGTGGAGACATGACGCTCTTCGAGCTGCTTCCGTCGCTGAGGCACGGGCAAAACCCGCACCTCGATCGCGCGATCTGGCCGCTGAGCGCCTACGTCGACGACCTGGGCCGAATCTGCGTGGGCGACGTCGCCGCCGACGACCTCGCCGCCGAATTCGGCACACCCACGTACGTGGTGGACGAAGAGGATTTTCGGGCCCGCATCCGCTGCTATCGCGCGACCCTGCCCGACGCCGAGCTCGTCTACGCCGCCAAGGCGCTGTTGAGTGTCGACGTCGCCCGCTGGGCCGCAGACGAAGGGGCCGGCGTCAACGTCGCCTCGGCCGGCGAGCTGGCCACCGCACTCGCCGCCGACGTCCCACCGTCACAGATCATCCTCGACGGGGTGATCACCGCGGCCGAGCTATGTGACGCGGTCGCCGCCGGCGTCGGACGGATAGTCGTCGATACCCCGAGCGAAGTCTCCCTCCTGGCCTGCCGGGTGCGTCAGCGTCAGCGCGTGCTGGTGGGGGTCATCCCCGACGTCGGGGCCGTCGACCAGAAATTCGGCTTCGCGCTGGCGGGCGGCCAGGCGGCCGGCGCGCTGAGGCGTGTCCTGGACCAGCCGTGGCTGGATCTGGTCGGGTTGCACTGCCGGCTCGGATCACAGCTCACCGACGCCTCGCTCTACGGTGAGGCGATCCGCCAGATGATCGGCGTGATGGCCGAGGTCCGCGACCGCCATCAGGTCGTGCTCACCGAACTCAATCTCGGCGGTGGACATGCAGTCCCGTACCTCTCCGGCGACCCCGAACTCAACGTGCGTGCGCTGGGCACCGCCATCGACGGCGCGCTGGAATCGGCTTGTGCCCAGCACGAATTCCCTCGCCCCCGGATCGTGATCGAGCCGGGCCGCGCCATCGCCGCGCGAGCAGGAATGATGCTCTGCCGGGTGATCGCCGTGAAACGCCAACCCGGAGGGCACACCTTCGTCGCGGTGGACGGCGGCTCGAGTGACGTGCCCGGCGTCGAGCGCCCGGACGCGAAATACACGATGGCGCTCGCCAATCGGCACCGTCCGACCGCGGCCGCGCCCGTCACCGTCGTCGGCCGGCACGGCGACGGTAGCGAACTCGCCCGCGACGTCGAGCTGCCGGCCGATGTCCGCCCCGGAGATCTGCTGGCCGTCGCCTGCACCGGCGCCTATCAGCACTCGATGGTGCCGAGGCACTGCATGGTGGGCCGCCCGCCGCTGGTCGCGGTCTCCGGCGGCAGGTCCCGGGAACTGGTGCGTAGAGAAACCGTCGCCGACCTGCTCGCCCGTGACCGGGGCTGGAACGGTCAGTGACGGCGTCCCACACGGAGCTCCGTGCGCGCCCCGACCGCCTGCCCGTCACGGCGGCATACACCGTCATGCTGCTCGCCGTCTCGGTCACCCTGTCCGCCCTCGGGGGGCACACCCGCGCCGCGGTAGTCAGGGATATGAGCACCAACCTGCACAACCTGGCGCATGGCAACCTCGGCAGCTTGGTCGGTAGCGCGTTCGTCAGCGACGGCGGCGATGTCTATCTCTGGCTGCCGGGGCTGGTGTGCCTGCTGGCGCTGGGCGAGCTCATCTGGCGTGGCCGGGGTTTGCTGATCACCTTTGCCGTCGGCCACATCGGCGCCACCGTGATCGTCGCGGTGGGGCTGGTTGCCGCGGTCGAGACGGGAAGGCTGCCGTTCTCGGTGGCGCGCGCTACGGACGTCGGGATCAGCTACGGGGCGGGGTGCGTGTTGGGCGCGCTGACCGCATCGATACCTGCGCGCTGGCGCCCGGCGTGGATCGGTTGGTGGCTCGGCGTCGCGTTGGTGGCAACGCTGGACGCGAACTTCACCGCGTTCGGTCACGTTCTGGCGCTGCTCCTCGGCATGGGGTTGGCGTTCTGGTTGCCGTCGATCGAGCGCTGGACGCCGATGCACGCGGCCCTGCTGGCCGTCGGCGCCGCCTTCGGCTACTTCGTGTTGTCGGGCTGGTCGTCCTCGGTGGCTCCCGTCGCCGGATTGACGGGCGTGTTGATCGCCTATCTCCTGGCCGGCCGGGTGATGCGGTCTCCCGCTGCCTAGCGGTCAACCGGTCACCGTTTCGAGCTGGTAGCGGCTCGCCGTCCAGGGCGGCGTGCCGTTCACGGGCGTAAGGGTGATCGTCAGTTGCGCCTTGCCGGCAGTGAGCGGTGGCGGTACGAGATAGGTGTCGTCGAGCCAGCGGTGAATAGCGTTGTTCCGCGGTTGCAACCAGGTGCCGGCGGGAAGGCCGTCGACCGCCACCTCCACGCATTGGAATCCGTTCGCTTGATCCGACGTGCGGCGCAACAGGATGCCGCGGTTGTCCGGATCGATTTCGACGTGGAAGGTGATCGCGGCCGTGGTGGAGCGGACCGACCCGATAACCGGACGGATGTCTTCGCTGCCCTCGTATTCGCTGACCAGTAGTTGATCGGTGGCATCGGCGTCGGCGTAGCCGTGCAGCAGTCGGCTGACCGGATCACTGGGTCGGACATCGTCGCCGGCGACCAGGGTGTCGTTGGGTTGCGTGTAGAGGAATGCGGTTGAGCTGTAATCGGGTTGGACCATGTTCCGCTTGCCGTGTTCGATGCCGAAGCGGATCGCGGAGTGGTAGTCGACGGCGTCGGCAAGCATGATCCGGTAGACGGCGACGCAGTAGTCTGAGCAACCGCCGGCCGCCGTGCGTTGATCGGGTTGACCCGTGAGCGGGTCGCTGAAGCGCGTGCCGTCCTTGAAATACCATCCGCCCTCGTAGAGGTCCTCGGTGCCGGTGCCGTACCACTGAGGCGATGCGGCACCGTCGGTGTACACGCGCTCCGCCCCTTCGAGAAAGTAAGGGGCGGTGTCACTGAACGCGGTTTTGATTCGGGAACCGCGGATGGTGTGGCTGACGCCGACGAACTTGCCGTGGCCCTGTTCGTCGGCGAACAACCAGTCCTGGCCGAAGGCGGTCGGCGCGGAATGGGAACGGGCGGTGAAATAGCCGGCGCGTCCGCTGGCCAACGCGGACTCCCACTCGGCGTCGGGCGCGGTCGCCACGTCGCTGCCGATTCCGGCCACGGGGTCACCGGTGGTGTTCGCGAGTGTGAGGCGAGCTGAATGGGCGAACGGCATCGGCCACCATGCGGACAGCGTCAGCGATCCCCCGGGCTGCGGGATCGCGGCGAACATCAACGACCGCACCGTCTCGGGGCCCAAGCCGGCCCCGAAGAACTCCCCGAGCGGGGAGTCGACCATGGTCCGCCCGTCGAATTCCATCTGCAGCCGCAGGCCGTTCAAGAGTCGACCTGTCGCGTCGGGCAGTTGCAGTCGCAACGCCGAGACGCTGGCTGGGCCCGTCGATTCCGCGATCACCGCCGTGGCGCCGGCGGGAAGGTCGATGCTCCGCTCGTCGTGAACCGCGCTTGCTGTCGACGGTTTAGGGTCGGCGGTGCCCGCTGCGCGCAGCGTGGCGAGAACGTCGAGCGCACGGTCGGAGGGCGAGAAGGTGGTGACGCCATCGCCCGTCGAGAATTGTCGATAGTCGACGTGGTAGTACTCGAGATTGGATGTGACGCTGATGCGCATCGACTCGCGGTAGGGCATCGGCACCTTGACGTACACCCCGCCCGGCGACTGCGCCGCGTTGGCGACCAGCGGCCATTCGAATGGCGCACCAAGCGCACCATCGACCACGGATTGCAAGGGAGCGTCCAACACCGTCCGGCCATCGAGTTCGACCCGGATGTTTCCGATCCGGGTCACCTTGCCGCCGTCGCGGGTAAACCAGATCGAATCCACCTCGCCGGCACCGCGATCCTCCGCGACGACGCAGCCGGCGCCGCCCGACGCCAAACATCCGCCGGTGCCGTTGCGGTTTCCGGTGGAGAGGTCGAAATCACCACCGCTGCGGTCGAAGCTGGACAGCTGCAAGGCCCGGGTGTCGGTGCGCAGATAGGGCAACCGGTCCAGGCGGCGGTAGGTGTCCCAGCCAACCAGGCGGTCGCGCGCGGCGAGGCCGCCCGGCTCGGCGCGCGCGGCGGTTGCGACGGTGACGCCGGCCGCGGCAGCGAGCGCGAAGGCCAACGCCGCACACCACGCCCGAACCGCCGCCCGCATAGCGGTCAAGCTTACTTTTCTCGGCCGGGCTGACCGGATTTGGAATCTTGGGAGCCCGAGGCATGACGGCGCTTTTGCATGAAATGCATTCAAAGCATTGACGGTTCGTGATGGGAGACCGGAATCGGCACGTGCGGATCCGCCGGCGCGGTCAGTATTGGTCGTCGCGTCAGCCTACCGAGTGCGCCGGCAGAATTGCAACGGGCATGCCGATACCGGGAGACGCGAACAAAGGCCGCATTCCGCCGGCTAGGCCCGTATGTCGGCTCCCCCGAACACGTTCCACATCGACCTGCATTCTCTGGAACGTAGGTCGGAGCGTGCGCTGCCTCATATTATCGCGTGTTCTGCACTTCGGGACACTTTCGGGAATGAATGCAAAACCTGCCGCCCGCGACGCATCAGCCCACGGTCGGAGGCGGATTCGGCGTCCCAGCCCCCGACTTCAATCAGTTGACGTAGGTCGTCGGAAATTTAGTGAATGCCATAGCATTCCGCATTGCACTCACGTAATATAGCCCTCCTCGGGCGTAACATTTCTCCTCAGGGGATGGAGTGGTTCATGTCTCGTTGGAAGTACAAGGTCGTTCTCGGGCTGGTCCTGGCCTTCACCGCTACCGCAGCTTCCGGATGCACGTTTCCGCTAACGATCGATTGCGGCCCTGGCCTGACCTGCACGCCGTAGAGCTGCCTGGCGACCGTCGGGGGTTGCGCTACTGGCACGCCCTACTTGGTACGGCCGACTTCTTCGACCTATCGAGTGCATCGTTTGATGGCATGGGCGTGCCAGTTTGCGTACCGACATTCGGCCAGCCCCGGCGTAAATGCTTGCTTATCAGGCATTTTCGTGCGACCGAGGGCCGCCGTTGATCTCGGCCCTCACGTAGTTCATCGGGCCTGCCACTCGCAGCCCCGGCGCGCCGGGTTGGCGCGCCTCCGCCTGATGTGCACGCATGCCGCTGAAGAAGGCTGCACAAGTATTTGCGCTCACTCTGCCGAAACTTCTTGGCGCCCAGGGGACAGACCTTTTTCGTCTAGCTGCCCAGGGGCTGGGACAACTCGCCTGTCGGGACCGCGAATCTCCTTAGGCCGTCTGCCACAAGGAAATCAAGCTCACGCCATTTATTTCCCGCGCAAATTCGTTGATTACCATAGTCTTCCGCATTCTACTCACGTAGAATAGTGCCTCTCGGGCGAACATTTCTCCTCAACGAACGGAGTGGGCATGTCTCGTTTGAAGTACAAGGTTGTTCTCGGCCTGGTTCTGGGCTTCACCGCACTGACCAGCTCCGGTTGCACACTGCCTACCTTCTCCTGCAGCGGCGGGGTCACCGGCATCACCTGCACACCGTAGGTTGGACTTCGCGCTGGCTGGCGCGCTTCGCTTGGTAAGGACCACTTTTGGGCCCATGGGGCGCGCCGGTCAGCGCGTACCGACGCGCTGACTGGCAGAGCGCTTGTATGGTTGCACATCAAGTCGATTCGGGCTGCCTTGAAGTGGTAGCGCTACCCCAAATGCCTAGACACGCGCTTAGACCACCACGACCGTCACTGTGACAAATCGCGTTCAAGGCCCGCGCTCGCGCCGGCCACAGCGGGATCACTTCGACTTGTTGTCCTTCTTCAAATCCGTATCCCGGCTGGGCTGAACGCGTTTGGGTTCGCCGGGCATCTTCGGGTAGTTCGGTGGATACGGCATGTCGCCGAGACCGCGTTCTTCGTCGGCCTCGGCCATCTGCAGCAAGGGCGCGATCGACTGCGCCACGTCATCCATTGCGCCCCAAGGATCCTCGCGGCCCTTCACGAAATTGGGCACAGTCGCCATGGTGTAGTCGTCGGGTTCCGCGTCGGCCAGCTCATCCCACGTCAACGGCGTCGACACCGTCGCGATCGGGGTGCGCCGCACCGAGTAAGCCGACGCCATGGTTCGGTCCCGGGCGTTCTGATTGAAATCGATGAAGATCCGCTCGCCCCGTTCTTCCTTCCACCACGACGTGGTGACGGCATCGGGCGCCCGGCGCTCCACCTCGCGGGCCAGCGCGATGCCCGCGCGGCGCACCTCGACGAAATCCCAGTCCGTGGCGATCCGCAGAAAAACATGGATGCCGCGGCCGCCCGACGTCTTGGGGTAACCCACCAGACCGAGCTCGTCGAGCAACGGCCGCAACACGTCGACGGCGACCGCCCGCGCCTGCTCGAAAGCGACGCCGGGCTGCGGGTCGAGGTCGATGCGCAACTCGTCGGGATGGTCGGTGTCGGGGCAGCGCACCTGCCACGGATGCAACGTGATGGTGCCCATCTGCGCCGCCCACACGATCGCCGAGGGATGCGTCACCTTCAGCGCGTCCGCGGTGCGTCCGGACGGGAACGTCACCCGGCAGGTCTGCAGATACTCGGGATGGTGCTGCGGAATGCGCTTCTGGTAGATCTCCTCGCCGTCGATGCCGTCCGGGAAGCGCTGCAGGTGGGTGGGCCGGTCACGCAGCGCGTCGAGCATCGGACCTCCTGCCACGGCTCTGTAGTACTCGACGAGCCGCCGCTTGGTACCTTTGGCGCCCAGCTTGGGGAAATAGACCTTGTCCGGATTCGTCAGGCGCACCGCAACACCGTCGACGTCGAGCTCTTCTGCAGCAGCCATACCAACGATTCCAGCACAATCGGCCTATGGACCTACCTGTCATGCCCCCGGTGTCGCCCATGCTGGCCAAGTCGGTGCGATCGATCCCGCCCGAAGCGTCATACGAACCCAAGTGGGACGGATTCAGGTCCATCTGCTTCCGCGACCGCGACGAAGTGGAGTTAGGCAGTCGCAACGAGCGACCGATGACACGCTATTTCCCCGAACTGGTTGCCGCGGTGCGGGCCGAACTGCCCCAGCGCTGTGTGATCGACGGGGAGATCGTCATCGCCACGGACCACGGCCTGGATTTCGAGGCGCTACAGCAACGGATCCACCCCGCGGATTCGCGGGTGCGGATGCTCGCCGAGGCGACGCCCGCGTCGTTCATCGCGTTCGACTTGCTCGCCCTTCAGGACGCCGATTACACGCAGCGACCGTTCACCGAGCGGCGCGCCGCCCTCGTCGAGGCGTTGGCAGACGCCGGCCCGTCGATCCACGTCACGCCGGCCACCACCGACATCGACCTCGCGCAGCGCTGGTTCGACGAATTCGAAGGGGCCGGCCTCGACGGTGTCGTCGCCAAGCCTCTGACCGTGACCTATCAGCCCGACAAGCGCGTCATGTTCAAGATCAAGCACGAGCGCACCGCCGACTGCGTGGTGGCCGGCTATCGCGTGCACAAGTCCGGCGGTGACGCGATCGGCTCACTGCTGCTCGGCCTCTACCAGGACGACGGTCAGCTCGCCTCCGTCGGCGTAATCGGCGCCTTCCCGATGGCCGAGCGGCGCCGCCTATTCACCGAATTGCAGCCGCTAGTCACCGATTTCGACGGCCACCCGTGGAACTGGGCCGCCCACGAGGCCGGCGAACGAACGCCGCGCAAGAACGAATTCTCCCGCTGGAACGCCGGCAAAGACCTTTCGTTCGTGCCGCTGCGACCGGAGCGCGTGGTCGAGGTCCGCTACGACCACATGGAGGGCCGGCGCTTCCGGCACACCGCGCAGTTCAACCGGTGGCGTCCGGATCGCGAACCGCGCTCGTGCACCTACGAACAACTCGAACAGCCGGTCACCTTCAGCCTCGGTGACATCGTGCCGGGCCTGGGCTCGGGTTAGACGTTGACCGGCTTCGGTGGTTCAGCCGTCGATGTGGGTCGGCGGGTCGGCGAAGGCCAGATCCCCTGGGTGTTGGTCAGGGCCCATCAGGTCGCAACGCTTATCCGGCACTAGGTAGGAGCTGGCGCCGTTCCAGATCAGATGGGTGAATCCGACGCAACGTTGCCAGGTGCCGTCGGGCTGGACGGGTCCATCGCATTTACTGAGAAAGGATCCGCCGTACTGGCACCCGGCGCTGGCCGGCGGCGCCGAGGCGACGAGCCCTCCGGCCGTCAGCACGGCGGCCACTCCCCCGATGATGCAGCGCTTCATGGTGGTCTCCCGTTCAGCCAGCACCAACGACGCTACCGCTTATCCGCCGGCACGGCGGGCCAATCAACGGGGACGTTTAAGGGCCTGCGCGGGCGGGCACGCGGACCTACATGTCAGTGACAGCGTTTCAGGATCTGCCGTTGGCCGATCGCGACCGCAAATGGGACGGTGACGCCGCCGAGAAGCGTGTGCGCAAGTGGGCCGCGGCCGAAGACGCGCCGAACCAGAAGTATCGCGACGCCCACGTGTGGTACGACAACGACAAGAAGGACAACTTCACGGCATACAAGTTGCTGATCGCCGATGTCGTCGGTGGCGATCTCAAGGCGGTGCCACGCGGAGTGATGGCGGCCGGCGCCATCATGGACGGTGCGCGCGGCGGCATCGACCTGCCGAAGGCGGACGTCGACCGGGTCAAGAGCCACCTGGCCAAGTACTACAAGAAGATGGGCGAGAGCCCGCCGTGGGAGCGCGGGTGACCTAGACGGCCACCATGAGCCGCGACAATCCCCGCAGCGTGACGTTGGCCTTGTACTCCGGCTCGCTGTCCAGCCTGGCGTCAGGGAAGCGGGCCGCTATCGCCGATAGGGCGACGCCGGCCTCCAACCGGGCCAGGGGTGCGCCCAGGCAGTAGTGGGCTCCCCGCCCAAACCCCAAGTGCCGCAACGGCGTCCGGCCGGGATCGAATGTGTCGGGCCGGTCGAACTCCGCGGGGTCGCGGTGGGCCGCGGCGAGCAACAACATCATGACGTCGCCCGCGGGCACCTCGGCCCCGCCAATCGCCATGTCGGCGAGGGCGATTCGGCCAACCAGTTGCACGGGGGGGTCGTAACGCAGGGTCTCTTCCACGATCGCCGACGCTCGACCTGAGTCGGCGCCCAGAGCTGTCCACTCCCCGGGACTCCGCAGCATCGCCAACACGGCGTTCCCGATCAAGTTCACAGTGGTCTCGTGTCCGGCGATCAAGAGCAGATTGCAGGTCGCGACGATCTCGTCCTCGGTCAACTGGTCTCCGGACTCCTCCACCGCGATCAGCCCCGACAGCAGGTCGTCGCCGGGCTGCGAACGGCGGCGCTCGATCAGGCCGTGGAAGTAGGCGCGTAGCCACGCACCGGCCTGTTGTCGCTCGTTCGCGACGGCCGGCGGCACGCCGGTGATCGTCGAGAACGGGTCCAGTGCCTGAGCCAGCAACGCCGACGCGCGGCTGAACTGCGGCTCGTCGTCGAGCGGCACGCCGAGCAGCCGGCAGATGACCGCCACCGGCAGGGGGTAAGCGAAATCCTCCACGACGTCGAAGCGGCCCTGTTCGGCGACCCGATCGAGCAGCCCGTCGACCAGCGACCGGATATCGGGCTCCAGCCCGCTCACCACCTTCGGCGCGAACGCCTTGCTGACCAGCCTGCGCAGCCGCGTGTGGTCGGGCGGATCGAGAAACAGAAAGCCCGGCGGACCCTGCCTCGGTGGTGCCGTGCCCGCCTCGGCCTGCCGCTTGGCGACCGTCGAATTGACGTTGTCGCTGCTTGACAGGGGGTGCCGCAACACCTCGTCGCAATCGCGATAGCTCGAGAACACGGCCAGGTTGGCATCGGGCAGCCGCATCGCTCCGCCGTCGCGAAACCGCGCACAGAGTCGGTACGGGTCGGGCCGGTTGGCCGGGTCCAGCAGCTGCAGCAGCAGCGCCTGGGATTCGGCTTGCTCGGGCGGGGCGGTCGTCATGCGGCCATTGTGCCCGTCGGCGTCACCCCACCGACGTCCACGCACGTCACGCGTCCTCGGGTAATCCCGCCAGATCCGGATTGACCATCAGTCGGTCGAGAAACGCAAGCTGCCCCTTCAGTAGCTTCGTGCGGGCCTGCGCCACCGTAAACCAGCCCACTCGATCGACTTCCGGGAATTCTCGCAGCGTGCCCGAACCCTTCGGCCACTCCAATTCGAAGGTGTTGCTGCGCGCGTCGGTCACGTCGAGGTCGGCGCCGACGGCGAAGGCGGTCACCACCTTGCCGCCGGACTGTTTCAGCTGCCCGAGGTCCAGCCGGGTGCCGCAGGGGACGGGAAGCCCGAGTTCCTCGGCGAACTCGCGCTGCGCGGCGGCCCAGGGATCCTCGCCGTCGGCGTACTCCCCCTTGGGAATCGACCAAGCCCCGTTGTCCTTCCGCGCCCAGAACGGGCCACCGGGATGCGCGATCAGAACTTCGACGACGCCGTCGCGGGTTCGGTACAACAGCACACCCGCACTGAGCTTTGGCATCCGGTCAGAGCCCGGCCGACTGTTCCAGGTCCTTAAGCGAGGACTCCAGATGCGCGAGCAGGCGCTGCAGGTGGGGCACGCTGCGCCTGCATCCCACCAAGCCGAAGTCCAGGTTGCCGGCGTTGGTGGACAGCGTGATGTTCAGCGCCTGGCCGTCCAGCACGATGGACAGCGGGTAGTTGCCGTCGAGCCGGGCGCCTCCGTAGTAGATCGGCTGAGTAGGCCCCGGCACGTTGGAAATGATGATGTTGAACGGCGGCGCAGTCGACGACACCCAACCGGGTACCGCCGCCATGGCCAGCGCTGACGTGTTGAGCGCCGACAGCGCGAGTGCCTGAAAGCGCGGCAATTGCGAAAACACCTTCTTGTTGCTGCGCATCGACTCGCTGATGGTTTGCAGCCGCTGCGCGGGATCGTCGCTGTCGGTGGCGAGATTGCACAGAATGGCGCCGACGAGGTTGCCCCCTGCGTCCGCCTCGTCTTCGGTGCGCAGGCTCACCGGGACCATCGCGATCAGTGGCGTGTCCGGCAACGCGTTCTGCTCGAGCAGGTAGTAGCGCAGGGCGCCCGAACACATCGCGAGGACGACGTCATTGATGGTCACGCCGGTGGCCTTCTTGACGCTCTTGATCCGGTCCAGAGACCACGACTGCGCGGCACAGCGGCGCGCGCCGCCGATTTTGACGTTCAGCATCGTGCGAGGGGCGCCGAAGGGCAACGTCAGCTGCTGCTCGAAGAGCGCCGCGCGCGCCAGCGAAAGCGTCGACGGGGCAAGCGCCGCAACCGATCCGGCGGCATGCAGCAGCGAACTCAACGGGCTGCCCGGGCTGCTCTTGCGCTTGGATTTGGGCAGGGTCCAGGGCGCGCGGATCTCGGTGTCGTCGGGGTCGAGCGACAACGCGCGCTGCATGAGCTTCTGCGCGGAGACCCCGTCGATGAGTGCGTGGTGAATCTTGGTGTACACGGCGAACCGGCCGTCCTTGAGGCCCTCGACGATGTGCGTCTCCCACAGTGGGCGGTGACGATCCAGCAGGCTGCTGTGCCACCGCGACGTGAGCTCGAGCAGTTCCCGGATCCGCCCGGGCGACGGGACCGCCGAGCGCCGGACGTGGTAGTCGACGTCGACGTCTTTGTCGTAGGACCAGCCCAGGTTCGCGATACCGCCGACGAACGTGGCCGGATGCTTGCGGAAGGTGGGCTGAAAATCCTGCTGTGCCACCAAACGGTCGTAGAGCCCGCGGACGAAACCGCGGCCGGCGCCGCTGGGCAACTCGTACAACTGCAAGCCCCCGACGTGCATGGGATGTTCCCGCGACTCTCCCAGCAGAAATATCGCGTCGGTGGGCATCATCAGTTCCATCCACCAATTAGACGCGACCGGGGAGAAACCCGCTAGGACCTGCTCAGTCGAAAGTCAACGACCACGTCGACGTCGCGATCAGGGCGCCTCGCTCGAGCGCCTCGATGCGGTGCTCGTGCGCCTTGGCGTACTCCGGGTCGGTCACCATGTCGATGAACGCCTGCGGCGTCGGGTACTCGACGATGAGAATGGCGTCCCACCAAGGCCGTTCGCCGTCGCCGATCACGACGGTCGGCGCTATCCCGGCATAGCGGACGACGGCGCCCGCGTGCTCCAGGTGGGGAATCACCGCCACGCCGTAGCGGTGGTAGGCCTCCACCCCGCCGGGGATCTTGAACTTCAACAGGTTGACCATCACCACCGGCTCATTCGCCGGGCGCGCGGCCAGGGCGGCGAACTGTTCGGCGGTGGGCTCGAGGGGATGGCTCATGGCCACGATTAGAGCAGATCCGTGATGGTTTTGAGGCCGGCGTCGTACAGCACGCCGGGCAGCATGCCGCCGTCGTGCTCGATGGTGGTGCCGTTGATGAAGTCGGCCTGCCCGCCGGCCAGGAACACGCACACCCTGCCCACCTCGGCGGGCTCGCCGGCACGGCGCAGCGGGACCGCCGCGAAATACTTTGCGCCCGTTGGGTCGTCCTTGGGCAGCACGAAGGAACGGAAATTCTCGGTCATCGTCGGCCCCAGCGCGATGCAGTTGACCCGCACCTTGGGTCCCCACTCCTCGGCCAAGGAGCGGGTGAGGTGGTTGAGTCCGCTCTTGGCCGCGCCGTAGGAAACCAACGTCGGGGAGCCCGCCGGATGGCCGGCGCCACTGGAGATGTTGATGATGCAGCCGACGCCATCCTGGGTGCGCATCTGCCGGTAGGCGCGGATGGCGAACCACAGCGGACTGATCAGGTTCATCTGGACCGCGAAGGCGTGGAACAACGCCGTGCGCTCATATTCGTCGTCGCTGCCGGGCGCGCCCTGAATGCGTTGCACCAGTTCGGGAATGCTCTCGACGTGCGGCGCCGGCACCGTTCCGCCGGCGTTGTTCACCAAGATGTCGATTCGGCCATGCTCCGCGACGACATCGGAGACGAACGAGTCGATCGCGCGGTAGTCCCCTTGGTCGCAGACCTTTTGGGAGGCCCGGGCCGCCCAGTCGGGCTCGACACCGGGAATGGCGTCGAGGGGGGAGCGCGAACAGCCGACGACGGTGGCGCCGGCCCGGAGCAATTCGTGGGCGATCCCGACGCCCACACCGCGGCTGGTTCCGGTGACGACCGCGACTTTGCCGTCCAGGACGCTCATGACAGGCCTTCCTACCCGAAGCCATCGTTGACAGTCACTGTCAGCGGGTCATACTGTGCCATTTCGGTCGTTGGCGTGTAAAGCATCGGAGGTCAGCAGATGAGTAGTCCGTCCAAGCTGCGCGTCGTCCAATGGGCGACCGGGGGCGTCGGCAAGGCGGCCATCGCGTGCGTCCTGAATCATCCCCAGCTGGAGCTGGCGGGGTGCTGGGTACACAGCGCCGATAAGAACGGCGTCGACGTCGGCCGGATCCTCGGCACTGCGGACCTCGGTGTGACGGCGACGTCCAGCGCCGAAGAGATCCTGGCGCTGGATGCCGACTGTGTCGTGTACAGCCCGCTGGTGCCCAACGACGACGAGGTCATCGCGATTCTGCGGTCGGGCAAGAACGTGGTCACCCCCGTCGGCTGGGTGTACCCCGATCCGAACAACGCGCGGCACCAGGCCGTCGCAGAAGCGGCGGCCGAAGCCGGGGTGACCCTGCACGGCTCGGGGATCCACCCGGGGGGCATCACGGAACGATTCCCGCTCATGCTCTCCTCGCTTTCCTCGGAGATCACCCACATCCGGGCGGAGGAGTTCTCCGACATCCGGACCTACAACGCCCCGGACGTCGTGCGCCACATCATGGGGTTCGGCGGCACGCCCGAGGAGGCCATGCAAGGCCCCATGGCCGGCCTGCTCGAAGCGGGCTTCAAGCAGTCGGTGCGAATGATCGCCGAGCACATGGGATTTCGCATCGACCCCAACATCCGGACCATTCAGGACGTCGCCGTCGCGACCGCCGACATCGACTACGCGCCGTTTCCGATCACCACCGGAACGGTGGCCGCGCGCCGCTTCCGCTGGCAGGCCCTCGTGAACGGCGAACCCGTCATCACGGCGGCCGTCAACTGGTTGATGGGTGAGGAAAACCTGGACCCCGGCTGGGATTTCGGCGGACGCGGCGAGCGTTTCGAGGTCGAGATCACCGGTGATCCGACCGTGAGCCTCACCTTCAAGGGCCTGCAGCCCGAAACGATTGCCGAAGGCCTGGTGAAGAATCCGGGCGTGGTGGCCACCGCCAACCATTGCGTCAACGCCATCCCCGACGTCTGCGCCGCCGAGCCCGGCATCAAGACCTATCTCGAGCTGCCCCTGTTCGCCGGGCGCCCGGCTCCCGGCCTCGCCACGTCATGACCGGCGTCCTCGGTGACGTCTCGTTTTGTCACCTGGTGGTCGGTGTGACCGACATGGATCGCGCCCTGGCCTTCTACCGTGACCTGCTCGGGATGGAGGTGGTGTTCGAAACCCTGATCTCCGGTGAGCCTTTCGACGCGGCCCTGCACGCCACCCGGAAGCAGGAGGGCCGGGTGGTGGGCGGCCTGCTGGGCGGGCTGATGGTCGAGCTGCTGTCGCTGGGGGCAGGTCCCGCGAACCAGCAGCAGCCGGCGCGCCGGGGCATCACCGGGATCCACAGCGTGTCCTTGTCGGTGACCGATCTCGACGACACCCACCGGCGCGTCACCGCGGCCGGCTACGCTCCCGACCAGGCGCCCTTCGAAATCGGTGGGGTGCGAATGTTTTTCGTCAAGGACCCGGACGGCACCGCCGTCGAGTTCATCGAACTGCCCGGCAGCGCACGCAGCACCTACGAGATGCACCGCGGGGTGCCACTGCGGCTGGGGCCGGCCGAATGACGTACTCGCACCCCTCCTCGATGCGGGGCCACGTCGCGGTCGTGACCGGCGCCGCCCAGGGCGTCGGCAAGGGGGTCGCCGCCGCCCTGCTGGAACGCGGCGCCTCGGTGCTGCTGGTCGACATACAGCACGAGTTACTAGGCGCGACAACGGCGGAGCTCTCCTCGATGGGCCGCGTCGAGAAGCTGACCGCCGACCTGCGCGACCCGGACAGCGCCCAACGCATCGTGGCGGCCGCGGTCGACGCCTTCGGCACGGTCCACGGCCTGGTCAACAACGCTATCGCGACCAACGAACCCAAGGCGTTCGTCGACATCAGCACCGAGGATTTCGCGCTCGGTCACGAGGTCGGACCGCGGGCGACGTTCCTGCTCATGCAGGCGGTGCACCCCGTGATGGTGGAGGCGGGCGGCGGGTCGATCGTCAACCTGGGCTCGGGGACGGGGACCGGCGGGGAACCCAAATGGGGCGGGTACGCCGCCGCCAAGGAGGCCATTCGGGGCCTGTCGAAGGTCGCCGCCCTCGAATGGGGACGGGACAACATCCGCGTCAACGTCATCTGCCCCTTCGCCGAGTCCGACGGTGTCAAGCTGTGGAAAGAGTTCGCGCCCAAGGACTATGCCAAGTCGGTCAGCCGGGTTCCGATGAAGCGCATCGGCGACGTCCGCACCGACGTCGGCGCGCTGGTGGCCTTCCTGCTGGGCACCGACGCGACGTTCATCACCGGGCAGACCATTCACGTCGACGGCGGAATCGGCTGCTTCCGGTGAGCGGACAGTCGCTGCGCGATCGACAGCGCGCACAGATCCGCGCGGACATCAGGCGGGCGGCGTTCCGGCTGTTCGTCGAACGCGGATACGACGCCGTGACGACGGAGGAAATCGCCGCCGCCGCGGGCGTTTCCCCGCGCACCTTCTTCCGGCACGTGCCGACAAAGGAAGAGCTGTTGCTGGCCCCCGTTCGCCATGGCGGCGCGGCGATCGTGAACCTCCTTGAACAGCGGCCCGCCAACGAGTCCCCCGACGTCGCGTTGATCAACGCCATCGTCACGCGAACCCGGTCCTTCGAACAGGCCGACACCGACGAATGGCGAGAGGCCCTGCTGGTGGCCCCCGACCTGCTCCGCAAGGTCACCGTACACACTCCAGCCGACAAGGAACGGGCGGCCAAGCTGATCGCCCAACGCATGGGTGTGAACCCCGACGTCGACATCCGGCCCGGCCTGCTGGTCCAATTGGCCTTCGCCGCAGCTGATTTCGGCTTCCAACGGTGGGTTCGACAGTCCGGGCGGCCGTGGCCGTTGGACCGCTATGTCACCGAGGCCCTCGAGGCGGTCAAGAGCCCGCACTGGAAACGCAAGCGCACCTAGTCGATGGGGTTGGCGATCCGGACCGGGGCCCCGTCCAGCCACGCGGCCACGGCTTCCACGGTGTCGGCGTAAAAGGCGCTGAGCATTTCGCGGGTGACGTAGCCCAAGTGGGGCGACAGGGTGACGTTCGGGAGCCGCCGCAACGGGTGCTCGGGCGGCAGCGGTTCGACGTCGTACACGTCGAGGCCGGCGCCGGCGATGCGCCCGGTAGTCAACGCGGTCATCAGGGCGGCCTCGTCGACGATCGGCCCGCGCGATGTGTTGATCAGGTACGCGTGCGGCTTCATCAGTGCGAGTTCGGACTGGCCGACCAGCCCCCGCGTGCGCTCCGAAAGCACGACGTGAATGGAAACGACGTCGGACTCCTCGAACAGCGCCGCCTTCTCGACCCGGCGCGCGCCGGCGGCCGCGGCGGCATCCGCGGTGAGGTTTTGGCTCCACGCAATGACTTCCATGCCGAACACCCGCCCGTATTCCGCCATCCGTTTGCCCACCCGCCCGAGGCCGAGCAGCCCGAGCGTCTTGCCGGACAGGGTGCGGCCGGTCGTGGTCTGCCAGCCGCCTTCTCGCATGCGCCGGTGCTCCTCGGCCAGATTCCGCACCGTAGCGATCAGCAACCCCCAGGCGAATTCAGGGGTGGCATCATGCACGGAGCGAAATCGTGGATGGGCGAAGTCGGTGTGGGCGACGAGGATCCCCCGCTCGGTGGCCGCGGCCAGGTCCAGGTTGGGCAGGCTCCTACCGACGATGGTGATCAGCTTCAGGTTCGGCAGCCGTTCGAGCAGCGTCCGCGGCAGCGCCATCCGCTCGCGCAGGGTGCAGATCACCTCGAAGGGCCGCAACGCCTCGGCGGCCTCGTCCTCGGAGAGGTGCCGGTCGAAAACGGTGATGCGGGAACGGGTTTGCACCGGCGACCAGTCGGCGAGCGCCAGGGCTGCACGGGCGTAGTCGTCGAGTATCGCCACCTGTGGCATGTGGTCCGCCATGACCCCATTGAACCCTAGGTCAGATCGCGTACTCGCGCGGCCGATGGTGGACTGCGCCTACCGGCCGGTTACGGCGCCACGGCGATCTTGACGTGCGGCCCCGACTGTTGTTCGCGCCACGCCTGGGGGGCTTCCTCCAGCGAGTAGCGGCGGGTGTCGATCCGAATCCGGCCCTCGGCCGCGTGTTTGGTGATCTCCGCGTAGCCCGCCCTCAACACGTCGGCCCCCATGGCGTCGTTGAGATGGCCGACGTGGGTGCGGCCGGTCAACGCGCGGAATGGCACCTCGGCCGTCGGTCCGGCGCCCTCGCCGACGGTGACCAGCGTCGCGCCATTGGCGGTGGCGTCCAGCGCGGCGAGGAAGGGCTTGCCGTAGACGAGGTCGAGGACTACGTCGTAGCCGTCAGCGGCCTCCCTTCGCAACGCGGCGGCGTCGTCGTCGCCGCCCAATTGCACCGTGGCGTCGGCGCCCAGGTCGCGCGCCTGCTCGAGCGCCTCCGGGTTGCGGCCCGCGCCGACCACTCGGCCCGCGCCCAGGAGTTTGGCCACCTGCACGGCGACGCGTCCCACCACTCCGGTAGCGCCAAGGATCAGCACCGTCTCCCCGTGCGACACGTCGGCATGTCGCGTCAGCGGCAACCACGCGGCCAATCCGGCTATGCCGCATGCCACCGCGACGTCGTCGTCGAGTCCGTCGGGAACGGGGAATGTCTTGGCGAGGTCGACAGGGCAGCGCTGAGCCCACGACCCGAACGGGTCCGGCGGCCCGTTGAAGTAGACCCGCTTGCCGTCCAGCGTGCCGACGCCCTCCCGGCCGACCACCGACGGTGTCGTCGGTTGGCCCATTTTCCCCGACGCCAGCAGGAGGTCTACCGGATTGCACCCGGCCAGCACGACTTCCACGATTTCGTTGTGGGGATCGCCTTGGGGCTCGTCGAAATCACGAACTTTCGGGGTATCTCCCGCCGCTTCCAGGACCGCCGCACGCATGTATCGCCTCCCGTTTCATTCAAAGCGCTCGAAGTGCGCTCAGGCAGGGTTGCCACCGACGGCCGCCCGAAACGGTGGAATGAAGACGATCGCCGGCGTGGCATCAGACGGAAATTGGGCATCTTGTACCCATGGGTGTTGTGGTGATCGGCCAAATCGCGCGCGACCTGGTGCTGCGTACCGACGGGCCGCCGGCTACCGGCAAATCCACCGACATCCTGGAGCGCGGGGAGTTGCTCGGTGGCAAGGGCGCCAATCAGGCGGTCGGCCTCGCCCAGCTCGGCGTGCCGGTCGCGCTGATCGGTGTGGTGGGTGACGACCACGCCGGGACCGTGGTGGTGAGAGAGGCGCAACGGGATGGCATCGACGTCAGCGGCGTCGTGCGCCGCGGCGTGACAGCGCTCTTGATCGACGTCGTGGGGCGACCGCCCGAGCGAATGCTGTTGGAGGACGTGCCGGAGAGCTCGCTCGTCCGGGTCTCGGATCTGGACCATGCGGCCGTGTGGGACGCCGCCGACACCGTCTCGATCCAGTTGCAGCAACCGGCCGCGACGGCTTTGGAAGCGGCGCGGCGCGCGCGCGATCGCGGACTGCGGGTGGTGGCGGATGGCGTGCCGGCCGCCCACATTCGGGCCGACCTGCTCGCTTCGGTGGACGTGCTACGGGCCGACGCCACCGAAGCCGCGCTGATCGCGGGCGAGGAGGTCGCCACCGTCGAGAAGGCTTTTGCGTTGGCCGACAACCTGCTCAGCGCGGGCCCCAAATTGGTTGCCCTCGCGGTGCCGGATGTCGGTGACCTGCTGGCGTGGAAGGGCGGTAGCGAGCTGTTCGAATTCGCCGACGTGGACGTCGTGGATCCCACCGGCGCCGGCGATGCTTTCATGGCCGGGCTGATCTGCGCGCTGCGCGACGGCGCCGAACCCCGGCAGGCGGGCACGCGCGCATCGGCGGCCGCCAGCGCCACGGTGCAGCGTCTCGGCGGGCGGCCGGACCTGAGCGGGCTCACGGCATGATCGCGGGCGGATAGGGCAGATCGGTGCTGCTGTGCGGATCGACATGCACCGGACGGCCGAGATAGGGAAAGGCGCGCTGCGGGCAGGCCGGCCGGTCACAGATCTTGCAGCCCGCGCCGATCGGCACCGTTGCCTCGCCGTCCGCCAGATCGATGCCGACCGAGTAGACGAGCTTCTCCGCGTGCGCGACGTCGCATCCGAGCCCGATGGCGAAACGTTTGTCCGGTCCAAGGTAGCGCGCGGCCTCGGTGCTGGTCGAACGCGCGATCCAGAAATAGGTTCGCGCGTCGGGCATCTGGGCAACCTGGGTGAGGAACTGACCCGGCCGGGTGAACGCGTGGTGGACGACCCAGAGCGGGCAGTTCCCCCCGACGCGGGAGAAGTGAAAGGCCGTCGCGGACTGTCGTTTCGAAATGTTTCCGGCGCTGTCCGTGCGGACGAAGATGAACGGGACGCCGCGCGCTTTCGGTCGTTGCAGGGTGGACAGGCGGTGGCACACCGTCTCGAAACCCACCTCGAAACGCCTTGCCAAATGGTCGATGTCGTAGCGCGCCGCTTCGGCGGCGCCGAGGAACACTCGGTAGGGCAGCAGCAGCGCGCCGGCGAAGTAGTTGGCCAGGCCGATGCGGGCCACGCCGCGTGCGTCGTCGCTGAGTTGGTCGTCGGCGGCGACGATGCCGGTGATCAATGGCCCCTGGGTGAGCAGGGCGATCTGGGTGGCGAGCTGGAAGGCGCGCTGGCCGGGATGGAGCCATCGCGCCAGATACAGGGTCTTCGACTCGGGATGAAAGAGTCTCTTGGCGTTGGGATCCAGCACCTGTCCGTCGTCCACTACCACGGTGACGCCCAGTCGGTCGGCGAGCATTTCCGCCAGCTGCCCGTCGAGCCCGCCAACGCGCAGCCCGTTCCGCACGAACAGTTCCTCGGCCGCGAGGTCCAGCTCCCCGATGTAGTTCTTGCGGTCGTAGAAGAAGTCGCGCACCTCCTCAAATGGCATGGGCTGCTGGGAGATTGTCGAGGTGTCGATATTGGCGCGGCTGTGCAGTGCTTCCAGGTCCGCCGTGGCATCGTGCAACCGCCGGTGCAGGTTGACCAGGGTCTGACCGACGGCCGGCATGCGGGCGACCAATTCCTGGATTTGGCCGGCGGTCGCGGACGTCTCGGCGAGGACCTCCCGCAGGTCCGAAACCAGGCGCGCATCGGAATCGGGCGCGAAGTATTGGGCGGGCAGGTCGAATCGCTCGGTGAGGGCGAGCAACACCGGAACGGTGATCGGCCGCTGGTCGTTTTCCAGTTGATTGACGTAGCTGGTCGACAGTTCCAGGAGGCGCGCGAGTGCCACCTGGGTCAGGCCATGCTCTTCGCGTAATCGCCGTAGCCGCGCACCGGCGAACGTCTTCGCCACCACCCATGCCACCCTACGCCGCGCCCTTACACAACATTCGCAAAAAGCTGCACCCAAGGACACAGGATTACGCTTTTACAGGTGATTTACCGTTGTAGTGCCGGTGCGTACTGTGCGGCTTATGCGGATACATCAGGTTCGGGCCCGGCGCAGTGCCGACGACTTTCCCCGTAGCGAGCACCTGGCGTGGAAGATCGCCGAGGTGGCCACGGACCCGGTTCCGGTGCCCGCGGACAGCGAGGCGATGGTCATCAACCGCATCATCGACAACGCCGCCGTGTCGGCCGCGTCGGTCATCCGCCGCCCGGTAGCCGCCGCCCGTGCCCAGGCGCGCGCCCACCCGAATTCGCTCAAGGGCGCCAAGATCTTCGGGATCCAGGGCGATTACTCCCCCGAGTGGGCGGCCTGGGCCAATGGCGTCGCCGTGCGCGAATTGGACTTCCACGACACGTTTTTGGCGGCCGAGTATTCCCACCCGGGGGACAACATCCCGGCCCTGGTGGCCGTCGCCCAGCACCTCGGCATCGGTGGGGCGGACCTGATCCGCGGCATCGCGACCGCTTACGAGATCCAGGTCGACCTGGCCAAGGGAATCTGCCTGCACGAGCACAAGATCGACCATGTCGCGCACCTCGGTCCGTCGGTGGCCGCCGGCCTCGGGACCATGCTGCGACTCGATGAGCAGACCATCTACCAGGCCGTCGGCCAGGCGCTGCACCTCAGCACGGCCACCCGGCAGTCACGCAAGGGGCTGATCTCGAGCTGGAAGGCTTACGCGCCGGCCTGGGCCGGCAAAGTCGCGATCGAGGCCGTCGATCGCGCCATGCGCGGCGAGGGCGCGCCCGCCCCGATCTGGGAGGGCGAGGACGGGGTGATCGCCTGGCTGCTTTCGGGCCCCGAACACACCTATCACGTGCCGCTGCCCGAACCGGGCGAGCCCAAGCGCGCGATCCTCGACACCTACACCAAGGAGCACTCGGCGGAATACCAAAGCCAGGCCCTCATCGACCTCGCTCGGCGGCTGCGCGAGCGCATCGGCGACCTGGACCAGGTTGTGACGATCGTGCTGCACACCAGCCACCACACGCATCACGTGATCGGCACCGGCTCAAACGATCCACAGAAGTTCGATCCCGAGGCGTCCCGGGAAACGCTGGACCACTCGGTGATGTACATCTTCGCCGTCGCACTGCAGGACGGCGCCTGGCATCACGAGCGTTCCTACGCGCCCGAGCGGGCGCACCGGACCGACACCATCGAGCTATGGCGCAAGGTATCGACCGTCGAGGACCCGCACTGGACCCGGCGCTACCACGCGACCGACCCGGCCGAAAAGGCGTTCGGCGCCCGCGCCGAGATCACCCTGAGGAGCGGTGAGGTGATCGTCGACGAAATCGCAGTCGCCGACGCACATCCGTTGGGGGCCAGGCCGTTCGAACGCAAGCAGTACATCGGGAAGTTCACCGAGCTGGCCGACGGCGTGGTCAGCGACAGCGAGCAGCAACGGTTCTTGTCGGCGGCGGAGGCCCTCGCCGACCTGCAGGCGGGCGCGCTGGGTGCACTCAACATCAACGTCGGTCCGCTGGTGCTAGACAAGGCGCCGACAATTCCGGCGGGGATCTTCTGATGAGTGGGCTCATCGGCAGCGCCGCACCGGCGGCCGACAAGCGGACCCGGTTTCGCCGGGGCCTGGAAATTGGCCGACTGCAACGCTTTCCGGGGGCGTTCTCGCCGCTCGTGGCCCGGCTCGTCGCCGAGGTCGGCTTCGAGGGGGTGTACGTGTCCGGCGCGGTGCTGTCGGCCGACCTCGGTCTGCCCGACATCGGGCTGACCACCCTGACCGAGGTGGCCGGTCGCGGCGCACAGATCGCCGCGGTGACCGAGCTGCCCACCCTGATCGACGCCGACACCGGGTTCGGCGAGCCGATGAGCGCCGCCCGCACCGTGACGGTGTTGGAGGACGCCGGGCTGGCGGGCTGCCACCTGGAGGATCAGGAGAACCCGAAGCGCTGCGGACACCTCGACGGCAAGGCCGTGGTGCCCGTCGCCGCGATGGTGCGGCGGCTGCGGGCGGCCGTATCGGCGCGGCGCGACCCGAATTTCGTCATCTGCGCGCGCACCGATGCCGCCGCCATCGAGGGCGTCGACGCCGCGATCGATCGGGCGAAGGCGTACGCGGACGCGGGAGCGGACCTGATCTTCACCGAGGCGCTGCACACGCCGGCGGAATTCGAGCGGTTCCGTGCGGCCGTCGATACGCCGTTGCTGGCCAACATGACCGAGTTCGGCAAGTCGCCGCTGCTGAGCGCCAGGCAGCTGACCGACATCGGCTACAACGCGGTGATCTATCCGGTGACCACGCTGCGCCTGGCCATGCACGCCGTCGAGCTAGGACTTCGTGAAATTGCCGATACCGGAACACAATCCGCCCTGCTGGGCCGCATGCAGCAGCGCGGTCGGCTCTACGAATTGCTGCGGTACGCCGAATACAACCGATTCGATTCCGATATCTACAACTTCGCGCTCGAAGGAGTCACGCCGTGAGCACCATCGAAGACAAGCCCCGCATCTTCAAGGGCCTGGCCGGTGTCGTCGTCGACACCACCGCCATCTCCAAGGTGGTACCGGAGACCAACTCGCTGACCTATCGCGGGTACGCGGTGCAAGACCTGGCCAAGAATTGCAGCTTCGAGCAGGTGGCGTACCTGCTCTGGCACGGCGAACTGCCCACTGACCACGCGCTGGCACTCTTCACCCAACGCGAGCGCGCATCGCGCCGGCTGAATAGGACCATGCTGTCGCTGCTGGCGAAGCTGCCCGACACCTGCCATCCGATGGACGTGGTGCGCACGCTGATCAGTCACATGGGTGCCGAAGACCCTGAGGAGGACGACAGCGACGAGTCGGCCAACTACGCCAAGTCGTTGCGGATGTTGGCGGTGCTGCCGACTATCGTGGCCGCCGACATGCGCCGCCGGCGCGGCCTGGAACCCATCGCGCCGCACGCCCACATGAGCTACGCCCAGAACTTCCTGCACATGTGCTTCGGCGATGTCCCCGAGCAGGTGGTGGTGGACGCGTTTGAGCAGTCGATGGTCCTCTACGCCGAACACAGCTTCAACGCCTCGACGTTCGCGGCGCGGGTGGTCACCTCAACCCAGTCCGACATCTACAGCGCGGTCACGGCGGCCATCGGCGCCCTGAAAGGCCCGCTGCACGGGGGCGCCAACGAAGCCGTGATGCACGACATGCTCGAAATAGGCCTGGCGGAAAACGCTTCCGAATGGTTGCGGGGCAAGCTGGCGCGCAAAGAGAAGATCATGGGGTTCGGCCACCGCGTGTACAAGAACGGCGACTCCCGGGTGCCCACCATGAAGGAGGCGCTCGAGCGGGTGGCCGCCGTGCGCGACGGACAGAAGTGGCTGGACATCTACGAGGTCCTGGAGAACGGCATGGCCGAAGCCAACGGCATCAAGCCGAACCTCGACTTCCCCACCGGGCCGGCCTACTACCTGATGGGCTTCGACATTGCCTGCTTCACGCCCATCTTCGTGATGAGCAGGATCACCGGATGGACGGCCCACATCATGGAGCAGACGGCGTCCAACGCGTTGATCCGTCCGCTCAGCGAATATGTCGGACCTCCGCAACGGGCTCTATCGTAAGTACCGTGTTCGCGAAAGTTCTGGTCGCCAATCGAGGAGAGATCGCGATCCGCGCGTTTCGCGCGGCCTACGAGTTGGAACTGGCCACCGTGGCGGTCTATCCCTACGAGGATCGCAACTCCGTTCATCGACTGAAGGCCGACGAGTCCTACCAGATCGGCGAGCAGGGGCACCCCGTCCGTGCCTACCTGTCGGTCGACGAGATCGTCGAAACCGCGCTGGCCTGCGGAGCTGACGCGATCTACCCGGGCTATGGCTTCCTGTCGGAGAACCCGGACCTGGCGGCGGCGTGCGCGGCGGCGGGCATCACCTTCGTCGGCCCGAGCGCGGAGGTGCTGGAACTCACGGGCAACAAGTCCCGAGCCGTCGCCGCCGCCCGGGAGGCCGGCCTGCCGGTGCTCGCCTCCTCGGCGCCTTCAACGTCGGTGGACGAGCTGCTGACGGCCGCCGAGTCGCTGACGTTTCCGTTGTTCGTCAAGGCGGTCGCCGGCGGCGGCGGCCGCGGCATGCGCCGGGTCACCGACCCCGCCGCGCTGGCCGAGGCGATCGAGGCGGCAAGTCGCGAGGCCGAATCGGCGTTCGGTGACGCCTCGGTGTTCCTCGAGGAGGCGGTGCTCAACCCCCGCCACATCGAGGTCCAGGTGTTGGCCGACAACCACGGCAACGTCATCCACCTCTACGAGCGCGACTGCAGCGTCCAGCGCCGACACCAGAAGGTGATCGAGATCGCGCCGGCCCCGAACCTGGATCCCGAACTGCGCCAGCGCATCTGTTCCGACGCGGTGAACTTCGCCCGCAGCATTCGTTACACGTGCGCGGGCACGGTGGAATTCCTGCTCGACGAACGCGGCCAGCACGTGTTCATCGAGATGAATCCGCGCATTCAGGTCGAGCACACCGTCACCGAGGAGATCACCGACGTCGACCTGGTGTCCGCCCAGCTGCGAATCGCCGGCGGAGAGACGCTGGAAGAGATTGGTCTGAGCCAGGATTCGGTGGTCCCGCACGGTGCGTCGTTGCAGTGCCGCATCACAACCGAGGACCCGGCCAACGGCTTTCGCCCGGACACCGGCCGCATCACCGCCTACCGCACCCCGGGCGGGGCGGGAATCCGGCTGGACGGCGGGACGACGCTGGGCGCGGAGATCAGCGCCCACTTCGACTCGATGCTGATCAAGCTCACGTGTCGGGGCCGCGACTTCGCGACGGCCGTGCGGCGCGCCCGCCGCGCCGTCGCGGAGTTCCGCATCCGCGGCGTGTCGACGAACATCCCGTTCCTGCAAGCGGTCCTGGACGACCCGAGCTTCCAAGCCGGCCGGGTCACCACGTCGTTCATCGAGGACCGCCCGCAGCTGCTCACCGCACGCGGCTCCGCCGACCGCGGCACCAAGATCCTCAGCTACCTGGCCGACGTGACCGTCAACAAGCCGCACGGTGAGCGCCAGTCGGCGGTCTACCCCCACGACAAGCTGCCCGAGATCGACCTGACCGCGGACCCACCCGAGGGCTCCAAGCAGCGCCTGGCCGAACTCGGGCCCGAACGATTCGCGGCCTGGCTGCGCGAATCGCACGGCGTCGCCGTCACGGACACCACGTTCCGCGACGCGCATCAGTCCCTGCTCGCGACGCGGGTCCGCACAAGCGGCCTGGTCACGGTGGCGCCCTACATCGCGCGGATGATGCCGCAGCTGCTCTCGATCGAATGCTGGGGTGGGGCGACCTACGACGTAGCGCTGCGGTTTTTGAAGGAGGACCCGTGGGAGCGCCTGGCGGTGCTGCGGGAGGCCGTGCCGAACATCTGCCTGCAGATGCTGCTGCGCGGCCGAAACACGGTGGGCTACACCCCCTATCCGGAGACGGTGACCACGGCCTTCGTCGAAGAAGCCGCCCGCACCGGAATCGACATCTTCCGGATCTTCGACGCCCTGAACAATGTCGACTCGATGCGGCCCGCCATCGACGCGGTTCGCGAAACCGGCTCCGCCTTAGCGGAAGTCGCGATGTCCTACGCCGGCGATCTGAGCGATCCGACCGAGACGCTCTACACGCTCGACTACTACCTGAAGCTGGCCGAACAGATCGTCGAGGCGGGCGCACACGTCCTGGCGATCAAGGACATGGCCGGGCTGCTGCGGGTGCCGGCAGCGACGACACTGGTCACGGCGCTCAAGTCGCGGTTCGACCTGCCGGTCCACGTGCACACCCACGACACCCCGGGCGGACAGCTGGCGACCTACGCGGCGGCGTGGCACGCCGGAGCCGACGCCGTCGACGGCGCCGCCGCGCCGCTGGCGGGCACCACCAGCCAGCCCGCGCTGTCATCGATCGTGGCAGCCGCGGCGCACACCACCTACGACACCGGGCTGTCGCTGGAGGCGGTGTGCGAATTGGAGCCCTACTGGGAAGCGCTGCGCAAGGTGTACGCGCCTTTCGAGTCCGGCCTGCCGGCCCCGACCGGCCGCGTGTACCGCCACGAGATTCCCGGGGGTCAACTGTCGAACCTGCGCCAGCAGGCCATCGCGCTGGGGTTGGGTGACCGCTTCGAAGAGATCGAAAACGCTTACGCCGGAGCCGATGCCATCCTCGGGCACCTGGTCAAGGTCACCCCCTCCAGCAAGGTGGTCGGCGACCTGGCGCTGGCGCTGGTGGGCGCGGGCGTCAGCGCCCAGGAATTCGCCGAGGATCCCGCGCGCTACGACATCCCGGAGTCGGTCATCGGCTTTTTGCGAGGGGAGCTTGGTGACCCGCCCGGCGGGTGGCCGGAACCCCTGCGCACCAAGGCGTTACAGGGTCGCGGTCCGGCCAAACCGGAAGAGCGGCTGTCGGGAGACGACGAAAAGGCGCTGGGCACCGCCGGCCCCGTGCGCCAGGCGGTGCTGAATCGGCTGCTGTTCCCGGGGCCGACTCGCGAACTCGAGGAGCACCGCGAACAATACGGAGACACCTCGCAACTGAGCGCCAACCAATTCTTCTACGGGCTCCGCCAGGACGAGGAGCACCGGGTGGAACTGGAGCGCGGCGTGGAGCTCCTTATCGGTTTGGAGGCCATCTCCGATCCCGACGAACGCGGCATGCGGACCGTGATGTGCATCCTCAACGGCCAGTTGCGCCCGGTCGTGGTACGCGACCGCGGCATCGCCGCGGACGTTCCCACCGCCGAAAAGGCCGATCGGAACAACCCCGACCACATCGCCGCCCCGTTTGCCGGTGTTGTCACGGTGAGTACGAACGTCGGCGATGAGGTCGAGGCGGGGCAAACCATCGCGACGATCGAAGCGATGAAGATGGAGGCCGCCGTGACCACCCCCAAGGGGGGCAAGGTCGCGCGGATCGCGGTGTCCGCGACCGCCCAGGTCGAGGGCGGCGATCTGCTGGTGGTGGTCAGCTAGCCGTTTCGGATCAGGGCGGCGCGTGCCAGCGTCGCCTGCGCCATCTTCACGTGCGCGGCGTCGACCAGGACACCATTGACGCCCACCGCTCCCCTACCCCTGGCCTCGGCTTCCCGGTATGCCGCGAGATTTGTCTCGGCGCGGGCTATTTCGTCGGCCGTCGGTGCGTAGATGCGGTTGGCGACGGGGACTTGGTCGGGATGGATCGCCCACTTGCCGGTGTAGCCCATCAGCGAGGCCCGCCGGGCGTCACGCTCGTAGCCCGCCAGGTCGCGGTAGTCAGGGTATGGCGCGTCGATCGCGTCGATGCCGGCGATCCGCGCGGCAACGATCACCTTATTGCGCGCGTAATGCCAGAAATCACCGGGGTATTCGCCGAGCGGGGCGAAGTTGGTGTCTACCCGCGCGCCCTGCGACAAAGAGAAGTCGCCCAAGCCGAAGATCAATGCGTCCAGCCGGGGGCTGGCCAGGGCGATCTCTTCGGCGTTGGCCAGCCCCTCGACTTCCTCGATGAGGACTTCGAGCCGAATTTGCTTGCCCAGTCCTAGTGCTGACTCGAGCTGGGTGAGCAGCACGTCGACCCACCAGACGTCGCGTGCGCGGCGGGCCTTCGGGATGATGACGGTGTCGAGGTTTTCGCCGGCCTTGGTCACCACGTCGATCAGGTCGGCGTGACACCAGCGGGTGTCCAGGCCGTTGATCCGCACCGCCCGCGCGGTGTGACCCCAGTCGAGGTCGTTGAGCGCACTGATCGCCTTGGCGCGTGATGCCTCCTTGACGGCGGCGGGCACAGCGTCCTCAAGATCGAGGAATACCAGGTCGGCGCCGCACGCGGCCGCCTTGGCGAACATGTTGTCGTTGCTCGCGGGGACGGCGAGCTCGGAGCGGCGGAGAAGTTGCGTCATCGAATGTCCTTTTGTTACAGCACGCCTCGTGCGCGCAGGTCGTCGATCTGCGTTGCGGCCAGTCCGAGCAAGTCGCCGTAGATCTCGGCGTTATGCTCGCCCAAGCGCGGCCCAAGGTGACCGACCGTCCCGGCCGCCGACGAGAATCGCGGGACGGGGGCCTGCACCGTCATCGGCCCGAGCTGTGGGTCCTCGACGGCGACGAACACCTCCCGGTGCGCGAGCTGATCGTCGGCCATCAGGTCGCGGATGTCGTAGACCGGGGCCGCGGCCACGTCGTGCGCCTCGAAGACCGCCATCGCCTCCGAAAGCGTTCTGCTGGCAACCCAATCGGCCACCACCCGGTCGACCTCGCTTGCACGGGCCAGGCGTCGCTGTGGGTCGGCAAAGTCGGCGTCCCGTAACAGGTCTTCGCGGCCGATGGCGCGGAATACCCTCAGCGCCAACGCCGGTGAACTGCCGGACATGGCCAGCCACCGCCCGTCCGTGGTGCGATAGGTGTTACGCGGGGCAGAGATATCCCACCGGTTGCCCGAGCGCTCCGGGACCAGTCCCAGCTGGTCATAGCCCAGCAGGGTCTGTTCGAGCAGCCGGGCCAGCGGATCGATCAGGTTGACGTCGATCAGCTGCCCCGGCCCCCCGTGCACGTCACGGTGATAGAGCGCCATCAGCACCGCGTAGGCGGCGTTCAACGACGCGACGCCGTCGGCCAGCATGAACGGCGGCAGCGTGGGTGGTCCACCGGCCTGGCCGGTGATGTGGGCGAACCCGCTCATCGCCTCACCCAGCGTGCCGAAACCCGGCCGCTCGCTTTTGGGTCCACTGAGCCCATAGCCGGTGATGTGCAGCATCACCAATCGGTCGTTCACCGCGCGCAGGCTCTCGTAGTCCAGGCCCCACTTCCGTAACGTTTGCGGCCGGCTGTTGAAGATGGCGACGTCGGCCCGCTCCACCAACCGGCGCACCAGCTCCTGCCCCTCGGCGCAGCGCAGGTCCAGCGTGATGGATCGTTTGTTGCGCGATATGGACTTCCACATCAGGCCGATCCCGTCGCGCTGGTTGCCCCAACCGCGGATCGGATCGCCGCGCTTGGGCTCTTCGACCTTGATCACGTCGGCGCCGAATTCGCCGAGGTAGGTCGCCACCAGCGGGGCAGCGGCAAGGGTGGCGAGGTCGAGCACCCGGAGGCCGTCAAGCACCGGCGGTCACCCGGGCGTTCGACGGGCGTTCCAGCCCGAGGTGGCCCCGCAGCGTCGACGCTTCGTACCGGGTCCGGAACAGGCCTCGTCGTTGCAGTTCCGGGACAACCATGCGCACGAGGTCTTCGAATGCGCCGGGCAAATGCGTTGCGGCCAAGACGAACCCGTCGCACGCTTCGGTCTGGAACCACTCCGCCATCTGGTCGGCGACCTGCTCGCCGGTGCCGACGAAGCGGGGACCTTGCAAGAGGGTGGCGCGGTGGTTCGCCAGATCGCGCAGGGTCACCGTGTCCCCACCGATGTGCGCGCGCAGGCTTTGCACCAATCCGCGGATGCCGGACACCGATGCCAGGAGTTCGTCGGTCACCGGATCGTCCAGGCCATGTTGCGCGAAGTCGTAATTCGTCAGTTCCGACAGGAGCGTCAGCGACGCCATCGGATGGACCAGGTCGTTGAGGAACAGGGCTTCGCGGTCTTTGGCGTGCGCCTCGGACTCCCCGACCACGGCGTAGGCCATCGGGCAGATGCGCACCGCCGCGGGATCGCGGCCCGCGGTGGCGATGCGCTCCTTCTGATCCGCGTAATGGCCCCGCGCCACGTCGATCCCCGGATCGCCGGTGAAGATCAATTCCGCCCAGCGCGAGGCGAATTCGCGACCTCTGCCCGACGATCCGGCCTGGATGATCACGGGCCTGCCCTGGGGGGTGCGCGGCACGGTCAGCGGTCCGCGCGCGGAGAAGTACGGGCCGACATGCGCCAGCTCGTGCACCTTGCCCGGATCGGCGTAGCGGCCGGCCACCCGGTCGTGCAGCACGGCGTCGTCCTCCCACGTGTCCCACAACCCGGTCACCACGTCCAGGAATTCATCGGCGCGGTCGTAGCGTTCGTCGTGGCCCAGGTGGGCGTCGAGACCGAAGTTCTGCGCTTCACGGTCGTTGACCGAAGTGACCACGTTCCAGGCTGCGCGGCCCCCGGAAAGGTGATCGAGCGTGGCGAAAGTTCTCGCGACGTGGAACGGCGCGTAGTAGGTGGTCGAGTACGTCGCACCCAGCCCGATTTTCGAGGTGGATTCGGCCAGCACCCCGAGTACCACGCCGAGGTCGAGCTTGACCGGGCGTGCGCCGTACGACACCGCGTCGGCCACCGAGGCGCCATAGACGCCCGGCATCGCCAGCCGGTCGTCGAAGAACATCAGGTCGAAGCAGCCCTCTTCCAATTGTCGGCCGATCTTGGCGTAGTAGGCGGCGTCGAGGTACCGGTGTTCCGTCGCGGGGTGCCGCCACGAGCCCGCGTACACGGAGGTGCTGCCGGCCTGCATGAACGCCACGAGCGCCATCTTGTCGGTTCGCATAATTGGAATCTAACATCTGATATTTCAGATACCAAATGTAGGATTTGTAATTTGGTATCCTTCGCAGATGGCAGCGATCGACATCTCCGGAACGGTGCGAGAACGTGCCGCCCGTGAACTTCGGGACCGCATTCTGACCGGCGCACTGCCGGCCGGGTCGCGGGTCGACCTGGATGCGATCACCGAGGAGTTCGCGACCAGCCGGACACCCGTGCGTGAGGCGCTGCTAGAGCTTTCGTTCGAGGGCCTGGTCCAGGTGGCGCCGCGCAGTGGCGTGACGGTGCTCGGCATCAGCCCCGACGACGTCCTCGACAGCTTCACCATCTTGGGGGTGCTGACGGGACAAGCGGCGGCATGGGCCGCCGAACGGATCGAACCCGAGGAGCTGCAGACGCTGCGGGAGCTGGCGGCCGACGTGGTTGCCCGATCCGGTGACGACAGCATCGGCGAGGCCAACTGGCATTTTCACCAGATGATCCACCGCGCCGCGCATTCGCCCCGGTTGCTCACTCAGATCAAACAGGCATCACGCGTGGTGCCGAGCAACTTCCTCACACTGTTCCCGGAGCACGAAAAACATTCGCTCGATGAACACCAGGAACTGCTTGACGCGCTGGGCGACAAAGACGCCGAACGGGCGCGCACGATCGCAGAACGGCATGTCCTCGACGCCGGCCGTTCGCTGGCCGACTGGTTGCAGCGCCGCGAAGCCTAGTTGTTGCTCGACAAGAGGTCGTTGACGTCCGGGGTGGAGTCTGGATACATCACACGGTCTGCATTCTGCGCTTGTGGGCGTCGATGGTTGGTGTCCAATGCGGGTGCCGAAAGGCGGCATGCGGCGGGCTTGGACGTGTCGCGCTCGGGCACACGTGCGCCGGGTGCCCCGACCCAGCCGGCTTGCTCGCATGATGCGGCCCCGCAAGCCTGGGGATGCGGCGGGTCAGTTGCGGGGACGTCGTCGTTCGCTTTTGCGGGCCGGGGTCCATGGCCATGCTGTTGCCGCCAGCGCGGCGGTCGCGCGCAGCTCACTGCGGGTAGCGCCGTCGCGGGCTTGGGCGGCCATGCCCTGCATAACAACGCTGGCGTAGAGCGCTAGCGTGTGGGCGTCGGCCGCCGCGTCGAGTTCACCGTGAGCGATGGCGCGGGCGATGACGGTCTCAAGTTGTTTGAGGCTCTGAGCACGCTCGTCGCCCAACAGCTGCGCGACCTCGGGGCAGGTGCAGTTGACGGCGGCATTGATGATCAGGCAGCCACGTGGCTTGTTCGGTCGCGTGTATGAGTCCGCGGCGTCCTTGAGCAGTCGCGCGATGCCGGCGCGCAACGTGGGCTCCTCGGTCAGGGCGCGGGCCATGTATCCGTGGTAGGTGCGCTTGTACCGGTCGACAACCTGGGCGAACAGCTCGCGCTTGCTGCCGAACGCGGTGTATAGGCTGGGCGCTTCGATATCGACGGCCGCTGTGATCGTCCTGGTTGTCGTCGCGTCATACCCGTGTTTCCAGAACAGCTCCAGCGCAGTGTCCAGTGCTGCCGTTCGGTCGAATCCCGGAGGTCGCCCCCGCTGTGCTTCCTGCCTCACACCATAATTGTATAGCGTGCGCTAAAGAAGACTGTTAACGTCGTTCCGTAACAAGCGCTAAAGAAAGGTGGCACGAGATGGCGACGTTGACGGGCAAGACCGCTTTGGTCACTGGCGGAGGGCGGGGCATCGGCCGGGCGATCGCTTTGCGCCTCGCGCGCGAGGGGGCCGTCGTGGCGGTGCACTACGGAACCAACGAGGCTGCCGCAGCGGACACCACCGCCGCGATCACCGCAGAAGGTGGCCGGGCCTTCGTCATCGGAGAATGTCTGGGTTCGACCGGTGACGCCGAAAGGCTGTGGAGCGCTTTCGATGACGGTATCAGCGCGCACGCCGATTCGACCGGAGTGGACATTGTCGTCAACAACGCCGGAACGGCCCTCTACGGCACCATCGAGACGGTGACCGCGGAGGATTTCGACCACGTGACCGCGGTCAACGCCAAGGCTCCGTTCTTCATCGTCAAGCACGCGCTGACCCGCATCCGTGACGGCGGGCGGATCATCAATATCTCCTCGGGCGCCTCACGGGTGGCCTCTCCGCTTACTATCGCGTACTCGATGACCAAAGGCGCAATCAACGCGTTCACCCGCACGCTCGCGCTGGAGCTTGCGCCACGCGGCATCACGGTCAACGCGGTGGAGCCCGGAATCGTCAAGACCGACATCACCCCGTGGCTGGCCGATGAACAGATGAGCGCCCAGGCCGCCGGATGGTCGGCGTTCAACAGGCTCGGCGAGCCCGCCGACATCGCCGATGTGGTCGCTTTTCTGGCCTCCCCCGATTCTCGGTGGATCACCGGGCAATTCCTCGACGCCTCCGGCGGCCTCCTGCTCGGCCCCACCGTGCGAATCGGAGAGGGCGTCGCGTGAGAACACTGGACGGCGAATACGCTCCTAGCCCAATCGATTTCGTCAGCGAACAGGTACGCCGGTACGAGGACAGCGACGGCCGCGAAGGCGCCACCCTAGAAGGGCGACCCGTCATCATCTTGACCCACCGCGGAGCCAAAACTGGCAAGTTGCGCAAGACGCCGGTGATGCGGATCCCGCACAACAACGGCTATTTGGCAGTGGCGTCCTATGGTGGCGCCCCCATCAACCCGGCGTGGTATCACAACCTGCGTGCGCATTCCCTAGTCGAGGTACAGGACGGCGCCACGATCACCACCATGACAGCCCGTGAGGCGTCCACCGCTGACAAAGCAGAATTATGGCCCGTCTGCGAAGCGGCTTGGGCACACTTCCCCGAATACCGCGCCAGCGCCGCCGCCCGGGAGATCCCGATATTCGTGCTGGTACCAATCGAACTGACAGGTGGCGATCAATGACCCAGTCCCGAGTCCTGCGCACCCCCGATGATCGCTTCACTGATTTGGACGGGTGGCCATACCAAGCGCGCTACGTAGCCCGCGGAGGCGGGGCGGACAACGGCGCTGTGCGTATCAATCATATTTTGTGCAACGCCGGGGGACCCTTTTTGAGCGCTGATCGTGCCGGCCCGCATACCCCGTATTCCCATGCACAGCTCGAGGTTTGGCTACCTAAGCGCGGGCAGCACCTTGTCGGTGAGCAGCTGGACCGACTTCCAGGCCTCGTCGACGGGCATGCCACCGACCAGGGGGTGCAGCACGAGCGGCCCGTAGTTGTCGGCGGCGCGCACCTCCGCGATCAGCTCGTCGGGGGTCAGGAAGCGGTACCGCCCCGACGCCCTGACCTCGTCCAGCGTCTGCACGCCGGGCAAATGCATGAGGGACCGCTGATCGGTCGCCCACGCGCCGTAAGTGACCGCCTCCCAAAGGATGTGGTCGCCGAGTTCCGACCATGCCCGGTCGGGGTCCTCGTGCAGGAAGATCATTCCGCGGTTCACCGGCCCCGGCATGAGGATGAGCGGCGTCATGCCGGCCTCGGCACACAGCTCGCGGTAGTAGGCGGCGATGTCGGGCAGGTGATCCGCCAGGCTAAGCGGCAGCCGGAAGCGCACCGCCCGTCGCGCCGTGGCCCGCGCGCCGCCACCGACATACAGCGGGGGGTGCGGTCGGGTCCAGGTGCCGGTGCATATTCCCGCGTCGGCATCGGCGCCCGCCCACACAGACAGCATCCGTTCGAGCAGGCTGTCCATCAGCGCGCCCCGCTGCGCGAAATCGGTTGCCATGGCCTGGTATTCGACGGGACGGTAGCCGAGGCCCACCGTGGTGTGCAGCCGGCCCCGGCTCATGTTGTCGACCAGTGCGATGTCCTCGGCGAGCCGAACCGGATTCCACAGCGGGCCCAACGCGCAATCCACGCTGGCGATCAGTGTCGAGGTCCGGGCCAAGAACATCGCGGCCGCCATGATGGGGTTGCAGCTCCAGCCGTGTCCGGTCGCGTGATGCTCGTCGACGCTGATGGAGGTGATGCCGTGCGCCTCGCCCCACTGCGCCAATTCGAGGGCGGCCGACAACAGCCCGCTTTGCGTGCGGGGTTCGCCGTGCGGGGAGGCGAAGTTGAAGCGCAGCACCGTCAGCAACACGTCACGCCTCCTGTGGGGCGGCCATCGACTGCAGGAAGGCGGGGAAGTCCGGAAACAGCGAGCGATCGACGATCTCGATGCGTGCACCGGAAGAGTCTGTGTAGTAAGCGAATAGCCCAAGCTCGGAGCCGGACACGTCGGCCGTCATCTCAAGAGTGAAGCCGTTGGCCTCCAGCGCTCGGGCGCTGGAGACGAGGTCGTCACTGAAGTAACCGAGGTGGTGAACCGCGTTGCCCGGCGCGGACATCCACGGGCTTTCGGGCACCTCTTGCACCAGTTCCAGGTGCGGGCTCTGCAGGGAGTAGGCGATCGTGGAGGTCAACTCGCGGACGCCGGTCGGGGTGCGGAACGGCAGGGTGTAGGTCATCGGGGTGATCCAGCGATAGCCGGCCAGCGCGCTCAGCCGCGCCATCGCCGCATCGAGGTCGGGAACGATGACGCCGGTGTGGTAGAAATCCTCGGGGCGCAGCGCAATTGTCATGTCTCTCCTCGATTTTCAGACGCAGTCCGACGCGGCGTCGACGACGAACACCGCGCCGCTGGTGTAGCTGCTCTGCTCGGTGCACAAGAAGGCGACGGTGGGGGCGATCTCACCGACGGAACCGAAGCGGCGCAACGGGATGTGCGCCAGCTCGGACTCGACCAATTCGGCCGAGCCGTGCATGGGTGCGGTCATCGGGGTGTCGATGGCGCCCGGCGCCACCGCGTTCACCCGGATCCCCTTGCCGGCCCACTTGACCGCGAGGTTCCTGGTGACGCAGACGACCCCGGCCTTTGCCGCCCCGTATCCCGGCACCAAGGGCACGGCCCGCAGCGCCGACATCGATGCCAGATTCACGACGCTGGCGCCGCCGGCCGCGGTGGACGCCTTCAACGCGCGGTAGAGCCCGACCGTCAACCGGTAGGGCCCGGTTAGGTTCAGCGCGACCGAGGCCTCGAATCCGTCCGGCTTCGATTCGTCAAGTCCGCTAGGGAAATTGGCACCGGCGTTGTTGACCAGTACGTCGAGGGCGGTGAACTTCTCCGCCAGCGCGTCCACCGAATCGGGATCGCTGATCTGCAGCTGGTGATACTCCATGCCGGACAGGTCGGCCTGGTAGTCGGCCGCGGCCGGCCTGGTTCCGGTGATCGCGACGCGGGCCCCGGCGTCGCGGAACAAGGCGGCGGTCGCGTGCCCGATCCCACTGGTGCCCCCGGTGATCAGCGCGGTGGTGCCGGTGAAGTCGAAGCTGACCCGAGCCGTCATGAGTTCCTCGCTATCTGGTTTCTGAGCCACGCGGTCTCCCAGAAGTTCGCGCTGCTCGCCAGGAGTTCTGCATGGGCGTCACGAAGCACGGCCCGCGCCCCCGCGTCGTCCGACGGGAGTAGCTCGGCGAGGTGGATGGCGTGCAGCGGGCGGCCGGCGGCAAGGTGTTCTCGCGCGCGGCCCACTAATGCCTCGGCCCCGGCCAGTTCGACGACGTCGGCGGCGACGGCGTCGAACCCGACCGGATAGAGCTCGGTGGTCGACTCGTGGTGAAACCAGCCGGAGTAGTTTTCCCAGACGGCCCGCACGTCCCAGGCCACCTTTCCATAGCCTTGCCCCACTTCGTATTCCGCGGGCAGCGTGATCTCGCGCATCAGTGTTCGCACGTCCTTACCGGCGTTCATCCCCTCTACCGTCTGGTCGTGGACGTACCGGATCGCGTCGCGCAGCCGGGTCAGCTCGGCGTGAATGCGCTCGGCGCCCGCTACCGGCTCGAAATGACCGGTCACCAGGAGTTCGGGGCGCAGGTCGCGCACCCTGTCCACCGACGAAATGGCTGTCAGGGCATCGCGATACCGGTCGCCACGCATGGTGACCAGGTTGGGAATGTGCCCGAACAGCGGACCGAAGACGTTCCCGCACAGGCAGACCCGCTCGTCCGGCAGCCACACCACCAGCGAGTCGGTGGTTTCGCCGCCGGGCACGGAGATCAGTTCCAACCGCCGGCCGCCGACCTCGAGCGTCAGGGTGTCTTCGAAATCGAGATCGACGACGGGAACGCTCTGGCCGGCCAACCGGGTACTACCCAAGCGCCGTTGGATGGCTTGGATTCCGGTCGCCAGGGTGTCTTTGAACGCGAAGGCGCTGCGGCTGGCGCGGTACCGGATGAGGCGTTCGTTGTCGTCTCGCCACAGCGTCCAATTCGCCTGGGCGACGACGGTCGTCTCCGGGTCGCGCACGCTGTCCAAACCGCCGACATGGTCGACGTGGCCCTGCGTGAAGACGATGTAGCGCACCGGCGATGAATCGACGGCGTCGAAGTTCGCGCGGTGCACCGGTCCCTCGAAACCCATGCCGGTGTTGACGATCACCCGGCCATCAGCCGTGGTGATCAGGTAGGAGTTCGACAGCCCGGGCGAACACCACAAGCCGGGCGCGATCTCCTCCGCCCGTTCGGCGGACGCGGGTCGCATGGCGTCGGCGCCTGGCCGGCTGCGGTAGACCGGATCGAAACTCATCGCTGTGGCTGCCCTCCGGCTAGGTCTCGGCCTGGACGTCGAACTTGTCGAAGTAGAAGTCGAAACGCCCGCGCAACTCGTCGGGCGTGACGCCGAAGTGCCGGTGCAGGTCGTAGCGAATGCGGCCGTGTTTGCCCCGCGGGTTGCCGTCCAGGTAGTTCTGAAAGCGCGCCCGCACTTTTGGTGTCAGTTCGACGCCTCCGCGGCGGTAAAGCCGCTCGAGGACCGGCATTTCGTTGCCGTTCAGCTGATGGAAGCTGATGTCGATGCTGCTTTCGGCCGGCACCAGCTCGCGGTCGCGCACGCACGCGCCGAGCAGCCGGTGCACCCGGTCGCTCCAATACTCCACCAGCCAGTCCGGCTCGATGCTGGTTCGGCGCAGTCGATCGGAGTAGGCCATCATCGTGATCGCCGACTGGATCACCGCGACCGGATCGCGGTGCGTGAAGGCCACGGTCGCGTCGGGAAACGTCGCCATGAGCGGGCCGAGTTGCTCACAGTGCTGCGGGCTCTTCAGGATCCAGGTCCGCGGGCCCCGTAGGAAGGTCAAGGCCTGCAGCACCTTCCGCAAGTACGCGTAGTGCCTGGTTTGGTCGAGGCCCAGGTAGTAGTCGCGCCAGTCCGGCACGCGCGCATGCCATTCCAGGACGTAGGCGGCCAGATCGAGATCGAGGAGCTCGACCTCTTCCTCGATCGCCTCGGGGTACCGGTCGTGCATGGCGGCGACCACCGGTGCGCTGGCCATCAGCGCGTCGTGCTCGGATTTGGCCCGCGCGTAACGCGGGTCGACGCCGGAGATGTCGGGGCCCTGTCCCCGGGCGGGGATGGGTTCTTGGCTCTCCCAGTACGGCAACGCGCGCCGGCGCGGGTCGGCGGCAATGAGATTCACCAGATGCGTGGTGCCCGAACGGGGCATTCCGACGACGATGAACGGCTTCTCGATAGGGATCGCTTCGATTTCGGGGTAGCGCCGGAGGAGTTCGGTCAGCGATAACCGGTTGCGCAACAGACGCACGACTCGTTGCCGCAGCGAGGACCGCGTCAGCTGGCGCAGGCCGTCATCGCCTTCGATCGCGGCGACGTGTGCGGCGAGTCGATCAGCGAAGCCGTCGCCGTCGTCGAGGTCGGCCCCCCTTTTCAGCCCGGCCTGCTCGATCGCCTCCGCAAGCATCCGGTCGATGTCGAAGTCGACGACTTTGGCCTCGGTGAAGTCCAGAATCTGGCGTTGGACGTCGGTCAGCTTGGGCGCGGTGAGGTCATCGAAGTCGATGTCATCAACGGCAGAGCCCACCGGATCCTCTTTTCGACGTGTCGTCGAACTGAAATATGACACAAGGGCCAGGCGTCGATCTGCCGTGGCCCCCTATAGGTTCGCCAAGTCGTCGGGCACGTCGACCTTGTGTTCCTGCAGCGTCTCCAGCGGCACCACCTCAAGCGTGCGCTCGTGCGTGGAGGCCAGCACCACCGGCGCCGCGCAGCCATCCTGGTGCGCACGAAGCCAGTTCAGCGCGGTGACGCACCAGCGGTCGCCGGGCAGCAGGCCGGGGAACCGGTATTCGGGGACCGGTGTCAGCAAGTCATTGCCGATCGAACGCTGGTGCTCGAGGAATTCGGCGGTCATGACCGCACAGATGGTGTGCCGGCCGATGTCCTCGGGTCCCGTCGAGCAACAGCCGTCGCGGTAGTAACCGGTCAGTGGTTCCGTGCCGCACGGTTCCAGCGGGCCGCCTAACACGTTTCGATCGGGCACGGTTTCAGTATCGCGCTCTCGGGGGTGAAGTTTGAAGCAACCTTGCCGTCTCCGCCGGCGCAAATTTGCCCGGGCGGCGCTGGGGACTATCCGGCCATCGGGTAGGCCGCCAGCGGGCGCACGCCAAGCACGCTGCCCGCCGCCGCGGCGTCGACCTCGGAGTACATCCGCGCGATGTCGACCACCGCCGTGCCCATCCGGACCAGCTCTTCTTGCGCCGCGGTGTTAAGCGCCAGGAAGGCGGAGGCTTCGGCGGCGAACGCGAGGGCCGCCTGCGCGGACACCTCGTCGGCCCCGGCCGGCGGCAATGCGGTGGTCGCCGGCGATGCGGCGACACCGGCCTGGAGGCCTTGCGTGGCACCGCGGACAACGTCCGTCCCGATCCCGGCGGCGGCCGCATCGAATGACAGTGCCTGCACGGAGTGCTCCTCACCGGGTCGTGATGATGTCGTGATGATGTCGTGATGATGTCGTGATGCGATAGTAGTAATAGGAAACAATTTGTGTCTACAAATCTTTATCTTGGACATGGTGGTCGTGGCCCGGTGGACGCCGTGCCGGCGCGGGTGTTAACTCGGGCCAATGTCGACGCCGAACCCGCCGGGAAGCCCCTCCGATCAGCCACCTTGGGGCCGGCAGCCGCCTGGGCCTCCGCCGCCGCCGGGATTTCCTCCGCCCCCGCAGCCCTATCCCGGCTATCCGTCGTATCCCGGCTATGCCGGTTACGGCGATCCCCAGGCGCCCTATGGCCGCGACCCCGTTACCGGACTGCCCCTGTCGGACAAGTCGGCCTCGACCGCGGGCTTGTTGCAGCTGTTCTTCGGGGTGTTCGGCGTCGGCCGCTTCTACCTCGACTCGACTCAAATCGCCGTCGCGCAGTTGTGTCTCGGCGTCTTCGGCACGCTGTTCACGCTGTTCTGCTTCCTGGGCTTTCCCGTCCTGCTCGCGGCCGTCATCTGGGCCATCGTCGACGCGATCATGATGTTCACCGGCAGCGTCAAGGACAATTACGGCCGCAAGTTGCGCTAGCCGGCATCGTGCCGACGGGTGCCAGGTGACGGGGCGATAACAATTCCCCCGTCAAGCTGGTGCGACGCGCTGAGCAAATCCCGGGGAAATGGCCGGGAAAATTTATCGTCACATCGTGCAACGACGAACGGCCCTTCAGCTGCCGCTTTTGCTGGCAGCAGGCACCGCGCTCGCCCGGGTGCCGCGCGCCTCGGCGGAGGAGGCGGGCCGATGGCCCGCCGAACGCGCCAACCGTTGGTATCAGGCGCAGGGCTTCCTGGTCGGGTCCAACTACATCACCTCGAACGCGATCAACCAGCTGGAGATGTTTCAGCCCGACACGTTCGACCCGCGGCGGATCGACGCCGAGCTCGGCTGGGCGAGGTTCTACGGGCACAACACCGCCCGGGTGTTCCTGCACGATCAGCTCTGGGCGCAGGATCAGCGGGGTTTTCAGACGCGGCTGGGCCAGTTTGTCGACATCGCCGCGCGTCATCGCATCAAGCCGCTGTTCGTCTTCTTCGATTCGTGTTGGGATCCGGCACCGAAGGCGGGCCGACAGCGCCCGCCGACGCCGGGCGTGCACAATTCGGGCTGGGTGCAAAGCCCGGGCGCCGAACGCCTTGGCGATCCCCGGTATGCGGCCGTCATGCGCGACTACGTCACCGGGGTGTTGACGCAGTTCCGCAACGACGACCGCGTCCTGGGTTGGGACCTGTGGAACGAGCCGGACAACCCGGCGAAGGTGTACCGGAGCACCGAGCGCGGCGATAAGGAACAGCTTGTGGGGAACCTGCTCCCCCAGGTGTTCCGGTGGGCGCGCGCCGTCGATCCCAGCCAGCCGCTCACCAGTGGTGTGTGGCGCGGCGATTGGGGACAACCCCAGGGGCGCAGCGCCATCAGCGACATCCAGCTCGCCAACTCCGACGTGGTCACGTTCCATTCCTATGCCGAACCCGGCGGCTTCGAGTCCCGGATCGGCGAGCTTGCCCCGCTGGGCAGGCCGATGCTGTGCACCGAGTACATGGCCAGGCCAAGGGGCAGCACGGTGGAAGGAATTCTGCCAATTGCCAAGCGCCACAACGTCGGTGCCATCAACTGGGGTCTGGTCGCCGGCAAGACCCAGACCTACTTTCCGTGGGAATCCTGGGACCACCCCTACACCGCGATCCCGAAGGTCTGGTTCCACGACCTGCTCCGCCCCGACGGCCGGCCCTTCCAGGACACCGAGGCGCTGACGACCCGGAAGCTCGCCGGCACCCAGGCTTAGAGCGCCGCTGTTCGGTGAGCCGAAACGGCCGTCCTTCGCTCGTTCTGCGGTAGTAGCGTTGAGCCGGAGAAGGGGGTGGCGATGACTCTGACTCATCTGAGCGAACCAGAGCTGATCGCCTCGGCCGGGGGCGATCCGTGGGCGATCAACCACGGCCTGCAGGCGGGTAGCCCGTTTCAAATTTCACGGCTGGCCGAGGCGTTTTATGCCGCGGGCCGACACACCGCCGAAGCCGACCACGCCTTCCGCATGGCCCAGAAGCGCTTCGGCGAGTCGTGGAACCACCAGAACGGCGACAACCCGATCAACGACTCCGCGGAAGTGCAGCGGTTGACGAAATCCCTTGGCGCGCAATCGGAGCAACTACCGAAGATCGGCGCAGACTTGGAGAACATCGCCGCATCCTTGGCCGACGCCCAGAAGCAAGGCGCCGCCGAGATCGCTACCTTGGACCACCAGTTGCATTGGCTCGATGAGCTTTATGGCGCCGCGCAAGCCGATCTGCGCGACCTCACCCTTCCCCCGAAGGAGGTAGCGAAACTGCACATGATCATGGACGCGGCACACGCCGACGCCGTGGACGACGTCCGCGACGCGGTGAAGCAGATGAACTCGATCCGAGGCGCATACGCGGACGCCTTGCACAAAGCGCTGGCCTCCTTACACAGCGAGGGCTACGACCCGCCCGCCACCATCGACGACACGTTGGAGCAGCCGTTGCGGGGTCAGGTGCGAGATCTCGGACCCATCGCCGGCACCGGTGCCGTCCCTGGCATTCCGGGGATCGGCGCAGCAGATCTAGGCGAGATCGTCGAGGTGCCCGGGCAGCCGGGGAAGTTTCTCGCAGTCTTTGGGGATTCGTTTTCCGGCAATAAGGTTGGCGAGGGTCAGCATTACCGCTCCGTTGCCGTACCGGTGACCTTCGACGCCGACGGACGCCCGCACTTCGGAGCGCCGCTGACCGGACCGGAAGGCAGCGGTACCGAACTGTTTCCCATTCCCAAAGATGCGGACGGCGTCACCGACACGCTGCCCGCGGGGACTATCACTGCGGGCGGGAAAACTTACATGATGGTCACGGGCACCAAGGGAGATCTTCAGCCCGTGGGATCGTGGCTGGTGGAAGTCAATGGCGACCCGGGCAAGGGGTGGACCATGGTGCGGGATTCATACCGCGCGGCGGGACAGGCGCCCAGTCAAGTCAGCGGTTATAAGGGCTCGGACGGCAAAGTCTACATTGCCGCTGATTCGTTCGACCGAAGCCGAGGTATCACCATGTACCGCGCCGATCCCGACCAAGTGTGGGATCGCAAGAGTTGGCAGCCATGGACCGGGACTGATTGGGGCAGTCCGACGGACCGACCAATGCAAGTGACCAACGATCGCTACGGCGAACTCAGCTTTCGCGAGGTAGGCGGCAAACCTGTCCTGTCGGGTTTCAACGTGGATGCACACGGTGGAAGTGTCGAGGTACGTGTCGGCCTGAGCCCGACGAGTGTGTTCAATCCAGACATAAACCCAACAATGGTTGTCCAGAACGGCGATAGGGCCGCTCCGAACTACATGCACCAACCGTACGGGGGATATATATTACCTGGCTCGACGCTTGATAACCTCAGAATGTTTGTTAGCGAATGGAACACATCGAAAGGCCCGGACCATCAACCGATCGGCGCTCCATATGATACCCGGGAATTCCAAGTGAATCTTCACCAATGATCACAGCTTTTTCGTTACTCGTTAGGATGAGCATGCTGTTTCTAAATCGTTTTCGGGTCATCGGTTTGGCGGCCGCCGCTTTATTACCTGCGTGTACGGCGCATGCCGACCCGCCCAAGTTTCCCGATCTGAGCAAATACGCCGCCGCCGCACCCGCTGACTACACGATCGAAGTTCCCAATCCCGGACGGCCACCACTCCCGACCGTTTACTTCCTTACGCCTGACGGCATAGTGTGCAACTTTTTGCCCGATCAAGCGCAATGCAGTGGAAATAATTTCCCGTCGGTACCTGCCGCTACTGGCAACTCGAATGCCAGTCGCGCCGCGGTGAATTGGATAGGGACGACGACTGGACTAAAGCAAACTAATGAAGGGGAGCCATCTCGTGTGATTGATGACCAACCCATCAAAACGCTTCCTCCGTTTCACGCCATTACGGTAAACGGCGTTATTTGCGGAGTGGACGACTCCGGCATGACCGCATGCAAAGACCCACAGGGGCGTGGCTTTGTACTGTCGCCGCACGGCTCCGGGTGGCTGCCCCATGTGTGAGAGGGGCGTCGGAAATCTGGTTCTCACACGGCCTTGATCCTGCGAACCGTCTCGGCGAGGAGCTCATCGAGGGCGCTTAGCGGCAGGGGCGGCGTGTCGCCCTTGAACAGCCACCCGCCAGCGCTCGAGCTGCTGACGACGATCAGTCCCCGCACCTGGGTGACCCTCAGCGCCTCGACGCCTTCGCCACACATGCTGTGACCGCGGACATCAACCTCCCGCATCCACCGGTGGGTTAACCGCACCGTGTCCTCGCCTTCGGCGAGAGCCGAATCCGTCTGGAGGGCCTGGCGGTTCTCTCGGTCCCCGCAGACTGCCGGCTTCTCCGCCAAACGCGCGGTGCACGTACCGATTTCACGCCGGAGGTCGGCCAGGAAATCGTCACCGGCTTGCGCCCGGCCGATCATGACTTTGGGCCTTGGTGGTTTCCCGGGGGTGTCCCACTTCGACTGGTTGAAGTCCTGCCAACCGGCCTGCGAGTCGTAGCGCGGGGCGGGGACGCGGCCACCGGACGGGCAGAGCGACCACAATGCTCCGCCTGGCTCGCCGGTGAGGGCGCCGTTGTCGGCGGAAGCGGTCGCAATGCCGGTGTCGACCGACAGCGCCGGAAGCAGCGTCGAGATCTGGGCTTGGCTCCAGTCGGCGAGCCCGGGCGGCAGCGCCGACCGCGGCGGCGGTCGTCCCGACGCGCCGATCAATTCCGCCAGGAGCTGGTTACGCGAGGCCGCAGACGGATCGGGCGTGCGGTACCAGGCCTGCACGGTTACCCCGCTGGGAAGCAGCGTCGCTGCCATATTGACTATGGAGGGCCACTGCAGACTGGTGTCACCCGACTGATACTGCGTCAGCTTTTCGCTGGATGCCCCGATCAGCCAGCCTTGGACGCCAGCGTTGTCCATGGAGTGGGCGACGGCCCACATGGGGCATCTACGAACCCAAGCGGCCATGTCACCCGATATGTCGTCGCCATCGCTCGCAACAGCGAACCGCATCCGAACGAAATCACCGCCGTGTGCCGGGAATCGATCGCGTGCGGAATGGCCATTGGCGTCTCTAGCAGGGTTGTACTCGACATCCAGTTCCGGCTTATCCGTCGCGCCGAACCTCGGCAGACGTTGGCACTCCTCGGGAATCGACTCTCGACCCCAGAAGGGCGGCTCGGCCCCGAATTCGCGACGCGGCTGGTAGACGGCGACACCGTTGAAGGGGTTGTCCTGAATGTCGGCCAGCCCGGGGACGCAGCGCGCCAACCGATCTGGCGCGCAATCTTCGATTGCGGTCGGCGCTGCCGTGAGCGTCGCCCGACTCGAAGTCGAATCCTGCTTGTGGTGGGTGCAGGCACTCGAGGCCGTCAGGAGCACCGCGACCACGCCAAGCCTCGCGGCGGCACGGATGAAACCCCCAACAACCGGCGCCACGGGGGCGACTCTACGTCACTGGTGTGGTCGCGACGGCTCCCGCGCGCGGACATGAGAGGCACCCGAGAACGGCCTTCCCCGCCGTAGCGGGTGTGAAGGTCTTTGGCGGTGGCGGAGGGATTTGAACCCTCGGACGGTGTTAGCCGTCACACGCTTTCGAGGCGTGCTCCTTAGGCCGCTCGGACACGCCACCGCGGAGCAGCTTACCGAACCGTCGGCCCCTTACCCCAATCGCTGGCGGCCGAAGAAGGCCTCCAGCGGTGCGGCGCACTCCTCGGCCAGTACGCCGCCGCGTACTTCCGGCCGATGGTTGAGCCGTCGATCGCGGACCACGTCCCACAGCGATCCGACCGCGCCCGTCTTTGGTTCCCACGCACCGAAGACCAGCCGGCCGATGCGGGCCAGCACCAGGGCGCCGGCGCACATGGTGCACGGTTCGACGGTGACGGCCAGCGTGGCGCCCTCCAGCCGCCAGCCGTCGCCGAGCGCGCCAGCCGCCGCGCGCAGCGCCAAGATCTCGGCATGCGCCGTGGGGTCGCCAAGGGCTTCCCGGGCATTGACCGCACGGGCCAGTTCGGTTCCGTCGGCACCGACGACCACCGCGCCGATGGGCACGTCGCGGGGCCCCGCCGTCGCGGCGACCGCCAACGCGCCACGGATCAGGTCCTCGTCAGAAATCACCGACCGATGCGGTCGATCACGGCCGACAACTGGTCGGCGAAACCCATCTCCCGGGCGATGCGGCCCAGCTGCTCGTCCGCGTACAGGTCGGCCTCGTCGAGGATGACGCCCAGCACTGCCTCCGGCAGCCCGATGTCGGACAGCAACCCCAGGTCGCCCTCCTCGAACGGGTCGGAATCCTCCAGATCCTCAGGGTCGATGTCGGCGTCCAGCTTGTCGAGCACTTCGGCGGCGATGTCGTAGTCCAATGCGGCGGTGGCGTCCGACAGCAGCAGCCGCGTCCCCGACGGCGCGGGGCGCACGATCACGAAGAACTCGTCATCCACGTCGAGGAGCCCGAACACGGCGCCGGCGCTGCGCAACTCGCGCAGCTCCGTCTCGGCGGCCTTGAGGCTCATCAGGGATTTACGGGCCATCGGAGAACACCGCCACTGGCCCTCTTCGCGCACGACCGCTACGCCGAAGCCGTCCGGCGTGTCGGCGGACAGGCCTTGGGCTGGGGCCCGTTGTGCTCCCATGGCCGCTTACGGTAGTCGCAGACCAGGCCCCCTGACCAGACGGAGCGCGACGAACCCGGGGCGCGGCGACATCTGGCCGCACCGCCGCCGCCGGATTGTGCCAACCTTGGTCTGTGGCTAGCCCCGTTTCCCAAACACCGGTCTGCGTGCTCGGGCTGGGGCTGATCGGGGGCTCGATCATGCGGGCCGCCACGGCGGCGGGCCGGGACGTGTTCGGCTACAACCGGTCGGTGGAGGGCGCAAAGGCCGCCGCCGCCGACGGTTTCGACGCCACCACCGATCTCACCGCGACGCTGACCCGCGCCGCGCACACCGGCGCGCTGATCGTCCTGGCGGTGCCGATGCCGGCGATGGCCGGCATGCTCGCCCATATCGGCGAACTGGCGCCGGCCTGCCCGTTGACCGACGTCACCAGCGTCAAACGGGCGGTGCTCGACGAGGTCGTCGCCGCCGGTCTGCAGGAACGATTCGTCGGGGGCCACCCGATGGCGGGCACCGCCCACTCGGGTTGGGCCGCCGGCCACCCCGGCCTGTTCACCAGGGCGCCCTGGGTGGTCAGCGTGGACGACCACGTCGACCCCGGGGTGTGGTCGATGGTGGTGACGCTGGCGCTGGACTGCGGCGCGGTGGTGGTGCCGGCCAAGTCCGACGACCACGACGCCGCGGCGGCCGCCATCTCGCACCTGCCCCACCTGCTCGCCGAGGCGCTGGCCGTCATCGCCGGGGAGGTGCCCCTGGCGTTCGCGCTGGCCGCAGGGTCGTTCCGGGACGGGACGCGAGTGGCGGCGACCGCCCCTGACCTGGTACGGGCTATGTGCGAGGGCAACTCCGACCAGCTGATACCCGCGGCCGACCGGGTCATCGAGCTCCTGGGCCGGGCCCGCGAGTCGCTGGTCGCGAACAATAACGTGGCCGAACTCGTCGAGGCCGGCCACGCCGCCCGGACACGTTATGACAGCTTCCCGCGTTCGGACATCTTCCACGTCGTCATCGGCGCCGAGGGCTGGCGCGAGGAATTGGCCGCCGCCGGCCGGGCGGGCGGGGTGATCAGATCCGCTCTGCCAAGCCTGGATAGTCGACGATGAAGCCCTCTTCGTCGACGCTGACGACGGTGTCGGCGACCGGCGAGCGCAGCTTGATGCCTTCGAGGCCGCCGGAGCTGCTGTAGCTGACCACGTCCGGCGTGATGGACATGTCGGGCAGGTTGACGTAGACCACCGGCAACGTCACCGAGTCCGCCTGTTCGTGCAAGCTGCGCCGCCGGATGGGTAACGCGTTGAAGAACGGGCTGAACACCACGTCGCAGTCGAGCGCGCCGTTGTACGCCGCGCGGTGCTCGCCCTGGTGGTCGGTGACCAGCCACATGTTCTCTTCGTCACGGGCGACGGACAACACCCGTTCGCGTTCGGCCAGCGTGACCGTCATGCCGAGGCGTTTGGTGGCGCCGGTCTCGTCGGTCTGCAAGTCGTAGTACGCGCCGAACGCCGGGTTGGTTTCGGTAGCGGCCGCGACGATGCGGCCGTTGGCCTTGATCCTCTTGCCGGACACCTGGATTCGTACCGATTCCATCCGCGATACGTCCTGTGCACGCCAAGTGAGCATCGCCTGCCACACGCGCCGAGTCGAATCAGAGGAATCTGCGTTCACTCACCTACCGTAAATCGTGCCCGCGAAGCGCGAGGGAAGTGTCCGATAAGTGTGGCGCAGTCGACCGGTGCCCGGCACCGAGATCCACACCGCTAACGCCAGCAGCCCGTCGAGCGCGAGCGCCAAGGCGGCCACCATCAACGCGCCGACCAGGGCTAGGTGGAACTCGCGCTCCTTGATCCCGTCGATGAGGTAGCGGCCCAGGCCGCCGAGGCTGGCGTAGGCCGCGACCGTCGCGGTGGCGACCACCTGCAGCGTCGCATTGCGCAACCCGCCCAGGATCAAGGGCAGCGCGTTGCGCGCCTCCACCCTCAGCACCTGAGCCTCCGTCATACCCATCGCGCGCGCGGCGTCCACCACGGTCGGCTCGACGTTGGCGATGCCCGCATAGGTGCCGGCCAGCAGCGCCGGCACACCCAGCAGCATCAGGGCGACCAGAGGCGGCCCGATGCCCAGCCCGAAGAGCAGCGTGCCGAGCAAGAGCACGCCCAGCGTAGGCAGTGCGCGCAGCCCGTTGACCGCGCCCACCACCAGCAGCGTGCCGCGTCCGGTGTGCCCGATGATGAGCCCGACCGGGACGGCGATCAGGGCCGAGGCGCCGACCGCAACGGCCGTGTACTCCAGATGCTCGAGGATGCGCGCCGCGAGCCCGACCGGGCCGGTCCAGTTATCGGCGGTCAACAGAAAGGAGACGGCCCGCGCCACGAAGTTCATCGCGCGCCCCCCACGATCGGGGCGACCACCGACCGCCGGCGCGACGCCCGCCCGGCGCGTTCCCAGGGCGTGATCAGCCGGCCCGCCACCATGATCAGCGCGTCGATGACGATCGCCAGCACGAAGAGCGCGATGATGCCGGCCAGGATCTGGTCGCTTTTGTTGGTCTGATAGCCCTCGGTGAACCACGTGCCCAGGCCGCCGATGCCGATCACCGAGCCCACCGAGACCATCGCGATGTTGGTGACCACCACCACCCGTAAACCGGCCACCAGAACCGGAATCGACAGCGGCAGTTCAACTTTCAGAATGCGGCTGAGCGGCGGGTAGCCCACGGCGGTGGCGGCGTCGCGCACCTGGGCCGGCACCGCGTCGAGCGCTTCGAGGACGGCCCGCACCAGCAGCGCCGCGGTGTAGGCGGTCAGTGCGACCATCACGTTGGCCTCGTCGAGGATGCGGGTGCCGATGATCATCGGCAAGACCACGAACAGAGCCAGCGACGGGATGGTGAACACGACGCTCGCGGTCGCCGTCGTCAGCCGGCGCGCCGCCGGCGCACGCTGCACCGCGGCGCCCAGCGGGACGGCGATCGCCAATCCGATCAGCACCGGCACCAACGACAGCCGTAGATGGACCACGGTCAGCACCCAAGCGTCGTCGAGGTGGGTGAGCAGGTAGTGCATGGGTCACCCCCGCCGCCGGGCGTCCGCGGCGGCCAGCACGTCGCCGGCCAGCACACCGCCGATGACCCTGCCGCCGTCGTCCACGGCGACGCCCACCCCGGACGGCGACGACAGCGCCGCGTCCAGTGCGTGGCTGAGATTCCCGCCGGGACGAAACAGCGAGCCGACGGCGCTCATGCTCTCCGGCAGCGGCTCGCCGGACCGGTGCCGGCGCAGGCCGTCGGTGTCGATCCAGCCCATCGGTGTGTGCGCGCCGTCTACCACCACGGCCCAACCGTCGGCGAGAGTCTCGGGGAGATCGGCCGCGGGGACGCACTGCACGCCGTGCAGCGGCAGGCCGGCCGCGTCGATGAGTTGCAACCAGCGATAGCCGCGGCCGAGGCCGATGAACCTCGCCACGAAATCGTTGGCCGGCCGCGACAGCAGCCGTGCGGGTTCGTCGTACTGCTGCAGCGTGCCGGCCCGGAAGACGGCGACCTGGTCGGCGAGCTTGAGCGCCTCGTCGATGTCGTGGGTGACGAACACGATGGTCTTACGCAATTCGCTTTGCAGACGCAGGATTTCGTTCTGCAGGTCGACGCGCACCACCGGGTCGACCGCCGAGAACGGCTCGTCCATCAACAAGATGGGTGGGTCGGCGGCCAGTGCGCGCGCCACGCCCACGCGTTGTTGCTCGCCGCCGGACAGCTGCGCGGGGTATCGGGTGGCGAGCTTGGTGTCCAGCCCGACGCGTTCGAGCACCCCGTAGGCGGCGTCGCGGGCGGCCCGCCGGGACTGCCCCTTCAGCACCGGAACCGTCGCGACGTTGTCGATCACCCGCAGGTGCGGCATCAGCCCGGCGTGCTGCATGACATAGCCGATTCCGAGGCGCAACCGCACCGGGTCGACCGTCGAAACGTCCACCCCGTCGACGGTGATGGTGCCCGACGTCGGCTCGATCATGCGGTTGACCATGCGCAGCGCGGTGGTCTTGCCGCTGCCCGACGAACCGACGAAGACGGTCAGCTTCCCGGTGGGGATCTCCAGACTGAGCCCGTCCACCGCGGTGGTTCCGTCGGGGAAGGCCTTGCTGACGTCGTCGAAGGCGATCATTGGCCCACGGGATGGCTGAAGCCGTTGTCCCGCAACCAATTCCGTGCGGCCTGGTCGGGGTCGATGCCGGAGTTTCCCGCCACCGCGGCGTTGAGCCCGGCCACCCCAGTGGTGGTCAGCTTCGCCGACACCGCGTCCAGCACCTGCTTGAGCCGGTCCGACTTCTTCTGGGAATTGACCAGCGGCACAATGTTGCCGGCCATGAAGTTCTGCTCCGGATCCTCGAGCACCACCAGATGGTTCTGCGGGATTGCGGGGGACGTGGTGAAGACATTGGCGGCGTTGACCCTTCCCTCCACGAGGGCGCGCACCGTCACCGCGCCGCCACCGTCGTTGATGGCGACGAAATTACCGGGCCTGATGTCGAGCCCGTATTTCTGCCGCAGCCCCGGCAGGCCGGCCGGACGGTTGGCGAACGCAGAGGGCGCCGCGAACCTCACGTCCGCCGAATGTGCCGCCAGGTCGGCGATTGTCTTCAGCTTCCACGACTTAGCGGTCCCGTCGGTCACGGTCACGGTGTCGGTGTCGGCGGCCGGCGACGGGGTGAGGATAGCCAGGTCACCGGGAAGTTTGCGGTCGAGCTCTAACTCGACGGCATCGAGCATGGTCGCGGTCGACTCCGGCTCGAAGTAGAGCAGCAGGTTGCCGATGTACTCCGGCACCAAGTCGATGGAATGGTCTTTGAGCGCGGGGATATACGTCTCCCGGCTGCCGATCCCCATCCGGCGGCCGACCTCAAAGCCGTTGGCCTGCAACGCTTGTGCGTATATTTCGGCGATGATGTGCGATTCCGGGAAGTCGCCGGAGCCCACCACGATGGATTTCGGGCTGCCGACCTCGGCACCCAGCGGGTCGGAGCTGCTGCACGCCGCAAGCACACCGATCGCCGTGAGGAACGCCGCCACTTGGACGATCGCGCGGTGCGCGCGCGACGGCAACCTCATACCGCCGACAGTAACGTCAGAACCCGCCGTGCGCCGAGACCAAGCGGGGCGGTTGGGCTGCCTGGTTTCATTCTGTGCCGGATCGGACAAAGATGGCCTTATGAGCAGCCCTGACCCTGCCTCGCCCAGCCAGCCGCCCGTCAAGCCCGCCGCGGCGCCCACGTCCCCCGCGGCACCCAAGGAACCGGCCATCGGGTTCACCCGCGCCGGCGCGCTGTGGTCGTCCCTGATCGCCGGGTTCCTGATCCTGATCCTTTTGCTGATCTTCATCACCCAGAACACGACGTCGACGCCGTTCCAGTTCTTGGGCTGGCATTGGAGCCTGCCGCTGGGGGTGGCGATTTTGCTCGCCGCCGTGGTCGGCGGCCTGATCACCGTGGCCGTCGGCACCGCGCGCATCCTGCAGCTGCGCCGGGCCGCCAAGAAGCACCACGCCGCCGCGTCGCGATAGGGGGCTAACCGGGGAGCTTGGCCAGCTCCGCCAGCCCCCGCGAAATCAGCGGCGCGACGACCTCCGGCATGTTGTCGGAGTCCACCCCGCGCGCCTGATCCGACATCCGCCTGCGGAAGTCGATCCCGGCGGCGATGATGGCGAGCTTGAAGTAGGCCAGCGCCATGTAGAACTCCCAATGCGCCAGCGGCAGACCGGCGACCAGCGAATAGCGATCGGCCAGCTCGTCGGCCGTCGGCAGCAGGGGTGACGTCCAGGCGGCCTGCGCGTTGACGATCAGGTCGAGCGCGGGGTCGCGGTACACGCACATCAGGGCCGCGTCGGAGAGCGGGTCCCCGAGGGTGGACAGCTCCCAGTCGACGACGGCACGCACCTTCGTCGGGTCGTCGGCGTCCAGGATCGTGTTGTCGATCCGGTAGTCGCCGTGCACGATCGACGTCCGGCTCTGCTGCGGGATGGCGTCCTGCAGACCGGAATGCAGGCGCTCGACGTCGGCGTCGCGGCGGTCGTCGGGCAGCCGCACCAGTGCCCATTGCGAACCCCACCGCCGCACCTGACGCTCCAGGTAGCCGTCGGGCTTGCCGAAGTCGGCCAAGCCCACGGCCGCGGGGTCGACGGAGTGCAGGTCGACGAGGACCCGGATCAGCGAGTCGACGCAGCCCTCGATCACGGTGTGGCTCAACGCTTCCAGCTGGGCGCGGCGGCGCACCACCTGGCCGGCGACGAATTCGACGATTTGGAAGGGCGCCCCCAGCACCGACTCGTCCTGGCACAGCGCGATTGCGCGCGCCACCGGAACCGGCGTGTCCCGCAGCGCCGCGACGACCCGGTACTCGCGGGCCATGTCATGCGCCGACGGAGTCAGCCCGTGCAGCGGCGGGCGCCGCACCAGCCAGCTGGTCGCGTCGTCGTAGACGCGGAACGTCAGATTCGAGCGGCCACCGGAGATGAAATCCGCGCGCAATTCCCCGTCACGTCCGACGCCCAGCGAACGCAGGTAGGAGTCCAGCGAGGCCAGGTCGAGCCCCTCGAGTTGGTCAGCTGAAGTCACCGGACTTGTTTACCACCTCTGATTTCGCGGCAGCAGGTCCCACACGTGCTCGACGCCGTTGACCCCCGCGACCGTCGCCTGACCGGATCGCGAGAACAGCAGCCGGGTGACCGACGCGTAGTCGACGGGGAACGACAACAGCCGGGAGGTGCCCAGGATCTGGTGCAGCAGCACGTTGATCACCCCGCCATGGCTGAACACCGCGACGGTGGCCTCGGGGTCGACCGAGGCGACGAGGTCGTCGACCGCCGCGCGCACCCGGGCGAGGAACGCGTCCTCGTCGACCGCGCTGGGCAGGTGCCCCTGCGCCAGGCGCGCCCACTCCTCGGGCATCTCCTCCCTGATCTGCTCGACGGGGATGTACAGCGGAAGGTCGCGGTCGTATTCGGCGAATCGATCGTCGATCTCGACGGTCAGCTCGCGCGCCGCCGCGACCGGCTCGGCGGTCTGGATGGCGCGGCGCTGCGGGCTGCTCACCACGCGAGAAATGGGAAACCTGTCCAGCGCCTTGGGCAGTCGCTCGATCTGCGCCAATCCCTCGTCCGACAGGTCCGGGTCGGAGCCCTCGCCGTGTTCGCTGCGCAGCGGCAGCGCATGCCGGACCAGAAGCAATTGCATGTGTGTGTTCCCGTCTGTGGTTCGGCGCGACGTTTTCATTCAAAGCATCCATCCCCGCCGCCGCAAAATGGGGGGTGAGGGAAGGCGGATACCGAGGAGGACTAATGAGCGAGCCGAGTATGGATTGGGACGCCGCGTACCGGCAGGAAACACCGCCGCCGTGGAGCATCGGCGGGCCGCAACCCGAGCTTGCGGCGCTGATCGCCGAAGGCACGATTCGCAGCGACGTGCTGGACGCCGGCTGCGGCCACGCCGCCCTGTCGCTGGCCCTGGCCGAGCGCGGCTACACCGTCGTCGGGCTGGACACCAGCGCCACCGCGATCGAGGCCGCTTCGGTGGCGGCCGCGGAACGCGGGCTGACGACGGCGACCTTCGCGCAGGCCGACGTCACGAACTTCCGCGGCTATGACGGTCGCTTCTCCACCATCCTGGACAGCGGGCTGATGCACGCGCTGCGGCCGGAGAAGCGCCAGGATTACCTGCGGTCCATCTTCCGGGCGGCCGCCCCGGGGGCGGCGCTGTACATCCTGGCCTTCGCCGCGGGCGCGCTGGGCGACGCCCATGGGGGCGCGCCGCGCGGCTTTGCCGAGGACGAATTGCGTGACGCCGTCTCGACGCTGTGGCGGGTCGATGACCTGCGCCCGGCGCAGGTCTACGGCAACGCGCCCGAGTCCTCCGACGGCCCGTTGGCACACCTGGATCGCGACGACGAAGGGCACTTCCTGGCCCCCGGATTTCTGCTCACCGCTCACAAACCGGACTGAGCCGAAAGGCCGGCGCGCGGACCGGAGAATGCTATTCTCCGCGCAGAGAGCGGGGCGTGCCGATGACGACGATGGATCGGTCCGGGCTGGACCCAGGCGTGCTTGCGCGCTGGCTGGATGCGAACGGCGCCCCGGGGAACGGTGAAGAACCCCGGTTGGAGCAGCTCAAGGGCGGTTCGCAGAACACGCTGTACCTGCTCGAGCGCGGTGGCGAGCGGATGGTGTTGCGGATGCCCGGCGCCCGCGCCGACGCAGCGCGCATCGATGGCTTGCTGCGCGAGATCCGCTTGGTTGGGGCGCTCTCGGGGACCGACGTCCCGCATGCGGCGCTGATCGCCGCCGACGACACCGGCTCCGTGCTGGGCATGCCGTTCTACGTCATGCAGGCCATCGACGGGTGGAGCCCGATGGACGGCGGGTGGCCGCCGCCGTTCGACACCGACCTGACGACTCGGCGCGGGCTGGCGTTTGAGCTCGTCGAGGGTGCGGCCAAACTGGGCCGGGTGGACTGGCGAGCCCAGGGCCTCGACGGCTTCGGCCGGCCGGACGGATTCCACGAGCGACAGGTCGACCGCTGGCTGACCTTCCTCGACGCCTACAAGGTGCGCGACCTCCCGGGCCTCGACGAGGCCGCCGACTGGCTGCGAAGCAACCGGCCCGCGCACTACCGGCCGGGCATCATGCACGGCGATTACCAGTTCGCCAACGTGATGTTCGCGCACGGGGCGCCGGCGCGACTGGCCGCGATCGTCGACTGGGAGATGACGACGGTCGGCGACCCGCTGCTGGACCTGGCGTGGTGCCTGCTGAGCTACGACGGCGAAGAGCCGCGCGCCGACGGGTTCTATCTGGACATGGCGGGCATGCCCAGCCGTAGCGAGTTGCTGGCGCACTACGAGGCGATCAGCGGGCTGTCCACGGAAAACATCGACTACTACCTGGTGCTGGCCAACTGGAAACTCGGCATCGTGCTGGAAAAGACCTACGCAAGCGGGGTACGCATGGGGGCCGGAAAAGGAGGGGCCGACCCCAAGATCCAAGACGCCTTCGGGGCGATGATCCCGCAGCTGATCGCCACGGCGGCCGAACTCGCGCGGTCACTGCCTCCCGGTGGGCGCTGAAATGGGTTACGCCGACCGGCTTTTCGATCTCACCGACCAGGTCGTGCTGGTCACCGGCGGCAGCCGCGGGCTGGGTCGCGAGATGGCCTTCGCGGCGGCCCGCTGCGGCGCCGATGTGGTGATCGCCAGCCGCAACATGGACAACTGCGTGGCCACGGCCACGCAAATCGAGGCCGAAACCGGCCGCTCGGCCCTCCCGTATCAGGTGCACGTCGGTCGCTGGGACCAGCTCGACGGATTGGTCGAGGCTACCTACGACCGATTCGGCAAGGTCGATGTCCTGATCAACAACGCCGGCATGTCACCGCTGTACGACAAGCTGACCGACGTCACGGAGAAACTGTTCGACGCGGTGCTCAGCCTGAATCTCAAGGGCCCGTTCCGGTTGGCGGCCCTGGTGGGCGAGCGGATGGTGGCGGCCGGCCGGGGATCGATCATCAACGTGAGCACAGCCGGCTCATTGCGCCCGACGCCCGACATCATCCCCTACGCCGCCGCCAAGGCCGGGCTCAACGCCATGACCGAGGCGCTGGCGAAAGCGTTCGGGCCGTCGGTGCGGGTCAACACGCTGATGGCCGGACCGTTCCTCACCGACGTGAGCAAGGCGTGGAACCTCGACGCGGCCCCCGGCAAGCCGTTCGCACACCTGGCGCTGCAGCGCGCCGGTGACCCCGCCGAAATCATCGGCGCTGCACTGTTTCTGGCGTCGGACGCCGCCAGCTTCACCACCGGCTCCATCGTGCGCGCCGACGGTGGAATTCCCTAACGCGACGGGTCGGCGCCGCTTGACGGATCACCGCCGATGAAAGAGTAGGAGATTCGAATGTCTTGGGATTTTTCCACCGAACCGGAATTTCAGGAGAAAATCGACTGGGTCCGCGAGTTCGTCCACCAAGAGGTGGAGCCCCTCGAGGTGCTGTTCCCCGGTTGCGAGTTCCTGCCGCTCAACGACGAGCGCCGCCGCATCGTCGATCCGCTCAAGCAGCAGGTCCGCGACCGCGGCCTGTGGGCACCTCATTTGGGCCCCGAGCTGGGCGGGCAGGGATTCGGCGCGGTGAAGCTGACCTTGATCAACGAGATCCTGGGCCGCAGCCCATGGGCGCCGATCGTGTTCGGCACGCAGGCGCCCGACACCGGCAACGCCGAGATCATCGCCCGCTTCGGCACCCAGGAGCAAAAGGACCGCTACCTGGCGGGGCTGTTGTCCGGCGAGATCTTCTCGTGCTTCTCGATGACCGAGCCCCAGGGCGGAGCCGATCCGCGCGTCTTCCGGACGCGCGCGTTCCGCGACGGTGACGACTGGGTGATCACCGGGCGAAAGTACTTCTCCTCCAACGCCTCCGTCGCCTCCTTCTTCATCGTCGTCGCGATCACCGACCCGGACGTGCCGGTCCATCGCGGCGCCTCGACGTTCCTGGTGCCCGCCGATACCGAAGGCCTCACCATCGAAGCCACCCATCACCTGGTCGGCGCGCTGCCGCACGAGCCCGGGCACTCGCTGGTCCATTACGAGGGCGTCCGAGTGCCGGCGGACGCGATGCTGGGCGAACCCGGCCAGGGGTTCATGATCCTGCAGACCCGGCTGGCCGGGGGGCGGCTGCATCACGCGATGCGCTCGATCGGGGTGGCCCAACGGGCGGTGGATATGATGGCCCGGCGCGCGAAAAGCCGCTTCACACAAGGCAGTTCGCTGGCAGATAAGCAACTGGTGCAGGCGTTCATCGCCGACTCGTACACCGAGCTGATGCCGTTCCGGCTCGCGGTGCTGCACGCGGCATGGCTCATCGACACCGCCGGGGAGCATGCGGCCCGCGCAGAGATCGGCGCCTGCAAGATCCTGGCCTCCCAGGTGCTCAAGTCCATCGGTTTGCGCGCGATCCAAGTGCACGGCGCACTCGGCACCACCGATCAACTGCCGCTGGTCAACGTGCTGCTCGCCGGCGTGGCACTGGGCCTGGCCGACGGACCGACCGAAGCCCACAAGGTCAACCTGGCCCGGCTGCTACTCAAGGGATACGAGGCCGAGGATGCCGAGTGGCCGAGCGAACTGCTTGCCATCCGCCGGGAGGCCGCGCGCACCAAGTACGGCGACCTGATCGATCGGGTTCCGGCGCTGCCCGATTCGCCATGAGCAGCCGGGTGACGGCGGCCGTCGAACGGGCGCTCGACGAGCGCCAGCGGGAGGCGACCGAAGAGGTGGAGCGGATCCTGGCCGCCGCCGTCCGCGTCATGGAACGGGTTGCGCCCGAACCGCCGCGGGTGAGCGACATCGTCGCCGAGGCCGGCTCGTCGAACAAGGCGTTCTACCGCTATTTCGCCGGCAAGGACGACCTCATCCTGGCCGTCATGGAGCGCGGAGTCGCCATCGTCGTGTCCTACCTCGAGCACCAGATGGCCAAGGAGCGCGAGCCCCGCGACCAGGTCGCCCGCTGGATCGAGGGCACGCTCGCGCAGGTGGCCGACCCGCACCTGATCAGCATGAGCCGGGCGGCCGCCGGCCAGATGTCGGCCGGCGCGCATTGGCGCGCGGCGGATCAGGAGATGATGCGGCCGTTGCGGGATCTCCTCGTCGAACCCGTTGCCGCGCTGGGCAGCACGGATGTCGAGCGCGATGTCGAGGCCGTGTTCAGCTGCACCGCCGCGACGATGCGCCGCTACCTGGGATCTGCCGACCGGCCCGGGTCGGCGGACATCGCCCACCTGGTGGAGTTCTGTCTGCGCGGTCTGGGGGTTTGATGCGCGCCGTCGTCTGTCGTTCCTACGGCACTCCGGAAGATCTGGTTCTCGAGGACGTCGACGAGCCCGTGCCCGGACCCGGGCAGCTGCTGGTGCGGGTGCACGCCGCGGCGGTCAACTTTCCCGATGTCCTGTTCATCGCCGGCAAGTACCAGGTCAAGATTCCGCCACCGTTCATCCCGGGCAACGAGGTCGCCGGCGAGGTGATCGCCGTCGGTCCGGGCGCGCGATTCGAGCCGGGACAGCGGGTGTCCGGCACCACCTTCGGGGCGTTCGCCGAGCAGGCGCTGCTGGACGCGAGCCAGGCGGTGCCGATGCCCGACGACGTCGACTTCGGGTCGGCCGCCGCCTTCGGGGTGACGTACCGCACCGCCTACCACGCGCTGCGCTCGACGGCCGCAGTGACGGAAGGGGATTGGGTCGTCGTGCTGGGCGCCGCGGGCGGCGTCGGGCTGGCCGCGGTCGACCTGGCCGTCGCCATGAAGGCGCGGGTGCTGGCAGCGGCGTCCAGCCCCGAGAAGCTCGAGTTGTGCCGACAACGCGGCGCCGAGGCGACCGTCGACTACGACCGGGAGGACCTCAAGTCGCGCATCCGCGAGTTGACCGGCGACAGCGCCCGGACGGTCCTCGACCCCGTCGGCGGGCCGTACGCGGAACCCGCGCTGCGCGGGCTGGCACGCGGCGGCACCTTCGTCACCCTGGGCTACGCCGCGGGAACCATCCCGGCGATTCCGCTCAACCTCGTTCTGCTCAAGGACATCTGCGTGCGCGGCATGGAGATCCGGACCTTCGCGACCGACCACCCCGACGACTCCGCCCGCGACCTGCGGGAGCTCTCGGAGATGTTCGCCGCCGGCACGATCCGGCCGTACATCGGCGCCCGGTTCCCGCTGGCCGAAACGGCGGCGGCGCTGCGGCATGTGGCCGACCGAAAGGTGTTGGGCAAGGTCGTCATCGACATCTGACATTGGCGCCGAGATTGCCGCCACGGTCGGCGAATCCCGCCCGACGACAACCCTCGCGGCAATCTCGCGTCACGGCGTGACGATGTCGAAGCCCGGGTCGGGCTGATCGAGCACACCGAGGAGGGCCTGCAGCGCCGCCTGGTTGCCGGATATCTGCAAACCGGGCGAGGAGAAGTCCCCCAGCGCAGCGGAGAGGAGCCGAGACTTGCTGTCCAGCTGGACCGTGACCGATGCCGTCGCCGGCTCGGCCGCCACCTTCCGGTAGACCAGCACCCCGTTGCGCAGGGTGAGCCGGTAGTTGGCGGCGAGATCGGCGAAGGCGATGTCGATGGCGAGGTCGAGATCCCAGCTGCGCGGGCCGTCGACCCGGCTGGCGAGGCTGTCGAAGATCTGCTCGGGCGTCAGCTGGGAGAGCATGGTCGGCGAGGCGACCTGCGCGGCGGTGCCGAAGTTCCCGCCACGCAATTCCGTTGCGCCACTGAGGAAGAAATTGCGCCACGTCGCGTTCTCGGCCCCATAGGCCAGCTGCTCGAGCGTGTCCGCGTACAGGGTGCGGGCGCCCCCGTGCGCGCTGTCGGTGAAGATGGCGTGATCCAGCAGCGTTGCGGCCCAACGGAAATCACCCGAGTCAAAGGCCTCTTGGGCCAGCCCGACGACACGGTCGATCCCGCCCATCGCCTCGACGTAGCGCGGCGCGAGGGCTTCCGGGGGATGCGGCCATAACCGCGCGGGGTTGCCGTCGAACCAGCCCATGTAGCGCTGATAGACGGCCTTCACGTTGTGGCTGACCGACCCGTAGTAGCCGTGGGTGTGCCACGCACGCTCGAGCGCCGGCGGCATCCGGAACATCTCCGCGATCTCGATCCCGGTGTAGCCCTGGTTGAGCAATCGCAGCGTCTGGTCGTGCAGGTAGGCGTACATGTCGCGCTGCAGCGACAGGAAGCCGACGATGTTCTCCCGTCCCCAGGTCGGCCAGTGGTGGGAGGCGAACACCACGTCGGCGCGGTCGGCGAAGGTGTCGATCGCCTCGGTGAGGTAGCCGGCCCACGCGTGCGGGTCGCGCACCAGGGCGCCGCGCAGGGTCAGCAGGTTGTGCAGATTGTGGGTGGCGTTCTCGGCCATGCACAACGCGCGAAACTGTGGGAAGTAGAAGTGCATCTCGGCGGGCGCCTCGGTGCCGGGCGCCATCTGGAATTCGATCTCGACCCCGTCGATGGTGTGCTTCTCACCGGTCTCGCGGATGTCGACGGTCGGCACGATGATCGCCACCTCACCGGTCGACGGGGCCTGACCCAGGCCGCAGCCCACTTGGTCGTGGGGTCCGCGGGGCAGCATGCTGCCGTACATGTACGTCGCCCGCCGCGTCATGGCCGGGCCGGCGTACACGTTTTCCTGGACCGCATGCTCGACGAAGCCGTCCGGCGCCAACACGGCCACGGCGCCGGCGTCAACGTCCGCCTGCGAGGTGACGCCGAGCACGCCACCGAAGTGGTCGACGTGGCTGTGGGTGTAGATCACTGCGACGACGGGCCGGTCGCCCCCGCGGTGGGTGCGATACAGCCCCAGCGCGGCCGCAGCGACCTCCGTGGACACCAGCGGGTCGATGACGATGATCCCGGTGTCGGTCTCGACGAACGTGACGTTGGAGATGTCGAGGCCACGAACCTGGTAAATCCCCGGAACCACTTCGTAAAGGCCCTGTTTGGCGGCCAGCGTCGACTGTCGCCACAGGCTGGGGTGCACTGATGTCGGCGCGGGACCGCCGAGGAAGGCATACGCGTCGTTGTCCCACACCACGCGGCCGTCGGCGGCCTTGATGACGCACGGGGACAGGGCGGCGATGAATCCGCGATCGGCGTTGTGAAAGTCCGTGTCGTCGTCGAATGGCAGCGCGTGTGCGCGATGCGCCGCCTCGATGGCTTCGGTGGGGGGTTTGCGTTGCACCGGCAATACATTGCCACCGATGCGGCCCCCAACGGCCGGAGAATTTTTGATCAATCTTGGCCTACACCGCCCGGCAAACACGCATACTGCCTTGACGGCCCTCAACGACGAGGGCCGCAACGATCGGGTGAAGGAGAACAGGTGAAGCGTGGACTGACTGTTGCGGCGACAGGAGCGGCAATTCTGGCCGCCGCACTATCGGGATGTTCGGGCAACAAGTCGGGTGGCGTTTCGACGTCAGTGCCGGGAGGCTCGGTGTCGGCCGGCGGCAACAACTCGACGAAGGTCATCATCGACGGCAAAGACCAGAACGTCCAAGGCACCACAATTTGCACCAAGGCCGGCGGTGACATCTCGATCGCGGTCGGTGGCAACACCACCGGCATCAGCGTCGTGCTCGCCGACGCCAACCCGCTCACCGTGAAGGCGGTCCAACTCGGCAACGTCAACGGTGTGACCCTGCAGTACGCGCAGGGCGGTCAGGGCAACGCGTCGGTGTCCAAGGACGGCAACACCTACAAGGTCACCGGTACGGCCACCGGCATCGACATGGCCAACCCGATGCAGCCGGTGAACAAGCCATTCGAAATCGACGCGACTTGCTCCTGAGTCGATGAGTTAAGACGTGCGCGCGGGCGGTTGCCACCCGTTGAGTGGCAACCGCACCGTGAAGTCGGTATGGCCGGGTGAGCTGTCCACGGTGATCGTGCCGTTGTGCGCCTTGACCACCGCGGACACGATCGCCAGCCCCAGCCCGGTGCTGCCGCCCTTGCGGGACCGTGAGGTGTCGCCGCGGGCGAATCGCTCGAACACTTCGGATTGAAGCGGCGCCGGGATCCCGGGGCCGTTGTCGATGACCTGCAGCACGGTGTGGGCCGGCTCGGTGCTCAACCGTGTGGTCACCACTGTGCCCGCGCCGGTGTGCAGGCGGGCGTTGGCGAGCAGGTTGGCCAGCACCTGGTGCAGACGGGCCGCGTCGCCCGTGACGATCACGGGTTCCTCGGGCAGGTCGAGTTCCCACTGGTGGTCCGGCCCGGCGACATGCGCGTCGTTGACGGCGTCGACGGCCACCCGCGACAGATCGACCGGTTCGCGCTCCAGCGGCCGGCCGGAGTCCAGCCGGGCCAGCAGCAGCAGGTCCTCCACCAGGCGCGTCATCCGTTCAGTCTCCGAGGCCACCCGGCTCATCGCGTGCGCCACCGCTTCCCGGTCGTCGCCCATGCGCTGGGTGAGTTCGGTGTAACCGCGGATCGCGGCAAGGGGCGTGCGCAGTTCGTGACTGGCGTCGGCGACGAACTGGCGCACGCGGGTCTCACTGGCCTGCCGGGCCGACAGCGCGGCCGCGATGTGGTCGAGCATCCGGTTAAGAGCCGAGCCCAGCTGGCCCACCTCGGTGGAGGGGTTCGCGTCGGATTCGCGCACCCGGAGCGGCAGCTCGACCTCACCGCGATCCAGCGGTAGGTCGGCCACCCTGCTGGCGGTCTGCGCGACGCGGCGCAGCGGCGCCAGCGCGCGCCGGATGATGATGACCCCGGCGATCGTCGCGGCGGCCAGCGCGACCGCGGTGACGATCGCGAAAATGACCAGCATCCTGATCAGGGTGGCGTCGACGTTGGCCATCGAGAGGCCTGTGACGATGGTGTCGCCGCCGTTGCGGCTCGGGGCGGCCACCACCCGATACCGGCCGAGCCCGTCCAGGTCCAGGGTGACCGGCGCCCGGCTGCCCGCGATCTGCTCCAGCTGCGCCTGGGCGGCCGGGGTCAGCGCGGCCCGGGTGCCGCTGCTGGTCAGGTATCCGGCGTCGACGGTTTTGCCATGGTTGACCACCGCGGCCACCATGCCCGCCGGCTGACCGGGGGCGTCCAGGAACCGCGGGCCCGGGCCGGGCCGGGGATAGTACGAGTGCTCGCGCCGCGGGCGGTTCGGCTCGGGGTACATCAGCGCCGAGCGGAAGGAGGTGCCGGCGAGTTGCCCGTCGAGTTGCTTCACCAGATGGTGATTGAGCGCCAGCTCGGTCACCGCGGTGATGCCGACGCACACGATGGCCAACACGACGATCTGCCCGACCAACAGCCGCAGCCGCAGCGACCAGGCCCGCCGCGCGCTGGCCAACGGTCGCGACCCGCAGCGCCCGGCTTCGCCGCGCTCGCGATCGCTCCCGGCCAACGGTCGCGACCCGCAGCGCCCGGCTTCGCCGCGCTCGCGATCGCTCCCGGCCAACGGTCGCGACCCGCAGCGCCCGGCTTCGCCGCGCTCGCGATCGCTCCTAGCGCGCCGGCTTGAGGACATAACCCGCGCCACGCAGCGTGTGGATCATGGGGTCGCGGCCGCTGTCGATCTTCTTACGCAGATAAGAGATGTAGAGCTCGACGATGTTGGACCGGCCGCCGAAGTCGTAGCTCCACACCCGGTCGAGGATTTGGGCCTTGCTCAGCACCCGCTTGGAGTTGCGCATCATGAACCGCAACAACTCGAACTCGGTGGAGGTCAACGAGATCGGCTCGCCGCCGCGGGTGACCTCGTGACTGTCCTCATCCAGGACCAGATCGCCGACGACGAGTTGCGCGCCGCTGTCCAGCGTCGTCACCCCGGTGCGCCGCAGCAGGGCCCGCAGGCGCAGCACCACCTCTTCGATGCTGAACGGTTTGGTGACATAGTCATCGCCGCCGGCCGTCAACCCCGCGATGCGATCCTCCACGGCATCCTTGGCCGTCAACAGCAGCACCGGCAGCTGGGGGTTCTCCTCGCGCAACTTGTGCAGGACGTCGAGCCCGCTCATATCGGGAAGCATCACATCGAGGACGACGACGTCCGGACGCTGGGCCCGGGCGGTGGCGATGGCCGACGCCCCGTCGCTGGCCGTCGCGATGTTCCAGCCCTCGTAGCGCAGCGCCATGGCCACCATCTCGGCCAGGACCGACTCGTCGTCCACGACCAACACATTGATCGGATTGCCATCGGCTCGACACATGACGACCCGCTCGACGGAGGCTCGGGGCTGAGTCACACGTTCCAGTATGCGCACCGCGCTGAGCCGCCGCTATGGCCTAGCTTTGCGTGCCCTGTGAAACGGATCGCGCGACTGCCGAGCAGTCGCGCGATCCCGTTTTCCCGGCGAGGTGGCTAATACCAATAGCGCCGGCCGGCGACCGGGCGGCCAACGGAGCCCAAGATCCACAACACGGCGCCGATAACGAGTAGCACCACGCCAAGAGTGGTGAGGATCGGTACGTGCAAGACATACCCCAATACGAGCAGGACAATCCCGAGGATGACCATGTCGACTCCTTTTAGTGAGCGTTAGAGACTAATTGCTGGCATTGAACTCGGCTGCGGCAAATGACAATCCGTGACTTTCGGGTTGACGCCAAAGTAGTTCAGTGGTCCAGCGATGACAGTCACCGCAACGGTGCCCGCCGAGGCGCATGTTGTGTTGTCATTTTTGAAGTAATCACGTTGCCACGCCGCAATGACCCCGATTACCAACCACACCAAAGCGATCGAACTGATAATTCCGCTGCCACGCATGGTGACCTCCAATGTGGTCGAGAAAAATTTCTCGTGGACGATAGTTACCCATTCGACTTGTGTCTAAACATTTGCCAGCGGTGAATTGGGCACTGCCCCAGCGAAGCCGGGCTTAGGTGCGGTCGGCGAGCCACGCGGCGGCCCGCCTCCTCGATGCCCGGGACAGCCACGCATCTTGGATCAACTCGGCGAGTTCCGTCCTGGTGATTTCAGCCAGTCGGCTGGCGCGCACCAGCACTGACGGATGGCCGTCGAAATGTTCGGTGGTGAAGAACGGTGAATCGGGATCCTGGGTCAGCGCCAACTTGTCGCTCTCCGACTCCACCCAGAGCATGATCACGTCGGCATAGCGCTCGCCGGTGTCCGGATCGGTCGCGTCGGGCTGCGGCGTCCGGAAGAACACGAACGACTTGCCGCCCACCTGATAGATGGCATTGCCCTTCGGCCCCTCCAGGCGCTGGACATGCGGCATCGATCCGGCGATCTCGTGCACATCGCTCACTCGCGCGGGTCGATCAGCCACACCGGCGAGCGTAGCGGCTTTGCGGGCGTGGGCGATTCAGCTGTCGAGGGGCGTTTACACCCTAGCCGCGCCGCTGCGCGGAAACGTAGAGAGTCGGCGGCATCGTGGCCTCGGCATCCTCCGGAATGCTGCGACCATAGCGGGCCATCAACTCGGCGAACGTCGCGGTGGTGACCTCCCAACCGTGCTCGCGCAGCCACCCGTCGACCGGGGTGCGCTCTTCGGCGTACCAGAGGTCGTCGAAATCGGTGATCTCGGAGTCGACCAGCTTGGCGGCCGCGGCCCGCATGCGCTGCATATCCTCCCGCTGGCGCCGCACGATCTCGGGATCGGTGAACCCGGCGGCCGGCACGTTCGAGGCCACCCAACTGCCGTCCGCGCTGAGCGAATGGATCCGCTCGAACAACATGTCCTGTGCCTGCGCCGGCAGGTACCGCACCAGGCCCTCGGCCGACCACGCCGCCGGCTTCGACGGGTCAAAGCCCGCCTCCTGCAGCGCCTTCGGCCAGTCCTGGCGCAGATCGATCGGCACGTTGATCAGCCGCGCCTTCGGCTCGGCGCCGTGCTCGTGCAGCGTGTTGGACTTGAATTCGAGGACCTTAGGCTGGTCCAGCTCGTAGACGACCGTGCCGTCGGGCCAGGGTAGCCGCCAGGTGCGGGCGTCCAGGCCGGCGGCCAAGATCACCACCTGCCGCACGCCGGAGTCAGCCGCGCCCAGGAAGAACTCGTCGAAAAACGCTGTCCGCGTGGCCATGAAGTCGATCATCAGCTGGATCCGCGAGCGCACGTCCGGCTCCAGTTCAACGGCCTTGGCCAACAGCTTGGGATCGGCGTAGATGCTCCACATGCCTTCGCCAGCCGCGTCCACGAACACGCGGGCGAACGGGTCGTTGATGAGCGGGTCGGCACTCTCGGTCTCGGCGGCCCGCGCCGCGGCGACGCCCAGCGCGGTGGCTCCCACGCTTTGGGTGATGTCCCAGGAATCGTTGTCGGTACGCGGCATCGCCAGATCCTTCCGAGGGCGAGTCAGTTAGTTGTGCACACTATTGTTCCAGGCTCCGCCGCGCGAAGCCGCTTCCAAACGGTCGCCTAGGCTTTTTCCCAGACGCCCCACAGGTTGCAAAGGAGCGCTGGCATGACGGAAGTGTTCGCCCCGAGCGGCAAGGGTCGCGCGTGGACGCCGTGAACCTGGACGCCGTCGCGGCGTGGATGTCCGAGCGAGGGCTGGGCGCGGGCCCGTTGGAGGACGTCTCCCCCGTCACCGGTGGCACCCAGAACGTCATGCTGCGGTTCACCCGGGCCGGCCGCCCGTACGTGCTGCGGCGCGGGCCGCGCCACCTGCGTCCCCGGAGCAACAGCGTGATCTTGCGCGAGACGAAAGTGCTTGCGGCCCTGGCCGGTTCCGATGTGCCGCACCCGCACCTGATCGCCGCCTGCGAGGACACCGGCGTGCTGGGTGACGCCGTCTTCTATCTGATGGACCCGGTCGACGGGTTCAACGCCGGCGAGGGACTGCCACCGCTGCATGCGGGCGATCCCAGCGTGCGGCACGGCATGGGACTGTCGATGGCCGATGCGCTGGCCAGGCTCGGCGCCATCGACCATGTCGCGGTGGGTCTCGCCGATTTCGGCAAGCCGGAGGGCTTCCTGGAACGCCAGGTGCCGCGCTGGCTTGCCGAGTTGGACTCCTACAGCGAGTACGAGGGCTATCCGGGTCCGGACATCCCCGGCATCGACGACGTGGCGGGCTGGCTCGAGCGCCACCGGCCGACCGACTGGAGCCCGGGCATCATGCACGGCGACTACCACGCCGCCAACGTGATGTTCTCCCGCACCGGTCCGGACGTGGTCGCCATCGTCGACTGGGAGATGTGCACGATCGGCGACCCGCTGCTGGACCTGGGCTGGCTGCTGGCCACGTGGCGCCAGCCCGACGGTTCCAGCGTGTTCAGCCACGCCCTGGGCGGCCAGGACGGGCTGGCCAGCACCGGCGAGCTGTTTGAGCGCTACGCGGCCAACACCACCCGCGACCTGTCGCATATCACCTGGTACACCGTGCTGGCCTGCTTCAAGCTGGGCATCGTCATCGAGGGAACGCTCGCCCGGGCCTGCGCCGGCAAGGCCGAAAAGGAGGTCGGCGACCAGTTGCACGCGGGCACGGTCCACCTGTTCGAGCGCGCACTGGGCCTCATCGAGGGCGAGCGCTGATCCCCTAAAATCTCCCCTCGTGCCGCCTTACCCCGAGGAACCCGACTACTACTCCGAGCCCACCCAGTACGGCGGGTATTACGACGAGCCGACGCCCGAGCCCGAACCGCCGACGCCGTGGTACCGCCGTCCGGCGGCGCTGGTGGCGGCCGGCGCGATCGGGGTGATCGTGCTGGCGCTGGTGGCGTTCGCCGTCGTCAAGCTGGTGGCCGGTTCGCCCGCGCACAGCCCCGCGACGACGACCAGCACGACCACCACGATTCCGTCCACCACCGTGACCACCACCACGACCGAGCCGCCCCGGCACCACGGCGGTGGCGGCGGTGGCGGCGCGCCGACCGAGACGATCACCGAGACGGCCCCGCCCCCGAGCACCGACACCCCCACTCCCACCACAACGGAGCCGCCGAGCACCGTCACGGTTTCGCCGAGCACCGAGACCAGCACCGTCACGCAAACGGTGACCGTCCCGCCGCGCCGCGGGCCGTTCGGGGGTCCGTTCGGCGGGCGCTAGCGACCGGCGCGCCTCACAGTTTCGCGCTCAAGCCGGCGACCAGATTGATGGTGACCGCGAGGATGACCGCGCCGAGAAGGTACGACAGCAGCGCGTGGCGTAAGACCGTCGCCCGCAGCCGAGAGACGTTGATCTCGGTGTCGGAAACCTGGAAGGTCATCCCGACGGTGAACGCCACGTACGCGAAGTCGACGTAACGCGGCGGGTGCGGGTCGTGGAAATCGATGCCCCCGACCTCGTCCGAGTAATAGAGGCGCGCGTAGTGCGCGGTGAAAAGCGTATGCACGGCGAACCAGGAGGCCGCCACCGCCAGCACGCCGACGCCGGCTGCCGCGAGGGATTCCCTGCCCGAATGCGCGCCCGCGGCGACGACGTATCCAACACCGCCGAGACTGCCCACGCTGGCCGAGACGACGACCACGTCCGCAAGCAACCGCGTCGCGTCCTCGCGGGTGGCGTGGCGAGCGGTCCGTTCGGCATCCATCGGGGCGATGATCAGCCAACTCCACCCGACGTACACCGCCGCGGCAACAACCCAGCCGAGGAGCGCGAACCTCCACCCGGCGCCCTCACCGATCGCGACGGCGACCGCCATTCCGGTCAGCAGGGCGACGAAGAGCCGCACCGCGACGGTGTCGCGGGCAAGGCGAACGTAGGACGTCACAGCGTCGACTTTAAAGAGATGTCGACTTTGGACAGATGAGGCAGCCGAACCGAGCTTTCAAGAGCGCGCCCGAAGGGATTCGACCCCCTAACCCGGGCGGATCGCGCGCAGACACGATACGAGTTCAATTGCCGTCCACGTGGTGTCTGGAAGCGTGACTGTCGTCGTGGTTGTCGTCGGAACTGTCATCAGCTCACGCTATGGCGCCGGACGCACCGCGTGGCTCGGGGCGGGCGGAAGCAGGATAGGCCGATCCGATCGGGTATGGTTAACACACCGGTAATCTCGCCGGTCCTCAGGGAAGACCGTTGGAGGTTGGGCTTACGGCCCGCCACGATCCCGTCGCCTTCTGAGACTTCTCAGAGGATCTTATGTCTTCTCTCGCCTGCGGTACCCCTTCTCTCGGCGCGTCCGAACAGAGCGAGCGGATCCTTCCAGCGGCTCCCTTCGCGCTGCCTGGTGGTTCGACCGCGATCGTCTACTGCGAGGGCGTGTTCGGCGAACAGGACGGTAAGACCGCCAACGGCCTGGTCAGGCATTCGAAGAAGTACGAGATCCTCAGTGTCATCGACAGCATCCGGGCGGGAGTCGATGCCGGGAAGTTCCTCGACGGCATAGCGAACGGCATCCCGGTGCTGGCGTCGCTCGCCGAGTCCATCTCTCACGCCGGCCGCGTACCTGACTACCTGATCTGTGGGCTGGCGCCCGCCGACGGCCTACTGTCGGATGAGCAGCGGGTCGTGATGCTCGAAGGCATCGCCCGCGGGATGCACATCATCAACGGCCTGCATGAGTTCCTCAACGACGACGCCGAGTTCGACGCGGCAGCCGCGGACGCCGGCGTCACCATCACCGATGTACGCCGACCGAAGGCCAAGCGCGACCTGCACCTGTTCTCCGGCCGGATCTTCGACGTCACATGTCCAAGGATCGCGATCCTGGGCACGGACGGGGCGATTGGGAAGCGCACCACCGCCACGTTGCTGGTCCAGGCGCTGAACGCGCGGGGCATCAAGGCGGTCATGGTCGGCACCGGTCAGACCACCTTGATCCAGGGCGGCAAGTACGGCGTCGCGCTGGATGCGCTGGTCCCTCAGTTCTGCTCGGGCGAGGTCGAGCATCAGGTCGTCGCCGCGTTCGAGGGTGAGGACCCTGACGTGATCGTGGTCGAGGGCCAGGGCGCGCTCAGCCACCCCGCATACCTGACGTCGGCTCACATCCTGCGTGGCAGCCGCCCGGCCGGCGTGATCGTGCAGCACGCGCCGAAACGCAAAGTCCTCGGCGACTTTCCGATGGTCTCGATGCCGACCGCGGCCAGCGAGATCGCACTGATCGAGGCGTTCGCCGAGACCCGCGTCATCGGGGTCACGATCAACCACGAAGAGATGACCGAAGACGCGCTGACCAAGGCGATCTCCGAGCATCGTTCGCAGCTCGGCCTCCCGGTCACTGACCCGCTGACGCGCCCGGCGTCGGATCTGGTCGATATGGTGCTGGCGGCCTTCCCCTCCCTCGCGGTCGTGGCCGACACGTCCACCCCGGTGTGACGCTTCGGATCGCGACCGATCTCGACAAGGTCGAGCAGAACACGCGGATCCTGGTTGACCGGCTTGCCTCAACGGGCATCCGAGTCACCGGGATAACCAAGGCCGTGTTGGGCTCGCCGGGAGTCGGCGCGGCGATGCTGCGCGGCGGCGCCGGCGGCCTCGGCGATTCCCGGGTGACGAACCTCGCTCGACTGGCCGGGCTCGACGGATCCCGGTTACGCACGTTGATCCGCTCACCCATGCTCAGCCAGGTGGCACGGGTCGTTGAGTTCGCCGACGTCAGTTTGAACACTCAGGCCGTCGTCTTGGCGGCGCTCGATCAGGCCGCGTTCGAGCAGAAGCGCATGCACGCCGTCGTGCTCATGGTCGAGCTGGGCGACCTGCGCGAGGGCATCGCGCTCGCCGACGTCGGCGAGGCCGCGCGGACTGTCCTCGGTCACGCTTCCCTCCGGCTGGTAGGGGTCGGCGCCAACCTCGCTTGTCAGAACGGTGTCACGCCCGACGACCGGAACATGGGCATCCTCTCCGGCCTCGCCAACGACATGGAGGCACTGCACGGGATCTCGCTCGACGTCGTCTCGGGTGGCAATTCGGCGAACCTGAACTGGGCTCTGCACACCCACGATGTGGGCCGGATCGACGAGCTCCGGCTCGGCGAAGCCATCCTTCTCGGCGTCGATCCGCTGTACCGCACACCGATCCCGGGCCTGCACACGGACGCCTTCACCTTGACAGCCGAAGTCATCGAGGTCGCCATGAAACCGGCTCAACCCTGGGGAGATCGTGCTCAGGCGGCCTTCGGCGAGGCGCCGGTCCGCACCGGCAGCGGGACCGTGCACCAAGCAATCCTGGCCCTCGGTCGCCAGGACGTGGACCCGGACGGTCTGCAGCCACCCGAGGGCATCACGATCCTCGGGATGAGCAGCGATCACCTGATGGTTGACCTCGGCGATCACCCCGTCGCGGTCGGCGACGAGATCGACTTCGGTGTCGCCTACGGGGCACTCGTGCGGGCGATGACGTCGCCCTTCGTCACCAAGGTCGAGCACTTCGGCCGTTCCGTCACACCCGAGGTGACCCAGGTGCCAACACCGATCCAAGTTTCGACCCCCCGCTCAGTGCCGGAGGCCCATGCCGGTGGCGACCTGCCTTACCTACCTTGAGTGCCTGCTTGACAGCGCAAGCTCACTCGCTGTCCTGGGCGGGTGTTAGCGGGCAATTGATCGAAGGACGAATCCTAAAGAAGGGGGCGGGCGCTACATAGGACGTCGAAGCCGGAGGTTGGACGATGGTCAAGACTGTCGTCAATGAGCGCCCGGGCAGCTTCCCGCACTGACGGAAAGGGCCTCCGAATTGAGCGCGCCCGAAGGGATTCGAACCCCTAACCTTCTGATCCGTAGTCAGATGCTCTATCCGTTGAGCTACGGGCGCCAGTGTTCAGTTGTCTTGCATCGTGTTCCTTGGCGGAGGCGAGAGGATTTGAACCTCCGGTCCCCTTTGAGGGGGACAACTCATTAGCAGTGAGCCCCATTCGGCCGCTCTGGCACGCCTCCCTTGGACTGTTTGAGGGTACCCGACCCCTTTCCGGTCTCGCGGAACCGGCCATAGCGTACACATTTGCGACATAAACTGTCGAAGTGACTGCTCGCTTGCGTCCCGAACTGGCTGGACTGCCAGTCTATGTGCCCGGCAAGAACGTGCCCGGCTCCATCAAACTGGCCAGCAACGAGACCGTGCACGGCCCGCTGCCCAGCGTGCACGCGGCGATCGAGCGCGCGGCTGCCGTCGTCAACCGCTACCCGGACAACGCCAGCGTGGACCTCAAGGCCGCGTTGGCGATGCACCTGGGGTCCGACGTCGCCCCCGAGCACATCGCGGTCGGCAGCGGTTCGGTCACCCTGTGCCAGCAGCTGGTGCAGATCACCGCCGCCGCCGGCGACGAGGTGATGATCGGCTGGCGCAGCTTCGAGTGCTACCTGCCGATCATTCAGGTGTCCGGCGCGACCACCGTCAAGGTGCCGTTGACCGACCACACGCACGACCTCGACGCGATGCTCGCGGCGATCACCGACCGCACCCGGCTGATCTTCGTGTGCAACCCCAACAACCCGACGTCCACGGTCGTCGACCCCGACCACCTGGCCCGCTTCGTCGAGGCCGTGCCGCCGCACATCCTGATCGCCATCGACGAGGCGTACGTGGAATACATCCGCGACGGCATGCTGCCGAACAGCTTGGAGTTGGCCCTGGCCCGCAGCAATGTGGTTGTGCTGCGCACCTTTTCGAAGGCCTACGGGTTGGCGGGCCTGCGCGTCGGATATGCGGTCGGCCACCCCGAGCTGATCACCGCGCTGGACAAGGTCGTCATGCCGTTCGCCGTGACCAACGTCGGGCAGGCGGCCGCGATCGCGTCGCTGGAGGCGTCCGGCGAACTGGCGGCCCGCACCGACGCCCTGGTGGCCGAGCGCACCCGCGTCAGCGCCGCGCTGCGCGAAGCCGGGTTCACCCTGCCGCCCTCGCAGGCCAACTTCGTGTGGCTGCCGCTGGGCGCTCGTACCGAGGACTTCACCCAGCAGGCCGCCGAGGCGCGCCTGGTCGTGCGCCCGTTCGCGGGCGAGGGGGTGCGCGTCACCATCGGTGCGGCCGAGGAGAATGACGCCCTGTTGCACTTCGCCTGCGACTGGATTTCCCGCACCGAACCGTAAGGAGTGGTCCATTGGACTTGGCGCGCAAACTGTTCACCGAGTTCAAGGAGCGCGGCGGCGAGATTCCCGATACCGAGCTCGACGACTTCTGGGCCAGCCTCGAGCCGGCGACGATCGAGGGGATGCTGGGCGAGTGGAAGGGCGGCGAGTTCCGCACCGGCCACCGGATGAACGGCCAGCTCGAGAAGGCAGGCTGGTTCGGCAAGACGTTCACGTCGCCCCGCGACGTGCAGCCGCTGGTCTGCCTCGACGCCGACGGCAACAAATTCTCGAACGTGGAGATGGGCAAAGGCGAGGCCAGCCTGTGGCTCGAAGAGTTCCGCGGTGAGGTGACCGCGACGATGGTCTACGACGGCCAACCGGTGCACGACCACTTCAAGAAGATCGACGACGACGCCGTGATGGGCATCATGAACGGCAAGGGCGTCAGGGACAACGGCCGGTATTACTACTTCTACCTCGAACGGGTCTAGCGTCTCGGCCTAGCGTCTCGGCCTTCGAATGTGCGGCTGGCCGCACATTCGCCGACCAGTGTGCGGCTGGCCGCACGTTCGGCGGATGAGGGCGAGCTACCGGGCCGGGTTGCGGCCGGTGAACGCGACCAACCGCTCGAGCGCGCCGGCATCCTCGGGCACGTCGACCGGGTCGTCGAACCCGGCGCCGCCGCGAAACTCCGGCCTGATGACCTCACGGGCCAGCCCCAACACGTACTCGGACAGCGGTTCGGGTGCGTCGATCTGGTGTCCCACGGCGGCGGCGTAATCCCAGGCGTGGACCAGGAATTCGATCGACAGCAACGCGCACGCGGTCTTGGCGGGTATCTCGCCCTTGCCGAACGGCACCGACCCGTCCAGGCCGTGCCGATGCCAGGCATCCAGCGCGGGCCGGGCGACGGTAACCACCTGCTCCTCGACGGAGTCGCCTTCGTCGCTCTCCGGAATCTCCGCGCCGACCATGCCGCCCATCGCCGTGATCGAGGCCAGCAGGTGACCGGTCAACTGCGCGATGTCGAACTCCGCGCACGGCGTCTGCCTCGACAGGTCGTCGGCCGCGATCGTGTGCAGCGCCCGCTGCAACACCCCGAGCGTGTCCTCGGCGCTGTGCAGTTCGTCGGTGGGCGGGGAATCGGGACCGGGCCGCAAATCAGGAGCCATATTTGCCACGCTACGGTCTCGATATGGCGCAAGCATACGAATCCGTCACGGTGGAGACGAAGGATCACGTCGCGCAGGTGACGCTGATCGGACCGGGCAAGGGCAACGCGATGGGCCCGGCGTTCTGGTCCGAGATGCCGGAGCTGTTCGCGACGCTGGACGCCGACCCCGAGGTGCGGGCCATCGTGCTGACGGGTTCGGGCAAGAACTTCAGCTACGGCCTCGACGTCCCCGCGATGGCTGGCTCGTTCACCCCGCTGCTGTCCGGGGACGCGCTGGCCGGCCCGCGGGCGGTCTTCCATCGCGAGGTCAAGCGCATGCAGGCCGCGATCACCGCGGTCGCGGATTGCCGCACCCCGACCATCGCCTCGGTGCACGGCTGGTGCATCGGCGGCGGGGTAGACCTGATCTCGGCGGTCGACATCCGCTACGCGAGCGCCGACGCCAAATTCTCGGTGCGCGAGGTGAAGCTGGCCATCGTCGCCGACGTCGGCAGCCTGGCGCGCCTGCCGTACATCCTGAGCGACGGGCACCTGCGGGAATTGGCGCTGACCGGTAAAGACATCGACGCGGCCAGGGCGGAGAAGATCGGCCTGGTCAACGACGTGTACGACGACGCCGAATCGACCCTGGCCGCCGCGCACGCCACCGCGGCCGAGATCGCCGCCAACCCGCCGCTGACCGTCCACGGGGTCAAGGACGTGCTCGACCAGCAGCGCGTCGCCGCGGTCTCGGAGAGCCTGCGTTACGTCGCCGCCTGGAACGCCGCCTTCCTGCCGTCGAAGGACCTTACCGAGGGCATCGCGGCGACATTCGAGAAGCGGCCGCCGCAGTTCACGGGCGAGTGAGGCACGTACCCTCTCTGAGGTGACGACGACACCAGACGGCAGGATCCGCCTCCCGGCTGACTTGGACGCGGTGACGGCGATCGGCGCCGAAGACCACTCCGAAATCGACAGCGCCGCCGTCGACCGCATCTGGGCGGCCGCGCGGCATTGGTACCAGGGCGGCTACCACCCCGCCATCCAGCTGTGCATCCGCCGGCACGGGCGCGTCGTGCTCAACCGGGCGATCGGCCACGGCTGGGGCAACGCCCCGAGCGACCCGCCCGACGCCGAGAAGATCCCCGTCACGCCCGACACACCGTTCTGCGTGTACTCGGCGGCCAAGGGTATGGCGGCGACCGTCGTTCACATGCTCGTGGAGCGCGGTGTCTTCTCGCTCGACGACCGGGTGTGCGACTACATCCCCACGTTCACCAGTCATGGCAAGCACCGCATCACCATCCGCCACGTCATGACGCACAGCGCGGGACTGCCCTTCCCAACCGGCGCCAAGCCGGACGTCAAGCGGGCCGACGACCACGAGTACGCGCAGCAGAAGCTGGGCGAGCTTCGCCCGCTCTACCGGCCCGGGCTGGTGCACATCTATCACGCGCTCACCTGGGGACCGCTGGTGCGCGAGCTCGTTTATGCGGCCACCGGCAAGGAGATTCGCGAGATTCTCGCCACCGAGATTCTCGACCCGCTCGGCTTTCGCTGGACCAACTTCGGCGTATCCCAGGAGGACCTGCCGTTGGTCGCGCCGAGTCACGCGACGGGGCGGCCGTTGCCGCCGGTGGTGGCCCAGATCTTCCGCAAGGCGATCGGCGGAACCGTGCACGAGATGATTCCCATCACCAACACCCCGTTGTTTCTCACCACCATCATCCCGTCGTCCAACACGGTCTCGACCGCGCACGAGATGTCCCGGTTCGCCGAAATCTGGCGTCGCGGAGGCAATCTCGACGGCGTCCGGGTGGTGAGCCCCGAGACGATGTACGGCGCGATCAAGCAATGCCGCCGACTGCGACCCGATTTCGCGGTCGGACTGCAGCCCGCCCGATGGGGCACCGGCTTCATCCTCGGAACCGACCGGTGGGGACCATTCGGACGCAACGCCCCCAACGCTTTCGGCAACCTCGGGCTGGTCAACATCGCGATCTGGGCCGACCCCGCGCGGGGCCTGGCGGCCGGCGTCGTCAGCAGCGGCAAACCCGGGCGCGACCCGGAAGCGAAGCGCTACACGGCCCTGATGGACACGATCACCGCCGAGATCCCCACCGATTGAGGGCCCCCTCGGGTGGGAACACTGCGCGCATGGCTACCTACCGAGTGCTCAACCCGAAGGGCGACGTGGTCGCGACCAAGGACATCGAAAGCGCCGACAAAGCGCACGCGTGGTTCGCCGACGAGGCCGTTGAGGGCAACGAACTGGGCTGGCGCATGGAAGTCGAGGCCGACGGCGAGTGGCGCTTCTTCGACACCAGCGAAGGCGATCGCAGCTACTAGGGTTTGTCTGTCGATCGGTGGGGCACCCGAAAAGGCATGGATTCTGATCGCTTCCGCAAGTTGCTCGACGCTTCCGGGCCGTTCGCGTCGGTCTACTTCGATGATTCGCATGACACCCACGACGCCGAAGCTCAGCTCGAGCTCAAGTGGCGGGCATTGAAAGAAGACCTCGAAAGGCAGGGCGCCGCCGAGGCGCTCGTCGAGGAGATCGGGCGCGCGGTGATGGACCTTCGGCCGGCTATCGGGCGCAGCGGCCGCGCCGTCGTGGCCGGTGCGGAGGGCGTGCTGCTGAACGAACGCCTGCTGAGGTCGACAGCGCAGCCGATCGTCCGGTTGTCCGAATTGCCTTACCTCGTCCCGATTGTCGAACACGGCTTTCACCGCCCCGACTACCTGGTGGTGGAGGTCGACCATACGGGCGCCGACATCACCCGGCAGGTCGGTGGCGGCGTGCGCTCCGAGACCGTGGACGGCGGTGGGTTCCCCGTCCACCACGCCGCGGGCGCCGAAACGGCCGGGTACGGCGATCCGCAACTGCGCACCGACGAAGCCGCGCGCAAGAACATGCGCGCCGTCGCCGACCGGATCGCGGAGCTGGTCGACGCGGCGAACATCGACGTCGTCTTCGTCGTCGGTGAGGTCCGCTCCCGGTCGGATCTGGTCGCCGAACTGCCGGAGCGGATAAGCCAACGCGTGGAACAGCTGAACGTCGGGGCGCGCCACAGCGGACATGACGCCGACGAGTTGCAGCGCGCCATCGAGGCCGGCTGCCTGCGCCGGCATCTGAGCGTGATCGACGACGCCGCTGAGCGTTTCACCGCCGAGGTGGGTCGGCAATCCGGGCTGGCCGCCGAGGGGCTGGACGCGGTGTGCTCGGCCCTGCGCCAGGGCGCGGTGGACACGTTGATCATCGGCGACATCGGTGACGCCACCGTGGTCGCCAATGCCGACCTGACGACGGTGGCCCCCAACGAGAACGTGCTGTCGGAACAGGGCGCGGCCCCGGACAGGACGCTGCGGGCCGACGAGGCGCTGCCGCTGTTCGCGATTTCGGTCGGGGCGGCGCTGGTGCGCACCGACGAGCGGATCACCCCGGCCGATGGCGTCGGTGCGCTGCTCCGCTACGCACCGACGCTGCATTAGGCCGCCGGCTGACATCCGCGGTGGCGGAGGGATTTGAACCCCCGGACGGTGTTAGCCGTCTCTCGCTTTCAAGGCGAGTGCATTAGGCCGCTCTGCCACGCCACCGCTGATTAGGGTAACCGGACTCGGTAGCGTGGCCACCATGCGCGCAATCGTCGCCGAATCCCCCGACCAGCTTTCCTGGCAAGACGTGCCCGACGTGTCGGCCGGCCCCGGCGAGGTGCTGATCAAGGTCGCCGCGGCCGGCGTCAACCGCGCCGACGTACTGCAGGCCGCCGGCAAGTATCCGCCGCCACCGGGCGCCAGCGAGATCATCGGCATGGAGGTGTCCGGCGTGGTCGCCGACACCGGTGACGGCGTGGCGGGTTGGTCGGCGGGACAACAGGTTTGCGCGCTGCTCGCCGGCGGCGGATACGCCGAGCACGTCGCCGTCCCCGCCGGCCAGGTGATGCCGATTCCCGATGGCGTGGACCTCGTCGACGCCGCCGGGCTGCCGGAAGTGGCGTGCACGGTGTGGTCCAACCTGGTGCTGACCGCGCACTTGGGCACAGGGCAGTTGCTGCTGGTGCACGGCGGGGCGAGCGGCATCGGGAGCCACGCGATTCAGGTGGCGCGGGCGCTGGGTGTGCGGGTGGCCGTCACGGCCGGATCGGCGGAGAAACTGGAATTCTGCCGTGAGTTGGGCGCCGAGATCACGATCAACTATCGCGACGAGGACTTCGTCGAGCGGCTGCGGGAAAGCGGTGGGGCCGACGTCATTCTCGACATCATGGGCGCCGCGTATCTGGACCGCAATATCGACGCCCTGGCCACCGACGGCCAGCTGGTCATCATCGGCATGCAGGGCGGCATCAAGGGCGAGCTCAATATCGGCAAGCTCTTGATGAAGCGCGCCCGGGTCATCGGCACCACGCTGAGGGCGCGGCCGGTCACCGGGCCCAACAGCAAGACGGAGATCGTGCAGGCGGTGATCGGGTCGGTGTGGCCGATGATCGCCGACGGCCGCGTCCGCCCGATCATCGGCGCCCGCCTGCCCATCCAGCAGGCCGGTGAGGCACATCAATTGCTGACCGAGGGCAAGGTGACCGGGAAGGTTGTGCTGACGGTTTAGCCGGCGCTCGTCAGCCCAGGGATGCCAGGGCGCGCACCAACTGGTCGACCTCGGCCGTCGTCGAGTAGTGCGCCAGCCCGATGGTGACGGCGCCGCCGATGTCGTTGACGCCCAGCACGTCGAGCGCGCGGGAGTTCTCGCACGTGACGGCCAGAATCCCGTTGTCCGCCAACCGCTGCACCACCCGCTCGGCGGGCACGCCGTTCAGCGCGAAGCTGACCACGGGTATCCGCACCTCCGGGCGGCCGATCACCATGACCAGCGGCAGCGAGCGCAGCGCCACCATCAGGTAATCGAAGATCCGGTTCATGTACAGGCCGGCCGATTGCATCGACACCGACAGGCGCTCGCGCCGGCTGCCGCGGGCGGACTCGTCGAGCGCCGCCAGATACTCGATGCTGGCGACCACCCCGGCCAGCAGACCGAATTGGTGCGCGCCGACCTCGAGCCGCGCCGCGCCGGTGGCCTTGGGGTCGGTGGAGATGGAACCGAACGAACTGAGCAGCGCCGGGTCGCGGAACACCACCGCGCCGATCGGCGGGCCGCCCCACGCCAGGGCGTTCACCGCGACCACGTCGGCGTCGGTTTCCTTCACGTCGAGCAACCGGTACGGCGCGGCGGCGGAATGGTCGACCACCACCAGCCCGCCGACGTCGTGCACCAGCTTGGTCATGGCCCGCAGGTCGGTGACCGTGCCCAGCGCGGCGGACGCCGAGGCGACGGCCACCAGCCTGGTCGACTTCCCGATCAGGCCCTCCCACTGCCAGGTGGGGAGCTCGCCGGTTTCGATGTCGATCTCGGCCCACTTCACCTTGGCGCCGTAGCGGTGCGCCGCCCGCAGCCACGGGGCGATGTTCGCTTCGTCGTCCAGGCGGCTGACGATCACCTCGTAGCCCAGCCCGGCCCGCGACGAGGACGCCTCGGCCAGCGCGGAGAGCAGGATCGCCCGGTCGGCCCCGAGCACCACACCGGCCGGGTCGACGTTGAACAGGTCGGCCACCGCCGCGCGCGCCGCCTCCAAGATGGCGGCGCTGCGCTGGGCCGAAGGGTGCGCGCCCACCGTGGTGGCGCTGGATCGCCGGAACGCCGTGGAAACGGTGGTCGCGACGGAGTCGGGGATCAGCATTCCGGTCGGCGCGTCGAAGTGCACCCACCCGTCACCCAGCGACGGATGCAGTCCGCGCACCCGGGCGACGTCGTAAGCCATGCCAGCCACCTTAGAGCTTGCGCATTTCCGCGAAACTGTGACCGTAGCGGGTGCCTTGAAAGGGTCCAAGCCGTTCCGGCCAACCGGTGGCTTCCCGAGGCAGGACACCCGGCCAGCCATACTAGTCGAGTGGGCCTTTGGTTCGGAACGCTGATCGCATTGTTCTTGCTGATAGCCCCCGGAACGGTCATCGCGCGAATCAGTCAGCTGAGTTGGCCCATCGCGGTCGCGGTCGGCCCCGCGCTGACCTACGGCGCGGTCGCGCTGGCGATCATCCCGTTCGGCGCCGTCGGCATCCCGTGGAACGGCTGGACCGCGCTGGCCACGCTGGTCGCCGTGTGCCTGGGGATGGTCGTCCTGCAGCTGCTGCTCGGTCGCTACCGCGACACCGAGGCCGAAGCCCGCGGGATCGGCCGCTGGCCGGCGCTGGCGGTGGCCGCCGGGGTGCTGCTCGGGGTGCTGCTGATCATGTGGGCCGCCTATCGCGGTCTGGCCGCCCATTGGCAGACCATCCCCAGCACCTGGGACGCCGTCTGGCACGCCAACGAGATCCGGTTCATCCTCGACACCGGCCAGGCGTCGTCGACGCACATGGGCGAGCTGCGCAACGTCGAAACACACCAGACGCTGTACTACCCGTCGGTGTTCCACGCGCTGGCCGCGGTGTTCTGTCAGCTCACCGGCGCCGCCCCGACCACCGGCTACACGCTGAGCTCGGTGGCCGCCTCGGTCTGGCTGTTTCCGACCAGCGCGGCGATGCTGACCTGGAAGCTGCTGCGCCCCCACTGGTCGGAATGGCGCACCGCCGGCGTCGCCGCCACCGCCGCGGCGCTGTCGGTGTCGTTCACCGCCCTGCCCTACGTCGAGTTCGGCGTGGCGGCGATGCCCAACCTGGCCGCCTACGGCGTCGCCGTCCCGACGTTCGTGCTGATCACCTCGACGCTGCGCCACCGCGATCGCATCCCGCTGGCGGTGCTGGCCTTCGTCGGGCTGATGTCCGTCCACCTGACCGGCGGGTTCATCGTCATCTTGTTCCTGGTCGCCTGGTGGTTGCTGGATGTGTTGTGGCATCCGGTGCAGGGCCGTATTCCCGACGCGGTGACGCTCGCCGGCGTCACCGTGGCCACCGGGCTGATCCTGCTGCCGCAGTTCATCAGCGTCCGCCAACAGGAAGACATCATCGCCGGGCACTCCTTCCTGACTCACCTGAGCAAGAAGCGCGGCCTGTTCGACGCCGTCTTCCAGCACTCGCGGCACCTCAACGACTTCCCCTACCAGTACGGGCTGATGGGGCTGGCGATCGCCGGCGGGCTGGTCTTCGCCTACAAGAAGATCTGGTGGCCGCTCGCGGTCTGGCTGCTGCTCGTGCTCGTCGACCTCGACGCGGGCACCCCGCTCGGCGGCCCACTCGGCGCGCTGGCCGGCGCCTTCGGGGAGTTCTTCTACAAGGATCCGCGCCGGATCTCGGCGGCGATCACCTTGCTGCTGATGCCGATGGCGGGGCTGGCCCTATTCCTGGTGGTGACGGCGGTGGTTGGTGCGGCCAAGCGGGCCGCCGACCGCCGATTCAAACCGTTGCCCGCGCCGGCCTGGACCGCGGCCACGGTTGTCGTGCTGTTGGCGACGACCGTGCTCACCGCACGCCACTACTTCTATCGGCACCTGGTGTTGTTCGGCGACAAGTACGACTCGGTGATGATCGACCAACGCGACCTGATGGCCATGGCGTACCTGGCGACGCTGCCCGAGGCGCACACCACCGTCATCGGCAACGCCAACACCGACGGCACGGCGTGGATGTACGCCGTCGCCGACCTGCACCCGCTGTGGACCCACTACGACTACCCGCAGCAGATGGGCCCCGGCCCCAATCGGTACATCTTCTGGGCCGGCGCCCGCAAGGGCGACGCCGACCCGCGGGTGGTCGAGGCGATTAAAGCGCTCAATATCAGGTACATCTACACCAGCACCCCGACGGTCCGGGGCTTCGCCGTACCCGACGGGCTAGTCTCACTGGATAAATCGAAGTCGTGGGCGCTGATCTACGACAACGGTGGAGCCCGAATCTACGAATGGCGCGGAATCGGCGCGGCGCCGCACCCTTAGTCCGCAAAGGATGGTGAAGGATTGAGTACCCGCAACGACGACGATGGCATCGAGATCATCGGCGGCGTCGACCCGCGGATCACGGCGGTAACGGAGGACGACTCCGACGAGCGCTCCCTGACCGACCTCGTTGAGCAGCCCGCCAAGGTCATGCGCATCGGGACGATGATCAAGCAGCTGCTCGAGGAGGTGCGGGCCGCACCGCTCGACGAGGCCAGCCGCAACCGCCTGCGCGAGATCCACGCGACCAGCATCCGCGAACTGGAAGAGGGCCTGGCGCCGGAACTGCGCGAGGAGCTCGACCGCCTCACCCTGCCGTTCAACGAGGACGCGGCGCCGTCCGACGCCGAATTGCGGATCGCCCAGGCCCAGTTGGTCGGCTGGCTGGAGGGCTTGTTCCACGGCATCCAGACCGCGCTGTTCGCCCAGCAGATGGCCGCGCGAGCGCAGCTGGAGAACATGCGCCAGGGCGCGCTGCCCCCGGGCGTCGGCAAGCCGGGCGGCTCCGGACACGGTCAGTACCTCTAAGCGAAGCACGGTGGCGGGCCCTCACATCGAGACGCACAACGCGTGGGTGGAATTCCCCATTTTCGACGCGAAGTCGCGCTCCCTCAAGAAAGCCTTCCTGGGCAAGGCGGGCGGCACCATCGGCCGCAACAGCTCCAACGTGGTCGTCGTCGAGGCGCTGCGCGACATCACCATGTCGCTGGAGCTGGGCGACCGCGTCGGCCTGGTCGGCCACAACGGCGCGGGGAAATCGACTCTGCTGCGGCTGCTTTCGGGGATCTATGAGCCCACCCGCGGCTGGGCGAGGGTCACCGGCCGGGTCGCGCCCATCTTCGATCTGGGCGTCGGCATGGACCCCGAGATCTCCGGCTACGAGAACATCATCATCCGCGGGCTGTTCCTGGGGCAGACCCGCAAGCAGATGATGGCCAAGGTGGACGAGATCGCCGAGTTCACCGAGCTGGGTGATTATCTGTCGATGCCGCTGCGCACCTACTCCACCGGGATGCGGGTGCGGCTGGCCATGGGCGTGGTCACCAGCATCGACCCCGAAATCCTTTTGCTCGACGAGGGTTTGGGCGCCGTCGACGCCGACTTCATGAAGAAGGCCCAGTCCAGGCTGCAGAGCCTGGTGGAGCGGTCCGGAATCCTGGTGTTCGCCAGCCACTCCAACGAATTCCTCGCCCGGCTGTGTAAGACGGCGATGTGGATCGACCACGGCGTGATCCGCATGTCCGGCGGCATCGAAGACGTGGTGCGCGCCTACGAGGGCGAGGATGCGGCCCGGCACGTGCGCGAGGTGCTCGCCGAGACGGCCGCAGACAATCCGCTGGCGCAAAGAGCATCCGGGGATGAGTGACTCCATCTTCGCCGTCGTCGTCACCCACCGGCGCCCGGACGAACTGGCCAAGTCACTGGGCACCCTGAGCAGCCAGACCCGGGTGCCCGACCATCTCATCGTCGTCGATAACGACGGGTGCGGTGACGGCCGGGTCCGCGACCTGGTGGCCGGCCAGCCCATCCCGACCACCTACCTGCCCTCCCGCCGAAACCTCGGCGGCGCAGGCGGTTTCGCGCTGGGCATGCTGCACGCGCTGGCCCACGGCGCCGACTGGGTATGGCTCGCCGACGACGACGGGCGACCGCAGGACTCGAACGTGCTGGCCACGTTGCTGGAGTGCGCCGAAAAGCACGGCCTGGCCGAAGTGTCGCCGATGGTATGCAATATGGACGACCCGGAGCGGCTCGCGTTCCCGCTGCGCCGCGGCCTGGTATGGCGTAGGCGCGCAAGCGAATTGCGTACCGAGTCGGGACAGGACCTGCTGCCGGGGATCGCGTCGCTGTTCAACGGCGCGCTGTTCCGGGCGTCCACACTCGAGGCGATCGGCGTCCCCGACTTGCGCCTGTTCATCCGCGGCGACGAAGTCGAGATGCATCGGCGGCTGGTGCGGTCGGGCTTGCCGTTCGGCACCTGCTTGGATGCGATCTACCTGCACCCGTGCGGCTCGGCGGAATTCCGGCCGATCCTGGGCGGCCGCATGCACACCCAATACCCCGACGACCCCAGCAAGCGGTTCTACACCTACCGCAACCGCGGCTACCTGCTGTCCCAGCCCGGCCTGCGCAAGCTGCAGCTTCAGGAGTGGGTCCGGTTCGGGTGGTATTTCCTGGTGACCCGCCGCGATCCCAAGGGCCTGGCCGAGTGGATTCGGTTGCGGCGCTTGGGCCGTCGCGAACAGTTCGGCAAACCTCGTGGCGGGTCGTCGCGAACAGTCGAAGCCGGGCGAAGCGGGTCGCCACCATCGGAGCCGGGAGGATCGGCATGACGTTTCTGGACGCCGCCGCCCAGTCGCGGACCTTCACCCGCGCCCGCGGCGACCTGATCGCCGGCTTCCGCCGGCACGAGCTGTGGCTGCACCTGGGCTGGCAGGACATCAAGCAGCGCTACCGTCGCTCGGTGCTGGGCCCGTTCTGGATCACCATCGCGACCGGCACCACCGCCGTCGCGATGGGCGGCCTGTACTCCAAGCTGTTTCACCTCGAGCTCGCCGTCCACCTGCCGTACGTCACGCTGGGCCTGATCGTCTGGAACCTCATCAACGCCGCCATCTTGGAGGGCGCCGACGTCTTCGTCGCCAACGAGGGACTGATCAAGCAACTGCCGACGCCGCTGTCCGTGCACGTGTACCGATTGGTGTGGCGGCAGATGATCCTGTTCGCGCACAACATCGTCATCTACGCCGTCATCGCGGTCATCTATCCCAAGCCGTGGTCGTGGGCGGACCTGTCGGTCATCCCGGCGCTGGGGCTGATCGTGCTCAATTGCATTTGGGTGTCACTGTGTTTCGGCATCCTGGCCACCCGGTACCGCGACATCGGCCCGCTGCTGTTCTCCGTCGTGCAGTTGCTGTTCTTCATGACGCCGATCATCTGGAACGACGACACGTTGCGGCAACAGGGCGCCGGCCGCTGGTCGCGGATCGTCGAACTCAACCCGCTGCTGCACTATCTCGACATCGTCCGCGCGCCGCTGCTGGGCGCCCACCAGGAGCTGCGGCACTGGGCCGTGGTGGTGGGGCTGACCGCCGTCGGCTGGGTGCTGGCGGCGTTCGCGATGCGGCAATACCGCGCCCGGGTCCCGTACTGGGTCTAGCGATGTAGCGCTCACATGAGGGGCGGCAGCGGATTGAGCCAGTCCAGCGAACCGTCGATCTGCCCCTTGTACTGCGGGCAGTAGGCGGACACCGAGAGCCCGACGAAGAACCCGGCTTGCCGCGCCGAAAGGTTGGTGTCCTTCATCACCTTCATCGCCACGACGCTGGATTTCTGGTTCCGGTCGAGCCCGGCGCAGACGGCGCGGCCCATCGCGATCGCGGTGCCCGGGTCGTTCATGACGATGCCGTTGGCCGCCAGGGCGCCCACGAAGGCGTCGTCGGACGGGTCGGCGACCGCCGGGGCAGCAGCGACCAGCGCGACGACGGCCAGCGCGGCCGCGGCGACCGTCGACCTCGTTACCGGACCGACGTTCATATCCACCACGATAGGCCGCGATCACCCTCCAAGAATTCATAGAGGATCCCGCAAGGCCGGCGCCCGACGCTGTGCCCATGCGTAACACCGCTTTCGCCGATGGGGCCCGCGTGGCCACGATCCACCGCGCCGACGCGCCGCTGGGCCGCACCGCCAGGTTCCACTTGCGCAGGTTGTTCGACAACCTGCCCTGCTGCCACCGCTCGTGGGCCAACCACGGCAAGCGCTTCTTCCTGCACGGGTACGAGCGGGCCTTCGACATCGAGTTCGCCTGCGCCGAAACCGAAGCCGACACCGACGCGGTGATCGACGAGGCCACTCTGGACGAGGTCAAGACGGCGCTGCGGGGCCAGTTCGACCACACCACGCTGATCGCCGTCGACGACCCGCAGCGCGACCTGTTCGAGTTGCTGGCCGACCGGGGCGTCATCGACCTGCGGATCATGGACGACACCGGGATGGCGGGCACGGCCGCCTGGACGTTCGAGACGGTCGAAGGCATCGTCGCGCGGGCGACCGGCGGCCGCGTCTGGGTGTCCCGGATCAAGGCGCGGGAGAGCCGCAACAACGTCGTCACGCTCACGGCCGGCCCCGTTTAGACGAAATCCGACGCTCGCAATGCCGATGCGGGAGTATGCGTTCGTGAGCGACGCCTCGGCAATCGGTTGCGTTGGGACGTTGACCGTGGCGACCCGCGGCGCCCGCGGCGCCGGGGAGGTGCTGGTCACCGTGCGGGGCGCCAAGGAGGCCTTCCTGGCGTGGTCCGACCATCCCCTGCCGAAGGGCGCCCAGGTGCTGGTGGTGGAGGTCAGGGGTGCCCGGACGGTGGTCGTCGAACCCTGGCACGGCCTCGCCTGATCCGAATTGACCACCCGGCTTCGCCGGGATACAACAGCGAAACCCAAAAAGGAGTCCCCATGCTCGGTTACAAAGTGCCCTCCCCCGACGAGGCGATGCTCGTCTCGGGCGGCCGAAGCAAGAACAACGCCCCGTTCCGCGTCGTCACCGGCCACGGCGCCTTCATCATGCCGTTCTTCCGCAAGGCGCGCTTCCTCACGCTGGCGATGTGCGAGGCCGAGGTCGCCGAGAAATGCGTGACCCAGCAGGGCATCACGCTCAACGTCCGGGCGGTGATCGCCTTCAAGGTCGGCAACGACACCGAAAGCATCATCAGCGCGGCCCAGCGATTCCTGTCCGAACAGGACCAGATGTCCGTGCTGACCGGGCGCATCTTCGCCGGCCACCTGCGGTCGATCATCGGCTCGATGACCGTCGAGCAGATCATCCGGGAACGCCAGAAGCTGGCGACCGAGGTCCTGGACGGCTCCAAGGAGGAGATGGCCCGCATCGGCCTCACGGTCGACGCGCTGCAGATCCAGTCCATCGACGACGACGGGCTCGGCTACATCAACGCGATGTCGGCGCCGCACAACGCGGCCATCCAGCAGCAGGCGCAGATCGCCCAGGCGCAGGCCAACCAGGCGGCCGCCGAAGCCGAGCAGGAGTCGCAGCGCAAACAGGCCGAGTTCGCCCGCGAGACGGCGATCGTCAAGGCCCAATACAAGGCCGAGGTAGACAAGGCCCAGGCCGAGGCCGCCCAGGCCGGCCCGCTGGCAGAGGCCGAGGCCCAGCGCGAGGTGCTGCAGATGCGCACCGAGCTGGCCCAGCGCGCCGCCGAACTGCGCCAGCAGGAGCTGGTCGCCGAGGTGGTCAAGCCCGCCGAGGCCGAGGCCGAACGCGTGCGGATCCTGGCGGTGGCCGACGCCGAGAAGATGAAGATCCAGGCCGAGGCGGCGGCCTCGCACAACCGCGTCGCGCTGGACAAGGCGCTGATCGATCAGCTGCCCGAGATCGTGGAGAAGGCGGCGCGGGGGCTCGCCAACGCGAACGTGACCGTGCTCAACGGCGCGGAGGGGCTCACCGAGGTGGCCAGTGGGCTGGTCGCCCAGGGCAGGGCGATATTCGACGCCCTGCGGGGCACCGTCGACTACTACGACGACGAACCCGCCGCGCCGCCGCTCACCACCAACTCCGAATCGGGCTCGACCAGCCACTGAGCAAAAATTGCCGCTTGTTCAATAACAGTGGCGGCGGCCCCGTCGTGGTGCAACACTGGAACGCCACCTGAGCAAACTGGGCGAAAGGTCCGACGTGAGCAAGAAGGCGCAATCAGCTGCGGACGCGGCGCGGGAGAACCTGGCCGCGGAGCTGGAGCGGCTGCGGCAGCGGCGGGACCGCCTGGAGGTCGAGGTCCGCAACGACCGCGGCATGGTGGGCGATCACGGCGACGCCGCCGAGGCCATCCAGCGCGCCGAGGAGCTGGTGGGGCTCAGCGACCGGATCAACGAGCTGGACCGCCGGCTGCGGACGGGGCCGTCGGAGCGCGACGCATCGGAGACCCTGCCCGGTGGCACCGAGGTGACCCTGCGGTTCTCGGACGGCGAAGTGGTCACCATGCACGTGATCTCCATAGTGGAAGAGACGCCGGTGGGCCGGGAAGGTGAGACGCTGACTGCGCGCAGCCCCCTGGCCCAGGCCTTGGCCGGACACAAGGCGGGCGACACGGTGACGTACTCCACGCCGGCGGGCGAGGATCAGGTCGAGCTGATAGCGGTCAAGCTGCCCCGCTAAAGCGTCGCGTAGCGTCCCCGGCGCGGCCCGCCGGCCCGGTTAGACTCCCCCCGATGGTTGCCCCGCTGCCCGATGCCGCGCCGCCCAGCCCGCAGTTGAGTCTGACGACACAGGTGATGCGTTTCGTCGTCACCGGCGGCCTGGCGGGGATCGTGGACTTCGGCCTGTACCTGGCGCTGTACAAGGCGGTGGGAGTTCAGGTCGACCTGGCCAAAGCCGCCAGCTTCGTCGTCGGCACCATCACCGCCTACCTGATCAACCGCCGGTGGACGTTCCAGGCGGCGCCCAGCACCGCCCGGTTCGTCGCGGTCATGATCCTCTACGGCATCACCTTCGCCGTGCAGGTCGGCCTGAACCATCTGTGCCTGGCGCTTTTGCACTACCGCGGGTGGGCCATCCCCGTCGCGTTCGTGATCGCGCAGGGCACCGCGACCGTCATCAACTTCATCGTGCAGCGAGCCGTTATCTTCCGCATCCGCTGAGCCACTTGCGCAAGCGGTACCCTCTTTGACGATGTTGAGCACCGACGTTCCGACCACCACCACCCGGCTGATGGGCTTTGGCCGCACCGCGCCGTCGGTGGCCGAGGTGCTCTCCACCCGCGACCCCGAGGTGATCGCCAAGGCCGTCGCCCGGGTGGCCGAATCCGGCGGCCCGAACGGTCGGGGCGTCATCGCGCGCGGACTGGGCCGGTCGTACGGCGACAACGCCCAAAACGGCGGCGGCCTGGTGATCGACATGACCCCGCTCAACCGCATCCACTCGATCAGCGCCGACACCCGGCTGGTCGACGTCGACGCCGGCGTGAGCCTGGACCAGCTGATGAAGGCGGCGCTGCCGTTCGGGCTGTGGGTGCCGGTGCTGCCGGGCACGCGCCAGGTCACCGTAGGCGGCGCGATCGCCTGCGACATCCACGGCAAGAATCATCACAGCGCGGGCAGCTTCGGCAACCATGTGCGCTCGATGGACCTGCTCATGGCCGACGGCACCGTCCGCACCATCACCCCCGACGGTGACGACGCCGAACTGTTCTGGGTCACGGTCGGCGGCAATGGGCTGACCGGGATCGTGTTGCGCGCGACCATCGAGATGACGCCGACGGAAACGGCGTACTTCATCGCCGACGGCGTCGCCACCAAGGACCTCGACGAGACGGTCGCCGTTCACCTCGACGGCAGCGAGGCCAACTACACCTACTCGAGCGCCTGGTTCGATTTGATCAGCCCGCCGCCCAAACTCGGCCGGGCCGCGGTCAGCCGCGGCAGCCTGGCCAAGCTGGACCAACTGCCCGACAAGCTGGCCAAGAATCCGCTGAAATTCGATGCGCCCCAGCTGTTGACGGTGCCGAACGTCTTTCCGGTCAGCGCGATGAACAAGCTGTCATTCATGGCCATCGGCGAGGTGTACTACCGCTTGGGCGGGACCTACACCGGCAAGATCATGAACCTGTCGCAGTTCTACCACATGCTCGACTTGGTCAGCGGCTGGAACAACGCTTACGGCCCAATGGGTTTCGCGCAGCACCAGTTCCTGGTCCCGCCGGACGCGATGGACGAGTTCAAGGCCATCATCCGCTGGATCCAAACCCGAGGCCATTACTCGGCGTTGAACGTGTTCAAACTCTTCGGCCCGGGCAACCGCGCGCCGCTGAGTTTCCCGATGGCCGGGTGGAACGTCGCCATGGACTTCCCCAACAAGCCGGGCATCAACGAGTTCCTCAACGAACTCGACCGGCGCGTACTGGAATTCGGCGGCCGGGTGTACACCGCCAAGGATTCCCGCACGAGCGCCGAGACCTTCCACGCCATGTACCCACGCATCGACGAATGGATCGCGGTGCGCCGCAAGGTGGACCCCGCCGGGGTGTTCGCCTCCGACATGGCCCGACGTTTGGAGCTGTTGTAAATGGTGCTGGACGCCGTGGGAAATCCACAGACCATCCTGCTGCTCGGCGGTACCTCCGAGATCGGGCTGGCCATCTGTGAGCGCTACCTGCAGAACGCGCACGCCCGTATCGTGCTGGCCGCCATGCCCGACGACCCGGGCCGCGACGCCGCCGTCGCCCAGATGAAGGCGGCGGGCGCGCGGTCGGTGGAGCTGATCGACTTCGAGGCCACCGACGCCGACAGCCATCCGAAAACGATCGAGGCGGCCTTTGCCCACGGTGACGTCGACGTGGCGATCGTCGCGTTCGGCATCCTCGGGGACGCCGAGGAGCTGTGGCAGGATCAGCGCAAAGCCGTCCTGGCCGCCGAAATCAACTACACCGCAGCGGTTTCGGTGGGGGTGCTGCTCGGTGAGAAGATGCGCGCCCAGGGCTTCGGCCAGATCATCGCGATGAGCTCGGCCGCCGGGGAGCGGGTGCGGCGATCCAACTTCGTCTACGGCTCCACCAAGGCGGGGCTGGACGGCTTCTATCTGGGCCTCGGAGAGGCGCTGCGCGAGTACGGGGTTCGCGTCCTGGTGATCCGCCCGGGCCAAGTTCGCACCCGGATGAGCGCGCACGTCAAGGAAGCCCCGCTGACGGTGGACAAGGAGTATGTCGCCAACCTCGCGGTGACCGCGGCCGCTAAAGGTAAGGAATTGGTTTGGGCGCCAGGAGCATTCCGTTACGTGATGATGGTGTTGCGACACATTCCCCGGCCCATCTTCCGCAAGCTGCCCATCTGATCATGCGTAACGCGCTGGCCAGTCTCGGCCAGATGGCTTTGGCGGCCGCGGTGGCCGTTGTCGTCGCCGTGGTCTCGCTGGTCGCCATCTCCCGCGTCCAGTGGCCGGCCTTTCCGTCGTCGAACCAACTGCACGCGCTGACCACCGTGGGCCAGGTCGGCTGCCTGGCCGGCCTTCTCGCCGTCGGCTGGGCGTGGCGGCGGTGGCGCTGGCCCGCCCAGCTGGGCGGGCTGGTGTTCGTGTCCGCGTTCACCGTCGTGACGCTGGGCATGCCGTTGGGGGCCACCAAGCTGTACCTGTTCGGCATCTCCGTCGATCAGCAGTTCCGCACCGAGTACCTGACCCGGCTCGCCGACAGCCCCGCCCTGCGCGACATGACCTACATCGGGCTGCCGCCGTTCTACCCGCCCGGCTGGTTCTGGATCGGCGGGCGGGCCGCCGCACTGAGCGGGGCGCCGGCCTGGGAGGTCTACAAGCCGTGGGCGGTCACCTCGATCACCATCGCGGTCGCCGTCGCGCTGGTGCTGTGGTGGCGGATGGTCCGGTTCGAGTACGCGCTCATCGTCACGACCGCGACCGCGGCGGCGACGCTCGCCTACGGCTCGCCCGAACCGTACGCGGCGATGATCACCGTGCTGCTGCCGCCGGTGCTGGTGCTGACGTGGTCGGGCCTGCGCGCTGGCCGACGCGAGTGTCACGCTAGCGTGACGCCCGACGCCGACGGCCACGCTGGCGTGACGGTCGGTGCCGCCAGTGCGACGGTCGACGCACGAAGCGGCTGGGCCGCCGTCGTCGCCGCCGGACTCTTCCTCGGCGGCACCGCCATTTGGTACCTGCTGCTGTTCGGCTTCACCGCGTTCGCGATGGCGCTGATGGGCCTCGCGCTGGCCGGGTCGCGCTGGCGAGAAGGAGGTTTCCGGGCGGCGCTCGACCCGCTGCGCCGGCTTTCCGTCATCGCCGTCATCGCCGCGGCCATCGGCAGCACCACCTGGCTGCCGTTCCTGTTGCGGGCGGTTCGCAGCCCGGTCAGCAACTCCGGCAGCGCGGCCCACTACCTGCCGGCCGACGGCGCCGTCCTGACGTTCCCGATGCTGCAGTTCTCCCTGCTGGGCGCGATCTGCCTGCTGGGCGCCTTGTGGCTGGTGGTGCGGGCCCGGTCATCGGTGCGGGCCGGCGCCCTGGCGATCGGCGTGCTGGCCAGCTATTTGTGGTCGCTGCTGTCGATGCTGACCACGCTGGCGCGCACCACGCTGCTGTCGTTCCGGCTGCAGCCCACCCTGACCGTGCTGCTGGTCGCCGCCGGGGCGTTCGGCTTCGTGGAGGCGGTCAAGGCCCTGGCCCCACGGAGCCGCGCCATACTTCCGGTGGCCGGCGCCGTCGGCCTGGCCGCCGCGATCGCGTTCAGCCAAGACATTCCCGACGTGCTGCGTCCGGACCTCACCGTCGCCTACACCGACACCGACGGCAACGGCCAGCGCGGCGACCGGCGACCGCCCAGCTCGGAGAAGTTCTACCCCGACATCGACCGCACCATCGTGACCGTGACCGGCCGGCCCCGCGACCAGACCGTCGTGATGACCGCCGACTACAGCTTCCTGTCCTTCTATCCCTATTGGGGATTCCAGGGACTGACGTCGCACTACGCCAACCCGCTGGCGCAGTTCGACCTGCGGGCCGCCCAGATCAACAAGTGGTCCAAACTCAAGTCCGCCGACGAACTGCTGCACGCGCTGGACACCTGTCCCTGGCCGCCGCCCACGGTGTTCCTGATGCGCCGCGGCGCGAACGGCAACTACACGCTGCGCCTCGCCGAGGACGTGTATCCCAACCAGCCCAACGTCCGTCGCTACACCGTCGACTTGCGGGCCGCCCTCTTCGACAGCCCGCAGTTCGTCGTCCACAGCGCCGGCCCGTTCGTGCTGGCCATCCGCAAGCCGGTGCCAGGCCGCTGATGAGCACCGACACCTCGCCGCCCGGCGTCGAAGAACTAGCATCTAGCACCGTGACCGACACGGGAGCGAACCACCGGATCGCTCGGTGGGTTGCTATCGTCGCCGGGCTGCTCGGGGCTTTGCTGGCCATCGCCACCCCGCTGCTGCCGGTCAACCAGACCACCGCCGAGCTGAACTGGCCGCAAAACGGCAGGTTCGAAAGCGTAGACGCCCCCCTGATCGGTTACGTGGCGACCGACTTGAACATCACCGTGCCGTGTCAGGCCGCCGCCGGGCTGGCCGGACCGCAGAACGCCGGCAAGACGGTGCTGCTGTCCACGGTGCCCAAGCAGGCGCCCAAGGCCGTCGACCGCGGGCTGCTCATCCAGCGCGCCAACGACTACCTGGTGGTGGTCGTGCGCAACGTCGCGGTGGTGACCGCCCCGCTGAGCCAGGTGCTCAGCCCGGCCTGCCAGCGGCTGACCTTCACCGCGCACGCCGAGAAGGTCACCGCCGAATTCGTCGGCCTGACCCAGGGCCCCAATGCGGAGCACCCCGGCTCGCCACTGCGCGGCGAAAAGAGTGGCTACGACTTCCGGCCCCAGATCGTCGGCGTCTTCACCGACCTGAGCGGGCCGACGCCGGCGGGCCTGAGCTTCTCGGCGACCATCGACACGCGCTACAGCAGTAGCCCTACCGAGTTGAAGATGGCGGCGATGATCCTCGGGGTCGTGCTGACGGCCGCCGCCCTGGCCGCGCTGCACCTGCTCGACACCGCGGACGGCACCCGGCACCGCCGTTTCCTGCCGTCGCGTTGGTGGTCGATCGGCGGGCTGGACGCCTTGGTCATCGCCGTGTTGGTGTGGTGGCAGTTCGTCGGCGCCAACACCTCCGACGACGGCTACATCCTGACCATGGCCCGGGTATCCGAGCACGCGGGCTACATGGCCAACTACTACCGCTGGTTCGGCACGCCGGAAGCCCCCTTCGGCTGGTACTACGACCTGCTGGCGGTGTGGGCCCACGTCAGCACCGCCAGCATCTGGATGCGGTTGCCCACCCTGGCCATGGCGCTGACGTGCTGGTGGGTGATCAGCCGTGAGGTGATGCCCCGCCTGGGGCACGCCGTCAAACAGAACCGCGGCGCGGCGTGGACCGCCGCCGGCATGTTCCTGGCCGTGTGGCTGCCGCTCAACAACGGGCTGCGCCCCGAGCCGATCATCGCGCTGGGCATCCTGCTCACCTGGTGCTCGGTGGAACGTGCGGTGGCCACCAGTCGGCTGCTGCCGGTGGCGGTCGCCTGCATCATCGGCGCCCTGACGTTGTTCTCCGGGCCGACCGGCATCGCCTCGATCGGCGCCCTGCTGGTGGCCATCGGGCCGTTACGGACCATCCTGCACCGCAGGTCCAAACGATTCGGCGCGCTGCCGCTGGTGGCCCCCCTGTTGGCGGCGGTCACCGTCACAGCCATCCTGATCTTCCGCGACCAGACGCTGGCCGGCGAGATCCAGGCCAGCATGCTCAAGCGGGCCGTCGGCCCCAGCCTGAGTTGGTTCGACGAACACATCCGCTACGAGCGCCTGTTCATGCCCAGCCCCGACGGCTCGGTCGCCCGCCGCTTCGCCGTGCTGGCCGTGGTCCTGGCGCTCGCGATCACGGTCGCAATGTCGTTGCGCAAGGGCCGAATTCCGGGCACGGCCGCCGGGCCGAGCCGCCGCATCGTCGGGATCACGATCATCTCGTTCATCGCGATGATGTTCACGCCAACCAAGTGGACCCACCACTACGGGGTGTTCGCCGGGCTGGCCGGGCCGCTGGGCGCGCTGGCCGCCGTCGCCGTGACTTCGGTGGCGATGCGGTCCCGGCGCAACCGCACCATGTTCGCCGCCGTGGTGCTGTTCCTGATGGCCCTGTCCTTCGCCAGCGTCAACGGCTGGTGGTATGTCTCGAATTTCGGTGTGCCATGGTCGAATTCGTTCCCGGCGTGGCACTACGCCTTTGCCACCGCGCTGCTCGGACTGACGGTGGTGGTGCTGCTGCTGGCCGCGTGGTTCCATTTCGTCGATCCCGAGAACGGCGCACCGAAGACCCGGTTGGGGGCGCGGGTCGCTGGAATCGTCCAGTCCCCGTTGGCGATTGCGACGTGGCTGCTGGTCGTGTTCGAGGTGGCGTCGCTGACCCTGGCGATGGTCGACCAGTACCCCGCCTGGACGGTGGGCCGCTCCAACCTCGAGGCGCTCACCGGCAAGTCCTGCGGACTGGCCGAGGACGTGCTGGTGGAACAGGACCCCAACGCCGGCGCGCTGGCGCCGGTGAGCGCCACGGTGGCCGACGCGCTGGGCTCGGGCCTGTCGGAAGCCTTCACCCCCAACGGTATTCCCGCCGACGTCCGCGCCGACCCCGTGATGGAACGCCCGGGCGACCGCAGCTTCATCAACGACGACAGGCTGGTCACCGGTGCGGAGGCCGGCACCGAGGGCGGCACCACCCCGGCACCGGGAATCAACGGTTCGGTCGCCCAGCTGCCCTACAACCTCGACCCCGCGCGCACACCGGTGCTCGGCAGCTGGCGGTCGGGCATCCAACTGCCCGCCCACCTGCGGTCGGGCTGGTACCGGCTGCCCACCCGCGACAGTGCCCGGCCGCTGCTGGTGGTGAGCGCGGCCGGCCGCTTCGACCCCCGCGAGGTTCAGGTCCAGTGGGCGACCGACGAGCAAGCGGCCAGCGGGCATGCCGGCGGGTCGTTCCAGTTATCCGACGTCGGGGCATCCCCGGCGTGGCGCAACTTGCGGTTGCCGCTGTCGGCGATCCCCGCCAACGCCACCCAGATCCGGCTGGTCGCCGACGACGAAGACCTGGCGCCGCAGCACTGGATCGCGCTGACCCCGCCGCGCATCCCGCAGCTGCGCACGCTGCAGGACGTCGTCGGCTCGAAGGACCCGGTGTTCCTGGACTGGCTGGTCGGTCTGGCGTTCCCCTGCCAGCGCCCGTTCGGCCATCAGAACGGCGTCGACGAGACGCCGAAATGGCGCATCCTGCCGGACCGTTTCGGCGCCGAAGCCAACTCGCCGGTGATGGACAACAACGGCGGCGGCCCGCTCGGCGTCACCGAACTGCTGCTGAAGGCGACCACGATGGCGACCTATCTGAAGGACGACTGGTCACGCGACTGGGGTTCGCTGCAACGGTTGACCCCGTATTACGCCGGCGCGCAGCCCGCGCGCCTGCAGCTGGGGACGTCGACGCGCAGCGGCCTGTGGAGCCCCGCGCCGCTGCGCAAGACCTAGAGGCCTCCTGTTCGGCGGGTCTTGCCCCGCCCTGATCGGTAAGTCTACGCTTACCGTTCGTGGCCACTTACCAAAGCGGGGACGTGTGGCTGGCCCTGGCCGACGGCACACGGCGGGCGATTGTGGAACGCCTCGCTCACGGCCCGTCAGCGGTCGGCGATTTGGCCCGCGACCTGCCCGTGAGCCGGCCGGCGGTGTCGCAACACCTCAAAGTGCTCAAGTCCGCAGGGCTGGTGCGTGACCGTGCCGCAGGAACTCGCCGCGTGTACCAGCTCGACCCCACCGGCCTGGAGGCGTTGCGCGCCGACCTGGACCGGTTCTGGACCCAAGCGTTGGCCGGCTACGCCCAAAGAATCGACGAGAGTAAGGGAGAAAGCCTGTGAATCAACGGATATCGAACGTCGCCCACCACGTCGTCGTCAATGCCCCAATCGAGCGGGCTTTCGCCGTTTTCACCGAACAATTCGGCGACTTCAAACCGCGGGAGCACAACCTGCTCGCCGTCCCGATCGCCGAGACGATCTTCGAGCCGCGGGTCGGCGGGCACATCTATGACCGCGGCGTCGACGGCAGCGTGTGCCGCTGGGCGCGGATCTTGGTCTACGAGCCGCCGCACCGCCTGGTGTTCAGCTGGGATATCGGCCCCACCTGGCAAATTGAGTCCGACCCCTCGAAAACCAGCGAGGTCGAGGTGCGGTTCACCGCCGAGTCCGACGAGCGCACCCGGGTAGACCTCGAACACCGCCACCTCGATCGCCACGGTCCCGGCTGGCAATCCGTCGCGGAAGGCATCGACGGCGATGCGGGCTGGCCGCTGTACCTGGATCGCTACGCCCGTCTGCTACCCGCCCGGGACCGGCAATGACGACAAGCCTGATGAGCATGGCCCGCGACGAGCGGGCCGACCTGGCGGAATTCCTGGCCACCCTGACGCCGCAGCAGTGGGAGGCGCCCAGCCTGTGCTCGCGCTGGACGGTCAAAGACGTTGTCGCGCATACGATCAGCTACGAAGAGCTCGGGCCGCTGGGGTTGGCGAGGCGCTTCGCGAAGGGCTGGGTCGTCCGCGCCAACCAGGTGGGCGTCGACGAGTTCGCCGACCTGAGTCCAGAACAGCTGCTCGACTTCCTGCGGGCCCATCTGGAACCACGCGGGTTGACAGCGGGTTTCGGCGGAATGATCGCCCTCCTCGACGGCACCATCCATCACCAAGACATCCGCCGCGCGCTGAACCGGCCCCGCGTCGTCCCCGCCGATCGGCTCGAGCGTGTTCTCGAGCTGGCGCCGGGCAACCCGAGGCTCGGGGCCGGCCGCCGGATCCGGGGGTTGCGGCTGCGCGCCACCGACGTCGATTGGGAACACGGCCACGGGCCGGAAGTCACCGGCCCCGGCGAGGCGCTGCTGATGGCGATGTCCGGCCGCCCGGCGGCGCTCGCCGACCTTGACGGCCCGGGCCTGAACGCCCTGGCCGCCCGGCTCCGCCGCTGACGCCGCGCAGCCCCGCGCGGCCCCGCGTCCTCCGCGGACAAAGCGGCTTCGCTTACGATCGAGCCTCGTGCCCCACGACGGTTTTCAGCGATCGCAGCGGATCCCGCGGTTCGTGGCCGCCGTCGCGGGCATCGTCGGACTGCTGTTGTGCGCGCTCGTCCCGTTGCTTCCGGTGAAGCAGACCACCGCCACGGTGCTGTGGCCGCAGGGCATCGTGGACGGGCACGTCACCCAGATCACCGCACCCCTGGTGTCCGGGGCGCCACGCGCGCTCGACATCTCCATCCCCTGCGCGGCAATCGCGACCCTGCCCGCCAGCGGCGGCCTGGTCGTCTCGACCCTGCCCGCCGGCGGCATCGACGCCGGCAAGGACGGGCTGTTCGTGCGGGCCGACAAGGACCTGGTGGTCGTCGCGTTCCGCGACACCGTGGCCGCGGCCGCGCCGCGGGCGGCGGTCGCGGGCGGGGCCTGCAGCGTGCTGCACGCCTGGGCCAACGCGGGCGCGGCGGGTGCCGAGTTCGTGGGCATGCCGGGCGCCTCGGGCAGCCTGTCCCTGGAGAAGAAACCCCAGGTAGGCGGCATCTTCACGGACCTGAAGGTGCCGCCCCAGCCGGGGCTGTCGGCCCGCATCGACATCGACACGCGCTTCATCACCGCCCCGACCGCCGTCAAGCAGCTCGCGATGGCCGTGGGTGCCCTGGCCGTTCTGACCGCCGTCATCGCGCTCGCCGCCCTCGACCGTCGCAGCCGCGGCGGCGGCACGCTGGTCAATTGGCGGTCGCCGATCGCCTGGCTCTCCCGCTACCGCCCGCGGGCGCGGTGGAGTTCCTGGCGCCGCGTCGGGCTGGCAACCTGGATCGCCGATCTCGGGGTCATCGCGACGCTGCTGGTCTGGCACGTCGTCGGCGCGACCTCGTCGGACGACGGCTACAACCTGACCATCGCCCGCGTCTCCCCGAAGGCCGGCTACATCGTCGATTACTACCGCTACTTCGGTACGACGGACGCGCCGTTCGACTGGTACCTGGGCGTGCTGTCCAAGCTGGCGTCGGTGAGCACCGCCGGGGTGTGGATGCGGTTGCCCGCAACGCTGGCCGGGATCGCGTGCTGGCTGGTGATCAGCCACTGGATCCTGCGCAGGCTGGGCCCCGGTCGGGGCGGCCTGGCGGCGAACCGGGTGGCGGTGTTCACCGCGGGCGCGGTGTTCCTGGCCGCCTGGTTGCCGTTCAACAATGGACTGCGGCCCGAGCCGCTGATCGCGCTGGGTGTGCTGGTCACCTGGATGCTGGTGGAGCGGGCGATCGCGCTGCAACGCCTGGCCCCGGCCGCGGTCGCGATCTTCGTGGCGATGCTCACCGTGACGCTGGCGCCGCAGGGTCTGATCGCCGTCGCCGCGCTGCTGACCGGTTCGCGGGCCATCGCCCGGACGATCCGCCGGCGCCGGGCGACCGACGGGCTGATCGCGCCGCTGGCGGTGCTCGCGGCGTCGCTGTCGCTGATCACCGTCGTGGTGTTCCACGGTCAGACGCTGGCCAACGTCGCCGAGTCGGCGCGCATCAAGTACAAGGTCGGTCCCACGATCGCGTGGTACCAGGACTGGCTGCGCTACTACTTCCTCACGGTGGAGTCCAACCCCGACGGGTCCATGGCCAGGCGGTTCGCGGTGCTGGTGCTGCTGCTGTGCCTGTTCGGGATGCTGGTCATCCTGCTGCGGCGGGGGCGAGTGCCCGGCGTGGCCAGCGGCCCGGCCTGGCGGCTGATCGGCACCACCGCGATCGGCCTGCTGCTCTTGACGTTCACCCCGACGAAGTGGGCGGTCCAGTTCGGCGCCTTCGCCGGACTGGCCGGGGCGTTGGGCGCGGTCACCGCGTTCGCGCTTTCGCGGATCGGCCTGCACAACCGCCGCAACCTGACGCTGTACGTGACGGCGCTGCTGTTCGTCGTGGCGGTGGCGACCTCGGGCGTCAACGGCTGGTTCTACGTGGGCAACTACGGGGTGCCGTGGTACGACATCCAGCCGGTGATCGCGAGCCACCCGGTGACGTCGATGTTCCTGACGTTGTCGATCCTCACCGGGCTGCTGGCCGCGTGGCAGCACTTCCGCATGGACTACGCCGGCCACACCGAAGTCAAGGACAACCGGCGCAACCGGGTGCTGGCGTCGACCCCGCTGCTGGTGATCGCGAGCATCATGGTGGTCGGCGAAGTCGCCTCACTGACCAAGGGCGCGGTGTTCCGCTACCCGCTCTACACCACCGGCAAGGCCAACCTCGCCGCCCTTGCCTCGGGGCTGTCCCCGACGAGCTGTGCCATGGCCGACGACGTTCTTGCCGAGCCCGACCCCAACGCGGGCCTGCTGGCGCCGGCGCCCGGGCAGGCTTTCGGACCCGACGGCCCGCTCGGCGGGGTCAACCCGGTCGGCTTCAAGCCCGACGGCGTCGGCGACGACCTGCGGTCGTACCCCGTGGTGACCAAGCCCGGAGTGGTGAATTCGGACGCGTCGCCCAACAAGCCCAACGCCGCCATGAGCGACTCGGCGGGCACGGCCGGAGGCAGAGGCCCCGCCGGCGTCAACGGTTCCCACGCGGCGCTGCCGTTCGGCCTCGACCCGGCCCGCACCCCGGTGATGGGCAGCTACGGCGAGAATTCGCTGGCCGCCACGGCGACGTCGGCGTGGTACCAGCTGCCGCCCCGCACCCCGGACCGGCCGATCGTCGTGGTGTCGGCGTCCGGCGCGATCTGGTCGTACAAGGAGGACGGCACCTTCACCTACGGGCAGTCGCTGAAACTGCAGTGGGGAGTCACCCGCCCCGACGGCACCACCCAGCCGCTGGCCGAGGTGCAGCCGATCGACATCGGCCCCGAGCCGGCGTGGCGCAATCTTCGGTTCCCGCTGACCTGGGCGCCGCCCGAGGCCAACGTCGCACGCATCGTTGCCTACGACCCGAATCTGAGCTCGGATCAGTGGTTCGCGTTTACGCCGCCGCGGGTGCCGGTGCTGCAAACCCTGCAGCAGCTGATCGGGTCGCGCACCCCGGTGCTGATGGACATCGCGACCGCCGCGAACTTCCCGTGCCAGCACCCGTTCTCCGAACACCTTGGCGTGGCGGAACTTCCGCAATACCGCATCCTGCCCGATCACAAGCAGACGGCGTCGTCGTCGAACGGGTGGCAGGCCAGCGAGGCCGGCGGTCCGTTCCTGGTCACGCAGGCGATGCTGCGCACCTCGACGGTCGCGACGTATCTTCGCGGCGACTGGTATCGCGACTGGGGCTCCGTGGAGCAGTACTTCCGGCTGGTGCCGGCTGACCAGGCGCCCGACGCCGCGATCGAACAGGGTGTGATGACAGTGCACGGCTGGAGCCGGCAGGGACCGATTCGGGCGCTGCCATGAGCGTCACGGCCGTGAACAACCGCGAAGACAACGTGACCGCCCGTCAAGACGTGCGCACGACGCGCTGGGTCGCGACGATCGCCGGGCTGATCGGCTTCGTCCTGTCGGTCGCGACGCCGTTGCTGCCCGTCGTGCAGACCACCGCCACCCTCAACTGGCCGCAGGGCGGTCAATTGAACAGCGTTACGGCTCCGTTGATTTCGCTGACCCCGGTGGACGTGACGGCAACCGTGCCGTGCGCGGTGGTGGGCGCCCTGCCGCCGGACGGTGGGGTCGTCCTGAGCACGGCGCCCAAGAAGGGCAAGGACGCCGCGCTGAACGCGTTGTTCGTCGTCGTCAACGCCAAACGCGTCGACGTCACCGACCGGAATGTGGTGATCGCTAGCGCGCCGCGCGACCAGGTCGCCTCCCCACAGTGTCAGCGCATCGAGATCACCTCGACGAAGGCCGGCGCCTTCGCCACCTTTGTCGGACTGAACGATTCGGCCGGCAGGCCGATCGGTGGCGGTTTCCCCGACCCGAACCTGCGGCCGCAGATCGTCGGGGTGTTCACCGACCTGACCGGCCCCGCCCCGCCAGGCCTGAAACTGTCGGCCACGATCGACACCCGATTCTCCACCACCCCAACGACTTTGAAGCTGACCGCGATGGTGCTGGCCATCGTGTCCACCATCGTCGCGCTGATCGCGTTGTGGCGCCTGGACCAGTTGGACGGGCACCGGATGCGCCGGCTCATCCCGGCGAACTGGCGCACCTTCACCCTGGCCGACGTCACCGTCATCTTCGGGTTCCTGCTGTGGCACGTGATCGGGGCGAATTCGTCCGATGACGGTTACATCCTGGGCATGGCCCGCGTCGCCGACCACGCCGGCTACATGTCGAACTACTTCCGTTGGTTCGGCAGCCCGGAGGACCCGTTCGGCTGGTATTACAACCTGCTCGCGTTGATGACCCACGTCAGCGACGCCAGCCTGTGGATGCGGCTGCCGGACCTGATCGCGGGAATCGTCTGCTGGCTGCTGCTTTCGCGTGAGGTGCTGCCCCGCCTGGGGCCCGCGGTCGCCGGCAGCAAGGCGGCGAACTGGGCGGCGGGCATGGTCCTGCTGACCGCGTGGATGCCGTTCGACAACGGCCTGCGCCCCGAGCCGATCATCGCGGTCGGTTCGCTGATCACCTATGTGTTGATCGAGCGCTCCATGCGTTACAGCCGGCTGACGCCCGCCGCGCTGGCGGTCATCACCGCGGCGTTCACCCTCGGCGTCCAGCCCACCGGATTGATCGCGGTGGCCGCGCTGGTCGCCGGTGGCCGGCCGATCCTGCGCATCCTGGTCCGCCGGCATCGGCTGGTGGGCACCTTGCCACTGGTGGCGCCCATGCTGGCGGCCGGCACGGTCATCCTGACCGTGGTGTTCGCCGATCAGACGCTGTCAACGGTGTTGGAAGCCACCAGGATTCGCACCGCCATCGGGCCCAGCCAGGCTTGGTACACCGAAAACCTGCGCTACTACTACCTGATTCTGCCCACCGTCGACGGTTCGCTCTCACGGCGCTTCGGGTTCCTGATCACCGCGCTGTGCCTGTTCACCGCCGTGTTCATCATGTTGCGGCGCAAGCGGGTTCCGGGCGTGGCCCGCGGTCCGGCGTGGCGCCTGATGGGCGTCATCTTCGGCACCATGTTCTTCTTGATGTTCACCCCCACCAAATGGGTGCACCACTTCGGGCTGTTCGCCGCGGTGGGCGCGGCGATGGCCGCGCTGACGACGGCGCTGGTGTCGCCGAAGGTGCTGCGCTGGTCGCGCAACCGCATGGCGTTCCTGGCGGCGGTGCTGTTCATCCTGGCGCTGTGCTTCGCCACCACCAACGGCTGGTGGTACGTCTCCAGCTATGGTGTGCCGTTCAACAGCAGCATGCCCAAAATTGGCGGAATCTCAATCAGCACAATATTTTTCGCGCTGTTTGTGATCGCCGCGGTGTATGCGGCGTGGTTGCACTTCGCCGACACCAGCCACGGCGAGGGCCGCCTGGCCCGCGCGCTGACGGCTGCGCCGATCCCGCTGGCGGCCGGCTTCATGGCGCTGGTGTTCGTGGCGTCGATGGTGGCGGGCATCGTGCGTCAGTACCCCACCTACTCCAATGCCTGGGACAACCTGCGCGAGTTCAGCGGAGGCTGCGGCCTGGCCGACGACGTGCTCGTCGAGCCGGACAGCAACGCCGGCTTCATGGCTCCGCTACCCGGCGATTACGGTCCGCTGGGGGCGCTCGGAGGCACGAACCCAACGGGATTCAGCCCCAACGGCGTCCCGGACCGCACGCTGGCCGAGTCGGTCAAGGAGACGTCGGTGCCGCAGCCGGGCACCGATTACGACTGGGACGCGCCGCTCAAGCTGACGACGCCCGGCATCAACGGATCGACGGTCCCGCTGCCGTACGGCCTTAACCCCGCTGAAGTTCCGCTGGCCGGCAGCTACACGACCGGGGCGCAACGGCAGAGCAGGCTCACCTCCGCGTGGTATCAGCTGCCGAAAGCGGACGAGGGGCACCCGCTGGTGGTCGTGACCGCGGCGGGCACCATCGCCGGCAACAGCATCTTGCACCACCACACCAGCGGCCAGACGGTCGAGCTGGAATTCGGCAGGCCCGGTCCCGGCGGATCCGTGCAGCCGGGCGGCAGGCTGGTGCCCTACGACCTCTATGGCGAGCAACCCAAGGTGTGGCGCAACCTGCGCTTCGCGCGCTCCGAGGTCCCCGCCGACGCCGTCGCCGTGCGACTGGTCGCCGAGGACCTGTCCCTGACGCCAGACGACTGGGTCGCGGTCACCCCGCCGAGGGTGCCGGAACTGCGCTCGTTGCAGGAGTACGTAGGTTCGACGCAGCCGGTGCTGATGGACTGGGCGGTCGGGTTGGCCTTCCCGTGCCAGCAGCCGATGTTGCATGTCAACGGGGTCACCGAGATCCCGCGGTTCCGCATCACTCCGGACTACAACGCCAAGAAGCAGGACACCGACACGTGGCAGGACGGCGTCAACGGCGGCCTGTTGGGCATCACCGATCTGCTGCTGCGGGCCCATGTGATGTCGACCTATCTGTCGCACGACTGGGGCCGGGACTGGGGATCGCTGCGCAAGTTCGACACCATCGCCGACGCCCAGCCCGCGGAGCTCGAGCTGGGCACGGCGACCCGCAGCGGTTGGTGGTCTCCCGGGCCGATCCGCATTAAGCCCTAGGGATTTTTAAGCGCCTTTTTTGCGCAATTCGTCAGCCGCCTAATAAGTGGAGAAATTGACGATTGAGTAATTGCCGAAAAATGGTTTGATTTCGCCGCATTCGGGTTAATACCTAACCGCTGTGATCCAGTTCACACGGGGGGAAACGGGTAGGGCCCATGTACACGCTGAGACGTATCCGAACATGTGCGGCGCTGATTGCGGTGGTGACCACCGGGGCGATGACGTTCGGCGTCCAGGCCCACGCCGAAGGGGGCACCACAGTGGTGCTGGACAACTATTTGCGGCGCTGCGATTTCAGCCGCGTCGGCGTGGCCCCCAAGGTGCCGAGCCCGATGCTTGGCACCGGCTTCGCGGTGATCCGTACCGCCGGGTCGAAAGCGGTCGCCGAGGTGCACCTGTACGACGAGCCCGAGCCCGGCGCCCACTTCGACGTCGGGCTGATCCAGATGCCCCGGCCGTCGTCGAGCACGTGCGGGCCGGGTGACCCCGGCACCGCTTTCTCCGGCATGGATATCGATGCGGCGGGCACTGGTACAACGACCGTGCAAGACACCATTCGCCCCGGCACGACGGGGGTGTGGGTGATTATCGAGCGGGCCAACGCTAACTCGCAAAATCCGGCGGAGTTCTACACATCGGAGTTCGTCGCGCCGGTATAACCACGCCTTTGGGAAAGGCAGTGCCTTAAGTCCCTATCTCGACGCCGCGGTCGAGTGCTCCGATAAAGGGGTCGCCGCGTCGCCGGCGTCGGATGAAAGGTACGGCAATGGACACTTCCGCACAGTCGACACGCTTTTTCTGCCGCGTGCTCGGTCCCTTCCTTGTCGTCGTCGATGTGACGGCGGTGGCGCGCGCCGCGGACATGCAGTCGCTGCTGTCGCAGTTCGAGGCGAATTCGATGTGGACCTTCGTGACCGGCGCCTTCATCTTGCTGCTCGGCCTGAGCATCGTCGCGGCGCACCAAAGCTGGCGCGGCGCCGCGGCGGTCACCGTTTCCCTACTCGGCTGGCTGATCGTGCTGCGCGGGTTGCTGTTGGTGGCCTTTCCCAAGTTCTTCGCCACGCTGGCCAACGACATGATCGGCGCGCAGGGCTGGTGGATCACCCTGTGCGTCGTCTTCGCCCTGGTCGGTTTGTACCTGACCTACGTCGGTTGGGTGCCGGCGCCGGAGCGCCCGACATCGCGGGCGGCGGCGGTCAACCCGGACCTGCCGCGAGCGGCGTGAGCGAGACGGGGTCGACGCCGCACCGGCCAATTCGGCGCGAAGACTCGGAGGACCGCACCGGCGCCATCGGCAGCGCCATGCCCGCCGAGCTCGACGCGCCGGCGACCGCCGCCGACGCCGCGATCGAGGACACCTCGGCGTTGCGCCCGGGCTCGGCGTTGCTCGTCGTCAAGCGCGGCCCCAACGCCGGTTCGCGCTTCGCCCTGACCGCAGAGGTGGTGTCCGCGGGCCGGCATCCCGAGAGCGACATCTACCTCGATGACATCACCGTGAGCCGTCGGCACGCCGAATTCCGAAGCGATGGCGGCCAATTCCGCGTCGTCGACGTGGGCAGCATGAATCAGACCTACGTCAACCGGGAGCCCGTCGATTCGGCGGTGCTGGCCAACGGCGACGTTATCCAAATCGGCCGGGTCCGTCTGGTTTTCCTGACGAGCGCGTAGCGTCTCACCCATGAGCGAGTACGCCGCAGAGGCGGTAGACAGGCTGCCCTTCGCCACCGAGGAGAAGGCGCAGCGCTACCGAACCGAGAACTACCGCGGGGCCGTAGGCCTCAACTGGTACCTCACCGACCCCACCCTGCGGTTCACCATGGCGTACTACCTGCAACCGGAGGAACTGGCCGTCGTGGAGCCGCATCTGGCACGCATGGGCGAGCTGATGGGCGGTCCGGTCGCGAGATGGGCGGAGGAGACCGATCACAACCCACCCCGGCTGGAACGCTACGACCGGTGGGGGCACGACGTGAGCCAGGTCGTCATGCCGGCGTCCTTCACCCAGTCCAAGCGCGCGGTCCTGGACGCCCAGCAGGCGCTGCGCAACGACGCCCGCGCCGCCAAAGTGAGCTCCGGGCTGGGCCTGTTCGCGTCGAACTACCTGCTCAACCAGGCCGACATCGGGATGGGATGCGCGCTGGGCACCGGCGGCGGCATGGTCTCCTCGCTGGTGGCCGCCTATGCGCCGGCCGACGTGCGCGAGCACGTGCTGGCCAAATTCGCCTCCGGCGAGTGGGCCGGGGAGACGGCGCAGCTACTGACCGAACGCACCGGCGGCTCGGACCTGGGTGCGCTGGAGACGACGGCGACCCGCGCCGGGGATGCCTGGATCCTCAACGGGTTCAAGTGGTTTGCCTCCAACTGCGCCGGCGAGGCCTTCGTCGTACTGGCCAAGCCCGAGGGTGCGCCGGACTCGAGCCGCGGCGTCGCGAACTTCCTGGTGCTGCGCACCCGCCGCGACGGGTCCCGCAACGGGGTGCGGGTGCGCCGCCTGAAGGACAAGCTCGGCACCCGCTCGGTGGCCTCCGGCGAGGTGGAATTCGTTGACGCGGAGGCGTTTCTGCTGTCCGGGGAGCCCAGTGGTGAGGCGGGCCCGTCGGACGGCAAGGGCTTGGGCCGCATGATGGAGCTGACCAATGCCGCGCGCCTCGGCATCGCCTTGTTCGGGCTCGGCAACGCGCGCCGCGCCCTGGTCGAGTCGCTGTGCTACGCCCGCCGACGGCACGCGTTCGGCGGCGCGCTGATCGACAAGCCGCTGATGCGGCGCAAGCTCGCGGAGATGATCGTCGACGTAGAAGCCGCGCAGGCAATGGTTTTCGACGGCACCGGCGCCACGAATCATCGCCAGCCCCGCGGCATGCGGCAACGCATCGCCGTGCCGGTCACCAAGCTCAAGGCCTGCCGGCTCGGCATCACCGCGGCGTCCGACGCGATCGAAATCCACGGCGGCAACGGCTATATCGAGACCTGGCCGGTGGCTCGACTACTGCGCGACGCGCAGGTGAACACCATCTGGGAGGGGCCGGACAACATCCTGTGTCTGGACGTGCGGCGCGGCATCGAGCAGACCCGCGCGCACGAGGCGTTGTTGGCGCGGCTGCGCGACGCGGTGTCCGTCTCGGACGACGACGACACCACGCGACTGGTCGCCGGACGCATCGAGGATCTCGACGCGGCCATCACGGCGTGGTCCAAACTGGACCGCGACATGGCCGAGGCGCGGCTGTACCCGCTGGCTCAATTCATGGGCGACGTGTACGCCGCGGCGTTGCTCACCGAGCAGGCCGCCTGGGAACGCGAGGCCCGCGGCGGGGAGCGAAAGGCGTTGGTCGCCCGGCTATATGCGCAGCGGTACCTCGCCGATCGGGGGGCGCTGCGCGGCATCGACGCCGAGTCCGACGAGGCGCTGGAGCGGTTCGACGAACTGGTCGAGGGCGCGTTCGCCGGCTAGCGAATTGGGGAACCTTTCCCTCGCGAGCAGACGCAAATTCGCGTGATCTGCATGCCCGGAGCGCGATTTTGCGTCTGCTGGCCGAAGATACTAAACCGGGATCAGCCCGTGCTTTCGTGCCGTGCGGAACCATAACTGCTTGTCCCGCAACAACTTCATGGACTTACGCAGCAGCAGCCGGGTGTCGTGCGGGTCGATGACCGCGTCGATGAAGCCGCGCTCTGCGGCCGTCCACGGGATGGCCATGTTGAGGTTGTAGCCCTCGATGAAGTCCTTCTTGATCTGCTGCGCCTCGGGCGTGGTCGGGTCGGGGAACCGCTTCATCAGCAGCTGTGCGGCGCCCTCGGCGCCGATCACCGCGATGCGCGCGGTCGGCCACGCGAAGTTGAAGTCGGCGGTCAGCTGCCGGGAGCCCATCACGGCGTACGCGCCGCCGTAGGACTTACGCACGGTGATGGTCACCTTCGGCACGTCGGCCTCCACGACGGAGTAGAGGAACCGCCCGCCGCGCTTGATGATGCCCCGCTTCTCCTCCTCGGCGCCCGGCAGGAACCCGGGGGTGTCCACCACGAAGACCAGCGGGATATTGAACGCGTCGCAGAACCGGATGAACCGCGCCGCCTTGTCGGAGGCCTCGTTGTCAATCGACCCGGACAGGTACATGGGCTGGTTGGCGATCACGCCCACGGGGTGCCCGTCGACGCGGGCGTATCCGGTGATGATGGCCGGGCCGTGCTGCGCGGCGACCTCGAGGAAGTCGCCGTCGTCGAAGATCCGCAGCAGGATCTCGTGCATGTCGTAGGCCATGTTGTCGGAGTCCGGCACGATCGAGTCGAGCTCCAGATCGGTCGGCGTGACCTCCGGTTCCAGCCCGGGGTTGACGATCGGCGGCTTGTCGAAGCAGTTCGAGGGCAGGAACGACAGGAAGTCCCGCACGTACTGGAACGCCTCTGCCTCGGAATCCACCACCTGATGAATGTTGCCGTAGCGGGCCTGCGCATCGGAGCCGCCGAGCTCGTCGAGGGTGACCTCCTCGCCGGTGACCTCGCGGATGACGTCGGGACCGGTCACGAAGAAGTAGCCCTGGTCGCGCACCGAGACCAGCAGGTCGTCCTGGATCGGCGAATACACCGCTCCCCCAGCGCACTTGCCGAAGATGAGCGAGATCTGCGGTACCAGTCCCGACAGCGCCTCGTGGCGGCGGCCCAGCTCGGCGTACCAGGCCAGCGAGGTGACGGCGTCCTGGATGCGCGCTCCGCCGGAGTCCTGGATGCCGATGATCGGGCAGCCGATCATCGCGCACCACTCCATCAGCCGGGCGACCTTGCGGCCGAACATCTCGCCGACCGTGCCCTGGAACACGGTCTGGTCGTGCGAGAACACCCCGACCGGCCGGCCGTCGATCATCGCGTGCCCGGTGACACACCCGTCGCCGTAGAGCGCGTTCGGGTCGTTCGGTGTCTTGGCCAGCGCCCCGACCTCGAGGAAGGTGCCCGGGTCGACCAGTGCGTGGATGCGGGCCCGGGCACTGGGAATGCCCTTCTTGTCGCGCTTGGCGACGGCCTTCTCACCGCCGGGCTCCTTGGCCAGCTCCATCCGAACGTGCAGCTCGGCCAGCTTTTCGGCTGTCGTGTGAGCGCGAGAAGGCTCCGCACCGGTCACTAGTTGCCCACCTCACTCTTCCGGCGGCGCCCCGCCTCGATGTTCTCCAGCGCCTCGGTCATGTGCGCGCCGACCTTGGCGATGATCGGCTCGTCGATCGCCTGGATGTGCTCCCCGCCGATCGGCACGACCTCGAGCTCGGACACGTACTCGCCCCAGCCGCCATCCGGTTGCCGAATGGCATACCGCGGCTCGAACTCGATGACGTCGTCATGGTAGCGATCGGCCATGTAGAGCGTGACGTGGCCGTCGTACGGCTCGATCTGGACCGTCTCCAAGGCGCGGTTGTCCAGGTATGACGTCCGCTGGTGCTCGATGATCCCGCCCGGCACCTGCACGCCGCTCTGCTGGACGATCTCCAGCACGAACTTGACCTGACCCTCGTCGTCGAGCTCCTCGAGCTGCTCGTAGGGGATTGCGGGAATCTCGACGTTGAAGGTGCGTTCGGCGAATCTCGCGTACCGGTCCCAGCGCTTGCGGGTCTCTTCCTTGGTCTGCGGGATCTCCTCACCGGCCCGCACCGTGTCGATCATGCCGACGAACGCCACGTTGGCGCCCATCCGCTTGAGCCCGATCGCACAGGCGTAGGCCAACGCGCCACCCAGCGACCAGCCAACCAGGATGAACGGCTTGTCTCCGTTGATCTCCAGCAGTTTGGGCACGTATTGGGCGGCCCGTTCCTGCACGGTGCCCTCGACGCGCTCAAGCCCATACATCGGGGTGTCCGGCGGTAGCCGATTGAGCAGCGGCTCGTAGACCACCGTCGAACCGCCGGCCGGGTGGAAAACGAAAACCGGTATCTGCGAATCGTTTTGCGGCGGCCGGATGGTGCGGACGAATCCGTCGAGTTCGCCGGCCTCGAGGTATCCCCGCACCTTCTCGGCCAGCGCCTCGATGTTCTCCGACGTCAGCACGTCCTCGGCGGTGATCGGCCCTTCGGCCCGCTCCGAGAGGCGCTGGGCCATCTTCTCGGCCTGCGCGTCGTCCAGCTTGGGCAGCGGGTTGAAGATGCCGCCCGGGGACTTGCCGGTGACGATCGCCCACGTCGCGAACGTGACCCGTTCGGCGGCGTCGCGCGGCGGCACGTCGGAGTTGAGCGCCTTGGTGACCGCCTCCTGGTTGAGCGCTTGGGCAGCGCCGGCCAGGTTGGGCTGCCCGCCGTTGGCCTTCGGCCCGGATGGGTCGGTGGGCGGCGGCGGGATCGGGATGTCGGACGCCGGAGGGGCCCCCTGGGTCTCCGGCTCCGCTTGCGGGTCGGGCGCGGGCGCCGCGATCGTGGCGGGTGAGGCGCCGCTGATCAACTCCGCCTGAGCCTTGGCGATGTCCTCGGCCGAGTGCGTCTGCTGGTACTCGTGCAGCTGCTCGACCTCGTCACGGTGCTCGACCGCGTACTTGATCAGCTCCTCGATGTTGTAGAGGTTGGCGTCCCGAACGGCCGTCAATTGGATTGGCGGCAGGTCGAAGTCGTACTCGACGCGGTTCTTGATCCGCACCGCCATCAGCGAGTCCAGGCCCAGCTCGATCAGCGGCACCTCCCACGGCAGGTCCTCGGGCTCGTAACCCATGGCGGAGCCGACAATCAGCCCCAGGCGCTCCGCGACCGTTTCGCCCGAGTCGGGCGACCACTTGCCCATGCTGGCCGAGAAGTACCGGTTGGTCAGGCTGTCCGTCAGCGTTTCGGCGTCCGGCTCGTCGGCTGGCGCCTCGGGCGCGGCAGCCGCCCCGTTGGACGCAGCCGTGATCGCCGCGCCCGCGCCGACCGCCGCCGGCAAGGCGACGCCGCCCTCACCGGCCCGGGTCACCAGCGCGTCGTACACCAGCGTGAAGGACTCGTCGATGCGGGCGTGCACCTGCACCGAGGCGCCGCCCGGGTGCCGGGTCAGCGTCGTCACCAGCCGGGCGCCCTCGCCGGGGACCGCACGCTGCTCGGCGGCCGCCAGCTGCGCGTCCGGAAGGACCTCGGCCGCAGCGGCTTTCACCAACGCGGGCAGGTCAGTCAGGCCCCGGGGGTTGTACTCCCAGACGTGGCGGCCGTCCGGCAGCGCGACGTGGTTGCCCGGCATGAGCACCGAGCTGCTGCCGTGCGAGAAGTGCACGTCCAGCCAGTGCTCCTTGCGCTTGAACCGGGTCGGCGGGATGTTCGCGTAATCCTGCGGTCCGGAAGCGCGCGTGAACAGCGTCCAGATGTCCAGGGCGTGGCCGTGGACGTAGAGCTGCGCCATGGTCGAGATCATCGACTCGACCTCGTCCTGCTTGCGGGCCAGCGTCGGGATCAGCTGCGCGTCGTGCAGCCCGGCGGCGGCCGTGGTCAGGCCCACCTGCATCAGCGCCACCGGGTTGGGCGCCAGCTCAAGGAAGGTGGTGTGTCCGCTGTCGACGGCGTTGCGGACGCCGTGGGTGAAGTAGACGCTGTGGCGCAGGCCCTTCTTCCAGTAGTCGACGTCGTGGATCGGCTCGCCGCCGGGCTTGATGTAGCTGCCCTCGTGCACGGTCGAGTAGATCCCGACCGTCGGGCTCAGCGGCTTGATGCCCTGCAGCTCCGCGGCGAGCTCGCCCAGCAGCGGGTCCATCTGCTGGGTGTGGCTGGCGCCCTTGGTCTGGAACTTGCGGGCGAACTTGCCCTCGGATTCCGCGCGGGCGATGATCGCGTCCACCTGATCCGGCGGGCCGCCGATGACGGTCTGGGTGGGCGCCGCGTACACGCACACCTCCAGGTCCGGGAAGTCGGAGAACACCGTCTTGATCTCGTCGGCGGAGTATTCGACCAGCGCCATCAGGCGGATGTACTCGCCGAACAGCATCGCCTCGCCCTCACCCATCAGATGCGAGCGGGAGCAGATGGTTCGGGTGGCATCGCGCAGCGACAGCCCGCCGGCGAAGTACGCCGAGGCGGCCTCGCCCAGCGACTGGCCGACCACCGCGGCGGGCTTGGCGCCGTGATGCTTGAGCAGCTCACCGAGCGCGATCTGGATCGCGAAGATGGTGACCTGCGTGGTCTCGATGCCGTAGTCCTGCGAGTCGTCGAGGATCAGCTCGAGCACCGAGTAACCCAGCTCGTCCTGGACGAGCGCGTCGACCTTCTCGATCCACTCGGCGAAGACCTCGTTGCGAAGGTAGAGGCTCTTGCCCATCTTGCGGTGCTGCGCGCCGAACCCGGCCAGCACCCAGACCGGGCCGTTGGTCACCGGCCCGTCGACGCTGAACACGCCCGGCCGCTGCTTGCCGTCGGCGACCGCGCGCAGACCCTTGATGGCCTCCTCGTGGTCGTGGGCCAGCACCACCGCGCGGGAGCGGCCGTGGTTGCGCCGCGACAACGCGCGCCCGATCGATTCCAGGGACGACGCCTGCCCCTCGGGGCTTTCCATCCAGTCCGCCAGCTCGGCGGCCGCGGCCTTCTTGCGCGAGGTCAAGAACGCCGATACGGCGAGCGGGATCAGGGGCTTGGTTGGCTCCGCGTCCTCCTGCGCCGCAAGCTCTTCCAGCGCGATCTCCTTGAGCCGCAGCGCCTCGTCGGTGACGCCCGGCAGCTCGTACTCTTCCTCCTCGGGCGCCTCGACATCCGGGATGATGTTGCCGAAGTCGTCGAACCGCAGCGCGTGGCTTTCCATGGTGGGGGCCTCGGCGGGTTCGGCGGCCGCCTCGCCGGCGGTATTCACCTCGGGCTCGGCCTCGCGCTCGATGACGTCGCGGGGCAAGACCTCACGCACCACCAGGTGCGCGTTGGCGCCGCCGAAGCCGAAGCTGGACACCCCGGCCAGGGCGTAGCCGCCGTAGCGGGGCCAGTCGGTGGCCTGGTCGACCACCTTCAGGCGCATCGCGTCGAAGTCGATGTAGGGGCTCGGGCCGGCGAAGTTGATCGACGGCGGCAGCTTGTCGTGCTGCAGCGCCAGCACCACCTTGGCCATGCTGGCCGCGCCGGCCGCCGACTCCAGGTGTCCCACATTGGTTTTCACCGCGCCAAGCAGCGCCGGGCGGTCGGCCGGGCGGCCCCGGCCGACGACGCGGCCGAGCGCCTCGGCCTCGATCGGGTCGCCGAGGACGGTGCCGGTGCCGTGCGCCTCGATGTAGTCGACGTTGCGGGGATCGATGCCGGCGTCCTTGTACGCCCGGCGCAGCACGTCGGCCTGCGCGTCCTGGTTGGGGGCGATCAGTCCGTTGGAGCGGCCGTCGTGGTTGACCGCGCTGCCCGCGATCACCGCGAGGATCTGGTCGCCGTCGCGGCGGGCGTCGTCGACCCGCTTGAGCACCAGCATGCCGCCGCCCTCTGAGCGGGTGTAGCCGTCGGCGTCGGAGGAGAACGACTTGATCCGGCCGTCGGGCGAGAGCACCTGGCCGATCTCGTCGAAACCGAGCGTCACCACGGGCGTGATCAGCGCGTTGACGCCACCGGCGACGGCCACGTCGGCCTCGCCGTTGCGCAGGCCCTGCACAGCCTGATGGATCGCGACCAGCGAGCTCGAGCACGCGGTGTCGACGGCGACCGACGGGCCGCGGAAATCGTAGAAATAGGAGACCCGGTTGGCGATGATCGACGTCGCGGTGCCGGTGATCGCGTAGGGATGCGCGACGGTCGGGTCGGACACCGCCAGGAAGCTGTAGTCGTTGTTGGAGACGCCGACGTAGACGCCGACGGACCCGCCGCGCAGGCTCGACGCCGGGATGCGGGCGTGCTCGAGCGCCTCCCAGGTCAGCTCCAACGCCATCCGCTGCTGCGGGTCGATGTTGTCGGCCTCGGTCTTGGCCACCGCGAAGAACTCGGAGTCGAACCCCTTGATGTCTTTGAGGTAGCCGCCGCGGGTGCGGGCCTTCGCCATCCGCTCGGCCAGCCGCGGCTCCTCCAGGAACTCCTCCCAGCGGCCCTCGGGCAGGTCGGTGATGGCGTCGCGGCCCTCCATCAGCGCTTGCCAGGTCTCGTCGGGGCTGTTCATGTCCCCGGGCAACCGGGTCGACAGGCCCACGATCGCGATATCGACACGCTCGGCCGGGCCGTTGCGCGTCCAGTCGGAAACGTCGTCCCCGGAGGTGTCGAGTTCCGGCTCGCCCTCGATGATCCGCGTTGCCAGCGACTCGATGGTCGGGTGCTGGAAGGCCACCGCGACCGACAGGGTGACACCCGTCATGTCTTCGATGTCGGCGGCCATCGCGACGGCGTCGCGCGACGACAAGCCGAGCTCCACCATCGGCACCGACTCGTCGACGTCGTCCGGCGACTTGCCGACGGCCCGGCCCACCCAGTTGCGCAGCCACTCGCGCAGCTCGGGGACCGTCATTTTGCGCCGCTCCTCCTCATCGCTCCGCTCTGCATCGTCGCCGGCGCGCATATCGGTCTTCTTGGCGGGCAGATTCTCCTGCTGGTCCTGGGGGTCCTGGGGGTCGTCTAATTCAGCCATGGTTCCTGGGTTCAGTCGTTAGCGCCGGCGAAAGCCGTCGGTGATCCGACGCCGCTACGCAGGCTGCCGTCAAGGTAGGCGGCGCGGCACGCGCGGCGCCCGATCTTGCCGCTGGAGGTACGCGGAATCGTCCCCGCCTGCACCAGCAGCAGGTCGCGGATGGTCACCCCGTGGCGGACGGCGATGGCCGCCCGGATCTCGTCCGCGATCGGCTGGTATTCGAGCTTGTGCGTTCCGGGGGCGCGCTCGGCCACGATCACCAGCTGCTCGGAGCTGTCCTCGGGGTCGTACTTGAGCCCGGTGTGCGGGTTGTCGAACACCACCTGCGGCAGCTCGTTGGCCGGGACCGAGAACGCGGCAACGTAACCGGTGCGCAGGGCCCGGCTGGCCTCCTGCGCCGAGTACTCGAGGTCCTGCGGATAGTGGTTGCGGCCGTCGATAATGACCAGGTCCTTGATGCGGCCCGCAATATAGAGGTGCCCGTTGTGGTAGGTGCCGTAGTCGCCGGTGCGCACCCACAGCCCGTCCTCCTCGGCCCCTTCGGCGTGCGACTGGCTGATGCGCGACTTGAGGATGTTGCGGAAGGTCTCCTGAGTCTCCGCCTCCTTGCCCCAGTAGCCGAGCCCGAGGTTCTTGCCGTGCAGCCAGATCTCGCCGATCTGGTCGTCCGGCAGCTCGGTGGCCGTGTCGGGGTCGACGATCACGGCCCACTCGTCGACACCGATGACGCCGGCGGAGACCTGCGCGACGGCGTTGGGCGCGTCGGCGGCGACCTCGACGAAGCGTTGCTTGTTGAGCTCGTCGCGATCGACGTGGATGACCGTGGGCGCCTCGTCCATCGGCGTGGTGGAGACGAACAGCGTGGCCTCGGCCAGGCCGTAGGAGGGCTTGACCGCCGTCTCCCGCAGCCCGTACGGCGCGAACGCCTCGTAGAACTTGCGCATCGACGCGGGGGACACCGGCTCGCTGCCGTTGAGGATCCCCTTGACATTGCTCAGGTCCAGTGGCGGCCCACCCTCCTTGGGGACGCCGCGCACCGCGGCGTGCTCGAAGGCGAAGTTGGGGGCGACGGTGAACAGTTCGGAACCCGGCTCGTCGTCGGGCTTACGCGCCATCTCGCGGATCCACCGGCCGGGGCGGCGCACGAACGCGGCCGGCGTCATGAACGTGAAGTTGTGGCCGAGGACCGGGGACAGCAGCGCTGTGATCAGGCCCATGTCGTGGAAGAACGGCAGCCAGGACAGGCCGCGGTCACCTTCCTTGCCTTCCAGCCCGTTGAGCACCTGCAACACGTTGGTGGGCAGGTTCAGGTGACTGATCATCACGCCGGTCGGGGTCCGGGTGGAGCCGGACGTGTACTGCAGGTAGGCGATGGTGGTCTCGTCGGCCTCGGGCTCCACCCAGGTGGATGCCACCTCGGTGGGCACCGCGTCGACGGCGATCACGCGGGGGCGTTCCTTGGCGGAGCGGGCGCGGATGAACTTCCGGACGCCTTCGGCGGCCTCGGTGGTGGTCAGGATCGTCGAGGGGGTGCAGTCGTCGAGCACGGCGTGCAGGCGGCCGACGTGGCCCGGCTCGCCCGGGTCGAACAACGGCACGGCGATCCGCCCGGCGTAGAGCGCGCCGAAGAAGGCGATCAGGTAGTCCAGGTTCTGCGGGCACAGGATGGCGATGCGGTCACCGGGCTGGGTGACCTGCTGCAGGCGGGCGCCGACGGCGCGGTTGCGGGCGCTGAAGTCGCGCCAGACGATGTCGCGGTAGACACCGTCGCGTTCGGTGGAGTAGTCGATGAACCGGTAGGCCAGCTTGTCGCCACGAACCCTCGCCCACTTCTCAACGTGCTTGACCAGGTTGGTGTTGTCCGGGAACCTGATCTTTCCATTCACGATGAACGGGTTGTGGTACGGCATTCCGCTCTCCTGTCACACCTGTTTTAGGCCGGCGCTTACGCCGGCCTTTGTTCTTCGGTCGGCCAGGCCGACAATTTCCATCTCTACGCGGGCCAGTCCTCGCGCGGCGCCACTGACGCCAGCATCCTGCTCATCCCAGGTCGGCTTATACCGGGACCGGGTCCGCGACAAAGTCTCTAGCTCTTAAATTCCTCTTAATGTTAAGGGGCGGCCCGCAGCACACCAAATCACAAGGTACCGCTGATCTGCACCGGCAACGGGCTCCTGACGGTGTGTCCTTCGGCCGGGTCATCCATGTTTGGGATGCGGCGCGTTGGCGATCAATCCTTGAACCCAGTTCAACGTCCAATCGGTGGCCGGCTGCCCGTCCAGGTTCCAGAACTGCGTGGTCGCGTACAACGCGTGGATGGGCTGTCCGGCGCCGCCGGCCAGCGTGTTGAGCGTGTTGGGCAGATTGGCAACGCTAAACGCCTCGTCAGGGGCGGCGCAGATGAGGTCGCCCGGCGCGCAGATCTCGTTGGTCTTGTCGTTGAGCGCGCCGAAGCCCCCGGGCCGCGCGCCGGTCATCGTCAAGCCCAGCCCGGAGAGCACCGGCACTTCGTGCAGCGTGACCTCGGCGCCCTGCCCGGGCGGGTTGGGCCCGATGTCGTTGCCCACGCCGGGCTGGCGCCGACCGTCGGCGATCAACGTCACACCGAGTACCAGGTCGTCGTCGACGGGTCCGCGGCCGTTGCCGATATCGCTGGCGATGTCACCGGCGATCACCGCTCCCTGCGAGAAGCCCATCAGCACGTAACTGGTCAGCGGGCACTTGGCGTTCATGTCCGTCATCGCCTGGACCGTCGCGCGGGTGCCCTCGGCGCGGCTTTCGTTGTACGACATCTGCGTGTCGCCGCTGAGTGGGTTGTGGAACTGCGCGGTGTAGGGCGTGGTGTATTCCTGCACCCGGGACGCCGGGAATTGCTGGGTGATCGCCACGGTGACCTTGTGCAGCAGCGCGTTCGGGAATTGCATCGGGTTGAGCGGATCGTCCTGCGGGGCGGACTCCCAGGTGCCGGGGACGTTGACCAGCTGGACGTCGGGGCACGACGCGTCTTGCGAAGCGGGCCGGGGCTTGTGCGGGTGGGTGGTCGTGGACGGCGACGGCAGGACGCCCGGCGGCACCGCGCTGGGCGGCGATTCGTGGCCGCGCAGCGTGACGACCGCGAGCACGATCACCAACAGCACCACCCCCGCCATCGCCAAGGCGGCGGTCCAGGCGAGGGCTCGGTGGCGCTTACGCCGGGCGTTGGTGGCCATGTTCTCCCGCTAGCAGAGTCGGTGGATCGCAGCGAAGCGGTCCTCCCGACCCCTGCTGCACCTTTTACACGGTACCGGCTCGCGGGACTACCTCAGCCGGGCAGCGACCCGCAGCGCCCGGCTCCACCGCGCTCGCGATCGCCGCAACTCAGCCGGGCAGCGACCCGCAGCGCCCGGCTCCACCGCGCTCGCGATCGCCGCAACTCAGCCAGGCAGCGACCCGCAGCGCCCGGCTCCACCGCGCTCGCGATCGCCGCAACTCAGCCGGGCAGCGACCCGTCCCCCGCGATCACCGGATGGCGCCGACGATGTCGCCCGACATGGCCCCGAGCTGCCCCGACCAGGAGCCCCAGCCGTTGTCGCCGCCGCCCGGAAAGTCGAAGTGACCGTTGTGGCCGCCGTTGCTGCGGTACTGCTGGTAGAACTCGCGGGAGCTGCCCATGGCCGCGCCCGCCTGCCCGATCATGGCGGCGTCGTCGCCGCCCATGTTCGTCGGGCTGTAGACCCACACGCGGGTGTTGTTCTGCGCCAGCAGGGAGGCGTGCACGTAGGGGTCGTGCCACTTCCACCGGCCCAGCTGCGGGGCGCCCCACATCCCGTTACCGTCCACACCGCCGAACTGCTGCAGGCCGGCCAGGATCGCGCCGTTGTAGTTAGTGCTCGACGGGTACAGGAACCCAGACAGCGAGCCGGCGAACCCGAAGCGGTCGGGGTGGAAGGCCGCCAGCGCCATCGCGGCGTAGCCGCCCTGCGAGGCGCCCACCGCGGCGTGACCACCGGGCGCCAGGCCCTTGTTGGCGGCCAGCCAGTTCGGCAGCTCGCTGGACAGGAAGGTGTCCCACTGCTTACTGCCGTCCTGCTCCCAGTTGGTGTACATGCTCCAGGCCCCGCCCGCGGGCGCTACCACCGAGATGCCCTTGCCGCCCAGCGTGCTCATCGCGTTGCCCGCGGTGACCCAGTTGCTGACGTCGGGGGCCGCATTGAAGGCATCCAGCAGATAGACCGCGTGCGGTCCGCCGCCCAGGAACGCCACCGGGATGTCGCGGCCCATCGCCGCCGACGGCACCATCAGGCTCTCGTAACCCGCCGCCCTCGCCCTACCGGCCGGCCCGCCCGTCACGGTCACGCCGATCAATCCGATCGCCAAGGCGGCTACGGAGAACACCCGAAGAAGCGCTGACGCACCCCGCACGACCCTCATGTCACCCTCCATCGTCTAGTCGCTGACGAGCACATTAGCCAGCGCCGTGGTTCCCCCGCCCGCGGGGTAGTGAAACAAATCACACGCCAAAACAACTAGCGGCGGAAACCCCGAAGGGTTCCCGCCGCCAGTCGCGTTGTTCGTGGGCTTAGGTGCCCTGGCCGTTGGTGCCGTTCCCGGCAGCCGCGGCGGCCGTGGCCGGCCCCGCGCCCGGGGTGGCGCCCAGCGCCGACTGCAGATCAGGCTTCATCGCCTGCAGCTGCGCGCCCCAGTAGGGCCAGTCGTGGGTGCCGTTGGCGTCGAAGTTCCACACCGCGTTGTGGCCACCGGCCTGGTTGTAGGCGTCCTGGAACTTCAGGTTGGAAGTCCGCACGAAGCCCTCGAGGAACTTGGCGGGCAGGTTGTCGCCACCGAGGTCCGACGGCTTGCCGTTACCGCAGTACACCCAGATCCGGGTGTTGTTGGCTACCAGCTTGGCGACCTGCAGCGACGGGTCGTTGCGGGCCCACGCCGGGTCCTCCTTGGGGCCCCACATGTCGGCGGCCTTGTAGCCACCCGCGTCACCCATGGCCAGGCCGATCAGCGACGGCCCCATCCCCTGCGACGGGTCCAGCAGAGCCGACAGCGAGCCGGCGTAGACGAACTGGTTCGGGTGGTAGGCGGCGAGGATCAGCGCCGACGACCCGGCCATCGACAGACCGACGGCGGCGTTGTTGGTCGACTTGACCTGCTTCTGCGCCGACAGGTATGCGGGCAGCTCGCTGGTCAGGAAGGTCTCCCACTTGTAGGTGGTGCAGCCGGCCTTGCCGCAGGCGGGCTTGTACCAGTCGGAGTAGAAGCTGGACTGGCCACCAACCGGCATGACGACCGAGATGCCGGACTGGTTGTACCACTCGAAGGCCGGGGTGTTGATGTCCCAGCCGTTGAAGTCGTCCTGCGCGCGCATCCCGTCGAGCAGGTACAGCGCGGGAGAGTTGGCCCCACCGCTTTGGAACTGAACCTTGATATCGCGGCCCATCCCGGCGGAAGGAACCTGCAGGTATTCCACCGGCAGACCGGGGCGCGAGAAGGCACCAGCGGTCGCCGAGCCCCCCACGGCGCCAATCAGGCCCGAGAGCAGCGCCGCGCCAGCGGCCGCCACCACGAGCCGCCGCGGCATACCTGCCACGGCGCCGCGAAACCTGTCGACAAGCGTCATCCTTGCTTCCTCATCCTTCTTCGGCGCGCCCGTCACCCGGGCGCGTCATGTTTTGGGTCGTACTGCATACGATCTCCGCGCAGCAGTGCTCGTGTAGTCAACCACACCTTCGGCCGCCCGGTCGCATCGAGGCGGCCCGCCAAAGGGGCAGTGGGGCCGCCCTACCCGGTGTCTTCCAGGGGGAACGTCGACCCCGAAATCCGCGTTTCCGCATGTGCTTGAGCGTCACTGCCAGCTGGTTAAGAGCCAAATGTGATGTTGCTGGCAATTTTTCGCCGGGCGCGCGTGACGACAATCTTGAGATTCTTCGAAAATTCCTCTGCGCGGGGCTTACTCGCGAGGCGGAGGCGGGGCCTCTTCAGGCACCGGCAGGCCGCATCTGGCGAGCTCGTAGCGCGGCACCCGGTCTATCCGGTATTTGGTGAATTCATAGGAATGCAGCAGGTTGGACAGGAATCTGTGCGGGGTCATCGGTGCGCGTACCGAACTCAGCACCGCCTCGGTCTCGGGACACTTGAGGGCGGTCACCGCCTCGGCGACCCATTGCTGGTCCAGATAGCCCGGAATGCCGGGATAGACCTTCACCCACGGCCCGTCGGCGATCGCCCAATCCGGGAAGAGGTTCTTGTCGTGCCCGATGCGGCCGTGTTGCAACCGTTCCGTGTGTTGCGCAAGCGGATTCGCCAATCCGATCTGGTCGATCACCCTGACGTCGAGCCCGACGTTCATGCCGACCATGCCCAGGTTGGTGAAAAACACTGCGTGCTGCGGCTTTTGGGGCGGCTTGTCCGGACCCGGCTGCGCCATCGGCACCAGGTCCCACTGGATGTAATTGCCCGACGGCAGCAGCAGCGCGCCGTCCGGGGTGTTGTCGAGCGCCGTCAGGATGGCCGCCATCCGCGGATACCCCAGGTAGTCGGCGGCGGTGAGGGGGTGCGCGTGCCCGGTGGCCTGCGCGTAGAAGCGCCGCTCGTCGACGATCCCGGAATAGCTGACGTGGGTGGCGTCGTCGCCCATTCCGGGCGAATTCGCCGCCCACAGCGACCAACCGGCCACACCCAGCCAGAGCACGCCGGCCGCGCCGGCCACCCAATAGCCCGTCTCCCGCGAGTAGTCCTGCCCGTCCGGGATGGCCAGCGGGATGACGGCTACGGGTGCCAGCAAGCAGAACAGCGGCGCCAGCAGCACCCGCCCGTGCATGAAGTCGCCGCCCTGCCGAATCCAGTAGAGCGCCTGCAGCAGGCCGCTCACCAGAACGAAAGCCACGACGGCGGGCGGGCTTTGAACCGCCCGGGCCACCCGCCCGTAGTTGGGGGCGAGGGCGGGCCGCAGGAACGACGGCCGGCGGCGCGCCGCGAGCAGCAGCAGCGCCAGCGGCAGCAGGAGCACCACGGGCACCCACACGGCGTAGGGCGCGTCGAAGTTCGACAGGTAGATGATGCCTTGGGACCACTTGTCGCCGGCCGCGTCCTTGGCGAGCGCGGTCCCGGGCACCAGCAGGCCGTAGTAGCCCATGCGGAAAATCTGATAGCCGACGGGCAGCAACCCGCCGGCCACCACGACGAGCACCCGGCGGCGCCAGGTCCGCGCCGCGACCAGCATCATGATCAGCGCCAGCCCGCCCATCAGCGCCAGCTCGGGCCGGACCAGGACGCTGAAGCCGGCCACGAACGCCAACGCACCGATGAAGAGGTCGCGATCCGGCCGGTTGCGCACCGGCTGCGCCCAGCAGACCATCATCCACCACAGCAACCCGAGGTAGGCCAGCGTCAGCCCGCTCTCCAGGCCGGAGGTGGCGAAGTCACGCGCGGGGGGCAGCGCGACGTAGACCAACGCGCCGGCGGGCAGCATGATCGCCTTGCGGCCCCGGAGGCTGGGCGCATACAACCGGGCGGCCCCCAGCATGAGCAGCGCCACGCCCAGCACCGAAAGCGTCAGGGCCAGCGCCAGCGCCACGTATTCCATCCGCATCGGCCCGCCCACCCAGCTGCCGACGTACATCAGGTAGGTCCAGGCCGTGGAGGTGTTGGCCTCCACCCGCTCGCCCTGGTTGAAGACCGGCCCGTTGCCGGCGAGCAGGTTGCGCACCGTGCGCAACACGATGAGCCCGTCGTCGGCGATCCAGCGCCGCTGCCATGCGCCCCAGGCGAACAGGACGGAGACCACCGCCACGCTGAACCACAGGCTGATCCGGACCAGCGTCGTGTACGGGAACACTGGCCAGCCCAACCGCCTGATGACCGGCCGGGTGCGCATCATGCGCGCTTTGAGGGCCTGCAGTTCGGAGCTAACCGAAGGCAACGGCGGCTCCAAGCGTCGCGATCCACGCCAGGAAAAGCAGCTGCAGCACCCGGTCACGCAGCGCGATGTCTTCGGGCTCGCCGGCCAGCCCGCCGTCGACGTCGACGGCGTAGCGCAGGATCGCGATGGTGAACGGCACCATCGATACCGCGAACCAGGATCCCGAGTGGCGGTCACGCTCGAACGCCCACAAGCCGTAGCAGAGCACCACCGCGGTGGCCGACATCGTCCAGACGAACCGCAGGTAGGTGCTGGTGTAGCTCTCCAGGGACTTGCGGATCGCGGCGCCGGTGCGCTCGGCGACCTGCAGCTCGGCGTATCGCTTGCCGGCCACCATGAACAGCGACGCGAACGCCGCCGACAGCAAGAACCATTGCGATAGCGGGATGCCGGTGGCGGCGCCGCCGGCGATGGCCCGCAGCAGGTACGCCGACGACACGATGCAAATGTCCATCACCGCTTGGTGTTTGAGCCCGAAGCAGTACGCCAGCTGCATGCTGAGGTAGACGGCCATCACCACGGCCAGGTCGGGCGTCAGCCACCAGGCGAGCGCCAGCGAGGCCGCACCGAGAACCACCGCGAGGGTGTAGGCCAGCCATTCGGGCACCACGCCGGCCGCGATGGGCCGGAATCTCTTGGTGGGGTGCTCGCGGTCGGCGTTGACGTCGCGCACGTCGTTCACCAAGTAGATCGACGAGGCCGCCAGGCAGAACACCACGAACGCCACGGACACCTTGGTCAGCACGTCGGCGTAGTTGTAGTGCACCGGGCCGCCCAACGCGGCCAGCGGCGCGGCCAGCACCAGAACGTTCTTCACCCACTGCCGCGGGCGGATCGCCTTGACGACCCCGACCACCACGTTGCCCGAGGGCCCGGTCACCACGTCCTCACTCATTCGCCCAGACCTTCCGCGCCCGGCCCTCCAGCCGAACGGTGATTCGCGCGACGGTGGCACCGAGGACGATGCCGCAGGCCACGTCGCTGGGATAGTGCACCCCGAGCAGCATCCGCGACAACGCCATCGGGGGAATCAGGAGGGCGGGTAGCGGCAGGCCGGTGATCCGGCCCATCAGGATGGCCGCGGCCGTCGTCGAGGTGGCATGGGCGGAGGGGAAGCTCAGCTGGCTGGGGGTGCCGACGTTCACCACGACGGCCGGGTCGTGCGGCCGTCGGCGGCGCACCACCCGCTTGACCAGCACGGCGGCGGCGTGCGCGGCGAACGCCCCCGCCCCGGCGACCAGCCAGTCCCAGCGCCGCCTCGGCGCCAGCAGCGCGCCGACCGCCGCCACGGCCAGCCAGCCGAGGCTGTGCTCGCCGAAATGGGACAGGCCGCGCGCCGTCGTCAGCACGCCGGGGCGCTCGGCGAGCGCGGCTTGCACGGCCACCAGGGCGGCCACTTCGCCGCGCGGGGAGGCCGAATCAGCCATGCTCTCGCTCGGCGTGCGCGGGCAGCAGCGCCGTCTCCCATTTCTGCTTGCTGGACAGCACCGGCAGCGCGTCCCGGTACGTTTTGCGCATCTGGTCGAAGCGGCTCACCAGAAGGCGCTGCCGGCGCAGCGAGGCGAACAGCAGTTGGAACATTTTGCGCCGGTCGCGTTGCCGGTAGACGACGCCGCACCCGTCGGCCGTCGTCACGGTGACGCCGTCGACCGTGCACAGCCGGAACCAGCGGGCATCCTGGGTCGGCACGTTGAACTCGGGGCGCCGGTGGGCTTCGGGGTCGGCCTTAGTTGCGTTGTGCAAAATGCCGCGGGCCAGCCGGTAACCGATCGACAGCGGGTTTACGGGCGGCTTCATCGCCTTGGTCTTGTTGGCCGGCGCGGGGAGTTCGCTCGCGGCCGGCAGCACCACCGCGTCCGGGTACTCCTTGCGCAGCCGATGCACCTCGGGCAGCGCGGATTCCAGGATCGAAAAGATGTGCTCCGGGCCGGCGAGGAAGTCGTCGATGGCCCTGTTCTGGATTGCGACGGTCGAATACTCAAGGCAGGCAAGGTGTTTCAGTGTTGCCTTCAGGTGACTGCGGACCAGTCCGGTGATGTCGCCGTCCCAGTGCATCGCGGCGACCACCAGCCGGTTGCGCAGGTGGTAGTAGGCCTGCCAGTCGATGGCGTCGTCCTTGTCGCTCCAGGCCATGTGCCAAATCGCCGCGCCGGGCAGCGTGACGGTCGGGTATCCATGCTCGCCGGCGCGCAGGCCGTATTCGGCGTCGTCCCATTTGATGAACAGCGGTAGCGGTTGGCCCAGCTCCTCGGCGACCTGCCGCGGGATCATGCACGTCCACCAGCCGTTGAAGTCGACGTCGATGCGCCGGTGCAGCAGCGCGCTTCGAACGTTCTTGTCGTTCAACGGATGTTCGGCGAAGTCGTGGTCGTACTCGGCGTGCGGCGCGGCGGTCCACATGAAGTTCGACTGGTTGACGACCTCGCCCATGATGTGCAGGTGCGAGGGCTCCTGCAGGTTGAGCATCTGACCGCCGATCAGCATCGGCGTCTTGGCGAAGCGGTGTAGGGCCAGCACCCGCAGGATCGAGTCGGGCTCGATGCGGATGTCGTCGTCCATGAACAAGATCTGTTGGCAGTCCGTGTTTTTCAGCGCCTCGTACATCACCCGGCTATAACCACCCGAGCCGCCGAGGTTCGGCTGGTTGTGAATGGACAGCCTGCTGCCCAGGCCGGCGGCCGCCGCCGGGAAGTCCGGGTGGTCGCGCACCTTTCGGGTGCCCTGGTCCGGCACGATCACCGCCCCGATCACCGCGTCCACCAACGGATCTGCGGTGAGGTCGGCCAGCGCGTTGACGCAGTCGGCGGGCCGGTTGAACGTGGGGATGCCGACGGCGATGTTGGCCGTGCCCGGCGCGGGCTCGGTCGCATACCAGCCACCGCTCACCAGGTTCACCGGGGTGTCGGTGGTGATGTCGAACCAGATCCAGCCGCCGTCCTCGAACGGTTTGAGCGGCACCTCGATCTCGACGATGGCCGGCTGGTCCTCGGTGCCGACGAACTGGCGGCCCTCCACGGAGATTCGTACCCCGGTGGCCTTGGTCCGGTACACGTCGACGCGTCCGGTTCCGGTGAGCTCGACCCGCAACACCACCGACGTGCAGATGGACCAGCGGCGCCAGTAGCTGGCCGGGAACGCGTTGAAGTACGTGGCGAACGACACCTCGGACTCTTTGCCGATCTCCAGCGAGGTCCGGCTGGTCGCGTGCGCACGGCGCGCGTTGGTGGTCGATTCCTCCAGATACAGCTTGCGCACGTCGAGGGGTTCACCCGGACGCGGCAGGATGATTCTGGAAAGCAGGCTTACTGCGGTCATCCCCCCGCGCCTTCCTCCACTAGTGCCTTACCCTCGCGCAGGTGCGGCGCGAGGGTGTTGTCGTACATGTTCAGTGCGCTGGCGATCGCCATGTGCATGTCCAGGTATTGGTAGGTGCCCAGCCGGCCACCGAAGAGCACTCTCGCCGAAGCGGTTTCGGCCTTCGCCCGGGCGCGGTACGCGGCGAGCAGGGCGCGGTCGGCCTCGGTGTTGATCGGGTAGTAGGGCTCGTCGTCGTCTTCGGCGAACCGCGAGAACTCCCGCATGATCACCGTCTTGTCGGTCGGATAATCGCGCTCGAGGTGGAAGTGGCGGAACTCGTGGATGCGGGTGTACGGGACGTCGAGGTCGTTGTAGTTCATCACCGGCGTGCCCTGGAAATCTCCGATGGGCAACACCTCGACCTCGAAATCGAGTGTGCGCCAACCCAGCCGGCCTTCGGCGTAGTCGAAGTAGCGGTCCAGGGGGCCGGTGTAGACGACCGGGGCGTCGGGACTTTCCGCGCGCAGCTGGTCGCGCACGTCGAACCAGTCGGTGTTCAGCCTGACCTCGATGCGGTCGTCGGCGGCCATGTTCTGCAGCCATGCCGTGTATCCGTCGACCGGCAGGCCCTCGTAAGTGTCGCTGAAGTACCGGTTGTCGAAGGTGTAGCGCACCGGCAACCGGGTGATGTTGGCGGCGGGCAGCTCCTTCGGATCGGTCTGCCACTGCTTGGCGGTGTAGCCCTTGACGAACGCCTCGTACAGCGGCCGCCCGATCAGCGAGATCGCCTTCTCTTCCAGGTTTTGCGCGTCCTCGGTTTTGATCTCGGCGGCCTGCTCGGCGATCAGTCGGCGTGCCTCGTCCGGGGTGAAGTACTTGCCGAAGAACTGCGACACCAGGCCCAGTCCCATCGGGAACTGGTAGGCCTGCCCGTTGTGCATCGCGAACACCCGGTGCCGGTAGTCGGTGAACTCGGTGAACTGGCGCACGTAGTCCCACACCCTCTTGTTGGAGGTGTGGAAGAGGTGGGCGCCGTACTTGTGGACCTCGATGCCCGTCTGTGGCTCCGCCTCGGAATAGGCGTTGCCGCCGATGTGCGGGCGGCGTTCCACCACGAGCACGCGCTTCCCGAGTTGGGTAGCCACGCGCTCGGCAATGGTCAGGCCGAAGAATCCGGAGCCGACGACAAAGAGGTCAAAGCGACTGAAAGGAGAAGTCATCGGTTGCTTAGGGTATCCGACCGCGTGGGCCTAACCCATTTAGCGAGGCCAGGGAGCCCGCGATCGGTCAACTGAGGACTTTTCTTCGACCCATGAGCCGGGCGATCACGGTCCGGGTCGCAATTGCCTCACGATTCAATATCACCACTCTAGTCACAACAATCTCACTCGTACCATCGACTCTGTGTGGTTGCCACCAGCTACGAACCGGTAAGGCCGCACCGACACAACACAGTTGAGATTGAGTTGTCCAGATTGAGGAGACTTCCGTGCCGAACCGACGCCGACGCAAGCTTTCGACAGCCATGAGCGCGGTCGCCGCCGTGGCAGTGGCGAGTCCTTGCGCATACTTCCTTGTCTACGAATCGACGGCCGGCAGCAAGCCGCCCGAGCACCACGACTTCAAGCAGGCGGCCGTGATGACCGACCTGCCGGGCGAGCTGATGGGCGCGCTGTCGCAAGGGCTGTCGCAATTCGGCATCAACCTGCCACCGGTGCCCGCGCTGAGCGGGGGCGCGGCCAGCACTCCGGGCCTGGCGAGTCCCGGCCTGGGCACTCCGGGCCTGGGCACTCCGGGCCTCGGGACTCCGGGTCTCGCGAGCCCCGGTCTGACCAGCCCTGGCCTGACGAGCCCGGGGTTGACCAGCCCCGGCCTAACCAGCCCCGGTCTGACCAGCCCGGCTGCGACCAGCCCGGGCCTGGCGCCCACGACGCCGGGGCTCACCGCGCCCGGCGCGCTGCCGACCACCCCGGGTGCCGGAGTGGCGACCCCGGGCGCGGGACTCAACCCGGCGCTGTCCAATCCCGGGCTGACCAGCCCGGCCGGGATCGCGCCCGGACTGGGCAGCCCGACGGCTGGCGGTGAAGTCCCGATCACGGCTCCGGCCAGTCTGGACCCGGGCGCCGACGGTACCTACCCGATCCTGGGCGACCCGTCGTCCTTCGGTAGCGGTTCACCGATCGGTGGTGGCACCGGCCTCGGCGGCGGGGGCGGAAGCTCCAGCGGCGGCGGTGGTGGCCTGGTCAACGACGTGATGCAGGCCGCCAACCAGCTTGGCGCCGGTCAGGCCATCGACCTGCTCAAGGGCTTGGTGATGCCGGCGATCACGCAGGGTCTGCACGGCGGAGCGGGCGCAGCCGGTGCGCTACCAGGTGCAGCAGGCGCCCTCCCGGGTGCCGCCGGTGCGTTGCCGGCCGCCGCGGGTGCGCTGCCGGGTGCAGCGGGCGCCCTCCCGGGTGCCGCCGGCGCCCTGCCGGGTGCCGCCGCGGGTGCCTTGCCGGCCGCCGCCGGCGCGGCCGGGGCGTTGCCGGCCGCCGCGGGTGCGGCACCGGTCCTGCCCCCCGTCTAGACCTCGGGGAAGCCTCCAACCAGACGGCACCGCAGATTTCTTCTGCGGTGCCGTCGAATTTGGCTGCAGATTCGACGCCGCCCAGCTCGTGTCGTCTCATCATTAACATTAGAAACACAAGTAACATCGCCTGGTGTCTCTTACCCGTGGGCCGACGACGTTGCTCACCGCCATCGTGGCGACCGTCGTCATCGTCTCCTGGGTGGCGGACACGACGCGCGGCCACCGCAGCGCCACCCCTGCGCCTGCCCACGACACCCAGCTGACCGAACAGCCGCTGGTCGGGTTGGGCGGCGGCGTCACGGTTCGCCAGATCAGCCAGGAGACCCCGTTTTCGCTCGTCGCGCTTACGGGCGACCTGGCAGGCACCTCGACCCGGGTACGGGCGAGGCGGCCGGACGGTTCGTGGGGGCCCTGGTATCAGACCGAGTACGAGACGGCGGCGCCCGACGGGGCGACGAACGGATCACTTGAGGGGCCACGCGGAACGGACCCGGTGTTCGTCGGCACCACCACCACCGTCGAGATCGCGGTCACCCGTCCGATCGATGCGCTACCGACCCTGGGGGCCCCGCCCGCCGGCGGGGGCGCGCCGTCCGTGCCCCCCAACGAGGCCGGCCTGGGCTACAAACCGGCGTCCCGGGAACAACCCTTCGGGCAGAACATCTCCGCCATCCTCATCTCGCCGCCGCAAGCGCCGGCGAAAACTCAGTGGACGCCGCCTTCGGGAGTCTTGATGCCCGGCCAGGCCCCCGCCATCATCAGCCGGGCGGAGTGGGGCGCCGACGAGTCGCTGCGATGCGGCAGCCCGCAGTACGACAACGGGGTTCGCGCCGCCGTCGTGCACCACACCGCGGGCAGCAACGACTACTCGCCGCTAGAGTCGGCCGGCATCGTCAAGGCCATCTACACGTATCACAGCAAAACCCTGGGCTGGTGCGACATCGCCTACAACGCCCTGGTCGACAAGTACGGCCAGGTATTCGAGGGCAGTGCAGGGGGGCTGACCAAAGCGGTCGAGGCCTTCCACACCGGCGGATTCAACCGCAACACCTGGGGCGTGGCGATGATCGGCAACTTCGACGACGTACCGCCGACGCCGATCCAACTCCGCACCCTGGGCCGGTTGCTGGGCTGGCGCCTCGGCCTGGACGGCGTCGACCCCAAGGGAACCGTGTCGCTGGAGTCGGCGGGTAGCCACTACACCACCTTCGCGGCCGGTTCCATCGCGACGCTGCCCACGATCTTCACGCACCGCGACGTCGGAAATACCGATTGCCCGGGCAATGCCGCCTACGCGCTGATGGACGAAGTGCGCGATGTCGCTTCGCATTTCAACGACCCGCCCGAGGAATTGATCAAGGCCCTGCAGGGCGGCGCGATCTACGACCACTGGCAGGCGATGGGCGGCATGAACAGCGTGCTGGGCGCGCCGACGTCCCCCGAGGACAGCGCCGAGGGTGACGCGCGGTACGTCACATTCGCCCGGGGTGCGATGTACTGGTCGCCGGAAACCGGCGCGCAGCCCGTTACCGGCGCCATCTACGACGCCTGGGCGTCGCTGAGCTACGAACGCGGACCGCTCGGACTGCCTACCAGCGCGGAACTTCAAGAGCCGCTGCAGATTACGCAGAACTTTCAGCATGGAACGCTGAACTACGAGCGGCTCACCGGCAACGTCACCGAGGTCGCTGAGGGCATCACCACGCCGCTCTCGACGCAGCCACCGAGCGGCCCAACCGTTGCGCCCGAACACTTCTCGCTACCGGCGCACCCATCCGCCACCTAGCGGGGTCAACGCGTCGCGGCAGCGCTAAGCCACCAGCGCTCCAGCACCCGGCCCACGCCGTCGTCGTTGTTGACGGCGGTGACCTCGTCGGCCGCCTCCAACACTTCGGGATGCGCGTTGCCCATCGCCACGCCATGGCCGGCCCAGCGCAGCATCGGCAGGTCGTTGGGCATGTCACCGAACGCCAACACCTCGCCGCTGGAGATCTGCAGGGGCCTGGCGACCTCGTCCACACCGGTGGCCTTGCTGATGCCGAGCGGCACGATCTCCACGAGGCCGTTGTTGGTGGAGTAGGTGATGTCGCCCTCGATGCCGACGTGCTTGGCGAGCGCGGCGGCCATATCGGCGCTGCGCGCCCCGCTTCGGCGGATCAGCAGCTTGATCGCGGGCGCGCTGAGCAGGTCCTCGATCGACACCTCGGTGTTGTCCGGGTTCAACCACGCGTGCTCGTAGCCCGGCGAGCTGATGAACTGGGGGGTCGCCGTGTCGTGGGCGCGTTCACCGATCCGCTCGACGGCCAGGCCGGCGCCCGGGATGACGCGCGTCGCCAGCTCCGCCAGCTCGGCCAGCGTGTCAACGGACAGCGTGCGGGCCGACACCACCCGGTCGGTGGCGGGATCGTAGACGACGGCACCGTTGGCACACACCGCCATTGGCGCGAAGCCGAGCGCGTCGACGACGGGGCGTATCCATCGCGGCGGGCGGCCCGTCGCCACCACGAAAGTCGCACCGGCATCGACGGCGGCGCGCACGGCATCGCGGGTGCGCGGGGTGATGGTTTCGTTGTCGTCGAACAGGGTGCCGTCGACGTCGCAAGCTATGAGCGCCGGCTGAGTCACTGTGCAGTCATCTGGACGGTTCCGCGTTCGCAGCTCCCCGGTGTGGTCAATGCACTCCGCTCTGGTCCTGTCCGGGGCGGGTCACGCCGTCGGTGCCGCGCTTCTGCATCCGCGCCTGCAGCTCCGACAGGCGGATCGCCCGGGAATCCTCCTGGCTCGGCGCCGTGCCGCCCAGGCGCCGCGGAACCCAGAATTCGCCCTCCGGGTGGGGGTATTCGTCCTGCACCTGATAGAGCAGCGCATTCATCGCCTGGCGCAGCGCCGCGTTGAGCTGTTCGGGCGTGCCATGCGGCGGCAGCGGCCGACCCGCGGCGACGGTGATCGGAACCTTGTTGCGCCACAACTTTTTTGGATGATCCTTGGGCCAAATCCGGTGCGCACCCCAGACGATCATCGGAACGATCGGCACTTGGGCATCCAGCGCCATTCGGGCCGCGCCGCTCTTGAACTCGCGTAGCTCGAAACTGCGGCTGATCGTGGCTTCGGGATGCATCCCGATGAGCTCGCCCTCGCGCAGGCGCTGCACCGCCACCTCGAGCGCGTCGTGTCCGGTCCTGCGGTCCACCGGGATCAGCCTGGCGTGGTTGATCACGTAGTTGACCGCCTTCACCTCGGCCATCTCGGCCTTGATCATGAAGTAGGCCCGCCGGCGGCGCTCGCGCACCGCGAGGAGCGTTGGCAACCAGTCCAGGTAGCTGGTGTGGTTTTGGGCGAGCAGGGCGCCGCCCCGCTCGGGGATGTTGTCCAGGCCGCGGTAGGTGAACTTCGTTCCCTGCATCGCGACCATCGGCGGCACGACCCACTCACACAATCGGTAGAACCCCTCGGGCATGTCTTCTCCTTCGCCTACCGGGACGGCCGTCCACTACGACCCACGGCCCGCGCCGCGGCCTCGTCCGCCTCCATCTGGGCCGCCTCCGCCATGGTCGGTGCCCCGCCGCCGAGGCGGCGCGGTGTCCAATACGCCCCGGGTTCGTGCGGATAGTCCTCCTGGACGTGGTGGAGCAGTCCGGTCATCGACTCGCGCAGCGCGGCGTCGGTCCGCGCGATGTCTTCGGCGGCCGGCACTGGCGTGCCTGCCTGCACTTTAATCGGCACCTTGGCGCGGCCCAGATTGCGTGGGTGGTCCTTGGTCCAGATCCGGTGGGCTCCCCAGACGATCACCGGGATGATCGGGACGTCCGCTTCGATGGCCATGCGGGCGGCGCCCGTCTTGAATTCCTTCAGCTCGAAGCTGCGGCTGATGGTGGCCTCCGGATACACGCCCACCAGCTCGCCCTCGCGGAGCCGCTGCACTGCCACGGCGTAGGCGCCGGCCCCGGCTCCGCGGTCCACCGGGATGGTTCCGGTGTGCTTGATCAGGAAGTTGACGATCTTCACCTGCTGCATCTCGGCCTTGATCATGAACCTGAGCCGCCGTCCCCGCCGGTGCACGGCCAGCGCGGCGGGCAGGAAGTCGACATAGCTGGTGTGGTTGATCGCGATCACCGCGCCGCCGGAGGCCGGGATGTTCTCAACGCCGCCGTAAGAGATCTGCGTGGCGGTGGCCAGCACCGCCAGCCGGGCCACAACCTCGAGCGTGCGGAAGATCGGCTCCACCATTGATCGCTACTCCGGAGCTCCCGTGGATCGAGCCCGACGGGCGGCGCGAGCGGCCGCCTCCTCGGCGTCCATCCTGGCGGCTTCGGCCAGCGACGGTGCGCTGCCCCCCAACCGGCGCGGCACCCAGAACTCACCCGCCGGGTGCGGCCCGTACATCTCCTGGGCCCGCTCCAGCAGGTGTTGCATCCGCGAGTGCAACAGCCCCTTGAGCTCCTCGACGCCCAGCGTCGGTTCGATCGGCTCGCCGACGACCACCATGATGGGCACCTTCGGGCGCATCAGCCTCTTGGGGTGGCCCTTGGTCCAGATGCGCTGGGCACCCCAGACGATCACCGGAACGATCGGCACTCCGGCCTCGACGGCCATCCGGGCGGCGCCCGACTTGAACTCCTTGATCTCGAAGCTGCGGCTGATGGTGGCTTCCGGGTAGACACCGACCAGCTCACCGTCCTTGAGATTTCTGACCGCCTCCTCGTAGGATGCGGCCCCGTCCTGCCGGTTCACCGAGATGTGTCGCAGGCTGCGCATGATCGGGCCGGTGATCTTGTGGTCAAACACCTCCTGCTTGGCCATGAACCGCACCTTGCGGCCCAGCCCTTGCCGGTAGGCGGGCAACCCGGCGAAGGTGAAGTCGAGGTAGCCGGTGTGGTTGATGGCGATGACCGCACCGCCGGTTTTGGGCAGGTTTTCCACGCCCGAGACCGTGATCTTGAGGCCCTGAAGGCGCCAAATCAGGCGGGCGAGTTGAATGACAGTCCCGTATACCGGTTCCACAGCTGATCAGCCTAATGCTCCTGGCTGTGAGTCACCCGAAGTGCCGAAAAGGAGGCGACGCTTGAGCTTCCCCGCGGCCCCCGTTCCGCCGCCCGAGGTGGTCCGCCGGTTCGCCGCCGGCAGGGCGGTGCGCGCCGTATGGGTCAACGAGATCGGTGGGGTGACCTTCCGGATCGGCCCCGGCGCCGTTGGTGCCGAGTTCGTCAAGGTCGCCGACGCGGGCGTGACCGACTTCAGCGGCGAAGCCGAGCGACTGCGTTGGGCGGCCCGGTACCTGACGGTGCCGACGGTGCTGGGCGCCGGCGTCGACGGTGGCTGCGCCTGGCTGCGTACCCGTGCGCTACCCGGCGTCTCGGCCGTGCATCCGCGCCTGCGGGCCACACCCGAGGTGGCAGTGCGCGCGATCGCCGTCGGCCTGCGCACGCTGCATGACCGGTTGCCGGTGTCGCCCTGCCCATTCGACTGGTCGGCCGAGGGTCGGCTGGCGGCCCTGACACCCGCCGCGCGCGCACGCCTGGGCGACCCGCCGCCCATCGACCGCCCGGTCGTCTGCCACGGCGACGCCTGCTCGCCCAACACCTTGGTCGACGAGCGCGGCCGGTACCGGGGGCATGTCGACCTGGGTGACCTCGGTGTGGCCGATCGGTGGGCCGACCTCGCGGTCGCGACGCTGTCGTTGGGCTGGAACTTTCCCGACCGGCTGTGGGACGCGGAATTCTTCGCGGTCTACGGCGTCGAGCCCGACCTCGCTCGCCTCGACTTCTACCGACGGCTGTGGGAAGCCGACGATGCCGGCTCGCGCTAAGCTCGGGGGCTGAAAAGTCGTTAGCCGGCCGCGGGCGGCAAGGCCCTTGTGACGGCCCCAGGAAGGTATTTGTGCAGGTCACCAGCGTTGGTCACGCCGGATTTCTGATCGAGACCCCGGCGGGCAGCATCCTCTGCGACCCGTGGGTCAACCCCGCGTACTTCGCGTCCTGGTTCCCGTTCCCGGACAACAGCCGCCTCGACTGGGACAGGCTGGGTGACTGCGACTACCTGTACCTGTCGCACCTGCACAAGGATCACTTCGACGCCAAGAACCTGGCGGAGCATGTCAACAAGGACGCGGTGGTGCTGCTGCCGGACTTTCCGGTGCCGGATCTTCGAAATGCGTTGCAGGAGTTGGGTTTCTACCGGTTCTTCGAGACCAGCACCTCCGTCAAACACCGCGTCAGCGGCCCGAAGGGCGAGCTTGACGTCATGATCATCGCTCTGCGCGCGCCGGCCGACGGGCCGCTCGGCGACTCCGCGCTGGTGGTTTCCGACGGCGCCACAACGGCTTTCAACATGAACGACGCCCGGCCGGTCGACCTTGACGTGTTGGCGTCGGAGTTCGGCCACATCGACGTGCACATGCTGCAGTACTCCGGCGCCATCTGGTACCCGATGGTCTACGACATGCCGGCCCGCGCCAAGGAGTCCTTCGGCGTCCAGAAGCGCCAGCGGCAGATGGACCGCGCCCGCCAGTACATCGCCCAGGTGGGCGCGACGTGGATCATCCCGTCGGCCGGTCCGCCGTGCTTCCTGGACCCCGAGCTGCGCGACCTCAACGACGACCACGGCGACCCGGCCAACATCTTCCCCGACCAGATGGTGTTCCTCGACCAGATGCGGAGCCACGGCAACGACGGCGGCCTGTTGATGATCCCCGGTTCGACCGCGGACTTCACCGGCGCCGCCCTGAACTCGCTGAGCCACCCGATGCCCGACGACCAGGTCGAGGCGATCTTCACCACCGGGAAGCAGGCCTACATCGCCGACTACGCCGAGCGCATGGCGCCCGTCCTGGCCGCCGAAAAGTCGCGATGGGCCCCCGCGACCGGCGAACCGCTGTTGGAGCCGTTGCGTGCGCTGTTCGAACCGATCATGTCGCAAAGCGACGAGATCTGCGACGGTATCGGCTATCCCGTCGAACTCGTGATCGGACCCGAGACCGTCATCCTGGACTTTCCGAAACGCACCGTGCGCGAACGCATCCCCGACGAGAAGGTCCGCTACGGCTTCGCCATAGCGCCGGAGTTGGTCCGCACGGTGTTGCGCGACCGGGAACCGGACTGGGTCAACACCATCTTTTTGTCCACCCGATTCAGGGCGTGGCGCGTCGGCGGCTACAACGAATACCTGTACACCTTCTTCAAATGCCTCACCGACGAGCGAATCGCATACGCCGACGGCTGGTTCGCCGAGACGCATGACGATTCTTCATCGGTCACGCTGGACGGCTGGGAGATTCAGCGCCGCTGCCCCCACCTGAAGGCCGACCTGTCGAAATTCGGTGTGGTCGAGGGCAACACGTTGACCTGCAACCTCCACGGCTGGCAATGGCGGTTGGACGACGGTCGCTGCCTGACGGCGCGCGGCCACCAGCTGAGAAGTTCTCGGGCATGACCGCCACCCAAGGCCAGTGTTACGACGACGGCCTGATCCAGCTGGACCGTGCGGCGATAACGCTGCGCCGCTACCACTTTCCCTCCGGCACGTCGAAAGTCATCGCACTGGACGCGGTTCGCGGGTACAAGGCCGAGGGGTTGGGTCTGTTCACTCATCGATTCTGGATCTGGGGAACCTCGGACCTGTGCCGCTGGCTGCCGCTGGACGTGAGCCGTCCGTTCAAGTCGACACTGATCACGCTGGATGTGCCGGGCGTTGCGCCCAGTCCCGCCTTCACACCGGCGCGGCCCGAGGAGTTCACCGCGCTCCTGGATGAGCTGCTGGGTCAGCGCGGTTAGCCGCGCGCCCGCCCCGCCCCGCCCGGCGGCTTGAGCCTTAAGCCATGCGCTCTTCGAGCGCCTGCCGGGCCGCGTTGTAGCCGGGGATAAACGTGATGCCCGGCCCGCCATGGCAACCGGCGCTGCCTAGATACAGGCCCTCGATGGGGATGGTTTGACCGCGAAAGCCTCTGGGGCCGGGCCGGTTCGGTCCGATCTGATTGGGGTTCAGCAGGCCATGGCAGTAATCGCCGCCGGGAGCGCCGAACATCACGCCCATGTGCTTGGGCGTGAAGGTGGTGTGCCGGATGATGCTGCGCTCGAAGTTGGGTGCCAGCCGGGTGATCTTGTCGATCACCCGCTGACCCATTTCAACCTTCGCATCGCCGTAGTCGGCGCCGCCCTCGATCGGGAACCACAGTGCGAATGCCGAGGCGGCGTGCTTGCCCTCCGGCGCCAGGTCCGGGTCGTTCTGGGTGGGAATCTGCAACACCACCGTCGGGTCGGCCGGGACGATTCCGCGGCGGCAGTCCTCCCACTGCTGCTGGACTTCCTCCGGCGTGCAGAACAGGCCGATCGATGCCTGCATGGCCGGGTCGTTGAGCGCCTCATAGGGCGCGGCGAACTCCGGGGCCTCCTCCAGCGCGAAGTGCATCTGCAGGTAGCTGCCGCGGTGATCGGTCCGGGCGTAGCGCTCCCGAATGTCGCCGGGCAGCAGGGCTGGGTCGATCAGTTCGTTGAGGGTGATGTCGGGCGCAATGCCGGAGACCACGATCGGGGCGGTCAACGTGTCGCCGCCCTCGGTGCGCACCCCACTCACCCGCCCGTCCTCGACGAGGATCTCGGTCACCTTGCTGCGCAGCCGGACCTCGCCGCCGTGGCTTTCCAGCAGCTCGCCCAGCTGGGCGGTGAGCGCACCGATGCCGCCGCGCAACTTCTTCATCTGCATGGTGTCCCCGTCGGGCACGCCCAGCCCGAAGGCCAGCGCCGCCGCGCTGCCCGGTGTGGCGGGCCCGCGATACAGGGTGTTGACGGCCAGCACGGTCATCGAGCCGCGCAGCGCACCGTGCTTCTCCCGGTCGGGAAGGTAGCGGTCCAACACGTCGGTGACCGAACCGAACAACATGTCGTCGATCGCCGAACGTTCGAATTCGTTTGTGGCGCAGGCATACATCTCGTCGTAGGTCTTGGGCTGTGTGCCCGCCTCGAACCGGCCCAGCGCCCGGGTGGGCGCCTGGCTCCAGGCCATCAGCCCCGCCATCCCGTTGACCGCGTCCGCCCCGTGCACCTCGTTGAGGTGGGTGAACAGCTTGATGGGATCGCTGTACTGGATCAGCGGATCGTCACCGACGCCGCGCACCGCCACCGACATCACGTCCAGGTCGATCGTCGGCAAGGTGTCCAGGCCGAGTTCCTCGACGACCACGGTCGAGGTGGGGAATTGGACCGACCCGGCGATCTCGAACCGGTACCCGTCGAAAAGCTCCACGGTGGATGCCATTCCGCCGGCGTACAGCTTGGAATCCAGGCACACCGTGCGCAGCCCCGCCTTTTGCAGCAGCACCGCCGCCGCCAGGCCGTTGTGCCCGGCACCGATGACTATCGCGTCGTAATCAGACATGTGCTGACCTCCCGCACAGCAGGCTGGCATGCGGCCAAAGTTTTGTCAATTATGACGAAACTACCGTCGCCCAGGTACCGGAGATGCCGTCCCGCAGCGATTCCAGCGCGACATGCGACATCCGCGCCAGCTCCCCCAGGGATCGCTCCTCACCAACCATCCAGGCTTCCATCGCGCCGAATACCGCGGCGGCGATGCACCGGGCGGTCACGGTGATCCGCAGCCTCGCATCGGGCTTTCGCTCCGCCGCGCAGCTACGCCTTTCCAGCTGCGCCTCGATGGCGTCGGCGAGGTCGGCCTGGACGTCGCGGATGTGGCGATGAATGCGGTCCTGGTCGAGCTCACCACCGCGCATCGCGGCGATTTTCGCCACGGCCTCAACGTCATAGGGGAACGCGAAGATGGCCGACTGAACGGAATCGATGACCGGCTCGTCGGCGGGCCGGGCGTCCAGCGCCGCGCGAAACCAGTTCAACCCGGTGTAGTCGGCAAACAGCAGATCGTGCTTGGAGCTGAAGTGGCGATAGAAGGTGCGCAGCGAGACTCCGGCGTCGGCCGCGATCTGCTCGGCCGAGGTGTCCTCGACCCCCTGGGCCAGGAAGCGCACCATCGCGGCCTGGCGCAGCGCCTCGCGGGTGCGTTCGCTTCGCGCCGTCTGCGCGGGCCTGACCATGCAAGTAAGGTACCCCACCCACCTTTTTGTCACTATTGACAAAACTTTGGCCGCCGGGTGAGACTGCGGCCATGGTCTCGCTTCTTGTGCATGCGGTTCTCGGGCTCAGTGTCATCGGCTGGATCGTCGCCTCCAACCCGAAGGTCTTCGCCCGGCCGGCCGCCGGCCCGTTGTTCTCCCCGCTGGAATGCGTGTATTACGTCGTCGGCATCGCTTCGGTCGCCCTGGGTTGGTATTTCAACATCACCTACGTCCAGGAGTACTCGCACGGATCCACCAACCCGCTCTGGGGCGAGCACGGGAGCTGGGCGGAATACATCAGGCTGATGTTCACCAATCCCGCCGCGGACTCCGCGAGCCAGGACTACACGATCGCGAATGTGATTCTGCTGCCGCTGTTTACGATCGTGGACGGCTATCGCCGCGGGCTCAAGCACCCGTGGCTGTACTTCGTCTCCAGCCTGTTCACCAGCTTCGCGTTCGCGTTCGCCTTCTACTTCGCCACCATAGAGCGGCAGCGTCGGCACGAGCAGGCCCGCGAGACGGTGGACGCCTAGGTTCCCTCCGCCCAGCGGCGGGCCCACTGGTCCAGGGGATCGAGGGCCTCGCCCAGGGACCGGCCGGCCTCGCCGAGCTCATAACACTGGTCGTCACGCTGGACGACCAGGCCGGCGCCCGTCAGGTCACCGAGGCGGTCATACAAGACGCTGGGAGACATGCCGTCGCAGCGCTCCCGCAAAGCCCGCGCCCCCAGCGGACCGTCGCGAAGCTCCCACAGGATCCGCAACGACCAGCGCCGCCCGAGGAGATCCAGCGCCGCCATGAGTGGCCGCCCCGTTGTCGACCCCCGCACCGGGCGCCCGGGTCGAGCCGCCGATTGACGTTTCGGATTCCGTAACGTAGCTTTCTCTTCCATGGTTACGGAAATAATAACGCCTCGGATCGGTGTCCTCGACCCGCCCTACGAGGCCGCTGTGGCGGCACAACTGCAGAAGATGATGCCGCCGAACGTGCCGCCCATCGCGCTGTTTCGCACCGTGGTGCGCAACATGCCCATGGCCGAGGCCATGACGCTCTGGGGCGGTTACGAGCTGAGCCGCAAGCTGTCGCTGTCCCTTCGTGACCGCGAGATCGTCATCGACCGCACCTGCGCTCGCTGCGGCTGTGAATACGAATGGGGTGTGCACGTCGCGTTTTTCGCGGAGAAGGCGCATCTCGACAGCGGCCAGGTCCGCTCGTTGACCCACGGCGGCGCCGACGATCCCTGCTGGACCGCCGAGCGGGATCGGCTCCTGGTCCGCGCCGTGGATTCGCTCTGCGACCGCCGCGACATCGACGACGCCCTCTGGACGGCACTGCGCACCGAGTTCGACGAACGCGAGATTCTCGACCTCACGATGCTGTGCGGGTGGTATCACGCGATCAGCTTCACCGCACGCGCCGCCCGGGTGCCGCTCGAGGCGGGCAGCCCCACCTTCGCCGGCGTCGGTCGCTGATCCGCTCAGCCCGGTTTGATGGCGCGCCACCGTTGCCGCCCACCGGAAGAGTCGATCTGAACATCGGCGAACCCGGTGTTGCGCAGGCGCGCGCCCAGGTCCGCCGGCGCGATCGGGTTGTAGGTGTCGGCGATGTGCAGGAGCCGGAACGTCAGCGACGGGATTCCGTCGGTGCCGGCAAACGCCCCGCCCGGCTTCAGCACCCGCAATGCCTCGGCGAAGAGCCGGTCCTGTAAGTCGGCGCGGGGGACGTGGTGCAGCATCGTGAAGCACAGCACCGAGGTGAAGTGATCGGCGGGCAGCCCGGTGTCGGTGCCGTCGCCGTGGATGATGCGGGCCCGGTCGCCGTAGCGGCGCTGCAGCCGATCGGCCATCGCGGCATCGACCTCGACGGCGGTCAGCGAGTCGGCCCTGTCCAGCAGGGCGCGCGTCGTCGCCCCGTATCCCGGGCCGATTTCCAAAGTCCGCGAGCCCAATTCGACGCCATCCAGCGCCCACGGCAACAGCTGCCCCTCCACCGCCTTCTCCCAGGCCGCCGAGCTACACCGGCGCCGGTGCAAGAGATTCATCGCCATACCGGCAAAGCTAACCGCCCCACCGGATGCGGGCTTCCGATATTCTGCCGTGTTATGTCGGAAATCAGCCATCACGGGCCCGCGACGTCGTCGCAGGCGCTGCCCCCGGGGGCCCGGATCGAGCGGCACCGGCATCCCTTGCACCAGATCGTCTACCCGTCGTCGGGCGCGGTCTCCGTCACCACCTCGGCGGGCACCTGGATCACGCCGGCGAACCGGGCGATCTGGATCCCAGCGGGTTGCTGGCACGAACATAAGTTCCACGGCCCCACGCAGTTTCACGGCGTCGCACTGGATCCGCGCCGCTACCGTCGTGGGCCGGCGGCGCCCACCGTCCTGGCGGTCAACCCGTTGATGCGGGAACTCATCATCGCGTGTTCGCAGACCGATGGCACCGACACCGGCGAGCACCACCGGATGCTGGCCGTGCTCCAGGATCAGTTGCGGGCGACTAGCGGCGGCGAGCCGTTGTGGATTCCCACGCCGGTCGACGCCCGGCTGCGCGAAGCGTGCGCGTTGATCGCCGACAATCTGGCCGCGCCGTTGACGTTGCCGCAGATCGGCCACCGGATCGGCGTCGGCCAACGCACCCTGAGCCGCCTGTTCAGCGACGAGCTGGCGATGACCTTCCCGCAATGGCGCACGCAGCTCCGCCTGCAGCACGCCCTGGTGCTGCTCGCCGAGCGTCACGACGTCACGTCGGTGGCGGCCGAATGCGGTTGGGCCACAACAAGTGCCTTCATCGACACCTATCGGCGGGCCTTCGGCCACACCCCGGGGAGGCTGGCGGCGAGGGCGCGTTAGCTAACCGGCGGGCTCGAGCAGCTCCGTGCCCACGAAGGGCACCAGCGCTTCGGGCACCCGCACGCTGCCGTCGGGCCGCTGGTGGTTTTCCAGGATCGCCACCAGCCACCGGGTGGTGCCCAGAGTGCCGTTGAGCGTCGCCGCGGTCTGGGGCTTGCCGTTGTCGTCGCGGTAGCGCGTGGAAAGCCGGCGCGCCTGAAACGTGGTGCAATTCGACGTCGACGTCAGCTCGCGGTAGGCGCCCTGCGTGGGAACCCATGCCTCGCAGTCGAATTTGCGGGCGGCCGATGACCCGAGATCGCCTGCCGCGACGTCGATTACGCGATACGGCACCTCGATGCGGGCCAGCATCTCGCGCTGCCAGCCCAGTAGTCGCTCGTGTTCGGCCTCCGCGTCGGCGGGCTTGCAGTAGACGAACCCTTCCACCTTGTCGAACTGGTGCACCCGGATGATTCCCCGGGTGTCCTTGCCGTAGCTGCCGGCCTCGCGGCGGAAGCATGACGACCAGCCCGCGTACCGCAATGGCCCGCCGGACAGGTCCAGAATCTCGTCGGCGTGGTAGCCGGCCAGCGGCACCTCGGAGGTACCGACCAGGTAGAGATCGTCGGCCTCCACTCGATAGATCTCGTCAGCGTGAGCGCCCAGGAACCCGGTGCCGGCCATCACCTCGGGGCGCACCAGCACCGGCGGGATCATCGGGATGAAACCGTTCTCGACGGCCAGGCGCAGGGCCACCTGCAGCAGCCCCAGCTGCAGCAGCGCGCCGCGTCCGGTCAGGAAGTAGAAGCGCGAGCCGGACACCTTCGCGCCGCGCTGCATGTCGATGAGGCCCAAGGACTCGCCGAGCTCCAGGTGGTCCTTCGGATTCTCCAAGGCAGCGGGTTCACCCACCACGTCCAGGACGCGGTAGTCGTCCTCCCCGCCCGCGGGTACCCCCTCGATCACGACGTTGGAGATCGCCATGTGCGCCGCGGTGAACGCGGCCTCGGCCCCAGCCTGATCGGTCTCGGCGGCCTTCACCTGCTCGGCCAACTCCTTGGCGCGCGCCAGCCTGGCCGGCCGCTCCTCCGGGGATGCGGCGCCCACGCTCTTGCTGGCGGACTTCTGCTCCGCGCGCAGCGCGTCGGCGGACGAAATCGCCGCCCGGCGCGCGGCATCGGCCGCCAGTAGGGCGTCGACCAGCGCCGGGTCCTAGCCGCGGGCGAGTTGGGAGCGGCGCACGGCGTCGGGGTCATCCCGGAGTAGCTTCAGGTCGATCACGGCCCTGACACTACTTTTTGGGTTCCGCCGAGCGCGCGGAGCGTCCCGCCTGGTGCATCTCAGGACTCACATCAGTAACTTTTGTCACACCACACAGGTGCTCCTGCCAGAATGGACCCGATGTCCCAAGCGCCCGAGACCGACCTTCCGGAAGCCCCGGAGGCCGACGCCCCCGCCGCCACGCCGCAACGGTTGCCGGCGGGGTTCCGCTGGCCGCGGAGCCTGCAGGCGCAGGCCACCCGGCGCGCCCTGCTGTTGACCGCGCTGGGCGGCCTGCTGATCGCCGGCGTCGTCACCGCACTGCCGGTCGGCGGCACCGGACCCGGGCGGTTGTCCGGCTATCTCGACGGCAACCCGGTACCCACCACCGGAAGCAAGAGCGACGCCGCGTTCAACAAAGCCGCCGCCGGTGACTGCCTGATGTGGCCGGACGCCACCCCGGAGTCGGCGAAGATCGTCAACTGCGCCGACGACCACAAATTCGAAGTCGCCGAATCCGTCGACATGCGCACGTTCCCGGGCGCGGAGTACGGGCCCAACGCCGCTCCGCCGTCTCCCGCTCGCATCCAGCAGATCACTCAGGAACAGTGCGAGTCCGCCGCACGCAACTACCTGGGGCCCAAGTTCGATCCCAACAGCAAGTTCATCGTCAGCCTGCTGTGGCCCGGCGACCGGGCCTGGCGCCAGTCCGGCGAACGCCGCATGCTGTGCGGCCTGCAACTGCCCGGCACCAATAATCAGCAGCAGGCCTTCAAGGGCAAGGTCGCCGACGTCGACCAGTCCAAGGTCTGGCCGGCCGGCACCTGCCTGGGCATCGACCCGACCACCAACCAGCCGATCGATGCTCCGGTCGAATGCGCGACGCCGCACGCGATGGAGGTGACCGGCACGGTCAACCTGGCCGAGAAGTTCCCGGGCGCGTTACCGTCCGAGCCCGACCAGGACGGGTACATCAAGGATCTGTGCACCAAGATGACGGACGCCTACCTGGCGCCGGTCAAGTTGCGCACCACCACCCTGACGCTGATCTACCCCACCGTGCCGCTGTCCAGCTGGACGGCCGGCAGCCGCGAGGTCGCCTGCAGCATCGGCGCGACGCTGGGCAACGGCGGCTGGGCGACCCTGGTCAACAGCGCCAAGGGGCAGCTGCTGATCAACGGGCAGGCGCCTGTGCCGCCGCCCGACATTCCCGAAGAGCGCCTCACCCTCCCGCCGATACCGCTCCAGGTACCGGGGCAGGCTCCGCAGAGCCAGGCCAGCCCTACCCCCGAGATCCCGCCGAACAACCAGCATCTCCCGGGTCAGCAGCCGGTCGTGACGCCCCAGGCGCCGGAGACCAACTCCCCGGCGCCACAGGCGCCACCGCCCGCGGACGCCGGAGCGCCGCCGCAGGCCCCGCCCCCCGCGGACGGTGGGGCACCACCGCCGGCCAACCCTCAGCCGGAGGCACCCCCCGCCGCGCCGCCCGCCGGGGGCTAGCCGAGTGCCCGTGCGGATGGATCCGCAACGGTTCGAGGAGCTGGTCTCCGACGCGCTCGACCTGATCCCACCCGAGCTGGCGGCGGCGATGGACAACGTCGTCGTGCTGGTCGGGGACCGCCACCCCGAGGACGGCGAACTCCTGGGGCTGTACGAAGGGGTCGCGCTGACCGAGCGCGACTCCGACTACGCCGGAGCGCTGCCCGACGCCATCACCATTTACCGCGAGGCGCTGCTGGACGTCTGCGAGTCGGACGACGACGTCGTCCAGGAGGTCGCGATCACGGTGATCCACGAGATCGCGCACCACTTCGGCATCGGCGACGAGCGGCTGGAGGAATTGGGCTGGGCCTGACGACACGGCTGCCTATGGGCGCGGCATCCCGGAATTGTCCGCCGCCGGTGCTATGAACGGGTTATGAGTGCTGACTGCCGCGACTGCCGGGCAGGCTTGGATCACTGTCACGGCACCATCATTCGCCATTCGCTGCGCCGTTCGGAGTGCACGGAACCGGATTGCTTCAGCCCTGAGCTGTTGCCGCACGCCTTCGTCGTCGACTGCGACGCCATCGGCTGCGGATGCTCGGAAGCCATCGCGCTCGCCGTCTGACCGGCCTTCAGCCCATCGGGTCGGTGCTCGAGTGCACCGCGTCCGCGACCGGGGTCGCCTCGGCTTCGGGGTAGAACGGCGGCGTCAGTGCACCCCAGCGCACGCAACTCCACCGCCCGTCGGTGATGGGCGCCAACACCACCGATTCGGCGTTGTCGAGGTGGTGGTCCAGCGCGAAGCCGGCGTCCACGCCGGCCAGCACGGCGGCGGCCAGCCGGATGGCCGCGCCGTGGCTCACGACGACGATGTCGCCGGTCCACTCGCGGTCGTCGAGGTAGCGCAGCCGGAGCTCGGTGAGCACCGGCACATAGCGGTCCAACACGTCGTTACCGGTTTCCCCGCCGGGCAGGGGGATGTCGAGATCGCCGTGATGCCAGCGCTCGTAGATCGCGTTGAATTGCGCGACCGCATCGTCGTCGCTGCGGTTCTCCAGCCCACCGACCTGCACCTCGTGAACGCCGGGCACCTCGACAGGCGCCATCTCGAGTTCGCCGCCGATGATCCCTGCGGTCTGCGACGCGCGGATCGCCACCGAGTGGGCCAGCAGCGCGGGCCGGCTCGCACCGCGGGCGAAGGCGCGCGCCTGGTCGCGGCCCAGCGGCGTCAGCTCCGCCCCGGGCGGCCGGGTGTCCAGCCTGCGTTCGACGTTGCTGTGGGACTGGCCGTGTCGCAGCAGCACCAGCCGTCCGGTCATGGCTCGATTCCCCCGGCCGCGGTTTCGGGTTTTCCGTCGCGTAGCCGCGCCAGCCAGCGCGCCGCCTCGTCGGCCGGCGGCGGCAGCACCCCGGCGGGCGAGCCGGTCGGCCAAGATCCCAGGTATCGCACATCGGCACAACGACGGTGGAGCGCTTTGAGTGCCTCGGCGACGGCGTCGTCGTCGATGTGGCCCACGCAGTCGGCGAAGAACATGTAGGTGCCCAGCGCGGTCCGGGTCGGCCGGGATTCGATCCGGGTCAGGTCGATACCGCGCATCCCGAATTCGGTCAGCGCGCCCAGCAACGCGCCCGGCGCGTTGTCGATGCGCAGCACCACCGCGGTGCGGTCGGCACCCGTGCGGGCCGGCGGCGGCCCGGGCGGGCCGACCAGCAGGAAGCGCGTGCAGGCGTTGGGTTCGTCGACGACGCCCTCGGCCAGCGCGGCCAGCCCCCAATGGGCGGCGGCCAGCGGCGAGGTCACCCCGGCGTCGGCCTGGCCCTCGGCCACCTGCCGCGCCGCGTCGGCGTTGGAGTACGCGGGCCGCAGCTCGGCCTCGGGCAGGTGGGTGGCGACCCAGTGCCGCACCTGCGCGGCCGCCACCGAGAACGCCGCCAGGGTGCGAACGTCGGCGACGGTGCGGCCCGGTCGGACGACGATGGTGAACGCGACGTCCAGGGTGGTTTCGGCGAACACCTGCAGCGGCGAGCCGATGGCCAGGCTGTCGAGGGTGGGCGTCACGGACCCGTCGATCGAGTTCTCGATCGGAACGCAGGCGTACTCGGCCCCGCCGTCGCGGACGGCGTCCAGCGCCGCGGCGGTGCTGTCGAGGGGCAGTCGCCGGACCTCGCCGAGGCCCTGTTCGGGAATTAGACCGGCGGCGGTGATCTGCAACAGCGCCGCCTCGGTGAAGGTCCCTTCCGGACCGAGATAAGCGATGCGGACCACGCCCCAACCCTAGCGGCGCGGGGCGCCAATCGGCCCTTGCGGCACCTCGCCTTCTAAGTTAACTTAGGCTTACCTAACATAAGGAGAATGGTGTTACCGCTGACCGCCTGCCCCGCCCCGACGACTGCCGAACGAATCCGCAGCGCGTGTGTCCGCGCCGGCGGTGCGCTGCTGGCCCTCGAGACCGTGCCCGCGCGCCAGGATCCGGTCGTGACCCCGGTCCATCACCTGTTGCCCGACGGGTCCTTCGCGCTGGCCCTGCCCGGCGCGAACGACGCCGTCGCCGGAGCACAGGCACTCCTGGAACTGACCGACTACGCTCCGCTGCCGCTGCGGGAACCGGTGCGCTCGCTGGTCTGGGTGCGCGGACGCGTGCGGGAATTCCACCCCGACGAGGTCGCCGAGACGGTCGACCTGATCGCCGCCGAATGGCCGCACCCCGCGCTGCTGCAGGTCGACACCCCGCGCTGCGCGCCCTCGGACGGGCACGAGCCGCGCTACACGCTGTTGCGCCTGGAGATTGCGTCCGTCGTCGTCACCGACGCCACCGGCGCCGAGCCCGTCAGCGTCGAGGACCTCCTCGCGGCCCGGCCCGACCCGTTCTGCGAGGTTGAGTCGAACCTGCTGTGGCATTTGGACACCGCCCACAGCGATGTGGTCGCGCGGCTGGTGTCCCGGCTGCCCTCGCGGTTACGCCGCGGGCAGGTGCGTCCTCTCGGGCTCGATCGCTACGGCGTGCGGTTCCGCGTCGAAGGCCCGGACCGCGACCACGATGTCCGGCTGCCGTTTCACAAGCCGGTGGACGACATGACCGGGTTGAGCCAGGCCATCCGCGTGTTGATGGGTTGCCCATTCATCAACGGTCTGCGCGCCCGCTCGTAGTCGAACCTCGGGCGCACCGGCCGGTACGTTAACCGGGTGAACGGCGATCGACCACCGCACCGGGCGCGCCCGCCCGGCCCACCGGGGCCGCCCGGGCGGAAGCCGCCCGAACCGTGCACCGAGCCGTCACAGGTGATCCGGCGCGGGGCGCCCCCGCCGGGGCCGGCCGAACGGACCACGCCGCTGCGGCGTACGCCGCCGCCGCCAACCCCACCAACTGCCTCCTATACACCTCTGACGCCGCCGACGAAGAGGGTAGGGTGGGGGCCGGGGGGGGGCGTGGCGTTGGGGGGGCAGGATGGCGGGGGCGG